>CAWAAX010000010.1:0-54919 GCA_963780225.1 uncultured bacterium | reverse complement strand
AGGGGAAGCAGAGCATGCCCAGCGAAACCGCTCAGGCCGGCAACCCGCTTACCAAAGAGCAGGAAAAGCAGATCGATGCCCTTTTCTCAAAGTTTGATCACAATAACACACCCGGCTGTGCGGTCGGCGTAATCCAGAACGGACGATTCATCTACAAAAAAAGCTTCGGGATGGCTGACCTGGAACATGCCGTTCCGATCACGGCTGACAGCAGGTTTGAACTGGGCTCAACCTCAAAACAGTTCACGGCGGCCTGCATAGCTCTGCTACAATTGGAAGGCAAGATAAACCTGGATGATGATGTCCGGAAATACATCCCGGAATTGCCGGATTACGGCAATGTCATCACCATCCGGCATTTGCTTCATCATACCAGCGGCCTGAGGGATAATGTGGCCCTGTATTTTGGCCTGGCCTGCGGCATGACCAACGATAATTACCTTTCCATGGAAGACGCGGTGAAATTGGTTTGCAGGCAGAAGCAGTTGAACTTTAAACCGGGGGAGAAGCATTCCTACTCCAATTCCGGATACCTTTTGCTGGCCGAGATCATCTCCAGGGTAAGCAAAAAGAAATATTCCGAATATGTCAAAGAAAACATCTTCAGCCCTTTGAACATGATGAATTCGAGCATTGATGAGGACTGCCGGCAAGTTGTCCAGAACCGGGTTCCCGGATATATCGAGGCCGGCGAAACGATCTATTCTAAAGCCGACCATAACAGCAACGATATTGGCGCCAAAGGGGTTTTGACAACGATAAATGATCTGCTTCTATGGGATGACAATTTTTATTCCGGCAAGGTGGGCGGAAAGGGACTTACGGATCTGATGCAAACCCAGGGCCATTTAAACAATAATGAAAAAATTGATTATGGCTATGGATTGTTCTTCTCAAATTATAAAAATATGCGGGTCATTGGCCACTCCGGCGGATGTTATGGTTTTTCTGCTGCGTACAACCGTTATCCCGATCAGAAAGTAAGCCTGATCATCCTAAGTAATGCCGCTTTTAACGGTACAGTATACATGGCGACCGATCAAATTGCTGATATCGTCTTAAAAGACAAACTGATAGAAGACGTAGCGCCTGCCTCCGGAATGCCGTCCGTCCCAAACAATGAGCCCCTGCCGGTAAAACTGACAACACCGGAACTGGAGAAGTTCTGCGGTCATTATTGGAGCGATGCCGGCAACCTGAACAGGAAGATATATCTTAAAGACGGCAGCCTGTTTTATTGGCGGGCCGAACAAAGCGAATCAAAGCTCATACCGATCGGCAAAAACGAGCTATTTATGGAAGGACAGCCCATAGAGGTCAAGCTGGTCTTTGATCTTCAGAGCCAGCCCAAAACCGTAAGCATCCTTCAGAACGGGACCTGCACCTCCGTGTTGAAAAGTTATGAACCCGTGGTCTACACTTTGAAAGACCTGAATCAATTTGCCGGAAATTATTACAGCCAGGAACTGGATGTTGTTTACAAAATGAAGGTGGAATCAGGTAATTTGGTCCTTTTCCTAAGAGACAGGCGAATAGCAGAGCTTAAGGTTCTGATCCAAAACATTTTTAACATCGTTGAGTGGGACACAAATCTTAAGTTTTACACCAACAAAAAGAAGGCTATAACTGGCTTTAAACTTGAGCAAGGTGAGATCAAGGACATCGATTTTGTGAAGCAACAATAACCATCTGTATTTTCCCAATGTCTTAACCGGCAATAGTTCGTAAACTTTGAAAGGTCTGATATATGGTACCTCCACAGGAAAAACAGGATACCGGCGCGTTTAACTCCTGGCTAAGCAACCTGGCCAAACCCGCCGGCGGTCCGGCTCCGGCCCGGCCAGCAGCTCCGGGAGCTCCTGCTCCTCAGGGCGCTAAGCCCAAACCGCAGGGTGGCGGGGTGCTGGGCGATGTTGACGGCGAGATAGACGATATCTTCGGGCGGATAGTAAGCGAGGAACAGCCCCAGCCGTTTGGCGCTTATACCCCGCCATCGGCACCAGTTGCCGCTGCTCCGATCCGGCCAGCTCAGCCCCAGTCGGCCTATCAGCAGACTGCTCCCGCGCCGATGCCACCGGCTGCCCCCCGGGTGGAGATGCCGTCCTTTGCCCCGCCGCCCCGGCCCATGCCGGCGCCTCCGGCTCCGCCCCAGGCCTTCAGGCCTCAACCTGTTGCGCCAAGGATTCCGCCAGTTCCTACCTTCCAGCCTTCATCCGAGCCTCAGGGCATGCCAATGATGGATCCCAGCATGATAGGGGCTCAAATAGAAGGCGCAGTGGCCGAGGCCGTAGCCGGAATGCAGCAGCAGATGGAAAGTTTAAAGGCCCAGCACCAGGCCGAACTCCAGCAAGCGGTGATTCAAACCAAGAACGAGCTGGCCGCTCAGGTCAAGGACCTGCAGACCAAGTTCCAGGAACAGCGCCAAAAGTGGGAGAAGATACTCAACGACCTCAGGTCGCGCAATGATGACCTTTTGAAGGCCAATCAGGAGATGGAACAGCAGGTGGCCTCGCTTAGGGAGCGCCACAGCGCCATGATCCAGGAATACGCCGATCTTAAAAGCAAGACCGAACAGGATGTTTATCAGGCTGCGGCTTCCGAGATCCGCATACCAGGGCCGGTTGGGTTAGCCCCGGATCCATCCGAGCTTAGCCTGCCCCATTCAATGGCACAGCCAGCACCTATGATCCAACCCGAACCGGAGATCCATCCGATGCCGGAGGTCAGGATCGAAATGCCGTCATCGGACATGGACATTCCAGCCAGGATCCAGCCAGAGGCAGTGCTGGAGATTCCCCAAGTCAAGGAGGCACCGCCGGACGACAACTCCGACCTGATGGCCGAGCTGGAGGCTTTGGAACTGGAAATGAAAAAGCTCAAGGGTTAAAAGGATCAACTGCCAATGCCAGAACTGCCTGAAGTAGAGACTGTCAGACGAGATCTGAACCGCCTGCTATCCGGACGGATAATTGGCCAGACCGGAGGCCCGTTCTCCGGATCAGTCAAAGGGATCGGTTTTAATAAATTTGCTAAGATCATCCAAGGGGCAAAAATTGTTAAAGTAAGCCGGCGGGCCAAATACCTTTTATTATCATTGGATCCGGGCCTGACCCTGGTCATTCATCTTAAAATGACCGGGGTGCTGCAGCACCAGCAAAAAGATGATCCTTTGCCCAGATCGGCCAGGATCATCTTTTATTTTGAAGACGGCACCAGGCTGGTCTTTTCCGACCAGCGCAAATTCGGTTCCATCAAGCTGACCGATGACCCAAATGAACTGCCGGAGATCAAGAAACTGGGGCCGGAACCGTTGGACGGCAAATTCACTCCGGCGGTCTTGAAGCAAAGACTGACCGGGCGCAAGGGGCCGGTCAAGACGGTGCTGCTGGACCAGACGGTGCTGGCCGGTCTGGGGAACATCTACGTGCTGGAAGCATTGCACCGGGCGGGGATAGCGCCCCAGCGCTCGGCCGCCCTGCTGAAGGACGATCAGATAAAGAAACTGCACTCCGCCATAGTCAGGACACTTAAGGAAGCCATCGCCGCCCGGGGCAGCTCGGTGGACACCTACCGGGACGGCCAGGGAAAAAGCGGCTGGTTCCAGGTGAAGCACCGGGTCTACGGCAAGGAAGGCTTAAAATGCAAGAAGTGCGGTCATAAGATAGTCAAGGAAATGTTCCGGGGCCGGGGGACGTACTGGTGCCCGAAGTGCCAGCGGTAGGGACTAGATGTTAGTGAGGGAATGATAATTGGATCGAAGATAAAACACACAACAGAAAACAGAAAACAGTAAAAGTCATATGAAAATTGGTTTGATCTCCGACACCCACGACGACCTGAAGTCCTGCTACAAGGCCTGCGAGGCCCTCAAGGCGGACGGCGTCAAGACCGTGCTGCACGCCGGCGACATGATCTCCCCGTTCATGGTCCCGGTGTTCGAGCAGGCCAAGCTTAAGCTGATCGCAGTTTTCGGCAACAATGACGGCGACAGGGTTTACCTCTCCCAGAAATTCCAGGAGGCCGGGTTTGAACTGCACCCCGGACCCTACGAGTTTGACCTGGGCTCCCGGCGGATCTGCATGATGCACGAGCCTTACTGTCTGGAGAGCCTGGTTAAGTCCGGAAACTTTGATCTGGTGGTCTATGGCCATACCCACAAGCTGGACATCCGGGAAGAGGGCACCCTGGTGATCAACCCCGGCGAGGCCTGCGGGTACCTTTCCGGAAAACCGACCTGCGCGGTGGTGGACCTCTCGGACATGAGCGGCAGAATAATAGAACTTTAGATTGTTTTTAGCGGCTACCCAAAAGAAACATATTTGGAGCAAAAACGCAAGGAGTTCAAGAAATGTGGAAGCGAATCACATTTATGATTTTCCTACTGTGTTGCATAAGCCAGAGTATACAAGCTTCCCAACGTATTTTTGTCAGCGGAGCGGATCCAACGACAATTAGGGTCTTAGCGGGTAAGGGGCATCTTGATATTTTAAAATATAAGCCGGGCAGGGGTGTGGATTGTATAGCTGATAGTGAAGCCATTAAGTCACTAAAACAGTCGGCCTACAGCATACAGATCATTGTGCCGGATGTTGAGGCCTATTACACCCAAAAGCTTTCAAATTATAAATATGATTTTGGGCAGTACTATACTTATGGCGAAATGGTCAAAGAGCTCAACAGCATTCATGACAATTATCCCACAATAACCTCGCCGCCCGAAGCTATCGACATGAGCGGCCGGATAATAGATCTATGATCAAACCAGTTTCTCCGGCGCTTAAAAACAAAATACTGCGTCTCCAGGAGATCCTTGGATCCTATGACAGCGCGGCCGTTGCCTATTCCGGTGGGGTGGACAGCACCCTGCTGGCGGTGCTGGCCCGGGAAGTTCTGGGAGATAACTGCCTGGCCGTCACGGCCGTCTCGCCGATCCACAGCGCTCAAGAAGTTGAAACAGCCAGAACCTTGGCCCGTAAGTTCGGAATAAAACATCTGGTCATAAGATCACGGGAACTCAATAACCAGGTCTTTAAAACCAACCCGGTCTCGCGCTGTTATCTCTGCAAAAAAATGCTGTTTGAACAGATCAGCGCCCTGGCGAAACGCCGGGGGATCCCAGTCGTCCTGGACGGCAGCAATGCCGATGACCTTAAATCTACCGCCCGGGCTGAAAGCGCTTAAGGAACTAAGATAAAAAGCCCCCTGGCCGAAGCCGGTTTGACCAAGAACGAGATCCGGAAGATCGCAAAACAAAAAGGCATTGCCGTTAATGCCGATGACCTTAAAGCCTACCGCCCCGGCCTGAAAGCGCTTAAGGAACTTAAGATAAGAAGCCCCCTGGCCGAAGCCGGTTTGACCAAGAATGAGATCCGGCAGATGGCAAGGCAGAAGGGGATTCCAACCTGGAACGCTCCGGCCAACGCCTGCCTGGCCACCCGGATCCCTTACGGGACGGCCATCACCCCCAGGATACTGAAACAGGTCGAAAGATCGGAGCAGGCCCTGCAACAGTTGGGGTTCAGCCAGTGCCGGGTGCGGCACCACGGGGAACTGGCCCGGTTGGAGATACTTCCATCTGATTTTGACAAAGTACTTAAGTCTAAAGACAAGATAATCATTTTCTTGCGCCGGGCCGGATACAAATTCATTGCCCTTGATCTGGCCGGATATCACTTAGGGTGTTTTGATCCTCAAACGATAAGCGGAAAAAATGGAAAAAGATAAACTGAAGAAAATAATAAAGGACATCCGGGCCGGCAGGTTGACCGAGGAGAAGGCGCTGGAAGCCTTGCGTCATCTGCCTTTCCGGGACTTGGGCTTTGCCAGCATTGACAACCACCGGCAACTGCGGCGGGGGGCGCCGGAGGTGATCTTCTGTCAGGGGAAAACCCCCTTACAGGCGGCCAAAATATTCAGGGCCATGTCGGGCGGAGGGCTGGTGATGGCCACCCGGGCAACGCAGGAACATTATAAGGCGGTGAAAAAGATGAATCCCGGCGCGGTGTACAATCCGGTGGCCCGGATCATCAGCAACCGCAAGCCGGCCGCATCCAAAAGCGCTGAATACGTCGCGGTGGTAACGGCCGGGACCTCGGACATCCCGGTGGCCGAGGAGGCGGCATTGACGGCTGAACTGCTGGGGGCCAGGGTAATCCGTTTATGGGACGTGGGCGTGGCCGGTATCCACCGGCTGCTGGATAAAAGGGAAACTTTGCAAAAGGCCAGGACCGTGGTCGCCGTGGCCGGCATGGAAGGTGCCCTGCCCAGCGTGGTCAGCGGCCTGGTGGCCTGCCCGGTGATCGCCGTGCCCACCAGCGTGGGCTACGGGGCCAGTTTTGGCGGGATCACCGCGCTTTTGGCCATGCTCAACAGCTGTTCGCCGGGAGTTTCCGTAGTTAACATTGACAACGGGTTCGGGGCTGGTTACCTGGCCTGGATGATCGCAAAGGAAAAGGATTGATGAACATAATTTACTTTGACTGTCCCACCGGGGCCTCGGGAAACATGATACTGGCCGGGCTGATTGACGCCGGAGCCGGCTGGAAAAACATTGAAAGGTCTTTGAAGCGTCTGCCGGTCAAGGGCTGGAAGGTTAAGCTGACCAAGGTGACCCGCCAGGGTTTAAGCGGTCTGCATCTGGAAGTTGTCCAGGGGCCGCAGCCCTGCCGCCATTTAAAGGACATAGAGGGCATCATCAAAAAGGCCGGGCTGTCAGGCTTTGTCACAGAGAATTCCATTGCCATATTCACGAAACTAGCCGAAGCCGAATCAAAGGTTCACCGTACTTCCATAAACAAGATACACTTTCACGAAGTGGGGGCGGTGGACGCCATCATAGACATCGTGGGCAGCTGCCTGGCGCTGGAAGACCTGGGTGTAAAAAGAATATACTGCTCGGCCCTGAACGTGGGGCACGGCCAGGTCAAGTGCCAGCACGGCATTCTGCCGGTGCCGGCCCCGGCCACCGCCCAGTTGCTGAAGAAAGCGGCCGTCTATCAGAACGAACTGGCCGGCGAACTGGTGACCCCCACCGGGGCGGCCATCATCACCCATTTTGCCGAAAGCTTTGGGCCGATGCCCCAAATGGTCCTAAAGTCGGTTGGGAACGGAGCGGGCACCAGGGAACTGGCCCAGCCCAATCTTTTAAGGGTGCTGGCGGGGGAATCATTGCCCGGCCGCAAATGTTCCCATAACATCGTGCTGTTGGAAACCAACATCGACGACCTGAACCCCCAGGTATACCAGCATCTGATGGAAGAACTTTTCATGCAGGGCGCGCTGGACGTATATTTCACGCCTATCCAAATGAAGAAGAACCGTCCGGCGGTGATGCTCTCGGTGCTGGCCAACCCGGAGAACGAGGCCGCAATACTGGACACGATCTTTGCCGAGACCACCACCCTGGGGATCCGGCGGCAGGAGATGGAAAGATACACCCTGCCGCGGCAGGAGATAAAAGTAAAGACCGCCATGGGAGTCATCCCCGGCAAAAAGGCGACACTGTACGACGGGTCCCAAAAGTTCATCCCGGAATACGAGGAATGCAAAAAGGCCGCCCAAAAAAGCGGCCAGCCCCTGATGAAGATAATGGAACTGGCCAAAGCGCAATTCACAAAAGACCATAAGAAATAATCTATGGACATTACACTGAGAAGCCTGGGCTTAAAGCCCAAATTATCGAAGGTCATCTGGGATTTTTTCATGATCACCGTGGGCTGCGCCCTGATGGCCCTTTCCTACGACCTGTTCCTGGTTCCCCACAAGATAGCCCCGGGCGGGGCGGCCGGGATCAGCACCATCCTGCATTACCTTTTCAAACTGCCGGTGGGCGTGGTGATTTTCGCCGTCAACATCCCGCTGTTCATCTGGGGAATGCTGGAGTTCGGCAAGAAGTTCGGGTTCCGCACCATCTATGCGGTATTTATCACTGCCTTTCTAACCGACTTCCTGCAGGCCATGTTCCACTTCAAGGCGGCCACCCAGAACGCCATCCTGGCAGCGGTCTACGGAGCCATACTGCTGGGCATAGGGCTGGGGCTGGCTTTTAGGCATCAGGCCACCACCGGCGGCTCGGACATTGTAGCTCAGATCATTTCCAAGTATTCCAACGCCACCCCGGGCATCGGCATCATCATGGTGGACTTCTTCATCATCGTGCTGGCCGGGCTGACCTTCCGCAGCGTGGACCTGGCCCTGTACGGTCTGATCACCCTGTACATCTCCAGCCGGATACTGGACGTTATCCTGGAGGGATGGTCATACAACAAGGCGGCTTACATCATCTCCGACCAGCATCAGCTGATACGGGGCGAAGTGGTGCTGGAGATGAACCGGGGCGGCACCATGTGGGTGGGCAAGGGATTTTACAAGGGCACCGAACGCACCATTTTGTTCTGCGTGGTCAGCCGGCGGGAGCTGGTGCAGCTGAAGGAGATCGTCAGCCTGCTGGATCCCAAGGCATTCATGGTGGTGACGGACGTCAAGGAGGTGTTGGGGCACGGGTTTACCTCATGGTCAAAGGTGGCGGAGAACTAACCATATCAAAAACCAAATATTAAAAATAAAAAAACTGTTATTAGCAAGATGAAAAGAATATTGACAGGCGACAGGCCCACCGGACCTTTGCATATAGGGCATTATTTTGGTTCGCTGGTGGAGCGGGTGCGACTGCAGGACCAGTACGAGACCTATGTCCTGATCGCCGACGTTCAGGCCCTGACCGACAACTTTGACGATCCCCAGAAGGTACACGACAACATCATAGAAGTCACGCTGGACTACTTGGCGGCCGGGATAGACCCAAATAAATCCACCATAGTCATCCAGTCCAAACTGCCGGCCATCGCCGACCTGACCAGTGTTCTTCATGAATTTAGTGACGGTGGCCCGGGTGGGCCGCAATCCCACGGTCAAGGAGGAGATCAAGCAGAAGGGTTTTGGGGAATCACTGCCCTTCGGGTTCTTCGCCTATCCCGTCTCCCAGGCGGCCGACATCCTGGCCTTCAACGCCGACCTGGTGCCGGTGGGGGACGACCAGCTGCCGATGATCGAGATGACCCGGGAGATCGCCAGGGATTTCAACCGGATCTACGGGCCGGTGTTCGTGGAGCCGGAGGCCAAGACCGGCAGTTTCGGGCGGATCAAGGGGTTGGACGGGAATTCCAAGATGAGCAAATCGCTGAACAATTCCATAGAGATCAAGGACAGCGCGGATGATACCGCCAAGAAGATCATGAGCGCCTACACCGACCCAACCAAGGCCCGCAAGGACGACCCCGGCCACCCGGACGGATGCATGGTCTACGCCTATCACCAGATATTCACTCCCGGCCACGCCGCCATCAAGGAGGAGTGCCTGAAGGGCGGACGGGGCTGCGTGGTCTGCAAAAAGGAGTTGATAGCCAACATGAACGGCTATTTTGCCCCGATACGGCAGAAGCGCATAGAACTGGGTAATGACCTGGGTTATGTGAGGAACGTGCTGAAGCAGGGCATCGTCAAAGGGCAGGAAGTAAGCGGTGACATTTTAGAAAAGGCCAAAACGGCCATGAAGATAGATTACCGGGATATACTGGGGTGATCCTGGCCAAGGGTGAGATAGTTTGGTTGAGAAGAAGAACGTTGGGAGACGTTCCCTTGTTCTTGAAATGGCGCCAAATGAACGGCCAAGCTAAGCTATTCGATGCCCCTTGGGAAAAAGATCAGCCAGAACCAGATGAGGAATATATTGCCAGAATAACAAAAAGCATCGAAGGCGAAAAAGAAAACAAGTTTGGTATGGCAATCATAGTCGAGAATGAAAGCACAAGTCCCATTGGAACGGTGAATTGCTATGCTGATAAAGGTAATCAGGATCACAAATATGTCGGGGTAGCTATTTATGAGGATTCTCGGATCAGTAAGGGCCTGGGAACGGAAGCCCTAAAATTATGGATAGATCACTTGTTCCAGAGCCGCAACCTGCACCACATAGGCATAGAGACCTGGTCATTCAACAAGAGGATGATCAGGGTGGCAGAAAAGCTAGGTTTTAAGAACGAAGGATGTGAAAGGGAACTGCGGAAGTGGGAAGGACAGTGGCTGGACAAGCTTCATTTTGGAATCTTGAAAACAGAATGGCAAAAGTGATTTTGTTAGATGATTGTTAAGAATAAATAACTACATTCAATGTGACTATTTGAAATGAGGCCAATATGAAAATAAGTTTATGTAAATATTCATGGAAAATACTTAATGCAGTAATTGTGTTTTTAGACAAACGAATATTTAAATATATTCTTCCTATTCTGGTATTGGGCCTATTTGCCTGGGGTCTTTCAATCGATAATATGTTGTGGAAAACAGTAATTATATTTCTTTCAATATCATTGAGCTCATTGTATTTAACAATATTTCTTTGGAGTAAAATTAACGAAAAAGGTGCTGGTATTAATGATACGACATTATGCCCTTGGATAATTGCAAATACAATAATTATCATATCTGGTGTTTTTATATTTATTGATGATCTATTAAATTTAATTAATAATACAATTCTCTATGAAAGTTGTTCGTATAACTACTTACTAAGTGCGATAAATCAGAGTTTAGCAACATTATTTGCACTTGTATTTTCTTTAATGTTTGTCCTTACACAAATATCAAAAAGCAAAAGAAAAACGACAAATAAACAAATAGGTAAAATATTTTCAAAATATGTATTAATATATATATGTACTTTTGTGATTGCCATTCTTGCCCCATTATTCTTAATGGGAACTGATAACATAATCGGAATAAAGATAGTGTTATTTTTCACAGTATGTAATGTTGCTATGCTCATACCTTTTTTCTGGAGGTTTAAAATTACCTTAACACGCAAGCAATAAATATATGTTTACAATAAGTGATTTGTCCAAAAATAAGGAGATATGACCTTGAAAAACCTAGCTCAACACGCCCTGAACGTAGCCGAGGTGGCCGGGGCCACCTACGCCGACATCCGGATCATCAACGAGGATTCCGAGCGGGTGGAGGTCAAGGACGGCCAGGTAGGCAGCATCAACCGGGGAACCTCCGGAGGCTTCGGCATCCGGGTGATCGCCAACGGGGCCTGGGGCTTCGCCTCCAGCCCCAAGATCGACAAGGCCGAGATCGAGCGGGTGGCCAGGCTGGCCGTCAAGGTGGCCAAGGCCAGCGCCCTGCTTAAGGTCCGTGACCTGGAACTAGCTCCGGTGGAGAAGTACGTGGACAAATACGTCACCCCGCACAAAAAGAACCCGCTGGAAGTTCCGTTGGAGGAGAAGATAGCGTTACTTCTCAAGACCGACGAGATCATGCGGAAGGTGAAAGGGGTCAATATCACCGAATCCCAGATCGCGTCCTGGGTGGAGGACCAGCTGTTCGCCTCCACCATCGGCTCGGTGATAGAACAAAGGATTGTCCAGTGCGGCGGTCAATATAGCGCCACGGCCATAAGGGACGGCGATGTGCAGCAGCACTCCTATCCCAGCGGGCTGGACGGACATTATGAATCCAACGGCTACGAGATGATAGAAGGGCTGGACTTTGCCGGGAACGCCGGGAAAACGGCGGAGGAAGCGGTGGCCCTGCTTTCGGCCGCCCAGTGTCCATCTGGGGAAAGGGACATCATCATCGAGGGATCGCATCTTTCCCTGCAGATCCACGAATCGGTAGGTCACCCGCTGGAACTGGACCGGGTCTTCGGCAGCGAGGCCAATTTTGCCGGAACCAGCTTTGCCACCACCGACCAGCTGGACAAACTGAAATACGGCTCGGATATCGTCACCATTACCAGCGATCCCACCTGCCCCATGGGTCTGGGCAGTTTCGGTTATGATGACGAGGGGGTAAAGGCCCATAAAACAGACCTGATAAAGAACGGACTACTAGTCAACTACCTGTCATCCCGCGAGACCGCCAAGATGATCGAAAAGAACTCCACCGGAGCCATGCGGGCCGACGGCTGGGGCAATATGCCCATCGTCCGGATGACCTGCATCAACCTGGAGCCGGGCACCAAACCGCTGGAACAGATCATCTCCGAGACCGACGACGGCATTTACATGGCCACCACCAAGAGCTTCTCCATAGACGACCGGCGCTCCAATTTCCAGTTCGGCACCGAGATAGCCTGGGAGATCAAGAAAGGCAGGCTGGGTCAGATGTTCAAGAACGCCACCTATACCGGAATCACCCCCCAGTTCTGGAACGCCTGCGACGCCGTTGCGGGGCCCAAGGACTGGAAGATCTGGGGCACCAACGGTTGCGGCAAGGGCGAACCGGGTCAGACCGCCCGCACCGCCCAGGGCTGCGCGCCGGCCCGGTTTCGCAAGATCAAGGTCGGCGTGGTGCCGGGGAAAAAGTAGCGGCCATATATCGACACTGACGGACACTGACGATGCATATGCAGTGAACACGGTCTCAAAAACAAAAATAATTTGAACGGAAATAAAATGCTGATAGATAAAAATCAGGCCCACGACATCTGCCAAAGGGCGTTGTCCTTTGCCAAAGAGGGACAGGCCGAGGTGATCCTGACCCAGACAGCCAGCCCGCTGACCAGGATCGCCAACAACGCCATCCACCAGAACGTGGAGACATCGGACATCGACATCTCCCTGCGGGTGGACCTGGACGGCCGCTCGGGCCGGGCCTCCACCAACCAGTTTGACGATGAGTCGCTTAAAGAACTGGCCAGGCGGTCCGTAAGTGCGGCCCGGGCCATCACCGGCCAGCAGGAGCTTCCGCCGATGATGGGTCCTCAAAAATACAGGGAGATCCCGGCCTTTGATCAGAGCTCGGCCTTGATGGAGCCGGAGCAGAGGGCGGAGATGGTGCTTAAGGCCGTGAAACTTGCCCGGCAGGAAAAAGTGGAGCTGGCCGGGTTGGTCAACAATACCCTTTATGCAACCGCCATGGCCAACAGCCACGGGTTGTTCGCCTACCATAATATGAGCACCCTGCGGATGGAGATCACCGCCCGTTCCGGTATTACCGCCGGACGATTTGCCCAGACGGCGCGCAAAGCAGGCGAGATCGACCCGGAGAAAATAGCAGCCATCGCCATAAAAAAGTGCCTGGGCGGACTCAATGCCAAGGCGCTGGAGCCGGGTGAATACACCGTGATCCTGGAACCCGAGGCGGTGACCACCCCGCTGATGTTCCTGTCGTACCTGTCCTTTGGCGCTCTGGCGGTACAGGAGAACCTGAGCTGCCTGTCGGGCAAACTGGGGCAGAAACTGATGGGAGATAACATAACCATAACCGACGATGCCTACCATCCGTTGATGGTCTGGACCGGTCCTTTTGATTCCGAGGGCATGCCGAAGAAAAAAGTGACCCTTATTGATAAAGGAGTTGTCAAAGGTCCGGTGTATGACCTGAAGACCGCCGCCCACGACAAGACCGAGACCACCGGCCACGGGCTGCCCCAGCCCAACACCTGGGGTCCGATTCCAGGCAATCCGATACTGGAAGGCGGGAGCGCCTCGCTGGAGGACATGATAAAGTCAACCAAGCGCGGGGTGTTGGTGACCAGGTTCTGGTACAACCGGGTGGTGGACCGCAAGATCCCCGTCATCACAGGGATGACAAGGGACGGCACCTTCCTGATCGAGGACGGCAGGATATCAACCGGGGTCAAAAACATGCGCTACAACCAGGACCTGGTGGAGTTCTTTAACAACGTGGAGACGCTGGGCGTGCCGGAGAGCCAGGAGAACATGGTGGTCCCGCCGATTAAGGTCAATAATTTCCATTTTACCGGGCTGACTGAGGCCTAGTAAATATTCAGGTTGTGTTTCAACACTGAAGTGCGGAGTTTATACCGTTTCCATTGCCACGAGCTTTAGCTCGTGGCTAAAGGGTAAAAAACTCTCTGGGGTTTCAACCCCAAATGATGAATTCATTTTACCTCTCTGGGGCTAAAGCCCATCGGGTTTTATTAGATCGTCTGCCACGACCTTAAGGTCGTGGCAATGCTATCGCTGAGCGGCCCGACTGAGCTGTTAGGTTGAGTATGCCGAAGCCCTATCGAAGTCCGCCGGGCTGACTGAAGTGTAGAGTATGTTCTTTCCTTCGATAATAAAACAAAACACTTAACAAGTATTTAACGCGACAACCGGGGTTGGAATCGGTTGATCAACCGATATCCTGAGTTGATCGGTGATCATCCTATCTAAATCATAAGGACACAGATATGAGTGATAAAAATAAATATGCAGCAGGCCGGATAAAGATCCGCCCGGCCAGGCCCTCGGACAAGGCGGTGGTGCTTGACTTCTGCAAGCACACCTTCGGCCGCTGGGGCGATTACATGCCAGAGGTCTGGGACCAGTGGGTCAAGACCAGGGGCGGACTGTTCTTCGCAGCCACGATAGATGACAGGCCGGTCGGTGTGGGTAAGATCACCATTCACCGGCCGGGCGAGCTGTGGCTGGAGGGCTTAAGGGTAGATCCCAAATACCGGGGGCACGGCATTGGGCGCATCATCCAGGACTACACCTGGAAAAAGGCCATGAGCCTGAAACCCCGGTTCATACGCTATGCCACCGGCTCTTACAACAAGATATCCCAGCACCTGGGCAAGTCCAAGTCCATGAAGATAGCGGCCGAGTTCGACGAATATGCCGGCAAATTGCTCCCGGCCAAGGAGACCGTTTTGGTGCCGGCCAAGCCAAATGAATGCGGAGAGTATCTCAGCTTTTTCAACAGTGACCGCCAGGCCAAACACTGGAAGGGGCTGTATCTGGACAGCTGGTCGGCCAAAACCTTTGACCAGCAGGCGCTGGACGGCTTGATCAAGCAAAAAAGGGTTTACGGGTATTACGACCACCGGGGGCTGGCCGGAGCTTTGGTGATCCTGCAATCCAAAGACAAGAAGTTCTACAATTACTGCCGGGCGGCGGCGCTGGATGCCAAGACCTTCCAGACGGTCCTCAAGGAGGGCCGGAGATTGGGGCATTTGCTGGGAGCCAAAAAGACGGAGATGCATTTGCCCAAGACGCCGTGGTTCCGGAGCATCGTCAGGGGAACCGGCTGGCGCAAGGCCATGCCCATCTGGATGGTGATCCTCCAGTGGGCTGCCGGGAAGAAATAGGCCCGAATGTTCACCGTTCTTCTTTTGATGACCGCAGGGATCATCGTAGGATACCTGGCCCGGAATGTGTCCGGGGCGGCCAAATACCTGGACCGCCTGATAAATGCGGCAATTTATTTGCTGCTCCTGATGCTGGGGATCTCGGTAGGGTCAAATGAAACGATAATCAGGAACCTGGGGACCCTGGGGCTGACGGCCCTGGCGCTGACTTTGGGCGCGGTGGCGGGAAGCGTAGGCCTTTCCTATTTTACCTACAAACTGTTCTTCGCCCCAAAAGAATGAAGAACTCGCTCATCATCGTCGGCTTTTTCGTGCTGGGGATACTGGCCGGAATATATTCCCTGCTTCCCGCAGCCTGGCTGAAGAACGATCTCAGCGCCTACGCCCTGTATGTCCTGATGTTCCTGGTGGGGATTGGTATCGGCGTTGACAAGAAAGCCTGGGAGGTGCTTAAAAACGCCAGGCTGAAGATCGTTCTGGTCCCATTGACCATTATCACCGGCACCCTGACCGGCGTGGCGTTCATGTCGCTATTCCTAAAAGACATCAGCTTGCGTGAATCGCTGGCAGTCGGCGCCGGGTTCGGGTATTACAGCCTGTCCAGCATATTCATCTCGCAGATCAGCGGAAAGACTCTGGGAGTGGTGGCCCTGATCTCCAACATCTCCCGGGAGATAATCACTTTACTGGGCACCCCGTTGCTGCTGAAGTATTTCGGGAAACTGGCTCCCATAGCCTCGGGCGGGGCCACCTCCATGGATACCACACTTCCCGTGATCACCAGATTCACCGGAAAAGAGTATGCCGTGATCTCTGTATTCAGCGGTGTGGTGTTGACCATACTGGTGCCGTTTCTGGTGACGTTCATCCTGAAATTCTGAACGATCCGGGCATCTTTGAGCCTATCACTTTATTGACCGGAGAGAGCATGACCCCATACGAGATTATCTATAAAAAACGCAACGGCGGTGAACTCTCGGCTTCCGAGATAAAATGGTTCATCGCCAGTTACACATCCGGGGCCATACCGGACTACCAGACCTCGGCCCTTTTAATGGCCATCTTCCTGAAGGGCATGACCCCGCAGGAAACCACCGAGCTGGCCATGGCCATGATGAACTCGGGACGGGTGTTTGATCTCTCCGACATTCCCGGCATCAAGATTGACAAGCATTCCACCGGCGGGGTGGGGGACAAGGTCTCCATAATCCTGGCGCCGATGGTGGCGGCGGCCGGAGTGCCGGTGCCGATGGTCAGCGGGCGGGGCCTGGGCCACACCGGCGGGACGCTGGACAAGCTGGAATCCATTCCCGGTTTCCGCACCAACCTGTCTTACGACGAGTTCCGCCACACCTTGGCCCGGATCGGGCTGGCCATGATGGGGCAGACCCCGGACCTGGCCCCGGCCGACAAGAAGCTCTACGCCCTGCGGGACGTCACCGCCACGGTGGACTGCATTCCGCTGATAGCCGCCAGCATCATGTCCAAGAAGCTGGCCGAGGGGGCCGACGGGCTGGTGCTGGACGTTAAGATCGGCAGCGGGGCCTTCATGCAGAAGCACCAGGATGCTTTGGAGCTCACCAAGACCATGACGGCCATAGGGCAGGGGATGGGCAAAAAGATGAAGGCCCTGATCACCGACATGAACCAGCCGCTGGGCCGGGCGGTGGGCAATGCGCTGGAGATAGAAGAATGCGTGGAATGCCTGAAGGGCAAGGGCCCTGCCGACCTGATGGAGTTGACCTATGTCCTGGGGGCCGAAATGCTGGTGATGGGCGAACGGGCCAATGACGTGGAGTCCGGCAAGAGGATTTTACAGCAGATTGTCTCTTCCGGCCAGGGCCTGGAGAAGTTCAGGGAGATGGTGGCGGCCCACGGCGGGGATGTCAAAGTGGCAGATGATTATAAGATGATATTACCCCAAGCCAAGCATGTCATCGAGGCAAAAGCGGAGCGACCCGGATACATCTTTTCCATGGACAACCGCGAAGTGGGAATGACCGGGGTCTTTTTGGGCTGCGGCCGGCTGAAGATGGATGATGTGATCGATCCCTCGGCCGGGTTTATCTTTGAACGCAGGATCGGCGACCAGGTAAAAGCCGGGGAAACGATGGTCAAAGTGCTTTGCAACGATGAACAAAAGGGACGGGAAGCGGCTAGGCGGCTGCATGGATGCATAACGATTTCAGACAACAAACCAGAGACAGTTAAGTTAATAAAAGACATAATATAAGCAGGACAAAATAATGCAATACTTTAACAATAAGTTAGTCCTTATAACCGGTGCTTCCAGCGGAATAGGTCAGGCCTCCGCAGTGGAGTTTGCCAAACAGGGCGCCAGGCTGATCCTGGCTGCCCGGCGCAAGGACCGTCTGGATGCTTTGGCCGCCAAACTGTCCAAGGAATACAAGTCAGAAGTGCTTACCATATCGCTGGATGTCAGGGATCAGAAGGCGGTACAGAAAGCCATAGACAACTTGCCGGCGGAATGGGCGAATATCGACATTCTGCTGAACAATGCCGGGCTGTCCCGGGGGCTGGAGAAGATCCAGGAAGGCGTCATCCAGAACTGGGAGGAGATGATCGACACCAACATCAAGGGCCTGCTCTATGTCACCCGGGCGGTGATGCCGGGCATGGTCAAGCGCAACTCCGGCCACATCGTCAACATTGGCTCCATCGCCGGGCACGAGGTCTACCCGGCCGGCAACGTCTACAACGCCACCAAGCACGCGGTAAAGGCCCTGAACAAGGCCATGCGGATGGATGCCTTCGGCACCGCTATCCGGGTGACCTCAGTGGATCCCGGCTTTGCCGAGACCGAGTTCTCGGTGGTCCGGTTCCACGGGGACCAACAGCGGGCGGACAAGGTCTACCAGGGGATGACGCCATTAAGGCCGGAGGACATCGCCGAGGCGGTGGTCTGGGCCTGCTCCCGGCCGGCCCACGTCAACATCGAGGACATCATCATCATGCCCACCGACCAGGCGGCCGTAAGCATGGTCAACCGGAAATAAAAACCAACAAGGAGGTACGGAAAATGGAAGAGCAAAGAACCCCCATGCCGCTGATAGGCGATGATGCTCCCCAATTTAAGGCCAAGACCACCATGGGGGAGATCAATTTCCCGGAAGATTACAAGGGGAAATGGGTCATCCTATTCAGCCATCCGGCCGATTTCACCCCGGTCTGCACTACCGAGTTCATGACCTTTGCCTCCATGGACGAAGACTTCAAAAAACTCAACTGCCAGTTGATAGGTCTCTCCATCGACAGCATCTATGCCCATATTGCCTGGCTGAGGACCATCAAGGAAAAGATCGAATACAAAGGCCTGAAGAACATCGAGGTGAAATTCCCCCTGATAGAGGACATCAAAATGGAGGTGGCCAAGAAATTCGGGATGCTCCAGCCGAATGCTTCCACCACTCAGGCTGTCAGGGCCGTGTTCATGATCGACCCCAAGGCCAAGATCCGGGCCATGCTCTATTATCCGTTGAGCAACGGACGTAACATGGAAGAGAT
The DNA here is from genome assembly GCA_963780225.1 of uncultured bacterium. GTDB lineage: Bacteria > Edwardsbacteria > AC1 > AC1 > EtOH8 > UBA5202. Next base: position 36,294 of record CAWAAX010000010.1, on the reverse strand, counting down.
CAAACGCCTGCTGATCGCCCTGCAGAAATCCGATGCCGAAGGCATAGCCACTCCGGCAAACTGGCAGCCCGGCGATGACGTGATCATCCCGCCGCCCGGCTCCTGCGGCGCGGCCAAGGAAAGAGTGGAATCAAAGGAGGAAGGCAAATATTGCCTGGATTGGTTCATGTGCTTTAAGAAGGGCAAGTAGTTAGATTTGACAACAACTAGGAATATCTGATATAATCCCATAAATTATTCTCCGATCCCGCTATTCTAAAGCATCATTTGCCATGAATAGCGGGACGGTTCCGCCCTTAAAAGGCGGACAAGGGTAGGGCTGGAAACGGCTTTGCCTCCCGTATTTTGGAAAGGAGAGGTGGTCAAGAATGCAAGCGATCCGTAAATTTTAACGGGCCGTGTTGTGGTTCCCTTGCGCCTATCCTTCCAGATCAGTAAAGGATGGGTTTTTTTATTACCAAAACATAACGACAGCAAGGGGAACTAATGAACAACGCGGTATTCAACACGGCCATACCAGGCAACGAACCAATTTACGGTTACCTTAAACGATCTCCCGAAAGAGCCGTCCTGGAAAAAGAACTGGAGCGGCAGTCCTCAATAGTAGTGGATATTCCGGCCATCATCAACGGGCGGGAGGTTCGCACCGGAAAGACCAAAGACGTGGTGATGCCCTGCGATCACGGGCATGTGCTGGCCAGGTACCACCAGGTGGGGCCGGAGGAGGTCAAGCTGGCCATCCAGGCGGCCTGCCAGGCCAAGGAAAACTGGATGACCATGTCCTGGGTGGAGCGCACCGCCATCACCTTGAAGGCCGCCAAACTGATCGCCGACAAATACCGCAATCTGATCAACGCCTCCACCATGCTGGGGCAGGGCAAGAATGTCTTTCAGGCGGAGATAGACTCGGTGGGCGAGACCATAGACTTTTTAAGGTTCAACGCCTATTTCATCTCCAAGATCTACGGGGAACAGCCGCTTTCCACCCCGGAGCAGATGAACCGGGTGGAATTCCGGCCGCTGGAAGGTTTCGTCTTCACCATCACGCCGTTCAATTTCACCGCCATCGGTTCCAACCTGAACATGGCCCCGGTGCTGATGGGCAATACCACCATCTGGAAGCCGGCCACCACCTCGCTGCTCTCGAACTATTACCTGATGCAGGTCTTCAAGGAGGCCGGCCTGCCCGACGGGGTGATCAACTTCCTGCCCGGCTCGGGCGCGGTCATCAGCGGAGAGGCCCTGAAATCCAAGGAACTGGCCGGGATCCATTTCACCGGTTCCAATAACACCTTCAACAGCCTGTGGAAAGGCGTCTCGGACAACCTGGGAACCTACAAGTCATACCCCAAATTGGTGGGGGAGACCGGCGGCAAGGATTTCATCTTCGTCCACAATTCCTCCGATCCCACCCAGGTGGCCGCGGCTTTTGTCCGGGGAGCTTTTGAATACCAGGGGCAGAAGTGCTCGGCCTGCTCCCGGGGCTATGTCCCAAAATCATTGTGGCCCGAGGTCAAAGAAAGGATGCAGGGCATGCTTAAGCGCATCAAGCTGGGGGATGTCAGGGATTTTGACTGTTTTGTCAACGCGGTGATAGATGAAAGATCTTTCGACTCCATCATGGGTTACATCGGCCAGGCCAAGAACAGTAATTCCGCCAGGATCATCGCCGGCGGGGAAGGCGACAAGAGCAAAGGGTATTTCGTCCAGCCCACCGTCATAGAAACATCCGACCCGCATTTTGTGACCATGGAGGAGGAGATATTCGGGCCGGTGCTGACCATCCATGTCTACGAAGATGACAAGTTCGAGGAGACCCTGAAGATCTGCGACGAAACCTCGCCCTACGCCCTGACCGGGGCCATCTTCGCCCGGGAACGCTCGGCCATCGTCACGGCCTGCCAGGCCCTGCGCTATGCCGCCGGAAACTTCTATTACAACGACAAATGCTCCGGGGCCATGGTGGGATTGCAGCCGTTCGGCGGCGCCCGGGCCTCCGGCACCAACGACAAGGCCGGCGGGGTCTACAATCTTTTGCGCTGGATCTCGCCCCGGACCATCAAGGAGAACTACCTGCCCCCGGTGGATTTCCCCTACCCCTACATGGAAAAATGATTTAAACCAAGCCTGCCGTATAAACGGTCAAGGAACATTCAAACAATAGATTATATGGGGTATCTTTGACAGGATTTACAGGATTATTTATGATTTATTAACCAGGTCACTTAATTTGAAGCATAGCATTTTAAGGGAAACGAATTTATTTTATAAGGAAGCCAGGAAAGCAGGAATCAATCAGGGTTCCCACAGTTTAGCATTCATGGTTCGACACACTCACCACAAGTGGCTTCATGGATTCCTAATAAATAACCTTGGAATCATGTTAATCCTGTCTGTTCCGGAAAAGTTAGAGTGATAAAATAAACTATTAACCCATCATAAACACTTTTAGGAGAAACAATGAAGAGGTTCACCACCCTGGCGCTTTCCCTGCTTCTGGCGCTTTCCCTGCTGGCTCCGGCGGCCCTGGCCAAGGACAAGCCCAAGCTGGTCCTGGCCACCACCACCAGCACCATGGATTCGGGACTGCTGGATTTCCTGGTTCCCGTCTTCGAGAAGGAGAACGGCTGCAAGGTGCAGATCATCGCAGTGGGCACCGGCGCCGCCATCCGCTACGGCAAGGACGGCAACGCCGACATCGTGATGGTCCACGACCCGGTGGCCGAAGAAGTTGTGGTCAAGGAAGGGTTTTTCGTGGAACGGAAATACCTGATGTACAATGATTTTGTCATTGTCGGCCCGGCCGAGGATCCGGCCGGCATCAAGGGCCTGGCCTCCGCCACCGAAGCGCTGAAGAAGATAGAGGCTTCGCAGGCAACCTTCGTCTCCCGGGCCGATCAGTCCGGCACCCACAAGAAAGAACAGCGGCTGTGGGAAGTGGCCGGCGTCAAGCCCAAGGGCTCCTGGTATCTTGAAGCCGGCGCCGGGATGGAGGCCATCCTACGCATCGCCAACGAAAAGCGGGCCTACAGCCTGACCGACCGCGGCACCTACCTGGCCCACCAGAAGGAATATGAACTGCCGATCCTGAACGAGGGGGACAAGGAACTGTTCAACCCCTATCACATCATGCTGGTGGCCCCGGCCAAGTACCCGTTCGTCAATTACTCCCTGGCCAAGAAGTTCTCGGACTTCCTGACCTCGGAGCGCGGCCAGAAGCTGATCGCCGAGTACGGCGTGGACAAGTACGGCCAGCCCCTGTTCTACCCGGCAGCGGAGAAAAAGTAGATGAAAAAGATCGCATTAATTGGTATAATCATCCTTTCAATAAGCTCCTGGGCCCTGGCCGGGCAGACCCTGATCGTGGCCTCCACCATGAGCCCCTACGATACCGGGCTGTACACCGACCTGCTGCCCAAGTTCGAACAGCAGAATGACTGCAGGATACTGCTGTATTCCCTGCCCACCGGCAAGGCCCTTGGCCTGCTGGCATCCGGGGCGGCCGACGTGGCCATAGTTCACGACCGCAAGGCCGAGGATGTGGTACTGCTGGCCGGTTTCGGCACCGAGGCCTGGGACCTGATGTACAACGACTTTGTGCTGGCGGGGCCGCTGGACAACCCGGCCGGGATAGACAGTTCGCTGCCCGACGTCAAAGCGGCTTTGGCCAAAGTGCGCGATGCCAAGTCCAAATTCTATTCCCGTTCCGACATGTCCGGCACCCACCAGAAGGAGATGGCCCTGTGGCAGGCCGCCGGGATAGATCCCATTGACAGCGAGTGGTATTCCGAGACCGGGCTGGGCACGGTCAAGGTACTGGCTAAGGCCAATAAGGACGGGGCCTACACTTTGGCTGATCGGGCCACCTGGCTGACTTATAATAAGGATTATCCAAATCTGAAAATCGTCTGCCAGCGCGACCAGCTGATGCTCAACTACATCCGGATAATAACCGGGTCTCCGGCCAAGTATCCCCATATTAACTACGACCTGGCGGTAAAGTTCGTGAAATTCATGCTCTCGCCCGAAGTGCAGGAAATGATCCGGGTCTCGGGCATGGACAAATTCGGCGAGCCCCTGTACATCCCCGATGCCAAAAACAAATAACCAAAAATGATTATCTAACTTACTAAGGAACCTTTATCCACAGATTAACGCAGATGCCGTCATGAGCGTTAGCCGAATGATGGTAACGATTTTATTTGTACAAAAAAATTAGATTAAACATAAGTAATCTGTGAAAATCTGTGAAATCTGCGGATAGAAAAACTTTTGACGTGTGTTCCTGAGTCAATTGGATAGACATTCAACCAAATATCTAAAAGAGAGAGATAATGAAAAGAATATTTTTACTGGCCATGGTCATTGCCTTAGCCGGATCAGCCTTTGCCTTTGATGTTAAGACCGACGCCAAGCAGGCATACCCCACCTTCAAGGTTTCGGGCTGGCTTAAGATCACCTACATGGACACCCTGTACCACGACACCTTGGTCACCTATCCCTCTGGTTTCGAGGCCAAGGACGCAGCCATAGTGGTCAGCGGAGATGCCTGGGACAACCTGGCCTACCGGATCTGCCTGTCTTCCAACAAGGCCACCAAGGTCGGCACCAGCACGGTCTATGCCACCTGGCTGTTCGACGCCTACGCCGACTGGAAACCCTCCAAGCTGTATTCATTCCGGGTGGGCCAGTACAAGCGGCCTTTCGGATATGAGCAGATGCTGGCGGCCACCAGCATGGATTTCGTCAGCGCCGCCCAGCTTACCGGGAAGTTCAACGCCAGCAACCGGGAGGTGGGGGTGATGGGCTTCGGCGTCTGGAATGATCTGAATTATTCACTTTCGGTGGGCAACGGCTCCCCCTACAACGAAAAGGATGCCAATCCGTCAAAGACAGTGGTTTCCCGCATCGTCTATGCTCCGCTGGCGGGCATGACCGTGGGCGGCTCGGTGGAATACGGCACCCAGAACACCGCCGGGAAGAGCTATTACAACCGCCACGCCGGGCTGGAGGCTAATTATGAAATGGGCAAGCTGTTCGCCCGGGGCGAGATCATGATCGGGAGCGATGACAAAGTGCTGTCGGATTCGCTTTACCGCAACACCACCAAGACCGTCAGAGACACCATCCCCGGCGGCTATATGGACACCACCGGGACCTGGCATGATACTACCTATTACTACACCAGGACCATTGCCACCAAGACCTATACCAAGCTGAGCGGCGTGGCCGACAAGCTGATGCGCGGCGCTTACGTTACAGTGGGCTATGTGCCCATGCAGAAGCTGAAGGTCAGCGTCAGGGGCGACCTGTACCGCGAATACTATTCCTGGAAGCCCGACACCGTCAGGATCAGCGCCACCGAGACCGATACCGTCTGGACCAGGACCGAGGCCCGGACCACGGTCTGGACGCTGGGCGCGGACTATTTCCTGAATCCCAATACCAAGATCAGTCTGAACTACGACATCAAGCAGGAAGACCTGGTCTACCGGCCGTACAAGAACAACATCCTTTCGGCCCAGCTGCAGGTGAAGTTCTAAAACCTTTGATACTTCGTGCCAGTCATCCTGAGCCCGGCATAAAAGGAGGCAGATCGAAGGATCCTTCGGTTTGCCGGGCGTGGGGACTTGCTCAGGATGACATCCTTCGATTGGATGGGCATGGGGATGGACTCAGGATGACAAAATGACAAATAGGAGCGCATTTCCAAGGCGCTCCTATTGTTTTTCAAACAATATTTTGCTATTATCATATCATGTTCAATTTGATGCAAAGCATGCAGCAGGCCCTGGGCCTGCTGCTGAAATTCGACCCCGAGATCTGGCAGATAGTCCTCTTGTCGCTGCAGGTCTCGCTGGCCTCTTCGCTGATCGCCGTCATTTTGGCCGTCCCGCTGTCCCTGGCCATCACCCAGAACGAATTCAAGGGCAAAAGGGTCGTCATCGGAACGGTCAACAGCTTCATCGCCATTCCGGCGGTGGTGATAGGGCTGGTCTGCTATCTGCTTTTATCGCGTTCGGGGCCGCTGGGTTTCTGGCATCTGCTTTATACGCCCTCGGCCATCATAATTGCCCAGACCCTGCTGATCATCCCGCTGATGACGGGCCTAAGCATCTCGGCCCTGCAGTCTTTGGGGCACCGGGTGAAGGAGACCATGATCACGCTGGGGGCAGGCCGGTGGCATCTTACTTTGGGAATAATGCGGGAGGTCCGCTTTGCCCTGGCCGCGGCCTTCATCACCGGGTTCTCCCGGGTGCTGGGCGAGACCGGCATGACCATGATGGTGGGCGGAAACATCAGGGGCGAGACCCGGGTGATGACCACTTCCATTGCGCTGGAGACCATCAAGGGCAACTTTGAGCTGGGGATAGCGCTGGGGCTGGTGCTCTTGCTAGTAGCCATAGGGATCAACATCATTCTTCAGGTAGTGCAGGGGAGGGCAGGCCGATGAAGATAGTAGCCCGCAACCTATCCAAAAGCTTTGACGGCAAGGCCGTGCTCAAGGATGTCTCCCTGGATATCGATAATTCAGGCATCTACGCCCTGGTGGGCCCCAACGGCTCGGGCAAGACCACTTTGATGCGGCTGTTGGCCCTGCTGGAGAAGAGCGACGGCGGGACCCTTAAATACAAGACCCGGGGCAGCGGGGGATATGATGCGGTGGTAAACTCGCCGGGCATCAGGAAGAAGATGGGCCTGATCCACAACCCGGCGGTGATGCTCTCCGGCACGGTGCGCTACAACCTGGAATACGGCCTGCGGGTGAGGGGCGTGTCCCCGTCCGAACGGAGAAGAAGGTCGGACCAGGCGCTGGAGACCCTGTCATTGCGGGGTTTCGGGAAACGCGAGGCCAAAACCCTCTCGGCCGGGGAGATCCAGCGGGTGGCTCTGGGCCGGGTTCTGGCGTTGGACCCGGAGGTGGTTTTTCTGGACGAACCCACCGCCAATCTGGATCCCTTGAGCGCCAAATTGATAGAGAAGACGATCTTGGAACTGGCCTCCCGGGGCAAGAAGGTTGTTTTGGCCACCCATAACCTGTGGCAGGTGGAGCGGATCGCGGACTGGGTGTGGTTCCTTAACGACGGGGTGATCTCCATCTCCGGCACGGCCCAGGACGTTCTGCACAAGGGCGACCAGGCTTTTTGGGGGAAGTTTCTGGGACGGGACAATTTGTTCAAAGGGGAAATTGTAAAAACAGGAAATGGGAAGTTGTTCCAGATAGGAGATGCAAAGTTTGAGGTGGCGACCGGGCTGGAAGGCCCGGCCATGGCCAGCCTGAACCCCAACGAGATAATTTTGTCCTCGCAGAAATTGGTCAGCAGCGCCCGCAATGTGCTGGAGGGCACGATCACCGACGCCGTTTCCGAAGGCGGGCTGTACAAGGTTACGGTGGACGCAGGCATTCCGCTGGATGCGGCCATTACCAAGGCCTCGTGGGACGAGATGGGTTTGCAGAATGGGAGCAGGGTGTATGCGGTGTTCAAGGCCAGCAGTGTCAGGGTATGGCGGGAGGAGAACGGGGAATAGGGAATAGATTATTGAGATTGGATTATTGTAGGGGCGAGGCGTGCCTCGCCCAGGGAATTGTTGATGGGTATTAGATAATAGACATTAGGTGTAACAAAAAGGAAACGAATGATCTCATTTCACGAAGCGCGCAGCAAAATGCTGGAGGGCACAAAACCTTTACCCTCCGAAAAATGCCGTCTGGAGGACCTCTTGGGCCGGATACTGGCCCAGGATGTCACGGCCTCGTTCGACATTCCGCCCAGGGATAACTCGGCCATGGACGGTTTTGCCGTCATCGCCGCCGATGTGGCCGGGGCCTCGGAGCAAAGTCCTGTGATACTACAGGTGATCGAGGACGTTCCGGCCGGCAGGGTGGCCACAAAATCCTTGAAACCGGGGCAGGCCATCAGGATCATGACCGGGGCGCAGATACCTGCTAACGCTGACAGCGTCATACCTGTCGAGAATACCATAAAAATAGGATCCAACTACGCCAAGGCTTCGTCGGATAAAAATGGGAAATTGGAAGTTCGGATTGTCGAAAGTACTTCTGTTGGGGCAAATGTTCGCAAACAGGGAGAGGATGTACTTTCCGGGCAGTTGCTGATAACCAAAGGCACGTGGCTCAGGCCGCAGGAGGTGGGACTGATAGCTTCCTTGGGCTTGACCGAAGTCCTGGTATCCAAACAACCGGTGGTGGGGATAATCTCCAGCGGCAACGAAGTGGCCGCGCCGGGCCAGCCGCTTAAGCCGGGGCAGATATACGACGCCAACCGTTTCAGCATCGGCGGGCAGGTCAAAGAAGCCGGGGCACTGGTAAAAGACTACGGCATCATCGCTGACGACCTGGCAAAGATAAAGGAAACCCTGAATCTGGCGGCCCGGGAATGCGATGTGGTAATCACCTCGGGCGGCGTCTCGGTGGGAGACTACGACCTGATGAAACAGGCGCTGTCCGAGCTGGGGCAGATGAACTTCTGGCAGGTGAAACAGAAGCCGGGAAAGCCGCTGGCCTTCGGGCAGATCAATGGCAAGCCGGTGGTTGGACTGCCGGGCAACCCGGTGTCCTCGATGGTGGTCTGCGACCAGTATGTGCGGCCATTATTGCTGAAGATGCAGGGAGCAATGAATATTTTCAGGATGCAGGTGACGGCATACAGCGACCAGGGAATAAGGAAACAGGCAGGCAGGACGGAGTTCCTTCGCGCCAAAGTAAAATGGCAGGAAGGGGCTTATCACGCGGTTCTAACCGGGCCGCAGGGCTCGGGCATTTTGACCTCTATGGTGCAGGCTGATGGATTGATGATACTGCCGGAGGAGTGCGAGGGAGTAAAGCCGGGGGACACCGTGCACATTGAACTGTTCGGATGAACGGGACGCAGATGAACGCTGATTTGAATCGATTTGCGCTGATTTTTCAACATGAAAACTTTAAACTGTAAACTCAGTAACTGGTGAAGCCATGCAACCAATAATCTCCTTCGTCGGACATTCCAACTCCGGCAAGACCACACTGATCGCGCAGATCGTCCGCATCCTCAGCCGCAAGGGCTATCGGGTCGGGGTCCTCAAGCATACCCACGGCGCCATCAAGGCCGACCGGCGGGGGACCGATACCGACCGCTTCCGGCTGGCCGGGGCCGGGATCTCGTCCATCACCGATGACAAACTGCTGGTGCGGTTCGAGGATGCCAAAAAGCTGACCCCCAAGATCATCGCCGGCGCTTTGTCCGGGGAACTTGACCTGCTGATCATAGAAGGCTACAAGAAGGAATCTTTTCCCAAAATATTTTTCTCGGATGAGCTTTCCTCCGTCAATCTTAAAGGCATCATCGCCACCATAGGCAAAAAGACCCCGCCGGACGGCAAGGTCAGGCATTTCAGCCCATCAAAGCCGATTGAGATAGCCCGCTGGCTGGAGCAGACCTTCATCCTCCCGGCCCGCAAGGACAGGGCGCTTCAGGTGCTGATTGATGGCAAACCTTTGCCGATGAATCCCTTCGTCCGTAAGATGATCAGTGAGACCCTGGCCGGGATGCTGAAGAGCCTTAAAGGCGGGCGGGGCCGTAAGACCCAGATATTGATTGACTTTAGCTCCAAAATGTAGTATCCTTATAGCCCTTAATACAGGCAGGAGGCCAAAATGAAAAAAACATTATTTTTTGCCGCATTGGCGGCATTAATTTTGGGTTGCGCCAAAAAAGAAGCGCCCAAGCCCGCGGCGGCCCCGTTTTCGGCAAAGCCCGCGTCCGTGGCTTTTGTGTGTTTTGTCAAGGGCGATGTCCAAAAGCTTATCAGCGGGACCTGGATGCCAGCCGTGCTGGGTGATTCGCTGTATGCCGGGGACTGCCTGAATATTGCCGCCAAAGCAGAACTTGAGCTTAATGATGCCCAGGGCCAATTAGTAAAATTATCCGGCCCCCAGACCGACGAAGTGACCACCTTGCTGCAGAAGGCCGCCGCGGCCCCGGAAGCAAAACAGGAAAGCAATGCTTTGAAAAGTTTGAAGAAGATAGAAGGCAAGAAGCAGACCCTGACTGGGCAGACGCCCACCGCAGTGGCCGGGATCAGGGGCACCCAGAAAATCAAGCCGATGCCGGATACCACCGCCGTCGAAGACACCACCAAATAGCTTTCGCACTGAAGTATCCACTATCCAGTAGTCAGTATTCAGTAATGGTAGACATAGAATAAAACAAAATAATATACCAACCCAAGGAGTAAACATGAAAAAGGGCATACATCCCAAGTACGAGGCCACCACCATCACCTGCAGCTGCGGCAATGTCATCAACACCCGCTCCACCTCCAAGGACATCCACGTGGAAATCTGCTCCAGCTGTCATCCTTTCTATACCGGAAAAGAGAAGCTGCTGGATGCCGCCGGCCGGGTGGAACAGTTCCGCAAGCGCTATGCCAAGAAGGACGGCGCCGAGGCCAAGCCCAAGGCCGCTGCCAAGACCGAGGTCAAAGCCGAAGCAAAACCCAAAGCCGAAGCCAAGCCCAAGGTCGCAGCCAAAGCCTAAGGAACGGTTCTTAGAACATCATAGAAAAGCAAGGAACATGGCGAGTTTCACCAAAAGAAACTCGCTATTTGCTTATTAATCACATCACTAAATTCATTTATAAGGAATCCAGGAAGCCAGGAGTTATTCAGTGATTTCCAAATAAGGTTTCCTGTTTTCATGGTTTCCTAATGAAAAGGTAATAAGGTAATTAGGTTATTGCAACTCGATAATTCCTCAGATTGTACAAGGGAGAGACATTGAACATCCACGAGAGCATAATAAAGAAGATCGCCGAGGACGAACGGGTTCCCTGGGAATTCATCCAGCAGGGCCTGGAGCAGGGCACCATTGTGATCCCCATGAACAAGAACCGCCGGCTGCTCAAGCCTTGCGCGGTGGGCAAGGGCCTGCGGACAAAGGTCAACGCCAACATCGGGACCTCGCAGGACACAGCCCAGCTGTCCATTGAACTGGAGAAGATGAAGGCCGCGGTGGGGGCTGGGGCCGACGCCATCATGGACCTTTCCACTGGCGGCGATATCGACGCGGTGCGGCGGGAGATACTATCTCAATGCCCGGTGCCGCTGGGAACCGTGCCCATCTACCAGGCGGCCATCGAGGCGGTAAAGAACAAGAAATCCCTGGTGGAGATGACCGTGGACGAGATCTTCTCGGTGATCGAGCGCCAGGCCAGGGACGGGGTGGATTTTCTGACCGTCCACTGCGGCATCACTTCCGAATCCGTCAATCGCCTTAAACAGGAAGGCCGGGTGGCCAGCGTGGTCAGCCGGGGCGGGGCTTTTACCATCGAATGGATGACCTATAACAAAGCCGAAAATCCGCTTTACCAGTATTACGACCGTTTGCTGGACATCTGCAAGGAGCATAACGTCACCTTAAGCCTGGGCGACGGCTTCCGTCCGGGCTGTCTGGCCGACGCCACCGACCGGGCCCAGATCCAGGAACTAATTACTTTGGGCGAATTGGTGGACCGGGCCCGGGCCGCCGGGGTCCAGGCCATGGTGGAAGGGCCGGGCCATGTGCCGATAGACCAGATAGAGACCAATGTCAAAATACAAAAGGAACTGTGCAAGGGCGCGCCGTTCTATGTGCTGGGCCCGCTGGTCACCGACATCGCGCCGGGCTACGACCACATCACCGCGGCCATCGGCGGGGCCTGGGCGGCCTACTTTGGGGCGGATTTCCTTTGCTACGTGACCCCCAGCGAGCACCTGAAACTACCGGACATAGATGACGTCCGCGAAGGCGTGATAGTCCTGCGGATCGCGGCCCACGCCGCCGACATCGCCAAGGGCGTGCCGGGAGCCAAGGAGTGGGATCTGAAGATGTCCCAGGCCCGCAAGGCCCTGGACTGGGACAAGCAGATAGAACTTTCCATCAACCCGCCTCACGCCCGGCAGGTCTACGAATCGGCGCCAAAGAGGGAGAGCGGGGCCTGCACCATGTGCGGGGATTATTGCTCCATGAAGAAGATGAACGAGGTGGACAAGAAGTGAACCGGAAGCTTGAATACAGAATACTGAATACTGAATTTTGAAGGCAGAATGAAATTAATTGAACCATCGCTTTCATACAAGGAACAATACATTGATTTCATGGAAGATTGGCAGTCAACCGGCGAGGTGCTTGTACCTTTTGTTTTAGCTATGGACTATTCCAACTTCCACGAGTATGTTCTAAAACTAAATAATTTCAGCCTGGGGATTGGCCTCCCGGATGGCTTTGTTCCGCATTCAACATTTTGGCTGATATCGAATGACAAAATAATCGGTGTTTCCAACTTGCGTCATTCCCTGACGGATAAATTGCTGAAAGACGGTGGGAATATCGGATATGGAATATGTCCATCCGAAAGGAAAAAGGGCTTTGCAACTTCGTTGCTTCGGCTTACACTGGAAAAAGCCAGATCAATTGGCCTGTCAAAAGTATTGTTGACCTGCGACAAAGATAACGTAGGTTCTGTTAAAACCATATTGAACAACAATGGCGTTTTGGACAGCGAAGAAGAAATTAACGGGAAACTTCATCAAAGATATTGGATAGAAGTGAACCGGAATACTGAATGCTGAATATTGAAGGGATGTATTAACCAAAGCACTTAATAATTGCACAACGCCCGGAGACAAATGGAATTATTCTATAAGGAAGCCCTGCCTTGCGCCACCGCTGTAGCTAAGGCGCACGAGGCAGTAAATATAATAGCGTAAGCGGTCGCTAAAGCTACGGCGGGCAGGCAGGAACGCAGGAATCAATCAGGGTTTCCACCGTTAAGTATTCCTGGTTTCATGGATTCCTAATAAAGTGGTGAAATAAATAATACAATAATGCCGAAGAAGAAAAAAGAACATATCACCGAACACACCGAGGCGAGGGAGGAAGCGCAGCCCCTCGCCTTTATAGCAGTTGACCTGGAGACCACCGGCCTGAACCGGGAGCGGGACGAGATCATCGAGATCGGGGCCGTCAGGTTCCAGGACGGCCTGCCGGGCGAGACCTTCAAGGCCCTGGTCAACCCCCAGCGCGACCTGTCGCCGTTCATCAAGCGCCTGACCGGGATCACCCAGGACGAGGTGGACAGCGCGCCGGTGCTGTCCGAGACCCTGCCCAAATTCCTGGAGTTCATCGGGGACTCGGCGCTGGTGTTCCACAACAGCCGGTTCGACCTGTCGTTCCTGCGGAACGGGGCCGAGGTCAACAATACCGCCTGGGACACCCTGACCCTTTCCCGCTGTCTGCTTCCGCAGAACAAGAGCCACAGCAAGGACAACCTCTGCAAATATTTCCGGATAGAGACCGGGCATTCCCACCGGGCCTACGACGACGCTTTGGCCACCGGCCACCTCTTCGTGAAACTGCACCAGATGCTGCCGGGGCTGGAGCTTTCGTTGCTGGAAAAGATGTCGCACCTGGCCCTGCCGGGGCACCGGGAGCTGATCGCCAAGGCCAGGGCGGAGTCCCGGGAAGGCCCGCCGGTCATTGCCGAACCCCGGGCCAGATACGAGGAAGAGCCGGAGCCCAAGAATGACAGTATCACTTCCGACCTCAAGCAGGTCTGGGGGAGCGGAGGCCAACTTTCCCAGATACTCAAAGACAACTACGAAGAGCGCCCGGAGCAGGAGAAGATGGCGCTGGCGGTGATGGACGCCCTGGAGGACGAGCATCTATTGCTGGCCGAGGCCGGCACCGGCACCGGCAAAAGCCTGGCCTACCTGATACCGGCGGTGATCTGGTCGCGCAAGACCAGCCAAAGAGTGATAATCTCCACCCACACCAAGAATCTTCAGGAACAGCTTTTTTACAAGGACATCCCGCTGCTGCGAAAGGCCATCGGGCATTTCGAGGCCGCCCTGCTAAAAGGCCGCAGCAATTATCTTTGTTTGAGGAGATGGCAGGAGGTCAGCTTCCATCCCGAACTTTTCCTGAACCCCGAGGAACGGGAGGAGGCCCTGATCCTTCTGCCCTGGTCGCAAAAGACCAAGACCGGGGACATCGCCGAGCACGGTGGGTTCAACCCGGCCCGGGCCCCCGGACTGTGGGGCAAGATCTGTTCCGACGTGCTGAACTGCCAGAACAACCACTGCCCGCTGTTCAACAAATGCTTCCTGCGTATGGCCCGGCGCCGGGCCGAGGAGTCGCAGATAGTGGTGGTCAACCATTCACTGCTGTTCTCCGACCTGTCGTCCCAGAACAGGATCCTGCCGGAATACCAGCGCCTGGTGATAGACGAGGCCCACAACATCGAGCGGGTGGCCACCGACCTCCTGGGCTACGGCTTCAGCCGCTGGGACCTGAGCCGGCTGATGCAGGGACTTTACTCCAAGCGCCCTTCCGAAAGCGGCCTGCTGATGCTGGTCTCCCGCTGGATCCAGAAATCCAAGGCCGACGGAGCCCTGTCCCAGTCCCTGCAGCGCACCGCCCTGGACCTGGCCGGGCAGACGCTGGAGACCGGCAAGGCCGGGGAAAAGTTTTTGGCCTTCAAGTTCAACCTGGGGGACGTCAAAAAACTGCAGGAGAAAAAGCGCTATCTGACCGGCGATTCCTTCCAACAGCAGATATTGAGCGAAGGGCAGGGGCTGGTGGACATGCTGCTGGACCTGGCCTCCCGGCTGGATAATTTCAAAGAATCCCTGGGGAACTTTCCCTCTGACCAGAAGCAGGAAAAGGAGCTGTTCCTGGAGGAGCTGGGCAAGCGGGCCTTGGAATGCAGGACCCTGGCCAACACCCTGGGTCGGCTGCTTTCGGCCGACGACCGGGGCTACGTCTACTGGGCCGAGCCCGGCGGCAACTACAACGGCCTGCGCCTGGTGGCCGGCCCGCTGGAGGTGGGCGCGGTGCTCAATGAACAATTGTACCCCGAGCTTAAGACCGCCGTCTTTACTTCGGCCACCCTGACGGTGGAGGGCAGCTTCGATTTCTTCAAAAGCCGGGTGGGGCTGATGTCCATGGACCAGGAGATGCTGGTGCAGCTGCTGCTGGCCTCGCCCTTCGATTTCAAAAAACAGGCGGCCCTGCTGGTTCCCCAGTACCTGCCCTCGCCTAAGACCCCGCAGTTCAACCAGAGCTTCATAGACCTTCTGCATCTGGTGCTGGCCCGCCACCAGACCGGCGGGCTGGTGCTGTTCACCTCGTTCGATCTTTTGAACCGCAGTTACCAGAGCCTGCTGGAATCGGGCCGGGCCAACATTTTGGCCCAGGGCATCGACGGCCACCCGTCGCAGCTGATAGAGCAGTCCTTAAGCAACCGGGAAACGGTGATCTTCGGCACCAACAGTTTCTGGGAGGGGGTGGACCTGCCGGGCCAGGCTTTGGAACTGCTGGTGATCTCCAAACTGCCGTTCTCCGTTCCCAGCGATCCATTGGTGGAGGCCCGCTGCCAGGTGATCGAGCAGAACGGCAACAGTTCGTTCCATCAGTACCTGCTGCCCGAGGCGGTGATCCGCTTCCGCCAGGGTTTTGGGCGTTTGATCCGCAACAAGACCGACAAGGGTCTGGTGATAGTGGCCGACAGCCGGATCATCAACACCGAGTACGGCAAGACCTTCATCCGGTCGCTGCCGGCCCTGCCGGTGATATCCTGCCGCAGCCAGGAGGAGCTGGTGGGGAATGTGCTGATCTGATATTGGATAATGGAGAATAGGTTATAATTCACGGGAGCATCACACAATTACATATATTACAAAGGAAAGCCCTGACGGAGATCGTCAGGGCTTTTTGCTATGGTTAATTGCCACGAGCTTTAGCTCGTGGTTGAAGAATAAAAATAATCTCGTGGGGTTCAACCCTGGATGGTTAATTCATATTATGATATAGTCAAAGTAATCTCTTTAATCATCTCTTTGGGGCTAAAGCCCCCCGGATTTATGTGATTGCTTGCCACGACCTGAAGGTCGTGGCAAAACGGCTGACATCGTTGATTAACTTAATCCTCAACTGCAACATGACCACACTCAACCCCTTTCATCCCCTTCTCTTACACCAAGCCAGGCCATAAAGAAGCCAAGAGAAGGGGAAAGAGGGGATGAGTTTTAAAACGAATCGTAATAGGCCAGCTTCACCGTCCGGCCGGTCATGGCGGTTTTTTGCCGCATGTTGTTAAAACCATTTAAATAAAAACGTATTCTTCATTGACATGTTTAAGGTTTGTATGATAAAATTTACTGTTTATATGTAAATTAACGCTTCATAGGTTTAATCGACCACCAACCACCAACAGAGGAGAGTCTATGAACCTTCTAGGACTGGCCAAACACGGGCTCAATAACTTTGAGCAGATCTCGATAGTCTGCGTCTTGATCACGGCCGTGATCAGCCTGGTTTACGCCTGGCTGTTAAGGCAGAATGTAATGGCCAAGGACAAGGGCACCGCCAAGATGCAGGAGGTCTGGAACGCCATCCGGGTCGGCGCCGACGGCTACCTGAAACAGCAGTTAAAGACCATCCTGCCGGCCATCGCCCTGCTGGCGGTGGTCCTCTTCTTAAGCGTTTACGTAATCCCGCCCAGCCGGGAGGCCGTGGCCGAGTTCGGGGCTGAAAATGCCCGGAACGTAGTGGCCTTCGGCCGGACCATCGCCTTCATCCTGGGAGCCACTTTCTCCCTGCTGGTGGGCCAGCTGGGGATGAGGATGGCCATCCAGGCCAACGTCCGCTCGGCGGCCGCGGCCCAGAGGGGCTTCAATGAAGCGCTGTCCATCTCCTACTACGCCGGCACCGTCACCGGAATGCTGACCGACGGGCTGGGCCTGCTGGGCGGCACCGTGATCTTCGTGGTCTTCGGCACCGCCGCCCCGGACGCCCTGCTGGGCTTCGGGCTGGGCGGCACCCTGCTGGCCCTGTTCATGAGGGTGGGCGGCGGAATATACACCAAGGCCGCCGACGTGGGGGCCGATCTGGTGGGCAAGGTGGAAAAGGACATTCCCGAGGACGATCCCCGCAACGCCGCTGTGATAGCCGACCTGGTGGGCGACAACGTGGGCGACTGCGCCGGCATGGCGGCCGACATCTTCGAGAGCTACGAGGTGACCATCGTCTCGGCCCTGATCCTGGGGCTGACCCTGGTGGCTTTGGATCCCACCCACAGCCTTAAATGGATCGTCTATCCCCTGATCATCCGGGGCATCGGCGTCATCAGCTCCATTCTGGGGACCTTCACCGTTCCCATCTGGGAAAAGTTCCCCATCAAGTTCCTCAGGGCCCACGATGCCGAGGAGGCCATGTTCCGGTCCTACGAGGTCTCCAGCGTCAACACCGTGGCCTTTTCCTTCTGGGTGGCCATCGCCTATGCCGGCGACTGGCGCCTGGCCATGCTGACCACCATCGGGGTGGCCCTGGCCGTGGTCTTCAATCCCCTGACCTCCTATTTCACCTCCACCCGCAAGGCCCCGGTAAAGGAAATAGTGAAGGCCACCAAGACCGGCCCGGCCACCACCATTCTCTCCGGGCTTTCGGTGGGCATGGAATCCAGCGTCTGGGCGCTGGTGGTCATCGCCATCAGCTTCATCTTTGCCCTGGTGCTATATGCCGGTGAACCGGCCATCTTCGTGCTTTACGGCGTGGCCATGATCGGCATCGGGATGCTGTCCCATACCGGTAATAACGTGGCCATGGATTCCTTCGGGCCCATCTCCGACAACGCCAACGGCATCGGGGAGATGGCCTGGCACGACATGCACGACGAGAACACCAAGAAGGCCCGCCAGGTGATGGCCGACCTGGATGCGGTGGGCAACACCACCAAGGCCATCACCAAGGGAGTGGCCATCGCCTCGGCGGTGATCGCGGCCGTCAGCCTGTTCGCCTCGTTCATCACCGACGTGGGGCTGGTCCAGGAACGGCTGGGCCTGTCCGAGGTCATGGCCGGCATCGACATCTCCAAGACCAAGGTCTTTATCGGATTCCTGCTGGGAGGGGCCCTGCCCTGGCTGTTCAGCTCGCTGTCCATCAGGGCGGTCAGCCGGGCGGCCGCCCAGATCGTGGAAGAGGTGCGCCGCCAGTTCCGGATCCCGGGCATCATGGAGGGGACGGTCAAGCCCGATTACGCCAAGGTGGTGGGGATCTCCACCGCTTCGGCCCAGAAGGAGCTTATTCCGCTGGCCACCATCTCGGTGGTGATGCCGCTTTTAGTGGGAATGATCCTGCAGGTGGAAGCCCTGGGCGGGTTTTTGGCCGGGGTCATCCTTTCCGGGATGATGCTGGCGGTGTTCATGTCCAATGCCGGCGGAGCCTGGGACAATGCCAAGAAATCCATCGAGGACGAGCCGCGGGACCTGGCGGCCAACACCGGCAAGGGCTCGGAGCGCCACAAGGCCGGGGTGGTGGGCGACACCGTGGGCGACCCGCTTAAGGACACGGCCGGCCCGGCCCTTAACCCGATGATCAAGGTGGTCAACATCGTCAGCCTGATAGCGGCTCCGATCATCGTCAAGTATCAGCAGCTGGGGGTCTGGGGCTGGAGCGTGGTGGCTTTGCTTTCGGTCGCGCTGATCTGGGGAGTGGTCACCAGCAAGAAGGCGATGCCGGACCTCTGAGCTGATGTTTCAGTAATGGGTATTACTAAAGAAAATGATCTGCAAAAGCCGTTCCGCAAAATGCGGAACGGCTTTTGTGCTTTAGTAAATAGCGATGAATAATCGATATCTTGTAGCTGTTTTTGATAAGTTCTCAGACAAATAGCAGTAAATATTTATCTGACTTGCTCAGGCAAAGTAGAAAGAACCTAGTGGGTCTGCTAAAAACCTGATTTAACTCATCTATGTTCTTTTCTTTTTGTACCGCCAAAAAGCAAAGAACCAAAAGAAAAAGCTCGCCGCTTAAAACTCTCCGGGCGCTGCGCTTCTCGTTGCTGACGGGCTTGTCTGAACTCGGGCTTTGGCCCAGCCCTCAAACATGCAGACAAGCATTTTCCGCCATCAACTGCGATGCTCACTGATCGTTTTAACGCGACAATCGGAGTTGGCACCAAGTGTTCTCCATGTCTCTTGAGCCGATTGGATAGTCATAGTGGTCTTTACAGGATGCGAGGACAGCGAAATTCAAGGCATTTTTCTCTTGACTAATAACCGATTTTCAAGTAAAATTAAGGACTATTAAATATCAAATTATGACATCTTATAACTTAAGTCGTATCATTATGTTATAAATCAATAAAATAGCTCGCTGGCACACCGGTCAGGCGGGCTGTTTTTGGATAGGAACATTTATCCGCCTACGCAGAACACCACCCCGATGTATCGGGGTGGATGAATGCGTAAATAAAAGATGCTTCGGCGGATGTCGCCGATTACACAAGTCGGATAGCCCCGCCCTGGGCGGGGTAACCTAAGGTTTGGTACCACGGGATATGCCCGTGGGGCTCCATCTTCACAACCCGTTCCCCCGAAAATAATTTATCCCAGACCATAAACCAATTAACTGGAGAAAAGAATGAAAAAGGACCTGATCTCAGTAGCAGATTTCAGCAAACAGGAGATGGACCAGTTGTTTGACCTGGCGGCCAAGATAAAAAAACAGACCCGAAACGGGCGCTCTCCCAAGCTTTTGGCCGACCGGACCCTGGCCATGATCTTCGAAAAGCCCAGCCTGCGCACCCGGGTGACCTTTGAGACCGGAATGACCCAGCTGGGCGGACACGGGATATACCTGGACATGCAGCTGGGCAAGCGCGAGTCCACTCCGGACATCGCCCGCAACCTCTGCCGTTGGGTGGACCTGATAATGGCCCGGACCTTTGCCCACAAGAGCGTCACCGACCTGGCCGAGAACTCCACCGTGCCGGTGATCAACGGGCTTTCCGACCTGGAGCACCCCTGCCAGGCCTATGCCGACTTTTTGACCATCCTGGAATACAAGAAGAAATTCAAGGGCCTTAAGCTGGCCTACATCGGAGACGGCAACAACGTCTGCAATTCCCTGCTGCTGGCGGCCGGCGCGCTGGGCATGAACATGGCGGTGGGCTGTCCCCAGGGCTACGATCCCGACAAGGCCATCCTGAGCCGGGCCCAGGAGATGGCTGCTAAGAACAAATGTACCATCGAAATAGTGCGCGATCCCCGGGAGGCGGTCAAGAACGCCGACGCCATCTACACCGATGTCTGGGCCTCGATGGGACAGGAATCGGAAAAAGAGCTCCGGGCCAGGATCTTCGCCCCCTACCAGGTCAACAAGTCACTGGTGGACGCCGCCAAGAAGGACGTGATCGTCCTGCACTGTCTGCCGGCCCACCGCGGCGACGAGATCACCGATGACGTGCTGGACGGCCCGCACTCGGTGGTGCTGGACCAGGCCGAGAACCGGCTCCACGCCCAGAAGGCCATCATGGTCACCCTTTACAAATACTGGGCCAAGAACCGCAAATCCAAAAAGAAATAATTTAACAGCGTTATCGTGCCACCCCGAAAACCTTGGGGTGGCATAATAACAGGGAAAGGAAGGTTCGATATGATGGGACCATGCGGATGGATCTATTGGTCGATCTACGGATTTGTGATGCTGATAGTTTTGGCCGTGGCCCTGGTTTGGACCTACTACAGCGTCAAGTTCTTCAAGAAGGCCGCCGAGTATTACCAGAGTGAGCTGGATAACAAAGCCAAGAAAGAAGCTCAGATGCAGGAACTTCTGGCCAAGTTCGACCAGCTGGTGGATGTTTTAAAAGTCAAGTAAGCCAAACTGGGTAGTCACTATACAGTAGACACTATGGGCTATAGCGGCTACTGGCTACTGAATAGTGGATACTGGTAAATATTAATTGCTTCCATGTCCGTATGAACTTCTACAAAATGTCCGGGACCGGCAACGATTTTGTGCTGCTGGATAACCGGAAGAACATCGTCGGGAAAGAACTATCCCAACGTTCGGCTGAGCAATGTCGAAGCCTTGTTCCCCAGCTCTGCCACCGCCGCAATGGGGTGGGAGCGGACGGGGTGTTGCTTTTGGAATCTTCCTCCCGGGCCGATTTCCGGATGCGTTACCTGAACGCCGACGGGGGCGAGGTCAGCTTTTGCGGCAACGGGGCCAGGTGCATGGCCTGGTTCGCCCATTCCATCGGCGCGGTTGGCGAGAAAATGACCTTTGAGGCCGGGGACGGGCCGCATAAAGCCGAAGTTTCCGGCAACCGGGTCAAGCTTTCGATGAAGGATCCGTCCGATATCCGGCTCAACTTCATGCTGGACCTGGGACCCAAGGGCTATGCGGCCTCGTTCGCCGATACCGGGGTGCCCCACGTGGTCATTCCGGTGATGGAACTGCAGGATTTTCCGGTGGTGGAGACCGGGCGCAAGGTCCGCCACCATGACATGTTTGAGCCCGCCGGGACCAATGCCAATTTCATAGAACTTATAGACCAGCACCATCTCAGCATCCGGACCTACGAGCGCGGGGTGGAGGACGAGACCCTGGCCTGCGGCACCGGGTCCACCGCGGCCGCGGTGATCTCCGGCCTGCAGGGCCGGGCGGTCTCCCCGGTGGAATGCCTGACCTACGGGGGCGAGACCCTGACCGTGCATTTTACGAAAGAAGATGACAGGATAACCGAAGTGTTCCTGGAGGGGGCGGTCCGCCTGGTTTTCAAGGGGGAATGGTCCGACGTTGTTTAATAAATATCTAAGCACTAAACTCTAAATCCTAAATAAATACAAATGTACCAAATCTTAAGGTCTTAAACAGTTTAAGATTTTACAAGTTTACTAATTTGAATTTGTTTAGAGTTTTGCCGCATCAACGGCACCCCGCTGCAGCGGTGGCGATATTAGGATTTAGAAATTGACGAAGATAAATCATATTTTATAAATGTAAATATTTTGGATGGAGGTATTATGCCCAAATGGTATAAAAGCGAGGGGTTGACCTTTGACGACGTGCTGCTGGTTCCCCAGCATTCCCTGGTGCTGCCCAGCGACACCGACCTGTCCACCAGGTTCTCCCGGCGGATCAAGCTGAACATCCCGCTGGCCTCATCGGCCATGGATACGGTGACCGAGCACCAGATGGCCATTGCCCTGGCCCGCCACGGCGGCCTGGGGGTGATCCACAAGAACCTGCCCATCCACGAGCAGGCCCAGGAAGTGGAGCGGGTCAAGCGCTCCGAAAGCGGGATGATCTCCAAGCCCATCGCTTTGACTCCGGAGCACCGGCTGCAGGACGCGGTGCGGCTGATGAAGGAGTACTCCATCTCGGGCATACCCATCGCCGACAAGGACGGAAAACTGGTGGGCATCATCACCAACCGGGACATCATCTTTGAAAGCGACCTCAGCCAGAAGATTGCGCTGACCATGACCTGCGAAAATTTGATCACCGCCCCCCTGGGCACATCCATTGACGAGGCCAGCCAGCTGCTGCGCAAGCACAAGCTGGAAAAACTGCCGATTGTGGACAAAAAGGGGATGCTGAGGGGCCTGTTCACCCTGAAGGACGTGATGAAGCGCAACAATTTTCCCAACGCCTGCAAGGACAACCAGGGGCGTTTAAGGACGGCGGCGGCCATCGGCACCAGCGGGGATTATATGGAACGGGCCGAGGGGCTGGTCTCGGCCGGGGTTGACGCCCTGGTGATAGACACCGCCCACGGGCATTCCCAGGGGGTGCTGAACGCGGTCAAAAAGGTGCGGGAGAAATTCAAGAACACCGACATCGTGGCCGGCAACGTGGCCACTCCCGAAGCCACCCGGGCCCTGATCAAACTGGGGGTGGACGCCGTCAAGGTCGGCATCGGGCCGGGATCCATCTGCACCACCAGGATCGTGGCCGGGGTGGGCGTGCCCCAGCTGACCGCGGTGATGGACTGCGCGGCGGTGGCCAAAAAGGCCAAGGTGCCGGTGATCGCCGACGGCGGCATCAAATACTCCGGCGACGTGGTCAAGGCGCTGGCGGCCGGGGCCGACTGCGTGATGATCGGAAACCTGTTCGCCGGGGTGGAGGAAAGCCCGGGCGAGACCATCCTGCTTTCCGGCCGCAGCTACAAGGTCTACCGGGGCATGGGTTCCCTGGGCGCCATGCGCAAGGGCAGCGCCGACCGCTATTTCCAGGAAGGCGGGGGATCCGAGGGCAAGAAGTTCGTGCCCGAGGGGATCGAGGGCCGGGTGCCCTACAAGGGCTCGCTGGCCGACGCGGTCTACCAGCTGATGGGCGGCCTGCGCAGCGGCATGGGGTACTGCGGTGCGGCTAATCTAAAAGAACTGCAGTTGAAGGCCACATTCGTGAAGATCACCAATGCGGGGTTGAGGGAGAGCCATGTGCATGATGTGGTTATCACCAAAGAAGCGCCGAATTATGAGGTGGACAGGGGGTAGACAGCAGGCGGGGTGCTGGTAACGAGTGAGGAACGAGGCAGGGAGCCAGGCGATGTTGGAAACGTTGGAGAAGCAATGATAACTGCCCGGCAATGTTTGAAATGTTGGAAATGGTTGATGTTTGTTTTAGGGGTGGATCACGATCCGCCCGGTAAGATAATTTTGGATTTAATTCCTATAGTGTAGAGGCCATGAACGTTTACGAAGGTAAAACATTTAAAAATATAACGACCAAGGAGGTCAGGGACGGGGAATTCGAGAACTGCTCTTTCGTAAATTGTGATTTTTCCAACGGCGTGTTCACCTCCGGCAAATTCACGGATTGCGTACTTACCAACTGCAACCTGGCGCTGGCCAGGATAAGCAACTGTCAATTGAACGATGTCACATTTAAAGACTGCAAATTGCTGGGCCTGAATTTCTGTGATTGTTCCGACTTCCTGTTCACTGTTAAATTTGAAAACTGCATCCTGGATTACTCCTCGTTTGCCCGGAAGAAAATGGCCAAGACCCAATTCCATAACTCCTCGATGCGGAACGTGGATTTTACCGACAGCGACCTAAGCAAGGCCGTATTTGCCAATGATGACCTGACCAATGCCGTGTTCAATAAAACCACGATCAAGGAAGCCGACTTTTTGACGGCCAGGAATTACTCCATCGATCCGGAAAAGAACAATGTCAAAAAGGCCAGGTTTTCGCTTTACGGGGTGACCGGGCTGCTTAATAAGTATGACATCCGGGTTGAATAGGCGGGCGGGGCTGGATATGCGTTTGAGGGGCCGGACAGGAATGACCGGCACTGCTTGAATTGTTTGAGAAGCAATGCATGATTGCAAGGCGATGTTGGAACCGTTTGACCGTTTGGAACGATTGGTTGTTACTGTACCACCGCCGTTGGCGGGGTGCCGCTGTGGCGGCAGGGGCGAATCATGATTCGACCAGTAATTATGAGGATATAACATGATCAACCTAATCATCTGCGGAGCCGCCGGCCGGATGGGCCAGGCCATCTGCGAGGCGGTAAAAGAATCCAAGGACTACGCCATTTCAGCCCTGGTGGAGAACCGGGGGCATCCCCAGGTTGGAAAGATCCTGTGCGAAAAGGTCCCGGCGGTGGTGGACGACCTGCTGCTGGTGCTGCAGACCGGGGACGTGATCATAGACTTCAGCACTCCGGAGGCCACGGCGGCCAACGCCGCCAAGGCCGCGGTGATGAAGAAGCCGATGGTGATCGGAACCACCGGACTGGAACAGAAGCACAAGGAAATGTTTTCCGAGATGGCCAAGGAGATCCCGATGGTGGTCTCCTCCAACATGTCCATCGGGGTCAACCTGCTTTACAAGCTGGCCTATGCCGCGGCCAAGAAACTGCCCAAAACATTTGACGCCGACATCTCCGAGACCCATCACCGCAACAAGAAGGACGCCCCCAGCGGCACCGCTGTCAGGATACTGGAGGAGGTCCAAAGGGCCCGGGGCGGCAAGCCGGTCTACCAGAGGCAGACTGCGGACCAGGTCCGCGGGGACGACGAGATCGGAATGGTCTCGCTGCGGTCCGGGGACATCGTGGGCGAGCACAGCGTGATCTTTGCCGGACCGGGAGAGGTTCTGGAACTTTCCCATAAGGCTCACAGCCGGCGGGTCTTCGCCGAAGGGGCATTGCTGGCGGCCAAATTCGCGGCCAAGGCCAAGCCCGGGATTTATGACATGCAGGACGTGCTGGGACTTTAAACGTAAACTAAAGATTTTAAATTTCAAAATGAAAAGTGCAAAATAATAATGAAAAGCAGACTTGCAACATTCGTTCTCCTTTCAGTGATGGGGCTTTCGATTTTTGGCTGTCAGCAGGGGAATCCCGATCCGTTCTTCAACAACGGAGTGGCCTATTTTCAGCAAGGCGATACGGTCAAAGCGACGGCCGAGTTCAATCAGGCCGTCAAGGTTAAACGCAATTTTGCCCCCGGATATTATAACCTGGGCATCTGCAATTTAAAGCCCGGCGCCTATAATCAGGCCAACCAGTATTTTTTAAAGGCGGTAAAGTATGATCCGGCATATGTGGATGCCTATTACAGCCTGAGCATGGTCTATGTGACTTTGGATTCGGTGACTAAGGCCAAGGATGTGCTGTATCTCGGCATAAAACGAAATCCCAACGCTTCGATGCTGTATTACAACTTGGGTTATGTCCTTTTGCTGAGGGGCCAGGCCGATTCAGCCCGCTGGGCGTTTAAAAAAGTCACGGAGCTGGATCCCAAAAACTCCGACGCCTACTTTAATCTGGCCTATGCTTCCAATGATCCCCATTATGCCCAGGAAGCTCTGGATGCTTTGCGCCGGGCCATCGAGATCAACGGGCTGAATTACAAAGCCCATTATCTTTTGGGCACCAAACTGGCCAATAAAAAAGACCGAACTGACACCGAGACCAAAGAAGCATTGTCATCCCTGGAAATATTCATGAAAAGCGGCAAGGGTGGGGCCGGGCAGATACAGACCGCCAAAGATGCATTGGCCAAGGTGAAGAAAAAATGAAATTTGATTTTGCCGAACGGCTGGACAAGATCCCGCCCTATCTTTTTGCCGGGTTGAACAAGAAGAAGGCCGAACTTAAAGCCAAGGGCGCCGACATCATAGATTTCGGGGTGGGGGATCCCGACCTGCCCACGCCTCCCCACATCATCAAGGCTATGACGGAGCAGGCATCAAATCCCGAAAACCATCGCTATCCATCTTACGAGGGCCTGCCTTCGTTCCGCCAATCCGTGGCCAAATGGTACGGCAGCAGGTTCGGTGTAAAACTGTCGGCCGAGGACCAGATCGCCTGCCTGATGGGCGCCAAGGACGGCCTGGCTCATGCGGCCTGGGCCCTGTTCGGTCCCGGCGACAAGGTGCTGTGCCCGGATCCGGCCTATCCGGTCTACGCCGTCCAGACCATGCTGGCCGGAGCCGAGCCGGTGTATTTCCCGCTTTTGCCCGAGAACTCGTTCCTGCCGGACATCGACAAACTCCCGGTGCAGGGCATCAAGGCCATATTCCTGTGCTATCCCAACAATCCCACCGCGGCTGTGGCCGACCTCAAATTCTACCAAAGGCTGGTGGACTGGGCCGTTAAGCACAACATCATGATCCTGAACGACGGCATCTATTCCGAGATCGCCTTCGACGGGCTGGTGCCGCCCAGCATCCTCCAGGTCCCGGGAGCGGAGGAGGTGGCGCTGGAGTTCCACTCCCTGTCCAAAAGCTACAACATGACCGGCTGGCGGGTGGGGATGGCGGTGGGCAACCAGAAGATACTGCAGGCCCTGATGCAGATCAAGACTAACTCCGATTCCGGGGTTTTTCAGGCGGTGCAGTATGCCGCCATCGCGGCGTTGGAGGGTTCTCAGGAATGCATCAAAGATAACTGCCGGGTCTACCAGGAACGGAGGGACGTGCTGGCCGCCGGTCTAAAGAGTTTGGGACTGGAGTTCCAGCTGCCCCAGGCTACGTTCTACCTGTGGCTGAAGACGCCGAAGAAATATGATTCCCTGCAGTTCACGGATCTCCTGCTGGAAAAGGCCGGGGTGATGGTGGTGCCGGGAGTGGGATTCGGCAAGAACGGAGAGGGTTTTGTGCGCATGGCGCTGACCATTCCCAAGGAGAGAATGACGGAAGCGGTGGAGCGTATCGGGAAGGTTCTTTAATGCACCACTTCAAAATGCAAAAGGCAAAGTCAATTTTATGAAGATATATAAAGAAATAGTTTATGCTATGGTTTTGCTTGCGGTATTATGTATTGCCGAGGCTTCATTTGCTTTTAAATGTAGTGGTATTCTGCATGACCAATTTGGCAATCTAATAGCAAATAAAACCATCAGGATAGAACTAAGGAAAGATGATGCAGGCTTTGTTACAAAGACAGATTCAAAGGGTTTCTTTTCGATCGAAAAGAAAGATAAATTAATGCTGTGGTGGTTCTATTATAAAATGGACACTGACTCTGGGTATGGATATTTATTTGATAGAAGTAATCCTGGTTTGTTTGACTATGTTTTATGTAATGATTATTCTGTAGCTGATATAAATAAATTAGTTAACATTACCGGCGAGAAGTTAGATTCTACAGTATTAAAGATTCTTATATCCAATAAAAAATTTACTAACCATGATTCATTGTTTCTTGAATTATTTAAAATAAATGACCATGTCAAACAATCTGTATTAAAAGCGATATCCAACAGGTATGCCCGAAGCAATGCGGTAGAATATCTTTTGTACTTAGGCGATTTAGACCTATTAAATCAAGTCCTCGAAGAGAGCAGATATTGGGCCCCGAAAGATCATTTTAGGTACTCGTCTATCATAATGTCTCTTAACTGCCCAATACCAAATGATTATGACAAAATATTAAATTACTGTAAAAAAGAACTTGGCCATATCCCTATTGAGATATTGTATGCATTGGCATTAAATCCTGATCCTTCTGCCATAAACCGTATTCAAGGCATTGACAAAAATGCAACAGATATCATCATTTTCAAGGGGACGTATCCGTCGGCCATCCCTTTTGATAAAGACATCAACACAAGTATTAAAATTGCTTTACAACTTATACCAAGCACACCATATGACCACGCAGGAATTAATAAACAGACAATAAAGTCAATTATATATGACAGAACGATGACCAATGCTTTGGTAGTTGTATTTGTTGGTGATTTTAGCGGGTGCGAATATGTTATGAGCTTCCATCGGGATGATAACCGATGGGCATTAAAGTATTTACAGCCTACGTTTAGTTATAATTAGCATGTCTATCATCGTTCAAAAATACGGCGGCAGTTCCGTAGCCAACGCCCAGCGCATCAAGAACGTGGCCAGGCGGATCGTCAAGACCGCCAAAAGCGGGCACCAGGTCGTTGTAGTCGTCTCGGCCATGGCCGACACCACCGACGAATTGCTGACCCTGGCCGGACAGATAACCGCCAATCCGCCCCGCCGGGAGCTGGACATGCTGCTGACGGCCGGGGAGCGGATCTCCATGTCGCTCCTTTCCATGGCCATCCACGACCTGGGCGGGCAGGCCATCTCCTTCACCGGCTCCCAGGTGGGCATCATCACCGATTCCAGCCACAACCGGGCCCGGATCCTGGAGATCAAGGCCGACCGGCTGAGGGATGCCCTCAAGGCCGGCAAGATAGCCATCGTGGCCGGTTTCCAGGGAGTCAGCCTGGCCCGGGAGATCACCACTTTGGGCCGGGGCGGCTCGGACACCACGGCGGTGGCCCTGGCGGTGACCTTGGGCGCCAAGTCCTGCCAGATATACAGCGACGTGGACGGAGTATACAGCGCCGATCCCCGGATCGTCAAACAGGCCAGGAAAATCCCCGGCATCTCATTTGATGAAATGGAGGAGATGGCGGCCTTCGGCGCCCAGGTGCTGCACGTGCGGGCGGTGGAACTGGCCTCCAAATACGGAATGTCAATAGACTGCCGCAGCAGTTTTTCCAACCATCCGGGAACAATAGTAGGCAAAGGAAGCAAAATGGAACGGATCACAGTAAGATCAATAGTCCACGATAAAAGCCTGGCCATGGTCACGGTTAAACTGCCGGCCGCCCGCAGCAGCGCCATGCCCCAGCTGTTGACCAAAATGGCCGAGGCCGGGATCCAGGTCAAATCATTCTTTCACGGGCAGGCCCAGGAAGGATCGCTAAACCTATTCTTCATCCTGGATGAAGCCGACCTGGCTGGCGCCAAAGCGGTGATAGAAAAAAGCATCAAAACCGCCGGGACTGCCCAATGCCAGATAAACCGGGATGTCGGCGCGGTATCTTTGGTGGGCAGCGGGGTGGGCGGCGAAACGGCCATCCTCTCCAAGATGCTGAAAACCCTGGCCGGAAAGAAGATCCACGTTCAGGCCATGGCCACCAGCCACACCCGGATCAGCTGTTTCCTCCAGCGCCGGGACCTGGAAAAAGCCCTGCTGGCCCTGCACCGGGCTTTCATAGGGTGACACCTTTTTGGAACTAACCACGGAATTACTGAAATACACGAAAACACGGAGGATCACTGGTTAAATATTATGTTTGCAGTGTTTTTCCTTCCTTTAATTCCCTGTTTCCGTGCCTGCACGCTGTAGCGTGGAGTTTACACCGATGAAAGAGGTGGCGCGCAAGCGTGGTAAAAGTAAATCAGTCTATTTCCAACTAATAAATTGGAGGACCAGATGATCTGTCCCATCCGATTCATCCGCAAGCCCGAAGAAGCCGAATGCATCAGGGAACGCTGTGCCTTTTGGCTGGAACAGGAAGACTTCACCAGCGGGGGTAAGGAGCCGGATCGTTTTTACGCTGTCATAGGCGGGCCGGCCAAAGAAACTAAAGACCAAAAGGAACAAAAAAGCGTAGGCCACTGCTCAATCTTGGCAATTGCCCAAAGCCTGACCAAACCTAAATTATGATCCGGAAGCGGGTGAACATAGGTTTGGTGGGCGCCACCGGGCTGGTGGGGCAGTGCATAATTCAGGTCCTGGCCGAACGCCGGTTTCCGTCCGGGACACTTAAACTATGGGCCTCGGCCAGGTCGGCCGGAAAAAAAGTGCTGTTCGGGCGGAAAGTCTGCCGGGTGAACGAGATCGATCCAGGAGAATTCCCGGGATGCGATCTGATCTTTTTTGCCGGCACCGAAGGCGAGAAGGGCGCCAGCCGGATATTTTCCGAAGCCGCCATCAGGGCCGGGGCGGTGGTGATCGACAACGGTTCGGATTACCGGATGGATCCGCGAGTCCCCCTGGTGGTGCCGGAGGTCAATCCCGGAGATGCCTTTAAACACAAGGGATTGATAGCCAATCCCAACTGTTCCACCATCCAGATGGCGGTAGCCCTTAACCTGATCCACCGGAAACTCGGCCTTAAGCGAATAGTGGTCTCCACCTATCAGGCGGTGTCCGGTGCGGGGCGGGCGGGAACGCAAACTCTGGAAGAGCAAATAAAAAATTCAAAATTCAAAATTCAAAATTCGAAATTTTCCCCGGCAGATCGCCCAAAACGTGATCCCTCAGATATCAGATTTCTCAGAGATGGGCTTCAGCGGGGAAGAGTGGAAGATGGTCAAGGAGACCCAGAAGATATTCCACGATAAGAAGCTGGCCGTTAATGCCACCACGGTACGGGTACCGGTGGATACCGGGCATTCGGAGTCGGTCTACTTCGAGATCAGGGAAAAGGCCGGGCTGGGAGCGGTAGAAAAACTGCTGGCCAAAACACCGGGGGTGGTCTTTTCCAAGGACTCATATCACACTCCGCTGGAGATCGCCGGGAAGGACGAGGTGTTCGTCAGCCGGCTGCGGCCCGATCCCTTTGACCCCCAGGCCTTCGTGATGTGGGTGGCGGCCGACAACCTGCGCAAGGGCGCGGCCACCAATGCGGTGCAGATAGCAGAACTTTTGTATAAAGGAGGAAATCTATGAACATCTGGCAGAAGCTGATTGGGATCTATTACCGGCCGGCGGAGGTCTTTGAACAGCTTAGATCCAAGACCCTGTGGTGGGTCCCGCTGATAATTGTCCTGGTGGTGTCTGCTTCGGCTGTCCTGATCACCCGGCCCATCGTGATGCCGGAAATAATGGCTCAGATCGCCCAAAACCCGGACATCCCGCCGGAAAGCCTGCCCCAGATCCAGGAGAGGATCCAAAACCCGCTGTTCAGCCTGCTGAATGTGTTTCTGGGCCTGCCCCTGGCCTGGCTGGCGGTGGGGCTGGTCTTTTGGGGAGTGTTCTCCATGCTGGGGGGCAAAAGCACTTTTGTTAAGATGTTCGCGGCCACGGTCTGGGCCTGGATGATAAGCATTCCGGGGAGCCTGGTGAAGGTGCCGCTGATGTTCGCCATGGAGACAGCCAAAGTGCATACTTCGCTGGCCTTGATCCTGCCGCTGGAGATGGAGGAGACGTTCCTCTTCAGACTTCTGTCTCAGGTGGACATATTTGCCATCTGGACGCTGTCTGTGATGGCCATAGGGTATTCGGCATTCACCGGGATCAAGCAAAAGAAGTCGCTTTGGGCCGTTTTTATCACCTGGGCGGTGTGGATACTGGTCTTAAGCTTCGTTAAGGGAATGACCAAGATGGCTGGGTGACCATCGATGGTAATATGTTAATATAAAATTAGTTAATGGTTGTGCTTAAAGTAATACATTATTTTTGAAGCAGTCAAATAGGATCTACTCGATCAGGCTTTGGGTCTTCCAAGGCCTGATCGCTTTTTAGGGGGTTGACTTTGGTTGCTACTGGGTATATTATTCATTTAACCACAAAACATGTGGTGAGTTAATCGAACCAAGCACAAAGCACACAAAAAACACGTTTAACGTTGTTACGTAGTAACGTTATTACGGTTTGTGTGCTTTCTGTGGCAGTTAAAATAGTTTTCGTGTAGTTTCGTGTCTTTCGTGGGGGAAGGGTATTAAAACAGCGGATTGAAAGGAACCAGAATGCCAGTCTCCAAAAAACCGCATACCGTTGTCACCGGTATCTACCGCCCGGAGAAAAAAGGCCGGGTGGCATTGCCGGTCTACAGCTCCCGGATCCCGGCCGGTTTCCCCTCGCCGGCCGACGATTTTGTGGAAAAGAAGCTGGACCTGAACGAACACCTGATCAAGAATCCGGCCGCCACCTTCATCGTCAAGGTTTCGGGCAATTCCATGACCGGGGCAGGCATCCATTCCGGCGACCATCTGCTGGTGGACCGTTCGCTGGAACCGGGCGACAGGAAGATAGTGGTGGCGGCCCTGGACGGCGAGCTGACGGTGAAGCGGCTCCGCCAAAGGAACGGAAGGATGTACCTGGCCTCGGAGAACCCGGATTACCCGGAAGTGAAGCTGGACGACCTGGCCGACCTGAAGATCTGGGGGGTGGTCACTTTTGTCATCCATAAGGTGTAGGATTCACGGCGGTGGACAATCGGACACTGATAGACACTGTTGGATATCCGGCATAAGCCCAATGCAAGAAATATCAGTGCGATTCAGTTTCTGGGAAAAGAAGGCATGTTTAACGGAATTTTCATTTTCCTCAACAGTTATCAAGATATCTTATGCCGGTCATGAGACAAATATTCGCCCTGGCTGACTGCAACAGCTTTTACGCCTCCTGTGAGAAGGTGTTCAAACCTTCGCTGGAGGGCCGGCCGGTGATAGTGCTGTCCAACAACGACGGCTGCGTCATCGCCCGGACCGCCGAGGCCAAGGCCTTGGGCATTTCCGGGTTCGAGCCGGTCTTCAAATATCAGGCCATTATCGAGCAGCATGATGTGGCGGTGTTCTCGGCCAACTTCACCCTGTACGGCGACCTCTCCAGCCGGGTGATGTCCACCCTGCGGCAGTTCACGCCGGAGATGGAGATCTATTCCATCGACGAGGCCTTCCTGTCGCTGGCCGGGATGAACATCGACCGGGAAAATTACTGCCGGAACATCCGTAACGTGGTAAAACAGTGGACCGGCATCCCGGTCTCCATCGGCATCGGCCCCACCAAGACCCTGGCCAAGCTGGCCAACCGTTTCGCCAAGAAGGGCCCCGTCCTTGACGGAGTGCTGGACCTGACGGACCATCCCCGGCTGGACGGTTTTCTGGAAAAGACCGAGGTCAAAGACATCTGGGGGGTGGGCCGAAAGTACTCAAATACCCTTAACCGTCACGGCATCCGGAATGCCCTGCAACTGCGGGACGCCGATGACAACTGGGTCAGAAAGCACATGACGGTGACGGGCCTGCGCACGGTGGAGGAACTGCGGGGCCATCCCTGCATCGAGGGACAGGAGACCCCGCCGCCCAAGCAGTGCATCATGACCTCGCGCTCCTTTGGCCGGGACGTCCACGCCAAAGAGGAACTGGAGCAGGCGGCGGCCGAGTTCACCGCCATGTGCGCCGAAAAGCTGAGAAAACAAAGATCAAAGGCCTCACTGCTGACGGTTTTCATAGCCAGCAACAGCTTTCGGGACGAGCCCCAGTACTCCAACTCCGTCACTTTGAGCCTGCCCGAACCCACCGATTATACTCCCCGCCTGCTGGAACTGGCCGGCCGGGGTCTTAAAAGCATCTTCAAGCCGGGCTATTCCTACAAACGGGCCGGGGTGCTGCTTTCGGGCATCGGGCCGAGGGACATCGTGCAGACGGACCTGCTGGCATCCTGCCGGGAAAGCCCGGGGGAATACCGGGTCATGCAGGCGGTGGACGCCGTCAACATCAGGCTGGGCCGGGGCATGGTCAAGTACGCCGCCGCCGGCATAGAACGGCCCTGGAAGATGAACCAGAAGAAGCTCTCGCCCCGCTATACCACAAACTGGGCGGACGTCCCGGTGGTGCGGGCCTGAAACAGAGATCCCATCATGCCACGGAGCGATGCACTGAGCCAGCCGAAGTGACACAGAGGCACAGAGTCCATCCCTAAAATTTTAAACATTTTGTGCCCTTTGTGCATTCTGTGGTAAAATATTACTTTGAACTGAGGTACAGGCCTTTTTTATTGACTTTTGGGCGGGTTGAATATACAATTACTTGAATATTTACGGAGAGAGTTTGATGGAGCGGGTATGCATCAGGGACATCAGGTCTGATAGTTTCACGGGAAAAGAAGTGATAGATTTTTACGCCCTGCGCAAGATAGAACTGAAGACCAAGGAATCGGACGGCAAGGCCTACCTTAACCTGGAGCTGGGAGACGCCACCGGACGGATCGACGGTGTGATGTGGAACGAGGCCGAAAAGGCTTTCAAGGAAGTATCCCAGGGTGACGTGGTCCAGATCAAGGGCCTGGCCGGAAGATACAAGGACAATCCCCAGCTGCGGGTGGAGAACATCCGCCGGGCCGGCGCGGAAGAATACCGGCTGGAGCACTTCATGGCAGGTTCGGAAAAGACCAGGGCCGAGCTGGAGGCCGGGATCCGGGCGGAGATGGCTGCGGTCAGGAACCCGGCCCTGGCCAAACTGCTGAAAACATTTTTTGACGATCCGGATTTCCTGGACAAGTTCCTGGCGGCCCCGGCCGCCAAGCTATGGCATCACGCCCATCTGGGCGGTCTGGCTGAGCACACTTTGGGGGTCTGCCGGCTGGCCCGGGCCGCGCTCAACAACTACCAGCTGCTGGACGCCGACCTGCTGTTGACCGGCTGTCTGCTGCACGACATGGGCAAGATGCGGGAGTTCGCCGTTACCACCTTCATAGACTATTCCGACGAAGGGCGGCTGGTGGGGCACGTGGTGCTGGGCGACCAGATGTTGATGGAGCGGATCCCCAAGGTCAAGGATTTTCCCAAGGAATTGGAGAAACGCTTAAGGCACATGATCCTGGCCCATCACGGCGAAAAGGAGAAGGGCAGTCCGGTGGTGCCTTCCACGTTGGAGGCGCTGATCGTCCACCACTGCGACTACATGGACTCCCACGCCGCGGCCTTTACCCGGATCATCAAGCGGGAAGGACTGCAGAACAAGCGGTGGAGCGATTACGTCAACCTGATAGACCGTTACATCTACCTGGCCAAGAGCGAGGCCCAGTCGGGCGGGGAACGGGAGAGCGAGCTGAAACTGTTCTAAGGATGGACCCCTGGGACATTACCAGACAGGATTTACAGGATTTATTTCATAGTACACGGGGACTGAAGCCTCCAGTTTATATTTGAATCCCGTCAATCATGTTAATCCTGTCTGATTGAAAATAACATTGTGCTATAGACTCTTGCCAAAATCCAACAATTATGATATCATTATTTTTCAAACAGCGAACAAACAGAAAACATAAAAGGAGAGACCCATGGAAGACCTGAAGCTGGCTAAAAAACTGGTAAAGAGCCTGGAGATGGCCATGAAATACGAGCGGGTGGCCCAGGAACGCTATTCCAAAGAGGCCACCTATTCCTACGAGTATGACATCAAATCCCTCTTCAAGGCCCTGGTCTCCGAGGAGCTGAAACACGAGCGGATGCTGAATGCCAAGAAGACCGAGATCATGAAGGACATCGCCCGGATGGAAAAAGCAAATAAAACC
Organism: uncultured bacterium; assembly: GCA_963780225.1. Classification (GTDB taxonomy): domain Bacteria; phylum Edwardsbacteria; class AC1; order AC1; family EtOH8; genus UBA5202. The sequence goes on along the minus strand of CAWAAX010000010.1, from coordinate 946 downwards.
AAAGCCAAAAAATAAAAGAAAGGAAACACCAACATGCCCGGAAAACTTCCCAAAATAGATCTTGATTCCTGCATCGGCTGCGGAGCCTGCGTGGGCGCCTGCCCGGTCAGCGCTTTGGACATGGACGGCGACAAAGCCAAATTAGTGAAACCCGAGGCCTGCACCAGCTGCGGAGCCTGCGTGGACGCCTGCCCGGTCTCCTGCATAGTCCTGGCCTGATCCATTCTGAATGAAACCGCTAACTGTTTTAGGTGATAGAATGAAAAAGCACACGATACTGATGACGGCCCTGATCCTAGCCCTGGCGGCCGGAGCCAATGCCATGACCATCAATGGCGGGGCGGCCTGGTTCAACCCCACCGGGGTGGAAGGGAGCGGCGCTGTGCTGTTCTCCCTGGGAGCCGGCCAGCGGGTGGACGCGATGGTGATGGCCAACATCCAGCTGGATTTCATGAACAAGACCTTCACCAAGGAACTGAGCACCACGGTAGACCTGGATACAACGTCAATTGTAAATCTTTCTACCCGTGAAGTGGCGTACAATCACTCGGTAAAATATTTTCCCATCAGCGCCGGGGTGGTCATCACCCTGCCGGTGGACATTACCTACAGCATCAAGCCATTCATTGAGGGCCGGGTAGGGTACGGTATTGCTAATGTTTCCTATGATTACAACGAAACCACCTACGACATCCCGGATACCAGCCGGCCTGAAAGCGGCACCTATACCGGATTTGGCTGGAGGTTGGCCGGAGGCATCAGGATGAGTCTTGGTTCCCGCAGCGGCTTAACCTTGGGAGCGTTCTATAACGGGAATACTGTCTCCCGCAGCCAGGATTCCAACACTTTCGTGGATCTTGAGATGTCCGGCCTAGGGCTGGGCGCATCCCTGGAACTCAGCGGATTCTAACTATTATCATTGCGAATATTTAAAAGCCCCCCGCCT
>CAWAAX010000009.1:0-228032 GCA_963780225.1 uncultured bacterium | reverse complement strand
ACCACTGAAACACGGAAATTTTGGAAACACGGAACATACTCCACAAAACACCTGCTGCAGTAATTTACCTTTCGATAATTCTGTGTTTCCGTGGTAAAGGTAATTTTTATAGAAGTCAAGCTTGATAAATCTTTAAGACCTGTTGCAATCTATTAGTAATCTGTTTGGCCATTTCCTTGGGTGTTTCCACCCGCACCTGGTCGCAGTGGGCGACGGCCCAGCGGATGAAGGGATCGGGGTTGCTGACAGTTACGGTGACCCGGTCCGTTCCCTTGTTCCAGACCGCCTGCAATCCCAGTTCTTTTTTAACCAGCCAGGCGTTTTCGGGTTTGACTTGCAGTGTAACCGGAACGACCAGGCCCCCGCCCAGTTCCCAGGCCTTGCGGCCCAGGTATTTTGTTTTATCAAAATCTTTGGGCACATTGAACCGGGGCTGGCCGTTAAGCAGTTTCAGTTCCTGTATCCGGGAGACCTTGAAGGTGCGGACCTCTTTTCTCTTGTGGCAGTATGCTATCAGGTACCACACCCCGGCATTGTAGATCAGAAGATAGGGGTCGGCCTGGCGCTGGTCCCTGGCATTGCGCTGGATGCTGTGATAGCTGAACCGGATGGAGATTCCTTCCTTTACCGCCTGCTGGATGCGTCCCAGTACTTTGGCTTCGGCGGCGGCCTCTGGCCGGGCATTGGCGCTAAGCCCGATCTCGGATCGCCGTTCATTTCCCACTGGCTTCTGGCAGCCTATCTTTTGGGCCAGGCTGGCCAAAGCCTTGGCCTGGTCTTTGGCGGCCGGGGACTGCGGCCCGGCGCAGACCAGGGAGATCACCGCCCATTCTTCTGAAGTAAGGTCTAACCGGGGCAGGTAATATTCTTCGTGGTCTATCAGGTACCCCAGCTCTTGCGCCTCGTACTTGGCGGCCTGGGCGGGATTGTCCACTTCTTCGCCGGTCTCGATGGAATAGACCTTAAGAGGCACTCCCAGGCTGCGCAGCTCCCTTTTATCCCGCTCAAAGGTCCGGTCAAAGCTGGGGCCGGAAAGCCTCTGATAGTGGGGCAACAGTTGTCTGATCTCAGGCTTGGGAACCGGGCGGCGGTGCTTCAGCAGCAGGGACACCAGTTCCAGCAGCCTCTCTGTTTTTTGCTGGGCCATTGGATTATAAGATATATTTATTGTTGTTCTATGTTTATGAAAATAACAATGTTTAACTCTAGGCCTTTCCCGGAATAGACCAAATTAACAGGGTTTCGCAAAGTTGATCTCCCTGGAGATGGCGTCGGATATCTTGCGTTCCCCCGCCCCGGCCACCTGAAAGGAGCACTTAAACTGCATGACAAATGCCTCCTAATTATAAATGGATATTTTGGAAACACGGAACATACTCCACAAAACACCTGCTGCAGTAATTTACCTTTCGATAATTCTGTGTTTCCGTGGTAAAGATAATTTTTATAGAAGTCAAGCTTGATAAATCTTTAAGACCTGTTGCAATCTATTAGTAATCTGTTTGGCCATTTCCTCCGGCTGCTCCACCCGCACCTGGTCGCAGTGGGCGGCAGCCCAGCGGATGAAGGGATCGGGGTTGCTGACAGTTACGGTGACCCGGTCCGTTACCTTGTTCCAGACCGCCTGCGGTCCCAGTTCTTTTTTGACCAGCCAGGTGTTTTCGGGTTTTACTTTCAGGGTAACCGGTATAACCAGGCCTCCGCCCATTTCCCAGGCCTTGCGTCCCAGGTATTTTGTTTTATCAAAATCTTTGGGCACATTGAACCGGGGCTGGCCGTTAAGCAGTTTCAGTTCCTGTATCCGGGAGACCTTGAAGGTGCGGACCTCTTTTCTCTTGTGGCAGTATGCTATCAGGTACCACACCCCGGCATTGTAGATCAGAAGATAGGGGTCGGTCTGGCGCTGGTCCCTGGCATCGCGCTGGATGCTGTGATAGCTGAACCGGATGGAGATTCCTTCCTTTACCGCTTCCTGCAATCGCCCAAGCACTTTGGCTTCGGCGGCGGCCTCGGGCCGGGCGTTGGCGCTAAGCCCGATCTCGGATCGCCGTTCATTTCCCCCGGGCTTCTGGCAGCCTATCTTTTGGGCCAGGCTGGCCAAAGCCTTGGCCTGGTCTTTGGCGGCCGGGGACTGCGGCCCGGCGCAGACCAGGGAGATCACCGCCCATTCTTCTGAAGTAAGGTCTAACCGGGGCAGGTAGTACTCTTCGTGGTCTATCAGGTACCCCAGCTCTTGCGCCTCGTACTTGGCGGCCTGGGCCGGACTGTCCACTTCCTCCCCGGTCTCGATGGAATAGACCTTAAGCGGCACCCCCAGGCTCCGCAGCTCCCTTTTATCCCGTTCAAAGGTCCGGTCAAAGCTGGGACCGGAAAGCCCTTGATAGTGGGGCAGCAGTTTCCTGATCTCCGGCTTGGGAACCGGGCGGCGGTGCTTTAGCAGCAGAGACACCAGTTCCAGAAGTCTTTCAGTCTTTTTCTGGGCCATTGGATGCCGAGATATTTAGTTCATATTTTAAGTGAAACATAATGATAAGCTTTTGACCGGTTAAAAGTCAATAAAAAAGGCCGGATCAATTTTATTTTGATCCGACCGGGGTAAGTAGCAAGATATTTAGGACGCAGATAAACGCAGATTTTATAAATTCAATAAAATTATCAGCGCAATCAGTTCCAATCTGCGGAAATCTGCGTTCGGGTTATTCCCTGGAAGTTCCTGGAGTCTGCTATGCCGCCCGCAGTTCTGTCAGCAGGTCGCAGAGATCTATCTGCTCGGGATGTGATGGGCCTGCAGGCCCTCCGGCAAACTCGGAGTATAGTTGATAGAACTTTTCCTTGCTGCCCGACAGAACCCCCTGACAATGGCCGCAAACACCCCACCAGCCGTTCCGGCCGCTTAAGGCGCCCCCTCCTGCCCCCAGGATGTAAACGGTCTCGCCACAGGCCGGGCAGGTCTCGGTCCATTTATCCTGGTTCCAAAGATCCAGCAACCGGCCCAGGGCTATGGCCCTGGTTTTTAAATGAGGCAGGCCGATGTAGGCGGTGTTCAGGCAGCAACCAGAAAGCCTGGGATCCTGGGCTATCTGCCGGCTGTTATCCACCAGCAGGCCGATGTTACGGGCCAAAAGCCGGGCCTCCTCCCAGGCGTTGTTCCGGGAGCCAGTTTTTAGAATATTTGAGAAATTCACTTCAGACATTTTACACCTATAATTTTAATTTTCGTAATTCGATCATTTTTCCGTGATTGGCCACATAATGCACAAACCAGATTGTGAATCGTAAATTGTGAATTGTAAGATTTGTGCCTTCTGTGCTTTTTTCCGCCACCGCAAGCAAGTCCGTATAGGCGGATCCGCCTATGGCGTGAGTGGCTAAAAGTTTCATTTAACCGCCCTAAGAGCGCGGGGGCTAAATTACTGGTTTGATCCCGTTTCCGGGGTTTCCTTCTGGTCCTTCTTTTTGCCGGTTACCCTGGCGATCAGGCCGCCCAGCATCCGGGAGATCTCGCCCAGAAGTTTAAGCCGCTGTTCGGCCGCTTCCGGTGTCATATAACCCATCCGGGATATTTTGTGGTACCAGTCCTGGGTGGCAAAGGCGAAGCCCTTGGCCGCGGTCAGGCGATAGCCGAACTCCTTCTGGCCTCCCCGGCCGTAGCCCTCGGCGATGCTGGCGCCGATCGAACCGGCGCACTTGACCACCTGGCCGGCCATTAAAAATGAGGCCTTGCCCTGGGGAAACCTTTCGGTGTCCTGGGCAGCCAGTTCAAATAGTTCCACCGCTTTTTGCCAGACGATCAGGTCGGTAAAGCTGGCGGTTTTGGTGTTGGTTTGTTCCATGTTCACATTCTCCTTTTGTAAATACACATTACTTTTGGTTGTTTGGTTTTTTTAAGCCCGCGCTCTTTGGGGCCGGTTTGTTTATTGTTTTAAGTTTACATTTGAGGGGTGACAGTTTTTGGCCGGGCTCCAGTTCTTGGCCTGGACGGCGCAGGTCCCCACGGCCAGGATCAGGAACATCACGGTGGCGGTTCTTCTGAACATTTGAGATACCTCCTCTTGTTTTGTAAATACTGGTGATCGTTGATTGACTGTATTTTAGTTTTTAGGGGTGACAAAAATTCCCGGGACAACAAAAAACCCGGCCGTGACCGGCCGGGACTGATGAAACTTTTACTTATGAGGAAACCAGGAATACAGGAAATTCTGTTTACCGCCACATTCAAAAATAATCTGCGGAATAGTTCGGCTGACGCTCACTACGGCGTCTGCGGAGATCAGCGTCCGAAGTTCTCCAATGAAATGGTGGAGCTGACCCGCCTGCGGCGGACTACCGCCCGGCATGATGGTACGGTGATGTCGGATTCTCCGCCAAAGGCGGTTCCGCCGTCGCCTGGCCCCCAAGCATTACTGCCGGCGGAGAACCACTCAGCTGCGCTGACCGTCGGTTCTCATCCTTCGCAAATAAAACTGGCTTGCCGTGAGCCAGGCCTCTTGCCTTACAAACGAATGGTGGAGCTGACCCGCCTGCGGCGGACTACTGCCCGGCATGATGGTACGGTGATGTCGGATTCTCCGCCAAAGGCGGATCCGCCGTCGCCTGGCCCCCAAGCATTACTGCCGGCGGAGAACCACTCAGCTGCGCTGACCGTCGCTTCTCATCCTTCGCAAATAAAAATGGCTTGCCGTGAGCCAGGCCTCTTGCCTTACAAACGAATGGTGGAGCTGACCCGCCTGCGGCGGACTACTGCCCGGCATGATGCAATAATGGTGGAGCTGATCGGATTCGAACCGACTACTTCCTGCTTGCAAAGCAGGCGCTCTACCAATTGAGCTACAGCCCCACACAAGAAGTAATTATAACAGATTTTTCAATTTTTGCAAGGCAAAAAGAAAACGGCCCCGGCAAAGCCGGGGCCGTTTTGAACAAGTTGTCAGGAATTAGAAGGTGTAGGTCATGCCAATTGAAGTGATGGGCTCGGAGTATGTAAGGGTTCCGTCTAATACATCGCCGTCATTATTGATGCCGCTCATGAAATAACCCAATGAATACGGGGTATTGTTGTTCAGTTTTACATCCATCGCCAGTTTGCCGAACTTGAAGCCCAAGCCGAAAGCATAGAAGTAAGGAGCCGAGGTGTATGAAGATTCCGTGGTTTCGGCGGTGGTCTCGTACTTGCTGGAATTGCTCTGGAGCAGCTTGGCGGCGCCAGCCCGCAGGGTCAGCCACTTCAAAAGATCAACTTCCAAACCAGCGCAGAATCCGGGGAAGGTGAACGTGCTGTTCTCTTCGGTGTTGACTCCCATTCCAAACACCCCCATGGTGTCCTCGATGGTCTCCTTGTAGGAGCTGACCAGCAGTCCGCCCACGATGGTAACGTTCTCGGCCGGCTTGTAGTTGCCGCCAAAGGCTCCGCCGAATTCAAAGCTGCTGGTCTTGCCGCCCTCGGGGTGAAAGGTGGTGTCAACATAGGAGGTCTTGTAGGCCACCGAGTTCATGCTGATGCCGATCACCGGAATCAGCGAGAAGTTGTCGGACATGCCGTAGCTGGCGCGCAGGCCAAAGTCCATCCCCATGCCGCCGTCAGATTCGATGGAGGCTCCGTCCTGGGGCGGGGTGGGCCAGGTGTAATCGTACTTGCTGGAGAAGCTCTGCAACTTAAGGGAGAAGGCCAGGTCGGCGCTGGTGTTCTCGTTGACATCCATGGACACGTTGCCGTTGATGTCCCAAATGCTGGAGGAACCTTCGCCTTTAATCGTGGGGGTGGCGGTAATGGTATCACTGAAGTCATAGGAATCTGAAGACCCGGCCCAGCCTATGTGCAGACCCAGGTTCAGTTTATCCATCTTGCGGGCATAGAACACATGGAAACGATTGTCCGGAGCGGGATCACCAGGTCGTAACCTCCCCATCCCGGGGCAATAGCAGGAAAGGCATTGGAGGTATTGATGGCATTGATGGCGCCGTTGAAGAACTCCGCGCCCAGTATCTCGTGGTTGATGTCCAGCCCCACCACGCCGTAGGTCTGCTCGGCGTTGGAGAACAGCACTGCGGCAGAACCTTGGGACCAACCGTAGTCGCCAACGACCGGGAAACTGGCTCCCATTTCGGCGGCGATCAACCGGGGATAGGACAAGGCGGCGGCCGGGAGGAAATAGATGTCGGTGTAGTCGTCAATGAAGGTCGAGGCCGGCCCGAATGTGGCCACCCGGGTCTCGGTGGCGGCGGCCATGCCGAACATGATTGCCATTAGAGCCAGAACAATTAATGTTCTCTTCATTTGGTTGAAACCTCCTTAATTATGTTGATGGGTTATCTAGTTAATTACGATAAAGATACCACAACATATTGTGGTTTGTCAATAATTAATTAACATTTATTTTACTTTTTTTACTGTTCAAAAAGATGCAAAAACTGCCGATCGGGCAATAAAAAAGGGCACCCTTATCCGGCGCCCTTTTGACCGAAACATTTGAAAGCTTATTAGAATCTGATTCCCAGTGTCAACCCTATGGTTTGAAAGCCAAAATCCATAGTGCTGGTCAGGGGATTCTTTGTATTGGTGATCGTAGTGGTAGTGGTAGTTCCTACGATTGTCGACTCGGTGAAGGACGATTCATCCTTCCCTTCACTGGTCATGTCAATTCCCAGTTGATACTCTGCACCCAGACTTATGGCCTCATTTAGGAACCACTCGGCACCTAGCCCGATGCCACCTCCAAAATTCGTATTGCTACCTTCGGTTTTCCATGTTCTTATTCGAGTTGTGTTTGTAGCCGTATTTACATCAGTGTAGGTATAATCGTAAGCGGTTGAACCCATCCCGAAACCAGCTCCAGCGACGGCGTGAAAGTTGACCGAACCCTTTGTTACTAAAACCTTCTCTATGGCCAGTTGAAAGCCGAAATTGGTAGATTTATTAACCTCGTCACCAAAAGTCCTATCCCAAGGCGCATAATTCAACGTATCAGGATCTCGTTTGGTGGTCGAGCTTGTAATGCCAATGGTGAGTGCCGGGCGCAGGGCCAGGCCGGGGGCAAGATAGTACTTCATTCCGAAACCGCCATTGTACAGGCCAGCGTTGAAGAAGGCCGCATTGAACAGCAGAGCCTTGTCGCCTTGTTCTGTTCCCTTGGATGCATCAACCGCGTAAGCTGAGGCGGCTATGGCCAGGACAGTTAGGATGAGCAGTGTTTTCTTCATGTTGGATGATACCTCCGTTAAAATTAATGTGGGTTAATTACACGGGTTTAACTAAATGATGTTATCGTGCCTGGCCAACTTTGTTACACTGAGACTTGCCCTGAGCGGCCCGGCTGGGCCTGCTGAATACAATGTCGAAGGGACGGCTCCTTGATTTGCAAACCGAAGAGTCAATTATAGATTCTTCGCGGGACAACCATGAGGCCCTACTCAGAATGACATATGGCAAGGAAATCCAAAACTATTTGTCCGTCAACGCCGCCACGCCGGGAAGCACTTTCCCCTCCAGGAACTCCAGCGATGCCCCGCCCCCGGTGGAGATGTGTGATATCTTGTCCGCCACCCCGGAAAGGTGCACGGCCGAAGCCGAATCACCACCGCCCACGATGGATTTGGCCCCGGTGGCCGCCACCGCCTTGGCGATCTCGAATGTCCCCTTGGCGTATTCGGGGTTCTCGAAGATGCCCATCGGGCCGTTCCAGACTACGGTCTTGGCCCCGGCAATGACTTTGGAATATTCCGCAATCGTCTTGGGGCCGATATCCACCCCGGCCATGCCGGCCGGGATTTCCGTGACCACCTTGGGATTGACGAAGCTGAAGGTCGGCTTGCCTTTCTTGTCGGGCGCTCCCTCTTTCTTCTCGGCCGCGATATGATCCGATGGCAGAAGGAATTTTATTCCCTTGGATTTCTCCAGGATCTCCTTGGCCGTCTCCAGCTTATCTTTTTCCACCAGAGAAGAACCGACCTCTTTACCCTGAGCCAGCAGGAAGGTATAGGCCATGGCCCCGCCGATCAGGATGGATTCGGCCTTGGGGATCAGGTTCTCTATCACCGCGATCTTATCGGAGACCTTGGCCCCGCCCAGGATGGCTACGAAGGGATGCATGGGTTTTTCCAGCACGGCCGAAAGGTAGTCGATCTCGTTTTCCATCAGGAACCCGGCGGCATTCTGTTTGAAATATTTGGTAACACCCTCGGTGGAGGCATGCGCCCGGTGGGCCGTCCCAAAGGCATCGTTGACATATATTTCCCCCAGCTCCGCCAGCTGTTTAGCAAAAGCCGGGTCGTTCTTCTCCTCCTCGGCATGGAAGCGCAGGTTCTCCAGCAGCAGGACCTGCCCCTCCTTCAGTTCTTGGGACTGCTTCAGTGTCCCGGGGCCGATGCAGTCAACTGCGAATTGGACAGGCTTCTTGAGCAATTCAGAAAGCTTGTCGGCCACCGGCTTCAGCGTGAACTGGGGGTTGACCTGGCCCTCGGGCCGCCCCAGGTGGGACATCAGGATGACTTTTGCCCCGTGGTCTATCAGATAATTTATGGTGGGCAGTGCCCCCACGATCCGGGAGTCGTCCTTTATGGCAAAGGTCTTCTTGTCCTGGGGAACGTTGAAGTCCACCCGGACCAGCACCCGCTTGCCCTTAAGCTCCAGATCGCGGATATTAAGTTTTTTCATTTATTTCTCCTTAATACTATTTTGCCACTACCAACCCGGTGGTTTCGATACATTCCTCACAAGTTCGGAACACTCAACCACCGGATTATGTCATAGGTGTCTGAGTGGCCGCCTCAGGCGGTTTTATCGAAGACACCGACTCGTAACACTCAACCACCGGATTGCGCCATAGGTGTCTGAGTGGCCGCCTCAGGCGGTTATACCTCTGACTTCCTGCCTTAAGGTGTCTGAGTGACCACCTCGGGCGGTTTTATCGAAGACACCTTCTGTGCTTCTGCGTCAGGAATCAAAGGAACGGGTTCTCCTCCCGCTCTGCCCCGATGGTGGTCCTGGGTCCGTGGCCCGGCCGGACCGATGTGTCATCTGGCAGGACCATCAGTTTTTCCTTGATGGACCTGATTATCTCCGTCTCGCTGCCGCCCGGCAGGTCGGTGCGGCCCACCGAGCCGGCGAACAGGGTATCTCCGGAGAAAAGCGTCCCGTCCACCAAAAGGCCGATGCCACCGGGGGTATGGCCCGGGGTGTGCAATACCTTCATTTCCAGCCGGCCCAGCATTATCACGTCCCCGTCGCTCAACAGCCGGTCGGGCGGCGGGGAGACTATGTCCATTCCGAACATCTCCGAACCGTTCTGCCTGGCCGAGGTCAGCATGTCCGCATCGTCGGCATGGATGCACAGCTTGGCCCCGGTCTCCTTGAGCAGGGCCCGGTTGCCGGCGATGTGGTCTATATGTCCGTGGGTGTTGATAATGTACTTTACCGAAAGCCCATGCTGTTTTATTATGTCCAATATTGTCTGGACCTCCTTGGGACTGAAGGCTCCGGGGTCTATCACCGCCGCTTCCTTGGTCTCGGGGCAGGCTGCGATGTAACAGTTGGTCTCCACCAGCCCCTTGGCCACCACTGTTTGATAGATGTTGGGTTTCATAATATCATCCCTGCGGCCATCAGCGCCCTGCAGACGCAGGCGATGGCCATACCGTCCCGGATAACACCATTAAGCAGGGCTTTTTTATAATCAAATAGTTTCCACATCTTGCTTTTCCTATCGATTTTAGAAGCATAGGATACCAAGGCCTTCCGGATGGCAATCCAGGGATTCTGGTATATCTTGCGGCGCTTTATGGTCTGCCAATTATTTATCAATATCCTACTGTTGCAGTAAATGTCAAGGAAGTACGAATACATTGAATACAGAATACTGAATACTGAATACCATGGAATGCTTACAGCTTATGGCTTAGAGCTTACAGCTAATAGCTCCTCAGTCTTTAGTCGCTTCCTTCTTCCCTTCGGCCTTCATATTCAGGTTGAAATCCTTCCATCCGGCTAGCTGGTTGCCCTTCATGTACAGGTTGATCACCAGATACTTGTCGTTCAGGTTGTCAAAATAGAGATGGGCGGTCTTCTGGACGTAATTGACAGTTTCCTGCATCATGTTTTTCAGGTCGGCCTGAGGGTAGCTGAATTTTCCGGCGCCCAGATAGCTGGCTCTTTCCTTTTCCTGCAGGTCTATGTAGGCGTTGATCACCAGCGAATCCGGCCAGGCAAAGCATTGCAGGGAATTGCAGATCAGCCTGGCGCTGATGCCCTGGGCCCGGCTGTTGTAGGAGGTCAGTTTAAGCGCGATGTAATCGGCCTTGGTGAACGAAGCCTGCTGGCCGGACTCTTCTGGCAGGTATTTGTATATCCCGGTGGAAACCGCTGCCTCCGGCTCTTGTTCGGTCTTTACAGGAGGTTTGACGTCCTTCTTGCCAGCCAGCGCCAGGTTGCCGGCGGTCAGTAAAATTAATATTGCTGACAATGCTTTTTTTGACATATGACTCCTCCCTTGTTCACTTTCCGTTTGTTTATTTATTGCTTCACCATTTTCTAAGTGTCATCCTTAGAATAGCAACTTGCTTAGCTTCCTATTAAGTTATTTCCTATTTCCCATTTATTTGTTTCACTCTATCTCCTCCAGCAGTTTTTTCAGCATCCCGGCGTCGTGCTTGATCCGCTCACCCACCCGGTCGCTGATCTTCTCCCGCAGGGCCATGATCTGGGGCGGATATTTTTTGAGGTTGACATTGGACTTGCCCACCATCTCCTCGTCAAATATAAGCCGGCTGACCGTTTCATAAATGGCCTGGACTTCGGACCGTTTCTTATCCTTTAATTTTTTCAATTCCCGGTAAGCGATCTCCTTCTGGAACTTATCGCGGGCCAGTGCTTCTTTTTTGCGCCATTCCATCTCATCGGGCACATATTTGGAAGCCAGGGGCGTTACTATCAGCCTTTTGACCGCCTGCATCTCCTCATCCACCATAGCTTGCTTTTTCAGGATGGATTCTTCCGCTCCGCACCCCGTCTCGGTTGGTCCCTGTTCGTAGGTCCGCTGGTGGGCGATATGCATCTGGGATTCCAGCAAGTCACCGATTATCTGGTCTATGGATTGAATCTCCAGTAGCTGGCCTGCCTTGAGGTCGTGGAGCCAGAACTGCACCGTCTGGATGGAGGAGTTTCTGACCGCCTCTAAGTATATCTGGACATGGAGAGGATTCTTTCCTATGATCCCCAGCACCTCTTCATCGCTTGGTATCTCGCCCTTGGCCTTGCCTTTGTAAACGCTGGAGGTTATTTCAAAACCCTGGCCTAAACAAACGTAGTCCTTGGTGTCGTTGAAGAAAAGCCGGCCAATGAAAAAACCCACCTCTTCCTCTGGCTGGTAGCGCACCAGCACATGACTTCCCTCTTTTAATCCCTGCTGATCCTGGCCCGGCTTCAGCACCTGGGCCAGGTCGAACAGTCTTTCCTCGCCTTTTGAATCGGACAATTTGTGAAGGCGCCGGAGGTCTTCCTGCTGTTGTTCCAAAGACAGATCGTCAAGGTCAGCTACTGAGCGCACCTGCATCGCCCGTTTATTGACGCCGTCGTACTCTTGTTTCAGGCGCTCCATCTCGTCGGAATGCTGGGCTATGGTGATGGTGTCGGAAAGCTGCAGGGCCAGCTGTTCCAGGGTGCGTTCTAGGTCGGCCTTCTCGGCTTCGATAGACTTGACGGCCTCTTCCACCATCTCCAGGGCTTCACTGCGGGCCTGGGTCACTAATTGTTCCTTATCCTTGTCCGAAAGGGTCTGCAGCCGGAATTGGTTGGCCATGTTGGCAAATTGCACCGATTTTCCCCGTTCCTTTTCATAAAGGGCTTTCAACCGGGAGATGGCCGCCATGTGATCCCGCCGCTCCACCTCCAGCTGCTTCAACCGGTCGGCGTAGACCTGGTTGGCCACGGCAATGGCTTTCTGTTTGTCTCCGGAGAAAGCGTTGGGGGCGTAGTAGACCAGGATGTCTGTCTTGTACTGGCCCACCACCTCCAGCTTGTCGCCAAAGGATTCCTTGAGTACTTCGGAGAGATCCACCATCAGAGCTTCTTTGGCGCTCATGATCATCTGGGGACTGCCCCCGAACATCCGGAACACGGTTTTTTGCTTGTCCCGCAGATCGTCGATGGTCATGATGATGGAGGGCTCCATCACCCGGCCGTCGGGCATTATCACCATGATCTTCTTTCCGGCGGGCTCGATTACCTTGCCGTCGGGCATAATGACCATGATTTTTTTGGGTTGAGTATTCTCGTTTTCGGAAGGCATTTTTTAAAAGGTTTTATTTATTTTTGCCGAAGGGACACAGAGCTTGCCCTGAGCCGCCGGACTGAGTGTGTTGAAGTCTGCCAGACTGAGATAGCCGAAGTCCGAGCCGAAGGGACACAAAAGGGCTATTATTGGGGTAAATATAGACTATCAATTTACCATAAATAGGATTTTTGGTCAATACATTTTTATTTTTTTATCCAAACAAAAACCCCGGTCTTTTTAAAGACCGGGGTTTTGTTTCCTGGATATTGTAGAGACATATCGCGCTATGTCCCTAATGGTATTGGTTCCGGAAGTATTAACCCCTTTGTGTTTTTGTGCACATTCGGCAAGCTCAGTGCATGCTTTCTGTGGCTAATTTAACCCAGGTGGCAAAGGTTACTTCTTCTCCTCTTTCTCCTTCTGGGCCTCGGCTATGATCTTCTGGGTGGTCTCGTAGGGCACGTCCTCGTAATGCGAGAACTCCATCTCAAAACTGCCCCGGCCCTGGGTCATGGAGCGCAGGGCGGTGGAATACTTGTACATCTCGCCCTGGGGCACGGTGGCCTTCACCACCTGCATTCCCTTGGCCGATTCCATCCCCTGGATCCGGCCCCGCCGGGAGTTGAGGTCGCCCATCACCTGGCCGGCGAATTCCTCGGGGGCGGTCACCTCCAGCTTCATCACCGGCTCCAACAGCACCGGGCTGGCGTCCAGCACGCCCTGCTTAAGGGCGTGGACCGCCGCGATCTCGAAGCTGGTCCCGGCCGAGTCCACCGGATGGTAGGACCCGAAGTGCAAGGTGGCTTTGACATCCACGATGTGATAGCCGGCCACCGCGCCTTCGTTCATGGCCGCCCGCACCCCCTTTTCCACCGAGGGGATGAAGTTGTTGGGGACCACCCCGCCCACGATGGCGTCCACGAATTCAAAGCCCGAGCCGCGGGGCATGGGCTCCAGCCGCAGCACCACGTGCCCGTACTGGCCGTGCCCTCCAGTCTGCTTCTTGTGCTTGTATTCGGAATGCTCCACCTTCTTGGTGATGGTCTCGCGGTATGGTATCCTGGGCTTGAGCAGGTTGACCTCCACGTTGTACTTCCGCTTTAGGCGGCCCACCATCAGGTCCAGGTGCAACTCGCCCAGGCCGTTGATCAGGGTCTGCCTGATCTCGGGCACGAAGCCGTAGGTGAAAGTGGGGTCCTCGTCCCGGATCTTGGAGAGGCCGGTGGTCAGCTTGCCTTCGTCGTCCTTGGATTTGGGCTCCACCGCGATGGAGATGGAGGCTTTGGGCTGGATGATGGCCGGCAGGATCACCGGGTGGGCCTTTTGGCCGATGGTGTCGCCGGTGCCGGAGTCCTTGAGCTTGACCGCGATCCCGATGTCGCCGGTGCCTATCTTGGTGGCGTCGGCCCGCTCCTTGCCCAGGGGATAGAACAGCTGGCCGAATTTCTCGGCCTTGCTCCGGGAGCAGTTGTAAAGCTCGGTGCCGGTTTCAATGGACCCGGAATAGACCCGGAAGAAGTTCAGGTTGCCGGCGTGGGGCTCTATCGAGGTCTTGAACATGAAGGCCAGGGGCTGCCCGGCCGGGTCGCATTTGATCTCCACCTGCTCGTCGGTTCCGGCCTTGACCGCGCTGACCGTTTTGATGTTGGCGGCCGAGGGAAAGGAGATGTTGACGATGGAGGCGAAGGCTTTTATGCCTATTTCAAAATATCCGTCGCCGGCGAACACCGGCACTATCTTCTGGCTGGCGATGCCGGTCTTCAAACCGTTGGCGATCTCGGCCTCGCTTAGGGGCTCGCCGCTGAGGTATTTTTCCATCAGGGCGTCGTCGGTCTCGGCGGCGGATTCCACCAGCCGTTCCCGGAACTTCTTGGCCTTGTCGGCCAGCTCGGCCGGTATCTCGGCCTCGGTGGATTTGCCGTTCTCCTCGGACCAGGCCTTCATCCGGGTCAGGTCTATCACCCCTTTAAGGCCGGCCTGCTCGCCCCAGGGCAGGGTCATGGCGGTCAGGTGGTTGCCGAACATGTCCTGGGCCTGTTCCAGTGTCCGGTAAAAATCGGAATGCTCTTTTTTGATCCGGGTGATGAACAGGGCCCGGGGCAGGTTCATCTCGTCGGCGTATTTCCAGGTCTTATCGGTGCCCACCTCTATGCCGGATACCGCCTGGGCCACTATCACGGCGCAGTCGGCCACCCTCAGGCCGGCCTTGACCTCGCCAGCGAAGTCGGCGTAGCCCGGAGTGTCTATGATGTTGATCTTGTGGTCCCCGTATTCGCAGGCCGCCAGGGCCGAGGAAATGGAGATCTTGCGGGTCACCTCATCGGGATCGAAGTCGAACATGGTATTGCCGTCGTCCACCCGGCCCAGCCGCTCGACCGGCCGGACCAGATGCATCAAAGCCTCGGCCAAAGTTGTTTTTCCGCAGCCGCCATGACCGGCCAGCACTAAGTTGTGGATCTTTTCGGCAGTGTAGGTTTTCAAAAAAAGTTCCTCCCCTCAGTATGATATGTGAAAATTTTATTTGGCTAAAGAATTTTATTATATCAGTCTTAAACCCCAAAAGTCAATATCAATCAAACAGGAAGCAAATAAATAAATGGGAAATAGGAACTGGGAAACTGGTTGCCAACTGTATCCAAGTTATAGCACCCCGTTTTCTGATTCCCTTCCGCTTTCCCATTTGAACACATCCTGTTTATTGTACTCCCAATTCCTATTTGAATACTTCCCATTTATTGTGCTTCCCATTTATTTTGCGTGTTTCCGGGCGGTTCCCACGCCTTTGCCCAGTATATTCCTTATCTCCCCGGCTTCCTTGATCGCCTCGTCAATATCTTTGCCGGCAAGCAAGCCGCTATCCTTGATCATCGACAACCAGTTGTAAGATTCCCGGGCCTCTTTAAAACAAATGCTTAGTTTGAAGGCAAAATCAGGTTTGGTATAAGCCCCTCTTGCCTCTTCGTAGTTGCCGGATATAGACATGGCCGCGCGCACTAATTGCTTTCCCAGTTCCTATCCGGCAATACTTTTGGGCAACGTTCCCACTAATTTAATTATCCTAAGGGCAAACTTGTAAAACCGATCTCCCAATTCCTCATTGCCATTATTTCTTGTTTCATCAGTCCCCATATGCATTACTTCCTATTTCCAATTTAGAGTACTTCCCATTTGGTTCCCTCCCATTTCCTGTTTTAGTCACTTCCCATTTCGTTACTTCCCACTTCCTATTTGAATACTTCCTATTTATTCTGCTCCCCTTGCTGCCCCTGGTCCTTCAGCGCCGAATGGCGGTTGAATATCCGCATGGAGTCGTTGAAGATGGTCCAGGCAAAAAGCATGATGATGAACCCGAACCCGATCTGCTGGATCACCATCTGAACCTTGTTGGACAACGGTTTTTTGCGCAGGCCCTCCAGCAGGCAGAAGAAGATCACCCCGCCGTCCATGATGGGAAGCGGCAGCAGGTTTATCACCATCAGGCTGATGGAGAGTCCAGCCATCAGTATCAGCAGGTCGGAAAGGCCTTTCTTGGCAGCCGGTCCGGCCATTTGGCCGATCAGCATTATTCCCCCCATTTGTTTGGCATTATGGGGCTTGGTCGCTATGGTGCCCAACAAACTGTAGATGCGCCCCATTATACCAACTGTGTTCAAAAAGGCTGCGGTTACAGCTTCTGCGGGGCCCAGCCTGATCTTATAACTGCCGAATTCTACCGGGGCAACGCTTATCATTCCCACCTTGCCGTACCCCGGCAGGTCCTGCTCCAGTGGAACAACTTTTAAGTTAAGCGTGTCTCCCTGGCGAAGCACCTTCAGTCCCACTTCCTTGTCCGCGTTCTTGTAAATTAGCAGACGCATCTCGTCCCAGCTGTTGACCGCCTGGCCATTGACCGACAGGATCAGGTCACCCTTGGATAGTCCCGCTTGATAAGCTGGCCCTCCTAATGCAACCTCGCCCAGCTGGGGTTGAACGCTGGGATCCAGGCCGGAATACCAGGGCTTTTCTCTGGAGGAAGAAGTTTCAAGTTCGCTGACCGCGCCCTCCCGGGCAATGCCCACGGTCAGGGCATCGGCGGACTTGGTTTTGCCCAGGCTGTCAGTAACGAGCTGTATCTGGTGCCAGGAGCTGATCGCCCGGCCCTGGATGGAGACAATCATATCGCCCGGCCGGATACCCATCTGCTGGGCTGCCGTACCGTCCTGGACCTTGGAGACCACCGGGGCAAAGTCCGGCACCCGGATCCCGATGAAACCTATCAGGATGAACAATAGGAAAGCGAATATCAGGTTCACCGCCGGGCCCATGAAGGCCATGAAGACCCTGCCCCACCAGGGCGCGGCCATGTAGTCGCCGGGCTGTACCTGGTAGTTGTCCTCAAAGGCCTCCTCGCCGGCCAGCTTGACGTACCCGCCCAGGGGCAGGGCCGACAGGATGAACTCGGTGTCGCCTTTCTTGAAGCCCGCCAGCTTGGGGCCGAACCCCAGCGAGAATTTAAGGACCTTGATCCCGACCTTCCGGGCCGCCCAATAGTGGCCCAGCTCGTGAACGAAGAGCAGTACTCCCAGTACAAACAATGTTGCCAGAATGGTGATGATCATTTGTTGTTTTCTTTCAATTTGATAATTAAATCTGCTAAATAACTATTTACCACAGAAACACTGAAAACCGAAAACACGGAATAAAATAGGTAACTCCTTTGTGTTTCTTGTGCCACTTCGGCGTAGCTCAGCGCATGCTTTTGTGGTAAAAAATAAACTATGGTAAAGAAACTTCCAACTGCATTCCCGCCTCGGTCTTCCGGACTATCTCGTTTTCGTACTCCCTTATCTCCCGGGCCGCTTTCAGGTCCAGCCTGGCCCATTTCCCAAAACCATACCTTAAGACCACTGCATCGCGGCGGCCCCGGCCCCAATAGCCATGGAACGAGGCGTCGTTCAAAAGCTCAGGCTCGGAGGCGTAAAGCCGGGCGTCGTAACCCTGGGTGTTGAACAGGACGCTTTGGCCCAAAATGGAGATGTTTGGTCCGGTTTTGTATTTAAGCCCCAGGTCCAGGCATTCGCCCCGCTCCCTGGTTTGCAGCAGCGGGACCCGGTAACCGGCCTGCTGGTAATGCCCGTAAAAGGTATGACTGCGGCTGATGTCCCAGGCCAGCGACAGCTTGTATGATGTCTTGACCGCCAGGGCTTCAAAATCGTTCCCCCCATCGGCGGAATGGATCTCGTATCTGCCCTTTTGCCTCCAGCGCCAGGAAAGCTTCAAGTCTTTAATTATATCATTTTCTGCGGCAAATTCCAACTGGTAACCGCCTTGTCCCTTCGCTATCTGTGCCCCGGCCGAAAGGGGTTGAAAAAGGTAGCCTAGTCCGCTGAACTTGTTTTTGAAGGGCATTTTAACGGTGGAACTGACCACGGCCCCCTGCTCGTCCCGGCCGCCGAAATATTCCATGGCCCCGAACCTGGGCGCCTTGTAACCTTCCCCATAGCGGTAATAGGCGACATAGGATTCGGCCGGGCCGCTGCGGAAACCCAATGCGGCATTGGCTGCGGACCGTCCAGCGCCGGAACCGGCCATTTCCGCCGCCAGCCATAACCCGGCGAACATCAGCCTGACATCAACCCCGGCATTGGCCCGGTAGAAAAGGCTGTCGTTAAGTCCTGGTGAGTATGCAGCCTGGCAAACAGTGACTCCTGTCTCAATGGAACGGCCGTGTTTCCAACCCAGCCGGGCCGCCGCTATTCTTTCGCTGGCTTTGTTCTTATTAGCGTATTCTGAAGAATCCCGGTGGTATCCGTCGCTGTAAATGCCGGCGATCTGACCCAGAGAGTCAAGTTTTGCGTCAACCCGTTTATTGGAAAAAAGCGCCAAAAGATTGAGATCATAAGGCAATTCCGTCTGACCGGCCAGGCCCCGTAAAAAAGCCGATTCGCTCCCGCTGTGATAGGGTTTGATCAGCTGTGCCTGTTTAAGGTTGGCCTGTGTCCACCCGACCGAGATAATTGATCTTCCACCACCGCCCAGGATCAGCCCCTGGCCTATCCGGGAACCAAAATCCCCCGCCACCCAGGAATAACGGCCTTTGGGAGAGTTGTAAAACAGATTGGCCGAATAAAAGTCCTTGATACTTCCCTCTCCAGCGTCTTTCTGAGCCTGGGCAAATACTTCGTAATCCGGAATAATATTTGCCGTAAACTTTTCCCGAAAGTCCCAGGGAGAGTTGACCTGGTCGCCCGAGGCCATTTCTTCAGACAACGGCCAGGATCTTTTGGCTTTAAAGGCAGTTTTTGCCAAAGGCTTTTTTGCAGAGATGCTCCCGTCAATGCAGATGTACGGCAGAATGGCTTCAAAGACAGCTTGATCCATCACCGAATCCTGAACCAGCATCTCCGGCCGGTTGATATTGGGGTTCTGTTTCAGGTAATCGCCTATCTTTAACGCCTGATAGGCGGTGATCCCAGGCAGTAGCAGCAACTGATCCAACCCGGCATGGTTCAGATTGACCGGATGAGAGCTGAGATACGAGAGATCATCCGCATATTCCTGGATCAATTCTTCGTCCTCTGTTTCCGGCAGATCCTGGGAAAAGAGGACGGCGGAAGGCAACAGCAACAAGAATATCAGAAGAAGGCGCTTAGGCATGTTTACCATCAGGTGTTTGGCGTTTACTTGCCCTGAGCATGTCGAAGGGCTGTTTGCAATTTGCATTTTGAAATCCAACCTGTCCAGTTATTCTGCCGTGATCAGATCCCTGATCTTCTCAAACGTCTTCCGGCCGATGCCCTTAACATTCATCAGATCCTCGATCTGGGCAAATGGCCCATGAGCGCTTCGGTATTCGATGATGTCCTCAGCCGTGCCAGGACCTACCTCCGGCAGGGCTTCCAGGGCCTTCTGATCCGCCGTATTTATATTTACCCTGGCCGCCGGTTGTTCCGGTTTGAATTTTAGATTGACGAAAGGCGCAATGTTTTCCAAAGTGCGGCGGGAGATGCCTTTGATGTTCCCCAGATCATCCAGAAAGACAAAGGCCCCGGCGCTGTCCCGGTGGGCTGCTATCTGTTCGGCGGTTTTGGCGCCGATCCCCGGCAGCATCTCCAGTTCCTTGGCAGTGGCGGTATTGATGTCCAAACTTTGAATCGGGGGTTTTTGAACGGGATCGGAGACCACCGGGACAGTCTCCTCCGGCCAGGCGGTTTGCTTCAGGATATAGCTGACCGTAAGGCAATGGCCCAGGCCCAGGGAGCTGTGGGTCTTTACGGCGTAGTCCAGCCTCAGTTTTTTTAGGAAAAGCCCCAGCCCGAAACTGAAGGACGACGGCTGGCTGGAGAACCCGGCCCTTAAGGCCAGATGCCTGTTATGCCGGTACTCCTGGCCGAAACGTATCTGTGAATTATACCCGCGCTGGCTCTGCAATTGGAAAGCAAATGTCAATTGGTTCAAAAGGCTGTACGAGACCCCCCAATCCAGCCATTGGGCTATCTCTTCATTAGAATTGCCGATCCTGGGCCGGTTGAAGTTCCTGGCTACCGCCGCCATGATCAGGTTTTCCAGGGGAGAACCGATGAGGCCCAGATCCAGGCCCAGGGCGTTGGCCGAGCCGTAGCGCTGAATGGACAGGTTGTAGCCCGAGATACCCAGTCCAAATCCGGCCTGTTTGAATGGCCTGAATGATACAGCAGTTTTGATGGTGTTCTCCCGGTACAGGGCGCTGCCCATGGTGCTAAAACCTGAGGCCAGGCCCAACTTGTCTTTTTGATGCCCGGCCTGGGCCGAAGCGGCTGTCAGGTCGGTCATCCCGAACGGTATGGAGCTTCCGCTTCCGGCGGTCTGGACCGGGGCAAAGCACGGCAGGGCCGGATTATCCATTCCGGCCGAAAGATAGTCTCCCAGTGCCACTCCGGCTCCGCCCATGCCGATAATACGGGCATCAGTAGAGGTCTCCTCAAAAGAGGCAAAGCAGGGGGAGGAGATCAGCAGGGCCAGAATGCAGGTCATCGTTTTTCTCATACAGGCATCGATCTTAGGTTAAAGGTGCCGTGGAGAGGGTTAAAGACGATGGTTTATTATACGAAATATAAAAGCCCGGGGTCAAGGGAATTAAGCTATCGTAGGCAAAAAACCGCCTTACTCTCCAGCTGGCAAATTAGGACAACTGTGATCCCTATCCTGTGACCCCGACAAAAAAACCCCATCCCATATTTTGGAATGAGGCTTTTCTACAATGAAGAAAGATCAAAACGGGAAACCCCGGCAGCAAGCAAACAATCTTGCCGCCAATAGAAACCTTGAAGATACCCCAAAATTGGCCGTTTCAGGGCATCGAAGCCATGAGCTGTCAACTGTAAGCTTTCAACTGACGGCTGACCACTGTTATCAAGTCCCAATAACCAGTTCCCAATTTCCAAATAACCAGTTTCCAGTTCCCAAGCTTAGTCCATCAGCCTCCGCATATAGGTCGGGATCTCCAGATCATCCTGCTTCACCACGCCCACCTGGCCCTTGGTGACCACGGTCTGGGTCTGTTCCTTGCGCTGGAAGCTGGACTTGGGGGCATTGTCCTTGCGGAAGATCTGGTTGAAGTCTATCCGGTTGTCGCCGGGAATGTCCTTCTCCAGCTTGGTGACGGGGCTGCCCAGTCCGGTGGCGATCACGGTGATGGTGATGTTGCCGTTCGACGTTTCGTCGATCACCGTGCCGAAGATCAGGTTGGCGCCTTCGCCGGCGGCCTGGCGGATCTCCTTGGCGGCCTCGTCAACCTCGTGCATGGTCAGGTCGTCGCCGGCCGAGATGTTCAACAGCACTGCCTTGGCCCCGCTGATGGAGACGCCCTCCAGCAGGGTATTGGCGATTGCTTCCTGGGCGGCCAGGATGGCCCGGTTTTCGCCCTGGGCCACGCCCACCCCCATCAACGCGTCGCCCCGCTCCATCATCACCGAGCGGACGTCGGCGAAGTCCACGTTGACCAGGCCGGGAACGGTGATCAGGTCGGAGATGCCCCGCACCGCCTTCAGCAGGATGTCGTCGATGATCTTGAAGGACTCGGTCAGCTTGGCCTGCTTGCCCACCACCGTCAGCACTCTTTGATTGGGGATAACGATCAGGGTGTCCACGTTCTCCTTGAGCTCCCGGATCCCTTCCTCGGCCTGCATCAGCCGCTGGCGCCCTTCCCACTCGAAGGGCTTGGTGACCACGCCCACCGTCAGGACCTGATTCTCCCGGGCCAGCTGGGCCACCATAGGAGCGGCCCCGGTGCCGGTGCCTCCGCCCATCCCGGCGGCTACGAACAGCATGTCGGTGCCCTTCAATACCTCGGTGATCCTTTCCTTGTCCTCTTCAAAGGCCCGGCGCCCGATCTCGGGATTCCCGCCCGAGCCCAGGCCCCTGGTCAGCTTGGTGCCGATCTGCACTGTCTGCGTGGCCAGGGACTTGTTCAGAACCTGCATGTCGGTGTTGATCGCCACAAATTTCACCCCATTAAGCCCGGCCTCGGCCATCCGGTTGATGGCATTGCCCCCGGCCCCGCCCACGCCCACCACCTTGATGAAGCATTCCCCGGTGCTTACTTCTTCTTCAAATTCCAACATGACCCGTCCTCCCTTTTTTGATTTTTCTTCATTGTTTGTTGTTGCCCGGGCCGGCTCGGCCAAAGCCAGCGTTATCTGCCGGTCTAAATTGTTTTTTTCTTCGCCCATGATATTTTCCCCTGTATGTTTGTTTGCCTTTTAGCACTTATCCTTAGGAATCCATGAAACCACTCGTAGTGAGTATGCGTTGTGCTGAGCCTGTCTAAGTGCTGAACTATGAATATTTAACAACCGTGGTAACCATGATTGATTCCTGCTTTCCTGGCTTCCTGATATATAGAAAACCTGGATCTTGATCGGATCTTACCCGTTGAACAGGTCGGAGAACCAGCCTTTCATTTTTTCCACCAGCGATTCGAATAGATAGGATTCGTCTATGCCCGGACCGTCCTTCTTAAATCGCTTTTCGTATCCGTAAAGCACCAAGCCCACCGCCGTAGCGTATTTGGGGTCGCGCACCAGGTCTGTGATCCCACCCAGGCCCTTGGGTTCGCCCACCCGCACCGGCTGGTTGAACACCTGTTCGGCCAGCACTGTGGCTCCCGCCATCTTGGCGCTGCCGCCGGTCAGAACTATCCCGGCCCCGATGGTCTCTCCGGCCTCGGCCCGCTTGATCTCGCGGTGGGCCAGGCTGAAGATTTCCTCCATCCGGGGTTCTATGATCTGGGCCAACACCTGGCGAGAGATGGTCCGCTCCTCGCGCCCGGCCACCCCGGAAACAGCGATCATCTCGTCCTCCTTGACCTCGCTGATGGTGGCGCAGCCGTATTTCTGCTTGATCAGCTCGGCCTGATCGTAGGGGGTCTTTAAACCGATGGCGATGTCGTTGGTCAGGTTGTGACCGCCCAGACCGATCACTGCGGTATGGCAGATGGCGTCCTCGTAGAACAGCGCGATGTCGGTGGTCCCGCCGCCGATGTCCAACAGGGCCACCCCCAGGGCTTTTTCGTCCGGGGTCAGCACCGCGTAGCTGGAGGCCAGGGGTTGCAGCACCAGGTCGTTGACCTTGAGCCCGGCCCGCTTGATGCTTTTGTAGATGTTCTCGGCCGAGGTCACCGCCCCGGTCACGATGTGGACCTCAGCCTCCAGCCGCACTCCGGACATCCCGATGGGGTCCTTGATCCCCCGCTGGGTGTCCACTATGAAGCCCTGGGGAATGACGTGCAGCATCTCCCGGTCCATCGGCACGTAGACCGCCTGGGCCGCGTCGATCACCCGGTCCACGTCGGACTGGGTTATTTCCTGGCTGCCCCGGGCCACCGCGATCACCCCCCGGGAGTTGATGGAGCGGATGTGGTCCCCGGCGATGCCGGCGTAGACCGAATCCACCTTGATCCCGGCCATCTGCTCGGCGTCGGAAACGGCCTTTTCAATGGCCTTGGCGGTCTTCTCCAGGTTTACCACCACCCCCCGGCGCAGTCCTTCGCTGGAGTTGCAGGTTCCCACCCCCACTATCTTCAATTCGTCCCGGTCCACTTCGGCAATGATGCAGGCAATTTTAGTGGTTCCCAGGTCCAACCCCACTATGGTGTTCGCCATATTATTTTCGGGCCTCCTTTATATTCATTCCCCAGATCGCGCCTGGGTAGATTTTGATTGCTTCTTGAACTATATTCGCAATGTCTATTAGTGTCAAAAAATTTCCTGAGATAGATTATCATTAGGATTTCTTGGGTTATGGCGCCCCCGCCTGGTTCTGGGCCACCTGGCCCGAGATCACCGCCTGGTCCTTGAACCTCAGGTCTATCTCCGCCGCCTTAAGGCCGTTGTTTTCCTGGTTCTTAAGGACCTCGGCCAGCCGGGAATATTTGTCGGAAAAATTCCCGTTGCCAAAATGTACCAGGGTGCCGTCCGGCAGGCGCAGTTTGATGTCTTCATCGTCGCCGGGATCGACCAGGCATTCCCGGTCCAGGTCCGGGGCGGCTGTTATCAGATTGATGGCCCGGTGCCGTCCGGGCTGGCTGGTGCCCAAGATCCTCAACCTGGGCAGGTTTCCGGAAAAACTGTCGGGAAACACCACGCCTTCTTCGTCCATGGCCATCAGGGTGTCGGACTCCAGCACTGCCATGGCCTGCCGTTCTTCTACCGTCAGCCTTAATGTTCCCCAAGGGAAGGCTGTGACCGAGGCTTTTTTGACGGCCGGATATTTTTGGGTCAGGCTTTTATTGATTCCTTTTCCATCCACCTTCCAAAAAGGCCGTCCAATGTTCCTCTGGGCCAGATCCGTTATGGCCTGGGCTGAGACCAGCCTCTGGCCGTACACTTCTATGGAGGTAATCTTCAAGGCCCCCTTTTTCAGGATCCAGGTCCAACCGGCCCGCAAGCCAAAAGCCAACCCAACCAAGACCAACAGCACTGCCACCAGCCGGAAACGCTTTTTGCGCCCTTCCCGTTTTCTGACCCTTAAGGCCTGCCCTCTGTCAAAATATTGTTTCATTTGACCATTCAATCTTTTCGGGAATAGACAGGATTAACATGATTTTACCGGGAAAATTTTAAAATCTTGTACAAATCTTGTTAACCCTGTCAAAAGCCCCTTCGTTATTTCCCCAGGATCTTAACCTCTGGGATCAGCCTGATGCCCAGCCGCTGGTAGGCCTGTCTTTGGATCTTTTTTATCAGGGCCAGAACTTCGGCCGCTGTAGCTCCACCTTGGTTGATTATGAAATTGGCATGCTTGACCGAGACTGCAGCTCCACCCAGCTTCTGGCCCTTAAGTCCAGCCACGGCGATCAGCCTCTTGGCCGAATCACCCTGCGGGTTCTTGAAAATGCACCCGGCCGAGGGCAGGCTGAGCGGCTGATTGCGCTTGCGTTTGGAAAGATAGAGTTTCATGGCTTTTTCAATGCTGCTCCGGCGCCCCGGCTTAAGCTCCAACTCGGCCCCGGTGATCACAAACCCCTTGGGATAATGGGCCTGGCGGTAGAAAAAGTTTATCTGCTTGGGGGAAAGCTTCAATTTCTTTCCCTCCGGGGTCAGCCCCCAGACCTTTTTTACCGAGTCGGCCATCTGTCCGCCGTAGGCCCCGGCGTTCATCACCAGCGCCCCGCCCAGGGAGCCGGGGATACCCACCGCCCACTCCAGTCCGGACAGACCTTCCTGGGCGCAATAATCCACCAGGGCCGGAAGGGAATATCCGCTGTCCACCGTCAGGCGGTTCTTGTCCCGGGAAAGATTCTTGAAACCCCTGGCAATCTTGATCACCACCCCTTTATATCCCCGGTCTTCGACCAGCAGATTGGATCCGTTGCCCAGCACATAATAATTCAGCTTGTATTTTTTTATCCGGGCCAATAATCCGGACAAGGCCTGCTCTCCGCAGGGAATGGCCAGCAGTTCCGCCGGCCCGCCGATCCGAAAAGAGGTGTGTCCGCTCAGCGGCTCGTTGAAAAGGAATTCCCCAGCCAGCCCCTGGGGCAGATCGAGTATCTTTGATGTCTTAACCATTCAAATATTCCTCCCCGGCCTTGTAGATATCGCCGGCTCCCAAAGTTATTATGATATCGCCGGGCCGGGCCATGGTTTTAAGCTCGGCGACCACTTGCGATCTTTGTTCAAGGTACTGCACCTGGCGGTGCCCCAATTCCCGGGCGGCATCGGCCACTAATTTTCCGCTGACCCCCTCAATCGGCTTCTCCCGGGCCGGATAGATCCCGGTGACTATCAACAGATCGGCCTGATAGAAGGCCGAACCGAATTCCTTGTAAAAATCGCGGGTGCGGCTGTAGAGATGGGGCTGAAAGACCGCGATCACCCGGCGGCCGAAGGAGTCCTTGGCGGCCTTAAGCGTGGCCTCGATTTCGGTGGGATGGTGTCCGTAGTCGTCTATTACCAGGATGTCGTTCTTTTCGCCCTTGATCTCGAACCGGCGGTAAACCCCGCTGAACTCGTACAGGGCTTGGGCGATGATACTGAATGGAATCTCCAGATCCAGGCCCACCGCCACCGCCGCCAGGGAATTCTTGACGTTATGCATCCCTGGCAGTTTTAGTCTGATCTGTCCGAACTGCCCCCGGCCGTTGAAGGCGGTGTAGGAGGTTTCCATTCCGTTGAACTTGACGTCCTTGGCCTTGAGCTCGGCCTGGGGCGAAAAACCGTAGGTGATGCAGCGCTTTTCCAGCCGGGGCAGAATGGCCTGGACACCCTTTTCATCCAGGCAGGCCACGATGGCGCCGTAGAACGGGACCTTGTTGGCGAATTCCACGAAGGCATTCTTGATCTCGTCCAGGTCCTTGTAACAGTCCAGATGCTCAGCCTCGATGGTGGTGATCACCGCCAAGGTGGGAGAAAGCTTTAGGAACGAGCGGTCAAATTCGTCGGCCTCGGCCACCAGGTACTGGCCGGCCCCCAGCTTGGCGTTGCTGCCCAAGGTTTTCACCTTGCCGCCGATCACCAGGGTGGGGTCCATCCCGGCCTTGGTCAGCACCTGGCCGATCATGGAGGTGGTGGTGGTCTTGCCGTGGGTGCCGGCCACCCCGATGCCGTACTTCATCCGCATCAGCTCGGCCAGCATCTCGGCCCGGCGGATCACCGGGATCTTGCGTTCCCGGGCGGCCCGGACCTCGGGGTTATCGTCGTGGACTGCCGAGGAAATGACCACCACCTCTACCTGGCCCAGGTTGGAGGGACGATGGCCCTCGGAGATCCTGGCCCCCATGGACTGAAGATGCTCTGTGATCTCGGAAAGTTTCAGATCCGAGCCGGAGACCTGGTAGCTCAGGTTCAGCAGGACCTCGGCGATACCGCTCATCCCGATCCCGCCGATTCCCACGAAATGGATTTTTTTGATTTTTCCAAACATTTTTTTATTCTGAAAATTTTAATAGTTTTCGGGCTATTACCAAGGCTGCTTCCGGCCGGGCCAGGATCCCCGCGGACTGGGACATCTTTTCATATTTTTCTGAGTTGAATAGTATTCCAATTATCTTTTGTGACAGATCCCTGCCATTCAGTGCCGAGTCCAGAACCATCTCCGCCGCTCCGGCTTTTTCCAGGCTGCGGGCGTTGTACTCCTGATGGTTGCTGGCGGCGTAGGGAAAGGGAACCAGTACCGAAGGCAGGCTGCAGGCCAGCGTTTCCGAGACCGCGGACCCGGACCGGCTGATGACCAGGTCGGCGGCCGCCATGGCATAAGGCATCTTGTCTATGTAAGCCAGCACTTTGACCGAAGCTTTTGAGCTTTGACACTTCTCCGTTACCAGGCTAAGGTCTTTTTGTCCGGTTTGGAAGATGAACTGAATGTCTTTCAGGTATCCTGCCTGGTCCAGGTGAATCAGGGAATCCAGCACCGCCAGATTGATACTGTGGGCTCCCTGGCTGCCCCCGAAAATTAGGATTGTCTTTTTACCGGCTTCCAGTCCGAATTCCCTAATCCCATGCTCCTTTGAGATATTTCCTATCTCCCGGCGGATGGGATTGCCGGTAAAAATCACTTTCGCCTTTTTATCCAGGTACTGAGAGCATTCGGGGAAGCCGCCGTATATCTCGCCGGCAAAACGGGACAGGAATCTCACGGCTTTGCTGGGCATCACATCCAGCGCCAGCAGGGACACCGGTATCCGGAGCAACCAGGCGGCCAGTACCGGCGGGGCCGAGACATATCCCCCGGTTCCCAGCACCGCATCCGGCCTATCGGTGATCATGTAAAAGAGCGTCTGCAGGGTGGCAATAATGAAACTGAAGGGAAAAATCATCTTCTGCCAATGGGATTTTCCCAGGTAACCTCCGATGGTTATGTATCTCAGGCTGTAACCGGTTCCCGGCAGCACTCGGGCCTCAATGCCCTTTTTGGTGCCTATGAATTCCGCCCGGTTGCCTGGCGCCAGTTTGTCAAACTCAGCGGCTACCGCCAGCCCGGGATAAAGATGCCCGCCGGTTCCTCCTCCGGCTATCAAAAGTTTCATCCTTCCTCCAATCACTGCCTGCGCCGGGCCGGTCGGCCCGGTAACGCGAAAGGTTCAGCATCAGGCCGGCCGCCGCCCCGTTGACCATCAGGGCCGAGCCGCCAAAACTAAGGAACGGCAGGGGGATCCCGGTGATGGGGAAAAGCCCTGAAGCCACCATTATATTTATTGCCGCCTGAATGAATATCCCCAGGCTCAAACCCAGCATCAGATAAGACTCAAAGGCCTCCGGCATCTGGCGGGCCATTTTGATCCCCCGCCATAGGATCACCCAGAAAAGAACCAGCACCGCCGCTGCGATCAACAATCCGCCTTCCTCGGCAATGATGGAAAATATGAAATCGGTGTGGGCTTCCGGCAGAAACAGCAGCTTTTGGCGGCTCTGCCCCATCCCCACTCCCAGTAGCCCCCCCGAACCGATCCCCAGGAGCGATTGGTAGGTCTGACTGAGGGCGTTCTTGAATCCCCCCAATTCCGGCGGCGAAGGGACATGACCCAACATTTTTTGGAACTGCAGGGACACCGCCGATTGAAAATCGGAACCAGGGAGCTGGAACAATGTGCTCAGTTCATCGGAACCCTGGGATGCCCACCAGAATCCGGCCAGCCTGTTCTTAACGTGGCTGAATTTTAGCGCCAGACCCACAAAACCCGCCATCCCCAGCCCCACAACTGCAAACCAGGCCGGCTGGTTCACCCCACCCAGGTAGATCAGCAATAATCCCAGCACCGCAATTACCAATGTGCTGCCGAAATCAGGCTGCATCATCACTGCTGCGCAGACCAGGCCTATGCAAACCAAGGCCGGGGAAAAACCCCGCTTCAGGCTTTTCATCTGTTCCCCCCGGCGGGCCATGAAATCTGCCAAAAACAGCACCAGGAAAAGTTTGGCAAATTCGGCCGGCTGAACCCCCAAAAACCAGCTCTTGGCCCCCCGCACCGCCCGGGCGGCGAAAGGAGTGATGTACAGGATCGCCAGCAGGACCATGAACACCGGCCCGATCAGGTGCCGCACTTTGCGGTAGTTGATCTTGAAGGCGGCTATGAATACCAAGGCTGCCGCCAGAAAGCGCCAGAGCGTTCCTTTTAATATCCCCAGCCGGTAATAGAACGACCGGCCTTGGATCTCCTGGGAAAAGGCCGCCTGCAGCAGCATTCTGTTCAGCTTTACCATCTCCTCGCCTTCCGGGTTCTGGGCCAGCATCCCGGCGGCGGCTTTTGATATTTTCACATCCTTGAAGGCCTGGTCGTCGTAAATGGCCCCCCCCAGCAGAACCGGGTTAAGCGCATCCGACAAGATCTTCTTTAAACTGTCGGCATCGACCTTTTTCAAACTGCCGTAATGCCCCAGCAGGTACAGGGTCGAAGCCGGGAGCCGGCTTTTTATCAGAGCGGGAACCCCCTCCCGTCCCTGGGAGATCTTTTGGGCCAGCGCGGCCGGCTGCTTGAAATCGCGGGATCGGAACAGGGCGGAGTTGCCGGATATCAGATAATCGCTGACGCTGTAGCTCATCACAAAGCCGTAGCCGGCCAGAAGCAGCACTGCCACCAGCAGCAGATGGTCGATTTCCCCCTTACGGTAGTTCATTCTTCTTCAATCCGGCCACAGCCTGTTTGAACTGGTTGCCCCGGTCCTCAAAATCCTTGAACATGTCAAAACTGGCGGCCCCCGGCACCAGCATCACCAGCTGGCCGGGCCGGGCCAGAACCGAGGCCTGCAAAACCGCCTCTTTCATGCTTCCGGCCTTGTGAAGGTTCTTCATTCCCAGGTTTGAAAGTTCCCGTTCCATCCGGTCCCGGCATTCTCCTATCAACACCGCCGCCCATGCCTTTTGGGCGATCTCCTTCAGAAAATCGGAAAGGTCGACGTTCTTCTCCTTGCCCCCGGCAATGACCACCATCTGTTCACCGAAGGCCCTCAGCGAGCTGACCCCGGCCGCAGCATTGGTGCACATGGAATTGTTGATGTAGCGAACGCCGTTCACCATTCCCGCTTCCTCCAGCCGGTGGGGCACGCCTTGGAATGTTTCCAGCGCCTGTTTGACCGTGGCCGGAGAGATTTTCAGGATCATGGCCGCCGCCGCCGCCGCCAGTGCATTTTGAACATTGTGCTGTCCGGGCACCGCCAGTTCCGAAGCCCGCATCAGCGGGACCAGTTCCTTGCCCTGCGCCCAGCACATCGTCCCCTGGTCAAGGCAGGTCCCCTGCTCCACCCGGCGCAACAGGGAAAACATCATTTTTTGTGATCCGGCCCCCGAGGCATATTTCATCACCATCTCGTCATCGGCATTCAAAACGGCATGATCGGAAGGGGTTTGATTTTCCAGCAGCCGGGCCTTAAGTTTGGCGTAGGTCTCAAAATCGGGGTGCCGGTCCAGGTGGTCGGGAGTGATGTTGGTGATGATGCCGATATACGGCTTAAAATCTACTATGGACTCCAGCTGGAAGGTGCTGACCTCGGCCACGATGAAGCTTTGGGGGCCGGCTTCCAGGGCCAGCTCGCAGACCGGGCGCCCCGGCGCCAGGTTGCCGCCGATGTAACAATCCATCCCGGCGGCCTGCAATATCCCGCCCAGCATGGAAGTGGTGGTGGATTTTCCGTTGGTGCCGGTGATCCCGATGATTTTGGCCGGGGTCAATTGATAGGCCAGCTCCATCTCGCCGATCACCGGAATGTTCTTTTCCCTGGCTTCCTCTAGTATGGGCAGTTCCAGCCTGACCCCGGGACTTATCACCACCAGATCGGCCTCCACAACTTTTCCGGAATGTCCGCCGGTTTCATATTGTATGCCGGCCGCCTTTAAGTCTGATTTTGCCTGGGGGTTTAAAGATCTTCCCTCGGACAACAGGACCCTGGCCCCGTTCTTTTTCAACAGCCGGGCCGCCGCCAGTCCGCTTCTTCCGGCGCCGATCACCGCCGCTGTTTTATCTTTAAGTTCCAGCTTCAATTTTTATTTTTTAATGATTTTGGTGAACTACTAAACGCCACTAAGACACCAAGGCACCAAATACGATTTCATTTTTTTAAATATTGCTTAGTGTCTTTGTGCCTTTGTGGCTAAATGGTTACGATTATTTTTTACCTGATCTTTAGGGTGCTCAATGCCACCAGGGCGCAGATGAAGGCTATGATCCAGAACCGGACCACTATCTTCTGCTCGCTCCATCCTATCTTCTGGAAGTGATGATGGATGGGGGTCATCCTGAATATCCTCTTGCCGGTGGACTTGAAGGAGGCCACCTGGAGGATCACCGAAAAGGCCTCCATCACAAACACCCCTCCCACCAGTCCCAGCAGGATCTCCTGCTTGATCAGCACCGAGACCGTTCCTATCACTCCGCCCAGGGCCAGGGAGCCGGTGTCCCCCATCATGATCTCGGCCGGGTGGGTGTTGTACCAAAGAAAACCCATGGCCGCTCCCACCATCGCGGCGCAAAGCACCGTCAGTTCGCCCGAGCCTTTCATGAACAACAGGTTGAGGTACTGGGCCCATTTGAAGTTGCCGGTGATGTAGCACATTATGGCGTAAGCGGCGGCGGCGAAAAGAAAGACCCCTATGGCCAGGCCATCCAATCCGTCGGTCAAATTCACCGCATTGGAGGTGAACACTATCACCAGTGTCACGAAAGGAATGTAGAACCAGGCCAGGTCTATGAACACATTTTTAAAGAACAGCAGGCTGGTCTTGGTGGCGTATTCCGGATTGAGGGGAAAGAATCTGAGATATACGGCTATCAGCAGGGCCACCGCGAACTGCCCCAGCAGTTTTTTCCGGCCCACCAGGCCCTTGGGGTTCTTTTTGACCACTTTCAGGTAATCGTCATAGAAGCCGATCAGACCCAAAAGTATGGTGGCCGCCAGCGATATCTGGATGTACTGGTTGGATAGATCGGCCCACAAGAGCACCGGTATTATTATGGCCGCCAAAATTATCAACCCGCCCATGGTGGGGGTGCCGACCTTGTTCCGGTGCTCGGCCGGAAGGTCTTCCCGGCCGGTGTCCTTGATCTTGAGCTTCTTAAGCCAGCCGATGATCAGCGGGCCCAGCAGAAATGAGATCAAAAGCGCCGTCACCAGGGCCGAGGCCGAACGGAAGGTGATGTAGCGGAACAGATTGAATAAGTGGACCTGCTCGGCCAAGGGATAAAACAGATAGTACAGCACTTATTGGATCCTCTTTATTGCTTCTAATACTTCTTCAAAATGCATGGAGCGGGAAGCCTTGACTAGGATCAGGTCTCCGGGCAGGAGCAGGCCGGGAAGGTTTTGGATCAGACTGGAGACATCCTCGAAATGGCGGGCCTCCACCCCCTGTTCTTTTGCCCCCTGGTGAATTTCTGAGGCCAGCGGGCCGGCGGAGAGGACCAGTCCGGCGGACTGAGCCGCCAGCCTTCCGGTCTGCCGGTGCCGGTCCGGGGATATTGCACCCAGTTCCTTCATGTCCCCCAGGATGGCCACTTTCCTTTGGGCCGGTAGGCTTTTCAGCACCGCCAGGGCCGCCTGCATGGACTGGGGGTTAGCATTATAACAGTCGCTCAGTATTTTATATTTTCCGGCCTCCATCATCTCCAGCCGCATCGAGGCCGGTTGGAAATCAGCCAAAGCCAGGGCCGCAGACTTGAGCTCTATTCCCCAAACCTCTCCGGCCGCCGCCGCCGCCAGGGCATTATAGATGTTGTGCCTGCCCAGCACCGGCAGTTGGAACCGGACCCCTTTTAGGGTGAACTTTATCCCCTGCTCCGTCAGATCAAGGTCTTCCGCCCGGTAATCGGAGCCGGATTCTATCGAGAATCCCAGCACCCTGGATCTGGCTTTTCCGGCAAGAGCCTTTAAATTCCCGTCGTCGTAATTGATGATGGCGGTGCCGTTATCCGGCAGGGCCTCCAAAAGTTCGGCCTTGGCCCGTGCCACGTTCCGGATGTCCTTTAAGAATTCGGTGTGGCCCTCGCCGGCGTTGGTGATGATCCCCAGTTCCGGAAGCACCATTTGGCACAGGGCAGCGATCTCCCCCAGACCGCTCATTCCCAGTTCCATCACCGCCGCCTGGTGTTCCTTCTCAATATTAAAGAGCGAAAGGGGTATGCCATACTGGTTGTTTAAATTTCCCTGATTTTTTAGCACCCGGTATTTTTGGGACAACACCCGGGCCGTCATTTCCTTGGTGGTGGTCTTGCCGTTGCTGCCGGTGACGGCCGTCATCTTCAGGGGGAATTTTTTGCGATAATATCCAGCCAGCTGCTGCAGGGCCGCCGTGGTATCGGAGACGGTGATCAGGGAAAAACCTTCCAAGCCCGGTTTGTCTTTGGAATTTTGGGCCGAGACCAGGGCCGCTGCTGCCCCGCTCCGTCGGGCTGCGATAAGAAAATCATGTCCGTCGAACTTGGGTCCCTTGATGGCCGCGAACAATTGATCCGCTTTCAGGGAACGGCTGTCGATGCTGGCGCCGGAAACTTTCCGGTCCGGTCCCCGCAGAATGCCCCCCACCGCCCCGGCGATTTGCGACAGCAGCATGGGCTCCATCAGCCCCGCCCCGAAGAGCGGGATCCGATAGCTTCCAGCGCCACCTCCCGGTCGTCAAAATGTATCTTTTCGGCGCCGATGATCTGGTAGTCCTCGTGCCCTTTGCCGGCGATCATCACCAGGTCGCCTTTTTCTGCCTGGGCCACCGCCTGAAATATTGCCTGACGCCTGTCGGCTACTATCTGAAATTTGCTGCCTTCAAGGCCCGGCAAAATGTCTTCTATTATCTTGGCGGGATCTTCGGTCCGGGGATTGTCAGAGGTTACTATCACCAGGTCCGAATGACCGGCCACCGCCTTCCCCATCAAGGGGCGCTTGCCGCGGTCCCGGTCGCCGCCGCAGCCGAAAACTGTGATCAACCTTCCCTTGGTCAGCTGCCGGGCGGTGATCAGCACCCTTTCCAGCTCCTGCGGGGTATGGGCGTAATCCACCACCACCTCGTAGTCCTGTCCGGCCGGGACCCGCTGAAACCTGCCGGAGACCGAGGTCAGCGCTTCCAGGCCGGCCTTGACCGCCTTGAGGCTGAGTCCGCCGGCCAGGCCCAGGCCGCAGGCCGTCAGGGCATTGTAAACATTGGGCTGCCCGGCCAGGCCCAGACTGACCTCGATGTTCCCTTCCGGGGTAATAAGCTGGAACCTTGTTCCCTGCAGGCTGTATTCGATATTGCGGGCCGTGATCTGGGCCGGCTTCAAAAGCCCGAAGGTCAAAAGCGCGGCCTTGGTGGCCTCGATGACATTTTTTGAGGCCGGATCGTCAATGTTCACCACGCAGCAGGCTTTTTCGCTTAACCCTTGAAACAAGCGAAGCTTGGCCTTCAGGTATTCATCCATGGTGCCGTGAAAGTCCAGGTGGTCCTGGGAGAAATTGGTGAAGGCCGCCGCCTTGAAACCTATTCCGGCCACCCGTTCCAGCTCAATGCCGTGGGAGGACGCTTCCATCAGGACCGTGTCGGCCCCGGCTTCCAGCATTTCGGCCAGCAGCCTTTGCAGGTCCAGCGACTCCGGAGTGGTGTTGGGGGCGGGATAGCTTTTGTCCATCACCCAGTAATTGATGGTCCCCAGCAGCCCCACTTTTTTGCCGGCGGCGGCAAAGACCGAACGGGCCAGATAGGAAGTGGTGGTCTTGCCGGCCGTGCCGGTGATGGCCAGAAGCGTCATC
Organism: uncultured bacterium; assembly: GCA_963780225.1. Classification (GTDB taxonomy): domain Bacteria; phylum Edwardsbacteria; class AC1; order AC1; family EtOH8; genus UBA5202. Next base: position 193,606 of record CAWAAX010000009.1, on the reverse strand, counting down.
TGGTCGGCCGGACGGCCGTAAAACTCCGCCGCCATCAGGGCCATGGCCCGGCGGATGTTTTTTACTTTGACCACCGGAGCCGGGCCGTACTCCTGGCCGCCTTCGGCCACTATGCCGGCCGCGCCCCGGGCCAGGGCCTGATCAACGAATTTCCGACCGTCGGTCTTGTAACCGGAGATGGCAAAGAACAACTCGCCCGGCTTGATGCTTCGGGAATCGTAACCCAGCCCCAAAACCTCAAGGTTTTGGGAAATGTTGGCCAGGGATGGGGTTTCTCCTGGTATGGCTTTCAGCAGCTGGTTAAGTTGTTTCACCGGTCTTTCTGTTTCTGTTGTTTGTTTTTATTGGCTTCTGGCATCTGTTTTTATCTGGCGGCCAGCAGGTCCTGTCTTAAACCTTTCGGCAGGCTTATTATCCTCTGCATTATGTTATGGCAGACCGGGGCCGCCACCTCTCCCCCGAAAAACCTTCCCTGGGGTTCGTCAATTATCACCGCCACCAAAAGGCGAGGAGCCTCGGCCGGGACAAAGCCGATGAAGGAGGCCACATACTTATCCGAGGCATAGCCTTTTTTGCCCTGCTCCTTTTTTTGGGCGGTTCCGGTCTTGCCGGCCACCCGCCAGCCTTCTATCTGGGCGGCCTTGCCGGTCCCTTCGCTGACGCAGCGCTCCAGCATCTCTATCATTTGGGCCGAGGTCTGGTCCGAGATCACCCGGCGCAGGGTATCGGGCCGGCAGGATCCATCAACAGTCTGACCGGCCGGGGCCAGACCCTTGATCAGCCGGGGCCGTAAAAGATAACCCCCATTTGCTATGGCCCCGTAAGCCATCACCAGCTGCATGGCGCTGACCGATAGGCCCTGGCCGAAACTGATGTTGGCGTGTTTTATCACCGGCCAGCCGTCCGGCTTGTCCATCAGGCCCGCCGCTTCGCCCGGACACTCGATCCCGGTCCGTGACCCGAACCCGAAGGCCCGGGCGCCCTGATACAGTTTATCTTTGCCCAAAGCCAGTCCTATTTTAGCCAGACAGATGTTGCTGGAGAAAGCCAACGCCTTGCTGACCGTGATCGGCCCATACTTGTGGCCTTCGGCCTCGCCGATCCGGTGCCCGCCCACCGCGTAGCTACCCTGTTCGCCGTCAAATATTTCAGCGGTGTCTATGACCCTGGACTCCAGGCCCAGGGCGATGGTCACCGCCTTGAAGGTGGAGCCTGGCTCGAACTGGGCGGCCACCGCACCAAAGGTCATGGCCTGGCGGCCAAAATCATCGGGACGGTTGGGGTCGAATTCCGGGTAGCTGGCCATCCCCAGGATCTCGCCGGTGGACGGATCGGCTATCACCACCGTGCCCCAGGCGGCCTTGAATTTATCCCCGGCTTTTTTAAGTTCCTCGTCGGCGATGGCCTGGTATTCGGCATCGATGGTCAGCTGAAGAGAGTTTCCCGAACGGGCCGTCTTGGAGGCGTACTCCAGCGAAGGCCGGACCCTTCCCCGGGCGTCGCACTGGCGGGTGGCCCAGCCGGCCTCACCCGAAAGTTCCTGATCGTAGTAAAGCTCCAGGCCCTCCAGGCCCCGGCCGTCCCGGCCCGTAAAGCCCAGCAGTTGTCCACCCACCGTGCCGTAGGGATAAGAACGCCGGTCGTCGATTGATAATGCCAACGGCCGGCCTTGACGGTCAACTATCTGCCCCCGCTCCGGGAGGATACCGATCCGGAGCTGGTGCTGCCTTTGAGCCAGGTTCCGGTAATGCCCGCCCTTGAACGCCTGCAGCCACACCAGCCTTCCGGACATCAAGGCCCATATAAAAAAACAGAAAACCGCAAGGGTTTTCGCTCGTTGTGACATCATGGTTTGCTCCAGGCTGATGAGACCGGCCGGAAGATCCCGGCCAGGGCATAAGCCAACCCGCCCCGGTCCGAAGCCGGAGATTTCAGCATTACCACTACTTGGCTGTTGGAAGGATATTCAAAGCCCAGATCGGACACTGCCCTGGCTTCCAGACGGTTCCTGCCCTCCAGCTGCTGCAATTTTACCAAAAGCTCCTTCTGCAGGGAGACCACTTCCCGGTTGTAGTTTTGATCTTTTTCGATGGCTGCCAGCTGCTGGGAAAGGCTGAATTTTTGCCGGATGGACAGGAACATCACGGCGAACAGCACAAAAACCAGGCCGGCAATGAACCAACCGGTCCGGTTTTTCTGGAGTTTGATCTCTGTTTTATGTAAAAAAGTGTTCATACTTTTTCGGCCGCCCTTAATTTGGCGCTTCGGGCCCGGCTGTTCTCCGATATCTGCCGGGGTCCTGGAACCATGGCTTTTTTGGTTATTATTTTGATCACCGGGGTTTTACCGCAAACGCAGGACGGCAGCCGGGGTGGGCAGGTGCAGGGGGCGGCCAGCCGGCGGAAGGTCTCCTTGACCATCCGGTCTTCCAGCGAGTGGTAAGAGATGACCACTATCCTTCCGCCGGAAGCCAGCATTTCCACACCGGTATTCAAGCCCTGTTCCAGTTCTCCCAGTTCGTCATTGACCTTGATCCTGATGGCCTGAAAGATCCGGGCCAGGGTCTTGGCCGGCATCTGGGGCCGGGTCTCCTTTATCACCCGGGCCAGTTGCCCGGTGGTTTCTATCGGATTGTTGATCCTGGTCTCAGCTATGGCCCGGGCGATCTTTCTGGATTTCTGCTCCTCGCCGTACTGATAAAAGATATCGGCCAGTTCCTTCTCACCGGTGTTGTTCACCAGGTCCCGGGCCGAGACCCCGTTCAGTCCCATCCGCATGTCCAGCGGACCGTCGCCCATGAAACTGAAACCGCGCTGTGAGTGGTCTATCTGGGGAGAGGACAGCCCCAGGTCAAAAAGTATCCCGTCGATTTTCAGGTCCGCTGCCCCAGTTCATCTCGTCCATCAGGCTGAACTTGAGGTTGACGGCGGTGAATCTTTCTTTGTAATCAGACAATCTGGCGGCGGCGGCCTCGATGGCCCGGGGGTCGCGGTCCAGCCCGATCAGCTTGCCCGATGGTCCGTTCCTTTTCAGGATCTCCAGCGCGTGCCCGCCCCCGCCCAGGGTGGCGTCGAGGTAGTTGCCGCCGGGCCTGACATTTAAAAGATCTATTGCTTCTTCCAGCAGAACCGGCTGATGCCGGAATTCTTCCATATTTTCCCTTGCGTTAATTATCTAATCCGCCTGGTACCAGAGCGATCCCCAATCATCCAATGCCAAATGACTTGGTCAGGCCACCGCGGTCAGCGGCTTGCGCTCCTGGCGCTGGAACAGGTCGCACTGTACCGGCTCCCTGGTGGAGGCGATCTCAAAGGCCTCTCCGGCCCCGGCCATCTGCAGGATGTTGACCAGGTAGGGCGAGAGCCCGTGCAGGATCAGGTCGCCGCCGTAGCTTCTCAGCCGCTCCGCCCGTTTGACCAGGATCTCCACTCCCCGGTAATCCATGTGCTTGACCCCGGACATCTCCAGCTCCAGCTTGAAGCAGTTCTTCTTCATGATCTTTAAGATCGCCTCTTCCACCTGAAAGAAGCCCTGCAGATTTATCATGCCGTTCACTTCCAGCCTGACGCTGTTATCGGCCGCAGGGATGGCTTGAATTCTCATGGTCTATATTTTCCTTTTTGATTGCGGTTTCAAGTGTCCGGTTTTTTTTAGGGACTACAGTTTCTTGATCAGTTCCTGGTGGAGTGCGCTGTTCTGATCCAATAGTGTCTGGTAGGAGCCGGGGTTCCAGATCTCCATCTTGTCGCTGACCCCGACGATCACCGCCTCTTTGGTCAGCCCGGTCTCCTGCAGGAATTTGGCCGGGATCATGATCCGTCCCTGGGCGTCCAGTTCGGTCAGAATGCTTTCGGCTGCGAAGATCCTCAGCGCGTTCCGGTTCTCCTCGGTGCGGGGCTGGGATTCCAGCTCGGCCATGATTTTTTGCCAGTTGTCTTGGGGATAGACGAAAAGACAGCCGCCCTTTAAGCCTTTGGTGATCAAAAGCTGGCCGGCTGATTCGTTGGATATCTGCTTCCGTAATTGGGCCGGCAGATTGAGCCTTCCCTTGGAATCAAGATTGTGGTGGTATGTGCCGAAGAAATATGCCATGGTAGCGCTCCAAAACACCTTATTTTACGGTGTTTTTAGATTTTTCCGGGATTGTTGTTTTTTGCTGAAAAAGTTCATTAAAACTTGGGGTTTTAACCAGGTTAAACCACTATCCCCCACTTTAACCCACTGATCACCATTTTAGTGTTTTTTAGCCCCATTGTCAAGCAAAAAATGACTTTTTTTTGACTTATTTTTTGGTCGTCTGTCAGGCCCGGGGGAAATAAAAAAAGCAGGCAAAATTTGCCTGCTTTTTGGGTGATTTTTAACGTTTAGTAGAATTAAACTTGATTCATTATATTCAGAAATCTTTTTGATATTTTATTCAAATTTCCGTGGTTCCGTGGTAGGGTATTTTTCGGTTTTTAGACCACCATCATGGCATCGCCGTAACTGTAAAAACGGTACCTATTCTCGATGGCCTGCTGATAGGCCTTCATCACATTCTCCCGCCCGGCCAGGGCCGAGACCAGCATGATAAGCGTGGATTTGGGAAGATGGAAATTTGTTACCAGCGAGTCCACTATCTTGAATTGGTAGGGTGGGTAGATAAATATCTCGGTCCAATCGGACATCTTTCCACTCTGCCCGAAACTCTCCAAGGCCCGGCTGGTGGTGGTCCCTATGGCTATGATCCTCCTATTTCCCATTTTGCCATTTTTCAATTTATCTGCGACTTCCCTGTTTATCCTGTAGTACTCGGCGTCCATCCTGTGCTCCCGGATATCATCGGCCTCCACGCCCTTGAACGTTCCCCAGCCCACGTGCAAGAGTATTTCCAGCACCTCCACCCCTTTGGCTTTGACCTTATCCATCAGTTCCGGGGTGAAATGTAGGCCGGCGGTAGGGGCGGCCACTGCGCCTTCCTCTTTGGCATAGATTGTCTGATAGCGATTTTTATCCGCCTCCATTGGTTTACGGTCGATGTATGGCGGTAGCGGCACCTGTCCCACTTTTTCCAGGGTTTGATAGAAGTCACCCTGGTGCGTGAATCTGACCAGGCGCTGTCCGCCCGGACGGTGTTCCATGATCTCCGCCTCCATCAGGCCGCTTTTGAATTCCACTTTGGCTCCGGGCATCAACCTGCGGCCCGGCCGCACCAGACAATTCCACAGATTTTCGGACTCGTGCCGGAGCAATAATATCTCCACTTCCCCGCCGGTCTGTTTCTTGTGTCCGATCAACCGGGCCGGGATGACCTTGGTATTGTTGACCACCAGGATGTCGGAGGGATTGAGATATTCAACAATATCGCTGAATTTACGGTGTTCGATCCGGCCGTCATCGCGGTGCAGCACCATCAGCCGGGAGGAATCGCGTTTTTCAGCTGGGCTTTTGGCAATGAGCTCCGGAGGGAGATTATAATCAAAGGAGGAGAGTTTCATCGAGGATATATCCAGTTCTTTAGTTTGAACAATTATAGCACAGCTGGTTTTTGCCTGCAACCGGAAGACATAACTTATTTGATTTAAATGTCAACAGCCCAGGCAATAATGCCTGGGCTGTTGACAAAACCAAACCTGCGCTTTATTTTACCCCTCCGCATACCGGACAGTTCTGCAGGCTCAACGGCATCTCCAGTCCGGCCTCCTCCATCAGCTTTTTGTTTGTCAGAATATCTTTTGTCTGGCCGTCGGATATTATCTGTCCGTCTTTGATGATGATGGTCCTTGGGCACAGTTCCAGCACCATGTCCAGATCGTGCGAGGTGATTATCTTGGTATGCTCAAAACCTTTCAGTATCTTCATCAGCCGCCGCCGGGACCTTGGGTCCAGCGACGAGGTCGGCTCATCCAGGATCAAAATGTCCGGTGACATGGACAGCACCGAGGCGATGGCCGCCGCCCGTTTTTCCCCGGCCGAGAGGTGGAACGGCGCCCGGTCTTTGAGATGAACAATACCGACCTGTTCCAGTGCAGAGGTTACCCTCTGCTCCACCTGGGCTTCGTCAAGTTTGAGATTTCGGGGCCCGAAGGCCACATCGTCGTAAACTGTGGTCAGGAAGAGCTGGTCGTCCGGGTTCTGAAATACCATGCCCAGCCTCTGCCGGATCATGGTCAAGGTGCTTTTGTTGAGCTTGATCTCCCCGATGATCACCTCTCCCTGCGAAGGCGAAAGGATGCCGTTCAACAGCATCAACAGCGTTGATTTCCCGGCCCCGTTGGCCCCGATGATCCCCACCGATTCCCCGTGATGGATGCGGAATGATATCCCTTTGACCGCCTGGTGGCCGTCGGGATAAGAATAAAATATATCCTTGGCTTCAGTGATATGGTGGCTCATTTTACGGCTCCCGTCAGCAAATTTCCCAGCCATAGCGGAAGGTTTGCCGCCCGGGAAGCGGCAATGAATGTCCCCCAGCCGGCCACGAACAGATAATCGCTGAAGCCGGGGCCGGGAATCTTTCCGGTATTATATTCCCCGTTAAAACCCCTCAGGCACATGGCATCATATATCCTCTGGCCCCGGTCAAAGGTCCTTAAAAGTATCTGCCCCAGCAGGGGGCCCCATACCTCCCGCTTGAGGCCTTTGGGATCAAAGGCCCTCAGGGCATAGGCCTGCATGGTCCGGGCAGCTTCTTCCAACAAGACCGAGATATACCGGTAGGTCAGCATCAACTGCAAAACAAATATTTTTGGGATTTTCAGACTTCTCAATGACTGAGATATTCCGTCCATCCCTGTGGTGGCGATCAAAAGCAAGGCTGCGGTTACGGCCAGACTGCCCTTTAAGGCTATGGAAATCAATATCAGCCAGCCTGAGGACATGCTGTATCCCAAAACGGTTGTTGATCCCCGGTCAAACAAGGGATTCAAAAGGCCGACGCAGATGATCATCGGCTCGAGGTACAGCAGGCGCTTAAGGATCGGACCGGCCGGTATCCGTCCCGCCGCCGCCAAGAACACCGGAAAAAACAGAAAAGGCAGCAGGGTGATGGTGGCGTATTTGTCAAAGGAGACCAGCGCCACCGTATAACACAGCGTGGCCAGCAATTTCGCCAGGGGGTGCAGGCGGTGAATGAAGGAATCCTGCCGGGCCAGTTGGTCAAACCGTCTGATGTTGTATATGGCGTTTACTATATTGGACATTTAGCTTTTATGTCTTTTTGCCGTTTTTGTTTTTCACGTTTATGATGAAGCCCATGAAAGCCGCCAGCAACAGCGTCATCAAACCGCCCACCAGGCCGGAAACGGTGGTGCCTCCGTTGACCGCAGGCCACTTTTCGCTTTGCTCCTCAGTTTGCACTTCGTTCCCAGATGCCTTAAACCCGTAATCCGGCAGGAACGCAGTCTTCTCCTGCCATGCGGCCAGTTTTTCGTGAGTGGGATTGGAGGACTCCAACACTTCCTTGCCAGAGGTTCTGAACATGGACCACTCCAATCCATCGGGTTGGGACGAAGCAAACCAGGAAAGCACCGCGCCGGTGAAAACCGCCATGGCGGCTAATCCTATCATAACTTTTTTTATTGACAGATTGCCGAAAGGCTGGTTTAGAGAAACTTTTCCCAGTATCTCCGGCCTGGCTTTCCAGACAAAGGAGACCACGGCCGCCGTCACCAACCCCTCCACTATCCCGATAGCCAAGTGGATGGGTTGCATCAACAGGACGAATGTTTTAAATGGCAGCTCGGTTTTGCCGGAGAATACTGTTTCCAGTACCACCCCGAAAGCCCCCAGTTGAAGCCCGACTACCGCAGTAACCATTGAAGCGATCATGATCCGTTTGGCGGAATATTCTTTTCCGACGATCTTCTTATAAATAAGCGGGTAGGCCAGAAAACAGGTGAAGAATCCCAGGTTAAAGATGTTTGCCCCCAGGGCCAGCAGGCCTCCATCGGCAAAGAACAGGGCCTGGATGGTAAGAATGGATGCCATGGTCAGGAACCCGGCATAGGGGCCAAGCAGGATGGCTAAAATAAGCCCCCCGCCCAGATGTCCGCTGGAACCGGTCCCGGGTATGGAGAAGTTGATCATCTGGGCGGCAAAGATGAAAGCCCCCATTACGCCCATTAGGGGAATTTTTTTCTGGTCAATTTCGCTTTGGACCTTTTTTATGGAATAGGCGGCCACTCCTGCGGTGGCGGCCCACATTGTCCCGCCCGCTACCGGGGAAAGCAAGGCATCTGCCATGTGCATTGTCAAAAACCTCCGAATTTCTAAATTGCCAATTATTTAATTACCTGAATGCTTCCCGCAATACTTTCAGGTTCTTCTCCATTGCTGTAATGTAATAGTTTAGATCCTCCAGCGGACCGGTGGAAACGGGATCCAGGGTATAGACCGTAGAACCTGTCTCCCGGGCGATGGCCTGGGCCGCCTTGGCCGGGTACTGGGGCTCGGCGAACAAAGCTTTGATCTTTTTCTGCCGGACCAGTCTTATGGTCTGGGCCAGTTCCGCGGCGCTGGGTTCGGATCCCGGTTCCCGCTCGATTACCGCCGCTATTTTGAGATCGAACTCCTCGGCAAAATATGGGAAAGCCTCGTGGAAAGTAATGATCTCCCGCCCGGCGGACGGTTTAAGCTCCCGGTGCATTTGAGCCCGCAACGAGTCCAGCCGGGTCAGGTATCTGTCGGCATTGGCCCGGTACTGCAGGGCGTGGACCGGGTCGTATTTCATCAGCCCAGAGGCTATATTGTTGACCTGTTGCATGGCCCCGCTGACCGAGACCCAGACATGCGGATTATCGCCTATCTCTCCATCACCCTTGATCAACCTAATTCCGGCGCTGGCCTCGATGATTTTGAGGTCCGACAGCTGATCGACCGCCTTCTGAATGAAACTTTCCATCCCGGCGCCATTGACCACAAAGATCGAAGCCTGGGATAGGTTTTTTAGTTCCTCGGTGCTCAGTTGGTAATCGTGCAGGCAACCGGTGGTGGGACGGGTGAGGTTGACCACCCGAACTCCGGGAACACCGGCCGCAATATTGGCCGCGGCCAGGTACATGGGGTAGAACGATGTAGCTATGATCAGTTTGTCTGACTTTACTGCTTTCTGCCCGCAACCGGCCAGCAAAATAACAGCCGACGACAGCGACAATATCCAGGCTTTCATTTTCCCTCCTTGTTTTTAGAATCCGGCTTTGATCCCGGTGGTGACGGTGGTCTTGGGGCCGCGCTGGTCATGAATTCTGATGCCCAGGTCCCAGTCAACCGGACCGAGTGTTATCGAGCCGCCCACCAACCCGCTGTTCCCGATGACTTCAGCCCTGTCGTCAAGCACCTCGCCGTTGAGCTCTGCGCAGACCCGGTATTTCCCGGCAAAAGTATATTCGGCGGCAATTGATGTGCCGATGCTGCCCTTGACCATGGCTTCCCCCGGTGAATTGTAACCCAGATTATAGTGCAGGCCCAAATTACCGTATTCCCGGCTGAGGATAAGATTCAGCCCGTATTCGGTCTCCCCTTCTTCATATCCGGCGCTGAGAGAAATATCCGGGAGGGTCTGATGTTCTTTAAGCAATGCCATTTTAAAACCGATCTCCAACGGTGATATTCCCCAGCCGATGGCATTGCCATCGGCATCTTTGTCGGTGCTGTACGAAAAACCCAGCCCGAAGTCCATGTGATCGGTCAGGCCATGTTTGATGGCAAGCCCCGGAGACTGGCAGGTCCCGTCCGGCCGGTACTGGCAATAGTCAAATGACAGTTCGGCTTCAAACTTTCCTTTCTCCACCGTTCCGGCGTCATCGGTGTCCAAGGGACGGGCGGCAAAGAGCGGAACGGCGGCCAGAGAGATGGACAGCATCAAGTAAATTACCGTTCTTTTCATTGAGATTTCCTTTTATTTATATGCCATGCTTTTAGAGGCAAAAAAAATCGTGCTACGAATATAAAAATTGTAGCACGATTATCAAAATATGTCAAGAAGTATTTTAGGAGTCAATGTAATACCCGGCAGCTGGTCTTGGAAAGCAGGCATTGCCCCACCCCTTTTAAGGCCCCGATCTTTCCCTGCAGGGCCTCCAGCTTCTCGGTGGGGCCTTTGACGATGATGGTCTCCATGCAATGGTGATGGTCCAGGTGGACGTGCTGCGAGGCGATGATCTTGGCGTCGGAGTCGTGCTGCAGAACCAGCAGCTTTTCCACCAAGCGCGGATGATGATGGTCGTAGACTATCAGAATGGCCCCCACCATCTCCTTCCCCTTTTCGGATTCCCCCTCGGCCAGGACGTTCCGGACGATGTCCCGAAAAGCTTCGGAACGGTTGGTATATCCCTTCTTTTCGATCATCCGGTCGAACTTCTCCATCAGGGAAAGCTCTATGGATACCCCTACCCTGGTCAGCTGTTCCTTGTTCCCACTCATTGTTTTTGATCTTTTACTTTTGATTTTTGGTTTTTAAGTACCGGTCCCTTTCGCTGAAGATGCAGCCGCAGTATTTCTGGCGGTACAGGTTTTCCTCCATTGATATTCTGCGCCCTTCCTCCCAGCCGGTCCGGAGATCGCGGTAGTAGAATTCCACCCCCTGCCTTTTTCCGATCTCCGTTCCCAGTTCCCGGATCAGATCGTGCTTCTGGTAGATGCTGTAAAGCAGGGTGCTGGAAAAAGCCTGAAATCCCTGGGCCTTGGCCTGGCGGGCGGTCTCCTCCAGCCGGAGCCGGTAGCAGCCCTGGCAGCGCTCCCGGGACAAAAGTTCCAGCGTCTGCTCCAGGGGATAGTCGTCCCGGAATACCGCCGGCATCTTATGTTCCCGGGCAAAATCCTTGACCGATTGAAGCCGGGCCTGGTATTCCTGGTAGGGATGGATGTTGGGATTGTACCAGAAGCCCGTGAAATCGACATTTTCGGACGACAGCACCCGGTAAGGATGGCACAGGCAGGGGGCACAGCAGATATGCAACAGCAATCGGGACATGGCAGATCAAAAAAGTTAGGAGCTTGGTTGCTGACAAGGCGGATCATTTACAAATAACGGGACTCCTTTTATAAGGAAACCAGCCTGTCCGCCGTAGTAGTACGAAGGCGGGGAATGCAAGAAATACGTTTCCTGTCCTTCATGGTTTCCTTATTGTTACGGTTTATCGGTGCCTAACTATTGTTTCAACAACCCGTATTTCTTCAATTCCGTCTTCACCCATTTCCGGGTTTCATCGGACACATCCACCAGAGGCATCCGCATCTCGGCGTGGCACAGGCCCAGCAGGTTCAGGGCGGCCTTGATGGGGCCGGGGCTGGTCTCGGCAAAGAGGGATTTGGTTAGGGGAAACTGTTTCAGGTGGATCTGGCGGGCTTCCTCGATCTTGCCGTTCAAAAAATAACTGACCATTTTGGAAACGTCCTTGGGAGCAACGTTGGCCAGCACCGATACCACGCCCTTGGCCCCCACCGCCAGCATGGGCAGGGTCAGCAGGTCGTCGCCGGAGAAGACCGCGATCCGGTCGCCGCACAGGGCCATGATCTGGCTGGCGTTGTCCAGGTCGCCAGATGCTTCCTTGACCGCCACGATGTTCTTGATCTCGGCCAGCCGGGCGATGGTGGTGGGTTCTAGGTTGACCCCGGTGCGGGAAGGCACATTATAGAGCATCAGGGGAAGTTTGGTCGCCGAAGCGACCGATTTGAAATGCTGGTAGAGGCCTTCCTGGGTTGGTTTATTGTAGTAGGGAGTGACCACCAAAGCCCCGTCCACCCCAAGTTTCTCGGCCTCCTGGGTGCTGGTGATGGTCCTTAAGGTATCATTGCTGCCGGTATAGGCCAATACTTTGAATTTACCTTTGCCTTTTTTTAGGGTCATACTCATGATCCTCAGATACTCGTCGGGCAGGACGGTCGGACCCTCACCCGTGGTGGCGCAGGGAACCACTCCCTGAGTGCCGGCTGCGGCCTGATAATCCAAAAGCCGTTCCAAAGCCTGCTCATCCAAAGCCCCGTTGCGGAACGGCGTTACCAAAGCCACAAAGGATCCCTTCCAGTCAATCATAGCGTCACCTCTTTTTTGTGATGGATATATTTTGTTTCTTTTAAAATCTAAGCACCAAACTCTAAGTCATAGACAAATGTCTATTGCCAAAATTCACCAATCCCGGGACAATTTAGATACTTGCGATCAATTAATTCGTATTTGTTTAGTTTTTCGTTATTAGAATCCTTTCGTTTGTCGGGCACTCTTGCCGAACCCAGGACAAGTTTTAGAGTTTTCAAAGTTCAATCCTGCCCGGTATTCCATTCGATCAAAATACTGAACGGTTCTCTTGCTCACTCCGGCAGCAGGCTCTGCTCCTTATCTTCAACCGGCTTGGGTTTCTTTTTATCTTTTTTAGTGCCAGCCGGAACGTAATAGCGGGTGCCGGGGTGGGGCTGGCAGATCTTCTGCACCAGGTCCTCGAAATCCTCGGGGTGATTGACCAAGTCTATCTGGTTTACGTTGACCACCAGCAGCGGGGTCTCGGTGTAATTGAAAAAGAAATGGTTATAGGCCTCGGACAGCTCTGCCAGATAGTCCCGGGAAAGGTTGTGTTCAAAAGGCCGGCCCCGTTCTTTGATCCGCCTAGCCAATAGATCTATCTCGGCCTGTAGGTAGACCACCAGATCGGGCTTGACTATTCCCGGCTCCAATAGTTTCCATAGGTTTTCATACAGGGATATCTCGTTCTGGTCCAGATTCAAATAGGCAAAGATCTTGTCCTTGGCGAACAGGTAATCCGATACTATCTGCTGGCCGAACAGGTCCTGCTGCAGCATCCCCTGTTGCTGCTTGTAGCGGGATAGCAGGAAGAATATTTGAGTCTGAAAGGCGTAGGCCCGGCGGTCGGAATAGAACTTGGAAAGGAAGGGATTGGCCTCCACTTCCTCGCTCACCAGTTTGGCGTGAAACCGCTCGGCCAGCATCTTGGCCAGCGTGGTCTTGCCCACGCCGATCACGCCTTCAATGGCTACGTACCTGGGGATTCTTGAATCCATCATGATATAAATAGTGGCTTAATAATATAATAGATTAAAAATTTGCCGTCTCTAATTTTATGATGTCCTTAAGGGTCCGGGGAATTTTTTTAAGTAAGGCCTTCACCTTTTGCCGGCTGGCGGGATCTTCAAATTCGGGAATCAGGTCGCAGAGCGGCACCAGCACAAACCCGCGCAGGGAAAGCTCCGGATGCGGCACCTTAAGTTCCGGGGAATCTATCACCTGGCTGCCGAAATAAAGAATATCAAGGTCTATCACCCGCGGTTCCCATTTCACCTGGCGCACCCGTCCCATATGGTGCTCGATCCGCTGCAGGGATCTCAACAGCACCACCGGTTCAAGAGAGGTCTCCAGTTCCACCGCCGCGTTCAGGAACTTGGGCTGGTCGGGATTCCCATAAGGCTCAGTCTCATAGACACCGGACATCCTCAGCACCTTGGAGCCCGGCATCTGTCCCATGGCAGCCAGGGCAAAGCGGATGTTTCCCAACCGGTTTCCCAGGTTGGAACCCAGCCCGATATAGCTCTTGGTCCTTTTATTTTCTGCGGTCTGTTTCATCTATCAACAAATATTTTAGACAGGATTTACAGGATTTTTTACTTTATTTGGAAATTAACCACGTGAAATCATGTTAATCCTGTCTATTCCGTTTTCGTTTTATTCTGGTCAGGAATTTAAAAGCTCTGTCTTCAGTTTGGCTTCCTTCAATATATCCTGCGACATTTGATCGGGGTATCCCTGGGAATATATTATCCGTTCGATCCCGGCATTGATGATCATCTTGGAGCAAAGCACGCAGGGAAAATGGGTGATGTAGATCGAGGCCCCCTGTAGTGGCACGCCAAAGGTGGCCGCTTGGATGATGGCGTTCTGCTCGGCATGGATGGCCCGGCACAGCTCATGCTTCTCCCCCGACTTGACCCCCAGCTTCTCCCGCAAACAACCGATCTCGGCGCAGTGTTTAAGCCCCACCGGCGCCCCGTTGTAACCGGTAGCCAAAACCCGTTTATCCTTGACGATCACCGCCCCCACCTGGCGGCGGAGACAGGTGGTCCGGCTGGACACCAGCGCCGCGATATCCATGAAATACTGGTCCCAGCTGGGACGCAGGAGCTTTGTCCCAACCGCCGGGTTCTTCTTAGAGATCTTCATCTATCCTTTGTCAGCCAGGGTCAGCCCCGGCTCAAACGAAAGTTCGGCATCCTTGGCCGAAAGGCTTTGGGCCAGGACACTCATCTGATGAATGGCCAGCACTTCTTCTATCCGCTGCCTGGTAATCAGGTTCATATCCACCAAGATGTCGCCGATCCGGCCGCCTTTGGCTTTTTGAGTGGCGATGGCCTTATCCAGGTCCTCGGTGCTGATGTGGCCGCCGGCGGTCAGAATCTCGCCCAGCAGCTTTTTCCGCTCGGCCGAGGAGAATCCCCCGATCGACCCGTTCTTGAATTCCACATATTCGGTGTATTCCGAATTTTCGATGGTCAGCACTCCGGACCAACGCTCCTTCAGGGCATTGGTGACGACCTCGCCGAACTGGACCCGGCCCAGGTTTATTTTTTCAGCCATATCGGTCTACCCTTTCAAACGGTTGGGGTATAGGGGAAACTCCCGGCATAATTCTTTGATCTCGCCGGTTACTTCTTGTATTATTTTGTCATCGCTGATGTTGGCCAGCACCTTGTCTATCATCCCGGCCACGGTTTTCATCGCAGGCTGCTTCATGCCCCGGGTGGTCAAAGCGGCGGTGCCCATCCGGAAACCGGAGGTAACGAAGGGGCTGCGGGTATCGAACGGCACCATGTTCTTGTTGACTGTGATCCCGGCGGCATGCAGGGCATTCTCGGCCTCCTTGCCGGTGATGTTCTTGTTGCTTAGATCTATTAGCATCAGATGGTTGTCGGTGCCGCCGGAGACGATCTGATAGCCCCGCTCCACCATGCTCTGGGCCAGGGCCCGGGAGTTGTCTATCACCTGCTGGGCGTATATCTTGAACGACGGGTCCAAGGCCTCCTTGAAGGCCACCGCCTTGGCGGCGATTACGTGCATCAGCGGGCCGCCCTGGATGCCGGGCATCACCGTGCTGTCCATCACCTCGGACATCATTTTCAGGCGCTCGCCGGCCTTGATCTTGATCTTGTGGCCGAAGGGGTTCTCGGAATCCTTGCCGATCAGCACCATCCCGCCCCGGGGACCGCGCAGAGTCTTGTGGGTGGTGGTGGTCACCACGTGGCAGTAGGGGATGGGCGAGGGGTGCAGCCCGGCGGCGATCAGCCCGGCCGGATGGGCCACGTCGGCGAACAGGAAAGCCCCCACCTCGTCGGCGATCTCCCGGAACTTGGCGAACTCGTAGTGCCGGCTGTAGGCCGAGGCCCCCACGATGATCATCTTGGGCTTGTGTTCCCGGGCCTTTTTGGCCACGTCGTCCATGTCGATGTACCCGGTCTCGCGTTTGACACCGTAGGAAACTATCTTGTACATCTTGCCGGAGAATGACACCGGCGAGCCGTGGGTCAGGTGTCCGCCGTGGGCCAGGTCCATTCCCAGCACCGTGTCGCCCGGCTGGCAGTAGGTGAAATAGACCGCCTGGTTGGCGGTGGAGCCTGAATGGGGCTGGACGTTGGCGTATTCGCAGCCGAACAGCTGTTTGGCCCGGTCCCGGGCGATGTTCTCGGCCACGTCCACAAACTCGCAGCCGCCGTAGTAGCGCTTGCCGGGATAGCCCTCGGCATATTTGTTGGTCATCACGGAGCCCTGGGCTTCCAGCACCGCCTCGGAGACGAAGTTCTCGGAAGCGATCAGCTCCAGGCCATACTCCTGGCGCTTGGTTTCGTCCTGGATGGATTGGTAGATCTCGGAGTCTTTGTTTTGTAAAATGGACATTTTGTTTTTGCCTTACCCTGTGTTGTTTAGATGTTTTTGGGTTTTATTTTCTTTCCATTGCTCTTGGGCTTGGCCTTGACGCTGTCAGCTTTTATGCTGTCCGGCGCGGGCGCTAAGCCCTGTCGAAGCACCGCCGCCAAACTTTCGGGCCGGGTCTTGCCCAGCAAAAGGTTAAGCCTGGATTCAAGTTCCTTCTCGTAACCGGCCTGAAAGCCCACATGATATTCGGCGATGTTGCCGATTTTGTCTATCACCACCAAAGTGGGCAGGCTGTTGGCCTTGTACTTCTGGGAGGTAACCGAGAACTCGTCGTGCAGGATGGGAAGTGAGATCACCCGCTGGAAGATGTAGGCCTCCACCGTGTCCCGGGTTTCGCCCACGTTCACCAGGTAAAAGCGGACGCTGTCCCCGGCAAAGCGCGAGGCCATCTCCTGCAGGCAGGGGATCTCCTTTTTGCAGTTCTCGCACCAGGTGGTAAAAAAACTTAAGACCACCACATCCCGCTCCTGGCGGGTGCGGGGCGTCCGGGCCTGCCCGCAGTAATCGCGGAGGTAAAAGGTGGAACCGCCGTCCAGGTTCTTCAATACTATGGGGGGTGCCGGGTCGCCCGCCTTCAGTCCGGGCTTGTCACCGGCTGCCAGGGCCGGGGTGCTGAATGCCAGAATAGCCAGGCATAGGGCCAAATAGTTTTTCATCTAATGAATGAAGGCTCTTCGTTTTATTTTATTTTTATTCGTTTTCGTATTTGGTTATCTTGTCCACCCGGCGCTGGTGGCGGCCTCCTTCGAACCCGGTCTCCAGCCAGACCTTTACTATCTTGGGAACCAGCTGCAGGTCTATGTAGTCGGCCGGAAGCACCAGGATGTTGGCGTCGTTGTGCAGCCGCGAGTAGCGGGCCATGTCCGGGGTCATGGCGATGGCCGCCCGCACCCCCCTGACCTTGTTGGCCGCGATGGCCATGCCGTTGCCGGTACTGCAAACCAGAATGCCCTTGTCTGCCTGGCCTTTGGCCACCGCCTGGGCCACCGGAATGGCAAAATCGGGATAGTCGCAGGGTTCCCGGTTCTGGGCCCCGAAATCAATGAATTCAAGATTATCCGGGGAAAAGGCGGCTTTGATCTGATCTTTTAAGGCAAATCCGCGGTGATCGGTACCGATGGCTATTTTCATGATTTTTCTTACTGTGTTTTATTAAGGATAAGATATAACCCAGTTAAAGTCAAGAGGAACCTGCGAGGCGACGACCGAGATGCCAATCAAAGTATGTCCAGCTACGTTTGAGGTGCCAGCCTTTAATTGTCTGACGATGTTTGAGATGCAAGGCAAGCGGGTCAGGCGACGTTTGAAATGCTGAGCAAAGCTGCCAATCAACGATTGAACGATTCCAACATCGCCAGGCTTTTATTATTGCACCTCAAACGTTGCCCGGCTTGTACGCCGGCATCTCAAACATCGGCCGGACCCCGTGCTTCGCTTCTCCAGCGGCAAAATAATCCGCTCTGCGGATTATTTTGCCATCAGCGCCGAAAGCACTATGGACATGAACTTGGTCTCGTCGGAATCGGTGCGCGAAGTCAGCACCACCGGGGCACTGGTGCCGATGACCATGGCCGCCAGCTCCGCCTTGGCCAGCTGGGCTAAAGTTTTATAAAGGATGTTGGCGGCGTGAATATCCGGACAGACCAGAATGTCGGCGTAGCCGGCCACCGGTGATTTGAGGCCTTTCCCTGCGGCGCATTCAGGTGAAACTGCGGCATCCATCGAAAGAGGCCCGTCCACAATACATCCCTTGATCTGCCCCCGGTCGGCCATCTTGGCCAGCTGGGCCGCTTCCAGACTACAGGGCCATTTGGGGTTGACTTTTTCAGTAGCGGTCAGCACCGCCACCTTAGGGGTCTCTATCCCCAGTTTATGGGCCACCGAAACAGCATGGTTGATCATGTCCACTTTCTGCCCGAAGTCCGGGTAGGGTATCTGGGCGGCATCGGTGAGGATCAGCAGCCGGGGATAATTAGGTACTTCGAACACCGCCACGTGGGAGACGGTGGCTCCGGTGGTCAATCCGGTTTCCTTGTTCAAATAGGCCCGGGCGTAAACCGCAGTATCTATCAGGCCCTTCATTAGTACGTCGGCCTCGCCCTTTTTGACCATTTCCACCGCCTGGGTGGCCGCCTTTTTATAATCGGGCTGGTCGATCAGAGTGAATATCTTGGGATCGATATTATGCTCTTTGGCCAATGCTTCGGTTTTCTTTTGATCGCCGATCAAAATGGCCTTGGCCGACTTTTCGTTGACTGCCCGGGCCAAAGCACCCAGGATATCAGGATCCTGACCGCAGGCCACGGCCACTCTTTTTAAGGGACCGCCCTTGACCAGTTCCGCCATCTGCTTCAATGAGGTAACTTGTGTCACTTGTTCTCCTATGGTTGTTTGTTTTATGTTTTGATGTTGTTTTTGAAATTAAAGGTCCCGGGCTATTTGAGCCGGTCCCTGATGTCTTTGGAAAAATCACCATTAGTTATAATGGCTGTGCCGTCCAGCTCAACCCGGCTGGGGCGGACCACGAAATCAAGGTGAAGCGGGGAATCATTCTTTCCCCCGACCAGGTTGTTCATGCCCACCGCCACATGAACGGTCCCCGCCATCTTTTCATCGGTGGGAACATAGCCAATCAGCTTGGTGACCCCGGGATTGAAGCCGATCCCGAACTCGGCCAGCCGGTCGCAATCCCCGGGGAAAGCGGTGATTATTTTCAAGATCTCCGGATCGCTGGTTGCCACGAGTTTTCCGTCCTTGAAGGTCAACAGTACATCCCGGTATTTTTGCCCGTTCAGATACACCTCTGGCACCAGCAGTTGCCCCTGACCGCTCTCCTCCAGCGGTGAGATGTAGACCTCGCCGCAGGGCACCGCCCCCGTCCCATCATCCTTGTGCCATTGACGGTCTTTGAGCCTGCAACTGAATACCTTGCCGCCGCCAGTATGGATATTCACTTGATCCATGTTTTTGAATTTATCTGCCAGAAAACTACATTGGTCTTTGATCTTTTTGACATCTATATCCAACGCCGACATCAGGGTCGTCCGGAAAATATTGAAATCTATCCCGGCCTCTTCGGCGTTCTCCTCGGTTGGTACGAATACCTGGATGAAGTATTTTTTAGAAGCCGCCGACATGAAAAGCTTTCTGATGTAAGCCCCGTATTTGGGATATCGATCCTTGGACAGGCCAGAGCCAGGGGCCGGAGAATGGGTCAGGACATCTATAACGGTGCCGGCGGACTTAAAGGCGTCAAAATATGCGTCCGGGAAGTCAAGGTTTTCCGGCGGCACTTCGGAAAAATATTTTCCCAGGAAATCCCGAGACTGTTGCCACTTTACCGGAATGCCGCCCCGTTTACCGATCTCGATTGCAAAGCAGTCCAGCAGAGGAAGGTCCCGGTCCTCGCCCCATAGCTGGACTAGTATGATATCCCCCTTATTGATGTCGAACCCGCCTACTATTTTCGGTATGACCGAGATGAAATCCATTGTTTTACCCTTCTCCGGTGGTGTCTTAAGATCAGAAGCCCTGGTTTGAAATGCAGCCAGCGCGATGCCAGCCAAGGCAGTTATTATTACAACTGTTTTCATTTTTCATTTGGTCGTTTCTGGTTGAAATCCAGCCCAAGGGACAACTTATGAAAACCAACTCCTTGCCGGTATTCTTGATCTGGTACAGGGCCTTGTCAGCACGGGGCATCAGCAGCTGACTACTCCCAAAGCAATGGAATTTATCTTCTGTTGCTTAGAATCTGCCCGGGACAGCATCACCACCGGCCTGGCCGCACCGGCTATTATTCCGGCCGCCTGGGCCCCGCCCAGGTAGATCAACCCCTTGACCAGCATGTTGCCCGAGGCGATCTCGGGAGTTATGAAAATGTCGGCCTCGCCGGCCACCGGACTCTTGATCTTCTTGTGAGCCACCGCCTCGGCCGAGACCGCCAGGTCCAGGGCCAGCGGCCCGTCCACCAGGCAACCCTTGATCTGGCCCCGGTCATTCATCTTGGAAAGGTGGGCGGCGTCTATGGTATCCTGCATTTCAGGATTCAGCACTTCCACGGCCGCCAGCACCGCCACCTTTGGTTTTTCCACTCCCAGTTTTTGGGCGATCTCCACCGCGTTGTTAATGATGTCCACCTTGGCCATCAGGTCGGGCTTGACGTTCATCCCGCCGTCACTGACCAGAATCAATTTGGGATAAGACGTCGATTCCATCACAGCCACATGGGACAACAGCCTTCCGGTGCGCAGGCCCACTTCCTTATCCAGCACGGCCTTTAGGAAGGTGGAGGTGGCCACCAGGCCCTTCATCAGAAAATCGGCCTGGCCGGACGACACCGCCTTAACCGCGGCCCTGCTGGCCTCGGCCATGTCCTTGATGTCATGGAGCTCCCAGCCCTTTATGTCCACGCCCGCTTTCTGGGCGGCCGCTTCAATGGCCTTCTTGTCTCCGAAAAGGATCGGCGTGGCTATCTTCTCTTTGAAAGCGTCGCTTAAAGCCTCAAGGACCACCTCGTCCTGGGCTACCGCCACCGCAACTTTTTTGGGGCCTTTAGCCTTGGCTTGGATCATCAGGTCGGGAAATGATTTGATCATCAGATTATTCCTAAGGTTTATTATATTTATTTTTCGTTGACCAGTGCTTTGATCTCGTTTAAATTCAAAACGCGGTTATATATCCGCAGGTCATCGATGGCCCCCTTGAAACACAGGTTATAATCGGTGCCCCGGCGTTGTTCCCTGCTACCTATGGACAACGGATGGTCATTGTAGTCCAGGACGGAGGGATATCCGCTTTGGCTTGATATCAGCCTTCCGTTCTCAAAGAGCCACGATTTTCTGGCTTTCCCGTCAAATACGGCAACGATGTTCACCCATTGTCCGACCTTGCCGGAGGTCAGCCAGCCGGTGGTCATGTTCTGCCTGTAGCTCCCGCCGATCCACATCAAAAACCTTAATGTGGTATTAGCGTAAGTTGTAATGTCCAGGCAATAGACCTCATCGCCGGTGCCAAAACCTTTGCAAACTACGGCCGCACCTTCAATCTGGGGTGTAACGTCCGGCCTGATCCAAACGGATATCGAAACTGCTCCGGTGAGATCAAGGGAGGGAGCATCCGGAACCAAAATATAGTCATTTATGCCGTCAAACCAATAAGCCCGGTCCGTCCGGTTGAAGCGGTCGGAGGTTAACGCCGCGCTGTTCACTTTCCCGTGATTTTTGTTCCCGCTTTCATCGCGGGCATTTCCGTTAAAGGGGAAAAAAACCGCCAGACCGCTTGACAAGGCTACCTGACCTCGAGGGAGGTCATACTCGTTTGACACGGTTTTCGGAGAAACGATCAGATCGCTGGGCGGGGTGGCCGGCAATACCGTTTTTTCGGGCGGCGCAGTCATCCCGGCAAAAGTGTAGGACGACTCCTTCATCAGGTCCAGCAGCCGGGCCGGGTCGCCGGAACATTGGTTTGAATAGACCTTTTCGACCTTTCCGGTAAGAACATCCACCATCTGCAGTTCAACAGAATAAACAGATCCTACTTTCCCGATACAGCCGCCAATGATCTTTTTCACTCCCAGTAATTTCCCGGCCTCCACCAGGCAACTGGTTTCGTCGCAGGCCCCGGTCTGCTGAAAGCCCTGTTCCTTAAGAACCTCGTCACGTTTATCCAGATCGACCATATCATACATATCACGTAACACCAGCTCATTTAAAAGCTTTTTGGTAAGCTGAGTCGCTTCAGCCAAGGTAATTCCGGAAGTAGCCGTAATATTCATAACTGCTATTGCAGTATGTTCATCTTTACCAAAACACAGGTTAGCACCTAAAGCAATTATTGTGGTGAACAATACTATTTTTTTCATGAAGGTTAACTTAAAAATGATTCACTTCCGGTTAGCAACAATTTCCAAACTGCCTCTACAATTCTGCCTTATGCCTTTGCATTCTGATTTTATTTGTACTCCCGGGCCTGCTCCTCGCCTTTCAGTATCCTCATCCCGGCCTCGGCCAGGGCCGTCATCTCGTCCTCGCCGGGGTACATTTTTACCGGGGCGATCCAGCTCACCCGTTCCTTGATCCACTCGATGAATTCCGGGAAGTAGGCGAAGGAACCGGTCAGCACGATGGCGTCCACCCGGCCGTTGACCACCGTGGCCATCTCGCCGATGGTTTTGGATACTTGGTAGGCCATGGCCTCGATGATTAGCGTGGTTTTGGCATCCCCAGCCTTGACCTTCTCCTCCATCTCCCGGCCATCGTTTGTGCCCAGGTGCGAAACGCATCCGCCCTTGCCGGCCAGCTTCTTGTTCATCTCGTCGATGGTGTATTTGCCAGAGAAGCACATTTTTACCAGGTCGCCGGTGGGCAGGCCGCCGGCCCTCTCCGGGGCGAATGGTCCATCGCCGTTGAGGGCGTTGTTGACGTCCACCACCTTTCCCTTTTCATGGATCCCCACCGAAATCCCGCCGCCCAAGTGCACCACGATCAGGTTCAGCTCCTCGTATCTTTTACCCAGTTCCCTGGCCGCCCGGCGGGCTACCGCCTTCTGGTTGAGGGCGTGGAAGATGCTGACCCGGGGCAGTTCCGGCAGTCCGGAGTAGCGGGCCAACGGGTTGAGCTCATCCACCACCACCGGGTCCACGATGTAGGACTTTACTCCGGCATCCCGGGCCAGGTCGTCGGCTATCAGACAACCGAGATTCGAGGCGTGGTCCCCGCCGGTGCCGGCTTTGATGTAGTCCAGCATGGCCTGGTTGACCGCGTAGGTGCCGGAGGGAATGGGCTTGAACAGCCCTCCCCGCCCAATGATGGCATGAAGTTCCTTGACGTGAATTCCGGCCTTCTCCAAGCACTGCTCGATCACTTCCTTGCGGAAGTCAAACTGGTCGGTGATCCGCTTGAAAGGAGCCAGCTCCTCGGCCGAGTGGCGCAGGGTGTCTTTGAACACCGGTTTGTCGTCCTCATACACCGCTATCTTGGTGGAGGTAGAGCCGGGGTTGATGGCCAGAACTTTGAAGGGCACGGGCGGTTCCTCCGTTTTTTGCTTTTTTATAAAGATTACGAGTGAACTATCATTTACTATTCATCCCGCCAGCCAGCTCTCCGCCGCATACTCATTGTCGAACATCCTTAAATTGATCCCGCGATTTTTAAACAACGTCTCAAGATGCTGAAAATCATTGTAATTCGGATCGTTGACCTGTATCAAGGCGGCTATTTTAGCCTTTCTGGTAACATATTGCTTGTGCCATTCGGCAAATTCCCTTTTTTCCCAATCTTCTACCTTTAAGATTGCTTCTCTCAAATCAATCAATATTTTCGGGGCTTCCATCTCTTTTATTTTTTCCAGCAATTCCTGATGAGATACCAATAAAGCTTCCTTATGTATGCTTTCCCAATGAATGAGCCTTATTATACCCTTTACCTGGTCAAAGTCTATCTGGTGGGCCATCATGCACATCCTTGCTGCGTTATGTTTAGGTTGTTAGTAATAATTTGTGTTGCAGGAACCTCACCCAAACCTCTCTATAAATAAATTCGGAGAGGTGACACGGCGGAGTTCAGTACTCCCTGGCCTTCTCCACGCCCTTTAAAACCCTGAGCGCACCGGCCGCCAGAGCCGGCATCTCGTCCTCGCCGGGATAAACAAAATATTGGGAAGTGATGAAAGCTACCCGTTCTTTTATCCAATCCGTGAATATCTGATTGTGGGCCACGCCCCCGGTGACCACGATGGCGTCCACCTTCCCCTTCAGCACCGTGGCGCAGGCCCCGATCTCCTTTGCGATCTGGTAGGCCATGGCCCGGAATATCTCCTCGGCCTGCTTGTCGCCTTTCAGCACCCGGTCCTTGACCTCGTTGGCCCTGTTGGTTCCCAGGTAGGCCGACAGCCCGCCGCTGCGGGTCAGTTTTTTCTTGATCTCATCGGCGGTGTATTTGCCGGAGAAGCACATCTTGACCAGGGCTCCGGTGGGCACGCCCCCGGCCCGCTCCGGCGAGAACGGCCCGCCTTCGTTGGCGTTGTTGACGTCCACAAATTTTCCGTGGTCCACCGGCGAAATGGAAATGCCTCCGCCCAGATGGGCCACGATCAGGTTGACCTGCTCTAGTTTTTTATTGAGTTCCTGGCAGGCCTGCAGGGCAGCCATCCTCATGTTAAGAGCGTGCAACAGGGACTTGCGTTCAATCTCAGCCAGCCCGGAGATCCGGGCCAGCGGAGAAAATTCGTCCACCGAGACCGCGTCCACGATGAAGGCCTTGGCGCCTGACTGCTCGGCGATCTCCTTGGCGATGAAGGCCCCCACGTTGGAGATATGCTCGCCGCGCCTGGCCTCACGCAGGTCGTTCAGCATGGCTTCATTGATTACATAGGTTCCGGAGGAAATGGGCTTAAGCAGCCCGCCCCGGTCCACCACCGCGGCCAGCGTTTTAAGTTCGATCTTGTTGCGGGTTAGAAAGTCCAGTATCACGGTTTTGCGCATGGGATACTGGTCCACTATCCTGGCGTATTTCTCGATCTCGGCCTTGTCGTGGTCTATGGACTCGGAGACCAGAGGTTTCGCCCCCCGGTAGACCGCCACCTTGGTGGAGGTGGATCCGGGGTTGAGAACCAGGATCAAGGGCTCGGACAGGGCCGCTTTGGGGCTTACCGTCTTTTTGACCGCTTTCGCCTTCACCACTTTTTTCCCGGTAGCCTTGGCGATTTTGTTTTTTGCCTTCTGCTTTATCGGTTGACGGCGTAGAACTTTCTTGACCTTCTTGGCTTTGGCCGGGACTTTGGCTTTCTTCTGGACCAGTTTTTTAGAGGTATTTTTTACGACGGTTTTCTTGACGGTTTTCTTGACGGTTTTCTTTTTTACGGCTTTTTTTACTTTGGCCATTTTATATCACCTCGATTTTTAATATTCCTCTGTGCCTCAGTGTCTCTGTGGCAAATAGTATCCGTTCTGCCTTGCCTCTCAGCTGACTAGCTTCTTGAACTCCGCGCTCTCCCACAAAGCCTGCAGTTCCTCGTCGCTCTTGGCAGTTTCCTTCAAATCATCATCGGCCTCTATCGCCTTGGCGATGGAGCTGAGCGCCTCCTTGGCCTGGTTCTTCAGCAGATGAACCTTGGCCTTTTCTAAACAGACTTCCCCGTCGTCCGAATAAAGTTCCAAGGCCTTGGCCATGGCCGCCAGCGATTCATCATACCGTCCCATGATCTTATAGGTCAGACCCTTGCTGAACCAGACATCGTTGCTGTCCGGTTTTACCTTCAGCGCTTGATCGAAAACAGCCTGCGCCTCGTCATAACGGCCCAGATCGCGCAACGCCAGGCCCTTGTTGTACCAGGCTTCCATGAAATCGGGGGCCAATTTGATGGCCTGATCCAAAGCCTGGAGGGCCTCGTCGTCACGGTCCAGCACTCCCAGTACAATGCCTTTATTGCACCAGGCCTTGGCGTAATCGGGCTTGATCAGGATGGCGTTGTCGTAAGCCTGGATGGCTTCCTCGAACTGGTCGGTCCGGCTCAATATCCGGCCCCGGTGGAACCAGGCATCAGCATTGTTGGGATCGGCCTCCAACGCCTGGTTATAATTATTGAGGGCCTGGTCCAGGTGGCCGTGCTTTTCCAGCTTTTGCCCCTGATCTACAAAATCTTCGACCATATGATGCTCCTAAAATATGGACTGTTGAAAACTATTTGTATCGATCCCGGAGTATCTGACGGAATGTGGATTTTATTGAAAATTAATCCCGTGAAATCATGTTAATCCGCTTACGCTTCAATGCCGGCCTTCTTCAAGCGCCAACCGCTTACGCTATTATATTTACTGCCTCGTGCGCCTTAGCTACAGCGGTGGCGCAAGCTTCAGCGGAGGCGCTCCTGTCTGCCCCGTGATAAATGGATCAACATAAAAAATACTATTCCCATTCGATGGTGGCCGGGGGCTTGTTGGAGATGTCGTACACCACCCTGTTTATTCCCTTGACCTCGTTGACTATCCGGCTGGAGATCCTGGCCAGAAGGTCTTCCGGTAATCTGGTCCACTCGGCGGTCATGAAGTCGGTGGTGTTGACGGCCCTTAGGGCCAGCACATTCTGGTAGGTCCGCTCGTCGCCCATCACCCCCACCGCCTTTACCGTAAGCAGCACCGCAAAAGCCTGCGAGGTCCTGGGGTACCAGCCGTCGGCCCGGAGCTCGTCGATGAATATTTTGTCGGCGGCCCTTAGGATGTCGCAGCGCTCCCTGGTCACTTCGCCCAGAACCCTCACCGCCAGACCCGGCCCGGGGAAGGGATGTCGCATCACCATTTCTTTGGGCAGGCCCAGGGAAAGCCCCAGCTGGCGGACCTCGTCCTTGAACAATTCTCTTAAAGGCTCCACCAGTTGAAGCTTCCGCATGTTCTGGGGAAGCCCGCCCACGTTATGGTGGCTCTTGATGGTGGCCGACGGCCCCTTGAAAGAGACGGATTCGATGACGTCGGGATAGATTGTGCCCTGGGCCAAAAAGCCCACCCCGCCTATCTTTTTGGCGGCCCCGGCGAAGACCTCGATGAACTCTTTTCCGATGATCTTCCGCTTCTGTTCGGGATCGTCCACCCCTTTGAGCTTTTTGTAGAACCGGGCCGCAGCGTCCACCGTCACCAGAGGAATTTTGAACTGTTTTTTAAAGACCCGCTCCACCTCGGCCCGCTCGTTCAGCCTTAACAGGCCGTTGTCCACAAAGATGCAGTGCAGCTGCTTTCCCACCGCCCTGGAGATCAGCACCGCCGCCACCGAGGAATCCACCCCGCCGGAAAGGCCCAGCACAATTTTGGAACTCCCCGCCTTCTGCCGGATGTCCTTCACCGAATGTTCTATGATGGAGTCCATGGTCCAGTCGCCCTTACAGCGGCAGATGTTGAACAGGAAGTTGGCGATGATCTTTTGGCCCTGGGAGGTATGGTTGACCTCGGGATGGAATTGCAGGCCGTAAATGTTCCGTTTGACGTCTGCCATGGCCGCGATCCGGCAGTTGGCGGTGGAAGCCAGCGCCACAAACCCTTTGGGCGGCTCCTGAACGCTGTCCCCGTGGCTCATCCAGACCTGGCTCTCTTCGGGGATGCCCTGGAATAATTTTGAATTTTGAATTTTGAATTTTGAATTCAAACGAAGTTTGGCCTGCCCATACTCTCGCTCCCGGCTCCGGTGAATCTTACCGCCCAGCAGCAAGGATGTCAGCTGCATGCCGTAGCAGATCCCCAGGATGGGAATGCCGGAGGCGAATATCTCCGGGGCGATCCGGGGGGCGTTCTGATCGTAGACGCTGGACGGCCCTCCGGAAAGTATCAGCCCCTTGGGATCGCCTTCCAGTATCTTCTTTTTTCCGGCAGTGCAGGGAACGATCTGGCAATAGACCTTCTGCTCCCTAACCTTGCGGGCGATCAGCTGGGTGTACTGCGATCCGAAATCTATGATGTTTATTCTGTCCAAATTCTCAAACCTGTTTTTCTGTTCTGATTCTTATGATTTTTTCTGGGCTCCGGACAGGACCGCCTGGGCCGCCTGGGCCAGCTCGTTATCTTTGTCCTTGGTTATTTTCATCAATACCGAGACCGCGGTCTTGGTTCCCAGTTCTCCCAGGGATATTATGACCTGCTTTTTTACATCGGCCGGTTCGCCCCGGCCCAGCAGTTCTCTTTTATAATACAGTTCGGTAAGCGCATCCACCGAGGCATCGGTGCCGGCCTTGCTGGCGAATTCGATGGCCTGTTTTTTAACCTCAATATCCTTGTCTCCCATGGCCCTGATCAGCCAAGCTTCGGACTTCTGACCGCCCAGCTTGAAAAGGGCCTTAAGGGCTTCCAGTCTGATCCGGGCATCCTTGTCCTCCAGCACCGCCCCCAGCGGGCTCAGAGATTTCTCCCCGCCCATCAGCGAAAGCAGCACGCACATGTTCCGCCGCACAAACCAGCGGTCATCGGCCAAAGCCTTGATGGCCATCTCCTCGACTCCGGCCCCGATTTTATTGAGCACATACATGCACTTGAACCGCATGTTGCTGTCCTCGCTCTCCTTGACAGTATCCAAAAGATAGAGCAGGGCCTTATCCTTAATGCTGGTCAGAGCGCTGGCCGCTTCCTCCAGAATGGGATCTTTGAGCAGGGCCAAAATCAGAGACCTGATGGCAGCCTCATCGCCGATAGTGGCCAGGATCCTTACCATGTCCTTGGCCACCGGCTTGTCAGCCATCAAAAGCATGATGTCCGAGACGTCCTTGCTGATCCGGTTGACCAGGGACTGGCGCTGCTTGCGTTTAAGCTCTTCGGATATCTGCTGGATGACTTCGATGATCTGTTGATAGACCCCGTCTTCGCTCTCCTGGCGCAACCTTAATGTGATCCCTTCTATCAGCAGTTCCACCAGATCAAAACGCTCGATGGCCAACAGGTCCCCTTCCAGCGTTATCAGTCTGGACAAAACCCCTTCCCGGACCCCGCGGTCGGCATCCCCCAGCAGCTTCAAAAAGCCCTCGACCGCCGGTTTGCAATTATCGCCCCGGTGTATTATCCAACGCAGGGTTTTAAAAGCCGGATCGGACACCATTACGGCTGGAGGCTGGGCGGTCAGGTCCTGCAAATACCTTTGCATTACCGGCTCGGTGGCCTCATCGTGGCCGAAAATAAAATTGCAGTCTTCGGCGCTCAGTCCGTAATACTGAAGCTTGGGCTGGACCAGTGGCAGTAGTCCTTGTTTGCGGGCGGACTCCACCGGAATGGAGGCCAACATCCCCCGCAGCTTCTCGGAGAGTATCACTGTATCGTTCTTGTTCTCCAGCGCCAGCACTTCTGTCTTGTTGACTATCATCCGGACCAAGTCCTGGTCGGAATACCGGGTCAGCAATTCCCTCACCACGTCGGACCATTCGGGATTGTCCAGTTTGACCTGGGCCACCATCTGACTGCTCCGCTGGTCCAAACCGTTGATGACGCCGGCCATCATGGTGGCGTATTCACCTCCGCCGGCGCTCTGAGCCTTGACCATGTTGCCCAGCCGGTCCAGGTCTTTTAGCAGTTTTTCCTGGCCTTGATCGGTATCGGCCATGGCCAGCGCCCCTTTGATCAGCATCTCGGTTACCATGGAGGGATCGCTCCTGATCATGGCCACCACCTGGTCCGGCAGCATCCCCTCGACCGGAGCGCCACCCCCGCCGTTACCCCCGGCCCCAGTCCCGGTTCCACCTCCGCTGCCGTAGGAAATTCCCGTGACGATGATATTGGATATACCTTTAAGGGCCAGCACCGAGGCCAGGCCTCCCTTGGACTTGACCTGCTCCGGATCCATGGCCATGGCTTCAAAGAACCCCTGGATCTGATCCCGGTCGATGCCCTGCTTAAAGGTCAACTGGCCCACGCTGCGTTTGCCCAGTTCGGAAATGAAATTGGCAAACACTTCCTTGCGGGAATCCGGCACCGGCTTGTCATTCATCAAGAGGATATTGCCCGCCAGACTGAAGCTTAAAAAGTTTTCGGGCCCCATCGCGTCCTTGATCAGCGCCAGGCTTCCTTCAAACAATTTTTGGGAAGTGGGATGGCTGGCCGGATACATCTTTAGATTGCGCAAAGCTCCGGTCAACTGGCCCACCAGCCGGGTCATCAGCATCGGCGATATGTTGGCCATGATTTTATCTCTATCCCTCTTTTTTAATAATGAACCCAGGAAATCCAGGAAACATTGTAAATTTATTGCGAGTCGGAAATATTCATGGTTTCATGGTTTCCTTATAGAAGAACCTAGTGTTTGAAATGCCGGATGCCAGTCAGCACCATGGCCAGCTTGAGCTCCGAGGCCCGGGCGATCACGTCGCTGTCCTTGACCGAGCCTCCGGGCTGGATGATGGCGATGATGCCTCCGGCCGCCGCTTCCTCGATGTTGTCGGTGAAGGGGAAGTATCCGTCCGAGGCCAGCACCGCCCCCTTGGCCCTGTCCCCGGCCTGTTGCAGGGCCAGCCGCACCGAGGCCAGCCGGTTGGGCTGCCCGGCCCCCATGCCTATCAGCTGTTTGTCCTTGGCGATGACGATGGCGTTGGACTTGACGTGCTTGACTATCTTGAATGCGAAGATAAGGTCTTCCAGCTGTTGCGGGTTTGGCTTATTGGACGTGGCCTGTGAGAGCTGGGATTCATCCAAAGTCGTATTGTCGGGGCCCTGGGCCAGTGCCCCGCCCCAGGCCGAGCGCAGCAGATATTGGTTTTCGGGCTTTTTTGTTATCCTGACCAGCCGGACATTCGGCCCCCAGCCCTTGCGGTTGGCAAATATCTCTTTTACTCCTGGCAGGAAGTCCGGCGCGGCTATCACCTCGTAAAAACTGTTGGGGCCGGTGATCTCCTCGGCGGCCTCGATGTCCAACGGACGGTTGACCGCGATGATCCCCCCGAAGCGGGAGATGGGGGCCGGCGGCAATTCCCCGTCCCGGGCCAGCAGGTAGGCGGATTTCAGGTCCTTGGCGCAGGCGCAGCCGCAGGGATTGGTGTGCTTAAGGATCACACAGCATGGTTCGGAGAACTCGGATACCAGTTCCCACGATGCCCCCATGTCCAGGATGTTGTTGTAGGAGATCTCCTTGCCGTGGATCTGTTCAAAGGCAGGCTCAACCCCGGCCGGCAGATAGAACCCGGCCGGCTGGTGGGGATTCTCGCCGTAGCGCAGGGGCAGGGATTTTTTCAGGTTGAGACTGATGCTCTCCGGTAATTCCTGTAAGGGCAATTCACGAATTGCCCCTGCTTGGACTCTTATAAAATACTGGTTGATGGCCGCATCATAGCCCGCCGTCAGGGCAAAGGCCCTTTGAGCCAGCTCCCGTTTAGTTTTATAAGAGATCTGTCCCGAAGATTCCAGTTCCGAAACGATCGTCTGGTACTGGTCCGGCGAAGTGACCACCGCCACGTCCTGGTGGTTCTTGGCCGCGGCCCTTATCAGCGAGGGCCCGCCGATGTCGATGTTCTCGATGGCCTCCTCGTCGGTGACGTTGGGCTTGGCCACTGTGGCCTGAAAGGGGTAAAGATTTACCGCCACTATGTCTACCGGAAGGATGTCATGCTCCTTAAGCTTGGCCATGTGTTCTTGTGACCCCCGGCGGGCCAGGATCCCGGCGTGGATCCGGGGATGCAGGGTCTTTACCCGGCCGTCCAGCATTTCTGGGAATTTGGTGACATCCGAGACGTCGGTGACGGTCAGTCCCTGTTCCCTAAGATACCTGGCGGTCCCGCCGCTGGAGACGATCTCGTACCCGGCTGAGGAAAGTTTCTTGGCGAAATCGGCGATGCCGGTCTTGTCGAAGACGCTGATGATGACTCGTTTGTTGCTCATGGTTTAGATTAAAAATTATATTTTTTAAGTTTAAGGCTTATTTGTTTGCTTCTTTCAGGCATGGCCTTCATCAGAAACTCGTTGATCTTTTCCAGCATTTCCATCCTTTGGCCGTAGGTCAGCTTTTGGGCACGTTTCAGATCGTCGAGATTGTAATACTCGTTTTCTTCGTTGGTCTCAATTTTCATCTCTCATCTCCTTTATTTTCCGCAATGCTCTGATGTCATTTTTGTCCCTTTCCCTTCCGGCGATCTCCTTCAGCCGGATCAGATCATCTATGTTGACCAGGCTTATCGTCAAATTGCCGGTCTTGATGATCTCGCGCCTGGAGTATGCTTGGCGGAAACCAATGTTGTCCTCCAGCAATATATCCACGTGCTCCATGCTGTTTTCGGGATTGTAGACCGAGAAAACCTTCATGTTCTTTTTGCTGATCCATTCCAATCTTTTTACCGGGTCGGAAAGGTCATCTATTGCTACCGGGACTCCCGGATGGTAACCCAGTTCTTTCACGATCTTTATGAATTTACCCGTGTTCACGTCATCCAACAGCATCAGCACATCAAGATCCATGGTTGCCCGGATGAAGCCGTAAAGGTTTACCGCAATGCCCCCGGCAACCAGATATTCAACGCCCTCGTCGTTCATTCTTTCTATGATCTTTTGATACAGCATCTATGCCTTTATTTGGAAATGCTTATGATGCCTCGTTTGTTGCTCATTACTTTTTTAGATTTTCTCTTTTATTTTTTGTTTTCAGTTTCCCCGCCAATTCCGCCGTCCTCTTCCCCAGTTCCATTCCGAACTTCAGCGCCTTGGCATCCGGCGCGCCCACGCAGGCAGCCCCGAAGTGCTTCTCGCTGGACCGGCCCTGCACCACCATCCCGTGGATCAGCATTGCCGTGAGGATGGAGAGCAGCGTGGTCTCGGCTCCGGTGGCGGTGCTGCCGGCGGTGGTGAAGGCCGCGCCCGCCTTGCCATCCAGCTTGCCGTGGATCTTGAAGGTGCTGTCCAGTAGTCTTTTCAGCTTGGCCGTCATCAGCCCGTAGTAGGCGGGCGAGCCGATGATGATACCATCAGCGGCCAGCAGGTCAGCTAACTTGACCTGGTCCGCTTTCTTGACCGTGACCGCTGTTCCTTTCACCTGCCTGGCGCCATCGGCCACGGCCTGGGCCAGCTTTCCGGTGTTGCCGGTGTAGGAGTCGTAAATGACTAGAACCTTTGTGGCCGGCCCGTTACTTTTCATTCTCTGATCCACTCGTAAACCTTTTTCACCCCGGCCTCAGGCATCTCGTGACCGCCGTCGAAGTCGAAAAACGTCACATCAAGCCCGCCGGCTTTCAACCGGTCCCGCGATTTTTCCGCCCAGGCAAAGGGAACCGATTTGTCGTTGCGGCCATGTACGATCAGAACTTTGAGCTTATTCGCATTCTTTATCTGCTTGGCGTCTATCCGGACCGTGTCCACCCATCCGCCGAATGCGATCAGGCCGTCGAACAGTTTCGGGTAACGCAGTCCGGTATTATATGTCATCCATCCGCCTTGGGAATGGCCCATCAAAAATATTTTTGATGGGTTATATTTGGCCTTGAGCGTCTGGATCACGTTTGCCACATATTCTTCCGACATTTTAACCGATTGCTCCTGCCGCTCCGGCCCGTACTCACCGACCTTCCAACGGAATGATTCGCGGGCGGCGGGGACCCAGTATGGGGCCTGCAACGAGGCAAAGATGAAATCCGGCTCGGGCATCTTTTTGAGGACGCTGCCAAAGTGGCGGTCAAGATTGCCGCCTAAACCGTGCAGGGTCACTACCAGCGGGTAGCGTTTCTTGCTGCTGTGCCCCTTTGGCAATTTCACCCGGTAATAGCTTAGCGCCGGGGCTGGGATGTAAACACGTTCCCCCTCAAGCGAATCCAACCTGGTTGCCGATTGAACCAGACTGTCAAAAGTGTTCTTGAAGATCGGTTTTTGCCGGACTTTGTCGAAGTCATGGTCATTTATGATCAAGGAAGCCGTGTTATAACCAAGGTCCCAGGCCCTGGTTAAAAAAAGCGCTGATAAGGTGTCTTTGCCCAACAAACCATAACAGGAGGCAATGGCAATGGCAGAGCCCTGGTCCTTTCCGTCACGGCGTAGCACCTCCAACCAACCGACGATCGCTTCTTCATAATTTCCGGCGTAATAATTGCTGTCTGCTTTTCCCCAGAACAATTTGGTGGCTTTGGCATTATCTTCCATAAACCAACCCGGATCCATGGGTTTTGAAGGCGCTTCTTGTGTCATAGCCACAGTTACAAAACATGGCAGTAAGACCAGCGCAAACATCAGCAGTATCGGTAATCTTTTTCTCATTTCTTTTCCTTAGTTGGTTTCCAAAATTTCGTAGATTATGAGGCTCTTGGTTTCAGACATACTTTTTTAGGTTTTTTATAAACGCCAAAGCGCAAAGGACGCCAAGGGTTTATTTAAAATTGGCTTCGCGTACTTAGCGTCTTCGCGGTTAAGATTGTTAGGAAGGTATTATTTCTGTTTCCTTATCACTTTTCCCTCGGCCATCACCAGCCGCGGGAAGGCCCCCAGGTGCAAAGGATCCTTGTCCCAGACCACCAGACTGGCCAGCTTGCCGGGCTCAAGGGAACCCAGCTTGTCGTCGATGCCCAGTATCTTGGCGTTCTTTAAGGTGATCATCCCGATGGCCTCCTCTTCCTTCATCCCCTGGATCAAAAAGTACTTCAGGCTGTCGCGCAGGGCCGGGGTCATTATCACCGGGTGGTCGGTCATCAGGCCGTAAAAGGCCTTTGACCTCATCAGCATTTCGGCGTTCCGGTAATGCTCGTTGCGCAGTTCCACCTTGTAGGGCAGGCTGCCCAGCGGCCCGTAGACGATGGGGATGTTGTTGTCCGCCAGCTGGTCGAAGATCTCCTTGTGGTGGACGTCGCCCAGGTGGTCGGCGGTCACCGTCAGCTTGTATTTTTTCACCAGTTCTATCAGATACAGCACGTCATCTTCCTTGTGGACGTGGACCTTGGCGGTCTTCTTGTCCAGCAGCAGCTCCAGCAGGGCCTTTTCCTCGGTGTCAAACTCCAGCACGTATTCCTGCTCCGTCATCTGCTTCTGATCCTCGATTTCCCGGGCGCTCAGCTTGCTGTCCTTGTCCCGCACCTTCTGTTCCAGCTCCCTCAGCTTGCGCTGGCGGGCCAGGTCGGCCTTCTGTTTCTTGGCCAGCACCAGGTCGAACTTCTTTTCCAGCATGCTGTAGATGCCCATCCGGGTGTTGGGACGCAGCCCCTTCCATTCGCCGGTGGAGCGGGGGTTATAGCCCAGGGCCATCTTAAAGCCATATTCCTTGAGCAGGGCCTGGCCCCGGTTAGCGGCAAAGTTTTTGATGATCATGGCCCGCCCGCCCACCAGGTTGCCCGACCCCGGCACGATGCAGCTGTAAAGCACCCCGAAGTCCACCGCCTCGGCAAAGGCCGGATCATCAAAGTAGACGCTGTCCAGCGGATCGTTGTTGGCCAAAAACTGGTCCAGGATGTCGTTGGATTCGCCCTCGTCGCCGGGCTCGCCGGCCCGGTGCATGCCGATGTGCGAGTGGGCATCTATGAAGGCTGGGGTGACTATGCCCTCGGCGTCGGCCTTGGCTTTTTTGGTGGAGAGTTCTGTGACCTTGTCGCCTTCCACCGCCAGGTAGACATTATTGCGCTTGTGCAGGCCGTCGTAAAGGGTGGTGGCGTGGATGATGGTTGGTTTGGCCATGATATTATCTTTCGAAGAGTTTTAAATTACCATTCTCTGTGTCGAAGTTTACCCTGAGCGTTGCACTGAGCCCGGACGAAGTGTTTATCGAAGGGTGTCTCCGTGGCTAATAATTACGCCCCGAACTTATCTAATTTCAGCGCATTAGCCAGCATTAACGGCATGGCCGAGGCCGACTGTAAACAGCCCAGGCTGCCCTTGGCGCAGTTCTGTTCGCTGAAAGCGGTGAACCCCTCGGTCCGGACATAGGGCGAATAAAGCAGGAAGGGATTGGGGTGCCAGCTGTGTCCCTTCAGCCGGGCCGGGGTGGAGTGATCGCCGGTGATCACCAGCACGTCGGGATTGAGCTTGGTCACCAGGGGCAGGGCCGCGTCCAGCTCCTCTATCACCTTGACCTTGGCCGCAAAGTTTCCGTCCTCGCCGTAGCTGTCGGTCTTCTTGACGTGGATGTAGAAGAAATCGAATTTGTCGTAGTTCCGGTCCAGGGTCTTGAATTCCTCCTCGATGGAAGGCCCGGTCTCCAGCTCGGTCATGCCCACCAGCTTGGCCAGCCCCTTGTACATAGGATAGGCGGCGATGGCCGCGGTCTTGAGCCCAAAGCGGTCGTACATCGAGGGAATGTCGGGGTGCTTAGCGAAGCCCCGTAATAAGACGGTATTGGCCGGGCTCTCGTTCTTCAGCACCTCGTTGGCCATGGCCACGAACTTGTCCACGATCAGGGCGGTGGACCGGCCCTTGGAACACAAATAGCGGGTTCGGTATGCCTTGAGACCCTCGTGCTGGGGATCGGTATCGGCCAGCTCTCCGCTGAGATTATTGCCCCGGAACAGCACCACGAAACGGTGCTCCTTGCCGTGGCGGATGATAATTTCCACGTTGTCTATCGTTTTGATGGCCGCCTGAAGCTTAGCGCACAGTTCCATGTTCTTCTCGGTGGGGATCCGCCCGGCCCGGCGGTCGGTGATGATGCCGTCGGAATTGACCGTGGCAAAGTTGGCCCGGGCCGCCACGTCCTTGGGCGTCATCTCCAACCCGATCCCTAAGGATTCCAAAACTCCCCGGCCGATCTGGTATTTTATTGGATCGTAGCCGAATAGGGCCAGGTGAGCCGGGCCCGAACCAGGAGTGATCCCCAGCGAGATCGGCACGGTCTGTCCCAGGCAGGATCTGGCGGCCAGCGCGTCCATATTGGGTTTAACGGCCGTCTCCAACTCCGTCTTTCCGCCGGATTCCATGGGCAGGCCGCCCAAACCGTCGGCCACTATCAACACTATTTTTTTGTTGTTGGAGACCAGCAGCGGTTTCAGCAATTCATCGCTCAGCATAATAACCTCCATCAATTAAAATCGGGTCTGCCGGGAAAACCTACGGGATATTCTGACAGGATTTACATGATTTTTTTATTTTAGGATTGACCCAGGGAAACAAGATTTTTTATTCGGGTATTGATCCCGGTAAATCAGGTTAATCCTGTCTATCCCGAGAAATAGGTTTTTTAGTATTAACCCCCGTGAATCATGTTAATCCTGTCTGCCCTGGTGGGTCACTCCCCGTCTTCGTTCATCCACTTGCGGGTGGCCAGACCGTTGACCCGGGCCTTCATCTTTTCCACCACATCGTAGGAGACTTTCAGGTTGTACTTGATGGAATCCAGGTCCTGGTCCCCGTGGGAATCCGATCCGCCCGAGACCAGCATCCCCTTTTTGCCGGCCAGCTCCTGGTAATGCTTGACCTGGGACGGACTGTGCTTGCTGTGCCAGACTTCCAGCCCGTCCAGGCCCCAGGCCGCGAACTGGTCTATCAGCTCGTCCCGGCCCTCTATTCCCGGATGGGCAAAGAAACACAAGCCCCGCACGTAATGGATCAGTTCAAAGGCGTCCTGGGGCGACATGAAATTTTTGGCGACATAAGCCGGCGCGCCGTAGCCCAAATAGCGGCTGAAGGCCTCGTCGGTGGAGCCCACGTAGCCTTCGTCCAGCAGGGCCCGGGCCACATGGGGCCGGCCCACCGAACCGCTGCCGGCTATCTCCAGCACATGTTTGATGTCTATCCGCACCCCGGCCACCGCCAGCTTCTCCACGATCTTCTGGGCCCGTCTCTATCCGGGCCTGCTTGAAACGCAGTACTTCCTTCTGAAAATCCGGGTCCAGATAATCTATGAAATAACCCAGGATATGGATCTCGGTTTCGTTTATGGAAGTGGACAGTTCCACTCCGGGGATCACTTCTATTCCCAGCTTGGCGCCCAGGATGGCAGCCGGTTTAATGGATTCCCAAGCGTCGTGATCGGTGACGGCAATGGCTTTAAGCCCCCGCGACGAGGCGTGCCGGATCAGGGACTCCGGAGTGAAGGTACCATCGGAAGCAACGGTATGCAGATGAAGATCAACGTAAGAATGATTATTAGTCATACGGCTTAAAATACAGGGGTCTTGGTTTTGGTGTCGGCGCCGGCGGCATCGCTTTTCAGGCCCAGGTCGGCCACCACGGTTTCTATCAGGGTCTCATCCACTATCTGGGCGCCGGCCATGGCCGCCTCCAGCAGTGCGTTGTCGCAGATGGTGTTTATCAGCCGGGGTTTGCCGTCGGAGTAAAAATGGATGAATTCGTAGGCCGAGTCGGTGAATAGTTCCCGGTTGCAGTCCACCACCGAAAGCCGGTATTGGATATAAC
The DNA here is from genome assembly GCA_963780225.1 of uncultured bacterium. Classification (GTDB taxonomy): domain Bacteria; phylum Edwardsbacteria; class AC1; order AC1; family EtOH8; genus UBA5202. The sequence goes on along the minus strand of CAWAAX010000009.1, from coordinate 155,930 downwards.
CCCGGGTGGATTCGGAGGTCAGGGGCTCCAGCTTGTGCTTGACCGCAATCCGCTCCCGCAACGGGGGATCCAGGGCCAGGCACTGCTCCAGGTCCGGCAGCCCGAACAGCAGGAAGGTGATCAGCATGCTGCCGTTGACCTCCATGTTCAGCAGTCCCCGCATCTCCTCCATGATCTCCTTGTTCTTGAGCATGTTGGCCTCGTCGATGATCACCACCGCCTTGCGGCCGTCGTTGTATATCTTCATCAGCTGCTCGTAAAGCTGGCCCACCAGAGCGGCCTTGGAATCGGCCGGTTTTTCCACCCCCATCTGCAGGGCGATCTTGCTGATCAGCCACCCCGGAGTGACCTCGGAATGCACGATCACCAGCAGGGCGGTCTCGTACTGGTCGTCCGGAAGGATCTCCAGCAGGCGCCGGGAAACCGTGGTCTTGCCGGTCCCGATGTCTCCCAATACCACCGCCAAACCCTTCATCATCTCCGCCGCATGGTTAAGCTTAAGTATGGCACGGGAATGCTGGGGACTGTCGAAGTAAAACCGGTTGTCGGGAGCATTGGAGAACGGTTGGTCCTTAAGACCAAAGATTTGCTTGTAGTCCATTTATATTAACTCCTTGATAATTAACTTAGTATAGAATTTAAGTTTAACCTATATTTAGTTATTTTGCAAGATTAAAATTGCTTAAAATGCAATAAAAAAAACGCCTTAAAAACAGACGTTTTAAAATGCAATCTTTACCGAAAAATGCACATAAATGCAATACATAACAATGATCAGAAAATCCTTTTGATTTCCACTCCCTTGTAAAAATGCTTCAAGATATTTCTGTACCCTTTTCCCTCCCGGGCCATCCCGATGGCCCCCCACTGGCAAAGCCCCACCCCGTGTCCGTAACCCGAGCCTTCCAGTATCATGAAAGAGACGAAGCCTGCTTCATCCCGCTGCACTTTCAGCTCGAACCTGGTGCTTAAGACCGGGCTGGCCGAAAGTCCAAACCTGATCTTGTCCTTGTACAACACAGTGTCCCCGCAATCTGCCGATATCTTCAGGGCCTGAACCCTGCCGGATCTGGATATGTCTAATATCTCTACATTCTTGATCCTGGACTGGGGTTGGCCGGGGAAAAGCTTGTCCAGCATTTCCCGGGCGGTAACCGTATCCTGCCAGGAATACCGGGGAGAGATCTTGCAGTAATCGTCTTTTACCGATCTCAAGAATGGAAACCTCTCGTCCACAGCCTGCCAGACCTCGGAGGGCAGGGCGGTGCGGCCGCCGCAGGTGGAATGGAAATTGGCTGCGATCACTTTTCCATCGCAGGTCAAAACCTGGCCCCGGGTCTCCTCCACCGCTTTGACAATCAGGGGCGGGGCATTCCCGCTGCCGTCATAGGCCTGGTGCTGCACCCCGGCTTCGATGTCATAACCGGCCTCGGGCGAGGACCCAATCCTGGTGAGGGCGTAACTGCGCGAGGCCACCGCCTGGGCTTTCAATGCCTCCAGTTCCTGGCGGCCACTGCCTATCTCGGCGCTGACCACGCCCAAAAGATATTTTTCCAGCTCGGTCTCCATCACCAGCAGCAGGCCGTTGTCAGCTGCCTGGCGGACCTCGGCCGGCCCGGAGAATTCCCGTTGATTGATGAAGAAGGGCGACCTGGAGTAGATCCTGACAAAACCCCGGATCGGGCCCAGTGTCTGGCCCTGGCTGGTTTGGATGATCAGCCCTCCGGACGAAGGCGACAGCTTCCAGCTTTGGCCGGGAACAATGGCCGCGCTATGGTCCTGATCGCTGAGATAGACGGTATCAGCGCCCTGTACCTCCGCCTGAGGAAGGCCGCGGCTCAAGGCGATCCTGATCAGCGCCACTTCCGGCTCCGGCTTCTGCGACAGGTAACGGGGGGCGCAGCCCCACAAAAAAATCACCGGCGCCAGGGCCAGTGATAATTTTATCCACTTGCGCTTACTCATCATTTTTTATAAGCCTTTTTTCGGATTGCTTAAGGACCTCGTAAGCCCGGCCTCTTTCGTATTTCAGCCGCTGGGCCGACCGTTCGTCCAAAGCCAGTCCCAGGGCCTTTTGGGATGCCTCCAAAGCCTCCCGGTATTTCTTCTGTTGATAGTAACACTTGGCCAGACGGCTGCCTACGACCACCCGGTTGAAATTATTCATCGGCTGGCTCTGGTCCAAAAGTTTCAAAAGCCGGGCATACCCTGCGGAACCTTTGTCCCATTGCTTGGTCCGCCAGTGAACTTCCGGGGCTATCCAGAAAAATACGTGGTTCTGGGGGTAACTGCTTTCCAGCTGCCGGGCCTGTTCCAGGGCCAGCGGGTATTTTTCATAATCCACGTATATCCAGGCCAGGCCGTTCTGGGCCATTACCTTTGAGTAACGGCCTTTGTCTATGGCCAGCTTGATCTCTGCAATGCCCTGTTCCCGGTTGTCACCGATGAAGGGCAGCCATTTTAGAACGCTGGTGGCCTTGGTGCGGAAATAGTGAAAGGAACCTATGCCCATATATGCGTCATACAACTGGGGATCCAAGGCGGCGGCTTTGTTCAGATCGGAGACGGCCGACAGCCCGTTGCTTAGGGCCGAAAAGTAATCCTTGGACCGGACCTTGATGGCGGCCCGGTAGGCGTAGGTCCCGCCCCGGATGAAAAAGGCCCAGGCGTCGCGACTGTCATGCGAGATGGCCTGGCCGGCAAGGTCCAGCGAGCTGTCCAACAGGGATCGCTGAAGATCATCCCAGACATCGGTCTCGTAGGCCATGGATCTGAGCTGGTAAGCCCCGGCCTTGAAAAAATATCCGGCCGGGTTTTTGGGATGCTGGTTTATGAAAGCGTCGAAGGTGTCTATGGCTTCCTGATACTGTCCCTGGTAAAGGATCTCCAGACCCCGGTCTATCCGGAGGTCAAATTCATCCCCCACCGCCGCCTTCAAGGATGGATCAGGCCACAGCAGAAGGGCAAAAAGGAATACTGTCAAAGCTGATATTTTTTTCACAGCAGGTGCCTTCCTAAAAGCAACAGGCCGGGATCCGACCTTACCACCTGTTTGGCCACGTCGATGGGATTTATTTTTGAGGGATCCTTGTCCTTCAGCAGTTTGGACAGCAGCCGGGCGATCCGGTTCATGTCATCATCTTCCAGTTTCAAGAAGGCCCGGCGGACCTTGGCGTGGTATTTGATGTCCTTCCACAGGCCCGACCACCAGAGAGCGGGATAATCCCCGAGTGCTTTTTCGTTTCCAGTCTTCAGGTATTCCGAAATTTGGCGGGCGGCCATCTGCCCCGAGGCCATGGCAATGGCGATCCCGGCCCCGGACAGGGGATCGGTCAGCCGGGCGGCATCGCCGGCCAGCAGTACGTTCCTGGATACCATGGGATGGTCTTCCTCCAACGCCGGCGTGCCTCCGCACATGGTTTCGATGATCCGGGCTTGGGGAAAATGTTTGATCAGGAACTGGTCCAGATATTCCCCGGGCTTTTTCCCCCCGGCCATGGTGCCCAGTATCCCCAGCCCCACGTTGGCCCGGCCCTCGCCCTTGGGAAAGACCCATAAATAGCCGCCGGGTGCGGTCTCCTTTCCCACCCAGAACCGTACCATGTCCGCGGGGCCTTCGATCCCGGACATCAGATACTGCGTGCAGGAATGCAGTTCTCCCGGTTTCATGGCCGTGTTCAGTCCGGCCCAGGCTCCGGTCAGGGATTCCACCCCGTCGGCCCCAATGACGGTCCGGCAGGTGACATTGCGGACCTGATCCCGGTACAGGACCTTGACCCCTGTAAAGACACCCTTTTCATCAGCCGTCAAACCCACCGCCTCGGCATTGACCAGCACAAAAGCTCCGGCCCCGGCCGCCCTTTGGGTCAGCCAACGGTCGAACAATTTGCGCTCCAGCACGTACCCCACACCCGGCCAGGGCACTGCCACTTCGGTGCCGTCCGGCGAATAAAGCACTGCCCCGTTGATGGGCGCAGCTATCCATTTGGGGTCAGGCCGGCAGAACAGCTCCAGGCTCTTCAGGCTGACGGCCTCGGCGCAGCAAAGGGGAACTCCGGACTCACGATGCTTCTCTAAAAGCAACACTGAATGGCCGGATTCGGCCAAGGTCCCGGCGGCCAGGGAGCCGGCCGGGCCGGCCCCGATGACCACTGTATCATATTGTCGATCGAGTAGTTCCATAGAACTTTATGTTAACATAACAACCATATTATTTCAAGATATTTAGTTTCAAAAGGTGAATGGGGTTTTCATTGGAAAACATTCCGGCATAAAATTGTTGACTTTGGCCGGCTGGTTGGGTTATTATCTAAAGATATGAATAAAAGATCATCCATCAAACGCATTTGGCCGGGCTTGGTCCTGGTGATTCTGTTTTGGGGATCAGCGGCATCGGCCCAAAGCTGGATCAGCTATACCAATTACAACCAGGTAATAAGGCTTACAGCCGATCCAACCTCTCCCCTGCTCTGGGGTTCCACCCCCGGCGGGGCCGTATTATTTTCCTGGCAGGACACCACCCTGGTTGAAAAATACGACAACACCAACGGCCTTCCCAATGTTGAACTTACCTCTGTGACCCTGGGCCGCCATGGTTTCAAATGGTTCGGCACCTACGGCGGCGGGATAGCTAGGCTGGACTCCGCCGGGTCATCCTGGCGGGTTTTCAATGCCATAGACGGCCTGCTTTCGGACACGGTCACCGCCCTGTGCAGTTATCAGGATTACATCTTTGCCGGAACCAGGCAGGGGTTGTCTTTCTCCCATGACTACGAATCTTGGCCGGGAATCACCAATAATATGGTATTTCCCAATTTGCAAACCATTAATTCAATTGCCCAGAGGAATGATACTATTTGGATTGCCACTGATGTAGGTCTGGCCAGGGCTGCCGCTTCATATTTTATCAGCCATGCTTCTCCCGCCTGGCAGCGTGATTCGGCCCTCGGTCTTAGTTCACGCAATGTCCAATGCATCTTTCTATCCGATACCATCAGCATCATCGGAACCATGGCCGGGGCAGCCCGATGGAAGGGAACAGCTTGGGACTCAATTCCCGGCTTAGGCGGTTTGATCGTCCGGGACATAATCCAGCAAGGAGATTCCCTGTACTTCGCCACCAACCAGGGCATCAGGATGAGTTACCAAAGTGTATGGACCAACCTGTCAGCGGGGCTTTTAAGCACCAATGCTTATTCCTTGACCATTGACGGCCTGGGCCGCCTCTGGTGCGGTACCGAATTGGGGCTGGCGGTTCTACCGCCGGACAATGTTTGGAAGCCATATCACTTTAATTGTATTAACGGATACAGTTGTTTTAGAGTGACCATAGATCAAAAAAAACAGCCTTGGGTGGCCCTGCCTGGTCTCGGCATAAATCATTTAAACAATGGTCAATGGGAACATTTCAACAGCGCAAATACCGGATACCCATTAGGAGTTAATCCTTCAGCCTTATCCGTTGACTACACCAACACCTTATGGTATGGAACCTGGGGTAATGGTATTTTTAACTGCTCTGACCAGGGAGTCTGGAGTCACCTCACAGATGGAGTGCCAACTCCGTATATCGCATATTTTTTACCGGATCAAACAGGCGGGTTTTATTTGGCGCACTGGGATTCCGATGAAAATGATTTGGTAAGTCATTTTACTTTCAGCGACTCTACCTGGCAAACCTTTTCCAATCCTTCAGTAGATGACTTAAGACCTAATACCCTGGCTCTGGGTGCCGACGGTTCTTTGTGGGTGGGTTCTAACAGAAACGGGCTTTTTAAAAAAAGCAGCGACAATAACTGGGGCAACTGGAATTCCGCAAATTCAATGATGCCCAGCCCAGTAGTGCTTTCTCTTTGTTCCCAAAACCAAAACGGATTATGGATCGGAACTGAGAATGGATTGGTCTATTGGGATGGCAAAAGCATATCAACCTTGGGATATTCCCTGCTTTCCCCAAAAATCAAATCAATTAAAATCGACCGGGCTAATAATAAATGGATCGGCACGGATAAGGGCCTTAACCTGATAACCTGGGATGGCCAGGTGCTGGCCTATACTCAGCGGGACTGGGGAAACAACGGCTCCAAACTTTTAAGCGACAACATCAACGAAATTGCCATCGCCCCGATCGATGATCAAACCGACGGAATTTACATTGCCACCGAAAAAGGCCTCAGCCTTTTAAAATACAACCTGGTACTTCCCCGGCAGGCGCTTTCGGTCAACGTAGCCCCAAATCCTTACCGCCCGGGCCAGTATCCTTATTTTTATTTCAGCAACCTGCCTTCCCGGGCAGTAGTAGGCATATACACCATAGACGGCCGGCTTTTGGGAACCTTTAACGGACCGGCCGCGCCGGAGCATATTTTGGTCATCAGCCCTAACGATATAAAATCAAAACTGGTCTCCGGGCTTTACCTGTGCCACATCAGCGCCCCGGGATTCAAACAAACCGTCTGCAAACTGGCCGTCATCCGCTGACCTATGAAAAATCTTCTGATATTAAGCTACTACTACCCGCCCCTGGGATTAAGCGGCGTTCAACGGACCGTCAAGTTCGTCAAATACCTGCCCCAGTTCGGGTGGAACCCCATCGTCATAGCGCCCCACCCCCGCGGCAGCTACGTATATGACCCGGACCTTTGCGCCGAAGTGGTTAAAGCACCCGTCTTCCGAACTTTTTCACTGGACCCACTTTTTTTGTCTCCCCACAAGCACACCGGGGCCGCCCTCCAAAAGAGCTCCCTTGCTTCCCGGATCAACCGCTGGCTGGTGCCGGACAACAAGGCAGGCTGGATCCCCTTTGCCCTGCAGGCCGGCCTGAAAGTGGCCCGGCAATTCCCCATAGACGCCATCTATTCCACCGCGCCCCCATATTCATCGCACCTGGCTGGAGTTCTGCTGAAGAAACTTTTGGGACGGCCACTGGTGACCGATTTTCGTGATGCCTGGACCAGTTATACCTGGACCAAATATCCGTCCGGCGCCCTGCGGAAATTGGACCATAAAATGGAAGAACTGGTTTTGAAGAGCGCCGATCTGGTAACTGCGGTCAATAGCCGGATACTTGATGATCTCTGCAGCCTTCATCCCAGGGTTGATGGTTCTAAATTTCATCTGGTCTCTCACGGTTACGACCCCGAAGATTTTATCGGAGCCTCAAGACCGGATCCGGATCATTTTACCATTGCCTACACCGGCACTTTCATCAATAATCGTAGCCCCAGGACACTGTTTGAGGCGGTGAAGCTGCTACGGGAGCAAAACGTTTCCGGCCTGGATAAGCTAAGGATCGTGTTTGCCGGCAGCCATCGGGAGAGCGATCTGGCCTTGGTAAAAGAGTTTGATCTGAATTCCACGGTCCGGTTCACCGGATACCTTACCCATCAGCAAAGCATCAAGGTTCTTACTGAGGCCGACCTGTTATGGCTGGTGATGGGCCCGGAGGAGACCGCCAATGTCACTCCCGGCAAATTGTTCGAATACATAGGAGCTGAAAGACCTATCCTGGGCTCGATGCCCAAAGACGGCGCGGCGGCGGCCATCATCCGGCAGACCGGGGCTGGTTTGGTCTTTGCCCCGGATGACCACCAGGGTCTGGCTTATGCCATCGCCTCTTTGGTCCGGGGCTGGGCAAGCCATAGGCTATTGTACTTCAGGCGACCCGGTATCGTCGAAAAGTACGACCGCCGCATCCTCGCCAGCCGTCTGGCTTCAGCCTTGAACGGAATCTCTGAAAGCCGCCCATGAATATCTTAAAACGCGGATGGGATCCTTTGACCAGCATCCTGATCATCGCCGCCTTGCTCAGGCTGGCCCTGCCTTTGGCTGCCTGGCTGACCACCAGAAATCCTGCGGCGTTCACTACTGCTGATAGCACTACCTATTTGGAGCCGGCCCGAAGCCTGCTGAGTGAGGGAGCTTTCGCCGTTGGCGGCCAGCCGGATATCATCCGGACCCCCGGCTATCCGCTTTTCTTGACGATAGGCCTGGCCCTGGGCCACGCTTGGCTGGTGACGATAGCCCTGCAGATTTTATTGAGCTGCTTCTCGGTTTATCTTGTCTACAAGATCGCCGAATCGATTTTCTCAAACTCCAGGGTCTCGCTGGCAGCTTCCCTGTTATACGCGATAGAACCCTTGTCGGTGCTTTACGCCAGCAAACTGATGACGGAGTCACTGTTCACCACCCTGGTGTTGGCGGCCATTTTTATGGTCTTACAATACCTGAAGGATGGACGGTTCCGCCACCTCTTGATAGCAGCATTGGCCGTCTCTGTGGCCGCCTACACCCGACCTGTTGGATATTACATGTTCATAGTATTGGCGGGGGTGGTCACCTTCCGCCCCCCGCTCCGTCCTGCTTCCGCCCTCAGGGGCCTTGCTCTGGCCGGTATCTGCCTGGCCCTGCTTTTACCTTGGTCTCTGAGGAACCGAAACCGAGCCAACTATCCAGGCTTCTCTGCTATCTCCGACGTCAATCTCTATTTCTTTCACCTGCCTGCAGTGCTGGCCCATCGCCAGGGTTGCACCTATCTCCAGTTGAAACTTTCCCAAGGCATGATTGACCTCGAGTCATTCTTCCAGCACCATCCACAGGCCCGCACCTGGGATCAGGGCCAGGTCTACCGATACCTGCATCAACAGGCGCTCCAAGGAATTATGGGGAACCTCCCTTATTTCTTTTATCTCCATCTCAAAGGCATGTTGTTGATTTTGATTGGCCCCGGAACCGGGGAATTCCTCAGTTTGTTCAGGGCCGGTGGCCTGGCACCCCCGGATTTGGCCTACAGCTTGGGTCTGACCGCCCCGGCCGGACAGGTAATGGGCACTTTATTGAAGCACCTGCCGTACCTGGGGCTAAGTTTGCTTTTAAGCACCTTTCCTGTCTTTTTAATGATACTGACCTTAGCTTACCGCCGGAACTGGAAACATACTAATTTGCAGATTTTGTTGCTGCTGGCCACTATCCTCTACTTTTTGTTTCTTTCCGGGGGTATGACCGCCAACAGCCGTTTCCGGCATCCCATAATGCCGCTGTTATGCGTCCTTGCCGGACCAGGCCTGGTGATCCTGTTCAGTTCTAAAGATAAATCGCCAAACGGGACGCCAGTTCGCCCGGATAGAGACGGTCGAATATGACCCGTCTTTCTGTGATAATAGTGACCTGGAACAGCCAGGACTACATCCGCCCCTGTCTTGATTCCCTGTTTTCCCAGAATCAGGATCTGGAGGTAATTGCCGTTGACAACGATTCCCGGGACTCCACCCTTAATACCCTGCGGGAGTATGGAGCCAGGATCAAGATCATTGAAAACCAAAGCAACCTCGGTTTTGCCCGGGCGGTTAACCAGGGATTGAAACTGGCATCCGGAGATCTTATCCTGCTTTTAAATCCCGATACCGTGCTTACCCCTGGAGCCCTTTCGACCATGACTGGTTTTTTGGTTGAGCATCCCCTGGTTTGGGCCCTGGGCCCCCAGCTTTTGAACCTGGACGGTTCGGTCCAACCTTCCTGCCGCCAGTTTCCGGATCGCCTTATAATGCTTTACGAATTTACAGGATTGTCACGCTTGTTCCCTAAAAACAGGATGTTTGGCCGGTGGCGTATGGGATACTTCGATCATCTGACGCCGGCCTTGGTAGACCAGCCAATGGGCGCCTGTCTGATGATCCGAAAAGACGTGCTGGAAAAAGTTGGTCTGCTGGATGAAGAGAATTTTCCCATGTTCTTCAATGAGGTGGACTGGTGCCTGCGGATCAGCCGGGCCGGGGGACAGCTTTATTTTTTACCCCAGGCCAAAGTTTACCATCATCACGGCGTCAGCACCCGCCGGGTAAAGAGAGCCATGATCATCAGCTCCCACCAAAGTATGATCAGGTATTTTGCCAAGCACTACCCGCACCGGTTATCCACCCTGCTGATCCGGATAATGAGCAGGCTGTCCCTTCCCCTCCGCCTTTGGATGCAGGGCAACGGGGACACTGATGGACATCATTAGCAGATGGCCCGGGGTAACCATGATCCTCCTGAACGTAAAAGAGCGCATCATTCTCGATGCGCTCTTTTGCTTACCGCCCTAATTTCCCGCTCCACATCCCTTTTCTTGATGTCCTCCCGGCGGTCATAGAACTTCTTCCCTTTGCCCAGCGCCAGTTGGATCTTGACCCTTCCGTTCTTAAAATACATTGACAGGGGAATCAGGGTCAAACCCTTCTCCTGGGTCTTGGAGCACAGCCTTTTGATCTCGGCTTTATGCAGCAGCAGTTTGCGGGGCCGGACCGATTCCTGGTTAAAGCGGTTACCGTGATCATAGGGTGAGATATGCATCCCGTAAACAAAGACCTCGCCCCCCTTGGCCAGGGCATAGCTCTCTTTGAGATTGGCCAATCCCTGCCGGATGGACTTGACCTCGGTTCCGGTCAGGGCCAGCCCGGCTTCCAGCGATTCCAGTATCTCGTAATCATGCCTGGCGCTGCGGTTCTGGATGGTGGGGTCTTTTTGCATCTTGACAGCGACGGTCGTTTTGGTTTATAATTATGTTTCTATGCCGGAGTGGTGAAATTTGGTATACGCGCAAGGCTCAGAACTTTGTGGTCGCAAGGCCATGGGGGTTCAAATCCCCCCTCCGGCACCATTATGACTTTATGATTTACAATAGCCCCGCCAAAGGCGGGGCACCATCTGTTAGACAAACCGCAAGTGTTTCACTTGCGGTTTTTTTATTTTTCCCCCTCTGGTTCCTCCTGGGCCGGAGCAGAAAGATATTCATTTATCAGGTTTTCCGCCCTGGCCCGGTCTCCCTCCAGCACCATCAGCCGCCCCCAGCGCGGCCGGAGCATCATGGCCACGTCAGCGTAAGCAGGGATCTGCTCCGACTTCAATATGCACCTGATGCCGTTATCCTCCAGCAACGCCGCCAGGGACTGTCCTATCAGCGGGTCCGGAGGATCGAATACCGATATCAGCTCGCCCTCAGGGGCTGCCTCAGCGGGAACATCTGGCAACCTTCCGGCCAAAGGGCTGCCGCAGTCAGAACAGATCTGGAAACCATCCCGGTATTCGGACCGGCATTTAGGACAATACTTCATCTTTTACTCCGCCATCTGAACCCGGTTCTTGCCGGTTTCCTTGACCCGGTACATGGCCTTGTCGGCTTTGGACAGCAGTTCGTCCATGGTCTGGCCGTGTTCGGGGTAGACCGCTATCCCGATGCTGGCCGTTATCTTGCAGGAAAGCTTATGGGCCGTCAAAAAAGGTTCAGCCTCGATCTTTTTTCTGATGGTCTCGGCCAGGCTTTTGGCCTCGACCGCCCCCTTGAATGGCAGGATGATCACATACTCGTCGCCGCCATAGCGCGAGGCCAAGTCCGGAGATTTGACCAGGGCTCCGATCCGGTCCGCCACCTCTTTTAAGGTTTGGCCTCCCAAAAGATGCCCGTAAGTATCGTCCACCTCCTTCATGTGGTCCAGATCGATGAACAGCACCGAGAGGTTTCTGCCTTGTTTTTTGGCCTCTTCCAGCGCTTTTTTGAAGAACAGGTCGCAATGCCTGGAGTTGGACAAGCCCTGTCAAATCGTCGGTAACCGCCAGTTTCTGGGCCTTTTCATACAATCTGGCGTTCTCGATGGCGATGGCCGCATGATCGGTCAGAGTCTGCAGCAGCTCCAGGTCCTTTTGGTTGAAGGGATCCGGCCCCAGCTTGTTAATGATCTCAAAAACCCCTATCAGCCGCCCTCTTGAGATCAAGGGGGTAGCGATTATCGATCTGGTCTTGAATCCGGTTCTATTATCCATTCCCTTGAAAAATCGCTGGTCCTTGGCCACGTCCGGCACAATCACCGGCTGTCCCTGCTGCGCCACCCAGCCGGCCACCCCCTGGCCCAAAGCCAGCCGCATCTCCTTGATCTGATCGCCCTTTTCCCCCACCGCCACTTCGAATACCAACTCGTTGCTTATCTCGTCCAGCATCAGGATCGACCAAGCCTCGGCCTTGATCAGAGCCTTGATCTTGGTCATCACAATGTCCAGCACTTCTTTGAGCTTGAGAGTGGAGTTTAGTGTCCGGGCCACCGCATTGAAAGTGGAAAGCTCCCGCACCCTTTGTTCCAAATCGGATAAAAGTTGTTTATTGGAAAGCACCAACCGCCGGCGCTCCAGCCCCCGTTCCACCGTCACCAACAGCTCCTCGTGTCCAAAGGGTTTGTTGATATAGTCAAAAACCCCCTTTTTCAGCTGCTCCCGGGCCTCGTGGTTAAGACTGCGGTCCACGAACAGCACCACCGGAACATCGGGCCTGAGCTGCCGCAATTCCTTTAAAAGCTGCAGGCCTTTGCGCCCGGCCAGCTCGGCTTCCATCAGCAGCAGATCGGCCTCCTCACGTTCCAGCAGTCCGGCGGCCTTGGAAGGCTTGTCGGCCAGCACCGTCTGATGGCCATAGCGGGAAAGCACGTGAACCACCGTCAGGGCAAACAGCCGGTCCTCATCCACTATCAGAATTTTGGCCATGGCAGTCTTCGTAAATATTTTAAAGGTTGGGTTTTAACTCGTAGACTAATTTGATCTCGGCCCGGTCCTCCATCTGATACAATGAGCCTTCATCGCCTACCACCAGGCTACCGGAGACCGATTCGAACTTCAGGCTTTGGTTTTTCTCGTTCTCGTTTTTAATGGCGGTTTTAAGCCCCACCCGGACGATATCAAAATCAGCCGCCGGGAAATGATAATTGCCGTCGGGTAGCACCGCCCCGGCCATGCCGTAAGCCTCCCACAGGCTTTTTTCCCAGGCCTCGGGCCCCGAAATGTTGCCCGCCTCAAAATCTTTTTGGTAGGAGGGCTCGAACCGCTCGGAATTCAACAGCAGGTTGAAACAAGCCGCTTGATCCAGCATTACCACCGAACGCATGGGATCGCGGCCGGTGGCCAGCAGGCTGGCATCATTGACCAAGGTACCGCACAGGTCCAGATCCCCGGCGGCGTTAAAGGCCAGCGATACATCGCGTCCCGGCTCGCCGGAACAGATCCCCACTCCCAAGCGGAACAGGGCCTTGAATTCAGGGGGCAACACCGCATAACTTGTGCCCTGGTGCAGGATCTCCCGCTCCTTGGCTTCTTTGAACCACTCCCGATAGTTGGAATAATTATCCTGGATGAATCGTTCGGCGGTTTTCAACATCTGGCAGGCGCAATCTGAGGCCAGCCGGGAAGACTCGGCCGAAGGTTGCATGATCAATTCGGCCCCGGCGCCAAGGGAATGACGAATCTTCATTCCCTTGGCGCTGACCATTTCCTTGTAGCATTTTTCATAAAGCTCCGGGCCGTTTTCGCCAAACCAGGCCAGCCCCCCATCTCCAGTGTCCTTGATCAGCATCCCCCCGTGTTGTTTGATGACTTGGGAGATCAAATATCCCAGCTTGTTTTTTATCTCCCGTTCCCGTTCGGCCTGGTTTAGTTTGGCGCTCATAAAACTGGAACCCCGGATATCGTAGACCATCACCGCGATATTGCGCCCGTAGCGCTTTAATAACCGGCTCCTCAACTCCCGGGTATGCTCGCCCACCAACTGGGGTAGCGAACAAACCTTGCCCTGGGCGGCCAGGATACAGTGGCGGGATGTGTTTTTTAAAGACTCATTCAAGTACCGGACTTCATCGAACAGTTCCTGCTGCCGCATTAGGGGCGGATCTTTGGCCAGCAGGGGCGGCCATAGCTTGACCAGCTGCGATACCCGGCGACAGAAAACCAGTGGTTCGGCCGTTTCTTTAATGAATTTCCGGTAACCGGTGATTATTCTTTCCACATGGTACAACCGGCCGCCGCCCTTCTCCTCCACCAGCCCCTCCAGGGCCTTCAGGTCGCTTTGGGCCTCCTCCAGCTCCTGTTTGATCTTTTGGTACTGGGGGTCTTTGGGATTGCGCTTCTGAAAATCCCTCTCCAGTGGAACAACCCGGCCCTGGGCCAGATCCACCGCCTGCCGGAACAGCTCCATCAACTCCTGGGAATGTTTTTGGGCCCATTCCTCCCATTTATTATTGATGTGCAGCGAGTAAAGTTTGAACTGGGCCAGGTGTTGCAGCAAATCCAAGCTGGGGTCCTGGGCCTTTGAGGTCAGCATGGCCAAAAGTTCCTTGGCCGGCATCTTCTGCAGGTATCTGGTTTTTTCCAGATATCCCTGCAGATTGCGCGCCTTGCTTTCCAGGTCGCCCAGGTGCCAGAGCTGAGAGAACAATCCCTTCTGGAACTGGATCATGCTGTCGCTGACCTTGGCCGAAAGGGTGGTCAGACTTTCGGAGCTGAATTTCCCCTCCACCGCTTTGTTCATCTCGGCGTTGTTCTGAACCACCAAATCCTGGGTTTGTTTTTTTATCCGGGCCGAATATTTTTGCAGTTCCAACAGTTCGGTGTTGACGCGGGTTTCCAGCTCCAGCGCCTTCTTGACCACTAATTTTTGGATCTCTTTGACGGCCAGCTCCGAGGCCTGGGGAAGTTTTCCGGTTATCAGGCTGATGATCTCTTCCGGCTTGGTGACATTGGCGGAATTTATCTTTTCCCAAAGCAATTCTTCTTCGGCCTTTATCTGGTCGGTGTATAACAGATAGAATATCCGGGAAAAAAGCCAGGGATTTAGGTTTACTTCCCAAAGTATGAAGGACATCTCCCTGGCCTGTCCGCCCTCCGGCCCTATCGGGGCATCCCAGGCCTGATCGGTCAGTTCGTCCAAAATGCCGGTTTCCATACGCTTTTGAGACAGCAACTTTTGCCTAAGGGGCTTAAGCAGGCCGGTGATCTCCAGCCCCAACCTGCGATCTATGGCCGGACGTAGCCGGAGGGCCTGCTCCGGCTGGCCTTCCCACCAGACCTGAGCCGCTTCCGACATCAATTGCCGGTAAGACAGTTCAAATACAAACGCCAGATGGGTTTTAGAAGAGACAAAATTGGAATAAAGCTCTTCGATGATCCCGTAATATATATTCTGCCCGAACTCCCTCCATTTTGCCCAAGACCCTTCACCGCCGCCAGTGAACTCGGCCAGGCAGCAGTCCAAAAGCAGCTGGGCGGCCTGGCCATGAAAATCGCGGGCCCCCCGGGGCAGCTCCACGTAGATCACTCCCGGCTCGGGAGCCTCGGAAAATATTTTGAGGAAACCGGCATCTATATGGTTCTCCTCCAGATAATTCTCCAATCCCTTCAGGATATTACGGGCCTCGGCCGACCTGCCCCAGGTTTCTTCCAGCTTGCCGAAATACCGCCCGGCCAGGGCAGCCTGTTTTTCCAGCTCGGCTATCTGTACGGAGATGTCTGCCATCAGTCCAGTTTCTCCCAGGCGTTTAAAATTATCCGGGCTTCATCAGATATCAGTCTTAACCGTCTCACCCATATATTTACGGGCCTGGGGGGCATCAAAGACCGGATAACCCTGGCCCCTTTGATTTAAGATCATCGAGCTATGGAAGGGATAGGGCGTCATCCCCGGCGGATAATCGCCCACCTCCTGCTTCTGGTAATCTTCCCTGGCCACTAGGCCGGGGTCCACCGCCATCAGGGCCGCCAGTTCATCAGCTCCGGCGTGTCCGGTGCCTTTAAAGAATTTCTGGCCGATTGCGGCCGAAGCTTCCCACCAGTGAACGATCAGTGTCCTGGCTTTGTTTTGCTGCCATAGATACGGACCCACCGGTTTAAGACAATCATTGTTCCCGCCGTGGCCGTTCATTATTATGACGTACTTGAACCCGGCCCGGGTAAGGCTCAGGGCGGTCTCCTTGACATAGGCGGTCAGGGTTTCCGGGGAAACGGTCAGCGATCCGGGGAAACCGATCAGCGACCTGGTCAGGCCGTAGGGAATGGTGGGCGCCACCATGGCGTTGAGCGGCCCGGCCAGTTTTTGGCAGATATATTCCGGGATGAAGGCATCCGTCCCCAGCGCCCCCGGCCCGTGGGCTTCGATGGTGCCCACCGGCAGCAGCACCCGGTTGGTCTTGCCGGGGACCAGTTTTTGGAACTGTTTCCAGTTAAGCCTGGCCATTGTTCTTTCCATGTTAGCCGTCCTTTCCCCACCGTCGCTTTTGGCTTATCTTGACGAGAAGTAATATTTCGCGGATGAAATTCTGGTTACCGGTGACAACTTCTCTATTCGTGCGGCATTAGATTTTAATTATCCCAAAAAGCACCGGTTTTTGCAACATAATTCTGCCGTTTTCTCCATCCTCCCATCGCGAATAACAGGACCATGCCGCAGGCAAACCCTCCGATGTGGGCGAACCAGGCCACCCCTCCGCCCTGCCCCCTCAACGGCAAACTGCCCAAGCCCAGCACCAGCTGCAGGATGATCCAAAAACCCAGCACCACCAGGGCCGGTATCTTGATGATCCGGATGAAGAAACCCAGGAACACCAGGGTCAGGACCCGGGCCTTGGGGTAAAGCAGGAAATACGCCCCCAGCACTCCGGCAATGGCCCCGGAAGCTCCGACCATGGGAACGGCAGAGCCCGGATCAGTGAGGATATGGGCCCAGGCCGCCCCGAACCCGCATAAAAGGTAGAAGGCCAGGTATTTGAAATGCCCCAGCGCGTCCTCCACATTATCGCCGAAGATGTAAAGATAAAGCATGTTGCCCAGAAAATGAGCCCAGCCGGCATGAAGGAACATGGAATATAATATACTGGGCCAGCCCAAGGCTCCGTCCACCATGACCTGTTCCGGCACCGTCGCCGTCTGAAGAATGAACCGGTTCAATTCCGGCCCCAGGCTTAATTCAAACATAAAAGCCAGCGCATTTACGGCGATCAACAGTGTATTGATGAACGGAAAGCTGGAGGAAACTATGTCGTCTTTAAGCGGGATCATGCTTTGGCCTTTAGATTTTTAAAGGATAGGGAGAATCTTACGGTTTTCGCTTTAATGATTATTCAATCATCTCAGGAGACATGGAGAACAATGGGTACCAACCCCGGTTGTCGCGTTAAAACGATCAGTGAGCATCGCAGTTGATGGCGGATAAAGCTTGTCTGGCCTGTTTAAGGGCTTGGCCAAAGCCCGAGTTCAGACAAGCCCGTCATCAACGAGAAGCACAACGCGGGCCCGCTGGCCTGTACGCCGATGCAGGGGCATAGGCGGGAGTTTTAGCGTAAGCGAGGCCCGGAGAGTTTTAAGCGACGAGCTTTTTCTTTTGGTTCTTTGCTTTTTGGCGGTACAAAAAGAAAAGAACATAATCGGGCTAAATCTGCGTTTATATAAAACCTGTTATAACCTTTCTACTTTTCCTGAACAAGTTAAGTAGGCTTTTTCTTGTTTTCGAGGGGCAGTCGCCTACCTAAATCTGGGTTCCTTCCCGTTAAACCCTTCCCCATTTCCGGCGCAGGAACCACTCTGCCGCCAAAAGCAGACAGATGGCCAGTATGCTGAAGGTTTGATCGTTTTGTGAAGGATCCGGAGAATCAGGTATTTTTATGTTCTTCTGCCAGCCGCTGTCCTCGGGGACGTCATTTTCATTCCAGTATTTCCCCCCGCTGGCCGAGGCCAGTGATTTCAGCAACCCTGCGTTCTGCAAATGATCCCTCAGTTCATCCCGACCCGGCTCCACAAAGAACTTTCCCCGGGCCGAAAATATCTGTTTTCCGCCGTTATGCTGAGCCGCGCCGAATCCAAGATCCAGAACTGTAGTATAAGAATATTGCCCAGATGGGAGGGCACCCAGTTCCACCACAAAATCCCCGTTTCCCCAGTCGGTCAGTTTATATGTTTTTTTATGCCCGAAACTGTCGGCAATAGTAACTGACCACTTGGCGCTTTGTCCTGATTGACGGGAATAGTTTTTCCAACGGCCGTTGAATTTGATCTCCTGCCCCTGGGCATTGAGCCTCCGCTCGGGACCGGCCTCAAAACCGGCTCCGTCGCGGCCCAGGACCCACTGCAGGCTGCTTTGCACCATTTCTCCCAACAGGGCGGTGTCACGGCCCGCCCCGGCGGCGGCCAGCTTCCAGTGCCAAAGGTCTTCGGCCGCGATCTGCACGATGCGTCCCAGGCCTTCTTCCGCCCTGGCCCACAAGGGATAGGTCTTTTGGTCTGAGGTTTGCAGACCGGCTAAAAGAAATACCTTGTTATCCCTGATGCCGTAGTTTTTATTCAGTGACAATGGCGGCAGTCTTTTTAAGCCGGTCTCTTTAGAGATCTCCAGCATTCCCGTGTTGAAAAGCTCTTGGGCCGGCCAGACAGTGCCGATCACCGGTTTGATCTCCCGGCTGTAAGATATGGGAGCCAACTGCCCGAGTATCCCGAACTGACGAAAACTGCCCAGCAGGAAAAGCCCCCGGCCTTTTTGCCGTACCAGGTTGACGATGGCTTGTTCCGCTGTTGTTGGAAGTTCCCCGGGATTTATGCTCCCAATTATGATTGCGTCATATTTGTCCAGCGAATCAAGGTTGCCAGGAGCATCCTGGCCACCGGGAAAAATCCTTCTCCAGCCCGCTCTCTGTTTTATAAGGATATCAGCGGTATAGGCGGGATTTAGTCCTATTGCCTGCTGCCAGAATCTCAGGTCCCAGCCGGGATTTGAGCAGATGAATATCAGCTTGAAGTTCTTCTTGACCACGCTGATGACGGCGACGGCCTGGTCCAGCCGTTGTTTGCCGGAGTTCTCCAAAACTATCGTATAACGGTGAAGACCTTCTGGTTTAGGTATCAGTCCAAAGGTCAATACCGTATCGCTTTTAAGGTCCAGCCTCTTCTCCGCCAGTTTAACGCCGTTCTCCCACAGGCTCACCCGGCCTCCGGCCAGCACCCCCCGGATATTCAGGCTGATCTCGGCCGGTTGGCCGGCCTCGACCTCGTTATCGTTCCAGACCTCGGTGATCAAGGCGTTTTTCAATCCCTCGGACGGGCCGAATCCGACAACGTAAACCGGAATACCGGCGGCCGCGGCCCTGACCGGATCATCGCCCCGGTTGTGATTCCCGTCCGACAACAACAGGATGGCACCGGGTTTTCCCCGATATGCCAAAGAAAGAGCTTCGGACAGATTGGTATAATCCATATTTTGAGTCAGGCTGTCGGGGATCTCATCCTGAAGTCCCTTGCCGGAGGTGCGGAGAATCGTTATCTGGCGGCCCGGCAGTTTTACCGTCGAAGCTATGGCCAAGGCCCTCTGCCAGCGGTTCTGGGATTGCCCGTCATTCAAGGTCATGCTTTGGGAAGCATCGGCCAGGATCAGAAGATTTTGTTTTTCCTGGCCCCGCAATCGGGGAAACATACCAAGCAAGGCCAGCCCCAAAACAATGATCGCTCCCAGCCTTAAGGCCAAAAGCACCACCTCTTTTTGCCGGGACAGCCCGGCTCGTTCCCGCCACGCCAGTGCCCAGGAAATCGCCAGTAATATGACTATCAGCGTCCAGATCATGATCTGATTATACTTTTTAGCCCGATCAATGTCAATGAACAAAAATCCGTTTCCGCTCCGGTCAGGCAGCGAAAACGGACCTTCATTTTTCAGAATTTTGACGCTTCGTTCATTTGCCCCAGGCCATTATGCAGAGTATCACGATATTTACCACGGGGATCAGCAATAGCAGGCTCCACCACCCCGGTTTGCCGAGGTTCTCGGCGATCTTCCACCAGATATAGATGCCTACGAAGATGTCTATAAAAGGCACGAACAGAAGCAAAAACCACCACCATGGCAGTTTGGCGATATTGACCATCAAAAAGATATTGGCGATGGGCACAAATCCCAGCCAGCCATTGGGTGTATTGGTCTTTTGGGCGAGGGCCATCATCACGAAACCGCTGAATATCCAAGCCGCGATCATGAATACCAGGTAGATACCGCTGAAGGCAGCCATCAAACCGTTACTGCCGATATTTTCCATGATGGTTTATCCTCCGTATTGAGATTTTGGGTTGGTTAGGGTAACTATATTACCAAATGACCGTAAAATCAAGTGATAAATTAAATCATTTCCTTACATGATGCGACATTGCCATTGGTATCTCCAGGGACAGTTCCACTAATCCTCCGTATTTTCCGTCCTGGAACCAGGGGCCCTGATAGATGAGTTTCTTCACCCCCTGCTTCTCAATGGTGTAAACATTCTTGCCCTGGGTCTTCAAAAGGCCCAGCAGCTTGGTCCGGGCCGGCTCGGGGTGGCAGTCCACCAGGCTTTGGCCGATCAAGCCGGCTCCGCCGTCTTTGGCGAATATCTTAACCGCCTTGTCATTCATATACAGCACAATGCCCTGAGGGTCGCAGACCGTGACGGCACCGTCAAATTCCTTAAACCAGTCGTTCATTGTTTACAATGCCTTTAAATTATTCGATGATCCTAAAGGGATTTTTGATAAAAGGACAGCCCAGGCTGATTATTCAGCTCTGGGCTGTCTTTGGACATTATTATTATTCAGTCTCCCCGTTGGCTTCCCCGTTCTCCTCTTCTTCCGAGGCCGCCAGCCTGGCCACGTCAACCACCTGGTCCTTGTCATCCAGGTTTATCAGGCGGACCCCCTGGGTGGCCCGGCCCATCACCCTGACGTTCTTCAATGCCAGCCGTATCACCTGGCCCCCGGCCGAGATGATCATCAGCTCGTCGGTGTCCACCACTTCCTTGACCGCCACCACCGGGCCGGTCTTGTCGGTGATCTTCATGGTGATCACGCCCTTGCCGCCCCGGCGGGTGACCCGGTATTCCTCGATCTCGCTCCGCTTGCCAAAACCCTTCAGGCAGACCGTGAGCAGCGAACCCTCGCGCTTGACCGCCACCATCCCCACCACGAAATCCTTCTTGTCCAGGGTGATGCCCCGGACCCCGGCCGCATTCCTGCCCATGGCCCGGACATCGCTCTCGTGGAAGCGGCAGGCCTGTCCCTGGTTGGTCACCAGGATGACGTCCTCACTGCCATCGGTCATCTTGGCCTCTATCAATAAATCCTTGCCGTCCACCGTGGCTGCGATGATCCCGGCCTTGCGGGGATTGGCGAATTCGGACAGGGCGGTCTTCTTGATGGTCCCCTCCCTGGTAGCCATCACCACAAAATGCTGCTCGTCGAATTCCTTGACCGCAATGTAGGCCGCTATCTTTTCGTCGGGCTTCATCTCCAGCAGGTTGGATATCTGCCGGCCCTTGGCCGCCCGGCCGCCCTCCGGCACTTCGTAGACCTTAAGCCAGTAACAGCGGCCCTTGTCGGTGAAGAACAGGATGTAGTGGTGGGTGGAGGCGATGAACATCCCCTCCACAAAGTCCTCATCCCGGGTGGTCATCCCGGTGACCCCCTTGCCCCCCCGGCCCTGGCGCTTGTAGGAGCTCACCGACAGTCGCTTGATGTACCCGGCGTGGGAGATGGTGATCACCATGTCCTCCTCGGCGATCAGATCCTCCACCGAGAACTTTTCCTCGGTAGCGGCCAGGATCTCGGTGCGGCGGGGATCGGCATACTTCTTCTTGAGCTCGGTGATTTCCTCACGGATCACCCCCATCAGGCGCCGCTTGCTGTCCAAAATGCCCTTGAGCTTGGTGATCAGCTTCAGCAGTTCCTCGTATTCCTCGTCGATCTTCTTGGTCTCCAGTGAGGTCAGGCGCTTGAGGGTCATGTCCAGAATGGCCTGGGCCTGGATCTCGGAGAGCTTGAACTTTTTCATCAGCGAAGACCGGGCCTCGTCCACATTGGGCGACTTCTTGATAATCCGGACCACTTCGTCTATGTTGTCGATGGCTATCTTCAGGCCTTCCAGGATATGGGCCCGTTTCTCGGCCTGGGCCAGTTCGTATTTGGTGCGCCGGGTCACCACCTCCACCCGGAATTCTATGAACTTGGTAAGGGCCTCCTTGAGGGTGATCACCTTGGGCACCCCGTCTACCAGGGCCAGCATGATCACCCCAAAACTGGTCTGGAACTGGGTGTGCTGGTAAAGCTGGTTGATGGTCAGCCGGGGGTCGGCGTCCCGCTTCAGGCCTATCACCACCCGCATCCCGTCGCGGTCCGACTCGTCGCGCAGGTCGGCGATGCCGTCCACCTTCTTGTCCTTGACCAGCTCGGCGATCTTCTCGATCATGCTGGCCTTGTTGACCTCGTAGGGCAGCTCGGAGATGATGATGGATTCCTTGCCGTTCTTGGCGGTCTCCACGTTGGCCCGGCCCCGGATCATGATCTTGCCCCGGCCGGTCAGGTAGGCGTCCCGGATGCCGGAGACGCCCATGATCATGCCGCCGGTGGGAAAATCAGGCCCCTTGACGGTCTTCAGCAGTTTCTCCGGGGCCAGCTCCGGGTCCTCGATCAGCAGGGAGATGGCGTCGCAGATCTCGCCCAGGTTGTGGGGCGGGATGTTGGTGGCCATGCCCACCGCGATGCCCGACGACCCGTTGACCAGCAGGGCCGGCAGCAGCGAGGGCAGCACCGACGGCTCCTTTAGCGAACCGTCGTAGTTTTCCACGTAGGTCACGGTCTCCTTGTCGATGTCATTGAGCACCTCGTCCGAGATCTTGGTCAGCCGGGCCTCGGTGTAGCGCATGGCGGCCGGCGGATCGCCGTCCACCGAGCCAAAGTTGCCCTGGCCGTCCACCAGCATGTAGCGCAGCGAGAAATCCTGGGCCATCCGGACCATGGAATCGTAGATGGCCGTATCGCCGTGGGGATGGTACTTGCCCATCACCTCGCCCACGATGCGGGCGCTCTTCTTGAAGGCCTTGTTGTGGGCCAGCCCCAGTTCGCTCATGGAATAAAGGATGCGGCGGTGCACCGGTTTCAGCCCGTCCCGGACGTCCGGCAAAGCCCGTCCCACGATCACCGACATGGAATAGTCCAGGTACGAGGAACGCATCTCCTCTTCAATTTCCCTGGTCAGGACCCTGTTTCTTTCTAAAGCCATTTATCCCCCATTGTTGGGGCAGGTTTAAAACCTGCCCTTACTTTATGTTGGGGCGGTTCACGAACCGCCCTTACTTTATAGAAGCCTCTTTTTCCAGGTCCCCGATCCGCTGGCCCTTTTCCAGGACCTTTTTCACCCCGTAATAAACAGCCATTGTCTCACCGTTAAATTAAGGTTGAATCTTGGTCGTTTCCAGTATGATGGTGGTCTTAAGGCGGTCCAGTTTCAAACTGGTCGCCGCGATGTGATACAAGATCGAGAATACGAACCCGGCCGGGTTGCCATACTGCAGATTCTCTATATAATGGGCCCTTTCGATCCGCCAGCCCAAAGCGTCAGAAAAATATCCTTGAATGGCCGCATGGTCATTCAGCCTGAAGAAAGTTGGAAAGACCGGGGCCGGGGACAAGAATCTTTTAAGCGGCATGGGCGCAACCCGGCTGAAAAGGGAGATGTAATGCCACTTGCCGGTGGTCCGGATCAGCAACCTTCCGCCGGGCTTAAGCACCCGGTGCAATTCCTTCAGGGCTTTTTCGGGAGTTTCCAGGTGCTCGGCCACCCAGCGGCTGGAGATGAGATCCACGGAATTGTTTTTCAATGGTATATGGTGAATATCGGCCCTGAGATATTTTTCCTGTTTCCGGTCCTCCAGGTCGAAGCCCGCCGCCAGGCCTTGATACTCCGGCATTTGTTCGATGTCGCTGTTGTCCCCGCACCCGGCGTCGATCCAGGTTTTTGACAACGGGGCGTACTTATGGAGCAGATCATCGTAGACATAGCCCGGGTCTGTGTAATCCGGAACCAGCTTTTGGGCCAGCTTGATCTGCCAAGGCTTGGCGCAGGGGTGAAGACGCATTTTTCAATTTACGATTAACAATGAGCAATTTACAACAGTTATCATATGTATATTTCTACTATCCTGACAGAAAAAATTAGTTTTCCATTATTTAAATAATAATTTAAAAAAATCCCTGGCTCAAAAAACTCCCTGGTATCTTCAACCTTTTCCATTGTTATAGAGTCTAAATATTTCCCTTCATTTTTATAGAATATCGCAGATCCCCCGCTACTAATGATTTTTGCGATTATATATTCGGAAATATCATATATACCACCGTTCCGCCTAACTATCCTGCCATCTCTTCTTTCAAACCATAAGGAATCATTTTGCCCATTTGACGTTTTTATACCATTTGGGGTGATCATGCTATCTGGGAAACATAAATAGCTTATAGTAAGTTTTTGTCCATTTCTATTATAATATTTATTGATTACTTTCTTAACTTGCCTACTATCATTCCACTTATCTAATTCATTTATAAAATCCGTGTATGAAACCTTAATAATTACTTTTTCGTCCTCATATGATATATAATTTATAAAATCAACTACTTGACATTGCACTTCTTTTTTTTCTAAGCACTTCAAGGCACGGCCGCTTTGTTCTATGATAGAATCATCTGCATAACAGTATCCCACTCCAACACCTGTGGCCACTATACCAATCAAACATAC
The DNA here is from genome assembly GCA_963780225.1 of uncultured bacterium. GTDB lineage: Bacteria > Edwardsbacteria > AC1 > AC1 > EtOH8 > UBA5202. Next base: position 131,566 of record CAWAAX010000009.1, on the reverse strand, counting down.
TACTGCAATTATTGTTGGTATAAATCGTTTTATGATTTTTGTCATAACATCCTTTGTGGTTAACTGAAGAAACTGATGATTTTATATCAAGAGTTTACAATATCTTCTGTCCGCTGTTTACAGTTCGAACGGTAAACAGCAAACGCTAAACATTAAACAATGTCAGACATCCAGGTTCTTAACGTACTTGGCGTTCTGCTCTATGAACAGCCTGCGCGGTTCCACCGCGTCGCCCATCAGCATGGAAATGGTGTGGTCGGTCTCGGCCGCGTCGTCGTTGGCCACCTGCAGCAGTGTCCGCCGTTCCGGGTCCATGGTGGTCTTCCACAATTGCTCCGGGTTCATCTCGCCCAGGCCCTTGTAGCGCTGGACGTTGGCATTATCCTTGCCCAGCCGGCTGACCGCCTTCTCCAGTTCCTCATCGTTGTAAACGTAGTGTTCCTCCTTGCCCTTGGCCACCCGGTACAGGGGCGGCTGGGCGATGTAGACGTAGCCCTTCTCTATCAGCGGCCGCATGTGACGGTAGAAGAAGGTCAAAAGCAGGGTGCGGATGTGGGCCCCGTCCACGTCGGCGTCGGTCATGATGATGATCTTGTGGTAGCGGGCCTTTTCCGGGTCAAAGTCCTCCTGGCCGATCCCGGTTCCCATGGCCGTGATCAGGGTCCGGATCTCGTCGTTGGCCAGCATCTTGTCCAGCCGGGTCTTTTCCACGTTCAGGATCTTGCCCTTCAGCGGCAGGATGGCCTGGAACTTCCGGTCCCGGCCCTGCTTGGCCGAGCCGCCGGCCGAATCGCCCTCCACGATGTATATCTCGCACAAAGTGGGATCGTCCAAAGAACAGTCGGCCAGCTTGCCGGGCAGGCCCGAGGTCTCCAGCGCGTTCTTGCGCCGCACCAGATCGCGGGCCTTGCGGGCCGCCTCCCGGGAGCGGGCCGAGAGGATGCCCTTCTCGCAGATCTTGTTGGCCAGGGTGGAGTTCTCCTCAAAAAAGTTCGCCAGCTCCTGCCCCACCAGTGACTCAACAATCCCCTTAACTTCCGAGTTTCCCAACTTCGTTTTCGTCTGGCCCTCGAACTGGGGCTGTCTGACCTTGACCGAGACCACCGCGGTCAGGCCCTCCCGGGCGTCGTCGCCGGACAGGGTAAAGTCGTCCTTCTTAAGCAGGTTGTTCTTTTTGACGTAGTCGTTGATCACCCGGGTCAGGGCCGACTTGAAGCCGATCAGATGGGTGCCGCCCTCCACCGTGTTGATGTTGTTGCAGAAGGAATAGATGTTGTCGTCGTAGCTGTCGTTGTACTGCAGGGCCACCTCCACCTGCACCCCGTCGCCCTCCTTGGCCACGTAGATCGGCTTGTGGATGGGGGTCTTGTTCTCATCCAGGTATTTGACGAAGGAGACAATGCCGCCGTCGAACTTGAAGTTGTGGGATTTTCCGGAGCGCTCGTCCAGGATGTCGATGGCCAGACCCTTGTTGAGGAAGGCCAGTTCACGCAGACGCCCCGACAGGGTGTCAAAGCTGTAGGCCGTGGCCTTGAATATCTGCTTGTCGGCCAGAAAAGTTACCGTGGTGCCGGTTTTGGCGGACTTGCCGATGGTCTTGAGCGGGTATTGGGTTATGCCCCGCTCGTATCGCTGCTGGTAGACCTTGCCGTCGCGCTGGACCTCGACCTCCAGCCACTCGGACAGGGCGTTGACCACGCTGACCCCCACCCCGTGCAGGCCGCCGGAGATGGTGTAGGCCTTGTTGTCGAACTTGCCCCCGGCGTGCAGGATGGTCATGGCCACCTCCACCCCCGGTTTCTTCTCGGTGGGATGCATGTCCACCGGGATGCCCCGGCCGTTGTCGGTCACCATCACCGAGCCGTCCTTGCGCACCGTAACTGTGACGTGGTCGCAGGCCCCGGCCATGTGCTCGTCCACCGCGTTGTCCACCACCTCGTATACCAGGTGGTGCAGGCCGCGGACGCTGGTGTCGCCGATGTACATGGCCGGCCGCCGCCGCACCGCTTCCAGGCCTTTTAGGACTGTGATCTTCTCGCTGCCGTAAGACTCTGCCATATATCCCCTCTTTATATCATTTCCGGTTTAAAAGTTTCTTGAATTTGTAAAACTGCTTTTATTGCCACGACCTTCAGGTCGTGGCAGAGAAGCGGGCATCGAAATATAATTGGCTTTAGCCAAAATTACCGGATTAATTCTTCCCTTGTGGTGAGACTGCCGACCATTTTAATTATTCCACGACCTGAGGCCTTCGCTGAAGCTACGGCCTCCAAGGGAAGGCAAGTATGTAGCATAAGCGAAAGGTCGTGGCTAATCGTCGGGGCAAATGGATAATGGCCCCATTTCAAATCATTTTACGTCCAACCCACGACAAAAACCCAACTGCTGGATAGTGATTACTGTCTACCGGATACAGCCCAGGTTAATTATTTTTTGCCAGTATCCCCCACTCTAAAGACTATCTCCTTGATGATCTCCCGCCCCAGTATCTTGTTCAGCTTGTCCTTGATCTGGAGCCTCATGAAAGTGCATTCCTGGACCCAGGCCGGGTTCTGGGCCAGCACCGTCATCCTGCCCCGGTAAACTGATTCCGCCAGGGTCTTGGCCGCCATCTTGGGGCCCACCGCCTCCGCCCAGATCAGCAGGGCCTGGCCCTCGTCCACCTTCTTGTCGATCTCCAGGTTCTTTAAAAGCCGGTCCAGGATGGGGCCGACCGATTCAGGTTTGGTTGGATGAGCCATTTAGCACCGTCGTCCTTTTTAACTATAAGGAAAATATGGGGGCAGGAAATTTTCCCCGGACATTATGACATTGATCGTAAAGTAACCTGTAGCGGGATGCTTTGTTTCAATAGAAATTCACCGAATGCTCCGCCAGCTTGCCCTGCTGGTAGATGAACTTGGCCGAGAACATTCCTGGTTTGTCCAGCCAGGGCAGGAAGATGTGGTCGCCCTCCCACAGGTCCAGTTGAGTAAGTTCTGAATCCTTAATCCAGCTCAGATGGCCCTCCTCGGTCTCGGAGAGGGAACCTTGAATGTCATCGGCCACAAACACGAAGACATACCAGTCGTCGTTCTCATCGAAAGAAGGAAAGGTCAAAAATCCTTTGAGTACTGGGCTGTTTATCAGGAATCCGCTTTCCTCCCTGACCTCGCGGATCACGCATTCTTCCGGGGTCTCACCGGGGTGGAACTTCCCGCCCAGTCCGTTCCATTTGCCGTAATGCATGTCGTCCACCCGCTTGATGCGGTGCATCATCAGGGTCTGGCCGTTGCGCCGGAGGTAACACAGGGTGGCTAGTTTCATTTGTGCCGCAATAAAAGCAATGATAGGTTATACCTTGTTAAACCATGGGCCAACAATGGCATCACGATTGTATCACCATTGTATGTCCATTGTATCCCATTGTATGGCCATAGTGTTAAGTCCTCACTCCGCTATGACCCGCCCGGCCTCTATCCTGAATTTCTTAAATCCTTCCTGCTTTGAGACCTCCTGGTCCTTGGCGGTGGCTATGAACACCTGGTATCCCGGGTCCAGCTGGTCCACCAGGAACCCGCCCCGCTCCCGGTCCAGCTCGGCAAAGATCTCGTCCAGCAGCAGGATCGGTTTTTCCTTGAGCTGCACTGCCAGCATCTCGGCCTCGGCCAGCTTAAGGCTGATGGCGGCGGTGCGCTGCTGCCCCTGCGAGCCGAAGCTGCGGATGCTGCTGCCGCCGATGGAGATCTCCAGGTCGTCGCGGTGGGGGCCGAACATGGTGATGCCCCGGCGTCTTTCGAACTCGTAGTTGGCGGCCAGGGCCTTGGCAAAGGCCTGTTCCACCGGCTCGTCCGGCTCGCTCTTGAACGAAAGCTTGTACCTGAGGCCCAGACGTTCCTTTCCCCCGGCAATACCCATATACCGGCTGCCGGCTGTTTCCTTAAGGTCGTCTATCACCTGGATCCGCTTGTTGATTATTCGTGAACCGCAGGCCACCAGCTGCTGGTTCCAGGCCTCCAGCGATGCCACCTGGCCCCGTCCCTCGCGGATGTCGAACAGCAGACGGTTGCGCTGGTGCAGCAGCCGCCGGTATTCCTGGAGGTCGGCCAGGTAATTGCGGGAAAGCTGGGAGATGGCCAGGTCCATGAAGCGCCGCCGCACACCTGGTCCGTCCTTGCACAGTTCGTCGTCCTCGGGAGAAAGGCTTACCACCGGCAGCCGGCCTATGAGTTCTGACAGCTTGAGCTGCACTTCGCCGTTGATCTTGCAGCGCTTTTCCACTTTGTTGAAGGCGGATTCCACCATCATCTCGCCCCGCTGGGTCTGCATCTGGCCTTCCAGCCGGAACATATCGTCCGAGAAGCGTATCAGGTTTTCATCCTCGGCCGATTCCCGCATCGAGCGGCCGATGCACAAATAATATATGCCTTCCAACAGATTGGTTTTGCCCGAACCGTTGGAACCGTAGAATAAATTCTTGTTTTCAGAAAACTCCACGGCAAAGGTATGTAAATTCCTGAACCCACTGCCCTTAAAAGACTTAAGATACATAAAATCCCGGTTTTGGATTTTTTAGGTTAAAACACTATTTGGTGTATTATATCGGTAATTATACCACAATATATGGTAAAATTGCAAAGGTTTTTTCTATTATTTTTGTATTGTATCCTATTGCATTGCATTGAGTTTAATGCTGTTTATTTTTGCGCAGCCAAAAAAGCTTTGGTTTTGGAGAGAAAATCTTTTCAAACAAAAAACCGGCATCATTTCTGATACCGGTAAAAATAATATTTCATCACCTACTGTGGCCAAATCCCAATCATCAAATCCCTATCATCTATTCCCAGTCTTATGGTGGGCGGTACAGGATTCGAACCTGTGACCTCTGGTATGTGAGACCAGCGCTCTAACCAACTGAGCTAACCGCCCTGCTAAACTTATGAAAGGAACCTTAATCATTTTGCCCACTAAAACTCACGAAAATATTTTATTATTTCCCATAATTCGTGGGCAAGCCATTACAACGCCTTAAGTATATCAAAAAATAAAAATCTATTCAAGTTTTTTGTTGGCCTGCCCGCAGCCGGACATTTTTTCAGGCCAGGATCTCTTTTATCTTCTCCAGCACATCCGGCATTTCCCGCTTTATCAGTTCCAGTGTCCTGGCGTAATCATCCAGCGTTCCGCCGATGGGATCGGGTACTCCGTCCACCGAGAGAAGGTCCACTTGGGTTTTGGGGAAAAGTTTTCTGGCGTCCTGCCGGTGCCCCTCCTCCAAAGCTATTATGATGTCGGCCTGTTTCATCTGGCTGTCGGTCAGGGTCCGGGAATGATGGCCGGAGAGATCGAAGCCGCACTTCTTGGCAGTCTCCTGTCCCTTGTCCGTGGCCGGCATCCCCGGCAGGGCCCTGGTGCCGCAGGAGCGGACGGTCACCCTGTCCCTCCATTGTTTGGGAAGAATATACTTGAGGTATCCTTCAGCCATGGGACTGCGGCAGGTGTTGCCGGTGCAGACGAACAGCACCTCAACCTTATCCTGCTTTACCGGTAGCTGCAAAAGTTCTGATAGTTCCCTGCGGCCGATATCGCCCCGGCGCAGTATCACCGGATGCTCCCGGGACAGGTCCAGCACCGTGGAGGGCCGGCAGCGAGGCAGCATCCCTCCGTCCAGGATCAGGTCCACCGGATCTTTGAATGACTCCATCACTTGCTGGACATTGCAGGATTCCTGAGTCCCGCTGACGTTGGCGCTGGTGGTGGCCAGGGGACAGTCGAATTGTTCCAGAATGGCTTGCAGAGCCTTGTGGTTGGGCAACCTGACCCCGATGGTGCCGTTTTTGTCCAATCCCCATTTTTTGACCCGGTCCGAAGCAGAGAACACCATGGTCAGCGGCCCCGGCCAATAAGCGCCGATAAGTTTTTGGGCATATTCCGGAACCTGTCTGACGATCCCGGTAAGTTCCTTTGGATCTTTAACAAATAGTATCAGCGGCTTGGAAAAGTTCCGTCCCTTAAGCCGGTAGACCTTTTTGACCGCCTGGGGCAGATCGGCCCGGCATCCCAAGCCGTAGACCGTATCGGTGGGAAAGGCCATCACCGCTCCCCGGTTCAGAGCATCCACGGCTTGGCCTACGGTTTCGGAAATACCTGCTCCGTCTTGGTCCAGTTTGATCAAATGCCCTTTGACTTGGCGGAAAATGTTTCTCATTTGGATTTGTCCCCGGCCGTTGCGCTTAGTTCCTTGAGCTGCTTTTTCAATAATTGCCGTTTGATGGGACTGAGGTGGTCTATGAAAAGCACCCCGCTGAGATGGTCCATCTCATGCAAAAACACCCGGGCCAGAAAATCGGAAGCCTCCATCTCCAGCGGGGTACCGTCCCGGTCCAGCCCGGTGACCGTTACGTGCTGGGGCCGGGCCACATCGGCGTACATCCCGGGGAAACTAAGGCATCCCTCCTGGTAGACGATCTTGCCGTCGGAGGCCTGCAGTTTGGGGTTGATCAGTATCAGCGGCTCGGTATGTTTGGAATCCAAAGCCGGAAGATTGATGATGCAAAGGGCCAGCGAATGCCCCACCTGGGGCGCAGCCAGACCCAGTCCCCGGGCCGAAGCCAGTGATTCGATCATCTGCTCGGCCAAAGAGATCAGCCGGCCGTCGATGTTCTTCACCGGCTCGGTCTTTTGCCTCAGCACCGGGTCGCCATAAACCCTGATGGGCAGTATTTTTTGTTTGGTTGCTGACATCTCGGTTATGCCACTAAGACACGAAGGCACAAATTTGTTAATCGTTATTTGCTGATTGGAAATTGGTATTTGTGTCTTGGTGCCTTCGTGGTGAAGGTTCTTATTTCTCCAGTTTGACCGAGACCGTGGACTTCTGCACTTCTATCTTGACGTTCTCGTCTATCTTGACCACCACCATGTTCCGGGCGTCATCCACTCCCACCACGGTGCCGTGGATCCCGCCGGCGGCGATGACCTTGTCGCCCTTCTGCAGGCCCTTAAGCATCTGGGCGTGCTTCTTCTGCTGGCGCTGCTGGGGAAGGATCAGCAGGACGTAGATGATGACGAACATGATGACGATGGGCAGCAAGCTCAGCAAACCGCCGCCGCTCTGCTGTCCAGTAGCCGGAGCTCCCGGCTGTCCCATTGCAAATGCTATTCCGAACAAAGTCTTCTCTCCTTTTATTGTATTTTTGTTTTGAGGAACTATTCAGGGGTATCCAATCCCATTGCCACGAGCTTCAGCTCGTGGCAGTAGAATCGGGAAAAACATCTCCGGGGTTTATAACCCCGTATGTTGAGGGTTACAGTTTCAATCTGGGGCTAAAGCCCCGCGGGTTTCATAAGATTGCCTGCCACGACCTGAAGGTCGTGGCAATGCTTGCACTGAGCAAGGCCGAAGTGCGTTTACTCTACATCCTTAACTAAATTTTTAGTGATTTCGGGCCGAAGGAATCCGGAAGCAGTTCTTTTAGTTTCCTCGTTTTGACCTGCCCCTTGGCCCCGGCCATGATCACTTCCATCTCCGGCGCAAACTCGTTCAGCACCTGGCGGCAGGCCCCGCAAGGCGCGGTAGGTTCCGGGGAATCGGAGACGATAGCTATGGCGACAAAGTTTCTCTCACCCCGGCCCACCGCTTCAAAGACCGCATTCCTCTCGGCGCAACAGGTCAGGCCGTAAGAGGCGTTCTCCACGTTGCATCCGGTGTAAACCTTGCCGCTCTTAGCGAGAAGCGCCGCGCCTACTTTGAATTTAGAGTACGGAGCATAGGCTCTCTCTTTGGCTTTTTTTGCGGCGGAGACCAACCCGGTTCGGTTTATTTTTTTCTTTTGCGTCATACTTTCCGTCAGAATACTGATTCCTACAGATAAAATTTATGCCCTAAATCATGGAAATCATGTAAATCCTGTCAAAGAATGATCTCCGGCCAAAAACTTGTTCCCTGTCCGGTGCCTCTTATGCCGAATATATCGGTCAAGGTGGCCGCAATGTCCGCAAAACTTTCCCTGGTTCCCAGGCTGATCCCGCTTTTGATCCCCGGTCCGTAAACCAGCAGTGGTGTGTATTCCCGGGAGTGATCGGTGGACGGCGTGGTGGGATCGTTGCCGTGGTCGGCGGTTATCAGGAGCAGATCTTCTCCGGTCATGACCTTCAGCAGTTCTGGCAGCCAGGCGTCGAAGTCCTTTAAGCCCTGATAGAAGCCCTGGATATCGTTGCGGTGGCCCCAGCTCATGTCAAAGTCCACCAGGTTGGCCATCAGCAGGCCGTGTTTGAGATCCGGCAAGACTTTTAGGATCTTCTGCATCCCGTCCCGGTTGTCGTCGGTGTGAAGGCTTTGAGTCAATCCCTGCCCGGCGAACAGGTCGTGGATCTTGCCCACCCCTATCACCTGAAGGCCACTGTTCTTGAGGTGATCTAGCACCGTGAGATTGAACGGCTTTAGGGAAAAATCCTTGCGGTGCCCTCCCACTCTTTGATAGTTTCCGGAAGTTCCAGTAAACGGCCGGGCTATTACCCTCCCCACTGCGTGTTCTCCGGTCAGGATGTCCCGGGCCTTCTGACACCAGCCGTAAAGTTGCTCTATGGGAATGATGTCCTCGTGGCAGGCTATCTGAAATACGCTGTCGGCCGAGGTGTAGACGATGGGGAAACCGGTCTTGACGTGCTGGTCCCCCAGTTCCCTGATGATCTCTGTGCCGGAGGCCACTTTGTTTGCCAAAATGTCCCGGCCGATGGCCTTTTTGAAAGGTCCGATGATCTCCTGCGGAAACCCGCGGGGATAGGTGGGCAATGGCTTTTCGGTAACCAGCCCCGCTATCTCCCAGTGCCCGAAAGTGGAATCCTTGCCCTTGGAGAGTTCGGTCAGTTTGCCCCAGCAGCTTTTGGGTGATGGATTTCGGGGGAGACCCTGAAGATCAATGACATTACCCAGCCCTAAAGCCTGCAAATTAGTCAGGTTCAGCCCGCCGGGAATGGCCCGGGAAAGGTTGCCCAGCGTGTTGCTGCCCCGGTCGCCGAAATCGGCGGCATCGGGCAGTTCTCCCACCCCGCAACCGTCCAGGATTATCAGAATGACCCTTTTCATGAATGCTTATAATACTTCGAGTTGTTGACAAGATTTGCATTACTAAAAATCAGAACCATTCCGGCAAATCATGTTAATCCTGTCTTAACCAAGGCAATAGAACCACATTTAATTTCAATTATCGCATATTTTTTGCCGCTTGTAAATAGCAAAAGCCCCCCTCCAAAGGCGGGGGGCTTTTCTTTTGGTCTTTCGATTACCGTGAGAAGTTCCAGCTGATGTCGTCTGAGGGAATGTTCCAGCCCGGAACCCCAACTTCGCCGCCTATGTTATTGCCGTTGCCATCAAGCATCAATCCGGCATTGTCTTTCATCTGACGGTTCAGGTAGAGACGGTAGGTTCCTGATCCCGTCGGAGCGTTCTCCAGGGTAAAGCGCACCTGCCTGGCCGGTATGTCGCTCGGCTGGGCATAGATCTGGCCGGAGATGGCCCCGGTTATGGTACCGCCGCTGGTCTTGTAAACTATGATGTTGCCGGCAATGGCCGTGGCCATATCCAGGCTGTCGTTGAAGGCGATGATCATCTCAGTGGTTGTCAGGCTGGGGTTTCCCGACAATCTAAGCGGGGTGTAGTCTCCGGGCGCCGTGCCCGCAGTGCGGAATGGCCAGACCGCGTTGGGGATGTTGGCCACATAGCCGTAACTCATCCACACCGCCTTATTGGGTACAGGGGTGGTGGTATCCTTGAGGTTGTTAAGGTTGATGTTTACAGTGTAAGGCGCGTTGGATGCCAGTATGGAATCGGCCCCGGTGGGCCGGAAATAGACATACCATGAGCTGCCCGTCCAGTTGGTTCCGTTCGATTTCAAGGCTATGCTCCGTCCTGTGCTGTCCTTGACGCTGAAGTTGGCCCTGACCAGGTTGGAATCCATGTCGTTGGCATCGAAAACGCAGTAGAACTGGGGGTAAATGGGGTTAATGGAGCCCCCATATGGTGATCCGCCCGTCAGTGCCGGATGAATGATGTCCGGGGCCGGGGTGGCGGGTGCGCCCACCCGGACGTAATACCGCTTGTTATCGTAGGGGGCGCCATCACCCTGTCCGTTGCCGTTGCCATCGATATAGCCGCCGCCCTGGGCCTGCAGCCCGGTAGTCAGGGTCATATTGATCCAAGCGGCGACGGAGCTCCAGGTGCCGTAGATCACCGCCTTCTTCAGCTCGGGGTAGTAGGTGATGGAGCTGTCCTGGATGCCGTCAACCTTGATGTTGGTAAGGTTGACCGTGCCGGCGTTAATGTTCACCGGGAAGGTTATGATTATCTGGGCCTGCACACCGGCGGTGCCGGCATCCAGGTCGGTTAGTGCGTTGCCCAATCCGGGAGTGATGGTCACCGCCCCTGAATTGATCAGGTTGGAGGCGGACACGCCTGCGGTGCCGTCGGAACTGGGTTCAAAGGGATTATCCTTCTTGCCGCAGCCCGAGAAGACGAGGGCTGTGATCATTACCAACACCAGTCCCAGCCATATTTGCTTTGCTGATTTCATTTTTATCTCCTAAAGTATTATTTATTTTTTAGAATTTTAATATGGCCGAAAGCTTCCAATATCTCATGGTATAAATATCAGCAAACCCCATCAGGTCTATCTGTAGGTTGTCGCTGATCTTCCAGCCCGCTCCATAGCTGTAATTGACACTGATGCGTGCGGGATTATGGACATTGTAAGTGCCGTTGGTGCTGGCAAACGGGGTGGTTATAGTTTGGGTCGTGACGCCCACGCCGTTGATGTTGATGGTTTTATTGGGTGTGTACTCGTTTAATGTGTCAACTGAATAATCTGTTGAAGAATAAATAGGGCTGGCACCTAGACGAAACACGAAAGGCTTGGTAATATGGAATTCCAATCCCACCGGAGCGCTGATCCCAAAGTTGGATTCGGTATAGATTTCCTGATGATCGATGGTCCCGGTCGTTATTGTGGTATAATCATTCGTCGCAATAGCATCACCGTCATTGTAAACCACCGTCTGGTTGTAATCCTGGGTATATTTGGTGCTGTAATCCCTGGTGGATGTCCCAAAACCCAGCCCCATGGCCATTTCCACCTTCTCGCCCAGCTTGGCAGTGGTCTTGCTAAAAAGCGACAAACTCATCCGGTGGTTGTCCTGGGTTATTGGGTCGCTGGTATAGGTCCGGTGGATGTTGGTTGATTGAACCCCGGTGGGCAGTTGGAAAGCGACCAGGCTGTTGTATTCGCTGTTATGATAACCGTCGGTTCTTTCGCCGCTCAGGGTGGAGAACACCAGGTCGGTCCGGGTCTTTACGTTGTCGCTCCATTTGTAAACCGCGGCGCCCCTGACATTAAGTTCCAGGCCCACATTATCCTGCGGAATGATGTCCACATAACCGGTGCTGTCTATTGTGGTACCGTTGGTCCCGGCCGCCGAAGGATTGGTGGAGGTATAAGAATAGGTCATGGTGTCATACTCGGTAGCCAGCCGTATGTTTATTCCCCCGGCCAGTCCCAGGTCTATCTTGTCGCCCATGGGCATCCAATAGGATACGGCGCCACCGGTAACGCTCCGCACTGTCAGCGTATTCAGGGAATACTCGGTATTGATGTCGCTGGTTGTATTGCCCGTAACCAGATCTGTGAACACTAGATGACTGCTGGCATTGAATCCATTTGGCATGGAGTTATAGGTCCCGGCCTGACGATAGACCAAAGCTCCCAATCTGCCCGCTCCGAAGTTGCGGCCGTAGCCCAGCCACCAATCGGTCCAGGCGTTCTTGTAATAATCGGAATTCATGGCATCGGTCACCGTCCGCTGGTCATAGGTGCCGTTGGCATCATTGTCAACATAATTGGAGGTGTTGGTCAGGGTAGTATCCCTGTAGCTATAGGCGTACCTGTCGAACAACATGCCGGCATAGCCGTAGTCCATCACTTTGCCGGATCCGCCCAAAAGATAGTAATTGTTGGTGCCGTTGTTGAAAACATCTTCGTTCTTGCCGGTCAGGTTCGACAGGTTGGTATACAACCGGTATCCTTCCAAAGTGGGAAGTCCGGCCGGGTCCAGCATGATATCCAGATCGTCTTCCAATAATGAGCCGGTGGAAGCGCTGCGGAATGATTCTGTCCAGGGGTTGGACCACCAGGTCAGTCCTTCTGCGGCAAAGGCATTGGCCGCCAGGGCTGCCAGCATCAGGGTAAGCACTATTGCTCTTGCTCTCATTTTTCCTCCTCCAGTTTGTTATTGGTTGGTTTTGTAAACATAGCTTGGTAATATTCACTTAAATAAACTGGCTACGGCTCACCTCCTTCTTTATATAATATGTCAACCTAATAAAAGTTGGTAAGTGCTTATATCATATATGATATTAAAAAGTTTACTGCTTGTCAAGGGTTATTAAAAAAAAATCTTTCCCCCGGCCCATCCGGTTGGCATGAAATTGGTTCGTCGTTAAAATTTAAGCCCGGGGGAAATATCTATTGACTAAATTTGTGCAGGTGGTATAATTGAAATTCAACTTTAACGAAAGACAAAGTTGATAAACCCTAAACACCAAACTCTAAACTTGTCTTGAGCAAAGCCGAAAGATCCTAAACAAACGCCAATGACCCAAGTGCCTAAATCCTAAAACCACCTTAGTTTATTGAAATTCAGTGATTTGGTTTTGTTTAGGGTTTCGGCATTAAAATCCTTTCGTTTGCCGGGTACTGTTGCCGGACTCAGGACAATTTTTAGAATTTGCATGGGAATTATGAGCAAAAAGACATCGCTTCTTATACTCCTGGGTTTGGCCTGGGCCGGCTCCCTGGCCTGGTTCGGCCTGGGCCGGGCCGGTTGCCAGCCTGCCGGGATCAAGATCAAGCCCAAAACTTTGACAGGGTCCGAACAATGGCACGGCATCTATTACCAGGACCGGAAGATCGGCTACTCTGTCACCCTGACCCGGGTGCTGGCTGACGGCGGCCAGGCCGTCTCCAACAAATCGCTGATGAACCTGCCGCTTATGGGCGAGGTCCGCCAGGTCTCCACCACTTTGAACTACGACCTGGATAAAGATTACCAGCTGACCGGCTTTGAATTCAAGATGGCCGGAGCTGCCGAGATCTCGGTAAAGGGATTGGTCAAAGCCAGACGATTGGCCCTTTCGATCCTGTCCAACGGCCAAAGCCAAAGCGCCGAGATGGACATCCCGGGAAACATCACCATGCCCGAGGCTTTGGAGCCGATGCTTATCGACAAGAGCCTGGTTTCCGGCAAAGAATATCAGTTCTCGGTATTCGACCCGGCCTCCATGGCGGTGGTGCCTCTGACGGTAAAGGTGATCGGCCCCGACTCCCTGCTGCTGGACGGTTCCTGGACCCAGGCCGTCAAGCTGGAGACCAGCTTCTCCGGCTCCAAAAGCCTGGCCTGGGTGGACACTTTGGGCCAGACCCTTAAGGAGGAAGGCCCGCTGGGGATTACCATGATCCGCCAGACCAAGGAGCAGGCCCTGATACTGCCGGAAGATTTTCCCGAAATGGACCTGCTGGGCAGCATTGCGGTGCCAGTGATTAAAGGGGAACTACCCAAGCCAAGAGAGACGGAACGGATGTTGATCGCGGTCTCGGGGTTGGACCTGAAAGGCCTTGATGTGGCCGGAGGCCGGCAAACGATCATCGACAGCCTGAAACAGATCGTGCAGGTCACCCGGGAACAAACTTCTGAACTCGAAACTGTAAACAGTAAACTGGATGAACTTAAGGAGTACTTGAAGCCCACGGTGCTGATCCAGTCACAGGACCCGGAGATAATGCAGCTGGCCCAAAGACTGGTCCAGGGGAAAAAGAGTGATTGGGACAAGGCGCTGGCTTTGGAGAAATGGGTGTTTGAGAATCTGGAGAAGAGCATGACCGTCAGCCTGCCCTCGGCGGTGGAGGTGCTGCAATCCAGGCGGGGCGACTGCAACGAGCACGCCACCCTGTTCGCCGCCCTGGCCCGGGCCGCCGGACTGCCCTGCAAGATCTCCCTGGGAGTGGTCTACCTGGACGGCAAGTTCTACTACCACGCCTGGAACTCGGTTTACTGCGGACAGTGGATAGAGTTGGACCCCACCTTCGGGCAGGCCCCGGCCGACGCCGCCCGCCTGCGATTGGTGGAGGGCGACCTCAGCCAGCAGACCCGTTTGCTTTCCGCCTTCGGCAACCTTAAAATTGAGATATTGGAACATACGCCATGAGCCAGGGAATAGAACTTAAGAACCTGAGTAAATCTTACGGCGCTAAGCTGGCGGTGAATGGCATCAGCCTGTTCATCGGGCCGGGGGAGATCTTCGGCCTGCTGGGGCCCAACGGGGCCGGCAAGACCACCACCTTGAAGATGCTGGCCGGCATCCTCCGGCCCGGCTCCGGCGCCCGCTCCATCTGCGGCTATGACGTGGAACAGGAGCCCTTGAAGGCCAAGCAATGCCTGGGTTTCATTCCCGATGATCCATTCATATATGAAAAACTTTCGGGCCGGGAGTTTTTGCACCTGGTGGCCCGGCTTTACGGCTGTTCTAATGAAGGCCTGGAACAGCGGGTGGAAGAGCTGATAGACCGGTTCGAGGCCCGGGAGTGGATAGATCGCCGGGCCGAGAGCTATTCCCACGGCATGCGCCAGAAGACGGTGCTGGCCGCCACTTTGCTCCACCAGCCAAAAGTGTATCTGATCGACGAGCCTTTGGTAGGGTTGGACCCGGCCAGCATCATCTTGGTGAAAAGGATATTCCAGGAGGAGGCCCAAAAGGGCTGCTCCCTGCTGGTCTCCACACATACGTTGAGCCTGGCCGAAACCATCTGCCACCGGATAGGCATCATCGCCAACGGAAAACTGGCGGCCCTGGGCACCCTGGAGGAACTGCGGGAGCTTTCCCAGCACCGCCACCAGGACCTGGAAAGCCTGTACCTGGAGTTCACCCGGGCAACTGGAGATTAGCCACAAAGACACAAAGACACAAATTTAATTTCTTATTTCCCATTCCCCATTTTTAAATCTGGTTTGGTGCCTTGGTGGCTTAGTGGCAAAATAAACCTCACAGCTAACGGCTAACAGCTAATAAGATGGCACTAGAAGGCAATCTTTCCGATTTCAGCATCCCCGAGATACTGCAGCTGATCTCCAGCCAGCGCAAGAACGGCGTCCTGACCCTGAAGCAGGGCAGCGACGAGGCCGCCTTTGACCTGGATCAGGGGTACATCACCGGCGGCTTCTACCGCCAGGAGGGACGCCAGGAACACATCTCCGAATACCTATTCAAGACCGGGTTGGTATCCGAGGCTGGCTTCATGGAGGCCGAAGCCCAGCAAAAGAACCTGCAGGCACCGCTGGAGGAGATCCTGATCGAACGCGGGTTCCTGTCCCAGGATGATTTCGAGGAAGTGATCCGCTACAAGATCCAGGAAATCATGGACGAGATCTTCACCTGGGTGGAGGGACACTATGTCTTCGACGTCAAGGCCAAACTGTACACTCAGAGCAAATACCCGGTGCGCCTGGCGGTGGACGGCTTTTTGATGGAAGGCATGCGGCGGCTGGACGAGTGGCTGAGGATCAAAAAAGAGATCCCCTCGCTGGAGGTCATCGTTAAGGCCGAATCAAAAACCCGGCCGCCAGGGCTGACCCCGGAACAGGAAAAACTGCTGGAATTTCTGGGACAAAGATCCCTTTCGGTCTCCAATCTGGTTTCCTTGAGCGGGATGGGCAAATTTTTGACCTGCCAAACCCTGACCGAACTGCTGGAGTTGAGCCTGGTCGAAAAGACTTCCGGCCTGCCGGCCGCCCCCCAGGAGGCCCGATCCTTCGATCCGGCCTTCCAGGTAAAAACCATCTCCATGCTGATAAAGCAGTTCGGACTGCTTATCCGGAACATCACCCGCTATCCCTTCAACCACCCCCATATCATATCCAACCTGGATGATTTTTCCCATCTGCTGAGCAACCTGCCAATGGAAAACAGCAGCCTGTCATTTTCCTCGGCTATCGAACAGACTTTGGTCAATGGCTGGCCCATCCACGACGAAAGCCTGGTACTGCCCCAGTTCTCGCTTTACCTGCACCAGCGGCAGATCCAGAGCCTGTCATTTCTGCCCCAGATCCGGGATGAGGAACTGCGGACACTGGCCTACATCATGGCTCTGCCCCCGGAACTGCTGGAGCTTTTGGGTGGTACCGATCTGATCGGCAAGGTTTTGCGCTGGCACCATATAAAAATTGAAGGCCAGGCTAACAAAGCGGAAAAGCAGCTGAAGGACGAGAAGATCTTCGTCATCCCCTCCGGATTCCTGGAGGTGGTGGAGGGCCTATCATCCTTCTCCCCCAAACCCATCCAGATTCCCCAGGTCTTCGTAAGTTTAAAGACAGTACTGCAACTGCCCCAGCCGGTGTTGTCTCCCGAGGAGATCATGGCCATCGAAGAGGCCGAGCAGGCCTCGGAAAAGGTCTTCAGCGTCTACGCCCGCGGGGGCCGGGAAAAATACATCGAGAAGGTAGTCACGGCTGTGATGAAGCTGCCCCCCGCCTCCCGGCTGGCCTTGATCAAGAAAAAACTGCTGGATATCCGCTGGCTGTTCCCGGTGGACAACATTTTGGCCCTGTCCCACAGCGACTTTGAGAAGCTGTAACCGGACGAAACCCTAATACCTAAACACTAAACCCTAAACAAGCACCAATCACCAAATTCCCAAAATCCACCAGTTTTGGATTTATAATTTTGTAATTGTTTAGGCTTTAGATATTCGAATTTAGGATTTTCATCCAGATGCCATTATCTCTCTATCTAATAGCTACCTTGTTCCGGGCTTCGGCTTCGCAGATCTTCGCCCCCCGCCGGGGCCGCCTGCTGCAGCTTTCGTCCTACCTGTTCGCCGTGGCCGTGTTCCTGGTGGGCGGGTATTTTTTGTTCTACAAGGTCTTCGCCTACCTGCTGGCCTTGGAGGAGATCGGAAGGCCCCTGCTGTTCCGGCTGTTGTCCACTTCCTTTCTGACCTTCTTTTTGATGCTATTCCTCAGCAACCTGATCACCTCGCTCTCCACCCTGTACTATTCCCCGGAGGTGGACTACCTGCTGGCCACCCCCATGGACCCCTCCAAGCTGTTCAGCTACCGCTTCCTACAGAACTTTTTCTTCAGCACCTGGGCCACTTTGATAATGGGACTGCCCCTGCTGGCGGCGCTGACCGCGGCCCGGCACCAGAGCGTCTTTGCCCTGGGGTTCTATCTTATCTCTCTTGTGGTCTTCACCACCCTGCCGGCCTTTCTGGCGGTGGCCTCGTTCCTGGTGCTGATAAAACTCTTTCCCAAAATGGGACTGCGCCAGCTGCTGGGATTCCTGTTGCTGTTTTTGGCCCTGGCGGCCTGGGCCTTCTTTTTGTTCGGCCAGCCCAAGGGGATGGTGATCGCCCAGATAGACACCATGCCCGAGCTGGAGCATTACCTGGCCCAGCTGGCCCTGGTGGGCTCGCCGCTTCTGCCCGGCACCTGGCTGTCCCGGCTGGTGCTGGCTCCCCTGCCCGAAAGTTTTTCCGAAGCGCTGAAGATGGCCTGGTTGCTTTTGATCACCGCCGCCTTCTGGGGGGGCTTGTGTTTCTGGCTGGCCGGCAAGATCTACTATAACGCTTTGACCGGACGAGTGGGCAATTCACCGGACCTGGGTTTCAGGAAAAGTTTTTGGCTGACCGCCAAACTGGCCGACCGCCTGCCCATTGCGGCCAAGGACGCTTTGCTCTTTATGCGCGACCCCGGCCAGTGGGCCCAGGGTCTGATCTTCCTGTCGCTTTTGGTGATCTACCTGGGGGGCTTGCGGACCTATCCCCTGCTGTTCACCTTTTCGGTCTGGAAGGTGGCCATAGCATTTTTGAACTTCGCCTTTGCCGGGTACATTCTGGCCACCCTGTCGGTGCGGTTCGTGTTTCCGGTGATAAGTCTGGAGGGCCCCATGATGTGGCTGATGCGCTCGGCCCCGGTCTCGGCCAAAAGACTGCTGATGGAGAAGTCGACCCTGAACCTGGCGGTGGCGTTAGTGCTGACCGAGACCTTGAGTTTGCTCTCCAACAACATTTTAAAGACCCTGCCCCAGATGCGGCTGTTGAGCCATTTTTCCCTGGGCCTGATGTGCCTGGCCATCACCAGCCTGGTGCTGGGCCTGGGGGCCATCTTCCCGGATTTTAAGGAAAGGAACCCCAGCCGGATCGCCTCTGGGCTGGGGGGGCTGCTGGCCGCTTTGGCGGGCCTCGGTTACGTGGGGCTGTCGGTGGTGGTGCTGGCCTGGCCGGCTTATCTGTATGCCGCCGGGCAATGGAGGCACCATATAAGTTACGGAAGCGCTTTGGCGGTGGCGATGATGCTGTTTGTGGTGATATCGGGATTTGTGATATATGTACCCTTGAAACTCGGGTTGAAGAGTTTGGAGAACCATGAAGTGTAAGCTCCGTACTTGACCTCTCCCTTTATCCCTCTCCACATTGGAGAGGGATTCTTACTTCCCCCTCCGCAACGGAGGGGGACCGAGGGGGCGGTCCCCCCGGCGGGGCAGTCTGTCAACAGTATTTTCGGAGTGTGACCCCTCCGCTTGGCAAGCAAAACATAATAGCAGAGCTCAGGCAACGCCCTGCTCCTCCCCTCTTCGGGGAGAGCCTGCACTGAGAAGGATGCCTTGCATTACAAACGAAAGTGGACCAAGGGAGAGGTCCGAAGCTGGGGGTTAGGTCAAGCGCTACGCAAAACGGCAGGTCATTAATGACCTGCCGTTTTTTTGACCTCACCCCCGCAAGGAGAGGGGCTCAAGCCTCCCCACTTTCGCTTGTAATAATAAACTGCCTGCCTCAGTGCAGGCTCTCCTACCGGGAGGATGGGGGTTAAGAAATACCTCTGTGTCTCAGTGTCTCTGTGGCAAATTGCCCCGGTTCATTTCGCCGCCACGTTCATAGCATCAAACAGCATGGCCGGAGTATTTACCGCAATATTGTTCTGCTCCAAGGCCTCGGTCTCGGCCGAGATATCCAGCACCTTGTTCTTCAATATATCATAAACGTTGCCCGCCACCATGGCGTCCTTCACCCGGCCCACGATCTTCCCCTTCTCCACCTGGTAGCCCAGTCCGATGTTGACCGAAAAATCCCCGGCCATAATGTTGCTCTGCCCGGCGCCCAAGAGATCGTAGACGATCAGGCCCGATTTCATGCCCTTGATGATCTGGGCCAGTTTGGTCTTTCCGCCTGAGATCACCAGGTTGCTGACATGGGGTGAGGGCTGGGTGCTGAAGGAGCGGTTGCCGTGGCCGGTAGACTTTTTATTGAGCAGCCCCGCGGTCTGCAGGTCGTAAATGAAGTTGGTGAACACTCCCTGGTGGAACAGGTCCAGTTTGGCCCCGCAGACCCCCTCGTCGTCGAACGGCGCCGAGGACAGGCCCAAAGGCAACAGCGGATCGTCGCTGACGGTGATCCGGGGATCCAGCATCTTCTCCCCCAGCCGGCCCAATAGCGGGGTGGTCTTCTTCTGCTCCGCCTTGCCGTTGACCCCCATAGCTATGGACAGCCATAAAAGCCTCATGGCCTCCGGGGTGAACAGCACCGTCATCTTTCCGGAGGACAGCTTGGCCGTCCGCTTGGAATTTTGGTATAGTTCGGCGATCTTTGAGGTCATCTCGGCGGTGGCCAGGGCCAGGTGTCCGCTGTTCCGGGACTGGCCCAGCTGTAGCAGACTGCCCCCCAGCACAGTCACCCCGGCCAAGTCGTAGCTGAAGGAGGTCTTGCGGTACTCGCCGGAGAATCCCCGGCTGTTGGCCAGGGTTATATGGTAGACCCTCTTGTTAAGGCTGGCGTCGCATTTCAGGGCCGGCGCTTTTTGGGCCAGTTGATCCAGAGCCTTTTGGCCCTCGGCCACCGCCCTTACGGTGGTGAACTTTTCCATTTGGGAATCGGCGGTCTTAACTCCGGCCGGTTTGCATCCCACCGGGAACTTAAAAGCCGCCTGCTGGCCGAAGACGGCGCCCGACGCCGCATGGTCCACCAGTTCCTTAAGCTTGCCAAAATCCGTGGTAGAAGAGAATCCTATCCGGCCGTTCTTGATCAACCGCAGCCCGGCCCCCTTGATCTCCTTGTGCTCCACCGAATGCAGTTTGCCAAAGCGGAACTCCACCGGGCTCTCTTTGCCTTCCACCAGGATGACCTCGGCCGCCTGGGATTTCTTTTGGGCCAGGTCCAGTATCTGCTGTATTATCTTGTTCATCTTCATTTCCCTCCCACCACTACGTTTTTGACCCGGATATGCGGGCCGCCGTCCGAGACCGGCAGCGGCATCTGCCCGCCCTTGCCGCAGCCCCCCAGCCCCCCGTGCAGCTCCAGGTCGTCGCCGATGGCGTCGATGTTCTTCAGCGTCTCAAAGACGTTGCCGGTCAGGATCACGTCCCTGACCATCGGCCCCAGCCTGCCGTTCTTGATCAGGTAGGCCTTCATGGCCGAGAAGGTGAACATCTCCAGCTCGGTCATCCCGCCTAAAGCCGAGACCACATAGAGCCCATTCTTGATCTCCCCGATCATCTTGGCAAAACTGCAGTCCCGGGGCTCGATATAGGTACATCCCATCCGGACGATGGGCCCGAACTGGTAGTTAATGGCCCGGGCGCTGCCGGTGGCCTTCTCGTTCATCCGGCCTGCGGTCTGGCGGGAGTGGAGCCGTCCCACTAATATCCCGTTCTTGATCAGAAAATTCTTTTGGGAGGCCACTCCTTCCTCATCGTAGCAATAGTAGCCCCGCTGGCCCTTGATGGTGGCGTCGTCCACAATGGACAGGGCGCCTGTCCCGAACTTTCTGCCCAGGGTCATCATCTTTTTAAGTTTGGCGTTCTCGGAAATAAAATCCGATTCGGAAAGGTGGCCGAAGGCCTCGTGGGCGAACACCCCGCACATCTTGGGGTCCATCACCACCGTGTACTTGCCGGACGAGACCTTGTCGGCCTTAAGCAGACCCAGGGCGTCCTTGACGGTCTGCTGGGCGTTCTTCTCCAGCTTCAGCACGGTGTGGTAGCCTTCGGTGCCGCCCACCGTGTCGTGGGCCCGCTGGACGTTGGCCCCGTCCTTGGCCACCGCCGAAAAGGCCGCCCCGCAGTATACCCGCTCCTCGGTGATGTAGCTGCCCTCGGTGTTGGCGAAGGTCTGCTTTTTAAAGACATCCTCGTAGCGGACGCCGGAACTGATGATCCCCTTGGACCCGATGATGATATGGTTGTATTTTTTGGCCAGCTCCACCTTCTGGGCCAGGGGGATATTTCGGGGGTCGTCCTTTAGCGCGGCCTTGATGTCTGCCGTGACCCTGGGAACCTTGGCCAGAACGCTTTTGCCCTTGCCCACCATACGGGCCGCTTTGCAGGCCTCGGCCACCTTGGCCTCCAGCTGGTCCATCGAGTTGAATGAGACGAAGCCCCAGCCGCCCTTGTACAGGGCCCGGACGTTGCCGCCCTTGGTGGTGTTGGCCCCGGCGCTGTCCAATTCCTTGCCGGAATAGACCACGCTGGTGACGGCCTTCTCCTCCAGCCGGATCTCTATGTAGTCGGCCTGGCCCCGGCCCAGGGCCTTTTTGATCAGTCCTTCCATAAAGCTCCTTGATTGTATGTGCTATAAGTTATTTGTCAAAAGAAACCGAAACTATCCACAGATTGCACAGATTTACGCAGATTAATTTAAAAATTTGCATTTTGAAATATGCATTTTAAAATTCTATGCCTTTCCGGGCCTGCACCCCCTGCTTATAGTAATGCTTCACCTCTCTGACCTCCGACACCAGATCGGCCAGCTTGATCACTTTCGGATGGGCGTTGCGCCCGGTAATCACCAGCTCCAGATCCCTGGGTACCCAAGCCAGCATCAGCAGCACCTCGTCCAGCTGCACCAGTTTGAAGTCCAGGGCCACGTTCAGCTCGTCCAATATGATGATGTCGTATTTTTTTGCGCCGATGGTTTTGGCCGCAAAGTCCAGCGCCTCTTTGGCCCCCTTGATGTCGGCCGGGGCCGGGTTCTTCTTGTCCACGAAGGTCGGCCGCCCGAACTGCCTGATGGTGAATCCGGGAAGAAGCTTGGCGGACTTCAGCTCCCCGTAGTTCACCTTGCCCTTCATGAACTGGATCATCATCACCTTCTTCTTCTGCCCCGAGGCCCGCAGGGCCAGGCCCAAAGAAGCGGTGGTCTTGCCCTTGCCGTTGCCGGTGTAAACTTGGATCATGCTATGCCTGAGTTTAGAAGTGTATAATGCTGTTTACCAGACTTACCACTGAAGCACGGAATGTTGGAATGCACGGAATTATCTAAAGGATTATATTCGGTGTTCTTCTCCGTGTCGTGGTAAAGGTCATAGTTTCTTTGCCAAAGCCACGGCCTGTTTCTTCTTCACCGAGCCGGAGCCATTGGCGTCCCTGGCCTCCAGCAGCACGATGTACACCCCCATCGGGCACATCCGCCCCCCGCCGTCCCGGCCGTCCCAGACCACTGTTCCCGAAGCTCCGAAGGGCTGCTGTTCCGCCAGGTTCTTCAACAGCCGCCCCAGCCGGTCGAATATCTTGATGTTCACTACCGCCCTGGTCCAGGCGAGATCAAACCCGATCAGGACATGGTCCTCAAAACCGTCGCCGTCCGGCGAGAAGGGGTTGGGCGAGAGGGTCAGGTCGGCCGAGGTTTCCAGCTTTTCTATGTAGATGCTGTTCTGCCGGCCGGGGGTGGACCCGCTGGAGGCCACGCAGCCTCCCCAGTTGGCCGCCTCCTGGCTCAGCAGGCAGGGATTTATCTTTTCCAGCGACCGGCCTCCCCCGCCGCCCCAGGTGTCCTGGTATTGCACCCGGTCCGCCGCTGCGCCTCTTGGATCCCGCAGGCAAACGATGTCGCCTCCTTCTCCATTCAGGGCCGGCCAGCCGCTCAGCTCTATCTTGGGACCGGGACTGTTAAAATAGGAAGTATCCGGGGCTAACAGCAGATACTCGCCCGGCAGGATGGTCCGGTGGGCAGTGGTAATATTTTCAGGAGAAACCGTGGCATCCTCAAATGTCCAGTTCCAAACATCAATTGAACTTCCGGAGCGGTTGTAAAGCTCCACCCACTCCGGCTGGCCGGGGTAGGGGCCGTACATGATCTCGTTGATGACCAACGGGCTGCCGGCCAGGTAGGCAAGGACTTGGTGGTTGTTAGAGAGGACGGTTTCACTGTCGCTGAGTGCCAATGCCGACAGTTGGTAGGCACCTTCGGGCTGGGCGTCGTGGGTGAAACTGCAGGTCCGCTCGCCGGATAAAGAATCCCATTGCTCCCGGTGGAACACGGTTTCCCCTGGCTGGCAGACCGAGTCGCCGTTGGCATCCTGATAGAATGTCAGCAAAACATTCCGGGCGGCATTGACCCCCTGGTTCTTAACCAGAACAGAGACGGTGAAAGAGCTTCCGGCCGGGATCTCCAGCGGAGAGGTGGATGGAGTTTCCAGGGAGATGTTGTAAAGCTGTGGACTGTTGCTGTAGCCCGGGGTGGGCTTTGAAAACTCCGCCCAGTCAGTCGAAGTGTCGTGGTCCGCGCCGTCGGTGGCCAATCCCAGCGACCAGGCGCAGGTTGCAGTGTCCACAAAATCTCCTCTGGTCCAAATGCCCGCAGTGCCCGCCGTGGCTTCGTAGGTCAAACTGTCATCGCCGTATTGGACAAAATCCACGATGGTGCCGCGGAGGTAATCAGTGAAGATGGCCAGGGAACCCTTGGTGTTGGGCATGTTGCTGGTGGGGGCGGTTCCTTCGTAAAGGTCAGAGGCGGTATTGACCCCGGCCAGCCGGAGATGCACGACCGCGAAAGATCTTCCCGCCAGCACAAAACCTGGAGGAACCAGGTAATGAGGGGTGCGGCCGCAGTAGATATCGTAGCCGGACAGATCCTGGGCCAGGGAGTCGGGGTTGTAGAGTTCTATCCACTCCTTGCCGGTATCGCCGGCCGGGTCCAGGTAATAGGCGAACTCGTTGATCACCACCCCGGCCCGGGCCGTAGTAAAAATAAAAAAAACGGCGGCTAAAAGCCACCAGCCGTTTTTGATGCATGACGCTGTTAATTTATTCCCCATGCCTTTCCCTGCCATCCGTTCAATTTCAACCACCATTTTTCGTGTGTTTTAGTGGGCGGTCTCTCACTCCGACATCAGCAGGCTGACCGTGACCTTGGTCCCCTTGCCCTCGGCGCTTTCCACCGCTATGTTGCCGCCGTGGGTCTCCAATATTTCCTTGGTCAAGGAAAGCCCGATCCCCGTCCCCTGGATGGTGTGCACCTTCTGGTCGGTGCGGTAGAATTTTTCGAAGATGTGCGGCATCACTTCGGGAGCGATCCCCGCTCCGGTATCGCTGATGTGGACCTGCATCTTCCACATCCCGTCCTCCAGCCGCCAGCCTCCGGTTTCCACCGTTACGCTGCCGCCCTGGCTGTTGAATTTTACGGCATTATCCAAAATGTTGCTGAAGGCAAAACGCAGGGCATTGAAATCCCCCCGGGAAGGGGCCAAAGTAGCCGGAATCTTTTTAATGATCTTGATGGACTTTTTGGCGGACTTGGGCTCCAGGTCGTGAATCACCGTATTAAGCAGGATAATGATATCCACCTTTTCCTGGCGCAGGCCCAGCATCCCGGAACTGGCCTGCCGGAAATTGATGATGGAATCCAGCAGTCCGGCCAGCCGGTCTCCCTCGTCCACTATCACTTTCATCAGGTCGGCCTGTTCGTGTCCGCTGGATTTGGCGTCTTCGTAAAGTATCTCGGCATAGCCCTTGATCACCGTCAACGGAGTCCGCAGCTCGTGGGATATGTTGGTGATGAATTCCTCCCGCAACTGATTGTAGTCCATGGCCTGGCCCTTGGGGTAGAACATCCATCCGATCCGCTGGCCGCCTGGCAGATTCCACAACCGGGAATGTACCTCCAACTCGGTTCCGTCCTTTAAGATTATTTTATCCTGTTCTATTTCGGCCGGATCCCTATCCTTTATGGCCTGGATCCGGGGATTATCCTGAAACGGATTTTGGGGAGAGGTCAAGGTTTGCTCCCAGCTCCGGCCCACTATTTCAATGGCCCGAAAGCCTGTAATCCTTTCGGCCTCCGAGTTCATGGAAAGAACCTTGCCTTCTTGCTTATTGATCAACAGCAGACCGGCAGGCAGGCTGTCCCAGACGGTCTTGATCTCCTGCAGCCGGCGGTCCAGGTCTTTCCGTGACTCCTCCAGTTTTCCCTTCTGGCGGACCATTTCCTGGAACTGAAGCTTTTGGCGCCCGCCGTCATCTTTCAACAAGGCCAGCTCATTTAAGGCCTGTTCGGACTGGGATTGTTGGCGGGACAATTTAAAATAAAGCCAGGCTCCCCAGCCAAAAAGCAAAAGCATTCCGCCGGCGCCGGCAATTTTAATCACCAGCGTCTGAGAGGCCAGAAATATACCGGCCAGGAAAGGTATGGCCAACAGCCACAGCCAAGAAAGCATTTTAGGTGTTCTCTCCCACCATAGTGCGCACCAATTCCAGCAGCCGGTTGGGCGAAAATGGCTTGGTAATGTAATCGCTGGCCCCCACGCTCAGGCCCTGCTCCCGGTCGCGCTCCTGGCCCTTGGCGGTTAAAATGACCACCGGAATACTGGCCAGCTCGGGATCGGCCTTGATCTTTTGGCAAACCTCGTACCCGGTCAGCCCCGGCATCATCACATCCAAAAGCACCAGATCAGGCTTTTCCAGTTTGATCTTCTCCAGCCCGGTCAGCCCGTCATTGGCCGAAAATACCGTGTAACCTTCCTGTTCCAGCTTGAACTTGATGACTCGTGCAATGTAGGGCTCGTCATCGATCACCATGATTTTTTTGGTCATACGAAAACACCTCTTTAAAAAGGTTTGGGTTATTTAAAAATAAATGCCTGTCCAATTAGCTTAGACACGTACCCCAAAAGCTTTTCTATCCGCTCCCGCCATAGACGGATCCGCCTATATGTACTACCCTGCGGTGGCGGAAGATTTCACAGATTTTTCCCGCAAGTTTCTATTTTTAGGTACAAATAATTTTGTTCTGATCTGCGTTAATAGTTCGGTTAAGGCTTCGGCGGACTCAGTCACACCACTCACTACAACGTCTGTGGATAAAGGTTCCTGGACAGGATAGATAGTCTTTTTTTCTTTATTTGGGAAGAGTGAAAATAAACTTGCTGCCCCTGCCCGCCTGGCTTTCCACCCAGATCTTGCCGCCGTGGGCATCCACTAATTTACGGCAGAGGGGCAGGCCCAGGCCGGTCCCGGTCTTGCGGCCCAGCTTCCGTTTTTCCACCTGATAAAATTTCTGAAACACCTTTTCCAATTCATCCGGAGCGATGCCCTCCCCGGTATCCTGGATCGAGACCTGAATGACTTGTTTTTTATCAGCGACCGAAACAATTATCCGCCCTTCTTTAGGGGTAAATTTCAAGGCATTGGTCAGCAGGTTGGATATTACCCGGATCAGCTTGCCCTCGTCCGCCGTCACCGTCAGGCTTAAAGGCGTCTCCTGAAACAACTCGATCTGGCGCTCCTTGGCCAAGGGTGAAAAATCGTAGACTAATTTGGAGATCACCTGGGTGATGTCGAACTGGGTCTTTTCCAGTTTAAGCTCCACCGCTTCGTATTTGTACCCATCCAGCAGATCGTTGAGCATCTCCAGCATCCGGCGGCTGTCATTCATGGCGCTGCCCAAAAACTGGTGCTGGTTGTCGTTGAGATCGCCCAGGCTGCCGTCAAGCGAGAGCTCCAGGGTGGCAATGATGGCCGAAAGCGGGTTGCGCATGTCGTGGGACAACATCCCCACAAATTCCTGCCGGGTCTCGGCTATCTGGTGCTCCACCGTTACATCCTGATGCAACAGCACCAACCCGTTGCCGGGGCCCTCGGCATCGTCCACCGGAAAAGAGACGATCTTTAAAAATAAACCGCTGTTGAGCTCCAACTCCACCGACTCCTGCCGGTGGGCGGTATTGCCGGCGCATTTCTGCAGGAACTCCAGCAACGGTTTCTGGTCCCGGAGCTGTTCCCCCAGAAAAGGCAGAATGGCTTTGTGAAATTCCATCCCTGGCTTTATTCTGATTCCCAAATTCCAAAGTTTTTCGTAACTTTCATTGCTGATTATCACCTTAAAATCCTTGTCCACCATCAGCAACCCTTCGGGCATGGAGTTGATGATGGAGCCCAGCCTGCTGCCCTCCCGGCGGATCTCTTCGTATAGCATGGCGCTGCGCAGGGCAAAAGTGATCAGCGGCGTTATCTCCTCCATCAGGGCCTGGTCCATAGTGCCGAAGTATCCCGGTTGCCGGCTGAGGGCCATCAAAGCTCCGATGGTCTTGTCCTTGATCTTCAGGGGGTGCCATAAGCCTGATTTGAACGGGGTCCGGGGCGCCGGCTGGATGAACCGGGAATCGCGGGCCAGATCACCGATGATCTCCGGCTGGCCCCGGGCTACCACCTGGGCGGTAACATCCTTCATCTCCATCAGCCGGATGTGCTCCAGCTTGACCCCGGAGCTTTTGATCAGGGATAGAAATCCCTGACCCTCAGTGGGGGCTATCATCGATTTCCCGGCCCATTGTCCGGATATCTCGTCAAAGAAGTAAAGGCTGACATCCTCGGCCTTAAGCTCCTTGGAGATGGTCCTGATCATCAGGCTCAAAAGGCTTCCCAACTGCAGTACTGATCCGGCAGCGAATCCAATTTCATAAAGCTTGCTGCGAAGCTGGTTCTCGCTTTCAAATTTCTGGGCCATCCGGGCTTCGTCCAGTATTTTCACAAAAATCTCGGACAGCTCGGAAAGCAGGGTCAAGTGTCCATTGCCGAAGGCCGGGCTGGTTTTGTGAAGCATAAGAAATCCCAGGGATTGCTGGGCCCGGAGCAGCGGGACGATCAAAAACGAACCGGATTTGGTTCCGGCCACCTTCAGCAGTTTGCTGCCCAAAGATTGTTCCAGATTTTCGGAGCTTCCGGAGACCGTCATCGGCCGGCCTTCTTTTAAACAGGCCTCCAGCATCGGGCTCTGAGGTAAAAATTCTTCCCTTTGGGCTTCTTCTTCCAGTCCCTGGCTGGCCAGGATCTTGTAACTGTTGCTGCGTTCCATTACCGCCAGCATCCCCTTTTCAAAGCCCAGGCTCTTTTTTAAGGTCTTCAGCAGGAACTCGGCCACCGCCTTTTCATCCTGAGTGGCAATCAAAAGATCCCTCAGTTTTTTAAACTGGCTGGCCACCTCATCGGCCTGGTCGGCAAAGGACAGCAAGGCGCCCAAAAAGACATCCCCGTGATACAGCGGCACCAGTTCCAGATTCCATAACCGGTCCTTGAAGGCTATTTTTTTCTCGGCCGGGATGCCAGCTTTTTGGGTGCATGGAAATAAAATGTTTTTTATCCAGTCCAAGTCCTCCGGCAGGAGCTCCAAGTCGTCCCAGACCAAACCCTTTCCCAGCACCAGCCCTTTGGCCTTCTGGTTGTGCATTATTATCCGGCACTCCCGGTCGGTCAGCACCACTGACTGGGGCAGCCACTCCAAAAGTCCGGGCATCATCCGGAAGAACAGATATCCGGAATCATCTGAAGAATGGCCTTGGCCACGATCGGCGGCTGGCGGAGAGATCTGACTGATCATGTCTTTTTTGTCGTTCATGTTTTACTGCTGATTATCATTATCGGAAAAACTCTGCATGAAGAGATCCACCGCCATCGGATCGAACTGGTTTCCGGAATTATCCTTAAGCTCGGTCAAGGCCTGCCGGGAATCAAAGGTGGGCCGGTAGGTGCGCTGGGTGGTCATGGCGTCGTAGGCATCGGCTACGGCGATGATCCTGGCAAACAGCGAAATGTCCTGGCCCTTGATCCCAGAGGGATAGCCGCTTCCGTCGTAGCGTTCGTGGTGCTGGCCTATGGCTGGCAGTATCCCCTTCAACTGGGCCACGTGAGTCAAAATTGAAACGCCTATCTCGGGATGTTGTTTTACCTGCTGCCACTGATCGTTGGTCAGCTGGCTTTTGACGTTATTCAAAATGGAATCGGGCAGGCCTATCTTGCCCAGGTCGTGCAACAGTGCGGCCAGCTCCAGCATTTTCTGATCCGGGTTGCTCATCCCCATTTTCCGGGCCATCCGGGCGGAATAGCGGCGTACCCGCTCGGAATGGCCCCGGGTGCTGGGATCCTTGGCATCGATGGCTTCCACCATGCTTTTGATGGTAGAGAAGAAAAGCAGTTCCAGTCCTTCATAAAGGCGGCCGCTCTCCAACAACAAGGCGGCATAACTGCTAAGGGTTACCAGCATCTTGACATCCCCGGACCGGTATACCCCTTCGGTTCTGGGTCCCAGGGCCAGGGCTCCGATAGGCTGGTTTTTATTGACGGTCAGCGGCAGGATGATGTGTCTTTTTTCGTCCACCGAAGGCTTGTTCTGTTCCGCGGCCCGGCGGGCCAAGGCGCTTATGGTTTTCCGGTCCATCTCCTTTTCCCGGCGGTTGATGAAGCTACAGTCACCCTCCAACAGCATCAGACAGCCACAGCTGGCCGAGACTGCGGAGGCGGCCGTGTCCAGGATGGCCGCTACCCGGGACTGGTTGTCGCCGGCCATCCCCAGCTTTTCGCTCATTTCGAAAAGAGTGGCCAGCTGCTCATAACGCTCGGTTATCTCCTGAGTCAAGGAAAACGACTCCTGCTCCTTGGCGCTGATTTCGGCGGCCAGTTTTTTCGCGGTCTCCAGAGCCGGACGCAGCTTGTCCTTAGGGCCTTTAAGCAGCAGTTTCCGGCTGAACTCCGGCAGAGGCAGGGATTCTCCCTGATCGTCCCGGCCCGGAAATGGAACTTCCTCCAAGGGAAAAAACTCCGCCTGGCATCCCAGGCACTCGGCGGCTATTTTGATCACGGCCTCCAGATGTTCCGGAGGTAGAACGATTATGCCGTTTTTATTTGTCATTAGTCTTTAACTATACCAAATATTTATCAAAAGTCAATGGTTTTTTATACAGTTAGTCCATTTTTTTACCCGAACCGGTAATGAGTGTTTTGGTTTGATAAAAATGACCTGCTGGGAGCCAGAGTCCCAGCCGGATTTGCTGGTTAACGTGATCGTCCCTTCAAGGTTTTGCCGGGTTCCAGACACCGCCGGTAATTTGGAGATTCAGGCCGGGACGGTTTACTGAAATGTCCCGGCCCAGACCCGTCTTTTGCTTTGCTCCATCAAGTATCTTGTCCTTACGCCCCGGATCATTGGGGCCGGGAGAAAAGCCTTGGCCGTAAAGCTTTTGCTTAGTAGAAGACACCGGTGCCTTCAGGCTTTGTTCCGTATTTTTTCCTAAGGCAACTAGCCTTTGGTTTTATTTTTGATTATTATCCTTGACTTTAAAAGCCCGCTTTTGTTAAACTGATAGTTTATGCAGTCATAAATACTTCCTATACGGCAACTCTGCCTAAAATAAATGCGCTCTCATTAATTACTTTTAATTGTCATGGCCAAAATAGACGAATTGTTAAGAATGCTGGTCAGCCAGCAGGGTTCTGATCTGCACATCAAGTGCGGCGAGCCACCCATTTACAGGATCCACGGACAGCTGGTGCGCACCAGCCTGCCGGTGATGACGGCCGACGATACCAAGATGTTGCTGTACGAGATATTGAACGAAGAACGGCGCCAGAAGTACGAGCAGACCCTCCAACTGGACCTATCTTATTCCATCCCCGGCGTCTCCCGCTTCCGGGTCAACGTCTTTAAACAGAAAAACGCGGTGGGGGCGGTGTTGCGGGTCATCCCACTTTTGATCAAGACCATTGACGAGCTGGCCCTGCCCCAGATCATGAAAAAGGTCTCCATGCTGCCCCGGGGCCTGGTGCTGGTCACTGGTCCCACCGGCTCCGGCAAATCCACCAGCCTGGCGGCCATGATCGACTTCATCAACGAGAACCGTTCCTGCCACATCATCACCATCGAAGATCCCATCGAGTTCCTGCACCGGGACAAGAAAGCCTGCGTCAACCAGCGCGAGGTCGGGATCGACACCCACAGCTTTGCCGGGGCCCTGAAGCACGTGATGCGCCAGAACCCTGACATCATCCTGGTGGGCGAGATGCGCGACCTGGAGACCATCAGCCTGGCCATCACCGCGGCCGAGACCGGCCACCTGGTGATGGCCACCCTCCACACCGCCGACGCCGCCCAGACCGTGGACCGGATCATCGACGTCTTTCCCCCGGCCCAGCAACAGCAGGTGCGGCTCCAGCTCTCCACCACCCTCCAGGCCATCTTCTCCCAGACCCTGCTGCCCCGCACCGACGGCAAGGGGCGGATGGTGGCCTACGAAGTGCTGACCTGCACCCCGGCCCTCCGGGCCATCATCCGGGAAGGCAAGACCCACCAGATTTACAGCGCCATCCAAAGCGGCGGCAAGTACGGAATGGTCACCCTGGATTCCTGCTTAAAGGACTACTACCTGAAAGGACAGGTGACCATAGAGGACGCTATGGCCAAGTCTTCCAATCCCATAGAATTTGAACGGATGATCATGAAGGTCTGATCTTCCCGGAGAATGCGGCCTGCTATTACAATTGTAAAACGGTTGAGAATGCCGTTGTTATACCATGGGCATACGATTGTTTGGTCCACCGCATTACCATAGTATCGCCGAGGTATCACTACCACATTAACTGTCGCCGGAACATTCATACACACCACTTGATGTAAAATGGAAATACTCCAGCTATTGCAGCACATGGCCCAGCAGGGGGCTTCGGACCTTCACCTTAAGGTCGGCAGCACTCCGCTGCTGCGGATCAACGGAGATCTGATGCCCAGCCAGTTTCCGGCCCTGACCCCCGACGATGTCAAGCGCTTCGTGGGTTCGGTGCTGACCCCGGCCCAGTGGCAGAAGTTCACCCAGGACCTGGAGTTGGACTTCGCCTACACCCAAGCCGGCACCGGACGGTTCCGGGTCAACCTGTTCCTGCAGCGCAGTTCGCTGGGCATGGTCTTCCGGCTGGTCCCCGAGAGAATCCCCACCCTGGATGAGCTGGGATTCCCAGCCATTTTAAAGGAGGCTTCTATGCGGCCCCGCGGCCTGGTGCTGGTGACCGGCCCGGCCGGCTGCGGCAAGTCCACCACCCAGGCGTCAATGATCGACCACCGTAACGCCAACGAGCCCTGCCACATCATGACGGTGGAGGATCCAGTAGAGTTCATCCATGCCGACAAAAAAGCCATCGTCAATCAGCGGGAGCTGGGCCGCGATACTTTGACCTTTGCCGACGCCCTGAAGTACGTGCTGCGACAGGACCCGGACTGCATCCTGATCGGAGAAATGCGCGACCTGGAGACCATCCAGTTGGCCATCACCGCGGCCGAGACCGGACACCTGGTGCTGGCCACCCTCCATACCACCGACGCCGTCCAAACCATCGACCGGATCATCGATGTCTTCCCCTTGTTCCAGCAGGAACAGATCCGGATGCAGGTAGCTGTTAACTTCGTGGCGGTGGTCTCCCAGATCCTGGTAAAACGGGCCGACGGCCGGGGCCGGGTGGCGGCCCATGAGATAATGACCGGCACCGGCGCGGTAAGGAATCTGATCCGGGAGGGAAAGACCTACCAGCTGCAAAGCCTAATCCAGACCAGCGTCAAGCAGGGCATGTGCACTTTAAACATGTCGCTGGCTTCGCTGTTCAAACGAAAGATGATAACCTTAGACGAGGCCCTTAGCAAATCACCCGACCCTGACAACCTCCAGCAGATACTAAAGACATAGGAAGCACAGACCTTCCCCTTGGCAATTATAAAAGCCGGCGCCCCTATTTTTTCGGGCCGCCGGCTTTTATTTATTTACACCAAACCAGTTTAATCCAGCTTCGGATTTTTCAGACCTCCAAATTAGCGCGTAATTGTACTCGCTCGGCCTTAAGCCTAAGCAGCTCCTCCATCATCTGTTCCTCCATCTGATTCAGCCTCTCCATTTTTTCCCTTATGGCCTCGGAATCAGATCTGGAATTTTTTTTCTTAAGTTTTGGCACGCCTTGGGAAACCGCGGCAGGTGTTTCTTCATTTGAATTGGGCAGGACCGATTCAGAAGGTTGATCATCCGATGGACTATCCGGTTCCGGCAGTACCTTTAAGGCCTCGTCCTCCAGGTCTTCAATGTTGGATACCGGGACATCGTTCTCTGAAATAACCGGCAAGCCTGGTTGATTAGATATTTCTAGTTGTTGGGGATTTTCCAAAATATCTTCTGGCTGAGCCTCCATCCCGGCTTGCTCTATTCCGGCCACCATGGTTTCAATGGAATCCAGCTCCTTTAAAAGGTCCAAAGACGATTCGTTCAAACTCTCCGATTCCCCTGGTAATCCAGGGGTTTGAATGTCCCCTGGCTGGCTCTGGGCAACAAGTTCTTCCTGAACGGTGACGAGCTCCAGTTTGGGCTCTTCAGATACTTCATTGATTTCGGTCTGGCTGCCGGGCAAAGGATGCGATTCCCCAGACTGGCGCTGGACGATCAGTTCTTCCTGAACGGTGACGATCTCCAGTTTGGATTCCTCCGGTTCCAGGATATTCCTGTTGTTGAAAGTCTCCACCTGATCCATGCTGGATTCCAGGGAATCCAGTTCGCTTAACAGATCATCGATCCCCGACAAATCGATCGGTTCCTCGGCTAGGACCTGGGCCTGTTCCATCCCTGGTTCAGCGGTGGAAACCGGTTGATCAACTTTTTTATTTTCCAGAACGGACTCTTCGGCATGGGGCAGAACGATCACCGAAGGCTGTTCTCCGTCGAGCTGGGTTATGTTATCTTCGGTGGAATCATGTTTTTTAAGCGGGCGGCCGGCATCGCCCCCCCATGGCGCAGAGATGGCGGCCGACTGCTGGGCCGCGTGCTTGGCCTGCCGCACCTGTTGGGCTTCCTGAGCCTTGATAAATGACTGCTGGGCGGCCTCGCTTAAATTATGGCGCTGGTACAAAAACCCTAGATTGAAATAGAATACCGGATTATCGGAATCGAGCTCGATGGCCTTTTTGCAGTAAAGCTCTGCTTCGGAAAGCCGGCCCGGAAACATTCCGATGGACAGCCCCCACTGACTGAAAAAGTGTCCCTGCTTGGGATCCAGCCGGGCGGCCCGGGCAAAATACTGCACCGCCTCCTGATAGTTCTGGAGATCGAAAGCTTTAAGGCCTTCTAAATAGGCCTTCTCGGCCTTGGTGGGTTTTTCGGGATCTTCGACAATGAACTGCCCGGATAAAAGATCAAGCATGGCATCGTACTCCCGGCGCTTGGCTGGATTGATCAGCATTTTATGGGCATGGCTCAAGGAGGCCAAATCGGCTTCCCTGCCCATTTCCTGATAGACGTCCTGCAATAAGCGCCGGTAGGTCTGGGAGATCTCAGAAGCTGTAGCTCCGCGGCTTACTCCCAGAATTTCGTAGTAGTTTGTCATTTGACCGCAGTTTCCTGTTTTTGCAGTTTTTCCAACCTGGCCCGGCTGCCTTCCAGCAGCTGCATTACCGCGGTCAGGTCTTTTTGCTTTTCACCTATTTCCAGAGAAAGGCGATCCTTCTCTCCGGACCACTGTTCGCTGATATCGGATAATTCCTGGATGTTGCCCCGCGTTTCCTCCACCTTCTGCTCCAGCTCGGACGCCTCGCGCCGCCGCTCTTCGATGGTCTGCTCCAGCTCGCTTTCCTCTATTCGTTTTTCGGCAATGAACTGAACCAGGTTCTGGACTTCAACCTTGGATTGTTTGAGCCACTGGGCCAAATTTACTTCGCCCTTCTTAAGCTCCATCATCCGGGTATTAAGCTCCGACTCCTGCTGCTGAACGCTGACTAGCCGCCTATCCAGTTCGATGCCCTCTTCAATCCTGGCGGTCAGTTGATTACTGACCTCTTCCAACTTGGACTGCTTGTTCCGGAACAGGCTTTCAAACTCCACTAATTGCTTGCGCCCCTGGTCTATCAAGCCTTCCAACTCGGTCCGCTCCTGCCGCATTTTTTTTACCTGGCTGGTCAGGTCGGATTCCTCTCCCCGGAACATCTCCAACCATCGGGTATGGTCGGCCGCCTCGGCCTCCACTTTTTTAAGATCCTTGCGCTTGGAGTCCAGCTCTTTTTCTATTTCTTTTTTCTTGCGCTCAAATTCAGCCAAAGCCTCGCCTGTGGTAGCCACGGTAATTGTCTTGGACGCCGAAAGCGCCAGCAGCAGTATTATAATGATCAGGGACGCCGCCTGCCCGGCCAGCAACGGAATGGGAATAGCCGATTTGGAAAAAGCAGCCGGCTGGGCCTGACCTTTGGTCAAAAGGTAAATGCTTCCTATCTTATCCTTGCCCAGCAAAATGGGAGCTGCTGTCCAGTAAGATCTTTCCTTGGGTCCGGCCGACGCAGGCTGTAGCAGCAGGTTCTCGTCCGCCAGCGTTTTGATCCCGGCCGGCAACAACAGGGATTGGCCCACTAGATCCTCCTCGGTGGATGCCACCATCTGCCCCTTGCTGTTGGCCACCCGGATCTGCGACACTTCGGGATAATCGGTCTGGGCCTGGGCCATCAGTTCGGACATAGAAAGATCGTCGGCATTGGCCACCGGGTCGGAAAGACTGCGGGCCAGGCTCTTGGCAATAAGCTCGGAGCGGGTCTTAAGCTCGTCCGGCGCGGTGCTGCCTGCTGGTTTTTGATTTTGCCGCAGGGCAAACACCGTAAGACCCAAAGCCGCCAAGGCCAATATCACGCTTATTATTATGGATACGGTTCTTTTCATTAAACCTATTATATGGTAATACCTTATATATCAGTGTAATATTAATAAAAATTGATTTTAAAGTCAAGTAAAATAATTATATTTTTTAGGTTTTGTTGAACATTTACCAACCGAAAATAGCCAGCCTCTTGGAGAGACCGGCTATTTTAAAGTATCGAGTGTTTTCTGATTGGCAATCCGCCGGTCGCCTTTAAGATATATTTGCCCGAATTAAAGCCCCTGGTGTCTTTATGATTGAAAAGTCCGCCTTAACTATTTTATCCTCTTGACGCATTGCTGGGCGGCGCTGATGGCCCCGGGGATCCCCCCGATTTGCATGGCCCAGCAGGAACCTATCAGCAGATTTTTAACCGGCGTTTCCACAAATGTTCCCAGGATGCTTTTATGGAATTTGTTCTTGGGATTCCAGCTCCAGGAGGAAGTAGCCCCGTCGGTGTTGCCGGTGTAGCGCTGATATGTCAACGGGGTGGCCGCTCCCTTGAATTCGACCATCTTTTCCAGGTCCGGGATCAGTTTCCGGGCCTTGCTGATCAGGGTCTGGCTTACCTGTTCCTTAAGGTTTTTGTATTTATCCCTGTCTCCGCCGCCCCAGTTGTCCATCCAGCGGTGTGGGCATACCATCTGCAGCATCAGGCAGGATTTCCCGGCCGGAGCCAGTTCGGGATTGATCAGCGACGGGGAGTAAAGGCTGACCGATGATTTTTTAAAGAAGTCGGGGTCGTTGGAATTGCGGACGTCGGCCCCGGGCTGCTCGTCAAACAGCGAGACATGGGGGATCTTCATATATTCGGCCAGCTTCCGGTTGTCTATGGACAGTCCCAGATAGACGGTGAATATTCCTTCGGAGACCTGGGTGTTCTTGATCTTTTCCAATTGGCGGACGGGGATCAGTGATTGGTCGTCCAGCAATTTAAGGAAAGTGTTCTTGTAATCGCAGGCCGAGATCACATGGTCAGCACCATGGCTGACACCTTTCGATACCACACCAATGGCCCGGCCCTTTTCGGTGATTATCTTTTCCACCGGAGTTCCCAGTTTTAACTCGCCCCCCAGCCCGGTGAAACTTTGGGCCAGGGCGTCGGCCCAGGACTGCATGCCGCCCTTGATCGTCCAGTAATCGGAAAAGATGCTGATGATGGCCCCGCCCAGGATCAGGGCGCTCATGTCGGGATAGCCGAAATTCTTGAACAGCCGGAAAAGTTCGCTGTCGCGTTCAAAATATTTTGCGGTGAAATCGCCCAGATTGGTCCGGCCGTATTTAAGCAGCACCTCCGCCCCGCCCGCCGCCCCCCGGAGATACGAGGTCCAGGGCGGGTCGGGCAGCATAAAGGGCTCGATGGCCCTGATCAGCTTGTCGACCTCGGAAAAATACCGCTTCAGGTTCTGCTGGTGCTCGGGATAAGCGGCCAGGATGGCCTGCTTAAAACCGGCGAAGGTCTCGGAAGTGGTGATGTCGAAACGGTCGGACACGAAACGGGTTTGCTGGGGAACGATCTCTATCTTGTCCAGCACCCCCAATTGTTTCATCGCCTTTTTAACCGTTGATAGTGACTCAAAGGAAAGTGTGCCGCTTTCAAAATAAAAACCCTGGCGCCGGAAGCCCGCCACATAACCTCCCGGGGCGGTGTGGGATTCAAAGATCGTGGTCTGGTGGCCTTTCCGGGCCAGCAGGTTGCCGGCGGTCAGCCCGCCCAGGCCCGCTCCGATGATTATTACTTTGCTCATTTGATTCTCCTATGTATTATTGATTTCCCTTCATTGACAGAGCGATCCTCTTGCGTTCCAGGTCTATCTCCAGCACTCGGACCTTGACCCGCTGGCCCACCTTGACCACTTCCTTGGGGTCCTTCACATATTTGTTGGCCAGCTGGGAGATGTGCACCAGCCCGTCCTGGTGGACCCCGATGTCCACGAAGGCCCCGAAATTGGCCACGTTGGTCACCACCCCCTCCAGCATCATGTCCGGCTTAAGGTGCCTGATCTCGGTGACCCCGTCCTTGAAGTTGGCCGGCTCGAATTTGTCTCTTGGATCGCGCCCGGGTTTTTTAAGTTCCGATAGGATGTCGTTCAGGGTGGGCAGGCCCACCTCCGGGGTGACGTATTTTTTCGGGTCGATCTGCCCGGCCAGCAGGGGATCGCCCACCAGCTGTCCGGTCTTGGTCTTCAGGTACTTGGCCATCTGCTTGACGATGGCGTAGCTCTCGGGATGGACGGCCGAGTTGTCCAGCGGGTCGGCCCCGTCCCGGATCCTTAAAAATCCCGCCGCCTGCTCAAAGGCTTTGGGCCCCAGCCTGGCCACCTTGAGCAGTTCCTTCCGGTTCTTGAAGGCTCCCTGCTCGTCCCGGTATTTTACGATGTTCTTGGCCATGGCCTCGCTCAGGCCGGAAACGTAGGACAGCAGCGAATAGGAGGCGGTGTTCAGATCCACCCCCACGAAGTTGACGCAGGATTCCACCGTCTCGTGCAGCGACTGCTTGAGCTTGGGCTGGTTGACGTCGTGCTGGTACTGGCCCACCCCGATGGCCTTGGGGTCGATCTTCACCAGCTCGGCCAGCGGGTCCTGCAGGCGGCGGGCGATGGAGACGGCGCCGCGGACCGAGACATCCAGGTCCGGGAACTCCTCCCGGGCCAGGTCCGAGGCCGAGTAGACCGAGGCCCCTGATTCGCTGACCACCACCGGCTGCAGCTTGATCCCCTTGTGCTCCGCGATCACCTCCCGGACGAACTGGTCGGTCTCCCGGGAGGCGGTGCCGTTGCCGATGGAAGCCAGCTCCATCTTGTATTTTTTGGCCAGGGCCGCCAGGGTCTTGGCCGCTTCCTGTTTTTGGGAGGCCGAACTGTGGGGGAAGATGGTGGAGTATTCCATGAATTTCCCGGTCTCATCCACCACCGCTATCTTGCAGCCGGTGCGCAGGCCGGGGTCTATCCCCATGATGGCCTTGGAGCCGGCCGGCGGGGCCAGCAGCAGGTTCCTGAGATTCTCGGCGAACACCCGGATGGCCTCGGCGTCGGACTTTTCCTTGATCTCCGAGCGCAATTCCACCTCGATGGAGGTGTTCAGGTAGATCCGGTAGGCGAACCCTATCACCTCGCTTAAATACTGGAACTGGGCGAAGGATCTGTCTTTGATGAATTTGTTGAGCAGATACTGGTTGATCTCCTCGGCCGGGGCTTCCACCTTGGCGTTCAGCACTTCCTCGTTCTCCCCCCGCATGATGGCCAGGTAGCGGTGGGAGGGGATCAGCTTCAACGGCTCCTTGAATTCGTAGTACTGGTTGAACTTTGTCTTCTGTTCCTTGAACTCGTCCTTGACCTGGGAGACCAGTATCCCCTTGGCCATGGTGATCTCCCGCAGGTATTTGCGGACCTCGGCGTCGTCGGAGATCAGCTCGGCTATGATGTACCGGGCCCCGTCCAGGGCCTCCTTGGCGCTGTTGATCCCCTGTTCCGGGTTGAGGTATTTTTCGGCCTCTGCCTGCGGGTCAAAACTTCCCTCCTGCAGCCACAGCGACAAAGCCAGAGGCTCCAGACCCTTTTCTTTGGCCACCATGCCCTTGGTCTTCCGCTTCTGCTTGTAGGGCAGGTAAAGATCCTCCAGCTCCTGCTTAACCAGGCAGGCCTCGATCTTGGCCTTCAGCTCATCGGTCAGTTTGCCCTGCTCCTCTATGCTTTTCAGGATGGCCGCCTTGCGCTCGTCCAGTTCCTTGATGTAATCGAACCGGTCGCGGATGTCCCGGATCTGGACCTCGTCCAGCAGGCCGGTCTTCTCCTTGCGGTACCGGGCGATGAAGGGAATGGTGGCCCCTTCGCCGAAAAGTTCCAAAGTATTGCTGACCTGGAACGGCTGCAGTCCCAGCTCCTTGGTGATCACCTGGGTTATTTGAAGTTCGCTAAGCATGTTTTCTTTCGAGATGGATTTATTTATAAGGAAGCCATGAATACAGGAATATTTCCCGGGATCATGGATTATTACTCCCGGAAAAGTTCCGGGCTTTGGTATTATAATAAAAGGCCGGACCAAAGTCCAGCCTTTTTAAGCGACCTGCCGCAAAGAAATTTATTTTTGCTCAAGGAACTGCTCGAATAATCATTTCCCCTTCTGAACATTGTGCTTTACGATCTTGGCCTCGGAGATGTAGATCTCCTCCTCGCTGATGTTGGTGGAGAGGTCGGCCACCCGCTCCAGGTTCCGGCTGACCAGGATCAGGTCCATGGCCCGGCCGATGGAGTCCTGCTTCTCCATCATGTAGGTCAGCAGTTCCCTGAATATCTGGTCCTTCAGGTCATCCACCTGGTCGTCGCTCTTGCACACCGCCCGGGCCTTGTCCGGGTCGTTGTTGACGAAGCTGTCCAGGCTGTCTTTCAGCATGCCGATTGAAAGCTCGGCCATCCTCGGGATGTCTATCAGGGGTTTCAGCTCCGGCTGTGCGGCCAGCCGGATGGCGCTCTGGGCGATGTTCACCCCGTGGTCGCTGATCCGCTCCAGATCGTTGTTGATCTTGATGGCCCCGATCAGGAACCTCAGGTCACCGGCCGCCGGCTGGTGCCGGGCTATCAGCGCGATGGCATCCTCTTCGATCTCGATCTCCAGTTTGTCCACTTCCTTGTCCAGGGCAAAAAGCGACTGGGCCAGCACCGCATCCTTCTTCATCAGGGATTCTATGGACTGCTTGATCAGCTGCTCCACCTTGGCCGCCATCAACAGCAGCTTTTCCTTCAGTTCCAATAACTCCCGGTCAAAATGTCTTTGTTCCATTTTCTTACCTCAAAATACGTTTGCTATTTTAGTAGTCAGTAATCAGTAGCCACTATACACTAAATTGATTTACTGAATACCGGATACTGGATAGTGGATACATAATTGTC
The DNA here is from genome assembly GCA_963780225.1 of uncultured bacterium. Taxonomy (GTDB): domain Bacteria; phylum Edwardsbacteria; class AC1; order AC1; family EtOH8; genus UBA5202. The sequence continues at coordinate 90,916 of CAWAAX010000009.1, read as the reverse complement.
CACCGTTCATTGCACCATCAACCGAACCGGCCGGTAATATAGTCCTCGGTAAGTTTCTGCGAGGGGTTGGTGAACAGGGTCTTGGTCTCCCCGAATTCAATCATCTGCCCCAGCAGCATGTATCCCGAGAAATCCGAGACCCGGGCCGCCTGCTGCATGTTGTGGGTGACAATGACTATGGTATAGTCCTTCTTCATCTCCAGCATCAGCTCTTCCACCTTGGCGGTGGCGATGGGATCAAGGGAGGAGCAGGGCTCGTCCATCAGGATCACCTCCGGCTCCACCGCCAGCAGGCGGGCCAGGCACAGCCGCTGCTGCTGGTCCAGGGGAAGGGAGATGGCCGGCTGATGAAGCTTGTCCTTGAGCTGGTCCCACAGCCAGGCGGCCTTAAGGCTTTTTTCTGCCGTCTGGTCCAAAACTGTTTTGTCGTTCACTCCGGCCACCCTTAAGCCGTAGACCACATTGTCGTAGATCGAAAGCGGGAATGGGTTGGGCCGCTGAAAGACCATTCCCACCCTCTTCCGGAGGCCTTCCACGTCGGTGTTCCTGCCGTAGATGTTGACCCCGTCCAGCAGCGCCTGGCCCTTGATCCTGACCTCGGAGATCAGGTCGTTCATCCGGTTCAGGGAACGGAGCAGGGTGGATTTCCCGCAGCCGGAAGGGCCGATCAAAGCCGTGATCTGCCGGTCATAGACCGGCATGGTTACGGACTTCAACGCCTGAAAACTGCCGTAGAAAAGGTCCAGATCCTTTATTTCAATTTTTTGTTCCATCACGTATTACCGAATTAACCACATAAAGCACATAAAACACAAATTTAATTTACAATTTTGGCTTACGTTTTTTGTGATCTTTGTGCCTTCTGTGGCAAAATAAATTAGTGCCCTTGATTGCCCTCAGCCGAACCTTCCGGTGATGTAGTCGCTGGTCCGCTTGTCCTTGGGAGCGGTGAATATCTGCTGGGTGGCTCCCTCCTCCACCAGTTTCCCCATCAGGAAGAAGGCCGTGCGGTCGGCCACCCGGGCCGCCTGCTTGGTGTTGTTGGTGACCAGTATCACGGTATATCTTTCCTTTAGGATGGTCAACGCCTCCTCGATCTTGGCGGTGGAGACTGGGTCCAGCCCGGAACAGGGCTCGTCCAGCAGTATCACCTCCGGCTCCAGGGCCAGGGTCCTGGCCAGGCACAGCCTCTGCTGCTGGCCGCCGGAAAGCCTTAAGGCCGGTGATTTCAGACGGTCCTTGACCTCGTCCCACAAAAAGGCGGACTTCAAGGAACTTTCCACCACCGCCTCGTCATGCTTCCATCCCCGGCCGGCCGAAAGTTTTGGGCCGTAGATTATGTTCTCGTGGATGCTCATGGGCAGCGGCACCGGCATGGCAAAGACCATCCCCACCTTTTTGCGCAGGCTGACGGCGTCATAGTCCCGGCCGTAGATGTCCTCCCCGTCCATCAGTATCCGGCCCTTGGTGGTAAAGCCGGGCTGCAGTTCGTTCATCCGGTTCAGGGCGCGGAGAAAGGTGGTCTTGCCGGAGCCGGACGGCCCGATCACGCCCAGGATCTGATGGCTCTGGATCTCCAGGTCTATCTCCTGGAGAAGCGGGTCCGGACCGTAATGGACCGAAAATTTATTTATCGATATTTTTACTGGCATTTATGTCCTCTTGGCTACCATCCGGTTCATCATCCAATAGGCCAGCAGGTTCACCGAGAGCACAGCGATGATCAGGGCCGCCGCCGTGCCGTAGGCGTTCTCGGCCGAGATGCCCTCCCGGGCCAGCAGGTAGAAGTGCACCGCCATGGTCCGGACCGAATCGAAGACCGAGGCCGGCATCCTTAGCGATGACCCTGCGGTGAAGATGACGGCCGCCGTCTCGCCCAAAGCCCTGCCCACCCCCAGCATCACGCCGGTCAGGATCCCGGGCAGGGCGTTGGGCAGGATCACCTTGTACACCGTCTGCCAGCGGGTGGCCCCCAGAGAATAGCTGACCTCGCGGTAGGAAAGCGGCACCGCCTTGATGGCCTCCTCGGTGGTCCGGATGATGGTGGGCAGGATCATCAGGGCCAGGGTCAGTCCCCCGGCCAGCAGCGACCAGCCCATCTTGAGGATTGTCACGAACAGTATGAAGCCGAACAGGCCGAAGATGATGGAGGGAATGCCGGCCAGGCAGTCGGCTCCGAAGCGGATGACCGCGGTCAGGCGCGACTCCCGGGTGTACTCGGTCAGGTAGACCGCCGTGCCCACCCCCAGCGGCGCGGCCAGAAGAACGGAGAGCACTGTCAATGCCGCCGAGCCGGCTATGGCCGGAAAGATGCCACCGGCCCGGCCCATGTCCTGGGGAGCCCCGGTCAGAAATGACCAGCTTAAGACCGGCAGGCCCTTCTGAAGCACGAAGACGATGATGAACACCAGCGCCGTCAGGGTCAGCAGGGTGGCCGAGCCCAGCACCGCCACCGCCGCCTTCTGGGTATGTTTGGGATTCATTTTCATCGGCGGGCCTTTCTCTGCCTCATCACATAACTGGCGCTGAAATTGAGGATCATGATCACCACGAACAGCACCACCCCGGTGGCGAACAGGGCCTGGCGGTGCATTCCGGTGGCGTAGCCCATCTCCAGGGCGATGTTGGCGGTCAGGGTCCGCACCGGCTCCAGGGCCGAGCCCGGGATCTTGACGGAGTTGCCGGTGACCATGATCACCGCCATGGTCTCGCCGATGGCCCGTCCCATGGCCAGGATGATGCTGGCCGCGATGCCGGACCGGGCCGCCGGCAGGGTCACCATCCGCACCGTCTGCCAGACCGTGGCCCCCAGGGCCAGGGACCCTTCCCGGTAGCTTTTGGGCACCGCCATGATGGAGTCGATGGAGATGCTGATGATGGTGGGCAGGATCATTATCCCCAGGATGATGGAGCCGGCCAAAAGCGAAAGCCCCGGCCCGCCCAGATGGTCCCGGATCAGCGGGGCCAGCACCATCACCCCGATGAAGCCGTAGACCACCGATGGTATCCCGGCCAGCAGTTCTATGGCCGGCTTGATGACGCTCATCACCGAACGGGGCACAAACTCGGTCAGGAACACCGCCCCGGCCACCCCCAGCGGAGCCCCGATGGCCATGGCCCCCAGGGTGACCCACAGGGTGGAGATCACCATGGGAAAGATGCCGAACTTGCCGGCCTGGGGATTCCAAACGGAAGAGAACAGGAATTCCCTCAACCCATATCTGAAGATGAAGGGAAGCCCCTGGCTGATGATGAATACAGCTATCAGCAGCAGGGCCGAAAGGGCCGAAAAGGCCACGACCAGCAGCAGACGCTGCATTATTTTTTCACTGGTAACGGGCATTTTTCCGTTTGCGATTTAGTGCTGTCAATACTATAACTGAATGCTGAATACAGAATACTGGATACTGAATACCGTAAATAGTTTCACTTGGCCGGGATCAGGCCGTTCTGCTTGATGGTCTGCTGTCCCTCGGGAGAAAGGATGTAATCTATCAAGCTTTGAACCTCGGCACCGGGCTGGGCCTTGGTCAAAAGGAATATCGGGCGCACCAGCAGGTATTTCTGGGCCATGATCTTCTCGGTGGTGCATTCCTGGCCGTCCAAAAGAACTGCTTTGATCTTTTCGTTCAGCAGCCCGTGGGAAAGGTAGCCGATGGCCCCGGCATCGTTGGCCACCGTTTCCCGGATGGTGCCGTTGGAATCCTGGATCAGGGCGTTCCCGCTTAGGTCTATCCCGGTCACTATCTCTTCAAACGAGGTCCTGGTGCCGGAGCCGGCTTCGCGCGAAACCACGGTGATATCCTTGTCTGCCCCTCCGACCGCCTTCCAGTTCTTGATCTTCCCGTTGAAGATATCCCGGAGCTGGTCAATGGTAAGGTCATTCACTTTGTTGGCCGGGTTTATCACCACCGCAATGCCGTCCCGGGCCACTATGGTGGCGCTCAGTTCCCTGGCTTCCGGGGGCAGGTTCACCAGGTCGGCCATCCCTATCTGGGCCGCCCCGGAAAGGGCCGACTGGATGCCCACCGCCGAGCCCCCGCCCTGGACGGTGATTGAGGCACCGGGATTGGCCGTCATGTACTGCTCGGCCAGTTTTTCGGCGAACGGCTGGAAGGCGGTGGAGCCGGCCAGTGTGATGCTTTGCTTGTTCTTGCCGCAGCCGGCGGAGAATACCCATGCCGTTGCCAGCAGCAAATATAATGCTTTTTTCTTCATGTGGTTCCTGCCTCCTAAAATGATATGTTTTACGATTGTTACCAATATATAAAACACATTTGAACCACAGGTTAATTCAATGTTAAATCCGTGTTAAATGATTATTGTCGCCTAAAAGAATTTTACTAAAAAAAACATTAATAACCATTTAATTGCCCGGCCAGTTCGTCAATTTTCTGCTGCAACATAGGATCCCGGTTGCTGATCTCCGCCGCTCCCAAAGGCCTTGATCCTGTCAGCCGGACAAACTCCTCCAACCCCTGGCTGTTGTCATCCAGTATTTCTGAGATCGCCAGATAAAAAGTATTTTTGAACCTCTCCCTCTGCTTTTGAATGTACGCCGACACCGGCAGCGGAAGTCTTCTACCCGGCTTTGAAAAACAGATCACCGTCAGGTCATAACTGCCGGGATTGTTGAAAGTAGGGATTATTTCCGGTTTGGTCCCCGTTGCCTTATGCCATAGCTCTTTTAAACGGGTGAATTTTCTTGCGGCCGTAATTTCTTCTGACCGGCATGACAGTTTTTGCTGAATTTGGGAGGCGATCGAAGCGCCGCCTTCGTCCGGGGTGTAATGAACCATTAATGTTCTCATCAGTACTCCTTTTTGTTTGATATCAGCCGAATCTTCCGGTGATGTATTCCTCGGTGGTCTTGTTTTTAGGGTTGGTGAAGATGGTGGCTGTGTCTCCGTGCTCTATCAGCTTGCCCAGCATTAAGAATGCCGTCTGGTCCGAGACCCGGGCTGCCTGTTGCATGTTATGGGTCACGATGACGATGGTGTACTTTTCCTTGAGCTTGAAGATCAGTTCCTCTATCTTGGCAGTGGCTATGGGATCCAAAGCCGAGGCCGGCTCGTCCATCAATATGACCTCCGGCTCCACCGCCAAAGCCCTGGCGATGCATACCCTCTGCTGCTGTCCCCCCGAAAGCTCCATGGCCGATCGCTGCAGCCGGTCCTTGACCTCGTCCCAGATGGCCGCCTCTTTTAACGACCGCTCCACGACTTCCTCCAGTTTTCCCGGGGAATAGCCGCTTCCGCCCATTCTCAGTCCAAAAGCCACGTTCTCGTAGATGGACTTGGGAAAGGGGTTGGGCCGCTGAAAGACCATCCCCACCTTGCGCCGCAGTTCCACCACGTCGATGTTCCGGTGATAGATGTTTTTCCCGTCCAGCAATATCTCCCCCTCGGTCGTCACTCCCTCTATCAGCTCGTTCATCCGGTTGATGGACCGCAGCAGGGTGGACTTGCCGCAGCCCGACGGCCCGATGATGGCGGTCACTTTTTTCTCGGGAATGTCCATGGAGATTTCCTCCAGGGCCTTGGTGCGGTGGTAGTAGAGGCTGAAATCAATTATTTCCAAGCGATTTTCCCTTGTTTCCATTCTATCTTCCTTTGCTAAGCTGTCTTCTGGTGCGGGATCTGATGACGATGGCGATGATGTTCAGTGAAAAAGTCAGGGCTAAAAGTACCAGGGTGGCCCCCATGGCGATCGGCATGGTGGCGTCTATGTCCGGAGACTGGGTGGTCATCACGAAGATGTGGTAACCCAGGGTCATGAACTGATCGGTGGGCAGTTTTGGCAGGTAAGGCAGGTAATAGGCCGCCCCGGTGAACATGATGGGAGCCACCTCTCCCGCTCCCCGGCTGATGGTCAGCACCACGCCGGTCAGTATGCCGGGAGTTGCCTGGGGCAGCACCACATGCCGGATGGTCTGCCATTTGGTGGCCCCCAGAGCCAGGGCTCCGGCCCTTTCGGCCTGGGGCACCGCCCTTAAGGCCTCCTCGGTGGCCACGATGATGATCGGAAGGTTCATCAGGGCCAGGGTCAGCGAAGCCCACAGGATGCAGGGCTGGCTGAACAAGCCGCTCTGCCCCAGCGTCCGGTCCAGTCCTCCGCCTATGAACTGGATGAAGAAACCCAGCCCGAACAGGCCGAAGACTATGGACGGCACCCCGGCCAGGTTGTTGACCGCGCTGCGGATCATTTTGGTTAAAAAGAAACCGGGACTGGCATATTCGTGCAGGTAAACGGCGGTGGCCACTCCCACCGGCACCACCGCTATCAGCATCAGCATCAGGGAGAACACCATTCCAAAGATGGCCGGGAAAATGCCTCCCTTGGTCATGCCTTCGGTCGGCGGCTGGCTTAAGAACTCCCAGCTGATGCTTTTATACCCGCCGATGATGACCGTTCCCAGTATCACCCCCAGAATGGCCAGGATCATCAGCACCGCCGATCCGGTCAGGCCGATCTTGAGATTGTCCCCGAGCTTTCTTAACCTTGTTTTGTTGGTCATATCTGCTACTTTCTGGCCCCATACAATTTGGCCATCAATCCGTCAAACAATGCCCAGGAGACCAGATTGATCAGGAAGGTCACCAGGAACAAGACCAGCCCGATGAAGAAAAGGGAGTGATAATGACCGCCGCCGAAGACCACCTCCCCCAGCTCGGCCGCTATGGTGGCGGTCATGGTCCGGGTGGATTCCATCGGATTGAAGGAGAACAAAGGGGCGTTTCCGGCGGCCATCAGCACCACCATGGTCTCTCCCACCGCCCGGCCCATGCCGAACAGCACCGCCGCCGAGACCCCGGGCAGGGCCGCCGGCAGCACCACTTTGACCGCGGTCTGCCAGGGAGTAGCGCCCAGTCCCAGGGCCGCCTCCCGGAACGATTTGGGTACGGCGTTAAGGGCGTCCTCGGCCAGGGAGTAGATGGCCGGAATTATGGCGAACCCCAGGGCGATGCCGGCATTGATGGCATTAAGGCGGTAGGTCCAGCCGAAGATGTCTTTCAGAATGGTGGCCATGATCATCAGGGCAAAGAACCCCAGCACCACCGAGGGGATCCCGGCCAGCAACTCCACCGTCGGCTTGATGAACTCCTTCAGCCTGCGTCCGGCGAACTCCGAACTGTACAGGGCCGCCCCCACAGCCGCCGGGACCGCTAAAACCAGGGCTATCAACGTTACTTTTAAACTGCCAAGGATTATCGGCCAAAGCGAGAACCGGGGATTGTCCGACACCGGCTGCCATTCTATCCCATTGAAGAATTTGCCGAAGGTTATCTCCCGCATCACCTCCCGGCTGAAGAATATCGGCAGGGACTCCCGCAGGATGAAGATGAAGATCAGGAAAACCGCGATGATGGCCAGGATGGCGGTGATCTTGATGTTGCCCTCTATCAGTGACTCTCCGAGGTATTTGAATCTTTTTTTCTGGAGGCTCATAAATGTTTCCCCTTGATAATGCCTAAATCCAGGGAACAATGGAATAGCCAAAGTCCCCTGGATTGGTCATTCATATCATTGACCGGCTTATTTTATGGTAAAATACCCGACTTTTTTCACTATCTCCTGCCCTTCGGGGGAAAGCACCCAGTCCACCATTTTCTTGATCTCGCCGGAAGGCTTGCCCTGCAGATACCAGTAAAGGTTCCGGGACAGGGGATACTGCCCGCTCTTGACGGTTTCGGTGGTGGGCTTAAAGCTGCCCTTGGCGGTCTTGATGGCCAATTCCTTTACGCCCTTGACATAGGCGGCTCCGCCGTATCCTATCCCGTGGATATCCTTGGACACCGCATTTACCACCGCCGCGGTACCGGGCAGGGATTGCATGCTGGAGGTGTAGTCGGCGTTCTTCAGGGCAACTTCCCGGAAGAATACGTAGGTGCCGGAGCTGTTCTCGCGGCCGTAGACGATGATCTTGGCGTCCGGCCCGCCCAGCTGGGACCAGTTGGTGGTGTACCCGGTGTAGATATCCTTGATCTGGTCCAGGGTCAGCTCAGTGATGGAATTCTTCTCGTTAAGATACAATGTCACCCCGTCCTTGGCCACCGGGATCTCGTATCCCAGGCTGAAGTAGCGGTCGCGCAGTTTCTGCTTTTCCGAATCCTTCATGCTGCGGGAAGCCTGGCAGATGCTGGTGGCTCCGTTGATCAGGGCGGCGATGCCCACGCCCGAACCGCCTCCGGTGACCTGGATCACCGTGCCGGGATTTTTCTGCATGTAAACTTCAGCCCAGCGCTGGCCCAGCAGCAGCATGGTGTCGGAACCCTTCAGGGTAATGGCCTTCCCGGCCAGCGACACCCCTCCCATTACAGCGATCAATGCCACCACCGTGATGATGATTATTTTTTTGGTCATTTTAATTTCTCCTTAATGTTTTTTATTCTTAGAACTTGATCTGCATCTGGGCGGTGACCTTGTCGGTCTGGTAGGTCTTGTACTTGGGATGCTGGTTCATTATCATCATATCGGTGTTGTACAGGGTCCGGTCGGCCGACAGGGTAAAGCGCACCGCGTCGTCCCACCAGTAGTTGATCCCCAGCGAGAGATTGGAGGTCTGGTCGAACTTCAGGTCATCCGCGGTGCCGCCGAAGAGAGTGGTGTCGGAAGAGGTGTTGGGATCGTAGGTGTCGGCCCGGAAAGCCAGGCCGAACTTGTCCCCGATGTTCTGGACCAGCATCACATATCCGCCCAGCACCTTTTTCCCGGTCTGGATGCCTTGAACGCCCTCGGCCAGCAAAGCCGTTCCGCCGAAGGGCAGGAACTGGTAATAGGCTTCCAGCGAACCGCCCAGCCGGCCCTTGTAATAGTTGCCAGAGGTGGCCGAGGATTTTTCATTGCCGTCATAATAGGAAGCGGTCAGGCTGACCACCCCCAGGTCGGCCTTGGCCCGGGCGATGAAATCCTTGGGCTTGGTGGGATCGTTCCAGGTGAAAGTGCTGTTGTCTATGCCGTAACCGTTGTAAACTCCCAGGTCCACCGTCAAAGCGGAAAGCAACCCAGCCTTCTGCACCGGGGTGAATGATAGCTTGACGCCGCGGTCGCGCTCGCCCTTGAACAATTTACCTGAGGCGGTGGAGCGCTCCGGCAGTTCCCGCACCGAGGATGACCTTTCGATCTCCACTCCAAACGGCCAGTTCATCTGGCCCACCGTCAGCTTAAAGCCCATCGGGGTCCAGGGTTCGGAAAGGGCTACCCAGGCCTCCTTCAGGGAGACCGTATTCTTGGAAAAATCCGGATAAATGCAGTACTGGGAAGTAGTGCTTGGCGTGTAGACAAATTTGATCCGGCCCCTTCTGACGTAGAACCAGCTGGAGTCGGCGCCCTTGTCCGCGGCGTTGGGCAGGGTGTCGATCTTGATGTTCTTGAAGTATTCAAACCTGGTCTGGAGGTAGCCCGAAACCTTAAGCTTGCTCAGCCCCGTTATGGAGCTTTCGGCGGTCAGCATCCTCTCGTCCATCCCGGCCAGTTTGTCCTGGGCTGACGAAGCGGTCTCTTCCACCGCCTGGATCCTTCCCCCTTCATTCTGGCTCATCTGGGCCTTGGCTGCGCTCAGCTCCTGATTCAGGAGGGATACCTGCGAGGCCAGTTGCTCCATCTGTTTTTTCAATTCAATGACCGTGGTGTCCGGCTTGGCCTTCCTGGCCGTCTGGGCCGAGGCCAAGCTGGCGGCGGCCAGCAGCGCCAATCCCGTAATAATAACCTTGTTGAGTGCCATTAACGTTCCTTTCTTTTGTTGTTTGTTTTACTGAACAATTATACGCTTATGTTATTTCCTTTGTTTTATCCGCAAGTTAAATATACCTTAAACAGGTTCCGTTTGCCCCAAGGCTCCGCCCTGGGCGCCATACAGGGCTAGCTTGCCTTTTAAGTGGTCACTTATGAAATCCAGCAGGGCTTTAAACTGGGAGCCGGTTATTACATCTCTGGTGGCTTTATGGGTTATCGCTTCCCTCAGCCAGGCGGCCCCCCGGCCGGGAAACACCGTATAAGCCTGCCCCAAAGCCTCTATGGTATGGGCATCTGAACCGCCAACTCCTGCCAGCTTTGCCAACTTATTGTTGTAAGTTTTGGTGTACCGGTTGCTGAAGGTTTCGGTTAAGGCTCCGTTGGCCACCTCTATGGCGTCGAACTGAAGGCGCTCCGCCAGCCGCCCCACCCCGCCGCATTTGAAAAGCTTGAGCCAGAGCGAGAACGGGTGCACTGCCACCGCCAAACCGCCCTGGCGGTGGATCTCGTCCACCGTGGCCCGGGCGGTCATCAGGGGCCGGATCCTTTCCTTGAGGAAAAGTCCCACCACATGCCCGTCCGAGGTGGTGATCTCTTCCCCTAATATCACATCAATCTTCAGGCCCCACCGCTCCGCCAGTTCCCGGGCCTTTACTGCCCCTGCGATCTCATTGTGATCGGTTATGGCTATGGTATCCAGCCCCATTTCCACCGCCCGGCGCAGCACCTGCATCACGGTGGCGGAACCGTCGGAATAGTTGGTGTGAATGTGAAGATCTGCTTTACCCATGTTAATTGCCTCCTGTTTTCGGGCTTCGGCTTGGCAGCCGGTTTTGCCTGACTGGTTCAGGTCCGCAAATTTCTTTTAAAACGAGCAATCCGGTCAATAGCAATATATAAAAATACTCCTGCCAAGATAACTCCATACCGTACCAAAAATGACGCTTCATTTTTCATTCTTATTATTCCTTTAAGTTTACGTCCCAAATATAACCCGGCCGCGTTTCTTCCCCGTGTGGCTTATGTTAATTTAATGTGAAATGGTTTGGCGGCAACTTAACTTTGCCTTAACATTGGCTTCACCTCTTTTTCACTTTACATTGGCCCTGTTTTTTATTATCATTGTGATATAATGGTTTTTAAAGCAATTTTCAACCGGGGGTACTTATGGCAAAACTTATTTATATAGTGGAGGACGAGCGGGACATCGCCGACCTGGTGGAGCACTATCTGAAAAAGGACGGCTTCAGGTCCGAGGCCATCTCCGACGGCCAACGGGCCCTGGAGCGCATCCGCCGCCAGCCCCCGGACCTGCTGGTGCTGGACCTGATGCTGCCCGGGATGGACGGCCTGGAGCTTTGCCGGGTCCTCCGTTCCGAGCCGGCCACCAAAAGGCTGCCCATCATCATGCTGACCGCCAAAGCCGAGGAGACCGACAAGATAGTGGGCCTGGAGATGGGGGCCGACGACTACCTGACCAAGCCTTTCAGCCCCAAGGAACTGATGGCCCGGATCCGAGCCGTCTTCCGCCGCAACCAGCCGCCGGAGGAAGCCAAAGCGGTTTTGAATTACGGAAAGATAACGCTGGACGGAGAACGCCACCTGGTCAGCGTCAGCAAGAAGGCAGTGGAACTGACCGCCAAGGAGTTCGGCCTGCTGGAATACCTGCTTAAGCGCCCCGGCCGGGTGCTTTCCCGGGAACAGATCCTTAATGCCGTCTGGGGCCAGGACTACTACGGCGGCAACCGGACGGTGGACGTCCATATCCGGCACCTGCGGAAAAAGATCCCCCTGCTGGATGCGGCCATCCTGACAGTCAAATCCTTCGGCTACAAGATCAAAGAGGAAGAATGAAGCACCCCAGCCTTAAAATAAAACTGGCCTCGGCCGGCCTGGTCTCGGTCCTGGTGGTGTTGAGCGGATTTTCCCTTTACCTTTATTTCAACACCCGGCAGCACCTGCTGAGCCTGGCCCTGGACGGGCTGCAGGGACAGGCCCTGCTGATCAGCTCCGAAATATCCCAAAAGCTGGCGGCTGACCCGGGGGCCGACATCGACTCCCTGGCCCAGGTCCAGTCTGTAGCTCTGGGCAAAAGAGTGACCATCATCGACAGCCTGGGACGGGTGCTGGGGGATTCGGATGAGGATGCCGCCGGTCTTAAGGCCATGGACAACCATCTGGGGCGGCCGGAGATCGCCCAGGCCAGACAAAAAGGCCGGGGCCATACGGTACGGTACAGCCGGAGCCTTAAATTGGAGATGATCTATTTTGCCGTCCCAATCATGCGAAAAAACGCTCTATGGGGTTATTGCCGGATAGCCTGGCCCTGGGAGGGCTTGATAAATTACCAGAGACACCTGCTGGCCGGTGTGATCCTCGGACTGGTCTTAAGCGCGGCCCTGCTCTGGCTTTTGGTCAGCCTGGCCTGGCACCCCGAGATCGAGGCCATCAGGGACATTGAGCAGACTTCCCGCCGGCTTTCCTCCGGCGACCTGAAGGCCCGGGCGCCCCTGACCAAGGGCAGCCGGGAGACGGCGCTGGTGGCCCAGACCCTTAACCAGCTGGCCCAGTCCTGGGAGGGAACGGTCAATGACCTGTCCGAACAAAGGAGCAACCTGGCCGCAGTGCTGGAGGGCATGAGCGAAGGGGTGATCACCCTGGACCAGCGCCAGGTGATAAAGATGGTCAACCCCGCCGCCGCCGAAATGTTCGGGCTGGACCCCGGCCAGGCAGCGGGCCGGCTGCTTTTGGAAGCCATCCGCAGCCCCATCATGGAACAGCTGGTAAAGGAACAGCGGGAATGGATCGAGCTGGAGTGGGAAAAGAAATTTTACATCGTCCGGATCGCCGCCATCGTGGACCAGGGAAGCCTCCGGGGCTGGGTGCTGGTGTCTTCGGACATCACCCGGCTGAAGATGCTGGAGCGGATCCGCAAGGATTTCGTGGCCAACGTTTCCCACGAACTCAAGACCCCGCTCTCGGCCATCAATGGTTTTTCCGAGGCCCTGCTGGACGGCGCCCTTAATGACCGGGGACAGCTGGAGGATTTTCTGGGCCGGATCCACGCCCAGTCCCTGCGGATGAGCAAATTGGTGAACGACCTGCTGGAGCTCTCGGCCATCGAGTCGGGGAATTACACACTCAACCAGGTCCCCTCTGCCGTCGGCCCCCTGCTGGAAAGGACCGTCGACAATCTTCAGCCCCGGATCGCCGAAAAGGGCCATCTGGTTCAAACCGATGACCAGACCGGCCAGCAGCCGGTCCAGATGGATCTTGATAAAATGGCATCGGCCCTGGGCAACCTGCTGGACAATGCCGTCAAGTATGCGCCCCAGAACAGCCGGATAGATCTGGCGGCCGAGATCCGGGACAATGCACTGATCCTGTCGGTGTCAGACAACGGCCCCGGCATCAGCCGGGAAAACCTGCCCCGCCTGTTCGAGAGGTTCTACCGGGTGGACCGGGCCCGCTCCCGGGAAATGGGCGGCACCGGCCTGGGGCTGGCCATAGTCAAGCACATCGCCGAGCTTCACGGGGGAAGCGCCGGAGCCGAAAGCGTTCTGGGAAAAGGCAGCCGCTTCTGGATCAAGATCCCCCTGGCATAGTCTCATTGACAAAAAAGCCCCCCCGCCAAAGGCGGGGGGGCTTTCTGCATTTTTTAAACTCAACTCTTGGCTTTTCGCTGGGCCTCCAGCTTTTGCCTGGTCCGTTCCAGATTCCTTTTGGCGTTGGCATGACCGGGATCGGCCGCCAGTATCTTCTGCCACGCTTTTAACGATCCCTGATAATCCCCGGAAGAGAACAGCTTGGAGCCTTCTTTATAGAGCGCCTCAATTTGGGACGAAGACAGTTTTGGCCCGGACACCGCCGGAACCTTCATCGAACCTGGCCGGGGAGTGGTCACCCTGGAACTGCCCGGAGCCGGTTTGGCCTGGACCACTGCTTGGGGCTGGGGAGGAATCGTCGCAGCTGCTGCCACCGTCACCATGCTCTCGCCCCCAAAAACTACCTTTTTAACCTTACGTTCTTTTTTAACCAGAAAGAATTCCAGCCCGTTGGCAAATTCGCCCTGTCTGATGGAGACCGGTTTGCCCTCCCGTGTCTTCAGTTCCAGTTCTCCCGGCACCGAGGTGGAATCCACCATCACTTCATTCTTGCCCACCGGCACGTTGTAAAAGCGGAAATTTCCGCCTCCGTTGGAAACGGCGCTTAAGTTGGCCGGCTGCAGCAACAGGGTCACGCCCGAGAGCCCGTAATCGCCGTCATCAAAGACCCCGTTGCTGTTGACATCAACAAACACCCGGCCCTTGATCCCTCCCAGCGAAGTAACGGCAAAATTGACCACGTTGCCCCGCCAGCCTCCGGTGGCCACCACCACTTCGTTCTGGCCCACCAGATTATAATCGGCCGACAGGGTTGCCATGTCTACCGCCACCTTGGCCTGGCGGGACCGGACCTGGTCAAAACTGTAACTACCCTTGGAATCGGTCATGGTCACCTGCCCGTTGTTCAAGGTAAGTTTTACCTGGGAAAGGCCCGGCTCGTCCTGGTCCCTCTGGCCATTACGATTGATGTCGTTGAATACCTGTCCCTCAAGACTGGTTCCTTCCAGCCCTATCCGTTTGGAAATGGAAAAGCTGAAAGTGTTTTGGTCGTAGTCCCGGCCGTCTTCTAATTTTTTGAGATTGCGATTATTACGCCAATAGCCCTGAGCGGTAAAATTCCAAGGCAGGTTCATTTTGGTTTGCAATGAATGCTGCCACAAAAGCCTTTTGCCCCCACTTTGATTTTCCAACCCCGCTCCCCCTTCAGCCCCCAGGGTAAGCCAGGAATAAAATCTTCCTTCCGTCCCCAATTTGCCCCAGCCGGTACGGGAGCTGGTTCCATTGAAATGGTCAAAATAAGCCGTCTGTTCCAGATTAAGCCAGCCGCTTTGTCCGCCCCAAAATCTGGTGACCCGGCCGTCAATGTTCTGGGTGATCAATTTCTGCAGGTTTTGAGAAAGCTCCTGATTATCGGACATCCGGTAGCGCAACGACCAGTCGAATTTGGGATAGCGCTTAGAAAGTTGCGCTCCCTGGGTAACCGTGCGGTAATGATAACTGCTTTGATTCTGATAACTGTTGTCCTGATCGCCCTGCTGATATTCCAGATTGATCAGAGGCATCCGGGGCAGATTCAGCGAGGCGCTCAGTCCCCGCTGCAGGGATTCGGTCCGGTAGCTTAAGGCCGAGCCCACCGGGCGGCTTTGATTGATGTTGCCGTTAAGGCTTACAAAACCCGCCGGCCGCCACCAGATCCCGGCCCGGGGTCCCTGCCGCCCCAGCAGACTGGAAGTTTGGTAGAAGGGATCGGAATAATCATAACCAAGATTCAGAGTCAGCGGCTTAAAGCGAAGATTGGCCCCGGTGGTCAGCGATAAGCTTTTAAGGTTGGATACTGTGCCCTGGATCTGCTGGTCCCGGTCGTTCATCCCTAAGGTGATATCCCAGCCCAACCAGTTCCAGGGTTTGACCTCCAGCCCCAGGCCGCCCGAGTTGGTTTTCCGGGAAAGCGAATCTTCGGCCAGATTGCTTTGGGAATAAATTAAATACGGTTTAAGGGTCAGCCGGGATAAAACGTCATACCTTAAAGTCATCCCGTAAATCTGACGGGTACCGGGTTTAATATACTGATCGTAAAAATCGGGCTGTATACCGCCAAAGGCTTTCAGCTCCCAAAGCCTGCCCTGAAGGCCTAAGTTTATCCCCCGGACATTGCTGTTATTCAGTCCGCTGGTATATGGCAGGGACGGTACGAAATTCCCCATATCGAGATTCAGCTTAAGGCTTTTAATGGGATACCGGGCAATGCCGGTGCTGAAACTCCGGACATAGCTCCCCAGGAATGGAGTATAACCAAATTCCAGGTCTGCCTTCAGGTCAAAATTCCCCGCCGTCTTAAAAAGATTGAGATCCACTCCATGGCGGCTGTCGTAATAGCGGTAACTGCCGTAAAAATTCTCCTGGGTCGTATTGGAATAGGTGATCAACAGGCGGTCGTCGGCCAAACCATCTGTTACCCCTATGATCGTCAGCAGGGATGATAGAATAATTATGTTAAAGGAACTTTTCCTCATTTATCCTTTGGCCCTTTTTTGGGCCTCAAGTTTTAGCCTGGTCCGTTCCAGGTTCTTTTTAGCATTGGCATTGCCGGGTTCAAGCTTTAAGATCTTCCGCCAGATATCCAGGGCCTGCTGGTATTCGCCACCGGTATAAAGCTTGGTGCCCTGGGAGTAAAGAGCTTGGATCTCCTGGGGAGAAGCCTTTGGCTTTTGGACGGTGGAGCCCTTCCTGGCGACCTGTTTGGACTGGGGAGTTGTTGGGGATTTGATTATCGGCCAGGCATCTGACTGGGCCTGGTCGGCGATCAGGTTCACCCGGGCTTCGGCCACTAGGATCTCGGCGCCGCCGTAGTCCAATGTGGCTTCCAAGGAATAATGTCCCGGTTCGATGTTCTCCAGCGGCAACCGGTAGGTCCGTTGGGAATACGGGAATACACCCTCCCGGACTTCGTTGACCATTATTTTTCCCAGGGTTAATCCCCGGTCGTTTTTCAACTCCAAAATTCCCTCCGGTCGCAACAAAATACTGCCGTTATTTTTTATGGTCAGCTCGGCCACCGCCGGCCCGCGGGCCAAAGGTTTCTTTACCTCCAATCCGGTCACCTCGGCCTGCTTTTCCCCGGATCCGGGCACGGTTTCAATGATGATGGTGCCCACCCGGGCGGTGATCTGCGATCCCGTACTTTTTATGGCCGATTGCGGCTTAGTGTGAAAGAACAGCACCCCGATGTGGCTGCCTTCAGCCGCCAGGGGGACTTTGATGGTATAGCGGACCTGCTGGGTGGATCCCTGGGGCAGATCAAATTCCAAAGGATTGATGCTTAGCCATTCCACACAACCATAACCCAGCGAATCCTCGGTGAATTCAAGATCTCCGGAAATCGTCATTTTGACATTTTGCGGATAGGCGTAAACCCTGTGCTTAAAGGCGGTGATGTTTTGAACTGTTATGACCCCGGTCTGGCTTTCCCCCGGCAGTACCGAGAGCTCTATCTTGGGAGGCCAGACATTGAGGCCTATATTGCCCTGCCCCCATGCAGTGAAAGGAGCCGGGTATATTATTGACAATATCAGAACTAAAAATAGTGTTGCTTTGTATTTCATAAAAACCGGAAGAATTTACATTTTTGGGATAAATTAGCACCGTTAAATCAGGTTAATTCTGTCTTACCAAAAGTAAAAATAAAGTTCTAAAAAACTCTAAAGGCGCAACGGCCGCTATGGTTAAGCAGCCGCCGCGCCGTTTGGTGCAGACCCTGGAAAATTACGGATGAGCAGTTAAGGTATAGGTCAGCGTGTTGATGTATGTTCCGGATGCCTGGTTGTTGGGGATCGCCAACCGCATGGCTTGGGAGATAGTAGATCCCAACGGCAGGTTTTGCTGCTCAAGGGGACCGCAGGTGTAGAACGTGGTAGCCGTAGTAGTTGTAAAGATGGTGGCTGTCGCATCTAAATGAGTTCCCCCGGTTCCGCCGGTGCTGGTATGGGTAAAGCTGGCGCTGGGGATGGCCTCGGTAATGGCGGCGTCTGTCAATAATTGGTTCTGGTGAACCTGTAAACCCCAGGTAGTATTCTTGTAGTTACTGAGCACGGTGATCCCCACCACACCGGTGGTAGCGTCCACATCCCCGGGATACAGCGTGGGGTAAGTGATGGTGGATCCGGAAGCCGGGGCCAAAGTGATGGAAAATCGACCACCCACCGGAACGTTAATGTTGATGGTTCCGGTTGCGCTTGGCTGCGCCATGGCCATTCCCGCGAACAAAGCCACTGCCACGATTGCCAGTAGAAGTTTCCTCATTGGTTTTTCTCCTTTTAAGATTAATATTGGTTAATTTTCTTGGTTGGTTGAAATTTCCTCTATGATTTGGCCATCTCCTTTTTTCTTGATTCTTTCAGTTTTTATACAATAAAGCCCGCCCTATTAATTGCCGAATGTAAAACTTACATTGATCAGGATGGCGGGTTTTCTTCCAGGCCTATTTTAGATCTATCATGATGCTGTTTTTTAAGAGCGGGAATTTATTCCCCCCTCCCTGGCCAGCCACCCCAAGACAAGACATAAATTTTTGTCATCAAGTCCGGTAAGTTGTTTTAAATTAGCATCGGTTTGGGAACCTTTTTGATTCAGCCTTTTCCAAACCAAGCCGTCGTTTCTGCCTATTTCTATAATCTCCATATCAAATCTCTATTGATTATACTTGCATAATCAATGCCAACTAATGCTGTCTTAAAAACCCGTTAAAGCGATTATCCCATAAATTCAGGGGAATAGCATAATAGTCGTTAGATGATATACTATTAACCCCTTGTTTTACAGTCTATTACATCCTATCGTTTCTTATTTACGAATGAGAAGTAAACAGAGTAATTGATTTCAAAAGAAACCTGGCTAAAATACTCCTAAACAAAGATGATGCTCATATCCAATAAATACCAGATCACTGATAACGATAACCTATGAGTTTTCTGCAAATGTTGCATTATGCAATTGTTTTGCACAAATATGGTGGGCGATGAGGGGCTCGAACCCCCGGCCTTCTGCGTGTAAAGCAGACGCTCTAACCAACTGAGCTAATCGCCCAATACCAATGTTGTAAATATGTTACTAACGATTTTAAAGAACTTTTAGTAAGCCCTTAAAATATGACAATATCGCAAAACCGAATTTATGAAAAATGCAATATTTTATGATACTTAAAAGCCTATCAGTCTACACTATAACAAATTACACGATTAATGTCAAGTGAAATGTTAACTATTTTTGTTTTTGTTCCATAGACCCTAAATAATCTATGGGATCAATGGCTTTGCCCTGAAAACGCACTTCGTAATGCAGGTGTGGACCAGTCGAACGGCCGGTGGAACCAACTGCTCCTATGATCTGCCCCTTCATCACCCTGTCTCCGATCTCCACTTCTATCAGCGAAAGGTGCCCGAACCTGGTGGTGTACCCATTTCCATGGTCCAGTTCTATCATCTTGCCGTAATCACCCTTGCGCCCGGCAAAAATGACCACTGCCTCGGCCGGGGAATAGACCGGTGTTCCCTTGGGCACGGCTATGTCCAGCCCGGCGTGGTTCTCGGAATGCCCGCTACGCCGCCAGCGCCGCACCCCGAAGCCCGAGGTCATCCGGCCGAACAGCGGAGCCAGCTCCGGAGTGTCCGAGACCAGGGATTGCTTGGTGGAAAGGTAGGCGTCGATCTCCTTGAGTTCGACATTTTGTTCTCCTATCTCAGGACGGACCTTTTGTTCCAAGGGACCGGGATCTATGGGTTTGTTAACATCCTGCCAGCCTATGTAGATCCGGTCGTCAACCGGACCACCAGCCGCCTCGTTCTCGTCCACAATGTTGGATGACTTGAAACCGGATTGGATCTTGACCTTGATGGCCAGTTTCTTGAGGTTGTCCAGCTCCCGGGCCAGGCCGTTGACCGAGGACAGGTAGACCGAGCGCTCCTTTTTAAGCTGGGCCTGCAGCGAGGTTATGTCCTGGGACAGGGAATCCTTGACCTGGCCGTACCCCTTGCGCTCCTCCCGCAGGACCTCGTTCTCCTTGAAGGTGGGCTCGAAGGCTGTCTTGAGCTTGTGGTGATAAAGCAAATGCCGGGCGATGAAAAAGCCGGATACTCCCAGCCCCGCCACGGTGATGAGCAAAAGGGCGTTCAGCCACTGCGAGTGGAAGAACACGGATTTTCCCTGCTCCCCGTGATGCGGCAGGATTATGAAGGAATAAGATTTCTTGAAGATCATAGTTTACCTTTCGCCACAGAGGATCAGAGGTTTACTATTATGGCAACCGAATATAGCCACAGAGACACAGAGGCACAGAGATTTATAATATTTTGTTGCCTTATAACGCCATAGAAACACAGAGACACCACACCAAATCGTGAATCGTAAATTGTGAATAGTGATATTTGTGTCCTTTGTGCCTTTTGTGGTTAATTAGGTTTCAGTACCCCCAGTTGTTTACCGACCTTTGTAAATGCTGCAATGGCCTTGTCCAGATGCTCCCGCTCGTGGGCGGCTGATATCTGGACCCGAATACGGGCCCGGCCCCGCGGCACCACAGGGTAGAAGAATCCTACCACGTAGATGCCCTCGTCGTAAAGCATCCGGGACATCTGCTGGACGATCTCGGCCTCGTGCAGGATGATGGGCACTATGGGGTGTATCCCCACCCGGATGTCAAACCCGGCCTCCTTCATATTCTGTCTGAAGTACAGGGCATTGCTCATCACCTTGTCCCGGAGGGCGGTGGAGCCCTGCATCATTTCAATCGCCTTGATGGTGGCGGCTACTACTGACGGGCTGATGGTGTTGGAGAACAGGTAGGGCCGGGAGCGCTGGCGCAGGATATTGATGATCTCCTGGCTGGATGCGATGCAGCCACCCGAGGCCCCGCCCAGCGCCTTGCCAAAGGTGGTGGTGATGATGTCCACCCGTCCCATCACGTCGAAATGCTGGTGGGTGCCGCGGCCGGTGGGACCCACGAACCCGCTGGCATGGCTCTCGTCCACCAGCACCATGGCCTCGTACTCTTCGGCCAGGTTGCAGATCTGCTCCAGCGGGGCCAGGTCGCCGTCCATGGAAAAGACCCCGTCGGTGACGATCATCCGGAAGCGCTTGTTCATGGTCTGCTTAAGATGGTTTTCCAGGTCGTGCATGTCCATGTGCTTAAAGCGGCGCCGCTCGGCCTTGCAAAGCCTGATGCCGTCGATGATTGAGGCGTGGTTCAGCTCGTCCGAGATCAGGGCGTCCTCCTCGCCTAAAAGAGCCTCGAACACGCCCAGATTGGCGTCGAAGCAGGAGGAGTACAGGATGGCGTCCTCCATGCCCAAGAATTTGGAGATCTTCTGCTCCAGCTCCTTGTGCTTGTCCTGGGTGCCGCAGATGAACCGGACCGACGACAGCCCAAAGCCCCGCTCCTCCAGGCCCTTCTGGGCCGCGGCCACTATGGCCGGGTGGCTGGAGAGCCCCAGGTAGTTGTTGGCGCAGAAGTTGATGACCTCCTTCTGGGGCGAGTTGGGCGGGTACTCCACCTTGATGCTGGCCGCCTGGGGCGTGTGGATGTAGCGCTCCTCCTTGAAAAGATCGGCGTTCTTCAGTTCCACCAGTTCGTTGCGGTAAAATTCCTTTACCTTGATGTGCAGTGCCATGATGTGTTGGTGATTACCCCTTGTGTTATATTAGAAAGATAAAAGTTAACTGCGTTAAGACCTGGCTTAGTTTGGTAATATTTGCATGGCTCGCATGATTTTGAGATGGCATTTATTATACGCCCATTGCAAGCTTTTGGCAATACCAAAGGCGTTGTTACAGAAAAGCCGCCTTGGACTACAAGGCGGCTTTTTTTAACGTTTCAAACCTTTGGTACCCTTATATTCCTGGCAGCAACCTCAATAATTTTTCCGTTTTTGCATATGGCTATCGACCTTCCGGCTTTTTTATGTTCGGCCAGGGCCGTGGCCACCCCCCGGCGGATGCCGAGGTCAATTCTTTCAAATAAACTTGCTTTTCTTGCCTGCTTCATTTTATTTACTTTCGTTTCCTAAAATATTACGCAGTTTAGGCAACAGCGGCGGAAGGTCAGTTTGAACGGTGTGCCAGATGATGGCCACATCAACACCGAAATATTCATGGATGAGTATATTACGGATAGCCCGCATTTCCGGCCAGCCTATCTCCGGATGCTTTGCTTCAATTTCCGCCGGAATATGGCGGGCGGCTTCTCCTATGATTTCAAGGTTACGGATAACCGCATCAACTGCCATCTGATTGGCAACAAAGGCATCAAAATCAGCATCCTTAGTAAATGCGCAGATTTTCTCGATGGCCGAGATAATATCTTCCACCCGAAAACGCCAGTCTCTACCAGGCATAAACGGCTTCCTTCAAAATGGATGGTTTCAGCTGTTCCTTTAACGCCGTTGTGGTTACCAAGTCCACCGGTTTGCCCAATAATGACTCCAGATGCATCTTAAGCCGGGCAAATTGGAACAAACCCACCGGCCGGTTAAAATCAACCAGAATATCAATATCGCTGTCCGGCTTGGATTCGCCCCTGGCAACGGAACCAAAGACGGCTATGGCCGAAACGCCATATTCTTTAAGTTCGGGTAAATGTCCTTTAAGTAAATTCAATGTTTGGTTCTTATTCATTTTCGCACCTTTTTATTAATGCTCTTCCTGTAATCATAATAAAATAAGAGTTGATAGTCAAGCAAAATAAAGTCTATATTTTAGCATACAACGAGTATCCAGAAAAGAAAAGCGCTCCTCCTTGAAAAGATCGGCGTTCTTCAGTTCCACCAGTTCGTTGCGGTAAAATTCCTTTACCTTGATGTGCAGTGCCATGATGAGTTGGTGATTACCCCTTGTGTTATATGTGAAAGATAAAAGTTAACAAAGTTTAAATCTCAGGACTTCAAACATTCACCTATTGAGACTATCTAGATTTTTTAAGTTGATTTCATAATCAATTGTGTCGACATTGACTTTGGTCCTATAAAAACCGTTTTTCTCCAATACTTTTTGCGATCCAATATTGCTAGCCAATACATCAATTGCTGTGATCTTTTCTATTTTCTTTGTATTCCCAGCCCAGGCAACCATCAAGCTTAGCGCTTCAGTGGCGTACCCCTTTCCCTCGAATTCTCCCGATATTCCATAACCTATCTCAGCTGATTTTTCTTTTTTATCTATCCCCTTAAACCCGATCGTCCCGATCGCTTCCGAATTATCATTCTTTATTATTAGCCAGTAAGTAAGCCATAGTTTATCTTCATCAGCAGCACTTTTCATCATTCCAAGCTTTATATTAATTGCTTTTCTTAACGGCTCGGAAATAGCAAGAGCAGCTGTCTTATAGTCACAGACGTTGTTATTGCCTTTTAAGAGAGCCTCTAGATCCTGCTCTGATAAAGGCAATAACTTGATTCTTTCACTGATCATCTTTCAGTACAATCCTTTGAGCAACAGCCTACACTACTTGCTTTTTGTTACAACGGTTAGGTTTATGCAATTATCGACTTCAATCTCGTCGTTATTTATTTCAGCATAACTACTTTCAAGATACTCCAGTAAAATATTTACTGCCTTATTATGTGTTCCTTCAGGAACTAAGTGAGTAAAAGAATATGCCCTGTTCTTGATATATTCATAAGCTTTAAATAAATTTACTTTACTTGTCCACTTCCAATCATTCTCGACAGTCTCAATATCACAATTTGAGCGTTTAAGATAATCAAGTACTTCATTTGTACTGTTAACGCCCAAGTTAATAATGGGACTGTTCAGATCCCTGCAAATATCCTTGTACTTCTGGTTTAAGAAAGGTATTTCCTGTCCCATGCCGGTATGTAAAATAATAATTGGGCCCTTTACAACCCGGACGATCTCATCCACTGCTTTTTCCCAATGTTTTATAAAATAGAACAAATGGACTATTACTGATATATTAAAAGAATTAGACGGAAAGGGTATGTCCGTGGTATCGGCTACCTGATATTTTATGTCTAAACTATTTTGTTTTGATATTTTTTTCTTTAGAATTTCGATCATTTTATTTGATATGTCTATCCCAGTGATCTTATAGCCTTTTTCAGCTAAAGGAATGGCAATTCTTCCGGATCCAATGCCCGGTTCAAATAATGAAGGATATTTAGAACTTGGATATCTGTTGGCAATATAATTTATTGCTTCATTAAAAGATGCAATGTCATAATCTCGGGTTTTGTCATAATATTCTGTTAAATTATCAAAACTCAATGATTCCATATTTATCCTTAAAAAGCCAGATTATAGTTTACAAGCACAAGCGACGGGACGGGAGTTGAATCCCTTCCCGCCGCATAGTTATCCTTCGTAGTCGGGCACGACACCCCTTAATAACCACCGGTAAACCGGCATTATTTTTATTACCCCGTCCTTGGTTTTGTGCGTTCCGGTTTCATCCCCGGTCAGCACCAGGCCGCGCCGCAGACCTGTCTCGCGCATGGCCTCCTCCAAAGCCCTCAGTTCCCGGTTTTTGGTCTTGGGATCTTCCAATGTTTCGCGGACCTGTATCAGCCGGGCCTGGCTTTTTTGGACGGGCTTAAGGTAAAAATCCACCTCGTGATTGTTTTTAGTCTTGTAATAATACGCCTGATCGCCGTGGCGGATCAGGTCCAGATATACGGCGTTCTCCAGCGCCCGGCCCCGGTTTTCGGAGAATTTAAATGAGACCGCTCCGGCCAGTCCGGGATCCGCGGAGTATATTTTCTTAAGGGCCTTGGATTGGGTCTTCAGGGAATAGGAAAATTGCGGCAGTTCAAAGACCAGAAAAGCGTCCATAAAATAATCCAGATAGGCCGAGGTCACTTCGTAAGAGAGGCCCAGCACCTGCTTGAGGGAAGAAAGCGAAAGCAGGCTGCCTGAATTGCTGAGCAGATAGACCCCCATCCGCTCTATGGCCGCCCGGTGGCGGATGTCGTGCTGGCCTATGATGTCGCGGTTGATCATATCATAAAAATACTGCTTTAACAGGGCGACGTTGCCTGTCAGGACCGCCTCGGGAAACCCGCCCAGCTTAAGGTATTCCCCCAAAAGCCGTGATATGGCGGCCTGGCCCACTGCAAAATCCCTGGCATTAAGAATCGCCCGGCCCTTGAAGGCCAAAAACTCGGGAAAGGAAAGGGGCAGCAGCCGGTAGCTGATATGCCGTCCGGTCAAAAGGGACGACAGTTCGCGGCTGAGCAGCGAAGACGACGACCCGGTGACAAAGATCTTGTATTTGCCCCCGTCCCTGAGCTTGCGGACCGCCTTTTCCCAGTTTTGGATGTTTTGGATTTCGTCAAAAAACAAATACTTAAGCCGGGGGCTGAAATGCTCCAGGTAAACCTCGATTAAATTCTCTATGGCCTGAGCGCTGTTATGCTCTATGAAAAAAGGGTCCTCGAAATTGACGAATAAATAATTTTCCTTCAGCCCCAGCCGCTGCACCAGCAGCCGCAGCAGGGCCGACTTCCCGCAGCGGCGCGGTCCCACAATGTCCACGATTTCCTTGCTTTTCAGATCAACCTCCGGGGCCAGGTCCCGGGGATGCAGCCGGCCGGCCGAGGCGGTTTTCAGCCAGAAATCAATGGTTTTTATGCAGCGGTTCTTATCCATATTGTAAGGTATATTCTAACATTATTATAAATAATTGTCAAGTATAGTTTGATATTTTAGATGACCACACAAACAATAAGCACAAACGGCGGGACGGGAGTTAAATCCCTTCCCGCCGCATAGTTATCCGCCTACGCATTAAGCTACGACGGACAAGTCCTCCTACGCATAGGCCTAGGCAGCTTCGGCGGATTAACTCTCTAAATTACGGCTTTCTGGATTCCTGCCTTCGCAGGAATGACCCAATGGAGGGTCATTTATGACCCTTGATGTTTTCCAGCGATATCATTTATGGTATCGCAAAATAATGCGGATTAAAAACCTTTTTTATTTGCGATAGCCTGAAGGCTATCGCTGGTATTCATCAAGGCCAGCTTGGGTCGGCCTACCTCATGGTTGGTTCTGTCTCACCCCTTATTAGGGGCAAGACACCCCTCTCGCTCTCCCCTTTTTAGGGGAGACTCGGGCCACCGCAGGTAGATGTAAAAGAAAGCACCTTGGTACCCTTAGATATTATGACACTTAATCTGCGTAAATCTGCGCAATCTGCGGATAGCGTGCCCCTACAGCCCGTACTTGGCTATGATCTCGTCCTTCTTCAGCCCCAGTATCCCGTACTTCTGGCCGATCTTGGTAAACGCCGCCAGGGCCTTGTCCAGATGCTCCATCTCGTGGCCAGCCGAGATCTGGGTCCTTATCCGGGCCTGGCCCTGGGCCACCACCGGGAAGAAGAAGCCCGTCACGTAGATCCCCTCGTGGTACAGGTCGCGGGCGATGTCCTGGGCCAGCTTGGCGTTGTACAGCATCACCGGGACGATGGGGGTGTCGCCCTGCTTCAGGTCGAACCCGGCCTTGGTCAGGCCCGCCCTCCAGTAGATGGTGTTCTTCTCCAGCTTGTCCCTGCGGTCGGTGGATTTGGAGAGGATCTCCAGCACCTTTAGCGATCCGGCCACCACCGCCGGGGGCATGGTGTTGGAGAACAGGTAGGGACGGGCCCTCTGCCGGCACATCTCGGCGATCTCCTTGGGTCCGGAGACCGAGCCGCCGGTGGCGCCGCCCAGGCCCTTGCCGAAGGTGGTGGTGATGATGTCCACCCGCTTCATCACGTTGTGGTACTCGTGGGTGCCCCGGCCGGTCTTGCCGATGAACCCGGTGGCGTGGGAATCGTCCACCATCACCATGGCGTCATACTTGTCGGCCAGGTCGCAGATCTTGTCCAACGGAGCGATGTCGCCGTCCATGGAGAACACCCCGTCGGTGATGATCATCCGCAGGCGGCAGCTCTGGGCCTCCTGCAGTTTCTCCTCCAGGTGGGACATGCTGTTGTGCTTGTAGTTGAACATCTGGGCCTTGCACAGCTTGAGGCCGTCGACGATGGAGGCGTGGACCAGCCGGTCCGAGATCATGGCGTCCTCCGGGGTCAGCACCACGTCGAACAGCCCGGCGTTGGCTTCCATGCAGGAGGGGAACAGGCAGGTGCCCTCCATGCCCAGAAACTCGCTCATCTTGATCTCCAGCTCGTTGTGGATGTCCTGGGTGCCGCAGATGAAGCGGACCGAGGACAGCCCGTAGCCCCGCGAATCCAGGGCCTCGTGGGCCGCCTTGACCACGTCGGGGTGGCTGGATAGTCCCAGATAATTGTTGGCGCAGAAGTTCAGCACCTGCTTGGGCTCGGCCCCCTTGGGGTATTCCACCTTGATGCTGGCGGCCTGGGGCGACTGGATGTATCGTTCTTCCTTGAAGATCCCCTTGTCCTTCATTCCCTGGAGCTCTCCGGAATAGAAATCCCTGGCTTTGGAACTGTAGGCCATACTTCCTCCGTTAAGTTCTAAATTCTAAACCCTAAACTCTAAACAATGTCCGAATATCGAATCTCAAATGCTAAAGATCTGAAATTGGGATTTTGGATTTGTTTAGGATTTCGTAATTAGTGATTAGTGCTTCGCTTTAGACCTTGGCTCCGAATTTCCTGATCAGCTCGATGATGTTGTTGACCGAGTCAAAAGCCTCGGGGGTGGCGTCCTCGTCCGGCAGCTTGATGCTGAATTTCTTCTCCAGGTAGGTCTTCAACGAGACCATGGAGAACGAGTCCACGATCCCGCTGGAGATCAGCTTGGTGTCTTCCTTGATCTCCGTGTCTGAATCCTCGTCCAGGTACTCTTTTTTGACGTATTCGATGATCATTTTCTTGATTTCGTCGGACATTGTAGTCTCCTTAGTGTTATTTGCTACTTTTAATTAAGTGTTATGGACACAAGTTCTATTGACCATGTATCTGCCGAATCGGCTATTTTTATCATACCCTTCCCGTTTGCCCACCAACTATAACTAACTCAAGGATCAATCCACCACAATCACCCTATAGCAAATCCTAAAGTCTCCAAACTGTTTTTGACTTAGTTTCTTTCGTATTTCGATCATTTTTTTGATTTAGTCCTTAACTTTATGCTTTTGTTAAAATTTCTATTTATGCAAGTGTCGCAAATTTCAAATCCTAAACTCTAAATCCTAAACAATGACCAAATATCTAATTCTAAATTCTCAAAGCTGTTTTGAGTTTGGTGTTATTCGTATTTCGAATTTGTTTAGGATTTAGATATTCGGTTTTCGGATTTCCCTTGAAAATGATTAATCATTTTCAAGGGTCGAGATATCTCCGATCTCCTCGCCCCACTCCTTGGCCCTTAGCATCCGGCGCATGATCTTTCCGCTCCGGGTCTTGGGCATCGAGGCCATGAACTCTATCTCCTGGGGCATGGCCAGCGGCGACAGCTTCTTGCGGATGAAGTTCATGATGTCCATCTCCAGGTCGCTGGAAGGCTCAAAGCCCGGCTTGAGGGCGATGAAGGCCTTGACCACCTCCATGTTCAGGGGGTCGGGCTTGCCCACCGCGGCCGACTCGGCCACCGCCGGGTGTTCCAGCAATGCCGACTCGATCTCGAACGGGCCCACCAGGTGGCCGGCGGTGTTGATGACATCGTCATCCCGGCCCACGAACCAGTAGTAGCCGTCGGCGTCGATGCTGGAGCGGTCGCCCGAAAGGTACCAGCCGTTCTTGAACTTGCCGTCGTAGGTCTCCTTGTTGTTCCAGTAGGCCCGCATCATGGAGGGCCAGCCGGGCTTGAAGGCGATCAGCCCCACGGTGCCGGGATGGTTCACCGGCTCGAAGGTCTTGGGGTTGACCACGGTGGCGGTGATGCCGGGGAAGGGCTTGCCCATGGATCCGGGCTTGACCTTCATCCCGGGGTAGTTGCAGATCATCATGGCCCCGGTCTCGGTCTGCCAGAAGGTGTCGTAGAACGGCTGGCCGAAGGCCTTCTCCGACCAGATCACGG
The DNA here is from genome assembly GCA_963780225.1 of uncultured bacterium. Lineage (GTDB taxonomy): Bacteria > Edwardsbacteria > AC1 > AC1 > EtOH8 > UBA5202. The sequence continues at coordinate 62,589 of CAWAAX010000009.1, read as the reverse complement.
CCTCGGCGTTCAGCGGCTCGCCCACGCTGCAAAGGTGGCGGAGGCTGGAGAGGTTGTGCTTCTTGACCGCCTCCACCCCTTCCTTCATCAGCATCCGGATGGCGGTGGGGGCCGAGTACCACATGGTGACCTTCATCCGCTCGATGAAGGCGTACCAGTTCTGGGCGCTGAAGCCGGCGTCCAGCACCACCTGGGTGACCCCGTTGGCCCAGGGCCCGATGATGCCGTAGGAGGTGCCGGTGACCCAGCCCGGATCGGCGGTGCACCAGTAGATGTCATCCGGCTTCAGGTCCAGCACCCACTTGGCGGTGATGTACTGGGCCACCAGGGAATTGTGGACGTGCTGGGCCCCCTTGGGCTTTCCGGTGGTTCCCGAGGTGTAGTGCAGCACCGAGGCGGTCTCGGGCTCAACTTTTACGATGTCGAACTTTTCCACCCGGGGCAGTTTTTCCATGGCAAAGGCGGCCTCCCCGGCGTTCAGCGGCTTGTCGTCGGCGTCCACGATGATGATGGTGGCCAGCTCCGGCAGGTCCTTGCGGATCCGGCGGACCTTGCCCGCATGTTTTCGGGTGGTCAGCACCGCCTTGGTCTTGGCGTCGTCCAGCCTGGTGATCAGCGATTCCTCGCCGAAGGCCGAGAACAGCGGCTGGGCGATGGCCCCCATCTTTAAGATGCCCAGGAAGCAGATGTACAGCTCGGGGATCTTGTCCATGAACAGGCAGACCCGGTCGCCCGGCTTGACCCCCTGGTCCTGGAGGAATTTGGCGGTGGTGTTGCTGTAGGCCCGGATGTCGTCGTAGGTGTATTTCTTGACCTCGCCGGTGAAGCCTTCCCAGATCAGGGCCGGCTTGGAGCCCAGGCCCTTTTCGCAGATCCGGTCGCTGCAGTAATAACCGATGTTGTACTGCCCGTTCTTCCCGTACTCCAGCTCCTGCTCCGAAAGTTTCCAGTCGAAACTCTTGTAGCGATCCTCGTAGGAACCGATGTTGCTCATGCCGTTTCTCCTATTGTTGATTTTTTATCTTCAATTATTACATAGGCGGTGGCGTATTCCCGGGTGCTGGAATGGCTGACCCTGATCTTAGGGTTTGAACCCTCCGGGACAAATCTCATCAGACGGCCGGTGACGGCTGCCTGCATGTCCTTGGAGATCCGGATATCGTGCCAGAAGGACCCCTGGCTCAGGCCGCATCCCAGGGCCTTGAGTACCGATTCTTTTACCGCGAACAGCGAGGCATAGAACCGGTCCCGGTTTACCTTGGGCGCGCGGGACAGTTCCTCGGGCGAAAAGACCTGGGCCAGGAATTCCTCCTTGTCCTTAAGCGTTTTGAACCGGTCCACTGCCACGATATCTGTCCCGATGCCGATCACCATCTTACTCAAATCCTAAGCACGAAACTCGAAACCCTAAACAATGTCAAAATACGAATGAAAAATTCTCAAAACTGTTTTGAGTTTAGTGCTTCGGTAATTAGTGCTTGTTTAGTGTCCTTCGGCTTTGCTCAGGACAAGTTTAGAAATTAGCCTTTAGATATTATCCCGGGGCTCCTTTTAGCGCCAGCATTCAGAAAAGTATAGCATCTGTGAATTTCAAAGTCAACGGTTAAGCGGTCTTGACCGGGCCCAGCGGCAGCACCACTTTCCCGTGCATCTCGTTGAAGACCTGGGCGATGGCCGCATACATGGCCAAGAGGCCGCAGACTATGCCCTCGTATCCGGCAAAGGTAAGGATGGCGGCATTTCCGGTGGCCTTGCCCGCCGCCAGCAGGAAGAACAGAACGACCAACGTACCGAATACCAACTGCAGGGCCTTGTTCAGCCTGAGAGTGCCGATGAACAACAGGAAGGAGAAGAAACCCCAGACCGAAAGGTAGCTGGCCATGGAGGCCGGTGACGGGGCCTCGGTCCAGCCCAGTTTGGGCATCACCATCAGGCCCACCAGGGTGATCCAAAAGGCGCCGTAGGAAGTGAAGGCTACCGTGCCGAAGGTGTTGCCCTTCTTCCATTCCATGATGCCGACTATCAGCTGGGTGATGCCGCCGTAGAACAGGCCCATGGCCAGAATGGCGCTGTCCAGGCCAAAGAACCCGGCATTGTGAAGGTTCAACAATATGGTGGTCATGCCGAAGCCCATCAAGCCGAGGGGAGCGGGATTGGCGGTGGTGTCCTGGATCCTGGTGGCGTTGTCCATGCAGCGTCTCCTGAAAGTTTTGGATTTTATGGTTAGGTTGGTTTTGTTTTAATGACTGAAAGGATTGACAGGATATAAGCTTTAATGATATCAAAATATCGGCTTTAATGCAATAATATAAGACAAAAAAACGCCCCGGAAAACCGGGGCGCAGTGACCATCCGCCGTACACCGGCTGCCCTCGATTTGGCCGGACCGTTAAATCCCAATTTTGATGTACGCATCAAGACCATCCGCGACGTCATTTGGCTTGAACAAATGAGTGCTTATTTAACCCCCAGTCCAAAACGACCTTGCCGGATTTCCGCTGCCCATGACCTCGAACCCCGACTTGAACTCCTCTATGGGAAAGCGGTGGGTGATGACCGGGCTGATGTCCAGTCCGGAGCGGATCATGGCCGTCATCTTATACCAGGTCTCGAACATCTCCCGTCCGCAGATGCCCTTTAGAACAGGCCTTTGAATATTACCTTGCCCCATCGATGGCCTCGTTTTCGCCCATGATCCCCAGCATCGCGATGCGCCCTCCGTTGACATGGCATCGAGCATAGTGCGAAAGCGGCGGCGTTGCCCGACATCTCCAGGCCCACGTCAAATCCTTCGCATCCCCAGGTCGCGCATCACCGTCTTCAGGTCTTCCCTGGCCACGTTCACGCCCGGATGATCCAGCTTCTTGGCCAAGACCACTTGTTGTTTCGCGGTATCCAACTGCACGGAGTATCGAGCGGGCGTAATCCCCGGCCGGGATCTTTTTGTCCTGCTTCCGCAGCATCTCCGCCGCCCAGACGAAGACGGCGGTCATAGGTGGTGTCGCGGTAATCCACCGCCCGCGAGCCGCCGTACCCCCGCATAGGACTTCAGCGAATCCATCTCGCGGGTATAGCGGCGGTTGCATAACGCCTTGACCGGCAGGGGAGATCCCCGGCGTTGATCACCGGCTTTCCCTTGAACCATGAAAGCTGCTTATCGCCGCCGCCCTGCCCTTGGCGTCGGCCACAAAGAATTGCCAGCGGTTGTGGCCGTCTGACGCACCACCCGCTTCAGGTCGGCCAGCACCTGGTCCACCGTCTCGAAGTTATCCAGCAGGTACTGGATCCACTGGTTGTGGTAGAGCCTGATTAGTGTTTTATCGCCGGGATATTCGGTATAGTAATAATTCATCTCACCCACATATAGCCCGGCCTCGTTCAGGCCCCCGTCGGGGAACTCTTTTCCAAAGGCGCTGTAGGTCAGCGAGCCATATTTTCCCAGGGAAGTGGGTTTTACCCTGGCAAGCGGGTTGACCAAGCCGTTCCAGCCGATGCCGGTCTTGGCGATGCCGCGGGGATTGACCACCATCAAACCGGGTATTTCGGCGAAGTTCTCGTCAAGATTGTGCCCCACCAGGATGGTGTCACCGCGCACCAATAGGATTTCAATTCAACCCCGCTCCAGCAGGAAGCTGGAGCAGGCCCCGGCCCGGCCGGCTGGAAGCATTGCCGCCAGGCAGATGAACAACAATATGATCGCTGTGAAAAGAAGCCTGTGGAAAGCATCTGGCGATTTCACGTTATTGATGCAATCCGCCTCCCTCCGGGCATCTGCCTGTTCCATTTTAGCCTCCATAATATGAACGATAAATGGTTTTTAAGGACAGTGTCTTTCAGAGTTATTATATCCATCACTGCTCTTTTTTGTCAAGCAGAAAAGTATAGATATGAGGATACTAAGAATAAAAAAAACGCCCCGGTTCCCCGGGACGTTTGAGATAACCCAATCCTCTTCCTGTCCGCCTTAAAACCCTTGGCATTGTCTTTTGGCTTGAACAGGTGGTGCTTACTTCACACCCCAGTCCAAAACGACCTTGCCGGATTTACCGCTGCCCATGACCTCGAACCCCGACTTGAACTCCTCTATGGGAAAACGGTGAGTGATGACCGGACTGATGTCCAGTCCGGAGCGGATCATGGCTGTCATCTTATACCAGGTCTCAAACATCTCCCGGCCGTAGATGCCCTTCAGGAACAGGCCTTTGAAGATGACCTTGCCCCAGTCGATGGCCTCGTTTTCGCCCATGATCCCCAGCATCGCGATGCGCCCTCCGTTGAGCATGGAATCCAGCATAGTGCGGAAAGCGGCGGCGTTACCCGACATCTCCAGGCCCACGTCAAATCCTTCGGTCATCCCCAGGTCGCGCATCACAGTCTTCAGGTCTTCCCTGGCCACGTTCACGGCCCGGGTGGCTCCCAGCTTCTTGGCCAGGTCCAGGCGGTAGTCGTTGACGTCGGTGATCACCACGTTGCAGGCCCCCACGTGGCGGGCGATGGCCACGGCCATGATGCCGATGGGGCCGGCCCCGGTTATCAGCACGTCCTCCCCCACCATGTCGAATGAAAGGGCGGTGTGGGCCGCGTTGCCGTAGGGATCGAAGATCGAGACCACCTCATCGGGGATGCTGTCCGGCACCGGAAAGACGTTCTCGGCGGGGATGGCCAGATATTCGGCGAACGATCCCGGCCGGTTGACGCCGACTCCGACCGTGTTGGGGCACAGGTGGCGCTTGCCCGCCCGGCAGTTGCGGCAGTGTCCGCACACCAGATGGCCCTCGCCCGTCACCCGCTCGCCCCCTTTGTACCCGGTGACGGCGCTGCCCACTTTTTCGATAACGCCCACGTATTCGTGCCCCACCGGCATCGGCACGGGTATGGTCTTCTGGGCCCATGGGTCCCAGTTCCAGATATGCATGTCGGTGCCGCAAATGGCGGATTTGTGAATGCGGATGAGCACATCGTTGGGTCCCGTCTCCGGCAGTGGTACGTCCATCATGGTCAGGCCCGGGGCCCGCTCGTTTTTTACCAGGGCGCGCATTAGATCCCTCCTAAAATTTTAAATGATTTTATGATATTGTAAGTATTTCGATTTTGTAACCGGCAGGCTGCGGCCCGGTCTTGACCGCCGCCTTCATCGTTTGGGACAGGCACAAAGCTCCTGAAAATATTTATTTTTTATTATTGAAATTCTTATCCATCACTTCCAGTGCAAATCTGGCATTGACCGTGGCCGGGCCGATTCCCATCTCGATAGCGACCTCAATTGCTTCAAGTATTTCATTCATTGTGGCACCCTCTTTTATCGCCTGTTCAATATGCCACTGCATGCATGACTCGCAATTGGTGACTATTCCTATCGCCGCGGCCATAAGTTCCTTATTCTTTTTGGACAAAGCGCCATCGCAAAAGGTCACCTTCTCCATCTCCAGAAAGGCTTTGTAGACTTTTGAATCCAGCTTCATTAGCTGAGTATGTGCTTCTTTTCTCTTGCGATTGATCTCGTCGAACTTATCCATTTTCTTTCCTTTATTTTCAACCGTTATTTTCTTTTCGGGGCGCATCAGCCTGGCAGGTTTTTGCCAATGATGGGTTGGTGCGTTTCATGCCTTAAGGATCCCGGGCGGCGATCGAGCACACCCGGCTTGAACCGGCCCATTTTGTAAGAATATCACGATAAATTTTAGATGTCAATGGTAAAATGGAAATCTCCGATTATACTTGACAAGACCTTGTAATTTAGGCTAAAATAATGGTTTACCATTAAAAATACAATCATTATCATTTAAGGATAGGAGCTTAGTTTAAGGCGATGAGAAAAGCCAATCTTTGGAAAGCCTTGCTTACTGTGGTCCTTCTGGCGGCGGCCGTCTGGCAGCTGATCCCCACATTTAAGCTGCAGGGCTTGACCGAAACCCAGAAGGCCGAAATGCCCCGCGAGGAGCTGAACCGGCTTTACACCAAGGCCATCCACCTGGGCCTGGACCTTCAGGGCGGCATGCACCTGGTGATGGAGATCAACCGCCAGGGGCTGGCCAAGGCCATGGGCAAGGAAGCCACCGAGATCACCGAAAAAGAGCTTTCCGACGCCACCGACCGGGCCCTGGAGATCATCCGGAACCGGGTGGACCAGTTCGGCGTGGCCGAGCCCTCCATTCAGAAACAGGGCAATGACCGGATTGTGGTCCAGCTGCCGGGAGTGGACAAGGACCGGGCCCGGGGCCTGATCGGGACCACCGCCCTGCTGGAATTCAAGCTGGTCCAGGAGGACAAGGTGACCATGGAGGTGCTGGACAAAATAGACAAGGCCCTGCTGTCCGACAAGACCCGGAAGATCGTCTCCGACAGCGCCATGCTGGGGATAGAGGACAAGCCCTTTAGCGCGCTTTTGGCCCCCACCGGCAGCGAACTGATGGTGATGGAGCAGGACAAGCCCCTGGTGGAAAAACTGCTGGCCGATCCCCTGGTGGTAGCGGCCATCCCCCCGGACTACCAGTTCCTGTGGGGCGAGAAGAGCAGCGGCGAGAACTTCCGGGGCTATCCGTTATATATGATGAAAAAACAGCCCGAGATCACCGGGGCCTCGCTGGCCGAAGCCCGGATGGGCGTGGGCACGGCCGACAACCCCGGCGGCCTTTATGTGGACTTTGTGCTGGTGCGCCAGGCGGCCAACCTCTTCTCCCGGGTCACCGCGGCCAACGTCAAGCGGCGGTTGGCCATCGTGCTGGACGGCGTGGTCAAGTCGGCCCCGGTTATCCAGGAGCGGATTCCCAACGGCCGGGGGCAGATCACCCTGGGCACCTCATCCAACCCCGACCAGGCCAAGGACTTGGCCATCATCTTAAGGGCCGGCGCCCTGCCCGCCCCGGTGGAGATAATCGAGGAGCGCTCGGTGGGCCCGACCCTGGGCCTGGATTCCATCTCCAACGGGATGAAGGCCACCATGATCGGCGGCGTGGCTGTGATCCTGTTCCTGATCATCTATTACAGCCTGGGCGGACTGGTGGCTGTGCTGGCCCTGGGCTTGAACGTGGTAATGCTGCTGGCGGTGATGGCCGCCTTCCGCTTTACCCTGACCCTGCCCGGCATCGCCGGAGTGGCGTTGACCATCGGCATGGCCGTCGACACCTACGTGCTGATCTTCGAACGCATCCGGGAGGAACTGACAGCCGGCAAGACGGTGCGGGCGGCTATCGAGGCCGGTTACGACAAAGCCTTCACCACCATCCTGGATTCAAACGCCACAGTATTTTTCTCCTCGGTGGCCCTGCTGATATTCGGGACCGGCCCGATCAAAGGGTTCGCCGTCTCGCTGATCATCGGCCTGCTGGTGTCTATGTTCACCGCGGTCATCGTCACCCGGATGATCTTCGACTGGATCACCGTCAGGTGGAACACGTCCAAACTCTACATTTAAGGAGACCACAGCATGATTTCAATATTCAAAAGCATCCCCAATTTTTCATTCATACCGAACAGGTATAAAGCCTATATATTCTCCATAGTAATCACTGTGGCGGCGATAGTTTCGGTAATGGTCCACGGGGGTCTTAACCTCGGGGTCGACTTCACCGGTGGCACCCTGCTGCAGGTTCACTTCCAGGAACCGGTTGAGACCGAAGAAGTCCGTACTACCTTATCCGATGCGGGATTCATCATCACCGAGATTCAGAAGATAAAGGACACCGGCAAGATCAAGAATGCCTTCCTGATCCGGACCGGACTGCAGGATGCCGGTTCGGAAAAAGGGATATCCATGGGGCAAAAGTTGGCCGAGGCCCTGAATCAGAAGCTGGCCCAGAACCAGGTGACCGTCGATAGCGACGAAACGGTAGGCCCCAAGATCGGCAAGGAGCTTCAGATCAAGGCCCTTTGGGCGGTGCTGGTGGGCCTGCTGTTCATCCTGATATATGTGGCCTTCCGCTTTGATTTCCGTTTCGGAGTGGCCGCCATCATCTCCCTGTTCCACGACGTGGCCTGCACCATCGGTTTCATCTCCCTGGCCGGTATGGAATTTAACCTGCAGTCGGTGGCGGTGCTTTTGACCATAGTCGGTTATTCCATCAACGATTCCATCGTGGTGGCCGACCGCATCCGGGAGAACGTCAAGAAGCCTCACAAAGAAACATACGGCGAGCTGGTAAACCGCTCCATCAACGAGACCCTTTCCCGGACCCTGGTCACCGCCGTTTCAGTGTTCATGGTGCTGGTGGCCCTGCAGCTTTTCTCCGGCCGGGTGCTGTCCGATTTCACCAAGCCCATGCTGTTCGGCTTGATTATCGGAACTTATTCCTCGATATTCATCGTGGCCAGCCTGGTGGTGGACTGGGAAATAAAATCTCCCATCAAACGTAAGAAATAGCGATTCAGATATCTCTATAAAAAATCCCGGTCTTAAAATAAGGCCGGGATTTTTAACTTTGAACTTAAAAACCTTAAAAACATAAATAACTAAAAGCGCCCCGCAAACTTGTCCGCCATAATCTGCCACAGGGCAGGCGAAAGAGAACTACAGGGCGCTTTTTTCTTAGGAATTACCCGAAACACTTACGCTGAGCGATGTACTGCGCCGCCGGGCTGAGCTGGCCGAAGCCAAGACCAAAGACGATCCCCGAACGGTGGGGTTTATCTAAGCACCATCATTTTCCTTATAGCCTTATTCCCGCCGGCCTGCAGACGGTAGAGATAAACTCCAGCTACCGCTGTTCGCCCGTTTTCATCCCTGCCATCCCAGTCAACGGAATAATAACCCGGCTGCTGGGAGCCCAGATTGTACCTTCTGATCTCCTGCCCCAGGATATTATAGATCACCAACGAGACCCCGGCCGTTTGGGGAAGCTGGTAGTCTATTCGGGTCCGGCCCGGGGACGGGTTGGGGCTGTTCTGGGAAAGCTTGAATACCGTGGGCATCGGGCGATCTTTGGGTTCGCCCTCCACCCCGGTTGGCATATAGGTAAAAGTATAGACCCCCCGGTAAATGTCGGAGTGGGTGATGTCGCCGATATTATAATTGCCCGGCGATACATTATACCCGGCAGCATTAGGCGCCCAGACGTTCCAGCCATTGGAGTTGCAGATATACAGGTTATAGGCTCCCGATCCATTCACTTCAACGTTTGCCTGATAGGCATTGGGCCAGCTTAATTCATCACTGGCGCTCATCCAATTTATATAATCTGCTGGATAACCTATCAAATTCACCTCCACCCGGCAATGCCCGTAGTTGGCGATAAAATTCTTATCGAGAATGGTCTCGTCCTGACTAACGCCCACATTCTGGTACTGAGAAGGCGTAAACAGAAAACCTGCGCTGCCGATCCAGACAGTGTAAGAGTCGGGCGCCACCGGAATTGAATACTGTCCTGACATATCGGGCTGGGACTGGAATTGGCTGCCTCCGTGTATCGGGCTTGCCTGCACCCAGGTCTGGCCGTAATCTATCGGCTGGGCATCGCCGGCGTCCTGGGTGATCTGGCCGGTGATGAAGGTGGTAGCCGGAGAAAGGTCAAAATTCTTTCCGCTGTCCGGAGGATTGACATTGCTATACCCGCTGGGGGTTGCTGTCCAGCCATCCGGAATGGGGTACTCATTGTCCCAGGTGGAAATGCCCACATTATAGCTGGAAGAATCGGACACCATCAGCTTGTAAACACCAGTCGAAGGATCGGTTAAAGCCTGAGCCGATATCTGAAGGAAATCCGACCAGGCCTGAATTCTATAGACCTGGCTGGGGATTCCTCCCTGCTCGGTCACTGTTCCCATAATAGAATCGGTAGCTAGGTAGGCTATAAAATCGTGGACCAAATGCCCGGAGCCGGCCGGCTGGAGCTCAACCTGGCTGGGGGACATGTATGGCGCGCCCTCACCCATATAGCACCCCAGCCGCCAAGTGCCGGTATCAGCAGTGGTAAAGAACAGCTGATAGTGGCTGCCGCTGGTCTGGATCTCCTTTTGGAGGTTGCCTTGTTGCGCATATACATATACCGCCATGGATAACGGCATACCCGATTCGTCTCTCACCTCGCCGGTGATGCTGTCGGTGGCGGCGGTATAAGCAAAGTTTACGCCGGTGTAATCTCCGCCGATCACCCGAATGATGGTATCGCCCGGAGCCGCGTAGACTCCCGAAACGGCCACGATGTCGCTCAAATAACCAATGCCCCACAGCGTGTCCGGATAGGTATTGTCCATATTGATAGTGTAGTTACCATAGTCGTCGGTGATTGCAGCCCAAAATATGGGACTTCCACCATCCCCGCCGGTGTAGAGGTCAGCCTCCAACCATAGGTTTTTTTGCAAGGCGCTGTCGCCCGGCACGTGAACATGGCCGGAGACCGTGGCCCAGGGCGATACCATGGGCGTTACCCGCACCGAATCAAAGGCCGAGCTACCGTCCACCAAACTGACGGCCCTAAGCCAGTATAACGCCGGAGCAAAGCCGTTTCTTAGCACATTAACGATCTCATAGTCGGAGGCAGCCGTGGTGTCTGGCAGGCCCTGACCGCCAAGGGTATCACCGTTGGCTACCGAGTAGACAAATAATCGCAGGTCTTGATCGGCCCCCAGGCTGTCGAACAGGCCGTTATCATTGGAGTCGATCCATATTTCCCATTGCAGGGTGTCGTTGAGCAGGCAATTGGCCGCCCAGGTTAATATTTCGCCCTGCGGCGAAACCTGGGTCGTCGTGCCGTTGGAGGTGAACCAGACTGAAGTCACAGTTTTAAGGCTGCCAACCAGGGCAATGGCCGGAGCGGACCGGGGATGAAAGCTATTTAAGCCTTTGGCTGTTGCTTTAAAAGATTGCCCGGGCAGGGCCTGTACCAAGCTTACTGCTGCCAGCAACAGCGCTAATGCCAGACAGAACTTCCTCATTTTAAGATCCTCCATTGATGTTTTTTAGTTATTGCTGAACTTTGGCAAATATTAAACTTCGTATGATAGGCTGAAGGCACCAGCATTATCATTCAGGACAAGCATTGAATAAATATGGATTTTACCGAAGTACAACTACCTGATTTATAATAGCATGGAAACCGGTTCTTGTCAATAAGCCCAAAAAAGTAATGAGCCGGGATTGTTCCCGACTCATTACTTAAACTTTAAAAACTATATTACCATTAACCCATGGCCTGCTTACGTGACAGGCTGTACTTTCCGGTGTCGGGGTCCACTTTGATCAGCTTGACCGTAATGGAGTCTCCCTCTTTGACGATGTCCTCCACCTTGTTGACCCGGGTCTTGTCCAGCTCGGAGATGTGGACCAGCCCCTCGGTGCCGGGCATGAATTCCACAAAGGCCCCGAAGTTCATGATCTTGACCACCCGCCCCTGGTAGATCCGGCCCATCTCGGCTTCCACCGTCATGGCCTTGATCTTCTCGAAGCAGGCCTGGGCTCCGCCCACATCGACTGAAGCGATGGTGACCTTGCCTTCGTCGCTGATGTCGATCTTGACCGAGAATTCCTCCTGCAAAGCCCGGATCATCTTGCCGCCGGGCCCGATTATCATTCCGATCTTTTCCACCGGGACGTTCAAAGCCAGGATCCTGGGCGCATAGACCGAGATCTCGGCCTTGGGAACGGAGATGATCTTCTCCATCTCGCCCAAAATGTGCATCCGCCCCTGGTGGGCCTGGGTCAGGGCCTTTTCCAGGATGTCCTTGTTCAATCCCTGCACCTTGATGTCCAGCTGCAGGGCGGTGATGCCGTCCTTGGTGCCGGCCACCTTAAAGTCCATGTCTCCCAAGTGATCCTCCAGCCCCATGATGTCGGAGAGGATGGCCACCCGGCCCTGCTCCATCACCAGGCCCATGGCGATTCCGGCCACCGGCGCTTTGATGGGCACCCCGGCATCCATCAGCGAGAGCGAGGCTCCGCAGACCGAGGCCATGGAGGACGAACCGTTTGATTCCAGGATCTCGGAGACCACCCGGACCGTGTAGGGGAAAAGGTCTTCCGATGGGATCACCGGGGCCACCGCCCGCTCGGCCAGGGCTCCGTGCCCGATCTCCCGCCGGCCCGGACCCCTGATGGGCTTGACCTCTCCCACTGAGAAGGGCGGGAAGTTATAATGCAGCATGTAGCTCTTGGAGTATTCCCCCTCCAGGTCCTCTATCCGCTGTTCGTCGGAGGCGGTGCCCAGGGTGGTCACCACCAGGCTCTGGGTCTCGCCCCGGGTGAAGATGGCCGAACCGTGGGTCCGGGGCAGAAACCCGACCTCCCCGGTGATGGGCCGGATCTGGGTCAGGCTCCGTCCGTCGGCCCGCTGGCCCTTGCTCAATATCCGCTCCCGCAGGTCGTGGCTCTGGATCTCCTCCACCATGGCGTTGATCTGCTTTCCCGTTTCCGGGAATTCGGTCAACAGGGCCTCGGCGGCGTCCTGGCAGATCTTCTTGACGGCGTCCTGCCGCTCTTCCTTGAGAGCAATGACATTGGCCGCCTGGATCTTGTCCAGGGTCAAACCCCTGACCTTTTCCAGCAGGGCCTGGTTGACCGGGGCGATCTCCAGCTTGCGTTTGGGTTTTCCGCACAGTCCCACCAGTTCCTCCTGGAGGGCGATGATCTGCTTGATGTAATTATGCCCGAACTCTATGGCCTCGATGATCTCGGCTTCCGAAACCTCGCGGGCCCCGGCTTCCACCATGGTGATGGAATCCTTGCTGCCGGAGATGACGATGTCCAGCCGGCTCTGTTCCAGCTGCTGGAAGGTGGGATTGATGACGTACTGATTGTCCACCTTGCCCACCCGCACCGCGGCTATCGGCCCGTTAAAGGGAATGTCGGACAGCGACAGGGCGGCCGAGGCTCCGGTCAGGCCCAAAACGTCGGCATCGTTCTCCCGGTCGGCCGATATGATCAGGCAGACTATCTGCACTTCGTTCCGGTAGCCTTCGGGGAACAACGGCCTGATGGGCCGGTCGATCAGCCGGGCCGAAAGTATCTCCTTGTCCCGGGGCTTGCCCTCGCGCTTGAAGAACCCGCCCGGTATCCGCCCGGCGGCGTAGGCCTGTTCCCGGTATTCCACCGACAAGGGGAAGAAGTCAATTCCCTCCCGGGGCGAGTCGGATCCCACTGCGGTCACCAGCACCACGGTCCCTCCGTAGCGCACCGTCACCGAGCCGTGGGCCTGTTTGGCGATCCTGCCGGTCTCGATGATGAGTTTCCGGCCGCCGATCTCCAGTTCCTTGGTATGAACCATAAAACCTCCTTTTTTGTCCCAGGCTCCTTGAGTCTGGGCTTCTCCCGGCTTTTTTCTCCGGGAGGAATTGTTCCGGTTAGGTTAATGACAAGGGGCGATTTTAACCGTAAAATCGCCCCTCAAAGTGCCTCCGCTGAAGCTATGGCGCTTGAAGAAGACAATCATTAAGCGCAAGCGGATTTTACTTCCTTAAGTCTAATTTTTCCACGATGGCCCGGTACCTGGCAGCATGGCGCTTGATGAGGTAATCCAGAAGCCTGCGGCGGCGGCCCACCATCATCAGTAGCCCGCGCCTTGAGGCGTGGTCCTTCTTGTTGACCTTGAGGTGCCCGGTCAGCTGGTTGATCCGCTCGGTCAGCAGGGCGATCTGGACCTCGGGGGATCCGGTGTCGCTCTCGTGCTTCTTGTGGACTGTGATGACTTCCTGCTTCTTTTCCTTTTGCAAAGGCATGGTCTTTCCGTCTCCTAAAATGGGGTTGTTTTTGATACGCCGCAACCTGCGAAGAGGGGCAGGCAGGGCAAAGTTAAATGACCTGTAATTATACCCTATTTATGACCCGTAAGTCAACTGTAAAGAAAACCTTACAGCCCCAGGCCGTCTGAATCCAGCACAATGGTCACCGGCCCGTCGTTCAGTATCTCGACCATCATTTTGGCCCCGAAACTCCCTGTCTGTACTTCTGCTCCTGAGCTTTTGAGTATTTCCACGAATTTTTCATAAAGTTTTTCGGCTTTGACCGGCTCGGCCGAATCGGTGAACGACGGCCTCCGCCCTTTTTTGCAGTCGGCGTAGAGGGTGAACTGGGAGACAACCAACACCGAGCCATTGACGTCCGAAAGCGACAGGTTCATCTTGCCCCCGCCGTCCTCGAAGATGCGGAGATTTAGGCACTTGGCAGCCATCTGTTCCACGATCCGATCGTCGTCCCCGTGAGTGAACCCGCAGAGCAGGCACAGGCCACGCCCGATCTTCCCGATAACGGCGCCATCAACTGTGACGCTGGCGGATGAAACACGCTGGATCACTAACCGCATAACTTTGGACTAATTTCTAAATACGAATAACTAAAACCTAAACAAATTCAAATCATGAATTCTCAAAACCCAAAACAGTTTATAGAATTAAGCATTTGGTATTGTTTAGTAATTAGAGTTTAGGATTTAGTATTTTAAGTTTTAGCCTACTGGTGCTTGGCCACCACTTCCACCACATCGGGGAAATCAATCCCATTGCGCTTCAGCGTTTCCAGGGTGGGGACGCCGTCGGCGGTCCAGCCCCGGCGCTTGTAGACCGCCTCCACCAGCTTCTGGTAGCGGTCCTCCCGGTACTTGCGGTGCAGGGCCATCTTCTCTTCGGTGGACTTTCCGGCCGGGTCTATCTGCATCCAGTCCTTCAGCTGCTTGTCGTAGCGTTCCTGACGGGATTCGTACTCCTCTTTGGTGACCGGACCCATGGCCCGGTAGGGCGGCTGGTCGTATTTTCTGACCCCCTTCCCCATTCTCAGGTCGAAGACCCGCTGGAACTGGTAGACCCGCTCCGACATCTTGATGATCTCCTCCTTGGTGATCTCCCGGCCGGTGACCCCGGAGAAAAGGTCCACGTAGTTCTGGACGTGCTCCGGAACCTTGGCAGCGTCCATGGGGGCGTTCTTGGTGCGGTTGTCCCCGGGCTCGATGTCGTTCCAGGGCAGCTTGCACAGGCCGTTCAACCCGAACCAGGTGCGGAACATCGGGAAATAGTACAAGGGCCTCGGCCTTGTCCTCAAAGGTGGGGATCTGGTTGTTGACCATGTCCATGAAGATCACCCAGGCCTCGTCGTGCTGGGGGCCCTTGTTGGTGAGGTAGTAGCCGCCCTGCTGGGCCAGTGACTCCTTTGACATGTACTCCGACTGCTCCAGCCCCTTGCCCTCCAGGCCGATGTCCGTAAGAAAGGCGAAGTCCCCCCAGCCCTTGTCGGCGAAGATCCGCTTCATACGCTGGACGCCCTGCCCGGCAATCAGGCCAAAACCCTCGCCCCGGGCCATCTGGTGCATCATCTCCATCTGGGATTCCCCGTTGCCCCAAGAAAGGTCAAGCCCCCCGGTCCGTTCGGCATTGAGGATGGCCCGCTGCCAGCATTCCATCACGAAGCCGGTGATGGTGCCGAAGCTGATGGTGTCTATGCCGTAGGTGTCGCAGTAGAAGTTGCATTCAATGACCCATAACGGATCGAAGATCCCGCAGTTGGAGCCGCAGCCGGCCGCGGTCTCGTATTCCGGCCCGTCCACCACTACTTTATGACCCTTATAGGGGCCGGTGCGCAGGGCGAACTCGTCCACCCCGTGGGCGCAGGCCATGGAACAGCCGTACCAGCAGCCGTCCGGGATGCCCTGGGTGAACTGCTTGATCCAGGTGGTCTTGTCTATCTTGGGGGCGTCCACATGGCTGCCGTACTGGAAGTTCATCACCGGAAGCAGGTCGTAGGAGTTCATCACCCCCACGATGTTGGTGGTGCCCACCTTGCGCATCCCGCACATCTTGTCGTCGAAGTCGTGCATCTCCTTGTGCAGGCGGACCCCGGCCCGCTGGATCCGGCCCAGGTCGGCCGGATGGTTCATGTCGCCCTTCACCTGCGGTCCGTGGACGATCAGGGCCTTGATCTTCTTGTCCCGGAACACCGTGCCGATGCCGCCCCGCCCGGCCTGCTTCAGCCGGGTCACCTTGCGCCGCACGTCGTAGTAGCAGAAGTTGAGGCAGCCGATCAGCGAGTGTTCGGCGGCCTGCCCGGCCGAGGCCACCGACACATTGCGCAGGTCGGCCTCATCCGTGGCGTATTCGTGGGTGAACTGCTCGGCCGCGATGTGCGAGTTGACCGACTCCAGCGGCGCCAGTTCGATGGTGACCCTGCCCTTGACCCCGTCCAGCACCACTATCACGTCCTCCTGGGCCTTGCCCTGGATCTCCAGGGCGTCGAAGCCCGAGAACTTCAGCAGCGGCCCCAGGTAGGCGCCGACGTTGGAGTCGATGGGGATGTTGGTGATGGGCGACAGGGTGACCACCAGCGACTTGCCGGCCCCCGGGTACTGAGTGATGCCGCAGATGGGGCCGGGGGAGATGATGATGTCGTTCTCCGGGTCGTTCCACTTGGTGGTGGGCTTGATGGCATCCCACAGGTATTTCAGGCCGAAGCCCCTCCCGCCGGTAAAGGTCTGCTTCATGTCCTCGCCGATCTTCTTCTCGGTGATCTTGAAAGTGCTCAGATCGACATGCAGGGAGCGGTTGTTGTAGCCCTTTTGGGGCAGGCTGGGGGTGAAGGCATATTCGGCCAGCACTTTATGGGCCGCCTTCATCTTTTCGATGTCCTGAGTGTATTTGGTATATTCAAAGACCTTGTTCTCGTCCATTTTATTCTCCTGGTTGGGGCGGGTTTTAAACCCGCCCTTACTATCGGTTGGGGCACGATGCATCGTGCCCTTACTGTTATAAGATTACCGTTCCGCGATCTCCAGGGCTTTCTCGGGGCAGGCCTTGACGCAGGCCCCGCAGGCCACGCACTTGAATGGCTCCCTCAGCTCGGGGTGGGTTCGCATGGAAAGGGTGGGACAGTAGCCCACGCACATCAGGCAGCCCACGCAAAGTTTCTTGTCCAACATTACCACCCCCTGCTTGTTCCGGGAAAGGGCCTTGACCGGGCATATCGGGATGCACTCGCCGCACTGGTTGCAGACGTTGATCTCGAACTTCCCGTCCTTTTCGGCGACCTGGATGGCCGACTTGGAGGGATCCTCCGCCTTGAAGAAGGTCTTGGAGCATATCTTCTCGCAGGCCCGCACCCCCTTGCATTTGGCCGGGCTGGTCTTGAGATACTTCATTTGGTTTGACCTCGTGTGGTTTATATGATTATTTTGGTTTTTTCAGATATTGGATTTTCATTTTAGCATCAAACAGCCCCAAAATCAAGGATAAAAGATGTCAGAACTCCACCACCGCCGTGCTGTCGCTGGGCACAAACTCAAACCCCAGGTCCCTTGAAAGCCGGGCCAGGTTTGACAGCACGGCCAACCCTTCCGGGCCGGATAAAGGTGTGGGCCTAAAGAACACCCGGTTGTTGTCCACGCACAGCGGCACCAGTTCGATCCGTTTTAACCCAGTGGAATCAAACTCTGTTTTAAGGATCACGCTCTCGGTGCATTTCCGGCTGCGGGAACCAAAGGCGAAATTCCCCAGGCTGTAGGCGATCAGTTTGCCCTGGTAAAGCTCCATCCCCTGCAGGATGTGGGGATGGTGCCCCAGCACCAGGTCCGCCCCCTGGTCAATGCAGAAATGGGCCAGGGTCCTTTGATAAAGCTTGGTGGTGTCCATCAGCTCGGCCCCCCAGTGAAAGGAAACGACCACGATGTCCGCCAGTTCTTTGGATCTTTGGATATCCTCTTTTATCTGGTTTTCGTAAGCCGGGGCGGTTCCGGCCTTCTTGGCCGTGGCCCAGAACTGGGTGGGATGCACCCGGGAATAGGAGAGAAAAGCCACTTTGATCCCGTTTCTTTCCACAATGGCAGGCTTCCTGGCCTCGGCCAGGGTCATCCCCGCCCCGCTGTGGGCTATGCCTAATGAATCCAACAGGACCAGGGTGGCTTTAAGCGGCTCCGGGCCATAGTCCATCATATGGTTGTTGGCCATGGCCACCACGTCAAAACCGGCTTCCTTTATGCCGGCGGCCAGCCGGGGCGGGACCAGGAAGGTGAACTTCTTGTCGAAAGCTTTTCCCTTGGTGCCGTAAGGCGCCTCCAGATTGCAGACGGCGATGTCGGCCTGGCGGATCAGGGAGCCGGTGTTGGCGAAAGGATAATCCGGCCCGCTGTCGTTCACCCAGGGGGCCATGCTCCCGCCGGTCATCACATCGCCTACCGCCAGGATGGAGAACGTTGTCGAATCAGCCAGGACTCTCCCGGCCGAAATTAGACTGCAAAATAATAGACAAAATGAAAGAGGTGCTTTATTCATTAAACCCCTTGTATGAAATATTCTCTGTGCCTCTGTGTCTCAGTGGCAGGGTATTTGGTCAATAAAAAACCCAGTCCATTATACCATAAAATGAACTGGGAAAAAATACCTGGGATAAACAGGATTAAAACATCCGGGCGGCCAGGATATAGCTGGTGGGATCTTTGGGCTGTCCGTTCACCATTACCTCGTAATGCAGATGAGGCCCGGTCACCCGGCCGGTCTGGCCCACCAAGGCCACTACCTGGCCCCGGCTCACATTCTGACCCACTGATACTTTTACCATGGAACAATGGGCATACCTGGTGGTGATCCCGTATCCGTGGCCCAGCTCCAGACAAAGGCCGTAATTATTGCGGTAACCCACGAACCTGACCGACCCGGCGGCCGGGGCAGCAATGATGGTCCCGTCAGGACTGGCGATGTCTATTCCTTCGTGCATCCGCAGATCTCCCACCAGCGGATCGCGCCGCACCCCGAAGTTGCTGATGATCCATCCCGGCGTGGGCTGAATGGACGGCAGGTGGTTCCACATATCCTGCTTTTCGCTTAAGGCGGAGACTATGGCTTCAAAGCTTTCCAGTTGCAAACGAGCCTCGCGGTCAAGCTTGTCTAAATCCTGCTGCACTGCTTGCAGTTTGGCGGCGGTACCGGAGGTGATTCCCTCGGGCAATGGAGCCGGGGCAAAACCGCCCACCCCCACCTGGCGCACGTCAGGGTCGATGGTTGGCAGACCGGACATCATCCGCACCTTGGAATCGAAGCTGACGAAATCATTGATCTGTCCCTGCAGTCCGGCCAGGGTGGTTCCGAACTCCGAGACCTTATCCCTTAATATTCTGTTTTCAAACTTCAGGGTCTGCAACAGGGAAACGTCCACGACCTTGTTGACATAGCCGGTGGTAACCATGGCCAATCCCATCAGAATGAACACGGCTAAAACCGTCAGGGTTTTGGCCAGCCAAGTTGGCAGCCTTAAGGTAACGGTCTTTCCGCTCTGATGCGGTACGATTATCAGGGTTAAATATGTTTTGTCCTTGATGGCCATAGATGTTTTTTTTAATGGAAAAATTGCTGAAACCGAAATCGGCCTAAAGTCCAGTATAAAGATAACATAAAAATATAACGTATGTCAAGCTAAATCTGCGCTTTTTATTGATACCCCACAACCCGGCCCGACTTCGTCTCCACCTTGACCTCGGGTATGGCCTTCAGTCGGATGATGAAAGCGTAGGACCAGTTGTCCCGGCTTTTACTGCTGGAGAACCTGGCTTCCCAGCAGTGTAGATCCCGGTAAAGGGAGTAATCCTGGGAAATCATCTCCCCGGTCTTGATGTTATAGTAACGGTGGTAACTGACGTTCCAATTCTTTGTCAGGCTGAAATTTACCGAACCATTCAAGTCGGAACCGGTCACTCCCATGTTTTTTTGCCAGTTCTGACCAAATCCCAAGCTGATGGACCAGGGCAGGCCCTTGGCCGGCTTTGGAGCCGGGACGGCGGCGGTATCCGGTTTAACCCCCAGACTATCCCCGGCTTGCAATGACAAACTGTCGGCAGGTAGGGAATCGGCTGGCGGGGCGGCTACCAGAGACAAACTATCGTTTTGAATTCCTGAAACTGCGGCCGCTAAGCCCAGACTGTCTACCTGAACACTGGTGGCAGATGAATCGGAAACCGGGATCAGGACTTTAACCGAGTCCTTGGGCTCCAGCCAGCCCAGCCACTTGCCGGAAAGGCCGTAGCTCATATCCAGCCGGGCCCATTGGTTTCTCTTTTGGTAAAAATTATATTCCCAGGAGAACTGGCAATCCAAAGGACTGACATTAGGCAAAACCTGAAGATAGCTGCTCAGGCCTCCCCATTTTTGACCTGTCGCCAGAAAATTATAGCTGGTTCCGGAGGAGATCATCAGCAGGTCTATTTTTTGTTCCGTGGTATCTTTTTTGTATTTGGCTTGGAACTGCTGACTTAAGGAAAGGCTCATAGATTTACTCTCGCCTTGTCCCCCTCCCAAAAAACTGTAGAATCTGCCCTGATCGATCTTGGGGGAATAGGAGAATGAGACCTGGGGTTTTACCACATGACGCAGGGCCTTAAGTTTGCGGTCTCCGAAATCCAGCAACCCATAGAAAGTGGTGCTGGCTCCCATTCCACCGCTGTAGAGCCAACGCAGGACATTGCGGGTCTGGCTGGTATCGCGGTCGTACCAGGTCCCTGATAATCTTACGTTGGGACTTAGACTGATCCAGCGAATGACATTGAAAGAAGCCCCCAGATTGATGTCATTTTGCCAGCCCTGGTGTTTTTCAACCGTAAGCGTATCCCGCTTGTCCGTGGCCAGAAAATGGGAGCTGCCTGAGAATCTCAGCAACCCTTTGATTATATCTTTGCCATAAAGGCTGATAGTCACATTGGGCAGTTGGCTGCTTTTGATATTGGTCTCAAGATTGTTGTAATGATCCACCGCCCCGGTCAGGCTGGCAATGGTGGACAAAGGAGTGTTGACCGCCAGATAAGAATGGAGATTGCGGTCCATTCGCACGGTGCGGTTGTCGGAAAAATCGGTGTAATAATTGCGGTCGCTGATGAAATTGGCGTTGCCGTTTAGATAGGTCCTTTTCCCCAGTATCTGGCTGTATATCCCGTTTAGGCTCCAGCGCTGGTAGCCGGTGTTTTGGTCGTTCTGGTAGGAGAAGTTCAGAGTAGAGGAGAACCGGGGGGGCATCATGTAGCGGGCCTCAAAATTGCCTCGCCAGCCGATGTTTTCCAGAAAATCGGCCGAAGCGGTGGCGTCGGACTGGCCGTTGAACACCTGGTAATAGGCCAGGTTCTTGACGAAGGCTCCTTCATAATTATTGCTGCCGAACCGGGGCATCAAAAAGCCGGAATGCCGCTCCTTGCGCATGGGAAAGAACCAGAACGGTATGGCCAGCACCGGGATGCCCTTAAAGCACAGAAGCACCGGCTGGGCCACTATCTTGTCGTTAAGGTAGATCTTCATCTGCCTTGACCAGAAGTAAAAATGCGGGGTGGCACAGTCGCAGGTGGTATAGCGGCCATAGTCGATGTTAAGCACCCTGTCATCCACCTGGCGGATCCGCTTTCCCCAGTACCGCCCCTTATTGAAATCGGTGGTGCCGTTGTATATCCAACCCAGCCGGGTCTTAAAATCGTAGACCATCCGGTCGCCCTTGATGGCCTCGTTGCCATCGTAAAGCACCGGATTTTGGTCCACGGTCAGCATCTGGTTCTTGGTGTCTAAGCTGATGCTGTCCCCGGTCACTTTTATTTCCTTGTATCGCACTTCAGCCTTTCCGGTCAGGCTGATCAGGCTCAGGTCCAGCCGGTAGTCTATCAGGTCGGCCTGGTAGCGGATGGCGGTCCTGGTGGTGTCGTCATTGATCAGATCCAATTCGTTGGAAATATCTTTGGCGGTGGTGTCTTTTTTGGGTTTTACAGAATCCGGCAAGGCAGGAACTTCTGATGCGCCCGGACCGGCAGCCAGCGAGTCAACGGCCCCTGTTGCCGCCAGCGGCGCTGGTGTCTGGCCCCATAGCAGTTCCGGAATGGCCGTCAGGCTGAAGGCCGCCAAAAATAGAAACAGCGGCCAGTACCCCAAGGACCGCCGCCTATGTCTCCGGAGTTTTTTCATTGTTGGAAGAATGTTTTCCTGTTTAAAACTATTCGGCCAAAAAACAAAAAACGTTTGACGTTATTCCGCAGTAACGTTATAACGCTTATGTGTTTTTGTGCTTTCTGTGGCTAATCAGGGGAATTATTGGTGAAGGAATAATCCAATGGTTAAGTTATTTCTCCGTAGTGCCGGCATTGGCCCGGTACTCTTCTTTTATGGTAATAACTATCATCAGGGCCACCCCCACCATCACCGCGCTGTCGGCAATGTTAAAGGTGTACCAGCGGTCCAGATAAAAGCCCGAAAATTTCAGGATCCCCGCCTGGAAAGGTCGGATGATGATGTCGGGCATGTCGCAGTCTATGAAATCCGTCACCGCCCCGGTGCGGAACCGGTCCAGCATGTTGCCGGCCGCCCCGCCCAGGATGGAACCGGTGGCCAAAGCCGCCAGCAGGCTCCGGCTCTGGCTGCGAAGGTAAAAATATACTATGGCGGTGATGGCCAAAAGCGAAAGGGGCAGCATCAGGTAACGGCTGAAGGGACCGAAAGAAATGCCCATCACTCCGTTGCTGTTAGTGATATGGGTGAACTGCAGGGTCTGGCCCAGCACTTCATGGCTTTCTCCCAAGGCCAGACGGGATTCCACTAAAAGCTTGGTCCAGCGGTCCAGCACAAACACCCCCAGGGTCACCGCAATTATGACGATGCGGTTACGCAGTCGTAGTTCTGTCACAAAAACCCCTTACTGTTCCTTGTTGCCGTTCTTGACCAGCTGTTCGGCCTGGCGGCTGCATTTGATGCAGTACCGGGCGTAAGGCATGGCTTCCAGCCTGGCCAGGTCCACCTCTTTGCCGCAGCTGTCGCAGATCCCGAACTTGCCGTCCTTGGCGCGCATCAGGGCTTGGTCAATTTCGTACAGCTCGTTACCCTTGCTGGAGGCCAGGAAGACGCTCTTTTCCTTTTCCATGGTGTCGGAACCCTGGTCGGCCGGATGATAGGAGGCCGAGGACAGGTCCCCGGATGATTCCTTCTGGCTGGCCATCAGCCCCTCGCTTTTGATCTGGGCCAGTTCGGTGATGAAACGCTTCCTTTCGTCCAGCAGGATGGCTTCGTACTTTTGCAGGTCTTTTTTGTTCATGCCGGGTTGATACCTCCTTAGGATTTTACCTGTTCTATGACTAGGTTGATGGGATGGCCGTTGATCTGCATCTGCTGCCCGGCTGTTTCCGGCGCTCCCGTTTTTAGTTCCAGGGCCAGGGTCTCGTTCATGATATAGGTCTTGAATTTTTCGTTTTCGATGGCCGCCGCCAGTTCCGGGTCTGTGCTATAAGTTACCTTGATCCGGTCGGAAACCTCAAAGCCGGACTCCTTGCGGATGTTCTGGATGGCGTGCACCAGCTCCCGGGCGCAGCCCTCGGCGGTCAGCTCCGGGGTCAAAATGATGTCCAAAGCCGCCAGGTCCCCGCCTTCCTCCTTGACCATCAGCCCGGGCTTGGAGACGGCGGTGATCTCCGCGTCCCCGGTTTCGACCTCAAATTGTCCGGCCGGAATTTGAATGGAACATTTTCCCTGGGCTTTAAATGTTTTCACCTGCCGTCCGTCAAGTTTCAATATCTCCTCGGCTATGGCTTTGGCGTTGGGGCCGAACTTGGGTCCCAGTTTGGAGACCAGCCCCTTGGCCCGGTAGTCCACCAAGCTGTCGGCGTCCGCCGCCTGCTCCACCGCCTTGACGTTGACCTCGTCCCGGATGATCTCCTGGTGCCTTAGCACCGCTTCCCACCCGGAGGCCTGGTCGCTCTTGAACAAAAGCCTGGCCAGCGGCTGGCGGACCTTGAGCTTGGCCTCCTTGCGGGCGGCGTGGCCCAGTGAGACCACCTTGCGGACCACCGCCATCTCCTGGGAAAGCTTTTGGTCCGTCCTCTTTTCGTCGGCTTCGGGGTAGGCGGTCAGGTGGACGCTCTGGGGCGCCGTGGCGTCGATCGAGCGCACCAGGTTCTGGTACATCTCCTCGGCCCAGAACGGCATGATGGGCGACATCAGTCTTATCAGGGTCTCCAGGCAGGTGTACAGCGTCAGGTAGGCGGCCTCCTTGTCGGAGTCGGATTCCGATTTCCAGAACCGCCGCCGGGACCGCCGGACATACCAGGTGGAGAGATCCTCGGTGAATGCTTCCAGCTTCTTGCAGGCCGAGGCCGCATCGTAGTTATCCAGATTCTGGCGGGTGTTCTTGACCAGCAGGTTCAGCTCGGAAAGGATCCAGTTGTCCAGCAGGGTCAGCTGGCATTTGTCCAGGCTTTTACCCTGGGGAACGAACCCGTCCAGCTTGGCATAGGTGATGTAGAAGGAATAGACGTTGTGCAGGGTCAGCAGTTTGCGTTTGAACTCGGTGGCCATGTGGTAGCCGAAATTCAGATTTATCACCGGGTTCTGGCAGCAGAACACCCAGCGCATCAGGTCGGCCCCGATCTTGCCGGCCGCCTCGTCAAAGGGGATGGAGTTACCGGCCGACTTGTGCATGTCGTCGCCCTTCTCGTCCTTGACCTGGGCGTGGCCCAGCAGGCATTCAAAGGGCGCCCTTCCCTCCAGCACGGTGCTCATGGTCAGGATGGCATAGAACCAGTTGCGGAACTGGCCCTGCAGGCTCTCGGTGATGAACTCGGCCGGGAACCACTGCTGCCAGTACTCCCGGTTGGCCGGGTAGACCTGGGAGGGATCGTAGCGGTACTTTCCTGATTTTTCCTTGGCGGGGGTGTAGCACTTCTCCGGCGGCATCACCGTGGAGAACATCACGATCCCGGCGTCCAGCCAGGGATTTCCCACGTCGTGGATGCGGGCGGCGTCTTGGCCGCACTTGGAGCACTTGACCCTGATCTCGTCCACCCAGGGCCGGTGCGGGGTGTGGCCGTCGAATTTATCCCAGCCCGAGACGGCCCGGGCCTTAAGATCCTCGTAGCCGCCGGCCACTTCAAAGTTGCCGCAGGAGCACTGGAAGATGGGCAGGGCCAGCCCCCAGTAGCGCTTTTTGGAGATGCACCAGTCTCCCATGTTCTTCAGCCAGTCCAGCTCCCGGTCCAGGCCGTAGTCCGGGATCCAGCGGGCCTGTTTGACCGAATCCATTATCCGGTAGCGCAGGCTTTTGTTTTTCTCCTCTGCCGTCACCTGGGCATAGGGCTTGTCGTAGACCGGCCCCATGCTGATGAACCATTCGTCCACCAGGCGGAACACCAGCTCCGAGTGGCAGCGCCAGCATTCGGGATAGCGGTGGGTGATCTTTTGGGCGTAGTACAGCACCCCCCGTTTCTTCAGGTCCTCGGCGATGGCCTCGCCCACCTCGCTGACGTTCTTGCCTGTCAGCCAGTCGAAACCGTCCAGGTAGACCCCGGCCTCATCCAGGGGAGCCACGACCTTCAGGTTCTCAACCTTGGACAGGGCAAAGTCCTCCTTGCCGCAGCCCGGGGCGATGTGCACCATCCCGGTGCCGTCCTCCTCGGTCACTTCCTTCCAGGCCACGGTGCGGTGCTCTATGCCCTGCTGGGCCGGCAGGTGATCGAAAGGCCCTTCATACTTAAGACCCACCAGTTCCCGGCCGGGAAGTTCCGAGATGATCTCGTAATCCTTTTTCAGGATCTCCTTGCGGCCTTTGGCCAGGTAAAATATCTGCCCGCCTTGTTTGACCTTGAGATAGGTGAAATCGGGGTGTACCGCCACCGCGGTGTTGGAGGTCAGGGTCCAGGGGGTGGTGGTCCAGACCAGCAGATATTCCCTGTCCCGGCCCAGGATGGGCAGCTGGATGTAGACGCTCTTGTGGGTCATCTCCTTGTAGCCCTCGGTGGCGATCTCCATGTCCGAGAGGGCTATGCCGCAGCGGGTGCACCAGGGCATCACGTCGCGGCCCTTGTAGATCCAGCCCTGATCGTGGCATTTTTTTAGGAAATGCCAGATGGCGTAGTTGTTGTCCGGAGCCATGGTGAAATAGGAATTGTCCCAGTCCATCCAGTGGCCCAGCCGGATGGACTGCTCGGTCTGGATCCGGGAGAACTTGTCCACCCGCTCCTTGCACTTGTTGACGAAGTTGCCGATGCCGTAGGCCTCGATGTCCTTCTTGGACTTGAAGCCCAGCTCTTTTTCCACCTCCACCTCCACCCACAGGCCTTGGCAGTCAAAGCCGTTCTGGTAGCGGGCGTCATAGCCCTGCATGGCCTTGTAGCGGTGATAGAGGTCCTTGTAGGTACGGCCCCAGGCGTGGTGCACCCCCATGGGATTGTTGGCAGTGATCGGCCCGTCCACGAAACGGAAGCGTCTTTGCGATGCCTTTATTGCGGGCCGCCAGTTTTTCGAAGGTCTTGTTGTCTTCCCAGAATTTCAGTATTCTTTTTTCCAGTTCGGGAAAGTCAAGATTTTGGGGAACGTCCTGGTACATAAGTCTTTCTTAAAATTGCACGCTTAATGCTGTTTTGATCTCTTTGGTTTGCGGCAGATATTCGTAAGTTAGTCCGTATTTCTTACGGAGGTTTTTATTGTACCGTCTTACGCTGCTGGGGGCCAATATCATATCCAAGGCATACGAAACGGCGAATGCCGTTCCCCATGCCTTATATTGTGAAGTGCTGTCCTTGATCCTGTATCCCAGCCAATTCCCGAAGGTCAACAGCCTTACGGCAGCGAAACCTCCCCCGGTCCAGTAGCGCTTGGCATAGAAATGTCCGCCTCCGGGAATGAACAGAGACCAAATGAAAGCGGAAACGCCGGATTTGGATTGCTGGTCCACTTGGGCCTGGATTAGATTTTTCATCATGGCCTCGGTCTGGGGCGTGACCTGGTTTTGGACCGGGGTCTGGGCCTGTACCTCGCGTTTGCCGGAAAGTTCCTCGGCCACCTCCCTCATGCCCACGGTCAGCAGGAATTCCATCTGGCCCTTGTAATCCCGGGCCGAGGTCATCTCCACCTTGCCGGTCTTCAGATCGATCAGCCGTAATTGAGCGGCATAGACATCGCCGATCCTGCCGAAACTACCGCCGATCATCTTCTGCACCGGCAGTAATCTTCCAGCTTCCACCAGACAGGAGGTTTCGTCGCAGGCTCCGGTCTGCTGAAAACCCTGCTCTTTGAGGATCTCCGCCATCTTGTCCCGCTCCAGCACGTCAAAGACCCCGGCCCGCTGCAGTTCTATGGTCAGGCGGTCGGTCAGGAACCTGGTGTCCTGCTCCGAGATGCCGGAACCCTTGAGGTTCATCACCGCCACTGCGGTTTTGCGGTCGGTCTGACATAGAGTAAACGATGACATCAGGACCAGCACGGTCACAGAGAACAACATTTTTTTCATCATCGCTTCTCTTTTAAGTATAATTATTTTTCTTTCGAAAATTGACCTTGATCATTTCCATCAGCAGCCAGCCGGCAAAAGCCAAACCGGCAAACATAGAAACAATTGCCCAAACTTTTACCGTTCCGGCCAGAAAACGATCCCGGGTCAGAAGGCCTAGTTTTTCCAAAAGATAATTCCAATCATGGATGATATCATCCCCCCCAAAAGGGGAAACCAATGGCAACTCCATTTCTCTGGCATCGGCAATATAGGTCGAAACATCGAACAAGTTTGTGGAAAGCCACATAGCGGAAACCGAAATAGCGAAGAAATCCCGTTGCCGGTAAAAGATGAAAACAGATATAACCGGCACAAGAAGTTGAAAGATGGACCCGCCGGCTACTGCCAAAAATTGCCCGAACAATGAAAACAGGATATGC
This sequence comes from uncultured bacterium, assembly GCA_963780225.1. Taxonomy (GTDB): domain Bacteria; phylum Edwardsbacteria; class AC1; order AC1; family EtOH8; genus UBA5202. The sequence continues at coordinate 35,034 of CAWAAX010000009.1, read as the reverse complement.
CCCAGCTCATGGATACCCAGGTTGATGGGCTTGAACCAGCTTTGATAAAAAGGATCCCGAAGATGATTGATAAAGGCATAAACAAAATACAGGCAGAGTAGCAAACGTAAAGGCCACCAGCGTTGCCGGGCCCACTCACCCGCTTCCGCAAAAAAATCAACCAGATGCTTTTTCAACATCACCGATTCTTAAAGTAATGATGGATTGCTTTGATAGCCCGGCGCTGATGATATCTCACAATGAAACGGGAAATATCTGACAGTAAAACCCTATCCCTCAGCGTACGATTAAGCCTCTAATTCCTCGTAATGGGATAGCTTCTTAAATTCCTTGAACCTCTGTTCGATCTCGTCCCTGGTCAAAGTTTTCAGGCGTTCCATTGAGAATTTCTCCACGTTGAACGAGGCCATCACGCTGCCGTAGATCATGGCCCGGCGCAGCACCTGGTCGCTGAGCTGGCCCTTGGAGGCCAGATATCCCATGAAGCCGCCGGCAAAACTGTCGCCGGCCCCGGTGGGATCAAAAACATCTTCCACCGGAAAGGCCGGGACGGAAAACACGGTTTGGCCGGAGAACAGCATGGCTCCGTGCTCGCCCTTCTTGATCACCAGTATTTTGGGGCCCATCTCCCTGATGGCCCGGGCGGCCTTGATCAGGTTGGGCACCCCGGCCAGCATCCGGGCCTCGGCATCGTTGATGAACATGATGTCCACCAGCTTGATGGTCTTAAGCAATTCTTCCCGGCTGCCCTGGATCCAGAAGTTCATGGTGTCGCAGCCGATGGCCAGCGGCTTCTTGACCTTGCCGATCACCTCGCGCTGCAGGGCCGGGTGGATGTTGCCCAGGAACAGGAACTCGGCCTGCTGGTGGGCTTCGGACAGCTTGGGGTGGAAGGTTTCGAACACGTTGAGGTGGGTGGCGTGGGTCTTAGCCTCGTTCATGTCGTATTCGTAGGAGCCGGCCCAGCGGAAGGTCTGGCCCTTGGCGGTTTCCAGCCCGGAAAGGTCCACTCCCCGCTTGGCCAGGAATTCAATGTCTCCTTTGGGAAAGTCCTCGCCGATGACGCCCACCAGGCTGACCGGAGTAAAGAAACTGGCGGCCGAGGAGAAATACAGGGCGCTGCCGCCCAGGGCTTCCTTGGCCTCGCCGAACGGGGTTTTTACTGAATCCAGGGCTATGGAGCCGACCACGGTGATTGACATGATACATTCCCTCAGTTTGAAATGGTTTAAAAAGTCTAAAACAGTTTGAAACGGTTCAAACCATTTCAAACGTTTTCAAACCCTTGTTTATTGCATTTTGGCGATCACCTGTTTCACCAATCTGACGAACTTGACCTCGGCGGTCCCGGCCACATGAATCACTTCCTCTATGCTGACCGGTTTCATGGCCTCGGGAAAGCCCATGTCGGTGATGATGGAGAACCCCAGCACTTTGAGCCCCGAGTGCCGGGCCACTATCACCTCCGGCACGGTGGACATCCCCACCACATCGGCGCCCAGGATCCGGATCATCCGGTACTCGGCCCCGGTCTCCAGGGTGGGTCCGGTCAGGCCAAGGTAAACGCCCTTCTGGACCTTGATCTTCTCCTCCAGCGCCACCGACTCGGCCAGGGACAGCAGTTCCTGGTCATACAGATTGTACATGTCGGGGAAGCGTGGGCCCAGGGTCTCATCGTTCTTGCCGATCAGCGGGTGCCCGCCCATCAGGTTGATGTGGTCGGAGATCAGCATGATGTCGCCGGCCCGGTGGGCGGGGTTGACCCCGCCGCAGGCGTTGGAGACGATCAGGGTCCTCACCCCCAGGGCCTTCATCACCCGCACCGGAAAGGTCACCTGCTGCAGGCTGTAGCCTTCGTAGAAATGGAAGCGGCCCTGCATGGCCATCACAAATTTGCCCGAGAGCTTGCCGAAGATCAGCTTGCCGGCGTGGCTCTCCACGGTGGAGACCGGAAAGTTGGGGATGGTCTCGTAGGGAATGGTGTCTATGATCTCAATTTCCTTGACCAGCCCGCCCAGGCCGGTTCCCAGGATGATGCCGATCTGGGGAATGACCTTGGTCTTTGACTTCAGAAAGTCAGCGGTCTCCTGGATCTTCTGTTTCAGCTCGCTCATTTTATTTCTTCCCCGGGGTTAAGTGTTTCGGCTTGAACCTGGGGCGGCTCTTCCGCCTGCGGAACTTCGGGGATCGTCAGCTTGGCGGTCTCCATCAGGGTGGAAAGCATCCTCTGCATGTCGGCCATCTTCTGCTCGTCCATGGCCCGGCCCGGCTGGCTGGGGATCTCGGGGGCCCTGGCCTCCGGGGGCGCCTCCTCCTTCTTGCTTCCGGCAAAGATGTTGGTCTGGATCCGGACCCCGGAATCCATCTCCTGGTACTGCAGGATCTCCAGGTGGGAGTCCAGCAGGCTGCGGAACTTGGCCAGGTATCCGGTGCGCATGTTCTTGAGGTCGGCTATCTGGCGCTGCAGGTCCATCAGCCGGGCCCGGGCCTCGCCGATGATCTGGTCGGCCTTGAACTGGGCCTCCTTGATCATCAGTTCCCCCCGCTGCTCCGCGTTCTTGCGTAATTCCTCGGAGGTCTTCTGGGCCGAGAGCAAGGTGTCCTGAAGGGTCTTCTCCATCCGGCGGTAATCGTCCACCTTGGTCTCCAGGCCCTCCAGCCGCTCGGCCAGGCTGGTGTTCTCCCGGATCAGCTCCTCCACCTCTCCGGCCACCATCTCCAGAAAAGCCTGGACCTCGGACGGATCCGATCCGCCCATGTTTTTTTTCTTAAAGGTCTGCTTGCGTATATCTAGAGGGGTCAGCTTCATAAGGAACCTCCTAAAGTTTAGATTTCTGAGTCAAGGTCTTTATTTTCTTTATCCAAAAGTTTTAGATGCTCCGATTTTTCATCTGCGATAATCTGCGTAATGCTTCGGCAAACTCAGCACAGCGTCTGTGGATTGTAATACCCCGGATGTCCTATATCTGCTTCAGCCTGAAACCGAACTCTATCAGGCTGGTTATCAGAAACTGTTTGACGAATATTATGGCCAGGATCACCAGCATCGGCGACAGGTCCAGCCCCACCGCTCCCAGGGGAATGATGCGGCGCAGGGGGCCCAAGACCGGCTCGGTCAGCTTGTGCAGCAGCCTGACGATGGGATTGTAAGGGTCGGGATTGACCCAGGACAGCAGGGCCCGGATGATGATGGCCCACATGTAGATGTCCAGGGCCATACCCAAGACCTTGCCCGCCGCTATTATGAGATTTGCCAGAATGAACATTTGACCCCTATTACTTTTTTATTAGGAAACCAGGAAAACAGGAAATAATAATTGGATAATTCCCAAGTGTTTTCTGTTTTTTGTGTGAACTATTCCTTGTCTTTTCGTGCATTTAGTGGGTAGGTCACCCCCGGGACCCGAAGATGGCGCTGCCGATCCGCACCATGTTGGACCCCTCCTCTATCGCCGTCTCAAAATCGCCGGACATTCCCATGGACAGGTGTTTCATCTGAACGTTCGGCAAGTTTAACTTGGCAGCCTCCTGAAAAATTATTCTCAACCGACGAAATGCCTTTCGCACCCTTTGGTCGTCCTCGGTCAGCGGCCCCACCGTCATCAGACCCATGACCTTTATTCCCTCTATATCCTTTACTTCATTTAAAGCATTTATGATCTCTTCCAGTCCAAACCCGTATTTCTGGGGCTCGCCCGAAGTATTGACCTCCAGCAGGACCTCCTGTACTTTGTTTGCCTCCAGCGCCCTCCGGCCGATCTCCCGGGCCAGGTCCAGGGAATCTACCGAGTGGATCAGGGAGAACATCTCCACCGCTTTTTTGGCCTTGTTGCTTTGGAGGTGTCCTATCAGGTGCCATTGCACTCCGCCGGTGATCCCTGGATGTTTCTGAACCGCCTCCTGCACCCGGTTCTCGCCGATGACGGTCACTCCTCCGGCGATGGCCTGGTTTATCAGGTCTGAGGCCACGGTCTTGGTGACCGCCACCAAGGTGATATCGCCGGGCTGGCGGCCGGTTTTTAAGGCAGCTTCGGCTATCCGTTTTTGAACGATTGTCAGACTTTCTTCAATTCCAACCATAGCATATAATTATACCCTATTTAAATCAAGATTTTCAATACAAATCGAAGATAAATTATTCCATAAACTAAAAGGGCTGCCCGGAAGGGCAGCCCTTTTGTGCGGAGGAAAGAAACCTACTTGACTATCATCAGTTTCTTGGTGGAACTAAAATCCCCGGCCTGTCCTCCTGCGGCGGATCCGCCTTTGGCGGACAACCGGTAGAAGTACACTCCGGCCGATATATTACGGTCGTTCCAGCTGACCTGATGATATCCCGCCGCTTTGGCCCCCAGATCGAACCGCTTGACCTCCTGCCCCACTATGTTGTAAATTTTTAGGCTGACCTCGGAGGCTTTGGGAAGCTGATATTGAATAGTGGTGTTCCCCCGTGATGGATTGGGATAGGCGTTGCCCAAGGCATAGACTGACGGCACCGCGCCGTCCGGTTCGCCGGTTACGTCCAATGGCCCGGTGCCCCATACTTCTGAGGCCGGTCCAATGTTGTTATGAATATCCACCGCCGCAACTTTGTAATAGTACACGCCATCGCTGACGCTATCTACGTATGCGGTGTCAACCGAGGCGCCAATCTGGTCGGAATCGTTGGGCACGAAGCTGCTGCTGGTCGAGCGGTAAATTTTATAATTCATCAGGTCGTCCACAGTGTTGGCCGTCCAATTCAAGAGGACGGTGAACTGTGTTTTGGCAATGCTGCCGCTCAAGTTTATCACCTTGGCCGGCGCCAGGTTGTCCGCCGAGTAGCCCGAGTCGGGATACGAGTCCCAGTACAGCAACGGATCGTCGGTCTGGGCCGAAACAAAGAAGTAGTGCCAGGCCATTTCCCCGGTTAAGGTGTCGCACAGGGTGGGCATGGGGTAGGAATAGGCCTTCAGGTAGTGCTGCCAGGGGATGTTGGCGATCCATTCCCAGGCATAGGTTTTGCTGTCTATGGTGGCTATCCGGTAGGCCGGGCCAATGAAATCCAACGTGATGTCAGATGGCTCCACCAGGATGGCCCCCTTGGATATCAGGCTCTTGGCCGCGTCGCCGGTCAGACTGCGCCACAGAGAATAGAAGCTGACGGTGGTGTCCGGGTAAATATCCAAATAGGACGGGGTCCATTGCAGGTTGATGTAGCCGCCCTGGTCGTTGGGGATATCCTGGGCCCCGATGATGGCCGGGGCATTGCGGCCAAAGTAACTGCCGTCGTAACGATCCACCCGCTGGGCATAAATATCGGCATTGCCGCTGCGGTAATCGCGCCAGGTAATTACGGCCCCGCCCGTGCCGTCGCTAACGATGGTGGGATAAGATTGTTCGAAGGTGGCGGTGCAGATGGCCGCGCCGTTGGCCGTCCACTGGGCCGCCCCGGCGCTGTTCACCCGCTGGGCATAGATATCGTAATGTGCCGTTGCGGTAATCGCGCCAGGTAATTATGGCCCCGCCCGTGCCGTCGGAAACGATGGTGGGATAATATTGGCTCAAGGCTGCGGTGCAGATAGCCACGCCGTTGGCCGTCCACTGGGCCGCCCCGGCGCTGTTCACCCGCTGGACATAAATATCGGCATTGCCGCTGCGGTAATCGTACCAGGTTATTATGGCCCCGCCCGAGCCGTCGCTAACGATGGTAGGGGAAGCTTGGTCCCCGGTGGCGGTGCAGATGGCCGCGCCGTTGGCCGTCCACTGGGCCGCCCCGGCGCTGTTCACCCGCTGGGCATAGATATCGTAATTAGTGCCGCTGCGGTAATCGTACCAGGTTATTATGGCCCCGCCCGAGCCGTCGCTAACGATGGTGGGAGAATATTGGTTATCGGTGGCGGTGCAGATGGCCACGCCGTTGGCCGTCCACTGGGCCGCCCCGGCGCTGTTCACCCGCTGGGCATAGATATCATAATTGCCGCTGCGGGAATCATGCCAGGTTATGATGACCCCGCCTGTGCCGTCGGAAACGATGGTGGGATAAGATTGGGTCCCGGTGGCCGTACAGACGGCCACGCCGTCGGCCGTCCACTGGGCCGCCCCGGCGCTATTCACCCGCTGGGCATAGATATCGTCATTGCCGTTGCGGTAATCATTCCAGATTATTATGGCGCCGCCCGTGCCGTCGCTAACGATGGTGGGATAATATTGGTTCTCGGTGGCCGTGCAGATGGCCACGCCGTTGGCCGTCCACTGGGCCGCCCCGGCGCTGTTCACCCGCTGGGCATAGATATCAGTAATTACCGCCATTGCGGAAATCATACCAGGTTATGATGGCCCCGCCCGTGCCGTCGGTAGCGATGGTGGGATAATATTGGCCCCGGCTGGCGGTGCAGATGGCCACGCCGTTGGCCGTCCACTGCGGCTCGCCGGCGCTGTTCACCCGTTGGGTGTATATATCGTCATTGCCGTTGCGGTAATCACACCAGGTTATGATGGCCCCGCCCGAGCCGTCGGAAGCGATGGTGGGGGAATATTGGTTCCCGGTGGCCGTGCAGACGGCCGCGCCGTCGTACTGCCACTGGGCCAGGGCCGGAACGGCCGGCAATAAAAAAGCCCCCAGCACGGCCAGGACTGCGGATATGGTTGATCTCATAATGTTCCCCTTTTATAGAAGCGTTAATGCTATTTTGGGGCAACGTCAGGATTATTGATTATTGGTATTTTACCAATATCACCTTCCCTTGTCAATTAAATTAAGCAGGTTTTTTAGGGTTTTGGATATTACAAAAAAGCCGCCCCAAAGGGCGGCCTTTTGTTGCTGAACTGATATTTACTTGACTATCATCATCTTCTTGGTGGAACTAAAGTCGCCGGCCTGAAGTCTATAGAAGTACACTCCGGCCGATACATTACGGTCGTTCCAGCTGACCTGATGATAACCAGCCGGTTTGGCCCCAAGATCGAACCGCTTGACCTCCTGCCCTACTATATTGTAAATCTTAAGGCTGACCTGGGAAGCCTTGGGCAGTTGGTATTTGAAGGCAGTTTGTCCGCGGGACGGATTGGGATAGGCGTTGCCCAAGGCATAGACTGACGGCACCACGCCATCCGGTCCACCGGCCACGCCGGTCGGCGAATTTGTAAGCAAAAATGTCCTGGCCGGTGAGCTGATGAAGTTCTTGGCGTCGTCCATGGCCCAGACATAATAGCTGATATTGACCGTGTCGTATAATGAAAGAAACTGCTCCGGAATAACGGCACTGAAGCTGTCCGAAGTTCCGGCAGTCATGCTCAGTGTATCCCAGGCTCCGCCGTTAATCTGGTAATACAGGATCGCCTGGTCCACACTCCCGTCATCGGTGATCACCGCATTGACGGTGTACGGTCCGTAGGCCGAATCTATGTCGTCCGGCAGGGAATCCACCAACACCACCGGCGGCAAAGCAATGGCATACCAATCGGTAACCTTGCCGAAGACATCGGAGCCGGTATAGCCGTTCTGGCCGTACCAGGTGAAGAACAGCCGGTCCTCGGTGGCCGCTATATTCTGGGCGCCCCAGACATACATCCAGTTCCAGGTTGTCGTATCTACCACCGTCTCGTTGCCGCCCTGGGCCAGACCATTCTGGTAGCGCTGGCTCAACAGCACATCATGGCTGCCGATATATGTATACCAGAATACCGCGTAACGGTTACCGTCCGGAGAAACCGCCACCGACGGTTCATAGTGATAAAGGCTGGGGTCGTCGCTGATGGCAAAGTTGGCATCCACCTTTTGACCAACCGCATCCAGATACTGACCGTAAACGGCATCGTTGCCGTCCCGGTAGTCGTACCAGGTAACCATGAAGCCTTGGTTGGTTCCGGCGATGGATGGCTCCCACTGGTGGATATCTAAACTATCGCCGATTAAAAAATTACCTCCGTACAAGCTGCCATCCCACAGTACCCGCTGACCGTAGATGTAGTAATAATTGTTGCCGTCCTTGTAATCCTCCCAGACCACCACCAATCCGCTGTCGTTGGCGGCTGCGCTGGGATAATAAGCATCATTGTAGTTTATGGTGTCGGTCATCACCAGGGTGCCTCCAATGCTGTCGCCATTGGTTTTGTACAAACGCCCGAAGATGTCCGAATTGCTGTATTTATAGCCATACCAGAATACGCCATACCCGCTGTCGGCTGCAGTAATATACAACTCACAATCGTCGGCATCCGGATTGTCGATGGAGATCAGGTAATTGGCGTCCACCAGGCTCCCGGCTGCGCTCACCCGCTGGCCGTAGATGTCGTAATCGTTGTCGCTGCGGTAATCGTACCAGGCAACCATGTAGGAACCGTCGGCCAGCCCGGCCGCCTTGGGCTCATAGGCATAGCGATAATCAGGATTATAGGTGGTGTCGGAGATCAGGAAATCCTGGGTCAGGGCCACGCCGTCCTGGTCGTACAATCGGCCGTAGATGTCGCAGATGTTCCAACTGCCATCATCAAAACGGTAGTCGTACCAAACTGTCAGAAAATTGCCGTCCTTTCCGGCCGCCACCGAGGGATCATATTGGTCCTGCATACCATAAACGCTGTCGCAGGCCATGTAGTTGACGCCTATGACCGCCAGGGTAGTATCGTAGTTCTGGCCGTACGCTAGCCGCACGCCGGAATTTCGCTCATCCATCCATATAAAAGCCCAGCCGCTGTCGCCGGCCACGGCCTTGGGAGAATGTTGGTAATAGACCGTGATGTCGTCGCTAAGCAACACCGGGCCGCCCAGGGTATCGCCGTTGGGTTTAAACCATTGGGCAAAGACATCCCAGTTAACGCCATTGCTATAATCATACCAGGTTATCACTGTTTGGCCGTTGCGGTGGGCTATGGTGGGAGTATAAGCATCCGTACTGCCGCCGGTCACCTGATAATTGGCTCCCACGGCCGCACCGGCGGTGTCGTAACGTTGGACATATATTTGGTAATTAGAACCGTTGGCGTAATCGTACCAGGCAATGGCAAAGCCGCTGTCGGTGCCGCAGGTTTTGGGTTCATATCTGTAATAGCCGGTATTATCGTTGACCACGAACTCCGGCCCGATGGTGCCGCCGTTGGTGTCATAGCGCCGGGCGTAGATTTCCTGATTTCCGCTCCGTTGGTCCCACCAGGTCACCACAAAACCCTGCCCGGTCTTGGCCACATTGGGGTAATACTGATAGTCGGTGGTGATTCCGTTGACCATGACATTGGCCCCTTTCAGGCCGCCCAAAGTATCCAGCAATTGAAGATAAATGTCCGAATCGCCGTTGCGGTAGTCGTACCAAACCACTGCAAATCCGCTGTCGGTGGTGGCAATTGACGGGTACTCATGGGTTGCGTCGTAATAATCGTCAACCATAAAGGTTGTGTCCATCGGATTCCCTGAGGCATCGAACAGACGGCAGTATATGTGATAATAACTGCCGCCCCGATAATCCACCCAAGCAACGGCAAAAGTCCCATTTAAGCCTACTGCAATGGAAGGCGAATATTGGTAGGAGTCAATGGGGCGGGAATCCACCGCCACCGGTCCGCCAACTGGCGTTCCCAGCTGGGTAAAGCGCTGAAAAAAGACGTTCTGGCTTCCGTTCCGGTAGTCGGCCCAAACGCTGATGATGGTTCCGTCATCCTGCATGGCCGCCGCCGGGTAGTCGCGGGAAAGGTTGGAAGGCATGGAATCGGTGTTCATTTTGAATTCCGGCGCTACTACGCCTTTCACCGCCGGGACAGTGATGGCCGAAGCGGCCTTGGCCGAAAGAACCGGCCGCTGGGGCTGGGCCGGTCTCTGGCGTTTATCGGCATGAATTGGCATTTTATGCGCGTCCCTTTTGCCCTGCTGCTGCACAGGCGGTACCTGTAGCTTAGGCAGGTTCGGGGCTGCCGGTAATTGGGGCAAAGTTGGAGCCGCCAGCGCCTGGGCGGCGAATACCGCCAGCGCCAAAAGAACCGATAGACGTAGACGTTTCATGGATGGTCTCCTTATTAAAGGTGAAACGATAACTTTTTCATTGTATCCTATTTATATTGGGTTGTCAAGATAGTGTCCTGAATATTATTTTGTTGTCTTTTTGTCCATTCCTCTTATCCGTTCTTCTTGCCTTTTTCCCTTGACTAACCAATTATTTAAAGGTAGAATTAAGCGAGTATCTACTTTTGCCACGGCCTTAAGGCCGTGGACCAATAAGAAGAAGAAAACCCGTCCGGCTTTAGCCGCAGAGGAATAAGCGATATTTCAAAATGAAAACCGGGCTCAAGCCCCTTGGAAAGATTTGATAACCTGTTTGTTTCGGCTAAAGCCCAAATAATATATCAGTACAACACCCAAGCCACGACCTTAAGGTCGTGGCAATAATACAAGTTTACTCACGAAATAACTCCAATAAAGGTAACTAAATACTATGTCCGGTTTTTTATTCAGAACAAAGGAATTCTTCCACGCCCGAAAGACCTCCGGCAAGTTTGCCCACACTGCCACCAGGCTGGCATTTTGGGCCGGCTTGGCCCTTTTCTTCTTCCTGGGGCTTGGGGCCGGGGCCTTTGTCTTCTATTCCCGCACCCTGCCCTCCACCAAGGCCCTGGAGGACATCCAGCCCAAGCAGGGCACCAAGGTCTTCGACGCCAGGGAACAGCTGATTTACGAGTTCGCCGAAGAGCACCGGATTGTGGTGCCCCTGGCCCGGATCCCCAAAATACTGGTGGACGCCACTATCGCCATCGAGGACCGGAGCTTCCGGCGGCACTGGGGGGTGGACATGTTCGGCTACGCCGCGGCCTTAAAGGATTATGTGTTGCGCCGGAGCAAGCGGCTGCGGGGGGCCTCCACCATCACCCAGCAACTGGCCCGCAACCTGTTTTTGACCCAGGACCGTACCATCTCCCGCAAGATCGCCGAAGCCATTCTGGCCCTGAAGATCGAGCGGCTGTTCTCCAAGGATGAGATCCTGGAGCTTTATTTCAACCAGATATATTACGGCAACGGGGCCTACGGGGCCGAGACCGCGGCCCAGCTGTATTTTGGCAAGCACGTGGACAGCCTGAGCCTGTCCGAGGCCGCCCTGCTGGCCGGACTGCCCAAGGGACCAACCCTTTACTCGCCCTATGACCGTCCGGAATCCGCCGTCAAGCGGCGGGCCACGGTGCTGGAGGCCATGATTCAGACCGGCGCTATTAAAAGACCCCAGGCCGAGGCCGCCGCCCATGAAACCCTTAAGCTGAAGCCAAAAGAACTGCGGCTGAACGACGCCCCCTATTTTGTGGAGGAGATCCGCAAGTACCTGGAGGCCAAATACGGGGCCAACGCCATCTACCAGGGAAGGATGGTGGTCTATTCCACTTTGGACCTGGAGGTCCAGCGGATGGCCAACAAAACCTCGGAAGACTGGATGCAGAAGCTGGAGGAGACCCGCAAGTTCAAGCCCAGCCGCCGGGAATACAAGGCGCCGGTCAGCGAAGAGGGCGTGACCAACACCCCCTATCTCCAGACGGCCCTGATGGCCATCAACCCCCACAACGGCCGGGTGCTGGCCATGATCGGCGGCCGGGACTTTTTGGTCAGCAAGTTCAACCGGGCGGTCCAGGCCAAGCGCCAGGCCGGCTCGGCCTTCAAACCCTTCGTCTATACCGCGGCTGTGGACAACGGTTTTTCCCCCGGCGACGTGATCGTGGACGCCCCGATAGTGGTGGATGACGACGGTTCGGGCAATGCCTGGTATCCCAGCAATTACGACGGAAAGTTCGACGGCCCCATCTCCCTGCGCAAAGCCCTGGCCCTTTCCAAGAACCTGATAGCGGTCAAGCTGATCCAGAACGTCGGTCCCACCAACGTCATCAGCTATGCCCGCAAGATGGGCATCAAGACCTCCCTGCCGGCGGTGCTGTCTTTAGCCCTGGGCTCGGCCGACGTCACCCTGTACGACATGGTCAGCGCTTACGGAGTCTTCGCCAACCGCGGAGTGCGGGTGGAGCCGCTGCTGATATTGAAGATCACCGACCGCTCCGGAGCCACCATCGAGGAAAACAAGCCCTACGCCGAGGAAGTGCTTTCTCCCCAGACCGCCTACATCATGGCCAACATGATGAAGACCGTGCTGGACGGCGGCACCGCCTACTCCGCCAGGCTTTCCGGCTTCACCAAGCCGGCCGGCGGCAAGACCGGCACCACCAACGATTACACCGACACCTGGTTCATAGGCTACACCCCGGACCTGGTCTGCGGGGTCTGGGTAGGCTTCGACCAGAAGAAGATGGTCTACGAGGGGGCCACCGGGGCCGGAATAGCCCTGCCCATCTGGACCGAGTTCATGAAGCTGGCCACTGCCAATTCATCGGGGGCCGATTTTCCGGTGCCGCCGGGCATAAGCAACGCCACAGTCTGCACCGAGACCGGTCTGCTGGCCACCCCGGCCTGTCCCAAGGTTCGTCCCGAGGTCTATGTTACCGCCAATGTCCCTACCCAGATGTGCAACATTCATAAGATGCAGGACCTGAACCTGCAGGGCAAGGATTACAATTTTGAACAACTGGACAAGGGCTCGCTGGACAGCCCGGAGTGATCGGATGAAAATAAAATAGCCCAGGCCTTATTAATCCGACGTAGTTATAAAACGTAGTCGGAAGGCCTGGGCTATTTTATTTTTCCCTAGTGGCAGTCGTGGCTTTGGCAGACCTGGTCCAGCTTCATCTCTTCCAGCTTGTTGCTCTTAAAGTTATTCACCAGCTCCTCCACCGTCTCCCCGTTGATCTTGTAGACCTTGATCCCGGCCTGGTTGAGCTTGTTCAGCGCCCCAGCCCCGATGCCCGAGCAGATCACCGCGTCTATCAGCTTTCCGTTCAGGGATTTCAGGGGATGGCACATCCCGTGGGCGTGATGTTCGTTCTGGTTCTGGACCGCTTCCACCGCATTGTTGTCAGTATCAACGATGATGAAATACGGCGCGCCCCCGAAATGCGGGCTGACCGTTGATTTAAGCCCCTGGTCGGCCATGGTTGGAATGCAGAGTTTCATGTTTATTCCCCCTTTTTAATTGATTTTACAGTCTTGACGGCCCCGCTCTCGATCTTCAGGGCCTTTGAATTGACCAGGGCGTCGGCCACTTTTTTGTGGGCCCTGGCTATGATGTTGCCGAAGGTCTGCCGTGAGATCATCATCTTCCCGGCCGCTTCCTCCTGATAGAGGCCCTCCAGGTCGGCCAGGCGCATTGACTCCAACTCGTCTATCGTCAAAACAACTTCTTCCAGCATCGAAAGGGGGACGGCCCGGGGCTTGAAGTACAAAGCTTCGGGCCGGCATCTCACTCTCCGGCATTTGCAAGGTCTGGGCATTTCGGCTCCATATATATTATTGGCATATGCTAATTATACTCGCAATCATCCGCTTTGTCAAGGTCCTGATAAAGAAGCCCCCTGCTTGTTATGCAAGGGGCTTAATCGTTTTATGGTCTTCTGCCATGGCTGGAAATATTGAGTCCGTAAAATCTGCGTAAATCGTTCGACTGAGCGTTCGACTGAGCTCACGCCGAAGTCCTGTCGAAGTCCGCGTCCCGAATTATCCTTTTAGCTTCTCCTCCAGCTCGGCCACCCTTTTCTCCAGGTCGCTTATCACCTTCATCTTCTCCGGCAGCATGTCCACCGCGGCGTCGATCCGCTTGCCCCTCATGTGGGGCCGGCCCGGGTTGCCGTAAAGCATGGTTTTGGAGGGAGTGGACTTGGTCACCCCGGAATAGGCCAGACAGATCACGTCGTCCCCGATCTCCAGGTGCCCGATCACCCCCACCTTGCCGCCCATGATCAGCCGGTCGCCGATGATGGTGGAGCCGGCGATGCCGCTCAGGGCCGCGATGGCCCCGTCCTCGCCTATTTCCACGTTGTGGGCGATATGCACCAGGTTGTCCAGCTTGGTTCCCCGCTTGATGCGGGTGGGCCCTAACGCCCCCCGGTCGATGGTGGAGTTGGCCCCGATCTCGACGTCATCTTCCAAAATGACTATCCCGGTCTGAGGGATCTTGACGTATCTGGCGCCCTCCCGGGCGTATCCGAACCCGTCGGAGCCCACCACCGCTCCGCAGTGGATGATGACCCCATTGCCCAAAAGGCACTCTTCCCGGATCGAGACGTTGGGGTATATCAGGCAGTCGCTGCCCAGCTTGGCCCGGGCGCCGATGAAACCCGGCCCCATCAATACGGTATTGGGACCGATTTCAGCCCCGGCCTCGATCACTATATAAGGCCCGACCGTGGCGGAAGGATCTATCCTGGCGCTGTCAGAGACCACTGCGGCCGGATGGATGCCGGGCTTGGGCCTGGGATTTGATTCCCGGTAGAAAAGCTGGGCGGCCTTGGCGAAGCCCAGATAGGGATCCCGGCATTCAATGACGGTCTTGCCACTCACTTCTGTGCCCGGGGGTACGATGATGCAGGAAGCCTTGGTCTCGGGTAGCGCGGCGGCATATTTGGGATTGGATAAAAAACTCAAGAACCCGGGCTGGGCCTCCTTTAAGCCGGACAGCCCTTTCAGCTCCAGGTCGGGGCCCGCCAGGCGTCCCTGGCACAGGGCGGCGATCTCGCTGGCCTTGATGCTTCTCATTTTCCGCCGGCTTTCTGGGCCAGCCTGGCCACCAGGTTCTCGCAGGCCCCGGAAAGTTCGGTCTGGCTGGCCGCCACTTCGCTCTCCTCGGCCAGCATCATGCCGGTGTCCACGTTGAACAGCCTGAGTTTCAAAGTAATCTGCCCGGTGGCCGCATTATAATATATTCCTCCGTTAATGGCGAACTGGGCGGTCAGGATCTTGGCCAGCTCCAGCCCCTTGGCGTCAGTGACCTCCTTGTTCTCCAGGCCTTTGTCCTTGACCAGGTCCCGGACCAGATTTTGGACCAGGGGTTTGAATGTTTCGGAACGGCTTAAGGAACTGAAAAGATACCCGAAGGCCAGTTTGCCTAATTTTTTGCGCACCGCCTCGGGATCGGCATCCCAGACCGGGAACAGGGCCAGGGTGGCCTGGTACTGGGCTACGATCCCTTCAGATTTGGCCAGCTCCTCCAGCACCTGGTCGGTCAGGTCCAGATCCTTGTCGGCATAGACCACCATGCCGGAGGATGAGTCCAGCACCAGCAGGATGTTATTGTCCAAGGCTACCTTTTTGATAATGGCCCCGATCTTCTCCACCATCGGCTTGGAAAGCTCCTTGTTCTTGGCGTCCAGCTTGCCGGAGGGGTCGTAGACCTGGTGGATCAGGGCTTCCACCTCCTTGTTTTTGGTCTTGATCTCATCCTGTTTAAGCTTGCGGCGCTCGCTGCTGATCACCAGGTTCTGGGCCTCCAGGTCACGCTGCAAAGAGTCGATCTCCGCCCGCTTGGATTCAATCTCCTTATTCCAGGCATCCAAAGCCCGGTTGACCTGCAGTTTGATATCGCCGGCCCCCTTGTATTTTTCAAATATCTTCTTGGAATCAACGTAACCCGTCTTCTGGGCCTGGCAAAACGAGGCGGCTATTGCAAACACGGCCGCCCCGGCCAAAAGGGTCCTGATCCTGTTCATCATCGCTCCTTACTATTTACTGAGTCGGATAATAAGTATTTTTTTATTAGGAAGCCATGAAACCATGAATTCTACAACCCTGAAAGCTTAGTATATTCCTATATTCCTGGTTTCCTTATAAAATTAATCCCGCGGTTTTCTTAAGCGGTCAGAAGGTGGTCCCGATCTGGAAATGGAATTCCCAGTGGTCCTGAAGTCCCAGCAGTTTGCGGTCAAACCCATAGGCCCAGTCGAAACCCAGGATGCCGATCATGGGGATCTCCATCCTGACCCCGGCTCCCAAGCCCTTGTAAGCCTGAATCCGGGCATCTTTGGCGCTGAGCCAGGAATTTCCGGCATCCAGGAACAGCATGGTGTAGACGCTGGAGTTAATGCCGTAACGCAATTCCAGATTGGATACCGCCATGGCCCGTCCCCCGTAAGAAGTGCTGACGGAGCGGTCGGGGTAGCCCCGGATGCCGTCCTCGCCGGCCCCGCCCACAAAAAACTTCTCGCTGATGGGTACGGTATTGGGATTGGAGTAACCGTCCACCATTCCGGCCCGGGCCCGGGCCATCACCGCCAGCTTCCAGAACAGGGGATGGTAATAGCGGTACTCGCCGATATATTTCTGGTAGTCCACCCGGCCCTGCAGTATCCCGCCGCAGAATTCGGAGCTGAGCATGGTCCGGCTTCCGTTGGTGGCGTTGAACGGCCGGTCCCGGCTGTCCCTTACCAGGCTGATGCCGGTGCTGGAGGATATCCGGGGCCAGGATTGGCTGTTTACCGTGGCCGCAATGCTGCTGGACGGGTTGTAAATATCCAGCCGTTCCAGGTTATACTGCCAGTACCCCCGGGTGTAATCCAGCCAGGGTATGGGCCTCCCCAGCCTCAGCCCGCCGCCGATCCTCTCCTCGTCGTAAGTGGTGTAGGAATAGGTGGTGCGGTAAATGTCGACCCCGGCCGAAGTCGGGGTGTCGAATAACCAGGGTTCGGTAAAGCCCAGGTCCAGGTTGAATTTTTTGGAGCTGAATTCTGTCTTGAAATTTATCTCCTGACCGCGGCCGAACAGGTTGGGCATCCCGATCTGGACGAAGCCGGCCAGCCCGTCGGTGGCCCCGTAGGTGGTGCCCACCTGGAACTGTCCCACCTGTTTTTCCTTGACGGTGAATATCAGGTCGATGTCTCCGCTGGTATCGGCCGGCTGGGAGCCGATCTGCACATCCTCGAAAAATCCCAGGGCAAATACTTCCCGCTGGCTGCGGATCACTAAGGAACGGCGGAACAGGTCTCCGGGCAGAACCTTCAGCTGGCGGCGGATCACCTTGTCCCTGGTCTTGGTGTTGCCGGCGATGATCACCTGGCGGATGCGGGCCGGGTTGTTCTCCAGGATGCTGTACTTCATATCGGCCACCGAGTCGTGCAGGTTGGGCTCGGGAATCACCCGGCAGTAGATGAATCCTTCTTCGGTGTAAATGGTATAAAGGTTCTCCAACGTCTTGTCGGCCTGGTCGGCGCTGAAGACCTGGCCAGTCTTAAGGAACAGGGCTTTGTTCAGCTTGGGGGTGGTTATTTTTTCGTTGCCGTCAAAGGTCAGTTGCCCCACCCGGTACTTGGTTCCCTCGGTCAGGTTGATGAAGGCGGTCACCCGGTCCCGCTGGTCGTTGTAGCTGACGCTGTCCAGCACGGCCTTGGCCTCGATGAACCCGTAGTTCTGGCAGTAGCGTTCCACCCGGGCCAGGTCATCGGCCAAAGTGTCCTGGCTGTAGGCCCCCTTGCGGTACCAGGGAACGGCCTTCCACAACAGGGTAAAGCCGCGCTGCTTGGTGGTCATGGCGTTGATGATGCCCTTGCTCTTAAGGCTGGGATTGCCGGTGAATACGATCTTTTTGACCCGCACCTTGCGGCCCTCGTCTATCAGGTAGCGCAGGGAGTATTTGCTGCCGGATTCTATCAGGGTATCCCGCACCACCGCATCGGTGTAACCTTTCTCCAGGTACATATTGCGGATCAGGGCGGCATTCTGACTGATGATCTTTTTGTCCAGCATGGAACCGGGCCGGACCGTCAGGGTGTCCTCCAGGTCCTGGGTGCTGATCTTTTCGTTGCCCAAAAATTCCACCCGTTCCACCAGCGGCTTTTCCGCCACTACAAAGACCAGGTCGCTGCCCATCCCGGTGCTGTCGGTGCGGAGCTGGACGTCTTTGAAATATCCCAGGGCGTAAACCTTGCGCAGGGCCGAAGAGAGTTCTTCGGTGTCTACGCTGTCGCCCACCGCCAGCTGGGAAGCATTGATAATGGAGGCCTGGTCGACATTTTCATTGCCCTCAACTTTGAGACCGGTTACGGTCAAGGCCAGGGAAAGGGAAAAAGTTACTGTTGATAATAACAGAACAAAGAAGGCGGCCCGGAAGTATTTTTGGTTCATAGATCATCCTGATAAGATTGTTTCCCGGACGGGAATTGGTCCCGGCCGGATTAAAGGCAGAATATTATTTAGTTTTCTATCCACCGCCTTGCGTGGTGCCGCTGATGAGGCAAAATGCCCACGCTTGCGCCTCGCCACACTTCGACCAGGCTCATTGTACGGCAGGGCTTCAGCGCGCACGCACTAAAGGCACGAAATTACACTAAAAAATATTTTTGAATAAGTATTGGTTTTAGTGTTTTTCGTGGGTAAAGTATCTTATTCAGTGGTAACTAATTATAACATCCGCCCCATTAATAGTCAATGCGAAAAAAGGCCCATTGAGAGAACAAAACGGGCTTCAGACATAATACGCAAAGCCGGGACAAAATGTTCCGTTAATATCTGCCGCGACTGGATTTCAGGATCATGAATAAATAAAGAAAAGGCCTCGGTGGTCCAAAGCCTTTTTTGTTCATAAAAAAGATTAGACTCGTAAAATAGAACAATGGTTTAAACCTGGGATCAAAAAATCATGCTGGGTTCTAAAAATAAAGGCCGGAACAAAATGTTCCGGCTTTTTGTTGGTTTTTTATTGCGCCGTGGCTTGTTGGCCTGATTCATCCTTGCCATCCCACCTTTCTATTTATAGATTAACAAGACATTACTATTTGCACTTAATGATAGATGCGCAATTGCCCGGCCAAAAGAAGGATTAAGGAATTGAATGCCGAAAATGTATTCCACATTAGTTGGCGCTGCTATTTTATTCCAAGTATTGCCGCCATCAACAGTATGTATCATAAAAGTTGAATACGCCGGGGTGACCGTTTCACCCGCCATCCATCCATAGGTTTCATTACAGAAAGAAACCGCAGTTATTGCCCCAAAGGTATCACTCGGTTGATATTCCCAACTTGCGCCGCCATTAGAGCTATGGTAGCCTTCTATCCATATATTGCCTGACTCTAACACTTCTATTTTATCGTATGGTGTTGCGCCAGTTGGCTCCGTTGTTTGTTGTATATACCAGTTTGCACCACCATTTGCAGTAGCATATACTTTCGTCCTGCTTTTTGCCCAGCCCTGGTTGGCATCTATAAATTCCATTGAGACTATAGTACTGTCAAGTAATTCAACCTGCTTGACCCATGTGATACCGCCATCGGTGGTATGATAAATACTACCACCATTTACCCATTCTGCTATCCACCCAGTATTTCTATCAATAAAATCCATAGCCCAAAAGCTTGTTATCGGACATGGCGTATCCGTCCAAGTTGCCCCGCCATCGGTTGTCTTTTTAATCATATAAATCCCGGCAGCAGCCCAGCCATATAAATTATCAACAAATTCTACATTGTGAAAATATTGCCCCCCACCGCCATACTGCATTGTCCAGGTATAACCACCATCTATAGTGTGAAGGATATAGCCCGGATAACCCAAAATATAATCACTGCCCACCGCCCAGCCTTCGTTCTCATTTATAAAACACAGATCATCCAAGTAGCCGTTATTCCAGGGTGACGCTATGGGTATTTGCACCACTTCCCATTGCCGGGGGTGTAGTTTTACATTCAGTTCAATGCTGTCATTGGCGGCAATTTCAACTGCCGCGCTATTCGGCCTCCAGTCAATTTTCTCAGCACTTACAGTAAAACTACCGCCGCCCATACCAACAAAAATATAATTGCCAAAGCTATCGGTAACGGTTATGTAACCGCTTACATTCAGGCTTACAGTTGCGCCAGCCACCGGTTGGCCGGTTAAGCTATCAGCAACTACGCCTTTAATGACGGTTTTATCCAAAGGGAGCTGCACCGGCTGTTTTTTTGAACAACCGATGGCTACGACCAAAGCTATCAATAAATAATAGGCCCTTTTCATTTTGTGTTACCTCTATTTTTGTTCAGAATACCAGATTATTAACGCAAAAAGCCCCTGTCCGTAATTTAAAACTGCGGACAAAGGCTCTTATGTTATGGTAAGCTATGCAAACAAGCCATAAAATATGATACTTTTTTTCTCTTCACATATAAAGAGTATCACAAAGTATAAATCAAAGTCAAGCCAGTACTTGCTGTAAATAAAATATATTGAACGTAACGTTTACGGCGGTTATCACGCCTTTTTCTTCCCGCTGACCGCCCTGCTCCTGGCCGTCTTGAATTGGATGATCCCGTCCTTGGCCTCCACCTCCACCGTATCCCCCGGCTTGACCGCGCCCTTCAGGATCTCCTCCGAAAGCGGGTCTTCTACTAATCTCTGGATGGTCCGTTTGACCGGACGGGCCCCGTAGGAGGGATCGAATCCCTTGTCCGCCAGAAGCTGCTTGGCTTCTGGGCTCAGTTTGATCTTGATGTCTTTTTCGGCCAACCGGCCGGACAACTGCCCGGTCAGGATCTCCACGATCTGCTCCATCTCCGGCTTGCCCAGAGAATGGAACACCACCGTTTCGTCCACCCGGTTCAGGAATTCGGGATTGAAGGTCTTCTTGAGTTCGCCCAGCACCTTGTCCTTCATCAGGTCAAAGGACTGCTGATCGTCCGATGACTGGAACCCCAGGCTGACCCCCTTCTTGATCTCCCTGGCCCCCAGGTTGGAGGTCATGATCACCACCGTGTTTTTGAAACTGACCTTGCGGCCGTAGGAGTCGGTCAACAGGCCGTCCTCCAGCACCTGTAGCAGAACGTTGAATACGTCGGGATGAGCCTTCTCGATCTCATCCAAAAGAACAACGGAATAGGGACGGCGCCGCACTTTCTCGGTCAGCTGGCCGCCCTCCTCGTAACCCACATAGCCCGGCGGGGCGCCCATCATCCGGGAAACCGCGTGTTTTTCCATGTATTCCGACATGTCCACCCGGATCAGGGCGTTCTCATCTTCGAACAGAAAGGCGGCCAGGGTCCGGGCCAGTTCGGTCTTGCCCACACCGGTGGGCCCTAGGAAGATGAACGAGCCCATGGGCCGTTTGGGATCCTTGATCCCGGCCCGGGTGCGGCGCACCGCCCGGGAGATGGCCGATATGGCCTGGTCCTGGCCCACCACCCGTTTGCTCAGCTCCTGCTCCATCTTCAACAGCCGGGCCGATTCCTTCTCCTCCAACTTGACGATGGGGATGCCGGTCCAGCGGGCCACCACATAAGCAATGTCCTCCTCGCCGATCACCACCCGTACCTGCTCCCGGCTCTTCTTCCAGGCGGCCTTCAGCCGTTCGATCTCCTGCTTCTTGTTGCGCTCGGCGTCTCTCCAGCGGGCCGCCCCCTCGTAATCCTGTTTTTTCACCGCTGTCACCTTGGATTGGACGATCTGCTCCAGCTCGCCGTCCAGGGCCTTGATCTCCAGCGGAGGCTCGCTGGCGCCCAGCCGGGCCCGGGATCCCGCCTCGTCGATCACGTCTATGGCCTTGTCCGGCAAAAAACGGTCGCTGATGTAGCGGTCGGAGAGCCGGACCGCCGACTCGATGGCCTCCCCGGAATATTTTATCTTGTGGTGCTCCTCGTACTTGGACTGCAGGCCCTTCAGTATCCTGATGGTCTCCTCCACCCCCGGCGGCTCCACCACTATGCTCTGGAACCTCCGCTCCAGGGCCGCGTCCTTCTCTATGTGTTTGCGGTACTCGTCCATGGTGGTGGCCCCCACGCACTGGATCTCGCCCCGGGCCAGGGCCGGTTTCAGCATGTTGCTGGCGTCCAGGGCTCCCTCGGCCCCGCCGGCGCCTACTATGGTGTGAAGCTCGTCCAAAAAGAGGATGGAGTCGCTGGCGGCCTTCAGTTCGTTCATCACCGCCTTCAGGCGCTCCTCGAACTGCCCCCGGTACTTGGTGCCGGCTACCACCGCCGCCAGGTCCAGGGCCAGCACCCGCTTGCCCGAGATCTGCTCCGGCACCTGCCCGGCTATTATCTGCTGGGCCAGGCCCTCCACTATGGCGGTCTTGCCCACCCCGGCCTCGCCGATCAGCACCGGATTGTTCTTCTTGCGCCGGGAAAGGATCTGGATCACCCGCTCTATCTCCCGGGCCCGGCCGATCACCGGATCCAACTTGCCCTCCCGGGCCAGCTGGGAAAGATCGCGGCAGAAATAATCCAGGGCCGGGGTCTTGCTCTGGGAATCGGTCACAGGTTTGGGCAGACCGCCCGGCTCCACCGCCAGCAGACGCAGCATCTCTGACCGCACCCGTTCGGCGTCGGCGCCAAAGGAAAGCAATACCCGGCTGGCCACGCCGTCGGGCTCGTCCAAAAGGCCCAGCAGCAGATGCTCGGTCCCCACATAGCTGTGCTGCAGGGAGCGAGCCTCATCCACCCCGTATTCCATGGCGTTCTTGGCCGCCTGGTTGAAAGGCATGTCGCCCAGAGCCATTGTTCCCCCGGCCAGCGGCGCCATCTCCTCCACCCGGCGCTTGACCTGGTCCAGGTTCAGCCCCAGGTTGGTCAGCACCGTGGCCGCCACGCCCTGGCCCTCCCGGATTATGGCCAGCAGGATGTGCTCGGTGCCAACGTAATCGTGCTGCAGCCGCCGAGCCTCCTCCCGGGCCATGAACAGGATCTTCTTGGCCCTCTCGGTAAATCGGTTTTCTTTCATAACATCCAAGTATTAATGGATTAAAGCCGTTTACAATTGGTATACGGTTGCGATACTATGGTGATACAATTGTGGCCCCTTGTCTGGTCAATTGTCTGGCCAATCGTATGCCTATCGTATCACTATTCAGACCGTGCTAAAATGGCATCTATGTTTTAGGCTAATTCTTCCATTTCCATTGCCACGAGCTTTAGCTCGTGGATGAAGATGAAGGATAAGAAAAATCTCTTGGGGGTTTCAACCCCAGATGACGAATATAGATACCGATATAGACACAGTAATCACCTTCATTTACTCTCTGGGGCTAAAGCCCATCGAGTTTCATTAGATTGCCTGCCACGACCTGAAGGTCGTGGCAATACGGTTAACCCCGATGGTTAAAGTAATAGGATAGTACAGCGACTTATAATGGATTTACGGTTGCGATACCATGGTGATACAATTATTGGCGCCTTGTCTGATCAATTGTCTGGCCAAATGATCGGTCCATTAACGGCCCATCGTCTTGCCCATTGATTGGTCAATTGTTTGGTCAATCGTATGCCTATCGTATCACCATCGTATCCCTATTGTATCCCCAACGTTTCGGTCTCACACAAACATCGCCCGGACCCGGTCGGCCCGTTCGATATCCTCCTGGGTGGCATCCAGTGTCCGGTCACAGGCGAACTGCAGGTGGGCCGGCTGCATGGCTATCAGCATCCGGTTGAGCTCCGGAAGCTTCGGAGAATCAAACAATCCCAGGCTTAAACCCAGCCGGACCGCCGACCATAAGCTTAAAAACTCATCAAGTGAAAGCAGCCTGGCCTGGCTTAGCACCGCCCGGGCCCTAAAGACCCTGTCTTCCAGCTCGGAACGGGACCTGCTCCACAGGTCATCCCGCTGCTTGTTCTCTTCGCCCTGCAATGATCTGGCCGCCTGCTCCACCTCTTCCACTATCTCCAGCTCGCTTTTGCCCAGTGAGGTCCGGTTGGAGAACTGGAACAGGTTGGCCTTGACCCGGCTGCCCTCGCCATAGGCGCCCCGGGCCACGATCCCTTTTTGGGAAAGCTGTTCTATCACGGTCTCCCTCTGGTCGCTCAAGGCCAGCGCCGGCAGATGCATCAGCACCGAGGCCCTTAGGCCGGTGCCCAGGTTTGAGGGGCAGGCCGTCAGGAATCCGTGGTCGGCGGTAAAGGCCACTTCCATCCGCTCCTGCAGCTGGTCGTCCACCTGGTCGGCTACCCGGAAGGCCTCCAGCAGGTCCAGCCCCGGGAAGATCGACTGTAGTCTCAGGTGGTCCTCTTCGTTGATCATCAGGCTGACGTTCTGTTCCGGGGAGATCAACACCCCGGCCTGCAACTGCTCCCCCGGGCCGGAGCTGGCCATCCGCCTCTCCTCCAGGGCTCTCCGGCCCAGCTTGGTGATCCCGTCCAGGGAAAAAAATGCCGCCCCCTTGAGGTAATTGACCTGAAGGGCCTGCTCTTTGCTGAGATCCAGGATCTCCCGCCGCTCGGCCTCGCGGCAGCGGCCCGGGAAATTGTAGTTCCGGAGGTTGCGGGCCAGCCTGACCCGGCTGGACAGGATGGTCTCCGCCTCCTTCCCGGAGGCGTTTGTCCATCCGGCCGGTTGCTGCAAAAGGCCTATGATCCCTGCGTCATCTGGGTTCATATTATTTGACTGTCCTATTTACTGGAGTAGACAGGATTAACATGATTTCACGAAGTTAATATTAAAAAGTATTATGACACCTTGTCACAATTACTATTCCCAATTTATGATTTATTTGTAAAGTTTTTGTGTCTTCTGTGCCTTTTGTGGTAAAAATAATTGCCTATTTCACCTGCTCCGATTCCAGCACCTTCAGCCGGTCGCGCAGTGTGGCGGCCAGTTCAAACTGCTCTTTTTCCACCGCTGAGATGAGTTGGCGTTTCAGAATGACAGCCTGGTCCCCGGCCACCGGCAGTTGTACCGCTGCCTTTTTAGCGGTCTTGCCCAGATGCCGGTCGCTGTGCTGGATGCGCTGCACCAGCGGTTCCAGCTTCCCTGAAAAATCCCGGTAACAGCCGGGGCATCCCAGCCGGCCGGTCTTCTGGAACTGGGACCAGCTGAGGCCGCAGCGGCTGCAGCTAAGCTCGGGCTGGGCCGGGCTGGAATCGGTGAGTTCCATCATCAGCTGGGTAAGCAGGTCGCTTAGGCCCGAGATGGCGGACTCCATGGGGCTCAGCAGGCCCTGGCTCAGGGCGCATTCCTCGCACAGCATCCTGTGGCGGGCCTGTCCGGCCTTGATCTCGGTGTAGCTTAATGTGGCCTGTTTTTTATGGCAGGATTGGCAAAGCATAACTGGAACCTTGTAATTTCTAATATCTAAATCCTAATCCGCCTTAGGCGGACTAAACAAATTTCCAAATCCAAAGACCCCGAAACTATTTAGAAATTAGTATTTCGTTATTTGTTGTTTGTTTAGGATTTAGGGTTTGGGATTTAGTATTTCCCCATGCCGGGCTATATGATAAATATATACATTAAAAGGTCTTTTGTCAACCCTTGAACATCACTTTGGCCAAAGCCCCCATGTCGCAATCCTTCCCCAGCGCCATCTTCACCATGAACCTCTTTCCGGAAACGAACTCCAGCGGCAGGTTCACCTTTGAAACCACCTTTTCCAGCAGTTCCCGGGCCGGGTCCCGGTCCTCGGGCCACCACCATTCAATGGTGTTGTTCCTCCACACCAGACGGTCGGCCCCCAGGCTGGCCGCAGCCAATCTCAGCCTGGCCACTATCAGCAGCCTTTGGGCCGGACCGGGTGGTTCGCCGAACCGGTCCTTAAGCTCCCCGGCTATCCGTTCTATCCCGGCCAGATCGGCGGCCTTGTTTAGCCGGCGGTAGAGGTTGATCCTCTCATTGGGTTCTTCCACATAGTCGGCGGGGATGATGGCCTGGCCCTCGATCTCTATGGTGACGTTGATCTGGGAGATGGCCGGCAGGCCCTTCAGCTCCCGCACCGCCTCCTCCAGCAGCTGGCAGTACATGTCAAAGCCCACCGAAAGCATGTGCCCGTTCTGTTCCCGGCCCAAAAGGTTCCCCGCCCCCCGGATCTCCAGATCCCGCAGAGCCAGTTGGAAGCCGGAGCCCAGCTCGGAAAGTTCCTCGATGATCCTCAAGCGCTTGCGAGCGATGTCGGTCATCTTGCCGCCCTTGGGCACCAGCATGTAGGCGTAGGCCCGCTTGCTGGAGCGGCCCACCCGGCCCCGCAGCTGGTAAAGCTGGGCCAGCCCGAAGCGGTCGGCCCGGTTGATGATGATGGTGTTGACGTTGGGCATGTCCAGCCCGGATTCGATGATGGTGGTGGCCACCAGCACGTCGTAGCGCCGGGCGGTAAAGGCCAGCATCACGCTCTCCAGTTCCCGCTCGTCCATCTGGCCGTGGGCGTAGGCGATCTCGGCCGCCGGCAGCAAGCGCGACAGCAGGGCGGTCATGGCCCCTATCGACTGCACCCGGTTGTGCAGGAAGAACACCTGTCCGCCCCGGTCCAGCTCCCTTAAGATCGCCTCCTTGATCCGGGCCTCGTTCCAGGGCATCATCTCGGTCACCACCGCCAGCCGGTCCTTGGGCGGGGTCTCGATGTTGGAGATGTCCCGCACGCCGAGAAGTGACATGTGCAAAGTGCGGGGAATGGGGGTAGCGGTCATGGTCAGCACATCCACGTTCTGGCAGAACTGCTTTATCTTCTCCTTGTGGGCCACCCCGAACCGCTGTTCCTCGTCCACCACCAGCAGGCCCAGGTTCTTGAACTTGACGTCCTTCTGCAGCAGGCGGTGGGTGCCGATGGCGATGTCCACCCCCCCGGCCCCGATGGCCTTGACCGCTTCTTTGATGTCGGCCGGACGGCGGAAGCGCGACAGCATCTCCACCTTGACCGGGTAGTCGGCCAGCCGTTCCTTGAAGGTCTGGTAATGCTGTTCGCAGAGCACGGTGGTGGGAACCAGCACTGCCACCTGCTTGTTGTCCATGGCCGCCTTGAAGGCCGCCCGCAGGGCCACCTCGGTCTTGCCGTAGCCCACGTCGCCGCACAGCAGCCGGTCCATGGGCTTGTCGGATTCCATGTCTGTCTTGATCTCGGCAATGGCCCTCAGCTGGTCCGGGGTCTCCTGGTACATGAATGAGGCCTCCAGCTCCTTCTGCCACTGGGTGTCCTCCGAGAAGCGGTGGCCGGCCTGGGATTTCCGCAGGGCGTACAGGGCCACCAGCTCCCCGGCCATGTCCTTGGCCGCTTTTTTGACCCGGGCCTTGGTCTCCTCCCAGGCTTTTGATCCCAGCTTGGAGAGCACCGGCACAAAGCCTTCCTCGGAGGAATAGCGCTGCACCCGCTTCATGTGCTCGATGGGAACGTAGAGCTTGTCGTTGTCCCTAAAGAACAGCAGCAGGCATTCCGTCTTCTGCCCGTTCAGCTCCAGGTCCACCAGTCCCTTGTACTGGCAGATGCCGTAGTCCACGTGCACCATGTAATCCCCGGACTTCAGGGCGTCCAGGCTGCGGATGGCGCTGCCGCCCTTGAAGAAGCGGCGGAAGCGGCGGTGGCGCTCCCGGGCGAAGATCTCCCGTTCGGTGATGGCGCAGATCTTCCCCTCGGGGAAGATGAACCCGGCATGCAGCCCGGCTACCTCCACCCCCTGGACCTTGGCCAAAGCCTCCGGGCTTAATATCTCCTTCAGCCGCCCCTGCTGTCCGGAATTGTCGCATAGCAGGTGGGTGGCGAAGCTTTCGGCCTCCAGCTTGTTAAGCTTTTGCTCCAGCAGTTCCAGGTTGGACATGAAGGGCTCCACCGGGCCGATGGATATTTTGACCTGGTTGGCCGGCTCGGCTCCCTCAAAACTGCCAAAACCCGCGCCCGAGGTCATGATGATCCGGCTGTGCTCCTCCAGCCGGGCGGTGAGCTCCCTGGGCTCGGAGAACCTTTCGTCGGCCCCGAAATCAAGCACCTCCTCGGCCTCCTGCCTCCACTCCATTCCCACTTCCTGGGGCTCGTCCCACAATAGCAGGGAGTCTTTGGGGAAGTGGTCCAGCAGCAGCACCGCCCGGTTCAGGTCCTCCCGGCAGGGCAGTATCTTTGCCTTGTCCAGTTTATGGGTGGAAAGCTGGTCGGAAAGCCCGAAGGTCCGCATCGAGGCCAGCGTCTCGTCCGATATCTCCAGCCTAAGGGGCTGGCTGTTGCCCAGGGTGGCCACGTCGATGATGCTGCCCCGCACCGCGTACTCGCCGAAACCCGAGACCGCCGGCTGTCTTTCGTAGCCTCCGGCCACAAGTTTGGAGATCAGGTCATCCCGGTCCAGCTTCTGGCCCAGCGACAGATCCAGCCGGCCGCTGTTGAAATCGTGGGCCGCCATTGTTTTCTGCATCAAAGCCCGGGCGGAACTGATCACCACCCCCCGGGAGCCGGTGAAAAGATGCTCCAGCGATTCGATCCGGCTGCCCAGCAGTTCCAGGTCCGGCTCCCGTTCCTCGCCCGGCATCACGTCCCAGGCCGCCCAGTGTTTTATCAGACCCTCGCCCAGCAGGGCAGTAAGGTTGTCCCGCTGGCGCTCGGCCTCCTCCTCGGTGGGCAGCAGCCATAAAAGGGGATGCTCCGCCCTTTCTAAAAGACTGCAGACTATCAGCGCCTTGCCGGTCTCGGCCGGCCCGGTCAGGCCCAGGCTGGAGCGGTCTGAAGGCAGCAGCTGAAACAGCTTTTTGAAGGAAGCGCTTTGATTGACTGATTGGGATATGGTTTGCCAGAACATGATAATATCTTTTGGATTGAAGGTTGTTGTGTTTGGTGTTTTTTGCGCGGCTCAGCATCCCTCAGCTGCCGGTCGACCGGTAGTGCCGCACCCCGAATTCCCAGAGATACAGCGAAGCCAACAGGAACAGTACTCCCATGACCGGCGCTATGGTTTGCAGCCATACCGGACTGTGGAATATAGCATCCTCCCGGCCCAGTAGCGCCACCACCGGCAGGTAGGTGACGCATCCCAGGGGGATGATGAAGACGAAGAAACGCTGGAACCATTTTTGGTAGATCTCCAGCGGATACTGGGTGGTCTGCACCCCGCCATAGGTGAACATGTTCATCACCTCCAGTGATTCCACCGTCCAGAATGATGCCGTGGCCTGAAAAACAAACAGCGCGTAGAACATGCAGGTGGCCCCGGTCAATGCTGACAGCAGTATCAGCAGATGGTGCCAGTGCCAGCCTATATTGACCGTCAGCAGTCCCCAGGCCAATACTGCCGTTCCCTGGGCCAGCCGGCCCAGCCGCAGCAGTTGGAAATCACTGACCGCCACCTGCAGCGCCGTGCTGCGGGGACGCAGCAGCAGGATGTCGAAATCGCCTGATTTGACCAGGCGGGGAAACATATCAAACCCCCGGGCCGTTCCCTCGGCCAGGGCAAATGAAATATGGGCGATCCCGTAAAACAGCAATACTTCCGGCAGGCGCCATCCCCGGATCGAGCCGAACCGGTCAAACAGCGCCAAGATGACCACCGCTTCCAGCGCATGCAGCACCAATTGCCCGAATACCCGCATGATGAACGACGCCCGGTATTGCAGCTGGCTCCGCACGGCCTGCCTTGCATACTGGCCCCACAATTTTATTGCATTGGTCATTTTATCCTCCCTGGATGACAACTAATTTCAAGCCCCGCCGGAGCAGCAGGTGCCCGGCCAGGACGAAAAAGATGATCCACAGACACTGCCCCTGCATCAGGCGCGGCAACTGGCTGACCGGCAATTGCCCCAGGTAAAGCCGGAAGGGAATGTCCATCAGTCCCCGGAAGGGCAGGAAACTGATGAGGGGCTGGGACCAGTCCGGCAGCAGCGGCAGCGGAATGTAGGTGCCGGAAAAGAGAAAGGTGAAGACCATCAGCAGCTGGGAAAGCCCCTCGCCCGAAACGGTCCAGAAGAACAGGATATTCATGCAGACCACGATCGACGTGCTGAGCATTATGCCGAACAGCATAGCGATGGCAAACGCCATGGCAGCGGGGGCCGAGGCCGGGGACTGCAGCCCCAGGAACGGGATGGCGATCAGGAATATGGGAATGGAGCGCATGGTCATGGGCACCAGCTTGGTGGCCAGGAACCTGGCGTACCACATCCCGTACAGCCTGACCGGTCTTATCAACTCGTACCCCACCCCGCCGTCCCGGATCATCTGCATCACGTCCCGGTCGTTTGACCACGGCAGCACCAGCAACATGGCCTGCCCCAGCCAGATGTAACTTATAACCTGCGGCAGGGTCATCGGTTTGGGCCCCGATGAGGATTGGTACAAAGCCTGGTAAAGCATTACCAGGATCAGCCCCCAGAAAAGCTGGGTGCAAAAGCCGGCGACGGCCGCCGTCCGGTACTGAAGCATCACCGCACAGCGGGTTTTAAAGACGGCCCAGTATGGTTTCATTGCGCCGCCCTGCCATATAATTTGGCGATGATCTCCTCGATCGGCGGGTTTTCCACAAAGAGATCGCGGATCTGGTGCGCCCCGGCGATCCGGTTGATCAGTTCCGTGATCGCAACCCGCTCCGGATCGAACCGCAGCCACACCCGGTGGCCTTCGCGTTTTATCAGCTCGGCATCGGGATCGCTCACCACCGCTCCGGCGTCTTCCATGTCCACTATCAGCCGCCTTTCGGTGGTTACCAGCGACCGCAGCTGTTGCAGGGTGCCGTCCATGAATATCTTGCCCTGGTTGATGACGATCACCCGCCGGCACAAGGTTTCGATGTCGTCCATGTCGTGGGTTGTCAGGACGACCGTCACGCCCTGTTCGCGGTTGATCCGTCCGATGATGTCGCGGATGGCCAGCTTGCTGACGGCATCCAGGCCGATGGTCGGTTCATCCAGGTACAGTATTTTGGGAGAATGCAGCAATACCGCCGCCAGGTCGCATTTCATCCGCTGCCCCAGCGAAAGCTGCCGCACCGGTACATCCAGCAGGCTTTTCAGGCCCAGCAGTTCCACCGACCCGGCCAACTGATGTTTATATTGGCGATCGGGGATACGGTAGATGTCCTTCAGCAGCTGGTATGACTCTATCACCGGCAGGTCCCACCAAAGCTGGGTCCGCTGGCCGAACACCACGCCGATGTGTCGCACTGACTCGATCCTCTCTTTCCAGGGAATGCGCCCCATCACCTCCACCCGGCCGGAATCCGGCACCATGATGCCTGAAAGGACCTTAACGGTGGTGCTTTTCCCCGCTCCATTGGGGCCGATGAATCCCACCAATTCTCCTTCGTCCAGGGAAAAATCAATTCCGTCAAGTGCCTTGACTGTCCGATATCTTCTGTGGATCAATCCTTTCACGGCTCCCATGAAACCGGTTGACCGTTCAGCCACCTGAAAGGTTTTGATCATTTTTTCGACCACGATTTGCGGCATCGGCCTCCTTATGGAATGTTTTTGTATCTTATGGTTATACCATATCCCGGAAAGATCATTTCAAGCAAACGCCGAAAGGCCAAGGCCCCGGAAGACCCGGGGTGTCTTGGCTGCGGCTTTGATATTGTTTTATGCGACCTCAGAGAACAACCGAAATGGCTTGAATCGGAAACCTGGTATGTCTGAATTAACCAAGATTTTCTACGGTTTATTATTCCTGTATTCCTGGTTTCCTTATAAAAGCTGAGCAAAAAATGGGGTGTTTATTTCACATCATCGATGAAGGCTGTACTGTGCCCGTCGCGTTTGAGCTGGTTCAGGATATCCGGCTTGTCCAGCGCCTTCATGTAGGCCTCCCTGGCCTCCACTTTCTTCAGATTCACCAGCTCCATCAATGACTCATTCAGGCTGACCATTCCCATCTTGCGGTTGGTCTGGATGATGGAGGGCAGCTGGTAGGTCTTGGATTCCCGGATCAGGTTGGAGACCGCCGGGATTCCTAAAAGGATCTCCATGGCGGCTATCCGGCCGCCGCCGATCTTCTTGCACAGGGTTTGGGAGATCACACCTTTAAGCGATTCCGACAGCATGATCCGGATCTGCTCCTGGCGGTCGGCCGGGAACTGTTCTATCACCCGGTCCACAGTGGAGGCGGCGGTGGAAGTGTGCAGGGTGCCAAAGACCAGGTGTCCGGTTTCGGCGGTCTCGATGGCGATGGAGACGGTCTCCAGGTCGCGCATCTCGCCCACCAGCACTATGTTGGGGTCCTCGCGCAAGGCCGCCCGCAGGGCGTTCTTAAAGGAAGCGGTATGGGGACCCACCTCCCGCTGGTTGATCAGGCATTTCTTGTTCTCGTGCACGAACTCTATTGGGTCCTCCAGGGTGATGACGTGCCCGGCCCGGCTGCGGTTTACCAGGTCCACCAAAGCGCAAAGGGTGGTGGACTTTCCCGATCCGGTGGGCCCGGTCACCAGCACCAGCCCCTTGTTGAGGTTGCACAGGTTCTGGATGGCCATGGAAATGTTCAGGTCCTCAACCGTCACCACCTTGGTGGGGATCACCCGGAACACCCCGCCCATGCCCTTGCGGTCCAGAAATATGTTCACCCTAAAACGGGCCACTGCGGGGATCTCGTAGGCAAAGTCGGTGTCGTTGTCGTTCTCGAAATCATCACGGTAGCGCTTGTCCATTATCTGGTACAGCATCCTCTCGGCTGCGGCCGGGGTGGTCACCGGGAATTCATCCATCCTCTTGATGTCCCCGTCGATCCGGAAAATCGGCTTTTCCCCGCTGGACAGGTGCAGATCCGAGCCCTTGCGCTCCACCAGCAGTTTCAGCAGTTTGTCGATCTCGGCTTCCCGGTAAACCTTGGCATATTTGGATTCCTGTTGAGACGCCGGCAACACCTGGGCCGGAGCCGGGGGAGGAGCGGCGGGAACCGCCGGGGGCGCCGGGGGACTAAAGGATTCCGTTACCACGGCCGAAGCCGGAACAAAAATGGCCGAAAGATGCTGGCCCTGCATGGTCACTTTTCCCTGATAGTCCGCCCCCAGGGAGGACTTGTAACTGAAGTCCACGGTGGGCTGGCTCATCAGCTGTTCCCGGATGTTTTCCGGCATGATCTCGGACAGCAGGCTCATCACCTCCTGCCGGGAGAATTTCTGTTTGGAGACCGATTGCAGCGATCCGCCTATCACGAACTGGGGCTCGGCCTCGCTGTTCAGCTGGAATTCCGCCGCCTGATAGTCTGACATGGCTTTAAAGAAAGTGTCTATTCTGGCCATTTTCATCTCCTGGGGGTTACAAAGCTTATTTGCCACCGGTTAATGATGTGCACCGTTTCTCCGGTCCGGAGTAAAAAAAACTTTTCGTCCTGGTTCAGGAAGTCTATCAGCCGCGATTTGGCGGGTGGCAGTTCCACAAAGGCGTTTCCTTTAAGGGAATGTTGTTTGTTGAAATGAACCTCCATCGGCTCCTCCTTGGCCCCCATTCCCGAAAGATCCTGTCCGTCCAGCTCGGCCTCGGCGCTGATCTCGATCTCCACGATCCGGTCCTTGTTCATCATCCGGACCGGGGGTTCGGCTTCCAGCCGAAGCACGAAGAAACGCTCCGGACTGTTCATGAATTCCAGCGCCGTCTCCGGACCGCTGTGGTTCTTGGAGAACAGACTCAAGAAAAGCTCGCCTTTAATGTCCTCGCAGTCTATACAGCGGATGGTGACCGGCACCTTCCTTTTTTCTACGGCCAGTTCCTGCATGGCTGTTGCTCCTATTTTTTTGGTCGGAAATATTTTGACAGTTTGATGCGGTTTGGGTATAATTGGGCCTATGAGTAAAAACGATTCTGCCAAATTCAGGCTGATTCACGTCGATTGGGCCCGGGGACTGGCCGTGTTGTTGATGATCCAGACCCACGCCATAGATGCCTGGCTGGCGCCCCAGTACCGTCTTTCGCCTTTTTTCGGAAAATCCCAGCTGCTGGGCGGATTTCCCGCCCCGGCCTTTTTGTTCCTGGCCGGGCTGGCCATGGTCCTGGGTTACGGCAAACTGGACAAGCAGAAGTTTGATCCCCTCCGGAAACTCTGGCTCTCGGTCAAACGCGGCCTCCAGGTGCTGGGGCTGGCAATTTTATTCCGTTTGCAGGAGTTCATCCAATGGACGGAGTGGCACCAGTGGCAGAAAATATTCAAAGTTGATATTCTCAACATCATCGGGATTTCTTTGATGGTGCTGGGCCTGCTGTTCTGGGCGGTTCGGGCAAACCGCTGGAGATTTGTTCTGCTTCTGGCAGGCATCTCTGCCCTGGCCGTCTTCACTCCGTTAGTTCAGGGCTCCAGGATGGTCCAATCCCTGCCCTGGCTGTTGGGCGAGTATCTGGGCCGACGTTTTGATTACGGATATTTCCCGGTATTCCCCTGGCTGGCCTTTGCCTTCGGCGGAGCCGCCGCAGGCCTGCTGACCGCAGAATACAAACAGGAACGGAACAAAAGCATCTTCCTGAACCTGGGGCTGGCCGCCCTGGCCTGGGTTTTGATCATCGGGGGCAACCTCTGGGCCCAACATGTTCCTCACGGAGTCAGATGGAGTTTCTGGCGCAACAGCCCGGAATACGCCTTCATCCGGATCGGGATCCAGTTCCTGGTCCTGTCCGGCAGCTTTATGCTCTGCCTTTTCTTTAAGCCCCAGAGTTTTTCGTTGATGCGCCTGCTGGGGCGGCACTCCCTGTTGATATACTGGGTGCATATTACCCTGGTTTACGGCCGGCCGCTGTATTTCCTGAAACTAGAGCTTGATCCCTGGCAGTCGCTGCTGGGGGTGGCTTTGCTGACCGCGGCCATGCTGGGCCTGGCCTGGCTGTCGGAAAACTGGAAAGAGCTATGGGGCCGGATAAGAACCGTGCTGGCGAAGAGGTAGCTGCCAAGTGTTCCTGCTGTTGTCCAACGATCGCATTCCCATTGTATCACCATCGTATGCCAATAGTATCGCCATCGCTCATGAGTTCATCCAGTTCCAGGTTTCGCTCTCCGAGCGCTCCAGCCAGTCGCCGTTGTTGGTCATATAGGCATAGACATTGGAAAGCGCCTCGTAATGCTTGTTCTCTTCTATCATCAGATGTTTGAAGAATTCCTTCTCCGGCCCTTCCACCGCTTCCTTCCAAAGTTTTTCGTACATCTTATAACTGTACCATTCCATATCCATGGCCACCTTCATCCCCGAGGTATTGTCCGGCTTCAGCTTTACCCCGTCCCGGTTAAGTTTAAGGAAAAGCTTTTTGATCTCGGCTTCCAAAAAGCCCGTCTTTTTCCCCGGTGGTACCGGCCAGGGTTGGCCCTGGATGATGGCGGCGTAGATTTCGTTGATCCGCCCGATGTGCTCCACCTCCTGCAGTGCCAGCTGGTCGTAGAGCTTTTTTGCCAGGATATTCCCTGTCTTCTGGGACATCTTAAGATAAAAGGCGCTGCCCTTATGCTCCAGCTTTAAGGCGGCCTTCAAAGCCTTGGGCATGTTTCTTAGCGTTTTCATTTTACCCTCATAAGACGGTTAGGACATCTGTTCTGTTAGGTCTCAGTCTCCCGACAATACAAAGAATCACAGAAATTTAACTATACACCAAATGTTGGGAAATAG
>CAWAAX010000008.1:0-31094 GCA_963780225.1 uncultured bacterium | reverse complement strand
CAAGCTGGCCTACAGCGAGGCCGACCGGCTGGCCAAGCTGATCCCCTTCGGCAAGACCATAGCCGAGTCGCTGAAGACCACCCCCGACCTGGTGAAACTGATAAAATCCGATCCCCGGTTCGTGGAGGTGATCGAGGTGGCCCAGGCGGTGGAGGGCCGGATCCGCAACGCCTCCACCCACGCCGCTGGAGTGGTGATCACCCCCGGCCGGCTGACCGACTACCTGCCCCTGTTCAAGAGCCCCAAGACCGGAGACATCTCCACCCAGTTCGACATGGGCTGGCTGGAGAAATGCGGCCTGCTGAAGATGGATTTTCTGGGCCTCCGCAACCTGACCGTGATCGAGCAGACCCTGGAGATGCTGGCCGCCAAGGACGTTAAGATCGACATCGAAAAGATCCCCTACGACGACGCCCTGACCTTTGAACTGCTGCGGCGGGGCGACACCATCGGCCTGTTCCAGCTGGAGTCGGCGGGGATGCGCGACCTGACCGTCAGGTTCAAGACCGCCTCCATCGAGGACCTGATCGCCATCATCTCCCTGTTCCGGCCCGGACCCATGGACCTGATCGAGGATGTCCTGAAGCGCAAGAACGGCCAGGAAAAGATCGAGTACGAACACCCTTTGCTTGAGCCGATCTGTAAAGAAACCTACGGGGTAATGATCTACCAAGAGCAGGTGATGCAAGCGGTGCAGGCCTTGGCCGGCTACAGCCTGGGGGCGGCCTACCTGATGCTCAAGGCCATCAGCAAGAAAAAACAGGAGGACCTGGAAAAACAACGCCCGGCCTTCATCAAGGGATGCCACGCCGTCAATAAGATGTCAAAGGAAAAGGCCGAGAAGATATTCGATATATTGGCCAAGTTCGCCGGTTACGGCTTCAACAAGTCCCACGCCGCCGGCTACGCGGTGCTGGCCTACCAGACCGCCTATCTCAAGGCCCACCATCCCTTGGAATACATGGCCGCCCTGCTGACCAGCGTGATGGGCGACACCGCCAAGACCATGGCCTTCATGGCCAACTGCCGCGAGTCCAAGCTGGCCCTCCTGCCCCCGGACATCAATAAGAGCCTCTATGCCTATGCCCCGCCTGCGGGCCATAGCCCTTCGGCGGGCGCAGGCCCGGAGGAGAAGTCCATCCGGCTGGGTATGGGAGTGGTCAAGAACGTGGGTTCCTCGGCGGTGGAGTCGGTCATCAAGGCCCGCCAGGCCAACGGCGATTTCGGTTCCATAGAACAGGTATTGGAGCAGGCCGACGCCCGGCTGGTCAACCGCAAGGCTTTGGAGAGCCTGATCAAGGCCGGCTGTTTCGACAGCCTGGACCCCGACCGCACCGCCCTGCTGGAAAAGCTGGACGACCTGATGATCCGGGCGGCCCAGGCCCGGGAGGATCAGATGAAGGGCCAGACCCTGATGTTCGACGCCGGAGCGTCAGTCCCTCCGG
Organism: uncultured bacterium; assembly: GCA_963780225.1. Classification (GTDB taxonomy): domain Bacteria; phylum Edwardsbacteria; class AC1; order AC1; family EtOH8; genus UBA5202. Next base: position 29,649 of record CAWAAX010000008.1, on the reverse strand, counting down.
CCGCAGCCAAGACCCAGGCGGCCCCGGCCAAAGCCCCCCATCCCATAGACCGCAAGGCTTTTCTGGTCTACGAGAAGGAATCCCTGGGATTCTATCTTTCGGGGCATCCCTTGGAGAAGCACACCGCCGAGTTGAAGAGCCTGGCCACCCACACCATCAGCCAGCTGGCCGAGCTGGACGACAACGACCAGGTGATAGTGGGCGGGCTGATCTCCAGTTTCAAGATATACACCCCTAAAGGTTCAAAGCCCATGGGCTTCGTCAGCCTGGAGGATCTGACCGGCTTCTGCGAAATAGTGGTCTTTGCCGACCTGTTCGAAAGCAAGCGGGAGTTCATAAAAGAGGACACTTTGGTGCTGGTGGCCGGCAGCGTTTCCACCAAGGAAAACGAATACCCCAAATTAGTGGTGGCCGACCTGTTCCCGCTGGAGCAGGCCAGCGGAAAGCTGGTGGAGTTTTTGGAGATCTCCCTGGAAGAGGACCAGCTGGACCAGAAATTCAACCAGGCCCTGACCAAATTGTTGGATGGACACCCCGGGAACTGCCCGGTGGTATTCTCGGTTAAGGGGGAGAACGGCCTGCCGGTGAAGATCAAGCCCAAGAACATAAAAGTGAAAGTGGAGCATCAGCTGTTCACCGGACTGACAGAACTTTTGCAGGGCCCGCATTTTAAACTGGGCGGCAAATGGAACCCGGCCCCGCCCCGCAAGAGGGGCAACTACCAGCGCAACGGTCAAGGCGAGTGAGCTGGGGAACCTTTCATAGGACGCGGATAAACGCTGATTTTATAATTTCGTACAAACCTAAGCCACTAAAATATTTAAATAATTTAGTGGCTTTTCGTGTTTTTTAGTGGGCAAAGGTTCTCCATTTTTCTGCCGATTTTGCTTGATTTTTCGGCTATTTTTGTTATATAATCACTATATGTTGTATAGTCCTAAAGCATACACACAATTTATAAGAGGGAATATGAAAACATTGCGGATATTGCTTGTATCTTCCCTGCTATTGCTGGCAGCTTTGCCCTGCCTGGCCCTGCAGTTCGAGCAGATGATTGACATGCCCACCGCCGGAACTTTGAACCGGGCCCAGTATTCTGTGAACTTGAGGATGCAGCCGGTGGGCGGACTGCTGTTCGGCCTGAGCTTCGGGCTTTTTGACCGCCTTAATCTGGGTTTTTCTTACGGTGGGGACAATGTCATCGGCTACGGCAACATCAATTGGAACCCCCAGCCGGGATTCCAAGTCAAGTACCGCATCTTCGACGAGAGCTACGCCATGCCGGCCATTGCCCTGGGATTTGACAACCAGGGCTACGGCTACTGGGCCGGAAGCCGCTATTTCATCAAATCCCGCGGATTCTATGCCGCAGCCAGTAAGAACTACAAATTCCTGGGCACTTTGGCCTTTCACGGCGGAGCCAGCTACAGCCTGGAAGAGCGCCACAGCGAGGACAATGACGTTAACTTTTATGTCGGCGTGGAGAAATCGCTGAACCCCGAGTTATGGATGATCGCCGAATATGACGGGGCTTTTAACGACAATGTCAAAGACGACCAGTTCGGCGAGGGCTATGGTTATTTGAACGTGGGCCTGCGCTGGCTGTTCAGCAGCCGCCTGATGCTGGAGGCCGACCTTAAGAATGTCCTGAGAAACGGACAGCAAGACACCGACGCCGGCAGGATCGGCAGAACGGTGAAACTGGCTTATTACGATTCGTTTTAAGAACTCATCCCCTCGGTCCCCTTCTCTTGGCGTCTTTATGGCCTGGCTTGGGGTAAGAGAAGGGGATGAAAGGGGTTGAGTTCGGTGCTAAAAAAAATATATCAAAGTAAAAAGCCCTGACGAGAAATCGTCAGGGCTTTTTACTGTAACTGGCTAAACCAATTCGAACCTTAATTTTAATGCATTGCAGACCCGCAGAAAGGTCGTCATGTTGCAGTTTATGCCGTTCTCGACCTTGGACAACTGCTGCTGGGTGACATTGGCACGCTTTGCCAGCTGGGCCTGGGAAACACCTTCGCGTACACGGGCCTCATGCACTTTGAGGGCAATGACGACCAGTTCCCTTTCCTGGGCATAGATCCTGGCAAATTCTTTGTCCTTTAGGGCCTGGTTCAAATGATTTCTAAAAGTTTTCATGAGCTTGCTCCTGCAATGAAATTAGAGTGTGCCGTTGGAGATAGTCGCACCGGTTCTTTTGTGCCTTATGTATTTCAGACATGGGAACCTTGTCAATTAATTTGCGAAACGCATGCGACAGGATGATGTAATCGCCATAGCAGAAGAAATATAGTATCCGATACTGGTTGCCAGACAACTTGAGGCGCAGTTCATGTATCCCGTCTTCCACCAGATCGGCAAATGGCCTTGGCAAATAAGGTCCGTAGTCTTCCAAGGCTGAGATCCAATTAAAGACTTTGGTCTGATTCCTGACGGATAAAGAGTCGATGAATTTTTCCACCTCGCAATATCCGTCACCTGTTTGATAGTATAAAACCACCCATTTCTTGTTCATAATATTACACCATTTTTGATGTATTGTCAAGAGGTTGTAATTGTTTTCTTTTACTGATTATAAGCATATAGTGTGACAGTAATAGGGACCCCAAGCAAAAAGCCCTGACGAGAGATCGTCAGGGCTTTTAATATTCCTAGTATTTATGTGATTTCAGGTGCTTTGCCTTCCTGCGCCGAGATATACACCCCCGCCATGATGAACACCGCTCCTATCATCTCAAATACCGACGGCACCTGCTTAAGCACCAGAAAAGCCAGAATGGTCGCGCCCACCGGCTCCGCTATTATCAGCATGGCGATCCGCGGGGTGGGCAGGTATTTCAAACCCCAGTTGAAAATGCTGTGCCCCAGCAGCTGGGGGCCTATGGCCATCAGCGCAAAGTAGAGATAATTCACCTTTGGGAAACCGCCCAGCGGCGTTTTGGCGGCCAGGGAAACGATCAATAGTATTACTGCCGTCATGGAATAACAGATGGTGGTGTAGGTCACCAGGCTCAGCCGCTTCCGCAGGTGCCGCCCGGTCAGAAGATAGCCCGAGGCCATCAGCGCCCCGGCCAGCGCCAGCAGGTTGCCCAGGTTGCCCATCCCGCCCGCGGCCAGCGCCCTTCCCCCGATGATAGCCCCGCCGGCCACCACCACGGCGATGGCGACCAGTATCCGGGGGCCGGTCTTCTCCCTCAGGAACACCCAGCCCAGGATGCTGACGAACAGTGGGTTTATGGTCACCAGCACCACCGAACTGGTGACCGAGGTAAAGCTAAGGGAATAGACCCAGGTCACAAAGTGCAGGCTCAGGAACAAGGCGGACAGGGCGATCCAGCCCAGGTCGCTCAATGGAATTTTCTTCGGACCCGTTTGGCGGAAATAGAACGGCAGCATCAGCAGTCCGGAGAATAGCAGGCGGTAAAAGGCTATGGCCAGCGGCTGGGCGGTGGACAGCTTGATCAGGATTGAGCCGAAGGATATCCCTATCACACCCAGGGCCATCACCGGCCAGAAATATGATGGTTTGTTGTGTCATTTTTTATCTGATGATTCTTCGATATTGCACACCTTTAGTCGTGGCAGGCAATCTAATGAAACCCTCTTGACTTTAGCCCAGATCAAAAGAAAGAGATTATTACCCGTTAAACTTAAATTTTTTTATTTTACAATACGGCTAAAGCTCGTCAATAACATTTACTTTTTATATTTTTTAAAATTATTTTTCTTAATGTGTAGGTCACCAGGCTCAGCCGCTTCCGCAGGTGCCGCCCGGTAAGAAGATAGCCCGAGGCCATCAGCGCCCCGGCCAGCGCCAGCAGGTTGCCCAGGTTGCCCATCCCACCCGCGGCCAGCGCCCTTCCCCCGATGATGGCCCCGCCGGTCACCACCACGGCGATGGCGACCAGTATCCGGGGGCCGGTCTTCTCCCTCATGAATACCCATCCCAGGATGCTGACGAACAGGGGGTTTATGGTCACCAGCACCACCGAACTGGTGACCGAGGTAAAGCTAAGGGAATAGACCCAGGTCACAAAGTGCAGGCTCAGGAACAAGGCGGACAGTGCCATCCAGCCCAGGTCGCTCAATGGAATTTTCTTAGGACCAGTTTGGCGGAAATAGAACGGCAGCATCAGCAGTCCGGAGAACAATAACCGGTAAAAGGCTATGGCCAGCGGCTGGGCGGTGGACAGTTTGATCAGGATGGAGCCGAAGGATATCCCTATCACACCCAGGGCCATCACCGGCCAGAAATATGAGGGTTTGTTGGTCATTTTTTATCTGATGATTCTTCGATATTGCCACGACCTTTAGGTCGTGGCAGGCAATCTAATGAAACCCGCTTGGCTTTAGCCCAGATCGGAAAAGAAAGAGATTATTCACCCGGGGTTGAAACCCCTAGAGATTTTTTTATTTTACAACCACGAGCTAAAGCTCGTGGCAATGGATACCGGGGATCTTACTCCCTTCCGGTTATCACTGTGTCCTTCCCAAAATTCACATCATCCCGCTCCGGGTGATCCTGGTTGTAATGCAGGCCCCTAGATTCCTTGCGCTGGATGGCGCAGTCTATGATCATTTTGGCCACGGCTGCTATGTTCCTCAGTTCCACCAGGTCGGGGCTGACCTGGTACTTCCAGTAATAATCGTGGATCTCATCCATGATGGACTGCAGGCGGTTTTTGGCCCACCATAGCCTTTTGTCGTTCCGCACTATCCCGGCGTAATTCCACAACAGCCAGCGGATGGAAAGCCGGTTCTGCCGGATCACCACCTTCTCCCGGCTGGGAACAGAACCGACATAATCCCAGGCCGGAACGGCGGCCGCCTCCGGTTTTTCCCTGACGGCGGCCGAGGCCGCCCGGTCGGCAAACACCAGCGCTTCCAGCAGGGAGTTCGAGGCCAGCCGGTTGGCCCCGTGGACGCCGGTGCAGGCCGTCTCCCCGGCGGCGTACAGACCATGGATGCTGGTGCGACCGTCCAGGTCTGTCTTTACCCCGCCGCACATATAATGGGCCGCCGGCACCACCGGGATCAGGTTTTTTAAAAGATCAATGCCCCGCTGGGCGCAGCCCTGACTGATGTTGGGGAACCGGTCATGGAACTTTTCCAGCCCGATCGGGGCAATGTCCAGGTTGACGTGAAAATCGCCGGAGGCCTTCAGCTCGCTGTCTATGGCCCGGGCCACCACATCGCGGGGGGCCAGGTCGGCCAGCTTGTGATATTCCGGCATGAAGGCCCGGCCCTTCAGGTCGCGCAATACCGCGCCCTCGCCCCGCACCGCTTCGGAGATCAGGAAAGATCTCTCGTTCTCGTCCAGCGAATCCTGATACAGGGTGGTGGGATGGAACTGCATGAACTCCATGTTGGCCACGGCGGCCCCGGCCCGGTAGGCCATGGCTATGCCGTCCCCGGTGGCGATGGCCGGGTTGGTGGTGTGCAGAAAGGCCTGCCCGCAGCCTCCGGCCGCCAGCAGGGTGACGCCCGCGGCATACTCCAGGATCTTTCCGGTCTTTGGCTCCAGCACATAGGCCCCGCGGCAGGCATCTTCCCCGCCGCTCTGGGACATGATCAGGTCTATGGCCAGGTGGTGCTCCAGGATGGTGATGTGGGGATGGCTGCGGATCTGGTGCACCAGGGCCCGCTCCACTTCCTGTCCGGTATAGTCCTTGGCGTGGACGATCCGGCGTTTGGAGTGTCCCCCCTCCCGCCCCAGGTCCAGCCCGCCGGCCTGTCCTTGGGTGAAGGCCACCCCCAGCCGGGAAAGTTTTTCCACCAGGGCCGGTCCCTCGGAGACCATGGCCTGGACCGCTTCCGGGTTGGAAAGCCCGGCCCCGGCCTCAATGGTATCCTTGATATGGCTGGCAGGGACTATCGTCCGGCCCGAACACCGCGGCAATGCCGCCCTGGGCGTAGTTGGTGTTGGACTCGGTGTCATCCTTCTTGGTGACGATCACCACCCGGCCGTGATCGGCGACTTTTAAGGCGAAGGTCAGCCCGGCGATGCCGGAGCCGATTATCAGGAAATCAGATTGGGCATGTTTTATCAAACTCATAATTACTAATTACTGAAATACTAAACAATACCAAATACTAAATAACCAATTTATTGCCTTGGTGTCTTTGTGTCTTGGTGGCAAAGTCCTCATCCCAGAACAAATATCCGGCAGAACCAGTAAACAAACGGCAGAGCGAACATCATGCTGTCAAAACGGTCCAGCACCCCGCCGTGGCCCGGCAGCAGGCTGCCGGAATCCTTGACCCCGGCATCGCGCTTGAGCAGTGATTCGAACAGATCCCCCAGGGTGCCGAAGATGACCACCCCCAGTCCGATCGCCAGGGCCTGCCAGGCGAACAGTTCCCAGATCCAGTATCTGGCGATCAAAAAAGCCGCGGCCAGGGTGAACAGCGCGCCGCCAGCCAGTCCTTCCATTGATTTCTTGGGGCTGATCTTTGGGGCCAGCGGCCTTTTGCCAAAGGCCATCCCGGTGAAATAGGCCCCGGTGTCCCCTATCCAGATCAGGGCCATGGTCAGCACCGCCAGCTTAAAGCCAAGGACGTCATCCAGACCGCGAAGCAGCAGCAGATGGCCCAATAGTCCGGCAACGTAGACCACCCCAAAGACAGTGGTTCCGGCCCGGACCAGGGAGCCATCCACCTCGCCCTTGACCACCATCCAGCTGAATAACAGAAGCAGCCAAAGCGTCAATGCTCCGGCGGCAATGGAAGATGGATTGAAAAAACAATACCATAAGAGAGCCCCGCCGGCCAAGCCCCAGGCAGTGAGAGGTTTAATTCCCTTGGCCCGGGACAGTCCGTAAAACTCCCAAAGCCCCAGCAGGGACAGGGCCAGCACCGCCGCCCCCAGCCACCAGCCTCCGTAATAGACCGCGGCCAGCAGGACCGGAATTCCCAGCACGACGACCAATGACCTTAATCCCAGGCCGGAGAATATTTTTTTTGCGCTCCGGTCCTTGGATCTGAACTCTTGTTTATTTGCTTGTTCCATGATGTAATGATTTTTATTGTGCTTTTAGTTAAGTCCGATTATAAATTGGATAAACATAAACGAAACGGTGATTATAATTAGCCCAGCCGTTTACGGCTGGGAAAAAGAATAAAGAACATTGCAAAAGGCCGTTAACGGCCTTAAGAGGGGATTATTTTCGTTCATTATCAATCCCAGGCCTGAAGGCCTGGGCTATGTAAATAATTACATGACGCTTCATTACTAAATAACGTATGTTTTATAAACGGAATCTATTTAAACATAAATGATATTATGTCTGAGCCTGCTTGTCAAGCAAATAAAACAGCGGGCCGGATTTTCATCCGGCCCGCTTTGTGATCAAAGACCCATGCCTTGATCCAAGTTCTTAAAATGCTACTGAACCTGTTCTGCCCCCGGCGCTTCCTTGGGCTCTTCCTTCAGATACGGCTTGATATCCTCGGCCTCCTGGCCCGATATCAAGGCCTTCTGGGAAAGGGCTATCCGGCGGTTGTTGACGTCGATCTCGATGATCTTCAGGTCCATCTCCTCGCCGCCCTTGAAGGTCTCTTCCAGCTTGGTCTCGTCCACCTTGTCCAGTTCCGAGACCGGCACGAAGCCCTCAAAACCCTTGTCCATGTCCACCAGCAGGCCCCGCTCCAGCGGGCGGTTCACCTTGCAGTGCACCGTCTGGCCCAGGGTAAAGCTCTGGCCGACCGTGTTCCAGGGGTCCTCCTCCATCTGCTTGATGCCCAGCGATATCCGGTGGTTCTCCTTGTCGATGTTGGTGACCACCACGTTGACGTCATCGCCCTTCTTGACCACGTCGCCGGGATGCTTGATGCGCTTGGTCCAGGAGATGTCCGAGATGTGGATCAGGCCGTCGATCCCGTCCTCCAGCTCCACGAAGATGCCGAAGTTGGTGATGTTGCGGACCTTGCCCACCGCCTTGGCCCCGATGGGATATTTGGCCTCGATGCTGGTCCAGGGATCCGGCCCCAGCTGGCGCAGGCCCAGCGAGATCTTCTGCTCGGCCTTGTCTATCTTCAGCACCATCGCTTCCACCGAGTCCCCGATGGAGACTATCTTGGAAGGATGCTTCACCTGGCGGGTCCAGGACATCTCGGAGATGTGGATCAGCCCCTCCACCCCCTTCTCCAGCTCGATGAAGGCGCCGTAATCGGTGATGGATACGATCTTGCCCATGATCTTGGTGCCCACCGGGAATTTGGACTCGATGCTCTCCCAGGGATGGGTGGTCAGCTGCTTTAAGCCCAGGGAGACCCGGGACCGCTCGCGGTCGTATTCCAGGATCTTGACCTTGACCTTTTGGCCGATCTGGACCAGTTCCGAAGGATGGCTGATCCGGCCCCACGACATGTCGGTGATATGGAGCAGGCCGTCCAGGCCGCCCAGGTCCACGAACACCCCGAAATCGGTGATGTTCTTGGCGATGCCCTCGCGCACCTGGCCCTTGTCTATCTCGGCCAGGATCACCGCCCGCTGCTTGTCCCGGTCGGCGTCCAGCACCACCCGGCGCGAGACCACGATGTTGCGTTTCTTCTTGTTGATCTTGATGATCTTCAGGGGAATGCTCTGCCCCAGCAGGCTGTCGATGGTCTCCAGCGGCCGGAGGCCGATCTGGGAACCCGGCAGGAAGGCGTCCACGCCCATCAGGTCGATGATCAGGCCGCCCTTGACCTTGCGCAGCACCTTGCCGTCCACCACCACCTCGCTGTCCAGGGATTTCTGGACCTTGTCCCAGACCTTGATGAAGTCGGCCTTGATCTTGGACAGCACTATCTGCCCGTCCTGGTCCTCCACCTGCTCCAGCAGCAGGTCAACTTTCTTTCCGATCTCGATGGCGGTCCGGTCCAAAAATTCCACCACCGGGACGATGCCCTCGGATTTGAACCCGACGTCCACGATCACCGATTCCCCGGAGATCCGCAGGACGGTGCCGGTGACGATCTCGCCCTCCTCGAATTTCCTGTTGCTGGTGAATTCCTCCAGCAGTTTCCGGAACTCGCCCGAGCCCTCCTGATCATCCTGCTCCAGCAGGTGGTCCTGTGACAGAAGCTCCTCGCTTGGTTGCTTGGTTTTTGCCATGAGTTTTATTAAAACTCCTTTCGGTATAAAATAGGCCGACTAATGCCAGCCTTTGCCTGTATTACTTTTTCCTCTCTACCGGAGATCTTTTATCAGGAACCCAGGAACCCATGAATAATTTTCCTGTTTTCATGGTTTCCTTATAAGGAAAGTTTATCAGGTTATGAACAAAGTTCCTTGATCCGGTCCACCACTTTCTTGACCATGCTGTCCGGAGTGGAAGCCCCGGCCGTGACCCCGACCTTGGAGCAGTTTTGGAACCATTTGGCCTTCAGCTCCCGTTCGGTCTCCACGTGATGGGCCGGGCGGCCCACTTTCCGGCAGAGTTCCAGCAGGCGCGAAGTATTGGCCGAGTTGCGCCCGCCCACCACTATCATCATGTCGGAATCCTTGGCCAGCCGCATGGTATCCTGCTGGCGCACCTTGGTGGCCTGGCAGATGGTGTTGATGATGTGGATGTCGTCGGCCTGGCGCCCGAAGGATATCAGGGCGCTGGTGAAATCACCGGCCGAAAGCGTGGTCTGGGCCAGCACCCCCAGTTTCTTCTGGACCTTGAAATCATTGTGATTGTAGACCACCGAGTTGGACCCGGCGTATCCCTTTAAGGCCACCACCTCGGGATGCTCGGCCTCGCCCACTATCACCACCTGGCGGCCTTCGGATTTTAGCAGGGCCGCGGCTTTCTGGGCCTTGGTCACAAAGGGGCAGGTGGCGTCCACGATCCTGATCCCTTTTTTCCTGAGGCCGGCCATCACCTTGGGGTGCACCCCGTGGGAGCGGATGATGACCGTGCCCTTTTTGATGCCGGAGGGGCTGGCGACCGCCTTGACCCCGCAGGCCTCCAGCTGGGCCACCACCTGGGGATTGTGAATGATGGGGCCCAGGGTGTATACCGGCTTTTTAGACTTCTTGGCTATCTCGAAGGCCATGTTCACCGCCCGTTTCACCCCGAAGCAGAACCCGGCGCTTTGGGCCACTTTTATCTTCATCGGGAATCTTCCTTCAGCTCGGCTATCCTCTGCATGATCAGGCGGCTCAAGCCGATGTACCCTTCCTTGTCGGAAGTGAACGCTTCTATCTCGGCCGGGGTTATCGTCCGGCCGAACTTGGTCGTCAGCTGGTGTTTTCCGGAGAACAGTTCCCGCCATCCAAAATTGGTGCCCCGGATGAAACAGGGGGCCACCGGAACCAGTTGCTGTCTGACCAAAAGTCCGATGCCCGGTTTTGGTTCCAGGAATTCATCGGTCCGGCTGCGGGTGCCTTCGGGGAAGACCAGCACCGCCAGGCCCTGATCAAGTTTTTCCTTAAGCAGCCTGAAGACCTGGGAATCCCAGCCGCCCCGCCTGATGGGAAAGGCGTTATGGCTGGCGATCAATGCCCTGAAGGCGGGAGAAGCGAACAGCTCCCTCTTGGCCATGAAGGCTATCTCCCTGGGCACGCAGGCCCCTATGTATGGAGGATCGATCAGGGCGATGTGGTTGGAGGCGATTATCAGGGGCCCCTGCCGGGGAATGTTCTCCCTGCCCTCCACCCGCCAGCGGAAGAAAGCGGAGAACAGAATATTGAGCGAATACCAGCTGAAGCGGAAACCGCGCGACTTAAAGGCCCGGCTTTCCCAGATCATGCCTGCTCCTTTTGGATCTTCTCCGCCCGGGCTATCACCATCTCCACCTGCTGGTCTATGGTCAGGGTTGAAGTGTCTATTACCAATGAATCCGGGGTGCAGGTCAGGGGGCTGTCGGCCCTCTGGCTGTCCTGCCGGTCGCGGTTCTCTATCTGCTTCTCCAGTTCTTTCAGGTCCATGGTCATGCCCTTGGCCTCCAGTTCCGCTTTGCGCCTGCAGGCCCGCTGTTGGATTGAGGCTTTCATGAAGACCTTGACCTCGGCCGTGGGAAAGACCACCGTGGTTATGTCCCGTCCCTCCATCACCACCCCGCCCTCCCGGCCCATCTGCTGCTGCAGAGCCACCAGTCTTTGGCGGACTGAAGTAATGGCCGAGATGTCCGAGGCGGCCTGGGAGACCTCCGGGCTGCGGATCAGCCCGCTGACGTCAACCCCGTCCAGGAAGGTAAGCGGTCCCTGGGGGGAAGGTTTCTGGCTGATGTCCGTCTGTTCCATCATTTTGGCGATGGCTTGCCGGTCGCTGAATGAGATCCCCAGGCGCAGGGCCTTTAAACCGGCCGCCCGGTACATGGCCCCGGTGTCGATGTACAGGTACCCCAGCTTTTGGGCAACCATCCTGGCGGTAGTACTTTTGCCGGAGGCCGCCGGGCCGTCTATGGCTATCACCGGTTTGCGAGACATCAACTGAATTGCTTGTTACTGATTATAAAGTCTGTTTGGCCTATTCACTATCCAGTATTCAGTATTCAATATTCACCGGTTACAGATTACTGAATAGCGGATACTGAATACTGCTTATAGTTCGACCTAGTTGCCCGTTGGTTGGTAAAGCTCTATTTCAGCCCTTCAGTACCTGCTTCAGCGCCCCGATCAGCTTCCTGTTCTGCCGGGCGGTGCCGATGGTCACCCGCAGTTCGGTCTGGTAGCCGTAGTTCTTGACCGGCCGGACGATGACCCCCAGTTTCTGCAGGGCGGTAAAGACCGGCATGGAGTCCGTCTTGGGATCTATCAGGATGAAGTTCCCTTCGGACGGAACATAGGAAACCCCTAGTGCCTGTAATTGCTTGTAAAGGTATTCCCTGCCCTCGGAGTTGAGCTTTTTACTCTTGGCCAGATGTTTGGAATCATCCAATGCCGCCAGGCAGGCCACCTGCCCGCTCAGGCTGATGTTGAAAGGCAGGCGCACCTTGCGGATCTGGGCGATCAGCTCGGGGCTTCCCACCCCGTAGCCCACCCGCAATCCGGCCAGGCCGTAGATCTTGGAAAAGGTGTGAAGCACTATGGCGTTGGGCCAGTCCTTGAGCAGTTTGATGGTGTTGGGAAAATCCGGGCGGTCGATGTATTCGGAATAGGCCTCGTCAAAAACCACCACGCAGTTCTCCGGGACCTTCTTCATGAAGGCCTTGACCTGGGCTTCGGTAAGCATGGTGCCGGTGGGATTGTTGGGGTTGGCGATGTAGACCACCTTGGTCTGCGGGGTGACAGCCGCCGCCATGGCGTCCAGGTCGTGGACGTAATTTTTCAGGGGTATCAGCGAGGGCCTGGCGTCGGCCATCTTGGCCGCTATCTTGTACATGATGAAGGCCCCCTCGGCTATGACCACATGGTCGCCGGGGGCCACGAAGGTCTTGGTGATGAACTCTATCACGTCCACCGAGCCGTTGCCGAAGATCAGCTGGTCCTCGCTGACCCCCAGGTGGCTGGCCAGCCTCTTGCTCAGGGCAAAGCATCCGTCATCGGGATAGAGGTTGATCTCCTTAAGCGATTTGCGCAGGGCTTTGACCGCCTTGGGCGAAGGCCCCAGCGGGTTCTCGTTGGAGGCCAGCTTGATGATCTGCCCCCTGATGCCCAGCTCCCGGCGCACTTCTTCGATGGGCTTGCCGGGGATGTATGGGCTGATGCCCTGGATGTTGGGCCTGGCTTGAGGCTTCATATATAACCTAATGCAGTTTAATGGGTTACAAATATGGCTTTAACGCAAACGTTTATTATATCACATTTATTTCCTAAAATCAAGCTAATAAAATATCAATAAACCCTTTGAATTAGTGGCATTTACCTTTGACTTTGCCCGGCATATTTGGTATCATTATTTAACTTATCCGCTGTCATCCCGAGACCTCTTACCGCTTAGCTGAATGAGGGATGAAAGAGCATCCTTCGGTTTGTCAAGCACGGCATATCTCCTTCGCCAGCAATGCAGGCAGCCCGGCTCAGGACAGGTCTCAGGATGACATTGGATGACGACCATCCCGCAAACCCCAATAATCGAATCACAAATCCCAAACATCAAATCCCATATCACAACAATGCCAACCGTCCGCACCCGTTTCGCCCCCAGCCCCACCGGCTACATGCATATCGGCGGCCTTCGTACCGCCCTTTATGCCTATTTGCTGGCCAAACAGAGCAAAGGCCAGTTCATCCTGCGGATAGAGGATACCGACCAGGAGCGCTATGTCGACGGCGCGGTGGAGGTCATCTACCGCACCCTGAAGATGGCCGGACTGCACTATGATGAAGGCCCTGATATTGGCGGCGCCTTCGGTCCCTATGTCCAAAGCCAGCGCAAGGCCATCTATCTGGAGCAGGCCCAAAAATTATGGAACTGGGCGGAGCCTATTACTGCTTCTGCTCCCAGGAGCGTCTGGACAAGCTCCGAAAAGAGGCCGAGGACCGCAAGAAGATATTCAAATACGAGGACCCCTGCTGGGAAATCGCCCCGGACGAGATCAAGAAAAGAATAGCCAACGGCGAACCTTACATCATCCGGCAGAATATCCCGCCCTACGGCCAGACCGGGTTCAAAGACGAGGTCTACGGCGAGATCACCGTGGAGAACAGCCAGCTGGACGAGAACGTGCTGCTGAAGACCGACGGCCTGCCCACCTACAACTTTGCCAACGTGGTGGACGACCACCTGATGGATATCAGCCACGTGATCCGGGGCAACGAGTACCTTTCCCCATCCCCCAAATACTGCCTGCTTTACCGCTCATTCGGCTGGGAAGAACCGAAATACGTCCACGTCCCGCAGATCATCAGGCCCGACGGTAAAAAACTTTCCAAGCGCGCCGGCGACGCCTCTTTTGACGACTTTTACACCAAGGGTTTTCTGACCGAGGCCATCGTTAATTACATCGCCCTGCTGGGCTGGAATCCCAAGGACGACAGGGAGATCTTCTCGCTGGCCGAACTGACCGAAGCCTTTTCCGTGGCGGGTTTAAGCAAGTCCCCGGCCATATTTGACGTGGAGAAGCTGAAATGGATGAACGGCGAATACATCCGCAAAATGACGCCCGAGATCTTTTATGAAGCGGCCCTGCCCTGGCTGCAGCAGGCGGTCAAACGTCCGGGCGTTGACCTGAGTAAGCTGTCCGGGCTGTTGCAGCAGCGCACCGTGGTGCTGTCGGACATCCCGGCCCGGGTGGATTTCATTGATGTCCTTCCGGAATATTCAAAGGATATGTTCGTCAACAAGAAGGCCAAGACCGACCTGGTGAATTCGCTGGAATACTTGAAGACCTGCCAGACGGAGCTGGAGAAGCTGGATAAATTTGATCATGAGACCATCAAGCAGGCGCTGTATGCGGTGGTGGAGACGCTGGGGATCAAGGCCAACACCTTCCTCACGCCGCTGCGCATAGCCCTCTCCGGCCGTGAGGTCACCCCCGGCGGGGCCACGGAACTGGCTGAGATACTGGGGAAAGAGGAAACCCTGCAACGGATAAAAACTGGAATCGCAAAACTAACCTAACTTTAAAATTAACCATCAAGACACAAAACACCAAGCCAAATCGTGATTTTAAATCGTGTTTGTGTCTTAGTGCCTTTGTGGCAGAAAATAATATTATGAGCAACACCGAAAACATCAAGACCCCCATCGAGGGCGCGGCCGCCACCAACTTCATCCGCGAGGCCGTGGCCGAGGACCTCAAAACCGGCCGCTTCACCAGCGTCCACACCCGCTTCCCACCGGAGCCCAACGCCTACCTCCACATCGGCCACGCCAAGGCCATCTGGATAGACTACGGCATCGCCAAGGAGTTCGGCGGGCTGTTCAACCTGCGCTTCGACGACACCAACCCGGCCAAGGAAGAGCAGGAGTTCGTGGACGCCATCATCGAGGACGTCAAGTGGGTCGGGGCCGAGTTCGGCGACCGGCTGTTCTTCGGCTCGGATTACTTCGAGCAGATGTACCAGTGGGCGGTGGAGCTGATCAAGAAGAACAAGGCCTACGTCTGCGACCTGAGCGCCGAGGAAGTAAGCAAGACCCGGGGAAACCTGTCCGAACCGGGAAAGAACAGCCCCAACCGCGACCGCACGGTCGAGGAGAATCTGGACCTGTTTGGCCGCATGAAGGCCGGGGAATTCCCCGACGGGGCCAAGACCCTTCGGGCCAAGATAGACATGGCCCACCCCAACCTGAACATGCGCGACCCGGTGATGTACCGTATTTTGCATCAGGAGCACCACCGCCAGGGCGCCAAATGGAAGATCTACCCCATGTACGACTGGGCCCACGGCCTGGAGGATTCCATCGAGGGCATCACCCATTCCCTGTGCTCGCTGGAGTACGAGGACCACCGGCCGCTCTACGACTGGTTCCTGGACCAGCTGGGGATCTACCATCCCCGGCAGATAGAGTTTGCCCGGCTTAACATGAACTACACCGTGATGAGCAAGCGCAAGTTCATAGAGCTGGTCAGGGACGGCTTGGTGGAGGGCTTCGACGACCCCCGCCTGCCCACCTTGGCCGGATTGCGGCGCCGGGGCTACACCTCGGCCTCCATCAGGAATTTCTGCGACCGGATCGGCGTGGCCAAGCGCGACAGCCTGGTGGACATCGCCCTGCTGGAGCACTATATCCGCGAGGAGCTGAACAAGACCGCCCCCCGGGTGATGGCCGTGCTGCGGCCCCTGAAGGTGGTGATCGGGAACTATCCGGCGGGCCAAAGCGAGATGGTGGAATGCGACAACAATCCCGAGGACGCCTCGGCCGGCAGGCGCCAGGTTCCCTTCGGCCGCGAGCTGTACATCGAGCAGGAGGATTTCATGGAAACCCCGTCCAAGGGCTTCTTCCGCCTTTCCCCCGGCAAGGAGGTGCGGCTGAAGCACGCCTACTACATCAAATGTGCAGAAGTGGTAAAGGATGATAACGGCAATATCACGGAGCTAAGATGCGAGTATGACCCGGCCACCAAGGGCGGCGACTCCCCCGACGGGCGCAAGGTGAAAAGCACTTTGCACTGGGTCAGCGCCGCTGACGCTGTTTCCGGCGAGGTGCGTTTGTACGACCAGCTTTTCACCGAGCTTACCCCTTCAACCGAAAGCCCGGTCAACCCCAACTCGCTGACCGTGCTCAAGGACTGCAAGCTGGAGCCAAGCTTGCAGAACGCCAAACCAGGCGAAAAGTTCCAATTCCTGCGCCAGGGATATTTCTGCGTGGATTCAAAGAATTCCACCAAAGACAAGCCGGTCTTCAACCGCACGGTGGGCTTGAAGGACAGCTGGTCAAAAGAACAGAAGAAATAAATGGGATAATATTGCCACGACCTTTAGGTCGTGGCAATGAAAAGATGGCAACCCGCCTTGCAAATCGTCCGTATTTGTATTAGAATGGCTCATTGAGCCAACCGTTCCAAAATAGCAAAGGACATTCCATGAAAAAGCAAACCAAGCCCGTCAAGCCTGTCAAGCCTGTCAAACCAGTCAAATCAGCCGAAGCCGGCCGGGACGCCCTGCAGAAGGCCATTCAGTCGGAAAAGAGCGCCCTGGAGACATATCTCAAATTCGCCCGCCATACCGGGAACGTCTCCGGCAAGGACATGTTCCTGCGGCTCTGCCAGGAAGAACTGGGGCACCTGAACATTTTGGAAAACGAACTGGACAAACTTATGACCGGGCAGAAATGGGTCAAGGCAAAATTCCAGCCATCCGACATTGAGGAGATCCTCCCCCATCTGTCGTCACCCAAGGACCTGGCGCCGGCCGGCCAGGGCAGCTCCGACGATCTTTCGGCCTTGAACCTGGCTTTGGAAATGGAGAAAAAGGCCGCCAACTTCTACAAGCGCGAAGGCCAAAAGGCCGTGGACAAGAACGCCCAGGCCATGTACGCCCGGCTGGCCGAGATGGAAGAAGCCCATTACAACCTGATCCAGGCCGAGCTGGACCACATCAAGGACGTGGGGTTCTGGTTCGGCATCCAGGAGTTCACTCTGGAATCCAACGAATAACAATCAAAACTATTCAGCGTTGTGATAGAACAAATCGGTTTTTAACCACCGATGACACACAGATGAACACCGATGAAGGCAAAAAGGTTGATCTTCTATTTGAAGATTTGACGTATAAGATTATTGGTGCGGCAATTGAAGTGCACAAAGTTTTAGGTCCAGGATATTTGGAATCAGTTTATGAAGATGCTTTGTGTTACGAGTTGGAAGCTTTAAATATTCGTTTTCAGCGGCAAGTGGATTTGGATATCATTTACAAGAACGCCGTTTTCAAGAGAAAATTCAGGGCTGATCTGTTGGTGGAAGAGAAAGTCCTTGTTGAAAACAAAGCAATAACAACACTCACTGCCAGCGATGAAGCCCAGTTGTTCAATTATTTGAAAACGACGGGACTGCGCGTAGGTTTGCTCTTCAACTTTGGCAGTTCCAAACTGCAAAAAATAAGGCGCATAGTGTGATCTATCGGCGTCAATCGGTGCACCATCCGTGGTCAAATGGTTGAATGGTTACCAACAAACAAAATCCAAGATACAAAAGGAGAAATTATCATGGATGATTTTTCCCGCTCCCTGGTGGAGGCCATGCAGTTTGAGAACGACGGTTATCATCACTACACCACTGCGGCCCAGCGCACCGAGGACCCCAAGGCCAGGCAGATGTTCGGCCAGCTGGCCGAGGACGAGCTGTCGCATCACAAGACCCTGGAGCTGATGTTCGCCGATCACCAGAAACAGGGAAGCCTGAAGCTGAAGCCTCCCCGGATCAAGTCCAAGGTGGACCCGGCCCAGGAAAGCCCCATCTTCAGCCCCGAGTTCAAGGAACGGGTGGGCGACAAGCACTACGAGATGTCGGCCCTGTCCATCGGGATACTGCTGGAGCAGAATTCCATCGAGGGCTACAAGAATTACCGCCGCCAGGCCAAGGAGCTCAAGATCAAGCGCCTGTTCAACGCCCTGATCCGCTGGGAGGAGATGCATTTGGAGGCTTTGATAAAGCAGCAGCAGTTTTTGCAAACCTCCTACTGGGAGGCCAACCGCTTCGCGCCGTTTTAAATCAGCCGCCGCTCTGTGCCAAGAGAAACCCCCGGACTTTGGAAACAAAGTCCGGGGGTTTTCATATTGGTCAGAAATCGCTTAACTCAACCCCTCCCCCCTTCTCTTGGCAAGAGAAGGGGCTGGGGATGAGTTCCCTGTGCCTTTTACTGAAATATTATCTTATAACTTAAACTCCTCGAACCTTTCCTTCTTGGCCCGGCAGATGGGACAGATGGGCGGGGCCTCGCTCCTGGCGCAAAGATACCCGCAGACCGTGCATCTCCAGACCTTTATGTCTTTCCCGCCATCAGCCAATATCTCTTGAACATTTTCCGCCTTTACAACCTTTTGAACTTTGGTAACAGGCCTCCTCTCCGGTATCGGCTCCGGCGGCGATCCCCGGTCCAGATACTCCTGGTTGACATAGAGAGCGCAGTAACAGCGGCCGTGTTCTTTCAGATCGGCATCGCGGTACTGGCAGGGGCACACTATGTCCAGATCGGCGTTGCGGTCGCCCGAAGCCCTGCGGCAGGGGCAGTTCCAGTATCCCAGCCGCTCTTCATTGGCGGCGATGCCCTCTATGATCCCTTCCCTGATCTCCCGGTCCGGGTTCAGAGTGTAGCCCTCTTTATTGGCCAGCGCCAGGATCTCGGCCTCGATCTCGCCTGTCGTCCTCATGCCAATACCTTCTTGATCTCCGGCTCTTTCAGACCCACTATCACTTTTTTGTTATCTATCACCATGGTGGGAAAAGTGCAGCCGGGATTGAATTCCCTGACCTGGTCCATGACCTCCTGCTCTTCCTTTCCGGCCAGCAGGTCCACAAAGACATAGCGGTAATGCACGTCCAGATCGTCCAGCAATTCCTTGGTCTTCTTGCACCAGATGCAGGTGGACAGGGCATAAAGCACCACCTGGTGCTTCTTATTGTTCCCCGGAACTTCGGTCATTTTAGCCATAACTCCCCTTCTTTGGATTGCGGTTGGGAATTCGGTCTCTTTCCAATTATAGCCGCTATTTCCCCGAAGTCAAGACCAGCAGGCCTGATGATTTTTTGCTGTGCTTGGAAAGCTGGGGCTTGTCCTGATGATAGGCCAGGATGTACGGCAATTCCCCGGCGCTGTTGATGGTCTTTCCGTTGGAAAGTGACAACGGCAGGCAGAACTCCATTGTGGTATGCCCGTCAACGATCCCGGCCCTGGCCGCGATAAGTTTCGGTTTTTCTGCCATGGCATGCCGGAAAAAGGCCTTGCCCAAATGCTCTTCGGCCGCCCAGACCCCTTCCCCTGTCTGATATGCGATTATCATTACCGCCCCGTTCATCCCGCCAGAACCCAAGCCGATCGACAGCCAGCCCTGTCCCGGGCTTTGCAGGGCGCAGTACAGGTTGGCGCTGTCGGCCTGCCAGTGTACGGTGATGCCGGTCTTGGCATCGGTGAAAAAGGACTGATATTCTCCCTTGGCGATCACACCGTCAACCTTCGCCTCTGATCGGGCTACCGACGGGATCTTCTGGATATCCTTTTTGCCTGCAAATAGCAGTCCAGGAAGAAGCAATGCGGCAAATAACAGGTTCGTCTTTTTCATGATCCCCTCCTTCAAACATTAAAGGGCTTTCGAGTATATGGTCGAAAGCCCTTTGTTTAATAATTATTATTTTACGGTATCGGCCGGGGCGGTCTGTTCTCCCTGTCCCTCCTGCTCCGCCCTGCCCAGGATAAGCATCCCGGCTGACTTGCGGCTGGGCCGGCCCTTGAACGAGGTCTTGCTATTGTGATAGGCCAGCACATACGGCATCGGCTGTCCCGGGACTATGGCCTGCCCGTTGGAAAGGGCCAGGGGCATTGCGAATTCCACAATCATCCCGGAATTGGTCTTGGCGGTCTTAAAGTCCACCAGCTTCGGCTTTTCTATGGCCTTGTGGGTGGAGACCCAGCTGCCCATGTGCTCGTCCACCCGGCGGCCGGAAGGGTCGTGGTAGGCGATGATCATGGCGCTGCCCCGGATCTTATGCTCGCCAAAGGAGATGGCCGCCCAGCCTTGGTGCGGACTTTCCAGCGCCACGTAGAGCAGCTTGCCATCCGAGACCCAGCTGACCCCGATGCCGGTGTAGGAATCGGTGAAGTGGGTGGGATACTCGCCATCGGTGACCCTGCCGTCGATGATCACGTCAACTGTTTTAAGGTTGACGATGCCGTGGGGCTTCTGGGCAAAGGCGGGAAGGATAAAGCAAAGAAGCAAGGACAGGAGTAGCAGTACTCTTTTCATGGGTGCTCCTTTATAAAATATTTGAACTTTCAAATACGTAGACCCATTACCTCCATGTTCTTTTTCTTTTTTGTTCCGCCAACTAAGAAAAAGAACCAAAAAGAAAAAAGCTCGTCGATTAAAACTCTCCAGGCGTTGCGCTTCTCGTTGCTGACGGGCTTATCTGAACTCGGGCTTTGGCCAAGCACTCAAACATGCAGACAAGCTTTTTCCGTCATCAACTGCGGTGCTCACTGATCGTTTTAACGCGACAACCGGGGGTGGCACCAAGTGTTCAACCAATTACTGAGATAATTGGGTAGTCATTAAATATTTATATGTTTCATCCTCTGGGATGAAACTGCCGGTGCACTTCCTTCAAATACTCCCGGTCAACGTGGGTGTATATCTGGGTGGTGGAGATGTCGGCGTGGCCCAGCATCTCCTGCACCGAGCGCAGGTCGGCTCCGCCCTCCAGCAGGTGGGTGGCAAACGAGTGCCGCAGAATGTGGGGATGCACCCTTTTCTTGATCCCAGCCTTTTGGGCATATGCTTTCAGCAGTTTCCAAAAACCCATCCGGGACATGGGGCGCCCCCGGTTGTTAAGGAACAGCACCTCGGTGCTGAACTTCTTCAGCAAGGCCGGTCGCGAGCCCTGGCGGTATTTATCCGTCCAGTTGCGGGCCGAGTGGCCCACCGGCACTATCCTTTCCTTGGAGCCCTTGCCGAAACAGCGGATGAAATCCTGGTCGAAGAACAGATCGGAAGTCTTGAGCGTCAGAAGCTCCGTAACCCTTAAGCCACAGGCGTACAAAAGCTCCAGCATGGCCTTATCGCGCAGGCCCAGCAGGGACGCGGGGTCCGGCTGGGCCAGCAGTTTTTCCACTTCGCTCAGGTCCAAAACTTCGGGAAGTTTTTTGTCCAGCCGCGGGGTCTCTATGTTCTCGGTGGGATCTTTTTTTGTGATTCCCTCCGAGGCCAGGAACCGGTGAAAACCGCGCAGGGCGGAAATGTTCCGGGAAAGGGAGACCGGGGAAAGCCCGTAGCCCATCAGCGAGGACAGGAATTCGGATACTGTTTTCCTCTCCACCGCCTGGAGGTCATCGATATTCTTGGTTTTCAAAAAAGCCAGGTAGCGCTTGAGATCGCTGGCATAAGAGCCAAGGCTGTTCCCCGACAGCCCTCGCTCCACCGCCAGGTGGGTCAGATATTGCTGCAGCGCTTCGTCCATATGTTCCTAAACCTGATTACCGGAATAAATAATGAACCCAGCCTGTCCGCCGAAGTGGAAACGTAGGCAGAGAAAGCAGGAATAATTCATGGATTCATGGTTTCCTTATAATAAATTGTCCTGCTTTGTTCGGAATAAGTCTCGCGCATCTGTAGACATCAACTGAAGGAGACATCCCCCTTGGGTTTTTCCAAAGGTCTGGGCGGGCTCAGCGGCGCGGGCCGGTGCGCCACCGGCGGAACTGGCGGCCTTAAACCGGTCTGGGGCTTGGCCGGCAGGGGCATCCTGCCCAAGGGATTTAGCGGGACCTTGGGAGCCAAGCCGGGCCGAGTCTGTGGACTGGAGAACGGGGAAATAGGTTTCAGGGATTCTTTGATGGACAGTACCGCCTGCTGCGGATGGGACAGGGACGCGGCCGGTTTCAACAGGGCCGGGGCAGGCTTGGGCAGGCCCAGCGGCCTGGCCGGTTCCGGAGGCTTTCCGGCAAACGGCGACAAAGGTCTGGTGGCCAGGGCCGGACGCTCCGCCGCCAATGGCTGTTCCGGGATCGGAGCAATGGCGGGGGTGGCGGGTGCCGGGGATGGCGTCGTCCCGGCCCCAAGCCCCTGGGGCCTTACCTTGGATTTCAGCTTGGTCAAAGCCGACATCTCGTCTTCGCGGCGGCGGGCCTTCTCCTGCTCCATCTCGGCCTGTTCCTGCTTCAAGGCCTCCATCCGGCTGCGGGCCTCATCGGCCTGGGCGTTCAGTTCATCTATCTCTCTCTTCTTACCGGCCACCTCCTGTTCTATGGAAGCGATCTTCTCCGAGGCCTGCCCGGCTTCTTCCAAACGGTGTTTTGCCTTTTCCTCATCCGCCCGTAAGGTTTCCAAAAGATTATCCATCTGCTGGGTCTTTATTTTGTTCTCTTCCAACCTTAGACACCAGCCCTTATCCTCTTCTTTCAGCACATCCAGCTGTTCCTGGGAATTGGCCAGCTCGGCCTTCAGGGCATCCACGCTGGATTTCAAACCCTTTTGTTCGGCCAGCAGGTCCTGCTTCTGGTGCAGGTACTTCTCCAACTCGGCTCGTTCTTTTCCGATGTCGGCCATTTCTTTTTTGGCTGCGGCCAGGCTTTCCTTGAGTTGGGCTTCCTCGGCCCTTACCTTTTCCAGCCGGGCTTCCGACTTTTCCAGCTTGGCCAGGTTCTCCTCGGCCGACTGGGATAATTCCTGTTTTTGTTGTTTTATCTTTTTGACTTCGGCCTGAAGTTCCTTACGCTCAGCCTTAAGCTGGTCGATCTCCTGGCTGGCTGCTTCCAACTTCTGGATTTCGTTTTTCAGGCCGGAGTTCCCTTGCTCCAACTCCTGTTTTTGCCGGGACAGAGCAGCTACTATCTCTTCCAGTTGAACCCGCTGGGGTCCGAGGTCCGATATCCTTTGATTGTGCTCGTTCTGTTTGGCTCCCCATTCAACGGCCTGAGATTCCAGCTCATGTTGTCTCAAGAGCAATTGTTCTACCTGCTGTTCGGCCTGGGTCCGTTCTTCGTTTATCTGCTGCTGCTGCTGCTGGGATTCCTCTATTTGCCCGCGTATGACTGCCAAATTGGTTTCCAGCTCCCGTACCGCCTCCACCTCATGCTGACGCAGGGCAATGTCCCGTTCCAATTCGGTTGACCGGGCCGAATCGGCTTCAATTATTTGGACAAGCTCAGCGTTACGTTGCTCCAGCTCGGCCTGCCTGGTTTCAGCCTTAAAGACCTTGGTCTGGACATCCTCCAGCGAGGTTGTGGCCTCGGTCTTCTCCGCTTCTATCTGTTCCAACATCTTGGTCAGCCCGGCATACTGCTGTTGTTTTTCAGACAATCCCTTTTCTTTTGCTGATAAGTCTGCCGCCATGCTCTCTATATGCTGGTGGCGATTTTGCTGGTCCTGAACCAGGGTCTGGAGTTTAGCTTCCGAATCGGCCAGCACCCCGTTCAGGGCTTCCACCTTGGTTTTGACCGAGGATTCCCGGACCTGCAATTCGGTGATCTTTTGCTGGATATGATCCTCTTCCTGTTTCAGGGACTGATGCCTCTCCAGCACATGCGATTCTGAATTTTTGATGTCTTCGATGCTCTTGATCAGCTGGTCTTTTTGCAAAATCAGATTTTCTATCACCGCCTGCAATGCTTCGGAGACCTCCCGGTTCTTTTGGACTTCGGTCAGCATTTCGTTCTTTTCCTGCTCGGCTGTGGTCCTGGCCGAAAGCAGTTCGGCCTGAAGGCTGCGGCTCTTCTCCCCCACCGCCGCCAGGCTTTTATTGCCTTCTTCCAACTGCTGGTTTATTTTCAGCAGTTCGGCCCGCTTCTCCCAGATCTTGGTGGCCAGGTTGGAATCCTCCTTGGTGCGGTCATCTAACTTATGGTTGATGTCATCCAACCTGCTTTGCTCTTCCTCCATCCTTTGGGACATGGACATCTCTTCGCCTAAGGACTCGGCCAGCCGGCGATTAACGTCCTCCAACATATTCTTGCGGTCAGCCAAAAGCTGATCCAGCGAGGTATAGCTGCGCCGGCCCTGTTCCACCTGGGTGATCAGAGCTTCTTCCTCCTTCTTGAGGCTGTCCATGGGGCTGAGAGGCGCCTTTTCTTCTTTTTTCTTGGAGAACAGCATGGCCTTAAGAGCCTCCATTGTTTTAGTTGGGGATTCCCTGGATTTGGCATTCGGCCTTAGATTATTTTTCGGACCTGGAAAACCAGGAAAAGTCCTGCATGACGGAATGATACGCTACGTCAAAGGTACCCCTGATGTTCGGTTTTTATACCTGCACCTTTTTGCCGATAAACAGATACCGCTTGATCTTGCGGGTGGTGGTTTTGGGAAACTCTTCCTCCCGGAGAGAAAAATGTTTGACCCGCTTGTAATCGGCCAGATGGCTGCACTGGTGCCTGACCTCTTCCTTCAATATTTTCTCTATCTGGGCCGTGTCCAGGGATACCTTGTGCCGGACCGCGTATTCGTCCAAGGCTTCGTAATTGGGATAGATTATGGCATGAACCTCTTCCCGCTCGGTCTGGGGGTTCTTTTCACCGATCACAAGAACTTCGGTGACGTAAACGCTGTTGAGCAGCTGGGCCTCTATCTCTTCCGGGTAGATGTTCTTCCCGGCGGCGGAGACGATCAGGTTCTTGGCCCGGCCGGTGATGAACAGGCAGCCCCGCTTGTCGATGTAACCCAGGTCCCCGGTCAGCAGCCAGCCGTCCTTTATCACAGCTTCGGTGGCCTTGGGGTTCTTGTAATATCCCAGCATCACGTTGGGGCCCCTGGCGGCAATCTCCCCGATGCCGCCGGCATCGGGATCGATGATCTTCAGATCCACGCAGGCGATGGGGGCGCCCACCGAGGCGTGGTCTGGATCTTTGACGGTATTGATGCTCAGCACCGGAGAAGATTCAGTCAGGCCGTAACCCTGGACAATTGCGAACCCCAAAGTCTCAAAACCTCTGCCCACTTCCACGTTCAGAGCCGCTCCGCCTGAAACGAACAGTCTGAGGGTGGATAGGCCTGCCTTTTCCCGCAAAGACTGGAACACCTTGCCCCCGGCCCTTCTCCCGGTGACAGACTTGATGGACCGGACCAGTCCGTTGGAGGTGTTGAAAGCCATCCGGGTCAGCAGGGGCTTCTCTTTTACCGCCCGGGTGATGCCCTGGTACATCTTTTCGAACAGCAGCGGGACCCCCACCATCATGGTGGCCTGGCTGTCCCGGATGTCATTGATGATGTCGCGCGATTTCAGCGACTGGGCGTAGGTGATGGTGGCCCCCACATACAGGGGAACCAACATCCCACAGGTGGCTTCAAAGGTGTGATGAAGCGGCAGCACTGAGATGAAATTGTCGTGATGGTCGTAATGAAATATCTGGTAGCTTCCGTCCACGTCGGACATGATGTTCTTGTGGGACAGCATCACCCCCTTGGACTGCCCGGTGGTGCCGGAGGTGTAGATGATGGCCGCCAGGTCGTCCAGCTGCACCTGGCGCTTAAGACCCTTGGGCTCCGGCGCCTCGTACAAGGCCGAAAGATTGTTCATGGAAAAGAGGTGCTTCAGGCCGTGCAGTTTGTTGGCGGCCTCGTCCGCCGCTTCCTTGAAATTGCTGGAGGCTATCAGGGCCACCGCCTCGGAATCGGTCAAAATGTGCCGGATCTCCTGGGCCTTAAGCTGGGTGTCCAGGGGGACTATCACCGCCCCCAGGCTGGCCAGGGCCATGTAGCCCTCCACCCATTCCGGACAGTTCTCGCCGATCAGGGCCACCCGGTCGCCGAACTTTATCCCCTTGCGGGCCAGCCCTGCCGCCAGCTGTTCCGCCCGTTCCTTGAGATCCCGGTAGGTTACCTTGTAGAAATCGTTCCCCCGTTTGATCTGGAGGGCTGTCTGATAGGGATACAACCCTGCCGAACGGGCCAGCATCCCCTTGATGGTGATCAGGCCCAGGCCCTCGCGGACCGGATAATGTTTGTTGCTGTAATTGTGCATCTTTGTTACGTTTATTGTTTATAGCATTTAACAGTTGATATTACGGAAGACTGCATAACTCTATCATTTATAAGCAAACCAGCCTGCCCGCCAAAGTTAAACGCAGGCGGGGAAGGTCAGGAATCATTGTTTTCAGTATTACGAACTCCTGTTTTCATGCCTGTCCGCCATAGTTTTAACGAAGGCGTTGATTCCTTATAAAATGGTAATTTTTTACGGATCCTAATTAAGCCCCAGCGATCCTACCGGGGCATGAACTGGAACAGCTCCGGCCCTCCGAAGAACTGGGAGATCAGGACCACCGGCAGGGCCAGCACATAGGAAAGAAAATTGATCCTGGTCAGCTGGATGATTATTATCAGCGCCATGAAGATGAACATCCCGTATTTTTCCAGGCTCAAATACTTGGCCGAAAGCGGCCCGGGCAAAAGTCCGGCCAGGATCTTGGAACCGTCCAGCGGCGGGATGGGGATCAGGTTGAACACTGCCAGTGCGGTGTCTATCAATACAAAATAGAACAGGATCACCAGCACCGGGTGCAGGATCGTCTCCGGCCCCCCGTAAAAGGGATAAAGCAGGCGGAAGAAAAGCCCGGCCGCCGCGGCCACCAGCAGGTTGCTGCCCGGTCCGGCCGCCGAGACCCAGATCATGTCCCGTTTGGGATTTTTCAGGGCAAAGAAGTTCACCGGCACCGGCTTGGCCCAGCCGAACACAAACGGAGCTTTGAAGAATATCAGCATGGCCGGGAAGATGAAACTGCCGAAAAGGTCCAGGTGCTTCAGTGGGTTCAGGTTAAGCCTGCCCATCAGAAAAGCAGTGGAGTCACCTCTTTTGTAGGCGATGAATCCGTGGGCCACTTCGTGAATGGTAATGGCGAACAGCACCGGGGGGATTATCAGGATATATTCAAATATTTTTGATTCCATGTCGGTCGATAGTTATTGGTTGATTATTTGCGAATGATTTCCTAACTTACTCAGGAACCTTTATCCACAGACGTTGTAGTGAGTGGTTACCGAACTATTAACGCAAACGCCGTCATGAGCGTTAGCCGAATGATTACAATAAAACCTTTTTTTGCCTAAAAATATAATTTTGCATAGAATAATCTGTGAATATCTGTGAAATCTGCGGATAGAAAAGCTTTTAGAGAATATTCCTGAGTTATTTTGATAGACATTTAGTTGAGCCTCGGTCTTTCCTGCCCGGCAGGTTTCAGATCACCTGTAACATTTAAGAATAACAGACCCGGTGCCGGATTGTCAATGTTTATTTGGCCTGAAACTGGCTAGATCTTCTTGCGCCATCAGCCGGGCTGAATGGTCGGCGGAAACGACATCCGAAACTGACCTGACAACGACGGCCTGGTGTTTTTTCATCACTCCGGAGATCAATTCCGGGATCTGCAGAAAACCTATCCTGCCTTCCAAAAAGGCCTGCACCGCTATTTCGTTGGCGGCATTCATCACCGCCGGGATCACTCCCCCCCGTTTCAAAGCCAGATAGGCCAGGTCCAGGCATTTGAAGGTCATCCGGTCCGGTTTATGAAAAGTGAGCTTGCCAAGTTCGTCCAGCCGGCAGTCCTTGACCAGGGAAGGCAGCCTTTGGGGATGGGTCAGGGCATATTGGATCGGCAGCCGCATGTCGGGAGTGGACAGCTGGGCAATGATGGAGCCGTCGTTGAACTCCACCATGGAATGGATTATGGACTCGGGGTGGATGACTATTTTGATCCGTTCCGGCGGAATGCCGAAAAGATAATGGGCCTCTATCATCTCCAGCCCCTTGTTCATCAGGGTAGCGGAGTCAATGGTCACCTTTTGCCCCATGGACCAGGTGGGGTGGTTAAGGGCGTGGCGTGATCTGACCCGGTTCAGCTGTTTAAGATTGTGGTTGCGGAATGGACCGCCCGAGGCCGTCAGTATCAGGTTCTTCACCGTCTTGAAATCCCGGCCATCCAGGCACTGGTGCAGGGCCACATGCTCGCTGTCTATGGGCAGCAGCCTGACCTTGTTCTTTTTGACCGCCTGCATCACCAGCTGCCCCCCGGCCACCAGGGTCTCCTTGTTGGCCAGGGCCACGTCGTGCCCGGCCCGGATCGCGGCCAGGGTCGGCTCCAGACCGGCCGAGCCCACCAGGGCGTTCACCACCATGCCGGCTCCGGGGAGCGCAGCCAGTTGTTTCAATCCCTCCGGACCTTTGACCAGTTTAAAATTCGCTCCCGGCCCGTCCATCCCCGCCAGGCCGGCCGCCTGGTCGCCGATGCAGACCATCCGGGGTTTGAATTGTTTTATCTGCCGGGCCAGAAGATCGAAACGCGAATTGGCCGCCAGCCCTACCACTTTGAAAAGCTGTGGGTGTTTGACAATGACCTCAATGGTCTGGGTGCCGATAGAACCGGTAGAACCCAAAATTATGATGTTCTTTTTTTTCAACGATCTATCAAACTAATATTTTTATATCTTCCGGTATACCGGCACATCCTTACCTTGATCCTGATACAGCCGGAAAAGCATTTCCGCTAGCAGTCCGGTGAAAACGAACTGGACTCCTATTATGATCAGCACCAATCCCAAAAGCAGCAGGGCCTGATGGCCTATCCTCCCGTTGACCAGTCCAATCACGGTCAGTATCAGATCTATCATAAAGCCTAGGCCGCCGCAGACCAGCCCGGCCAGCCCAAAGAAATGCAGGGGCCGCCGGATGTACTGGGTCAGGAAGGTCACTGTCATCAGATCAAAAAAACCACGCAGGGCCCGGGAGGCCCCGTATTTGGTAACCCCGTGAATCCGGGGATAATTCTCTACCTTGATCTCGGCCACCCGGTATCCCTTCCAGTAGGCCATGGCCGGGATGAAACGATATAGGTCGCCGTAAACCTTCAGATTCTTGACCACCTCGTTGCGGTAGGCTTTGAAGGGGCAGTTGGAATCGTGGACCTGGAATTTGGTCAGCTTGCGAGCCACCCAGTTGAAAAGTTTAGAGGAAAGCGACCTTTTGCCCTTGCCGGTGTACTTCCACCCGGTAACAAGGTCGTAGCCCTCATCGATCTTCTTGAGAAAGTTCGGGATCTCCTCCGGGGCGTCCTGCAGGTCCCCGTCCATGGTGATCACTATTTCGCCCCTGGCTTCGGCGAACCCGGCGGTGTAGGCCTGGGCCTTGCCTGAGTTCTTGGCCAGGCTTACGGCAAAAATATTCTTGTCGTTTTGCTTGGCCTTTTCCACCGCCTTTATTGTTCCGTCCCGGCTGCCGTCATCGACAAACAGAAGTTCATAGCTGAGTTTCAGTTCCTGGCAGACCTTGGTTAACCGCGCCGAAAGCTCGGCGATGTTCTCTTCCTCGTTGTAAACCGGTATCACCACTGAAAGGTTGATATTATCTGGCATTGGGATTCTCCTTTAATATCTGCAGTACGTATGTGGGCGGGTCGCCCTGGTCGTAAATTATTTTATATTTCTTGTCCAGCAGCGGCTGGATGGCCGGGATCAGGTATTTCTGCCCGGTGCCGCTGACCGGCTCCACCATCACGTAATCGGCCCGGTCAATTTCCTTTAACACCGAATCCCGGTTGGTGGTAAAGGGATAGCAGAATGTCTTTCTTTTGGCGGAAAGGTAGAACAATGAAGGTTTGCGGGAAACCACGATGCTGTTTTCCGGGGTGCTGGCTTTGATCCATTCCGCGGC
>CAWAAX010000007.1:0-16014 GCA_963780225.1 uncultured bacterium | reverse complement strand
CGGTGGAGGGAGGGGCGACCAGCACTAATTTCCGCAGCCGTTCCGGGTGGCGCAGGGCGTAACGGCTGGAAAGCCAGCCCCCGAAGGAATAACCCATCAAATTGACGCTGTCGCCCAGGGCCAGGCCGGTGAACAGCTCGTCCATCCAGCCGGTGAAATCGTCCGCGCGCTTGAAGGGTTTGGCGTTGATGCTGCGGCCGACGTCGTAAATGTTGTCCACCGCATAGACCCGGAAATGTTCCGATAGTCCTTTGACATTTGCGAACCAGATCAGCGAGGAGGCGTTGGCCGAAGGCAGCAGCACCAGGGCCGGGGCGTTGGGCGGCCCGCTTACCCGGACGAAGGTCTTGCCGTAGGAGGTCTCCACGTATCTTTCTTCGGAAGCCACCGGCCACTGTCTGGCCCGGTTGTCGTAGTATTCCAGATACTTTTCCCGGGCCTGGGCGGACTTGAAGGGGTAGTAGGCCGGTAGCTTTGACATGTCCGGATCTTTGAACAGCGAATTGACGAACAAGGCCGCCGAACCGATCAGGACCAGCAGACAAGCCGCCAGGATCAGCAGGATCGTCTTAAGCAGGGAGCGTTTTTTGGGCGGTGTTTGTGCTGGCATATGTTTTGATCACCTTCTTATTAAACACCTCCGTCTGCGAGATCGGCAGGTCATGGCTGGCTCCTGGTATTATCTCCGTTCTTATCTGCGGGGCAACCGCATTCAACCTCTTTACGGCCTCGGCGGCGGGGTATATCTTCTCGTGCTCGCCCACCAAAAACAAAGCCGGAACTTTGATCTCCCCCAATTCCCCGTCGGTCAAAACATCGGGAGGGACCAGCATCCTCATCTTATAACATTTCAGGCTCATCATGGCGTCGGTAATCAGCATGTCTGTTATCCGGAGGCTTTCGGCATCCTGCCGCTTGGCCAGGTCCTCGAACAGCCAGTTCACCAGGAAGTTCCGCATGAAAAAGGGATGAGGCAGGGCCGAGATGATCCCGCGCCAGGCCCATTCCCCGGGCAGTTCTATGATGGTGGAGGGAGGGGCGACCAGCACCAATTTCCTCAACCGTTCCGGGTGGCGCAGGGCGTAACGGCTGGAAAGCCAGCCCCCGAAGGAATAACCCATCAAATTGACGCTGTCGCCCAGGGCCAGGCCGGTGAACAGCTCGTCCATCCAGCCGGTGAAATCGTCCGCCCGCTTGAAGGGTTTGGTATTGAGGCTGCGGCCGACGTCGTAAATGTTGTCTACCGCATAGACCCGGAAATGTTCCGACAGTCCTTTGACATTTGCGAACCAGATCAGCGAGGAGGCGTTGGCCGAAGGCAGCAGCACCAGGGCCGGGGCGTTGGGCGGCCCGCTTACCCGGACGAAGGTTTTGCCGTAGGAGGTCTCCACGTATCTTTCTTCGGAAGCTACCGGCCATTGCTTGGCCCGGTTGTCGTAGTATTCCAGATACTTTTCCCGGGCCTGGGCGGACTTGAAGGGGTAGTAGGCCGGAAGCTTTGACATATCCGGATCTTTGAACAGCGAATTAACGAACAAAGCCGCCGAGCCGATCAGGACCAGCAGGCCGGCCGCCAGGATCAGCAGGATCGTCTTAAGCAGGGAGCGTTTTTTGGGCGGTGTTTGTGCTGGCATATGTTTTGTATTTTTCTCCGTATTGTAGCGATACCGTGAACGGTATCGCTACAAATCACACCTCCAAAGGCGGATCTTCGGTAAGGCTTTTGCCAAAGCCCGCTTTAATCAGCCTTGCCAAGACTATTTGCGATAAGAGAAAATAATTTCTGCTCTGTGGTTTTGAGTAATTCAACCTTGCCGTGTTTGTAATCAAGAAACGGCTTGTAAAAGCGGATCATTCGTGGAAAGCCTTTACCTCTAAGCACAATTGCCATCGGGTTGTATTCTTTGTCGCCACCCCATTCACGGGCAATGCGCACTTCAATCGGTGGTTTAGTGCCCCATTTTGAACGATCAGAATAATCAACAATGACCGCTAACTTAGATAGTTTTGGTATCCAGTTTGTTTCAATATATTCCTGCCAGTTTGGGCTTCTGGAATACACTAAAACTAAAGTCTTACCTTTTCCACCGTATTCGCGGCTGAATTTGTAGGTCAGCCAACCTCGATATAATAATTTATAGACACCAGTCAGCAGAATAACGACGATAAGGATCGGCAACCATACTGGCATGGTGATGAATAGTAGAAATGACACAACCGCGCTTGTAAGTTTGTTGATAATCTGCATGATTGATTAGTCTTCAGCTATCGCTATATTGTTTTGACCTCACCTATTTCGGCCATGCTCAGTACAGGCCTGCCCACTTCGAAAGCATAATAACAGGCCTTTCTCAGTGCAGGCACTCTCCAAATGCATTTGGAGAGGGATGCAAGTAAAAAGTAATTGTTTTTCGCGTCTTTTCGTGTATTTCGTGGGAAAGGTGCTATGCCAGTTTCTCCCCGCACCTTTCAGCGATACCATTAATGATATCGCTGGTTATCATCAAGGCTTTTTCCAAAGCCTATGGCACTTATGCCATCCCTCTCCGCAGCGGGGAGGGGCAGGGGAGGGGTCAATAGTTACCCCAGTTTCTCCCCGCACTCCGGGCAGAACTTGCTCCCCTGTGCTATCGGCTTCCCGCACTTGGGGCAGGGGATCATCGCCGGAGCCGCCGCCACCAGCGTTCCCCCGCAGTTACTGCAGAACTTGGCCCCGGCCATGTTCGGGGTCTGGCATTTGGGGCAGGGAAGGGCCTGCCCCGAGGCCATGGCCTGCTGCAGCATTCCCGGCAGCATCATTCCCATTCCCAGACCCGCGCCCAGGCCCATGCCGGCCCCGGCGCTGCCGCTCTCATTCTTGGCCGCGTCGCCCATGGCGTTGGCCGCCTTGTATTTTAAGTAGGTGTTCATGTCGCCCAGGGCCGCTATGCCGGTGCGCTCGTCTATCTTGGCCGACACTTCCTCCGGCGGGGTGATGGCGTTGATGTAGACGTCCACCGCTTCCAACCCGTACTTGCCGAAATCCTCCTGCAGTCTGGCTTTCAACCCCGTGCCCAGCTCGTCGTAGTGCCGGGCCACCTGGAAGATGGACTTGTAGGTGTCGCCCAAAAAGTCGGTCAGCCGGGAGACCACGATGGTCTTTAGGAAATTGTCTATCTGCTCGGTGGTATAAAGCCCCTGGGTGCCCACCAGCTTGTTGACGAACAGCTGGGGATCCTTGATCCTGACCGAGTAGATGCCGTGGGAGCGCAGGCGGATCATCTTCAGTTCCTCGTCGGCGAAGGGGATGGGCTCGGCCGTGCCCCACTTGAGGTCGGTGAAGACCTTGGTGCTGACGAAACAGACCTCCACCCTGAAGGGGCTTTTGCCGTCGAAGACGGTCTTGATCACATTGATCAACAGCGGAATGTTCATCGTTGTCAGAGTATGCCGGCCGGGGCCGAACACGTCCAGGGCCTTGCCGTCCCGGAAGAACACCGCCTGCTGGCTTTCCCGCACCACCAGCTGGGAGCCGATCTTGGTCTCGCCCGAGCCGTCCTCGGGGATGCGGTGAACCATCT
This sequence comes from uncultured bacterium, assembly GCA_963780225.1. Taxonomy (GTDB): domain Bacteria; phylum Edwardsbacteria; class AC1; order AC1; family EtOH8; genus UBA5202. The sequence continues at coordinate 12,454 of CAWAAX010000007.1, read as the reverse complement.
GGTTGCCGGTGTTATCCAGAAATTCTATGACTTCCATTATCTTGGCCATCTTTTTGCTCCTTGTACGATTGTTATGCGGTGGGGATACGGTGGGGATACGATTGTTATGCGGTGGGGATGCAATGGGGATAGAATAGGGATACAGTGGGTATACGATGGGGATACGATTGTTTGGTCCATTGGTTGGTCCAATGGTTGGTCCAATGGTCAGGCAAGGGGCACTACAGCGCCGGGCTGCCGGTGATCGCGTCGTGGCGGGCGTTAAGCTTGATGTCAAAGTCCTGGAGGTCTGAAAGCAGGGAGGACAGGGCGGCCTGGTCGGGGGTCAGGGAGGCTACCTTGTTCCGGATGGCGGTGATGGCCACGGCCAGGTCCTGGTCGAACTTGTAGAGCGCGTCCAGCTGGGGCTCCTGTATCTTCTGGCTGTCAAAGAAACCGGCGTAGCCGTAGTCGGCCAGCTTAAGCCGGTCTATCACCTTTTCCATATGCTGGGTGATCGAGGCGGAGGTGTTGAGCAGGTCAAGCGCTTCGGGTTTCTGGGTCAGTCCGATGACGAAGGAGTCGAAGGCCGTCTTGCTTTCTTCAAGCTTTCCGGCCAGGTGCATTCGCAAGAGCTTGTCGGTGTTGCGGCGGGATTCCTTGTCGGCGTAGCCGGTGTAACCGGGCACCCACCGGATCATCTTCTCGATGAAACTGCGGATCTTGTCGCTGGCGTCGGGCATGGCTGTCTCCTTGTATTCTTGTTTGCTGATTATTTCCCGCTAAAACCACGAAAAAACGCAAAAACTTTTTAATAGCCACAGAAAGCACATAAATCACAAAATAAACTCAGTAGATATTTTATAAATAGATATTGGCACTCATATTTATTTTTGTGTGCTTTGTGCCTTTTGTGGCAAATTAGCCCCTGGGTGTTAAACATAAAAATTATCATATTTACACCGCATTGTCAATTGAAATCGGACGGTATTTTCCTATTTTTGGGACGGGCCTTTCCCAGTACTTTTTGGTATTGACAAAAACGGCGGAAAGCTTTAAGATACATATGGTTTTGGCAGTTTAAGGGAACTCATCCCCTAACCCCTTCTCTTACCAAGAGAAGGGGAAGCAAAGGGGTTGAGTTTAGTTTAAAAAATTACTTAATAAACTCTTAGCAAATCCAGAGACAATTCACTAACATGTCCACCATTCAAATACGGCTCCAGGAGATCGGGGACGCTCGGCGCTTTTACGAGATACTGAGCAACCCCAATTTCACCTATTTCAGCGCCAATCCCAAATCCGTGGAGGACGAGGAGAACTGGCTGCGGGCCAGCATCCGCGACATGGCCAACGGCCTGCAGTACAACTATTCCATCCTGTGCGACGGCGAGGTCTGCGGGGGAGTTGGGGTCCGGATCAACGGCGCCAGGAAGCACATCGGCGAGATCGGGTATTTCATCGAGGAAAAGCGCTGGGGACAGGGCATCGCCACCGAGGCGGTGCGGCTGCTGGAGCAGAAGTGTTTCCATGAGCTTAAGCTGAGCCGGATAGAGATACTGATGCAGCCGGAGAACGCCGCCAGCGAGAAGGTGGCGGTCAAAGCCGGGTATGTCAAAGAGGGCCTGATGAAAAAGGTGGTGGAGGACAAGGAGCACAGCGGAACCATGCACGATGTCTGTTTGTATGCCAAGGTGCTGTAGGAATTAGAATCTATGAACTCATCCCCTGACCCCTTCTCTTGGTAAGAGAAGGGGAGCAAGGCTTGCGCTGAGCAAAGCCGAAGCGGGTTGAGTTTTCCAAATCAACTTTTAACCAACCACGGAGACCCCATGGCCATCAAACTTTACAACACCATGACCCGGAAAAAAGAGGAATTCATTCCCTTAAAACCCAGCCAGGCCGGCATCTACGCCTGCGGGCCCACCGTATACAACTACGCCCACATCGGCAACCTGCGGACCTACGTGTTCGAGGACACATTGCGCCGGATGTTCCAGTACAACGGCTTTGGGCTCAGCCACGTGATGAACATCACCGACGTGGACGACAAGACCATCCGCGATTCGCAAAAAGAGGGGATGAGCTTAAAGGACTTTACCGAGAAATACACAAAGATCTTTTTGGATGACTGCGCCGAGCTGAACATCCAGCAGCCGGACATCCTGTGCAAGGCCACCGGGCACATCCCGGAGATGATAGCCCTGGTGCAACGGCTTTCAGATAAGGGCTACGCCTACCAGAGCGGGGACGGGGCCACCTATTTCAACATTGCCAAATTCGCCGGATACGGCAAACTATCGGGCATAGACCTGGCCGGGCTTAAGGCCGGGGCCCGGGTGGCCAGCGACGAGTACGAAAAGGAAAGTCTCTCCGACTTTGCCCTGTGGAAGGCCTGGGAACCCAAGGACGGGGAGGTGTTCTGGGAGTCGCCCTTCGGCAAGGGCCGCCCCGGCTGGCACATCGAGTGCTCGGCCATGAGCACCAAGTACCTGGGCGAGACCTTTGACATCCATGTAGGTGCGGTGGACCTGATCTTCCCGCATCATGAGAACGAGATAGCCCAGACCGAGGCGGCCACCGGCAAGCCATGGGTGCGGTGCTGGATGCACGCCGAGCATCTTCTGGTGGACGGAGGCAAGATGTCCAAGTCGTTGAACAACTTTTTCCGGGTGATGGACCTGAAGGAAAAGGGTTACCATCCCCTGGCTTACCGCTATTTCTGCTTTACCGGGCACTACCGTTCGCAGTTGAACTTCACCTGGGAATCGCTGACCGCCGCCCAGCGGGCGCTGGAGAATCTCAGAGCTGAGATAACTAAACTAAGAAGTTCCGAAGGTGAGAAGGTAGGAAATACCGAAGGTGAGAAGATGGGAAGTTCCGAAGGTGGGAACATTTCCGGGTGGAAAGACAAGTTCCTATCGGCCATCAACGACGACCTGAACATGCCGCAGGCAATAGCGGTACTGTGGGATACGGTGAAGTCATCAGATCTCAGCCCCGCCCAGAAACTGGAGCTGATAGGCGGCTACGACCGGGTGCTGGGCTTGAATCTGCTGGATAGCAAGAAGGACTCAGGTCTTCCCGCGGAGGTGGAACAACTTCTGCAGAAGCGCAAAGAGGCCCGGGCCGCCAAAGACTGGGCCGGCTCGGATGCCATCAGAAACCAGATCCTGGCCCTGGGCTACGTGGTGGAGGACGGCAAGGGCGGGCAGACGGTAAGGGAGAAGAAGTTCGGGGAATGAGATTGTATATGCCACTGAGGCACAGAGACACAGAGAACAAAAAAAGATTTTACCACAGAAAAAGGGAAGAACCGAAGCACGGGAAATATCTCAGTTCAATTGCAGGGGCGGCTGGTTGGTCTTTCTTAAACCGAACAACATCCATTTTAGGAGACCATCTCATGGCAAACAACAAACTTGTTCTGCTTGTTCTTTTAATCCTGGTCCTGGGCGGTTGCGCTACCCGGATGTCAACCCTGCCGCCCTATGCCGGCAAGAAGGAGATCAGAGCCATCCCAGAATTGGACAATAAGACAAAACTTGAGGATTCCCTGACCGGCAGGGAGATATCCAACATACTGATCCCTGTCGCACCAGTCAGGCCTGTGACAGATGAGTTCTACGGAATGCAGGTTGTCGACAACTACCGTTACATGGAAGACCTGAACAATACAGAGGTTAAAACCTGGATCAAAGGTCAAGCGGACTATGCGACATCGGTTTTAAAACAAATCCCCGGACACGATGCGTTGATGGCCCGGATCAACGAACTCGATAGCGGTGCTCCATACCGAAGTTACTACTTTAACCGCCGCCCGGACGGAACTATCTATTACTATAAAATGCTTTCTTCGGAGAACGTCGAGAAACTTTATGTCCGGCACGGATTGCAGGGCCCGGAAGAACTCTTGGTCGATCCCGAGAAACGCAATGCATCTGAGGGGGGACATCACTCGTTGCAATTCTATAACCCGTCCCCGGACGGGAAATACATCCTCTACGGTATAACCAGGAATGGTTCGGAGGTGACCACTTTATATGTACTTGATGTTGCGGCGGGCCGGGACCTGACGGATTCCATCGCCCGGATTGATTCTTGGTACAGCATACCAAACTGGCTTCCGGATGGCAGATCGTTCATCTACGCCAGGTGGCAAAAGACGACCCCCGAAACACCGCGCACAGAATTATATAACAATTCCCGCACTTACCTGCATCACTTGGGCGAGAATGCAGACCAGGATCAACTCTTGCTCTCATCTGGGCAGTTTTCACAAGTGAACATTGAACCAACTGACTTTCCGAGTATCTGGGTAACAAAAGGCTCGCGTTTTGCTGTTGCCCAGATCCAGCATGGAGACAATAACGAGCTGAGCCTATATTGTGTGCCGGTGGAATTCATTACCCAGCCCAATACTCCCTGGGTTAAAATATGCGATGTTTCGGATTCAGTGGTGGACTTCTCAATTATGAAGGATGACATCTACTTGATTTCCGCAAAAGGCGCCCCGCGGTATAAATTAGTGCGTACGCCATTGGCAAGACCAGATTTTGCGAAGGCAAAGATTATTATTCCTCCAGGTGAGGTTGTCATTGAACGCGCCTCACCAGCAAAGGACGCTTTGTATGTCCGTGTTTTAGACGGAGGATATAAACGTATCATTCGGGTTGATTATGCTTCCCTGAAACCGAAGGGACTTTCTCTTCCGAACAACGGATCAGGTTACGTAATATCTTCGAACCGGGAAATCGACGGCGTATTTGTCACCACCAGTACTTGGACAACGGAAGGCAGAATCTATAACTATGACCCAGAAAAAAAGACATTCACCGATACCGGCCTCAAGCCGCAAGGGCAATTTGACAATGTCCCCGGTTATGAGTCGAAGGAAGTAAAAGTAAAGAGCCATGACGGCGTATTCGTTCCTCTTTCAATTATGTATAAATCTGGAATCATACTCGACGGGACAAACCCCACCATTCTGACGGGATACGGCTCGTACGGGATCAGCACTTCCGTCAATTTTGATCCGATGAATATTGGGTGGCTCGAACAGGGCGGGGTCTTTGCCATTGCCCATGTCCGTGGCGGCGGTGAGTACGGAAAGGAGTGGCACCTTGCCGGACAGAAGCTCAGGAAGCCGAATACCTGGAAGGATTTCATCGCCTGCGCCCAGTACCTGATTGATAAAAAATACACTTCCCCGGCCCGGCTGGCTGGAGTGGGCGGCAGCGCGGGCGGCCTCCTCATCGGAAGGGCAATTACCGAGCGTCCCGATCTTTTCGCTGCTGCGGTCATCGGCGCTGGATCGTTAGACATGGTCCGGATGGAAACGACTGCGAATGGGGTGCCGAATATCCCGGAATTTGGCAGCACCAAGACGGAAGAGGGATTCCGAGGGTTGTATGAAATGAGTTCTCTCCATCATGTCGTAAACGGCGTACATTACCCTGCAGTTCTTTTGACCCATGGAATAAACGATCCGCGGGTTGATCCTTGGGTATCAGCAAAAATGACAGCCAGGCTACAGGCGGCCACCGCCAGCGGGAAACCTATTTTATTCCGGGTTGACTACGAAGCTGGCCATGGTATTGGGTCAACCAAAACGCAATATCTGGAAGAAACAGCCGATACCTGGGCATTCCTGCTCTGGCAGTTTGACGTGAAGGAGTTTCAAAAGAAATGACTTCGCGGATAATCTATTGTAAAAAACATTGATCGCAAGTGGGCGGCATTAATTTTTATTAATTCCAAAGGGACACTATGGCAATGAAAAAGGTATTTTTAGTCCTCCAGATCTGTTTTTTAATCGGTTGTGCGGCCACTACCACCATGCCTCCCTTGGAGAACACCGCAGATTTGAAATTGGATCTGCCGCCCTATGCCGGCAGGAAGCAGATCATCGCCGTGCTGGATCTGGATAACAAAACCGACTTTGAGGATCCCCGGATCGGGCGGGGGATCTCCAGCATGCTGATCACCGCCTTGGTCAATTCGGGCCGCTTTACGGTGGTGGAGCGTAACGAGGAAGTGTTAAAGAAGATATTTGCCGAGCAGAAACTGGGGTTGACCGGGGCTGTGACGCCTCAGACCGCAGCCAAGGTTGGCAGAATGCTGGGAGCCAAAGCGGTGATCATCGGCGAGGTCAGCGAATTCGGGATCCGCAAGACGTCGGCCTTTGTGGGGGTGGGCGGCAAAAAGACCATCACCACCAGGGTGGTGGTGGACGCCAGGATGGTGGATTCGGAAACAGCCGAGATAACCGGCGGGGCCACCGGCATCGGCACCAGCAGCACCACCACCCAGGGCGTGGCCCTGACCTTTGAATTCGGAACCACCGGATTTGACGAGACCACCATCGGCATGGCCACCCGCAAGGCCGTCAACCAGATCGTAACAAAAATCGCCGGAATGGTGGATGCCAAACAGCTTAATAATGGAGAAAAGAAATGAAAAAACTTTTGATCGCCCTGACAATGGCTCTGGTTCTGGTCTCGCCGCTTTTGGCCCAGGAGGATGACGGCGGGATAAAACTAAAACCCACCCCGCCGCCCATCTCCTGCCTGGATTTTTTCAAGGGGACCAAGCAATTTACCTTTACCTATATGTACATGAAACTGGGCTTGCCGGAAGACTCGGAAATGGATGAATCGCCCACCGGCAAGGGTTTTAACATGGAGATGTCCCGGGGCTTCACCAACGGTTTCGGACTGCTGTCCCATTTCATGTACTTGGGACTTAACGTGCCGTTCAAGGACCCCACGACCGATATCGTCGAAGATAATCCGGCCTCCGCCATGGCCATGGGGGCCACCATGGTGATAGACCTGGTTAAGGGCGAAAAGAGGGACATCGCCGGGGAGATTATTGCCAAAAAGCCAACCGTGGCCATGTTTATGGGGTTTGATTTCAACGGCACCCAATTTGAAATGGATAACTTCATGAACCTCGGACGGAAATTCTCCGTTAATACCAACGAGATCGGTTTACCCATGGGTGTGGTGGCCGATATCCCGCTAAATTATTTTGTCTCCCTGGTACCGTTTGCTAGATTCAACTGGAGCAGCACCTCGATGAGCACCAGCTATCCTTACCAATGGATTTTTGTCACATCCTATATACCCTTTGAGATGGATACAGTATTAATGACCAGTTACAATGATTCCACCTATTCCTCCACCCGGTTCGACTACGGCATGGATATAGACCTCAGGCCGTTCCGCAACGCCCCTGACTGGAAGATCAGCGTAGGCACGGTGATATCGCAGGTCGAAGGCATGGCCGACGGTAATTTGGTGATCATGGTCAGCATCAAAAAGGAATGGGGCAAGCATTACAGCAGCACCACCTTCGGGCCGAAACTGCATTGATCTTTGGATAATGCTTTCCGACGGGGATACAACGGCCTTTAACGCTTGACAACTCCGGGCTTTTGCGGTAAAATTATAGTTTATCAACCAATTACGGCAATAATTGGGCGTAAATTATCTTCTAATTTTTGATATACGGAGGTTAAAATAAAATGTCCGGACACTCTAAATGGGCAACTATCAAGCGTAAAAAAGCCGGCATCGACTCCGCCCGGGGCCAGGCTTTTACCAGGCTGATCAAGGAAATAACCATTGCCGCCCGCAACGGAGGCGGAGACCCCAACATGAACCCCCGCCTGCGGACCGCCATTCTTTCCGCCAAGGGCGCCAACATGCCGGCCGATAACATCGACCGGGCCATCAAAAAGGGCACCGGCGAGCTGGAGGGAGTGATCTACGAAGAGGTGACCTACGAAGGCTACGGCCCCAACGGGGTGGCGGTGATGCTGGACACGGTCACCGACAACAAGAACCGCACCGCGGCGGAGCTGCGCCACCTGTTCAGCAAGAACGGCGGCAACATGGGGTCCCAGGGCTGCGTGTCCTGGATGTTCGAGACCAAGGGCGTGTTCTCGGTGGATTCCTCGGTCACCGACGAGGACACCCTGATGTCGGTGGCTTTGGACGCCGGAGCCGATGATGTCACGCCCGAAGACGGGACCTTTGAGGTGCTAAGCACCCCAACCGCCTTCGAAGCGGTCAAAAAGGCCCTGGAGGACAAGAAGATCCCCACCCTTTCGGCCGAGATCACCAAGATCCCGCAGAACACCGTCCAGCTTGACTTCAGCCAGGCTACCACCATGCTCAAGCTTATGGACGCCATTGAGGAGTTCGACGACACCCAGAAGGTCTACAGCAACTTTGACATCCCGGCCGACGTGATGGCCAAACTGGACAAATAAATTTATACCAGCCACTAAGTCACAAAGGCACTAAAGCAGATAATCTTATTTTTTAATGGTTATTCGTGTTTGTGTCTTAGTGTCTTTGTGGCAAAACCCCAGTTGAAAACTATGATAATCTTAGGAATAGATCCCGGAAGCCATAAGACTGGGTACGGCCTGATAGAATGCGGCGGTAGCCAAAGCAAGGTAATAGCCCTCGGGTGCCTAAAGGCACGGCCGGGGGCTTCCCTTTCGGCCCGCCTGCTGACCATCCACCAGGGATTGAGCCAGATCATCCAAAAGTACCAGCCCCAGGAAGCGGCGGTGGAGGCCACTTTTTTCGGCAAGAACGTTCACAGCGCGCTGGTGATGGGCCACGCCCGGGGCGTCTGCCTGCTGGCGGTGGAGCAGGCCGGCTGCAAGCTTTTTGAGTATTCTCCGCTGGAGGTCAAGAAGGCGGTAGTGGGGCAGGGCCGGGCCGGCAAGGGGCAGGTGAGCTTCATGATCCGGGCGCTGCTGGGTTTAAAGGTCAATCCCCAGGAGGACGAAGCCGACGCCCTGGCGGTGGCGATGTGTCACTGGCAGAGGAGGCAATTCACACAAAAGGTTGACCCCTCCCTTAATCCCTCCCCGTTGCGGAGAGGGAGATAGAAAATAGTTCACAAGAAAACAGAATATTGTAGGGGCGATTCACGCGTCCGACGTAGCCGCTAAAGGTGGCGTAGTAGGACGAATCGCCCGGACCTAACCCATTCGACAATGCTCAGGGCAGGCCCCTGACCCCTTCCCCAAAAGGGAAGGGGAAACATCTGATAATTAGAAAAATCCAGGATAACATATGTACCATCACATCAAGGGCACCCTGATACACAAACACCCGGCCGAGGCGGTGATCGAGGCCAACGGGGTGGGCTACCAGATCAGCATCTCGCTGAACACCTTTGAAAAACTGCCGGAGGCGGGCAACCAGGCCAAGCTGCTGACCTACCTGCACGTCAAGGAGGACGTACTGCAGCTGTTCGGTTTCAGCGATGACAAGGAGCGCAAGGTCTTTAAGATACTAATCGGCATCTCGGGGATCGGGCCCAAGCTGGCGCTGACCCTGCTTTCCCATATGTCCCCTGAGAACCTGGAGCAGGCGGTGGCCAACCAGGACATGACCATGCTGACCTCGATCTCCGGGATCGGCAAGAAGACGGCCGAGCGGCTGCTGGTGGAGCTGAAGGGCAAGATCGCCGAGGCAGTGGTGGATGGTCTGCCGACGATCAAAGGACAACTCGGAGGGACGAATGATCCGGTGATAGAAGCCTTGATGACCCTGGGGCTGAATTTTGCTGAAGCTAAGAGCGCATTGGACAGGGCTAAGGCCAAGCTGGGGGATAGTATTCCAGTTGAACAATTAATAAGAGAAGCGTTGAAAGGGAAGTAAAAGGAACCATGCAACAGTACACTGCAAAAATAGCGGGCTTGACCCAGAAATTCAACCCGGTGGAGTATTTCAAGGAATTCAATTTCGAAGAATACCTGAAGTTCGACCTCAAGAATATCAAGGGCGACCTGCTGGGCGGGCTGACCTCGGCCATCGTGGCCCTGCCCCTGGCCCTGGGCTTCGGCATTCTGGCAACCAACGGCGATCCGCGGGGGGCGGTGGCCGGGCTCTACGGCGCAATCTTCACCGGCATCCTGGCCTCGCTGTTCGGCGGCACCAGCCAGCAGATCACCGGCCCCACCGGCGGGATGACTGTGGTGCTGACCGAGGTTTTTGTGGAAGTGAGCCGGGGCGGAAACTATCACGCGGCCATGAACGCCCTGCTGCTGGCCTGCCTGATCGCCGGGATCATCCAGATGGCTTTTGGTCTTTTCAAGCTGGGCCGCTTTGTAAGCTTTGTACCCCAGCCGGTGATAGTGGGCTTCACCAACGGAATAGCCATTTTGATCTTTTTACAGCAGCTGAAGACCTTTGCCGCGGCCCCGCTGGTGGCGGCCATCACCATCGGCTTCATAGTGCTGACCCCGATGTTCAACCGGTCGCTGCCCAAACTTTTCATAGGGCTGGTGCTGGGGTCTTTGGTGGCTTATTTCTTCGCCTCGCACTACGCCCTTTTCAACATCGGTTTCAACTGGCAGGGATTCTCCTTTTATGATGCCGGCGGCTTGAAATTAGTGGGAGAGATCCCCCGGTCATTGCAGCTGCCTTCGTGGCCCACCGCTTCGCTGGCCGCCTGGCGCAAGGCCATTCCGGCCGGGTTCACCATCGCCATCCTGGGATGCCTGGAGACACTCTTGGCCAGCGTGGTGGTGGACACGGTGACCAACACCGAGCACAACAGCAACCGGGAGCTGGTGGGACAGGGCATAGGCAATTCACTGGCCGCGCTGTTCGGCGGCATCGCCGGGACCGGGGCCATCGTCCGGACAACCATCAACATCCGCTCCGGCGGGGTCACCCGGCTGTCCGGGGTCATCTGCGGGCTGTTCCTGCTGATGGTGGTTCTTTTCCTGGCGCCCATCGCCGGGTTCATCCCCCTGGCGGCCCTGGCCGGGGTGCTGATGATGGCGGCCATCGGGATGTTCGAGTGGGAGCCGCTTAAGATGATCCCCAAAACCCCGGCCGCCGATTCACTGGTGATGGTAACCACCATGCTGGTGACGGTGTTCGCCGACCTGATTTCCGCCGTGCTGATCGGGATGGTGCTGGCCACCATGCTCTTCCTTAACCGGATGAGCAAGCTGGGTGTGATCCCCCGGACCGAGTCCGAGCTGAAAGGCCTGTCGCCGGAGACCAAGGAGATCATGAAAAAACAGAAGATAGCGGTCTTCAACATAGAAGGCCCGCTGTTCTTCGGGGCGGTCAAGACATTTTCCCGGGAGCTGACCCAGGCCTCGCCCGACACATTGATATTGGATATGAAGAACGTGCCGGTGCTGGACCTCTCCGGGGCCCAGGCCATCGAGAACGTGGTCAGCCGGATGAAGGCCAAGAAGAAACGGGTGATCCTGTCCGGCCTGCGCCCGGATGTGCGGCAGGTGCTGCACGAACTGGAGATCATCCAGAAGATAGGCATCGACAGCTTCCCCGATGACCTGTACAAGGCGGTGGACTACGCGGTCTCGCTGTCCCAGAACATTCAGCCCAGCCTGGCCGATTATTTCAAGGACGACCTGGTCATCATAGACGCCGAGGCTCAAACCAAGGAGGAGTTGTTCGAAGACGCGGCCCAGAAGGCTTTGCAGGCCGGATATGTCTACGACAAAAAAGCTTTCCTGGACAACCTGTGGCATCGAGAGAACGACTCGCCCACCAGTCTGGGCCACGGGGTGGCAATTCCGCATTCCCGCTCCGGGGCGGCCTCGGACGAGATCGTGGTGATATTCATCAAGCTCAAAAAGGCCATAGCGGGTTACGACGGCATAGACGGCCAGCCGGTGAAACTTATTCTGATGATCTCGGCCGGGGACAATGTCAACGTTTACCTGAAAGTCTTAAAACTTATAACCCTGGCGGTGGGCCGGGAGGAGCCAAGGCAGAGGCTGTTGGAGGCCAAGAGCGTGGAAGAAGTGCTGGAAGTGTTCAAGGGGATAAAGGAGTAAAATGAGAACAGTATCCAAGAGCTTATGGCTCTCAGCGTTAATAAGTTTACTGTTTACAGTTAATGTAAATGCAGAAAACAAGTCATTTGTCCGCGAATACACCTACCAGGCCGGGGAATACGACAGCCGGCTGACCTGCCGGGCCATTGCCATGACCGAGGCCAAGCGACTGCTTTTGGAAGAACTGGGTACATTCCTCAAAAGCTCCACCACCGTCCAGAACGGCATGGTGGTAAGCGACGATGTCTCCGTTTTCACCGCCGGAGCCGTGCAGACAAAACTTGTCGAGGAAAAATGGGACGGGACCCAGTATTGGATCAAGGTCCAGATGGACGCCGACCCTGACAGCGTGGAGCTGGCGGTCAAACGCCTGCGGGATGACCAGAACAAGACGGCCGAGTTGGAAGCTCTTAGGCAAAAAACAGACCAGGCCTTAAAGGAGATCGCCCAGCTCAACCGGCAATTGTCCCAGGCTTCATCCGAGGCCTCCAAATTCTCCGATCAGATCAAGTACCTGGAGAATGCCCGCCAGCTTTCGGCCTCGGAACTGAGCCAGCAGGGCATGGCGGCCCTGATGGCCAATGACCACACCGGCGCGCTTCTGGCTTACAGCAAAGCGCTGGA
>CAWAAX010000006.1:0-212602 GCA_963780225.1 uncultured bacterium | reverse complement strand
TTTATAAATGGTAAATTATGGCTTTAATATTTATAGCAAAAAGGCCGGAGTTAACGCTCCGGCCTTTTTTAAAACCACTTGTAAGCTTATTTCAGCAATTTTACCTTACCCTTCGGATTGCCAAGCAAGATACTTGGCTCAGGGTGACACCCCAAAGTTACTTCAGCACCACCATTTTCTTAGTGCTGTTGAACTCGCCCGAGGCTATGCGGTAGAAGTAGATGCCTGCCGCCGCCTGTCTGCACGCTTTGTCGTTACCGTTCCATTTGACACTGCACGAACCGAGATTCCGAGTTACGTTGACCAGGGTTCTTACCACTTGGCTCAGGGCATTGTAAACCTTAAGGCTGACGGTTCTTCTCAAAGTTTCTTGAGAGCTTCTTCGAATTTCTTGATGTTCTCCACGGAATCCGGGGCATCCTTCGCCTTGATGCTAGGCATGAGCGTAAGCATGGCCAGTCTCATCTTCGCTTCAAGTCCGCCCTTCTGTTTGGCTTTCTCGTAATATGATAAAAGTATATCACCCATTGGAAATGCCGCCTTTCCTTGCCAATTCGGCCTCTGCCGACTCAGCAATCTCTTTCAGCTGGGTGATCGCGGCCATGACGCTTTTCATAGCTTCGCTTAATTCCCTTATCTCATTTTTCGATTTTATCTCAGGTATCTCAACGTTTATATCGGCTTGGGAAAGTCTATTGGCAACATGTTTAAGGGATTTTAAATCCTTAATAATTGTTGCTGAAAAAAAGAAAATGAACAGCACTGCCACCAGGGTTGAAATTCCAATCACAAAGTAAATTAACGATCCGATGAAATTTTGCTTCTCGACCGCTTTCGTTACCTTCATGTCAATTCCGACAACCATTAAAACCCTGCCGCCCATGTCCACTACCGGAGCATAACCGGAGAGAAATGTCCCCCATTTGTCGGTATAGAAAGCTGTCGAAGCAGCTGTTCTGCCTTCGAAGGCTTCGAGCAGTTCTATATCATAATCCGGATACTCCTCTCCGATTGCTGCGGGAGAGTTGACTGCGGTGGAAGGCAGATCGTCAAGCATAAAGGAAATCTTGTCTTTATCCTTTTTCATCACGTAGATATTCGAAAGGTCCGGTGTTTTCTCCCTGAATTTTCTCGCGAAATTCACCATCTCTCTATATGAATCGTTATTCTCATCCCCATTTTTAAACGAAAGTAGACGGCTGATCCGGTCTGCAGTCAACTGGGAAACGACCATCTCGCTGGCCTGCATCAATTGTTCCCGGCTGCACTCTTTTATTGCATCTTTGGCCGAATGATAGGTATAGGAATAGGAGAAGCCGGAGATAAGCAGAATCATAATCAGGAAACTCATTGTCAACCTGAATTGAAGGCTATTATAGAATTTCGTCACGATATCTCCTTCTTTGCATGATATTTAATAATATTGATGATTTCCATTTTACACCTGGGAAATGCAAAAGTCAAGTTAAACAAATCCTAAACTACGTTCTTTACTCACCTCCCATATCAAACCACGCCCTCTTTCTATACTTTTATCCCCCAAATTATCATCCGGGGCAGGGCTTTGGGCGGGATATTGGCAAAATCCGCCAGCACGGAGTCTATCAGCTTCCCCGCCTCCGGCCCCCAGCGCTTGATATAGGCGGGCCGCCGTTCTTCCAGCGTTTTGGACATGATGCGGACATAGCCCGGGGTATCGGGGACATCCAGACCTGACGACCGGATGTCCTTCAGTCCCAGCTTGCCCAGAAGAGTGACATAATCCTCCAGCCGGTGCAGGCCCCAGCAGACCTTGCCTTCAATCGCCGACAGCTGGACGTTCATCCGCTCCATCCGGCCTTCGGCCGACTGGGTTTCAACGTCGGTAAAGCCGTTCCTGATCTTGTCGTAGACCACGAACACCCCGCCCGGGGCCAGCACCCGGATGCAGTCGGCCAGGGCTTTGGCCACGTCGCCGTCGGCGCTGACGAAGTCGTGCAGGGCCATCCGGGAGATCACCAGCCCGGCCGAGCCGTCCGGCAGAGGCAGGCTGGTGGAATCAGACTGCAGCACTTCCAGCCGAATGTCCTTGAACCTTTCCTTGAGCTTGGCCGCCGTGGTATCCAGCCGTTCCACTGCGTACAGCTTCCCCGTGATCTTGATGTATTTCTGCAGAAGTTCGTCGGTGAAATCGCCCATGCCCGCCCCCAGCTCCACCGCCGGCAGGACGAGCTTATCGAACAATGGCTTTAGCGTCTTCTGCTCCTCTATCCCCAGCGCTTCTTCCTTTAGAAAGTACTGCCGGGATTCTTCTTCGGAGATCCCCGCCTCCTTGGCAAATTCAAGTATCTCTTCTATCTTGGCCATTTCTCCCCTTCAGTCAAATGTTAAATTGGTTGATCCCACCTGTAAATTTACCGGTATCATAGCCTAATCCTCAATACAGATAAAAGCGGATTAGATCTGGCTTAAATGCGATGTAAGCAAAAGGCTTGCCGTCTTTTCACTGTCCCTATTCTCTATTCTTATCACTCGTCCTTTAGCCCTTTCGATCCAGGCCTCCTCGCTGGCCTTGCTCCTGGTTTCCATCCCGCCGGTATCATAGCCCATGGCCCATTGAATGAATTCCTTGTGATTGGAATGCATGTCGTTTCCCTCTTCGATCCTGTCCCCAAAGCGGGCTTTTTCACGGGCCATCAGCCGGAACAGCCTTTCTTGACTGGGACAAGACAACAAAACGATGGCATCGGACCTTTCCAGCAGGACATCACCCCAGTTCAGGGCCGAACCGGCAATGATCCACGACGGATTGTTCCCGATTATGCCGTTAAATATCCCGATCCTTTTTTCTTTCGCCCGTTTCAAAGAGAACGGCACTTCCGTTTTCTCCCAGAAGATATCATCGCTCTCAAAGAACGGTATGGACATTCTTTCCGACAGGATCCTTCCCACCGTTGATGTCCCGGAACCGGATGCGCCCAGTATGTGTATCTTCATTTAATTATTAGTAAGTAGCGAATACCCGCAAATAGCGATGGGTCATTTCTTTTCCACCCATTCAATGGCCCGCTGCAGCTCGAATTCCTTGTTGGGCGGAAAGGCATGCCCTAGCCGTGCATAAACATTCAGACTAGCGGTGACGCCGGACATCATGAAAGACCTGACGGCCTCCAGATTGGCCTTGTGCATGGCCTCCGGCTCCAGTTCCCCGAACATGATATAGACTTTTAGATTATTCTCCCGGCTCCGGGGCAGGAACTGGTCCAGCGAGGAATCGTACATCCCGGCCATGGGAATGATGCCCCTGAAAAGCGCCGCGTTCTTGGTTCCGATGTAATAAGTATTGGTGGCGCCCAGCGAAAAGCCCATCAGTATTATCCTTGAAGCATCGATCTTGTATTTGGCCTGCGCCGTCTTTATGGCGGCCAGCACCTTCTGTTCGGCCGTGTCGCGATCGCCCCAGTTGAAACCGTCCTTTCCCACCGGCATAGGACCGTAGGGAGCCAGCACGATATAACCCATCTTCTGCGGTACTCCGGCCAGGGCCTGCATTAAGTTGTTGGGGTCGCTGCCGTAGCCGTGCAGGACCACCAGCAGGCCGTAGGTTTTGGCGGAATCGAAATCCTGGGGCAGCCCAATGACAGGATTTTCCATTTTGTTTTTGAATTCGGTCATCAGCTTTTGAGCCCGGATTAAGGTCTTCTTATATTGCTTGGTATTGCGAATGTTATTCAGGTCCTGGTCCTGGTCGATTTTGTAATAGCCCAGGTCCACCGAACTTTCCAGCCATTTATTGGCTTCAGTCTTGTTGTTCAAAAGGCTGTAACAGCAGGCCGTGTTATAGACTGCCGCCGTATAGCCGGGATAATGCCTTAACGCTGAAATGTAACCCTGGGCCGATTTCTGATAATCCTTCGCCTGATAATCCTGGGCGGCCTGTTTCAGGTAGTAGTTGGCCGAATCGGCGTTCTGGGCAAGGCTGGGCGAAGCCACAAGAAGCGCTAATATGACCGGTAAAAAGAATTTTATGAGCTTCATCTGGGTATACTCCTGATTTGAGGTTCACAGTATTGTATAATATTTTTCCTCCGCAGTCAAACAAAAAAGCCGTTCCGGAAAGCTCCGGAACGGCTTTTAAAACTGCCTGTTTAGTTATGAATATCTATCTCCCGCCAGGAGATTTGCTTAAGGCCGTTTGAATGGCTGCTTATCTGCTGCATAATGTATTGCAATGTTTCGCTGGAATAAAGCAGATCGGCATTGCCGCGCATATGCATTCCTCGTCCTGGGCTCCCGCCATTATTTGATACTTCGTCATACGTTGTGGCATCGCCATTAACCATCAAAGCGCCCAAAAGCCAAAATTTATTACTTGTAACAAATTCACCGTCTACATAAACCAAACCCTTAAAAACTCCGGGATTAGCTCCCCCCCAGGCGCCAATTCCATTGAACGGGCCCCGGACCCATAAAATGCCTCCGCAGGAATCGGGAAAATCCGTAACGGATAATTCACTGGTCCCTACTCCATTTCTGGTAGTATCCCCCGTATATTCGAAAAACCCGCCATTACCAGCGGCATTATACTTTGCTTCTACTTCGCCTTTTGTGGAAAGGTTAGTAATAGTATAGGCGCTCCTCATTTCCGCCTCAGTAGCAAAGCCCAGCACCTCCCAAAGGTACTTAAAAGTCCCGGTTTTGCTGTTGCCGACCGGATATCCAATCTCGCTGCCGCCGCCGTTAGGCGGTTCGTTATCGGCTCCGGTGGTGGTTATGCCAGGCAGGCAGCCGCCCGCCAGGCAACTGTCGGCCAAATACCCATCGGCATCCTGGTCGCAAACCTCCCAATATTCGTCGTGGCAGGGAAAATCGTGATTGCCCTGTTGAACCCTTGCCCCTCCCGGTATGGCCATTAAATGATTGTGGCCGCAAACGGAAAAAGCGCCGGTAGCAAATACCCCGGCATTGCAGGCTACCGCGGCGGTAACATTTATCTCTACCTTTCTCTTGGTCACTTCCGCCTCCACGCTGCGGCGGACATTGCCCACCATACCGGTGGAACGGATCACCCAGATGGGAAAGGAGTTTTGGTTGGGGGCTGCAAACGGCGGGCCATTGACCAGCCGCTGGGTGCCGGTGCCGTAATCGTAATAATAAATGGCCGTCCCGGCGCTGTTGGTTTTATATTTGGCGGTTAAAACATACTGGGTGTCGGCGCTGTTAATGTCGCTGACGGTATAGTTCAACTGGTTGGTGGTGCCGGCCAGCAAAGTGGGAAAATACTGGATATGGGTGCCGGTAGGCGTTCCCGGCAGGTTGGTTTCGTTAATTAACCTGGCCTCCCAGTCGACACTTTCAGGCTTGTCCTCGGCGATGGCATTTGCGCCGCTTGGCAGGTTCAAACGGGCCGATACTTCGCTGATGCCGGCTTCGGCCAGATTCAAAGCTGTCACATAGCGCACCTGGTTGCCGCCCATCTTTTGCTCGGTAACGATGGTCAGCATAAACCCCGACACCATTACCGACATCACCAACAGCAACATCAAAGCTATCACCAAAGCAATGCCTTTTTCCTGCTGAATTATGTTTTTCATTAGATCTCCTTCTATTTCTGATATTTAATGTTTTTTGTTTCACAACATTATATTGCAATTTCTGTGCCACTGCATGCTAAGGGTATAAGACATTAACAATTATTACATTATTACGACTTTCAGGCTTAATCGAGCTCACTTAATTAACTTTAAAAGGAACCTTTATACTACAGTTGGCTTGAATTTATTGCTTACATAAGGAATGCTCTTTTGTCTTATTATTAATGGTATCAGTACTTCGGCAGGATTTCGGCGTGAGACTTCGGCGTAAGACTTCGGCGTAAGCTCAGTCGAACGCTCAGTCGAACCACTTGTGGTGAGCTAGTCGAACCATGAGCCCTTAACTGTGAAAACCCTGATAGATTCCTGTTTTCTGCTCCTACGCCTTACTTCGGAGCACAGGCTGTCTTCCTCATTCGTGGCTGCTACGGCTGACAAACCGGCAGACGGACTGTTTCTATATTAGCTATATAACCATTTATTAATACCTGTTCCGGTATACTCGGGTTTAGCGCTTTGTCATCAGGCAGGTAACAGGGGTTTTGCAACCCGCAAACAAGATGAAATTCACTATAACCAATATAAGCCCGGTTTAGGCCTTTGTCAATAGACAGGCCGTCATCTATTTTTACAGCCTCTTTTTGCTTATCTTGAATGGAATGGTATAAACTCTTTTTTAGGTAACAGCGCTTTTATAGTTTACCTCTGACGAGCAGGCAAACAAAAAAGCGGCCTGTTTTCCACAGGCCGCTTTTTTACAGACAACTTATTTTTTCTCCGCCGGATCGGATTCCTTGATCGAGGCATTCAGCTCAACCACTAATTTTTCGGGATCCAACCCGTGGGTCATCGCCCCCTGTTCCACCGTTTCCCGGTAGGCCACGCTACAGCCGATGCAAAAGAGGCCGTGCGAGTAAAATACCTTGATGGTCTTGGGGAACTGGTTGACCACCTCCATGATGGTCATTTCCTTGGTGATCTGGTCCATAAGGCTGTCAGCTTATTTCTGCTTCTTCATCGGTTTGCCGCAGCACTCCTTGGGAACCTTGGAGGTCTTGCCGCAGTCATCGCACTTGTAGTCCACTTTGCTTCCGCATCCGCAACAATTGCACATTTTAGGTCGCTCCTTGTTTATTGAGATTTGTTTATTGGCCGTTTGTTTTCAAAGATTAGTAATTATCACTCCAAAAATGCGATTTGTCAAGTACTTGGGCACCGGTGGGAAATGATTATCTTTACCGGGGACAGACAGGATTAACATGATTTACCGGGGATAATATTTATCCAAGTAAACCCTTTCGTGATATTTAGTGGGCAAAGGATAGAAAAATATGATCCGCGTGAATAGTTCGACTAACGCTCACTACGACGTCCGCGTCAATCGTTCGACTGAGCTTGTCGAAGTCAGCGTCCCGTTAGATCCCCGGTATCAAGCTACGACTCTTATCTTCCCAGGCTGGCCGGCCTCCGGCCCCACTAAGATGGCCCCGATCTTCTTCATCTCCCTCAGGTACTCCACCGCCTCCCTGGTGATCCGCTCGCCCGGCACTATCACCGGGATGCCCGGCGGATAGACGGTGAAGAATTCGGTGGAGATCTCGCCCACTGAATCCTTTAAGGGTATGGTCTTGTAACCGGCAAAGAAGGCCTCGCGCGGGGTCAGCGACATGGCGGGATAGTTGGACGGGAACTGGATGTCTAATTTCTTCAGCCGGGCGTTGGGCTGGCAGGAGCCGGCCAGCGCCTTCAGCGCCGCCAGCAGTTTATCGGCCTCGGCCTGGCCATCGGCCAAAGTGAAGATGAAGGCCACGTGGTCCCAGTCGGCCATCTCGGCCTGGATGTTGTATTTTTCATTAAGTATCTGGCTGGCCTGGTAGCCGGTCAATCCCAGCTTGTCCACGAACACGATCAATTTGGACGGGTCCAGCTTGAACGGCTTGACGTCCTCGGGATTCAGGCAGTACAGTCCTTTGACGGCGTTGATGTCCTTTTTCAGTTTGACCGAGATCTTGATGGATCTTTCCAGCAGTTCCCGGCCGTGCAAAGCCATCTGCCGGCGGGCCAGGTCCAGCGAGGCCATCAGCAGATAGGACGGGCTGGTGCTCTGGGTCAGCAGAAGGACCTCCTCCAGGTCCCGGATGTCTATGTTGGGGCCCTTGACGTGCAGCATGGAGGCCTGGGTCAGGCCGGAGACCAGCTTGTGGGTGCTCTCCACGCAGATGTCGGCCCCGGCCTCCATGGCCGAGGTGGGCAGGCCGGGGTGGAACAGGAAATGCGGGCCGTGGGCCTGGTCCACCATCACCACCCGGTCGTTGACATGGGCCGCCTTCACTATCTTCTCCAGGTCGCAGCAGATGCCGTGATAGGTGGGCGAGGAGACGAACACCGCCCGGGCCCCAGGGTTCTTTTCCATGGCCCGCTCCACCGACTCCGGCGAGACGTTGAGGATAAGCCCCCACTGCTGGTTGATCTCGGGATGGATGTAGACCGGCAGGGCCCCGGACATGATCAGCCCGGCGATCACCGACTTGTGGGTGTGCCGGGGAACGATGATCTTGTCGCCGGGGAACAGCACGCCCATCAGCATGGCCAGGTTGCCGCCGGTGGAGCCGTTGACCAGAAAATAGCTGTGGTCGGCCTGGTAGGCCTTGGCGGCCAGGGCCTGGGCCTGCTTTAGCACGCCGGTGGGATGGAACAGGCAGTCGGTCTCCGGCAGGACGGTCAGGTCCATCCGGAAGATGTTGTCGCCCACCAGCTGGCGCCAGGCCGGGTCTATGCCCTTGCCCTGCTTGTGGCCGGGGGTGTGAAAGGCCACCTTGGGCTGTTTGACATAGCCGGCCAGGGCCTCGAATAGCGGGGCCCGGCTCTGGGGGGAACGGTTGGGGGATGTGCGGTGTTTCATTTAAACTCGTAACTGCTTTTTATAAGGAAACCAGGAATTCAGGAAAACATAAATATGAAACATTAAAAGAATAGCCCTTAGTGATCTCTGTGTCTTTGTGTGAGTAATATTTTTCGCGCCTTTTCGTGGGTTTCGTGGGAGCGTTCCTCACTCGAACTTGGCCGTCATCAGTTTCTTGTCCGTGATCACCCTCTGCTGTTTCTCAAAATCCTTCCGCAGGAATTTGGGCAGGCAGAACATGCTCATGTGGGTGACGCCGTCGTAGTATTCCAGATTCTTCAAGCCCCGCTTTTGGATCAGGTGGTCTATCTGGGCCGGGGAATAGGTCAAAGGATCGTAGGTCTTGGAGCCCATGATGAAGCCCCAGGGCAGTCCGAACGAGGGGATGATCACCTGGTAGATGTTGACCACCGGGAAGGCCGCGGCGATGGTCTTGGCGATGGCGGTCAGCATGTCGGTGTCGTGGACCCGGGTGGTGCCGGCCTGGAGGGTGATGATGCCGTGCTCGGTCAGCCGGCTGTGGATCAGCTGGTAGAATTCCTTGGTATAAAGCTTGAAGGACGGGCCGCCCTCGATGGGCTCGGTCAGGTCTATGATGATGACGTCGTACTTCTCCTTGGTCTTCTCCAGATAGGTCCGGGCGTCCATGTAAAGTATCTTGGAACGCTTGTCGGTGAAGGCTTTCCCGGCCCATTCCGGCAGTTCCTTGCGGCAGAAGTCCACCAGCTGCTTGTCGATGTCCACCATCACCGCCTGCTTGACGCTTTTGTGCTTAAGGATGTCGCGCAGGGTCTCGCCCTCCCCCCCGCCCACGATCATCACCTTCTTGGGGTCGGGATGCAGCAGCAGCGGCGGGTGCACCAAAGCCTCGTGGTAGATGAAGGAATCCTTCTCCGAGCTCTGCATCCGCTCGTCCAGGAACAGGCAGCGCCCGTAGTTGCTGGTGTCCACGATGTCTATCTTCTGGTATTTGGTCTGGGTGCTGACCACGGTCCTTTTGACCCCGTGCAGGTGGATCTCGTCCATCCAGTGTTCCAGGTAATAATTGCTGGCGGGCATTTGGCTTCTCCGGTGGTTTGTGGCTTGTGATTTGATTTTTGATGATTGAAACTGGTTTGAGGGTTAATGATACTATATATTGGGAAAAAATCAATGATTATTTTGGCCTCACCCTGCCGTTACCAAACAGTGAAAACTATATAATTGGTAAGAAGCCGGGATAACATTGCCACGACCTTCAGGTCGTGATAACGAAAAGCCAGAAAGATTTTGGGCTTTAGCCCCACATTTGGAAGGGGGTTCAAACCCCGGAGGATTTTTTCCCGATACTAACCCACGAGCTAAAGCTCGTGGCAATTTGGATCTACAAACGGGTATTTCCACCTGCTCTATTTTGGGCATATATGCTTTTGGACAAATCCGCCCCGATTAGCTTCCCACTGTCTGAATTGTAGTGAATGAGGTCGTCCCTTGACATTTGCCCCAAATGCTAATATAATCAAAGGTTGCCTTTTTACCAAGACCCGGTCTCTGAACTCAACCCCTTGAACCCCTTCTCTTCCCAAGAGAAGGGGACTGGGGATGAGTTATATGTTTTTTTAATCATCAATCTTTTTTAGGACATCCAATCACATGATGGACAAACTGACCATCCGGGGGGCCCGGGAGCACAACCTCAAGAACATAGACCTGGAGATACCGCGCGACCAGCTGGTGGTGATCACCGGGCTGTCCGGCTCGGGAAAATCCTCCCTGGCCTTCGACACCATTTACGCCGAGGGCCAGCGCCGCTACGTGGAATCGCTGTCGGCCTACGCCCGCCAGTTCCTGGGTTTGATGGAGAAGCCCGACCTGGACTTCATAGACGGGCTGTCCCCGGCCATAGCCATCGAGCAAAGAGCGGCCAGCAAGAACCCCCGCTCCACCGTGGGCACGGTCACCGAGATCCACGACTATCTTCGCCTGCTGTTCGCCCGGATAGGCCGCCCCCACTGCCCCAAGTGCGGCCAGCCCATCTCGTCGCAGACCGTCCAGCAGATCACCGACGCCATTCTGGAACAGCCCGAGGGCACCAAGCTGGCCATTTTGGCCCCGCTGATCCAGAGCCGCAAGGGCGAGTACCGGGAGCTGTTCGACAAACTGCGGCGGGAGGGCTTTGTGCGGGTGCGGATAGACAAGAAGCTTTATGACATCGACGCCCTGCCCGTTCTGGACAAGAACAAGAAGCACGCCATAGACGCGGTGGTGGACCGGATGACCATCAGCCCCAAGTCGCAGAAGCGGATCGCCGACTCGCTGGAGGTGGCCCTAAAACTCTCGGAAGGCCTGGTGGCGGCCATTTACAACGACAAGCAGGAAGTGCTTTACAGCGAAAAGCTCTCCTGCACCAAGTGCCATATCTCGCTGGGCGAGCTTTCGCCCAGGATGTTCTCCTTTAACAGCCCCTTCGGGGCCTGCCCGGCCTGCTCCGGGCTGGGAACAAAAATGGAGATAGACCCCGAGGCTTTGGTCCACAACCCGGAGTTGACCGTCAACCAGGGGGCCATCTCCCACTACGGCGACCCCATGGGCCACTGGATAGGCAGCCATCTGGAGGCGGTGGCCAAGGCCTACAGTTTTTCGCTGGACGAGCCCTGGGGCAAAATGTCCCAGAAGAACCGGGACATTCTGCTCTACGGAACGGACAAGGAGGTCAAGGTCCGCTACGAGTCGGCCTCAAATGACAACGTCTACCAGTACAACAAAAAGTTCGAGGGCATCATCCCCATGATGATGCGCCGCTACCACCAGACCGACTCCGACTACGTCCGCTACGAGGTGGAGAAGTTCATGTCCATCCTGCCCTGCCCGGTCTGTTTGGGGGCGCGATTGAAGCCGGAATCCCTGGCGGTGAAGGTGGCCGGAAGGTCCATCAACGAACTGTCAAAGCTGTCGGTGAAGAACTCCCGGCTGTTCTTCGGCTCCGAGCTGAAACTGAGCGACAAGGAAAAGACCATCGCCAAGCAGGTGCTTAAGGAGATCAACTCCCGCTTAGGCTTTTTAACCGACGTGGGGCTGGACTACCTGTCTTTGGACCGGCACTCGGAATCGCTGTCCGGGGGCGAGGCCCAGCGCATCCACCTGGCCACCCAGATCGGCGCCTCGCTGACCGGAGTGCTGTATGTGCTGGACGAGCCCTCCATCGGCCTGCACCAGCGGGACAACGTGAAACTGCTGAACACCCTGATAAAACTGCGGGACATCGGCAACACCGTGATAGTGGTGGAGCACGACAAGGAGACCATGCTGGCCGCCGATTTCATAGTTGACCTGGGCCCGGGGGCCGGGGCCGGCGGCGGCGAGATCGTGGCCCTGGGCACCCCCAAAAAGGTGATGCAGACCAAGGCATCATTGACCGGGCAGTACCTGGCCGGGACCAGGAAGATCCCGGTGCCCAAGAAGCGGCGGGCAGGGAACAAGCTCAGCCTTAAACTTTTGGGCTGCCGGGAGAACAATCTAAAGGATCTGGACGTGGAGTTCCCGCTGGCCAAGCTGATCGGCATTACCGGGGTCTCCGGCTCCGGCAAGAGCACTTTGATAAACGACACCCTGTACCAGGCGCTGGCCCAAAAGCTGTACCGTTCCCGCACCCAGCCCGGCAAGCACCGGAAAATGGAGGGCTGGGAGAATTTGGACAAGGTGATCAACATCGACCAGTCGCCCATCGGGCGCACCCCCCGCTCCAACCCCGCCACCTACACCGGGCTGTTCACCACCCTGCGCGAGCTTTTTGCCATGACCCAGGAGTCCAAACTGCGGGGCTACGCCAACGGAAGGTTCTCCTTCAACGTCAAAGGCGGGCGCTGCGAGGCCTGCGAGGGCGACGGGATAGTGAAGATAGAGATGCATTTCCTGCCGGACGTCTACGTCCCCTGCGAGGTCTGCAAGGGCCAGCGCTACAATCGGGAGACCCTGGAGGTGCTTTACAAGGGCAAGAACATAGCCGAGATCCTGCGGATGACCGTGGCCGAGGCCCAGGGGTTCTTTGCCAACATCCCCAAGGTGGCCCGCAAGCTGACCACTCTGGCCGACGTGGGCCTGGGGTATATTCAGCTGGGGCAGTCGGCCACGACCTTGTCCGGCGGCGAGGCCCAGCGGGTAAAGCTCTCGGCCGAGCTGTCCAAGATAGCCACCGGCAAGACCCTGTACATATTGGACGAGCCCACCACCGGCCTGCACTTTGAGGACGTCAAGATGCTGCTGGCGGTGCTGCACCGTCTGGCCGACATGGGCAACACCGTGATAGTGATAGAGCACAACCTGGACGTGGTAAAATCCTGCGACTGGATAATTGACCTGGGCCCCGAGGGCGGCGACGAGGGCGGGCAACTGCTGGCCTGCGGCACCCCGGAACAGGTGGCGGCCGACAAGGGGTCGTATACCGGGCAGTATTTGAAGAAGGAGTTTTAGACCTCACCCTGCCTATCGGCTTCCCTCTCCAAATGCTTTTGGAGAGGGATCGAGGGTGAGGTCCGAAGCACCAGGCGGTCCAACGTTAACGGGGCGGGTCAATGCAATTGACCCGCCCCGTCTTTGACCTCACCCTGCCTTCCAGCTTCCCTCTCCTAATGCTTTAGGAGAGGGACCGAGGGTGAGGTCAGCCCCTCTATCTCCTTCGCCGCTTCCTCCGCCGTCTTAACGGAAGTATCTATCACCAAATCGCAGGGCACGCCCTGCCACAGGGCCGTCTGGTCAGTGATCATCTTTGTTATCTGGGGGGTGATCGCTCCGGAGCGTCCGGCAAACCGGGATTCCAGCACTTCCCGGGGCGCGGTGAACCGGATCAGGCAGAATTTGCCCATGGCTTTGAACTTATCCAGGTTGGCGGTGCCCACCAGGATCAGGATGGCGTTCCGCTTGCCGTCAATGGCCTCCTGCAGCACCGCCTGGAACTTCTTCCAGGCCTCGGCCGGGCTCCTGGCCATGCGGTAATAGCCCTTGCCGGAATAGACCTCGGCCTTAAGTTTTGGCTTAAGCAGGGCCGCGGCGGTGGACTTGCCCGAGCCCGAAGGCCCGGCGAAAAGGAGCAGCATACTGGACTCCCTTCAAATGTTAACAGCTATAAGCTATAAGCTGTAAGCAGTAAGCTAAGTATAAGGGATGATACTGCTTTTGGCAAGGGGTTTCTTTCTTGTCCTGTTGAGTAAAGCATCTTGCCTGGCAAACCGAAACGATGAATTTACTGAGAGGCTTTAGTTTGGGGAGAGGGGTTTCGGGAGTTGGCTATTTACTCAGCCATTTAACAACTTAAAACTTACCTGGTAACTGTGAAATGCTATGCTTCTGTATTCCAAAGTGCACATTCCCATTCTGAGATAGAGCGAGCCCCCTTTACTCGTTCTATTTCAGCAATAATTTTCTTATATTCATCAATATTGTCTAATTTTGTCCACTTTGCACCGTTTTTTAATTTATTTAGTACGATACCGTCTATAGGACAATGTGGCGGCTCGGGTATTTGGTTTAAACACCAAAGAAACTTTAAATATACATTGATTGCTTTTTGCGCTGTACCTATCCTAAAGCGACCATTGTTAAGTATATTGCTTTTTGTTTGGCTGATTAAATTAGAAAATTCTATTATATTACGGCAATGCTCATCGGGTGTAACAGGACTTTTATAACTATTAGTTAATTTTTTCAATTCGTACAGTAAGTAATTTGTAAAAGCATCACGTTCCTTTTGTTTAATATTTTTTATATATACTTTACCCCGTTGCATACATGCACCAAGAGTATTTGACAATGCAATTTTGTCAAGAAACTCATCTTTCATATTCATCATATAATTTTTATCCCCAAATGTCATCAATGGTTTTTGCTTTTAATATTGTATCCAGTTTCGTATATTTAGGGCCCTGCGGTTTTAAATGTGAGTTTTTGCCAAGACCGACTGGTTTATCAAGCTTTATTGGTGATGACTTGAAATACAATATGTATTTATTTGTATCTTTGTAGAGTTCTATTCTATCGACTTCTGCATAATAAGTTATTTTCGAAATTGGTGTAACCTGATATACTGCCAAATATTTGATCTTCTTGATATTTTTAACATTTATTCTGACAGCCCACCATGCTTTTTGTTCCATAAATGCACGTTGGAAACCTTCTTCTTTAGCTGCACATACCAATGTATCCCAATCAGGTTCGCTTTCTACCTCTTCCGTTTCTATTTTATCATTATCCGCATGCAATTCTGTAGGTTCAAACTGATCCTCAATGTTAAAGTCTTTTTTTCTTTTAATGCCTAATAGCTTTTTATAATCTTCATCCAAATAATCATAATGCTTTAAAATCAAACCCGCCAGGTCATAGCCGTCAATAAGCTTTATAGCCTTTTGCCCCGTCCGGCTGGCTTCTTCAATAGCATCCTTGCTAAAGGTGGCGGTTGTAATTATGCAACCATGTTCATCCAAATTCAAAGAGCCCTTTAATTCTCTGACAATCCTGGAGTTTATTGTTGGGGTCTGTCTTTTCGTTTGTATTTGCAATTTGACTTCTGCCAAGCCTTCGGCATTTAAAACACCAACTACATCAATGCCCTTATCTTTAACATAACGTGTTGTGTCTGCTTGAAAGCCCAAGACATCTAACAAATGCTTTATAAATACTTCAAATTCTCTCCCATCCATATCCATCAAAGCAATCAGGATTATGTCAGTTATCTTTTGTGGTTTATCAGCAGGCGTAAGTGGTTCACCTGATATAAGCGCAGTTAATTCATTGGCATATTTATTTAAAGAATATATTGTCAGGGTTGCGCCAAGGGCGTAGGCCAAACTGGTTGACATATCTTCTTTTTTCAGTATCTTTTCGTTCCAGGTGATCTTTCTGCGATGTTTGTATGTGCATCTATCCTTAGGTTTATCTTCAAAATAATAGTCACCAACTATGCCCGTTAAATATTCACCACTGCCTAAAGGTGAAAGTACGGTATCACCTGGTTTCATCTCCACCCCAAAGCGGTATATTTGCCCGCCCTGGGCTGATATTTGTGTGGGATTGTAATTATAACTTGTATCGGCAAGGGCTTCTTTAATCTGATCAAAGTTATTATATTGATTAAGCTCTGGCAATTCATCCCAACCGATGGCAATAAAACCATGCTTTTGGGCTTCGTCTATGTATTTTGAACCCTCGCCTATGCGGACCAAATAATAGTTCATTTTATATCCAATCTATATTAATTCCATTTTCCTTAAATATCTCTTCCGCCAGGTTCTGGGCTTGCCTGTGGTCATGCGTCCCCTGGAACAGCCTGGTGATCAACTTTTCCTTAATATCCTTCAAATACCGCCGGTATTCCTTGACGGCCTTGTTGACAGCAATGGCAGATTTAGGAACCTTAAGAACATAAACGTTAGGTTTAACGGAATAGACCACAAAACGGGCTTCCTCCAAGCTATCCGCTACTCCGATCTTTTTACCGTCGTGGTCAATTATTTCATAAGTACCGAAGAATTGATGTCCCACTTTTAAGGCCGTACCAGGAACCGAAACATCTTTTGTCTTGTTTAACTCTTTGGCATCCACAAAATCGTGCGGGAACTGCTTTAATCCCTCGCCAATGATTTCCTCTTCAGCCACTTTCTTGATATCCTCGGCTGAAGCCTTTGGCCCGGCTTTGTTAGCTTTGCGCCGCATTTTGGGCAATTCCAACCGCTCGGACACTAATTGGGTAATGCCCTCGTATATCTTTGGCAAATATTCTTTGGCATTAAGCCCCAAAGCTTCTAACACCAAGGCATCTAACTTTTGTCTGTCTTTTTGTTTGACTTCGTCATAAATATTACCGCTATCACGTAACGCTAACTTATCAAACGCCTCAATGATTTTAGCTTTTGTGGCTTTGGTTATCGTTTCCGGGTTAATTGTAAATATGCTTTCCAATTCTGGACCAATTATTTTCAATACCCCTTCGCCCAAATTAGAGCGGCCTGCAATTTCAAGCATTAAATACGCAAACGTGGAATTAAGAAATGCTTTTGTAACTTCATTTTCCTTTTTAACAACCCATTCAAAAAATACATCACTTGAATAAACCTTGGGCTTGTTTATTGGAACAAAGAATCTTTTATCAATAAAGCCGCAAGTGAAGAAATCTGCCTTGTCTCGTTCCCCTATGCCCCACCAATGTTTCCGGCCTTTAACGCTTGGTACATTAGACCAGCTATCTCCGTTTTCCGTCTTTTGCTTTTCACCCCATTCAATATACTCCAAAGCCCCTTTATGCCCTTGCTTTTTAAGCTCTGCCTTGCTTAAGTTGCAAATAAATATCAGGTTCTTTAGCTTACTTTTGTCAATTACAATGCCTTCTATCTCTTTGGGGCTTTTTACAACCGGCTTTAAATATTCGGCTTCTATTGCGCCTTGCCAACCTTTAACGTTTGTAACCTTAATAGTTTTATCCTTGGCCTTGTATTTTTCGGTGGGTTCAAGATAGAAGAACTCATTTACACCCGTCTTAATTCCAAAACGGACATCGGCCACATCTTTCAATGGAACAAGCTTGTCCTTGGCCTTTTCCAAAATATCAAAATAAACCTTGGGCGCCCGCAGGTATTTGCCCCACTTGTCCAACTGTCCTTTGGCCTTCAGCTCATCCTTTAAGAACTGCTGTTTAACCAGACGAATGGAGAAATCTTCATTCTCCACCGTTTCCACGCCTTTAAGCAAGCATTTAACCTGGCCGTTTTCTATCTTTATATATTTGCTTTCGGAGGTTTCAATCCGGCGGACCAAAGCGTCAATTTTATTCCATCTATCGCTTTCCTGCAAAACCAAATCGGGGAACGGGATCAGCTCCGCCAGCTTTTTATTCAACTTTACGAATTTTACAACGTTGTTGTCCCGTTTTTCCGGCTCCTGGCATCTTTCCAATATGGTGAATACGGTATTGACCGCCGCGTCCTCGAACCAAGGCTCGGCCCAGGAAACCACAACCGCCACCACCTTAAAGTGATCCAAAAGGAATTCCTTTAGCACGGAACCGTAGGAAACATCCAGCCAGGAATTAGAAGTGATAAAGCCCATCCTTCCGCCCTTTTCGGCAAACCTGGCGGCATGGGGATAAAGGTAGGTGTAAATATCGGCCTGGCCGGAAAGCCGCAAGCCCAAACTTCCGTCCTTGGCCCAGCGTTCGGCATCGCTTTGTTTGCCCAGATAATCGCTTTTGTTGAAATGCACCAGGTCAGCTGGCCGCAGTTTTTTAGCTTCAAACCAGGAAGGATAATCGGCCAGCCAATCGGCTGCCATCGTTTTGACCAAAAAGTCTTTGTAACCGGCGTTCTTCTTTTCTATGATCTCCTGCCGGATAAAGGGGAAATTACCGACCATGCCGCTGAATTGCGGTATCTTTATTTTGATGGGCGTAAATTGGTCGTTTTCCACCCGGGGCGGCGGGAATTCAAATTCAAAGCCGGGATAAATGCTGAAAAAGTCTTTGGTATCAACGTGGGGGAAATTGGTGTAATCCCCTATTTTGTTCTTGAACAGGTTGATTGTAGCCAGTTCCGCCGGAAAATGGGCAATGTCTATGCCCCAGATTTGGCTTAACAATTCATGATGCTGTTTTTTATTGCCCGAAAGCCAGCGCAACCGGGAATAAAGACGGTTTAAAAATGTACCACTGCCGCAGGTAGGATCGCAATAATAACCCTCAGAGTTGTTAACCACAAAGCCGATGATAAAATCCACCAGATCCTCGCGGGTAAAATACTGGCCTAAAAGATGCCTTTCCTGCGGCGGTATCAGTTCTTCAAATATTTGGCCGACCACGTCCTCCTGCAACTGGCCAAAATTATATTGCTTCATGTCCCGCAGCAGTTCGGCCAAAACATCCTTTGAACTTTGAGGCACGCCGGTTTTTTCCAAAATGTCTTCCTCAAACACCGAATGCCAGTCAATGCGGCGGGCCGCCGCAAACGCCGACCGCAACAATTGCTCGACGTCTGTTCCGGCCTCCACCTCCAGGTCGGGCAGGCCTTTGAAATGACGCCGGATGGTCAGATAAAACAAAAGTTTGCTGATAAAACGGTAGGCCCATTGCCGGGATAATGTGGCATAGAAATTCTCATCGCCTACATTGGCAATACCCTGAGTGGTGGCCCATTGTTCTATGGAATGCTTTAACTCCCGGTCGCGTATCTTTATTTTCAGATGATCTGCAAAATGGGTGTGAAGCTTATGAACGCTATCATGCAGCAGTTTAACAAAGAAATGCTTGTCGGGCATGAAATCATGTAAATGCCCCCTTTGTTCCAATTCATTGATATCGGCTATAAACTGCTGCAAATGGCTTTTAAGCTTAAGTTTGACATCTGCACCGACCCAGTTGGATATATCGGTGAGCGCATAGGTGCTATAACTTTTTACTTTGTTCAGCCTTTGATCTTCAAAGGTGTATAAAACCGCCTCGTCAAAGTTCCAGGTCAGGCCGTATTTAACATTAAGATTCAACGCCTTTTCCAGGAAAGTTTCCAGGTCTTCAATTTTGCCCGGCTGTTTTATTTCCAAAAATGCAAAGGCCTCGCCCGCCGCCCGATTTTTCCATAGTACAATATCGGGAAAGAGGGTTCGGCCCTGGTTTTTGACGCCGGTTTCCGCCGAGGCCTCCTTAAACGGGTGGGCGCCGGACTCTGCCATGCGGTTCAGCTGTTCGCACAGCCATATAGCTACTTCACGTTCGTTGGTTTGTGGCATATTTTATTAGTTTGAAAAGCGTATAATTTATAATAACTATACGCTTTTTAGTGTTTTGAAGTCAAGCATAAATATGTTCGGAAGTTGACTTATGACAATTCCAGCCATTGAATTCCATCGTAAAACAATGACCGTTCCCGTGAGATGACCAGCTTTATTTATCCCTGCCGTTTGCCCGGTAAAATCCGATCTTACTCTTGGCCGGCTCGGGCGAGGCCATCAGCCGTTTAATGGCTGCAAACACTTCGCCGAACTGCTGATCGTACTTCCGCTCCAGGCTGGCCACCTTTTTATAAAGCGTTTGCTGGTCTATGATCATCCGGCGCAGCTGCACAAAGGCCCTTATCACCAACACGCTCATGGCGGCGGCCTGGGGCGAGTTAAGGACGTTGGCCGCCATCAGGGCGCCGTGCTCGGTAAAGGCATACGGCAGATGCCTTTTGCCGCCCCAACTTGAGGTCGCATTTTGCGACCTCAAGTTTGCCTGTTCGGTCCGGTCCAGCCGGAACATAAAATCTTCGGGAAACCTGGCCCGGTTGCGCTTTACCTGTTCATTCAGCCGTTTAACGCTTACCCCGTAAAGCGCCGCCAGGTCCGCATCCAGCAGAACCCTTTGCTGGCGCATCACCACTATCCGGCCTGTTATGTTCTCCATCGGTACGATGCTGCGGTCCATTTGCCGTCTCCTTGCTGGTGTCAATTATCGTTTTTGGTTTATTGCCCGATAACAATAACACCATGGAGTGACAAGATCGGACGCTTGGGGCAGCCCCTCTCCCGTTTTATCAGGAGAGGGTTTAGCCTTTACGGGTTCCTGCCCGTTTCACAATCACCGGACGATTCATCCGGCTACGCTCGCTACATAGACTCCCACCTACGTCCACCACAGTCGTACTTCCGCCTGCATTGCTACTACGGCGGACAGGCTGGCGGACGGGTTCGGACACGTCCATCGCCCCTACAGTTACCATTCACAATTCACGCTTCAGTATTCAATATTCCGTATTCTGTATTCCCCCGCTCAGACCTTCAGACCCTCAGACCTTCAGACCCTCAGGTTAGCGCCTACTGTAGCAACTCCAGGTTATACGCCGCCGCGCTCTGCCTGTCCCCGGCGTACAGGTCCTGCCCGGCCCGGGTGATGGTCATAAGCTCCCGGTACAGCAGGCCCATCTTAAGCAGCAGATCCCGCTCCTCCCCGCCCCGGAACCTTTCGGCCAGGGCCCGGTCCACCTGCTTCTGGGACTCCTTTACTTTTAACAAAAACCCCGGCGGCAGCAGGCCGGAAGGCTCCAGCCCGTCCATGGTGGCCACCAGCAGGGTGTAATCGGTCTGGGCTAAAAGATCGGCGGCCTCCAGCCCCTGGGCGGTAAGGATCAGTTCCTTGGTGGTGATGTCGGTTAGCATAGCGGAACCTCTGTACTGTTTACTGTTTGGGGTAGCTGTAAGCTGTAAGCTATAAGCTATCAGCTGTCAGCTATAAGCTTCGTGTTACTGGCTACTGGTTAGTGTATACTGGATACTGGATAGTGGATAGTGGATACTGGATACTGGTTACTGATTAGTGGTTAGTGGTTAGTGGCTACTGGCTACTGGTTACTGGCTACTGGATAGTGAATAGTGGATAGTGCCTGGCGGTCAGCGCTTAAGCACCTCCTGCAGTTTCACGCTCAGCTTATACAAACTGAACGGTTTTTGCAAAAACTCCACCCCGTGGCTTTTGATCAGCGGCCGGATGTTCTCGTCGGAATAGCCCGAGGCGAACAGGGCCTTCAGTTCCGGCTTTTGTTTTTTAAGGGTCATATAAAGCTCCCAGCCCGAAAGCCCGGGCATGATCATGTCGCTCATCAACAGATCGATGTTCCCCTGGCGTTCTTTAAACATCTCCAGGGCCTGCTCCCCGTTGCGGGCCGCCGTTACCTGATACCCCAGGCTGGTCAGCAGCTGGACCTCCATCGCCCGCACCGCATCCTCGTCCTCCACCAACAGGATCATTCCGTGGCCGAAACGGATCTGGGTTTGTTGCTGGACGTGTTTGCCCTTGCTTTGGTCGGCCGCCGCCGGAATATATATCTTGAAGGTGGAGCCCCGCTCCTTTTCGCTGTAGACGTAAACATGCCCCTTATGCTGTTTGACGATGCCGTAAACCACCGACAATCCCAGGCCGGTTCCCTGTTCTTTGGTCTTGGTGGTAAAGAACGGCTCAAACAAATGCTTTTGGGACTCGGCGTCCATCCCCGCCCCGGTATCGGAAACGGAGATCAGGGCATAGCGCCCCGGCTCCACCTCGGGATGGGTCCGGGCGTAGTTCTCGTCCAGAAATTCCTCCTGGGTGGCGATGGTGAACAAGCCGCCCTGCTCCATGGCGTCCCGGGCGTTTACCGCCAGGTTCATCAGCACCTGCTCCAGCTGGCTCTGATCGGCCATCACTAAGGGCAGGTTGCGGCCCAGGGTGATCTCCACTTTTATCCGCTCGCCCAACAGCCGGGAGATCATCCGCTGGAACTCGGTCACCAGCGGATTCAGGTCCAGCAATTTAACCTCCACCTTGCTTTTCCGGGCAAAGGTCAGCAGCTGCCGGGTCAGCACCGCCGCCTTTTCACCCACCCGGATGATGTCCATGATCCGCTGGTGCCAGGGATGCCCGGCTCCGGCCTCGGTCAGCATCATGTCGCCCGAGGTCAGTATCACCTGCAAAATGTTGTTCATGTCGTGGGCCAGGCCCCCGGCCAGATGCCCCACCGCCTCCATCTTTTGGGCCTGAAGCAATTTGGCCTCCAGCATTTTATTGTCGGAGTTATCGCTGGCCGACTGATACAGGGCTATCAGCTTGCCGTCCCCGTCCCGGACCTGGCCATGGGAGGTTTGCACCGGGATTATCCGGCCGTCCTTGCGCTGCAGACGGCATTCGCAGACCAGGCCGCCGTTTTGCCGGGCCTGCAGCATCTGCTGGACCATCCGTTCTTTTTCCGCCGGGACCCAGTGGGGATAGGGCGGCTTGGCCCCCAGCATATCAGCCGGCTGGTAACCGGTAACCGCTTCCCAGGCCGGGTTGACATAGATCACCCGGGAATCATCCGGATGGCAGACCATCAGGCCCTGGGGCATGTCATTTAAAAAGCTTTGCCCCAGCAGTTCCATGTTCAATGATTGTTCGGCCGGCACTGTAAAAGTCCTTTCGGTTGCGTTGGGCGGGTTCATAACTGTAGGGGAAGGTTTTAAACCTTCCCCTACAGTTATGAAATGGGGATTAAAACCAACAAAAAAATCCCTGCAACTTCCGGAAGATTTGTCAAATCCGAAAGCCAGGGCTTGTTATCGTCAGATATCCATCAGAACCAGCCATATATGAAACTCAATCAGTATAGCTATTGCCAGCCGATGATCATCGTCATCATGATTGATGATGTAATCTAATTTACGCTCCGTTAATGTTTTGCTACCGGCCCTTCTATCAAAGGGTCCACCAGCGCCATGGCGCTAAAGGCCGCCTGCATGTCCCGGTAAGACCGGAAACTGCCCCAAAAAGCAAATTCGTCCAGGGACCGGGTGGTAATGAAGTACCAAACTTTACTGGCTCCATCCTTGACGGAGCCTAAAATATCTTCGCCGGCGGGCTGCAGCAGATACTCAGCCCCCACCGCCCGGATGCAGAGATAGGTCTGGTTTTGGTCATTCATTATTCACTGCCCCCTTAAATAAAAGTTCCAACCGGCCCCATTCTGCCCCAACGCTGGCGACCGGTTTTAACCATACCTTTTCATTATCGCCAGGAACCCAGACATCCAATGGAGCCCCACGGGCATAGCCCGTGGTACCAAGACCTAAATTACCCCGCCGTGGGCTGTGTTATCCGCTTTATGTTGTCGGCGACATCCGCCGAAGCATCTTTTCTATCGCATTCATCCAACCCGATATATCGGGTTGGTGTTCTGCGTAGGCGGATAAATATTTTCCTGGATTCCTTATTGAATTCCGGTTTTACTAGGGCTCTGTTTTGCTAATACTGCCGGTGGCACTCCTGGCACAGTATCTCGCAATTGGCCGGAAGATCCGGGGCCTTGCCGCCGATGACCAACCGGGGCAGGGCTATCCAGCCGTCCGGGTGCCTGATCTCCACCATGGTGTTTTTCTTTTCCCAAAACAGCGGCTTGCCGCAAACTTCCTTCCGGCCTCCGGAAAATACCGCCCCCTCGCACTTGCCGCCGGCCCGTTCCCAGGCCTTTTTAAGAGTCTCTTCCGAAAAATGCATCTATTGCCCCCTAATCTTGAGTTTCATTTTTGATCCCGGTCAAACAGACAGAAAATATCGCCGTCTACGTGTTTCTTCCAATAGCAATCACGGGCGTCACAACACTTGTATTTATAAGGCCCTTTAAAACCTCCATCTGAAATTTTAACCCTGTGCTTTAGCTCGCAGACCGGTAGATTATTTTCCGGATTGGCTTGGTTGTCAGAATGCATACGCTGTCTATTAATATGATTTGGCAAAACTTAGTTTAACCGGTTCGGCCATCAGCATGGCCTGGTGGTAAATGATCACCCTCTGGGCCGGTTTGCTGTCCTTGACTGTGGAGACGACCATTTTAAGGCCGTCCTGGGCCAGGACCTTTCCGTAAAAATCCTGGCCCGTATTTAGAATAAAATGGTATATGTCTATTTTGTTGTACATTGAAATAAAATGTTTATGGTTTTATTTGCTATTGAGCTGGCAAATTTAATATCGCGGGGGCAGGGGCATCGGCAGGGGGTCATCGCTGGTTATTGTTATGGGATTATTGGCCGAATGCGCCGGAATGACTATGGCACTCAGTAACACGAAAGTAGCCAAAACGAGAAATACTGTCTTTTTCATTGGAAGCTCCTTGGATTAAAATTTATGTTTACTCTACTATATATATACAATTTTCATGCCACGACAAAATTAAACGATAGTCTATCGGCTAATTCTTTTGTATGCAATACCTTAAGCTCTATGTTAGATTCCATGTTTTATCTGGACGTCTTTTAGATAAATCAAAAAACAGGACATAAATGTCCTGTTTCCCAAATATCTACATACGAAATATTATATAACATGTTATTATGTAATATATTAACCAACTATGACATAAATGTCAGGCTAATTGACATTTATGTCACGTTTTATCCCAAATTTATCCAATAACCGGTAAAAGTGTCTTACCGAAACACCATAAATTTTTGCCGCTTTGGTATAATTATTTTTCGTGGCCTCTAAAATTCTAACTATTTTCTCTTTTTGGCTGTAATTTAGCTCCTGTTTTACAGATTTGGCAGATTCCTGAAAATAGGTTTCAATCTCCAGATCCTTTTCGGTTATGGTCTTGCCCTGCACCAAAAGCACCGCTTTTTGAACGGTATTTTCCAGTTCCCGGATATTGCCGGGCCAGGAATGGACTACAATGGACTTCCGGGCTTCTTCCGAAAATTTAAGATTGCCTTTATTATGTTTTTTCTGAAACTTGTTCTTAAAATATTCGGCCAAAATCAGCACATCGTCTCCCCTTTCCCGGAGCGGCGGGATGTCTATCTTGATCACCTTAAGCCGGTAATACAGGTCTTCCCGGAACCGTCCTTCGTTGATCTCAATCTCCAGGTCCTTGTTGGTGGCGCAAACCATCCGGACGTCCACCGGAGTAACCGTTTCGCCGCCCACCCGCCTTATCTCCCCGGCCTCTATCACCCTTAACAGCCTGGCCTGCACTCCGGAGCTGGCGCTGGCGATCTCGTCCAAAAACACCGTGCCGCCGTCGGCCGCCTCAAACAGCCCGGTCTTGTCCCGGTTGGCCCCGGTAAACGACCCTTTAACATAGCCGAACAATTCCGATTCCAACAGCGTTTCCGGCAGGGAGCCGCAATCCAAGGCCAGGAACTTTTTACCCCGGCGGTTCGAAAGCTGGTGCACTATCTGGGCCGCCATTTCCTTGCCGGTGCCCGATTCCCCGTCCAACAGCACCGTTACATCGGTGGGCGCGGCGGCTTTGATCCGCTTGATCATGTTTTTGACCGCCGCCGAATTCCCGATCATCCCGGCCAGGGCCTTGGAACCGGCGCCCTGCTGTTCCAGGTTCTTATTCCGTAATTCTTCCAGCAAATGATGGCTTTCAATCACCGCGCCCAAAATCTGGGCCAGGGCTTTGGTGAAATCCCTTTGGGCCTCGTTGAATATTCCGCTTTTAAGCCGGGAATCCAGGTAAATGGCCCCCAGCGTTCCTTCCCTTGATTTTAAGGGCAGGCATAACAGCGACCGGATAGCATTGCGCTTGACGCTTAAGCGCGATTTAAGGGACTCATCCAGCTGGGCGTCATTGGAGACCACCATGGTTTCCCCGGTGGCCGCCGACATCACGGCATTGGAGGAAAATTCCAGGGCGTCGTGCTGGGTATCGGGGTCCAGGTCCACCTTGGCGGCCAGAAAAAGCTTGGAATTTTCATCGGCCAAAAACAGGCCGCCCCTTTCGGCCTTCAGCAGTTTTACCGTTACATCCAGACAGCTTTGAGCCAGCTCGGCCTGGTTCTTGTCCGGGTCCAGCAAAGCGGCGATCTGATAAAGGCCCTCCAGCAATTGAGTCCCGGGCAATATATTCCCCGGGGCAAAAAGATTGCGGACGGCGGTCAGGATCGCCTTCCGGGTGCGCTCCAGATAAACCGGCGCTCTCATTTTTTGGAACTCGGCTTCGGCCGTCAACAGGCCCGGAATAAGTTTTTCCGCATCAGTAAAGCCATCGGACTCTGCCGCCATTTCGCCTGTTTTTAGCCAGGCCTTGGCCGATTCGGCCGGATCGCCCCCGTCCTTGATCTCCCCGGCGGCCTCTACGGCCAAACTCATGCCGTTTTTTAAATCGCCGTTTTTAACCATATAAAATCCTTCCAGCATTTTAAGCTGTGCTTTTTCAATTGCGTCTCCGGCCTTGTTTTTGGCCATGATCAAATAATCGCTCATCGTTATCAGATCGTTAAGGCGCCCTGCCGCCAAAGCCCCGTAGTAAAAGCAATCCCAGGGTATTTTCAAATTCCCCTGCTCCGCCGCCGCCATCGCTCTTTTGATGGAACCCAGCCCTTCGCCATACCGGCCGTCTTCAATACAAACAATGCCAATGTCTTTTCGGATGATGTTGGCCGCATGATCCAAATCCTTTTTTAACGCGGCGTCCAGACAATAAGCAAGCGTTTTAAAGGCGTATTCCGTTTGGCCCAAAAACTGGTCTTTTAAGGCGGCGTTGGCCAGGCTTATCAGCCGGCCTTGATCGTTACCGCTTTCATGATAAAATTTATATGCTTCCAGATATTTTTCTTTGGCGATATTGATCTGGCCCAGCCTTCCATATATTAAAGCCATATTCCCGGTTATGTTGGCCTGTAAATCAAGCCCGTAATTTAAATCATAATAACTGTTCGCCCTTTGGTAATATGAAATTGCGTTTTTAAAATCTTTCAAGCTTCTATTTATATGACCTAAGTTGCACAAGACATAGCATAAAATATTATTCTGCCCTTCCTGATCCAACAGGCCTATGCTTTGCTCTAAGTATATTTTTGGCTTTGCTCAAATTCCCGGTCTGCCATAAATTGTAGCCCAATAAATTATATAATTCGGCCTTTTTCATGGCGTCCGGCGCTTCGATCCCGGCAGCTTTTTCGGCCCAATAGATAACCTGATTAAAATCGTTTGAGATATGATGATGCCTGGCCCACGAATTATATATTTCAAAATAAGCGTTGCCGGAGCACCGGCCAGTCTGAGCGATTTCCAAAGCTTTGTTCAAGGCGTTAGCGCCTTCTTCCATCTTCCCCTGCAGGCCCAGCGCCCAGCCTTTATACGGCCAGGTGCAGGCATCTTTGGTCATCATTTTTTACAGTTTTTGATCCTTCTTCCAATGCTTCCAGCGCCGCGATATAATCGCCCTTATTGGCATACAGCTTGGCTAAGGTCTGATGATATTCCCAATCACCGGCCAACGATCCTGCCAATGTTTCCCATAATTCTATGGCCGGAGCCCACCGGCTTACCCGATGGTAAAGGGCCACTAAGTGCCGGGTCATCTGAACCCGTTCCTCTTCGTCCAGCCGGCCGGAGTCAACCAACTGGCGCCCTACATAAATCATCTTCTCCAGGTCGTTGTTACTCTTGGCCTGCTCAAACAAGCCTTTGCCTTCGTCCA
Source organism: uncultured bacterium (assembly GCA_963780225.1). Classification (GTDB taxonomy): domain Bacteria; phylum Edwardsbacteria; class AC1; order AC1; family EtOH8; genus UBA5202. The sequence continues at coordinate 185,204 of CAWAAX010000006.1, read as the reverse complement.
GCCACTGTAGCCGCATTTTGGCCTTGTCCCAAAACGCCCACCGGGCCATTGAGGGATATTCGCATTTTAGGCTCAAATACTGCCGGCGCTTTTACCCCGCTTGCTCCGGAGCGGTTGATCTGTTCCAGAATAAAAGCCCTTAAAATATCCCCGTCTATCCGGCCGTTCCCGTCCAGCCAATACTCCGGTTCAAAGACCGCCGCACTAGCCGCCCCCGGGGATCCCGGCCTGTCTTCCAGGCAAATGGCCTCCAGTGTTTCCCGGCCTTTAGCGTCAAGTTCTTGCCAGCGCCGGTCTATGCCGGCGTTGATCTTATCCGGAATGGTCTGATCGTCAAATATTTTTTGCCAGTCTATCTGCCAATGACCGTGCCTTTGCCCGATGGCGGCGCTTATCTGGCATTGTTCCAGATATGACCTGGCATAGCTGATGTTACTGCCGGCTTGGTGCCACAGCCAATCGGACAGGTTTTCCAGCTCCCAGGTCCTTATCCCGGCCAAATACCCGGATAGCACCGAGGCATATTCCCGCTTCCGGAATTTTACCAGGGTTATAGTTTTGTCCGTTTTGGCTGTCCCCGGGTTTGACGGATCAACTGCAACCACGGATTGGCCTTTCCGTTTTTTTAGCCAGCCCCGGATATTTTCACCGGTTAGATCATCAACCAGCAAAACGGCGCCGGCCGGGATGTCCGGCCAGGCTTCCTTCTCTTTTCCCGTTTCGAAATTGATATAGGCCGCGGGATAACCGGCTATCTGAAAAATAAAGTTCAGCTCCTTTAAAAAAGCCGTCTTCCCCCGCCCGGGTCCGGCGGAAACATTCAGCAGACCTGGTTTCCCCAGACGCAAATGCTCCACGGCTTTGGCCAAAGCCTGCTGTTGGCAGGAAAAACGAAAATCATCCGGCCTTTCCAAAGAACAACCGTAACCGGACTGCCCCAGGGCCTGAACCATCTCTACCGCGGAATGGTATCTTTCCTGGGGCCAATAGTTCAAAGTCCTTATTCCAATCTCGGATTGCTTGTTGTTAAGGGTCTCCCTCAGCTTAAGGCACCAAGTTTGATTTTCCTCCAGCCGGTCTTTGGCCGCCGGGATCTGCCCGGCCATCAGCAGAAAAAACAACAAGCCCAGGCCGTAAACATCGGAGCTCTGGGTGGGTCCGGTTCCTCCGTTAAGTACCTCGGGGGCCGAGTATTCGGCGGTGCCCGAAAAACCATTGCCGGGCTCATCTCCGGTTTTCCGGGCCAGGCCCAGATCTATCAGCTTTACTTTTCCTTCCCGGTCAATCAGGATATTTTCGGGTTTGATGTCACCGTGGATATATTCCCGCCCGTGGAGGTAAGCCACAATGGCCGCCAATTTTACCCAGATATCCCAAAGTTCTTTTTTGCCGGGCTGGTTCTGCTGAACATAGCGGTCCAGCGTAACCCCGGGGAAATATTCAAAGGCGGCCAAAGAATGCCCATCCTGGCGGTAAAAATCGTAGGCCTTAAGCAAGCCGGGATGATTCAGCCGGTATAGCCGGATGAATTCCTGTTTCAGGTCATGGCCGGAGTTTTGGCCGGAGGACTTCACCACTACAGAATTCCCGGTCAGCTTGTCTTCGGCCAGATATACTTCTCCTTCGCCGCCCTGTCCCAGTTTTTCCAGGACACGGTAACGCCAGTGCAGGTCTGTCATATGTTTTTCGGCTTGTTCCATTATTTGAAGTATACCCGCTTATCCCGTTAATTTCAAGCAAAAAGTAATTGATCTGACCTTGGGGATAATAAAAAGCCCCCGGATCGCTCCGGGGGCTTTTTCGTTTGACAAAATATTGGTGCCTGGTCAGGCATTCATTGAAAAATGATGCGTTGGTCAACCGCACTTAAACATAGGTTTCGATAAGGCTTCGACTACAGCTCAGCCTATCAACTCAGTCGGGTCGCTCAGTACAAGCATTGCCACGACCTTTAGGTCGTGGTGGGCAATTTCATTTAATCCAATGGGCTTTAGCCCCAGAGAGAGTCAGATATTGTATCAACCAACTGGGGTTGAAACCCCAAGAGGTTTTTTCCGATCCTTCAGCCACGAGCTAAAGCTCATGGCAATTGAAATATCTTCGTAAAGATTGACACCTTATTCGTATCTCAGTGCTTCTATCGGGTCCATTTCCGCCGCCCTTTTGGCCGGGTACCATCCGAAAAATATGCCCACCGCGGCCGAAAAGCCGAAGCCCAGCAGCACCGACCACCAGGTGACTGTGGACGGCAGTTTTATGGCCAACGAAATGATCAAAGCCATGACGAACCCCAGGACCATACCGGTCACTCCGCCCACCAGCGACAGGACCACGGCCTCCACCAGGAACTGACCCAAGATGTCCCGGCGGCGGGCTCCGATGGCTTTCCTGATGCCGATCTCCCGGGTGCGTTCCTGCACCGAGACCATCATTATGTTCATGATGCCTATCCCGCCCACCAGCAGGGACAGTATCGTGACCCCGATCATCAGGCCGAATATTCCGGCGGTGATGCTGCGGTAAACCGCCATCAGCTGGTCGGCGGAATTTATGCTGAAGTCGTCCGGTTTGCTGGGCGCTACCTTGCGGCGGCGGCGCATCAGCTCGACGATCTCATCCCGGGCGGAAGCGACGTGATCCGCATCCACCGGCTGGACCACCACCTGGACCGAGGTGCCGAAACCTCCGCGCTCCCGGACCTCGCCGGAGATGAATCTCATATATGTGGTGATGGGGATCACCACATAACTGTCCTTGTCGTTCCCCAAGAACACCCCCTGTTTCTTGAGCAGAGCTATGACCTCGAATCTTTTCCCCTGTATCGATATGGATCTTCCCACCGGATCCGGTCCCAGAGCCAACTTTTCGGCTATGGTAGGCCCGATCAGACAGACCTGGCGCCTGTGCTCCACGTCAAAATAGCTCATGGGGCGGCCGATCTCGACCTCATAGTCTCCGATGTACTGGTCGTCCGGGGTGGTGCCGTTGACGTGCACGCCCATTGCTTCCTCGCCCCGGCACCTGACCGTGGTCATTAAGTGCAGATTGGGGGCCACCCGGCGCACCGAAGGGCAAACATCCCGGATGGCATAGGCGTCGGCCAGGGTGATGTTCTTTCGCCTCTGGACCTTGAGTTGTTCGGCTTCATCCTGGGGACCCCAGGGTTCCCTCTGGACATACAGCGTGGTGCTGCCGATGGAATCCAGCTCCTTGGTCACCATCCGGTTCAGGCCGTCGATCATGGACAGCATCACTATTATGGCCAGCACCCCAATCAGTATCCCCAGCGTCGTCAGGCCCGACCGGAGTTTGTGGGTTTTGATGGCTTCAAAGGCCAGTTTTATCGCCTCTAAATAGCGCACATTTCATCCTTGTAAAAAATGCAGGACGCCTTAAAAAGGCATCCTGCATCGTACATGTCCCTTATTCGTATCTCAGCGCTTCTATCGGATCCAGCTCGGCCGCCCGCTGGGCCGGGTACCACCCGAAGAATATCCCCACCGCGGCCGAGAAGCCGAAGCCTAATAGCACCGACCACCAGCTGACCGTGGCCGGCAGTTTGATGACAATCGAAACCAGCCAGGCCAGGATGAACCCCAGGATCATCCCGGTGATCCCGCCCACCAGGGAAAGGGTCACCGCTTCAATAATGAACTGCTGCATGATGTCCTTCTTGCGGGCCCCGATGGCCTTGCGGATCCCGATCTCCTTGATCCGCTCGTTGACCGATACCAGCATGATGTTCATGATTCCGATGCCGCCCACTAAAAGTGACAGCAAGGTAACTCCGATCATCAGGCCGAACACCCCGGCGGTGATCTTCTTGAATATGCCCATTATCTGATCGGCGGTGACGATTCCAAAGTCGTCTGGTTTGGAAGGCGGTACCTTGCGGCGGCGGCGCAGCAGCTCGGTGACCTCGTCCCGGGCCTGTTCAACATGAGTAAGATCAAGCGGTTGCACCGCTATGGTCACCGAACCGCTGCGCGGTCCCCGGGCCCGGACCTGACCGCTGAATATCTTCTGATAAGTGGATATGGGGATGATCAGCATGTTGTCCTGGTCGTTGCCCAGAAAAGAGCCTTTTTTCGCCAGCAGGCCTATCACCTCGAACCGGTTGCCGCTGATGATCACCTCCTTGCCCAGGGGATCCTGCTGCCCGAACAATTTTTCCACCACGGTCGAGCCCAGCATGGCCACCTGCCGGCTGTGGGTCATGTCGACATTGGACATGGCCCGGCCGTCTATGATCTCATAATCGGCGATGAACTGGTAATCGGGGGTGGTGCCGTTGACCTCGGTGCCCAGCACCTCCTGCTTGCCGTATTTTACATTGGACATGTTGTCAAGGATAGGCGCCACCCTCAGCACCGAGGGACAGTTGTCCCTCACTGCGTAGGCGTCCTCTATGGTCAGGTTCTTGCGGCCCCTGGTATTCAGCCAGTCTTCGTGGCTCATCACCAGCCCCTGCTTCTGGACATAGAGGGTGGTGGTGCCCAGCGAGGAAAGCTGCTTGGCGATCATCTTATTAAAGCCGTCTATCAGGGCCAGCATGCCGATCACGGTCAGGACGCCGATCAATATTCCCAGGGTGGTCAGCCCAGAGCGGAGTTTATGGGCCCAGATGGCGTCAAAGGCCAGTCTGACCGATTCCAGAATATTCATAATATTTTTCCTTTGAAGCTGTAGCTATAGGCTATAAGCTTAGGGCTGATAGCATAAAGCTAAGAGTTTTATTTTCTTATGGTCTGGTCGGAAACGATCTCTCCGTCCAATATCCGGACCGCCCGGCGGGCATGTTCGCCCACCTTTTGGTCGTGGGTCACCAATATCACCGTCTTGCCTTCCTGGTGCAGCCGGTCGAAAAGGGCCATGATCTCGATCCCGGTCTTGCTGTCCAGGTTCCCGGTGGGCTCGTCGGCCAGCAGTATCGAGGGATTGTTGACCAGGGCCCGGGCGATGGACACCCTCTGGCGCTCGCCGCCAGACATTTCGGTGGGCTTGTGATTTATCCGGTGGGCCAGCCCCACCGACTCCAGCGAGGCCACCGCCTTGGCCCGCCTGACGCCGGAATCAACCCCGGCATACTGCATGGGCAGTTCCACGTTATGCAGGGCCGAGGACCTGGGCAGCAGGTTGAAGGTCTGGAAAACGAAGCCTATCTTCTTGTTCCGCACCACCGCCAGCTGGTCGTCGTCCATTTCGGAGACCAGCAGACCATCCAGATGATAACTGCCGGTGGTGGGGGTGTCCAGACAGCCCACCAGGTTCATCAGGGTGGATTTGCCTGAGCCCGAAGGCCCCATGATGGAGACGTATTCTCCGGCCTGGATGCTCAGCGAAACCCCTTTCAGGGCGTCCACCGTTACTCCGTCCATTTTATATATTTTGGACAGGTTTTCCATTTTGATCATACGGACCTACTTTCCGGAATTACTAATGAGAGTATTTAGTTGATTGCGCAATGGCAGAAGATAAAATGAATATATTTAATAAGGAAACCAGGAATACAGGAATCAATCTTGGTTTCCACCGTAAAGTATTCATGCTTTCCTGGATTCCTAATAAATAACAATTATTTGCCTACCCCACTAATATCAGCTTTTCCGGCCGCCTTGGCGGTGCCGGTCTTTACCTTGTCGTTGTGCTTGAGGTTCCTCAGCACGCTGAAGGGGCCCTTTACCACTTCCTGATCTTCGGTCAAACCGCTTATCACTTCGATGTTATCCTGATCGGAGACGCCGGTCTTCACCGCAGTGATCACTGCCCGGCCTTTTTCTATAACATAGACCACTTCCTGTTCCTTCTCCTTGGCCTTCTTGCCGTCACCCAAACTGTCCTTGGCCAGCGAAGCTTTGTCCTTGGCGGCCCGGCCTTTCTTGGGTTCGGCCTGCTGGCGCTCGGCCTCCACTCTGCGCATCACCACCGATTGGATGGGAATCAGCATGATACCGCTCTTATGGGCGGTGGTGATCTCCACATTGGCAGACATTCCGGACTTGAGGTCAATTGATTTGTCAATGATCCTGGTCTTGACGGTGTAGTTGACGGAGGCGTTGCTGGTTGAAGAAGAACTGGAAGAGATGGCGGCGTTGCCCACTTCGGAGACCTCGCCCTTAAAAGTTTTGCCAATGATGGCGTCCACTTCCACCTGGGCTTCCTGCCCCAGTTTGATGTCCCTGACGTCGCTCTCGTCCACCTGGGCCTCCACCTCCATCTGCGACAGGTCGGCCACGGTCATGATCACCGACCCGGCGTTGTTCATGGTGCCGGTGACCACTACTTCCCCAACCTCCACGTTAAGCTGCACCACCGTGCCGTTGATGGGCGAGGTGATGGTGGTCTTGGCGTAGGTGTCCTGGGCCTGCTCCAGCGAAGCCTCGGCCTGGATGACCCGGGCCTGATTCAGCTGATAGTCGGTATTGACCTGTTCAAACCCTTCCTGCGACAAAAGCCCCTTGTCGAAAAGCTCCTTGTTGCGCTTGAAGACCAGCTCGGACTGGGACAGATTGGCCTTGGACAGGTCCAAACTGGCCCGGGCTTGCTTGACCTGGGCGGCGTAGTTGGCGGGATCGATCTGGACCAATATCTGTCCCTGGCGGACCTTGTCTCCCTCCTTAACCGGCAGCCTGGTGATCTTGCCCATCACATAGGCCGAGATCTGGACCTCGGTCTCGGCCTTGACATTGCCGGGGGCCGAGACGGTGGAGATGATCTCTCCTTTTTGAGCCTTAGCCGACTGAACGGTAAGTTTCTTGCTGCCCCGGGCGATATTGGAAATTACCAGGATCAGTACCAGCAGTACCGCACCGGATATGATCCATAATTTTTTGCTTTTGAAATTGATCTTTTTCACTTGGCCGCTCCTGAAATTATATTTCGAAGGTAGTAATGTTTTTAAATCCGCAAAATCCTGTAAATCCTGTCTATCCCCGGGAAGACCAGTCCTTACCACTTTCCCAACGCTTTGTCCATCCTGGCCAGGGAAAGGTAATAATCGCATAAGGTGCTGGTTGCCTGCTGCTGGGCTTGATTGTAGGTAAGCTGGCTGGATAAAAGGTCCAGCACCGAGGCCGAACCCAGACGGAATTTTTCGGTGGTAAGTTTGTAGTCTTCGGAGGACTGCTGCAAAAGGTCGGCCACCAGCCCAAGGGACTGCCGCGACATCATCAGGCTGAGCTTGGCCTGCTTAAGCTCGGAGTACACCGATTGCCGGGCCGAAATAAAATCGGCTTCGGCCGATTTGGCCTGGGCCGCAGCCTGCCGGATGCCGGCCTCGGCAATGCCCCCGTCGAATATATTCCAGTTCAGGGCCAGAGAAGCGCTCCAGGAGTCGTGATCGGCCCAATCGGATCCATCCTTGAACTGGCGGGAATCGGAATAACCGTAGTTGTAGGAGCCGGAAAGATATGGCAGACGGCCCAGCCAGGCCGACCATAACCCGGCTTTCTTGCTTTGGCTGTTCTTCCGGGCCTGACGGTAGGCCGGGTTCTGTTCCAGCTCGGATTCGGCGATGGTGTCGCTGACCGCCTTCATCTTGGTGGTATCCGGGAACTCCAGTTTTGGGTCTATGGCCACTTCGCCCGAAAGGCCCAGCAGGCCGGCCAGCGTTTGCTTGGCCGTTAGAAGGCTGCTTTCAGCTGAAAGCAGGTTCACCCGGCTTTGGATAAAGCTGACCTGGATCTTCAGCATATCCGCCCGGCTTAAGGAGCCGAGTTGATACATGGCTTCGGCCCTTTTGGCCTGCTCTTCGCTTTGTTTGACCGATGACTGGGCCACTTCCAGGGCCTTCTCCTGGTTGGCCAGGCCGTAAAAAGCCTGTTTTACCTGGTACACCAGCGAAGCCACCGCCAGCTGGTAGGCTGCTCCGGCCGACTGCCGGGCCAGCGCCGTGCCGGTGATATCGGCCCAGCCGGACAGATTCACCAGGCTCATTCCCAGGCTGAGGCCGGTGCTGTAGGTATCGTAATGACCGTTCTGGTCAATGGTGGCCGGACCCCTCTGGGTATAGCTGGAACTGCCGGACAGATGCGGCAGGATGGTTCCCACCGAACCCTGCAACGAGGCGCCGGCCAGGCTCAGGTTGGCCTGGGCCTTTTTAAGCTCCGGGCTTTGCTTTAAAGCCAGGGAAACACACTGTTCCACTGTCAGGGAGTCAGCCGCATTGGCCAGACCTGCCCAGGCTAGGCAGAGCGCTAAAGAATAAAGATACAGTTTCCTCATTTTGTTCTATTTTTATCCATTTTGTGATTATAGGTTTTATCTTTAAAACTGGAGATACTATGATATTACGCCAAACAGACCGGAAAAGTTTCTTATTTATTGCTTATGCCGTGCAAAAATGTATCCATGATCTGGTTCACCAAATAATCCTTCATTTTGCCGGGGAATTCCATGACCGCCACTTTTACCATGAATCCCAGTTGCACCGCCATGAACCGGGGATCGCCTGTTTTGAATAATTTCTGCCGTATGCCGTCAGCTATCACCCCTGCCACCAGGTTATCGATCCTGGCATTGTTTCTTTTAAACTGGGCGTGCCTGGTTTTTATCTTGCTTCCTTCTATCTCGTGTAACAGGACCATCAAGGAGCGGTTGGTTATCAGCAGGCCTGCCATATCCGACATCATCTTCCTTAGTTTTTGCTCTGGCGAGGCTTTGCTTTTAAGGTCCTGGGAAAGGCAGGTTAATAGATCCTCCACTGTCTGATCCAGGATGCTGAAATACAGGTCATCCTTGCTGCTGAAGTACCGGTAGATGGTGCCCTTGCCGATGCCGGCCTGCCCGGCAACGTCCTCCATCAGCGTTTTTTGGAATCCCCTCTTGGCGAACACCACAGCGGCGGCCTTGAGGATTTCCTGGCGTTTGAGGTCAGTGGTGGTTCTCATTCCCTGCCTTTGTTAAATAGATAATAGAACTGACTGGTCAGTTCTATTATAGCCAATAAGCCCGAAAATGTCAAGAGGGCTCAAAATAATTCTATAGGGAATCAACTAACGGCCTTTCGCCAAAAGCACCCGCCCTGGAGGGTAACGAGCGCCTAAGGGAAAGACCGTTTAAGGGTAATATGGTTATAAACATTAGACCACGGATACCGGCAAAAGGTTTAATCGAAAACAATAATAGCCCAGCCATTTACGGCTGGGCTATTAAAGCGAAGACCCTGTCCCCTTATTCCTTGCCTCCGGCCGCCTCCTTGATCAGGTTGGAGGCGATCACGGTCCGCTGGATCTGGTTGGTGCCCTCGTAGATCTGGGTGATCTTGGCGTCGCGCATCATCTTCTCCACCGGGTATTCCTTCATGTAGCCGTAGCCGCCCAGCACCTGGACCGCGTTGGTGGTTACTTCCATGGCCACGTCGGAGGCAAAGCACTTGCACATGGCGCTTTCCTTGGCGAACTTCTTCTCGCCGGAGTCGATCATCCGGGCGGTGGCGTAGACCAACGACCGGGCGGCCTCCAGCTTCATGGCCATGTCGGCCAGCATGAACTGCACCCCTTGGAAGGCCGAGATCGGCTTGCCGAACTGGACCCGCTCCCGGGAATACTTCACCGCTTCGTCCAAAGCTCCCTGGGCTATTCCCAAAGCCTGGGCCGCCACGCCGGGCCGGGTCCGGTCCAAAGTGCCCATGGCTACCAGGAATCCCATGCCCTCCTTGCCCAGCACCTGGTCCTTGTGTATCCGGCAGTTGTCAAACACCAGTTCGCGGGTGACCGAGGCCCTGATGCCCATCTTGTTCTCCTTCTTGCCGAAGGAGAAACCGGGCGTTCCCTTTTCCACTATGAAGGCGGTGGCCCCGCGGCTGCCCTTGGCCTTGTCGGTCAGGGCCACCACGGTATAGATCTCGGCCTCGCCGCCGTTGGTGATCCACTGCTTGGTGCCGTTAAGCACGAAGAAATCCCCGTCCCTGACCGCGGTGGTCTGGATGCCGCCGGCGTCAGACCCGGCGTTGGCTTCGGTCAGGCCAAAGGCTCCCAGTTTCTTGCCGCTGGCGATGTCCGGCAGGTATTTTTTCTTCTGCTCCTCGGTGCCGAACAGGATGATCGGGAAGGTTCCCAGCCCGGTGGCGGCAAAGGACAGCGAGATGCCCCCGCAGAAGCGGGACAGCTCCTCGGTGGCGATCACCATTTCCATCACCCCGCCGCCCAGGCCGCCGTAAGCCGCCGGGATATAGACCCCGCAGATGTCGGCCTCGGCCAGCAGCTTGATTATGTCCCAGGGGAATTCACCGGTCTCGTCATAATGCTCGCGCACCGGCTTGATCTTCTCCACCCCTATCTTGTGGCAGAGGTCCTTGATCATCATCTGTTCTTCGGTCAGGTAATAATTCATCATGATGGTTCTGGCTGTCCTTTTGATTTATTTGTGAAAGACAAAATGTTTATCCGATTTCACTCTTCAGTTTTTCCAGGGTCTGCTGGGCCGCCAGCTGTTCGGCTTCCTTCTTGGTGCCGGCCCGGGCCAGCCCGTAGCGCTTGCGGGAGATCTTCAGTTCCACCTCAAAGGTTCGGTGATGCTCGGGGCCGGCGTCCGACTTCAGTGAATAGCGGACGGGGCGGTCATCCCGGCGGGACTGCATGTATTCCTGGAGCAGGCCCTTGAAATTCTTGTAGGCCTCGTTGTTGGAAAGATGGATGATCTGCCAGAAAAGGGTCTTTTGCAGGAATATCCTGACCGCATTAAGGCCGGAATCCAGATAATAGGCCGCGATCAGCGATTCCATGGCGTCGCAGAGGATGGAATCCTTGTAACGCCCGCCGGAAGAAACCTCCTCCCGCGACATCTCCAGCAGTTCCCCCACCCCCAGTTCCTTGGCCAGCTTGGCCAAAATCTTCTTGCTGACCACCAGCGACCGGATCTCGGTCAGCTGGCCCTCATCATCCTTGGGCCTGGAGGTGTAGAGGTATTCGCAGACCAAAAGTCCCAGCACCGAATCGCCCAAAAGCTCCAGCCTTTCGTTGGAGTCAATGTGGCGCCCGGCGGCCGAACGGTGTTTAAGGGCCTGGAGATAATACTCCCGGTTCTTTATCTTCCACCCCAGCCTCTGCCGGATCTTGTCCAGGGCCTGTTGGCGTTCCGGGGAAAGTTTTTTGGCCCCGGCGCCGAATAACTTTTTAAACAATTGGATACCCGGATTGATTTTAGAAAGTTTGACTTTTCAAAGATAAAATAAGATTAAAGCAACGCTTGATCCTGTTCTTACAGTACAGTGTGAGACATTAAGATATGAATTCTTTGAATGCCAGGCAAACATTGTGTCCGCCGAAACCAAATGAATTGGAAAGCGCTGCCCTGACCTTGGCCGTCCGGGCCTTGTTGGGCACGTAATCCAGATCGCATTCCGGGTCCGGAGTCGTATAATTAACGGTAGGATGTATGACCCCGTGTTTGATGGTTAGCACCGTGGCGATGGCCTCCGCCCCGCCGGCTGCACCCAAAAGATGCCCGGTCATGGATTTGGTTGAAGATACAGCCAGTTTTTTGGCATGTTCTCCGAACACCGTCTTGATGGCCGCGGTCTCATATTTGTCGTTCATGTCGGTGGAAGTGCCGTGGGCGTTGATGTAATCAACATCCTCCGGCTTCAGATCGCCGGTCCTCAGCGCCATTTTCATGGCCCGGGCCGCTCCCTCTCCTCCGGGGGCCGGTGCCGTCATATGATTGGCGTCACCGCTGGCGCCGTAGCCAACCAGTTCGGCGTATATCTTGGCGCCCCGGGCCTTGGCGTGTTCCAGTTCCTCCAGGATCAGGATCCCGGCGCCCTCGCCCATCACAAAGCCGTCGCGGTCCTTGTCAAAGGGTCTTGAGGCGTGTTCCGGGTCGTCGTTGCGCAGGGACAGGGCCCTCAGGGCGCAGAATCCGGCCAGGGCCAGCGGGGTGATCGGGGCCTCGGACCCGCCGCAGATCATGGCGTCGCTGTCGCCGGTCTGGATGCTTTTCATTGCTTCGCCTATGGCATGGCCGCCCGAGGCGCAGGCCGAGACCGTGGCAAAGTTGGGGCCCTTGGCCCCGAAGGCAATTGAGACCTGCCCGGCTGCCATGTCGCTGATCATCATGGGCACGAAGAACGGCGAGATCCGGTCCGGCCCGGACTGGATCAGCTTGGTGTGCTGCTCCTCCCAGGTCTCGGTGCCGCCGATGCCGGAGCCGATGATCACCCCGGTACGCTCGGCCAGCTCCCCTTCGATCTTCAGCCCGGAATCCTCGACGGCCATCTTGGCGGCCGCCATGGCGTAATGGGTGTAGCGGTCCATCCGGCGCAGTTCCTTGCGGTCTATGAACTGGGACGGGTCAAAGTTCTTGACCTCGCCGGCGATCCGCGCGCTATATTTTGATACGTCGAACCGGGTGATCTGCCCAATCCCATTCCGGCCCTCGGTCAGACTTTTCCAAAATTCATCCTGACTGTTTCCCACGGGGGATATGACCCCCATTCCGGTGATGACAACCCTTCGTTTCATAATCTTTTTCTATCTGCCGTTGTTGTTTTTGGTATGGAGAGGCGCCTGCTTTAAAAAGCGCCTCTCCTGTTTCTGCTTGGGATCAGGGTATTTATTTCCCGGCCTTCTCGGCCATCTTCTTTTCGATATATTCCACCGCCACGCCTACCTTGGTAAGCTTTTCGGCTTCGTCGTCCGGGATCTCCATCCCGAATTTCTCTTCCAGGGCCATCACCAGTTCCACGGTGTCCAGTGAATCGGCGCCCAGATCCTCGATGAACGAGGCCTCCATGGTCACCTGCGAAGCGTCCACGCCCAACCGGTCGATGACGATCTTCTTGACATCATCAATTATTGCCATTTGTTTCACCTCCTTTTCAAGTAGTTTATTTAATTGTTGGTATGTTTGATTTGCTTGATTTCTTATCCTGCTGTCACGGTTGTCATACTGAGCGCGGCATCCCGCCTTACAGATCGAAGTATGCTCTTTGTCGTCTTTCTTCGGTCGTCCAAACGCTATGTTTTTCTCTATGACATCACTGCCCCATCGTCACCCTGAGACTTGCTGCATGTTTGCCTTACGAAGGGTCTGACTAATGAACAAAGTAGATTCTTCGAAAGCAAGGAAATCTGTTATTCTCAGAATGACAACCAGCCCTGTCACCCTGAGCGTTGCACTGAACTTGTCGAAGCGGCGTTGCTCCTTGCCTTGCAAATCGAAGGGTGAACAGGCCATCCCCTTCGATTCCCTACTACTGTAGTCAGACTCAGGGCATCGCCTCAAACAGTCCGGCAAGAGAGAAATCTAGGGATGACATTTTAGTCGTTTCGTGCCTTTTCGTGGGGAATCGAAGGGTCACATCACCAATCCGCCGTCCACGTGCAGAACCTGGCCGGTAATGTAGGTCGATTGCTCGGAGACCAGGAACAGCACCGCGTTGGCCACGTCCTCCACGCTGCCCATCCGGCCCAGCGGGATGCCCTTCTTGTAGTTCTCCTTCACCTCGTCCGTCAGCTTGGCGGTCATGGCGGTCTCGATGAATCCCGGGGCGATGGCATTGCAGGTGATGTTGCGCGAGGCGAACTCCTTGGCGGTGGATTTGGTGAAGGCGATCAAACCTCCCTTGCGACGCCGCGTAGTTGGACTGCCCGGCATTGCCCATCACGCCGATGACCGAAGACATGTTGACGATGCGCCCGTAGCGCTGTTTCATCATGATCCGGGTAACGGCCTTGGTCAGCAGGAATGCGCCTTTGAGGTTGACGTCCAGCACCAGGTCCCAGTCCTTTTCTTCCATCCGCATCATCAGGTTGTCGCGGGTCACCCCGGCATTATTGACCAAAATGTCAATAGTGTCAAATGTCTCTTGCGTTTTCTTGACCAGTTCCGTGACCTCAGCGGCATCGGCCACATTGCACTTAACCGCAATGGCCTTCCGGCCCAGGGCCTCGATCTCTTTGGCGGTCTTCTCGGCTTCTTCCAGGTTAACATCGCTGACCACGATGTTGGCCCCGGCCTTGGCCAGCGCCAGGGCTATTGATTTGCCTATGCCCTGGGCCGAACCGGTAACGATGGCGTTTTTATCTTTTAATTGCATTATTAACCTTTATAATACTGTATTTTACGTACCGTTTTCTGATAACATTCAACACATTTCAATTCACAATTACAAATCAAATGATGCCGCAATATTTAACTATTAACTTTATTTTCTTGTTTGGCATCAGCAATATGAACAAGTGCCGTTTTTTGCATGTCTACAAGTTTATCGTGAAATAAATTTATTTGAGTTAAAGTTTTACTGTAAAGAAAGAAAAATATACCTGAAATAAATTCTGTCAAAACACCAGCAATTCCTGCTAAATAAGCCGCATTAAGATTCACATTACCTATTAAAGTGTAAATTATACTAAGCACGATAGCTGAGGAAATGATAATAAAACCAGTAATAGCAATATTTTTACTTAGATTAAAACTTTGTTGTGCTTGCAATCTTGCTTGTGCTACGTACCCTTCAAGCGCATTTATATTGATTAATAAAACATACTTATAAATATCTATCCCTACTGCCTTCTCAAGTTTATCTTCATAAGTTTGTTTAGCAGTAGTAGAGTTATTTGTCAATAATGTTAGAAGATCTCCAAAACTTTTGTCAGACATTTTAACACCTTATTTTTTATTGAATTAACCTCAATAACATTTTCAGACCTTTTTGAGCGCTTCCAACGTCTCTGCCAAGGTCTTTGAATCCTCCACGTTCAGCACATTGATCTCCGGAGCTATCCGCTTGATCAGCCCCTTCAGCACCCGGCCCGGGCCGCATTCCACCATGGTGGTCACTCCCAGCGCGGCCATCTTCTTCACCGACTCCTCCCAGCGCACCGGCTTCTTCACCTGTTCTATCAGCAGTTCCTTGATGGTGGCCGGGCTGTGCACCGGCTCGGCCGAGACATTTGCGATCACCGGGCAGGCCGGCTCTTTTATTGTGATCTGATTCAATGCCCTTCTCATGCCGTATTGGGCAATGTCCATCAGCTCCGAGTGGAAGGCGCCGGAGACCTCCAGCTGGACAGCCCGCTTGGCCCCCTTGGCCTTGGCCAGCTCCATGGCCTTCTCCACCGCCTTGACCTCGCCCGAGATCACGGTCTGCTCGGAAGAATTGAAGTTGGCGGCTTCCACGATGCCCGATTCCCGGGCCTCGTAGCATAACTGCTCCACCACCTTGGGATCCAGACCCAAAATGGCGGCCATGGTGCCGGGCTGGATGTCGCCGGAGATGGCCATCAGCGAGCCGCGGATGCGCACCAGGCGCACGGCGTCCTCAAAGGCAATGGCCCCGGCCGCCACCAGCGCCGAGTACTCGCCCAGGCTGTGCCCGGCGGTATAATCGAACTTGATGCCTTCTTTTTCCAAAAGTCTGAAGGCGGCGATGGAATGTATCAAAATGGCCGGCTGGGCGTTGTGGGTCATCCTCAGCTCGCCGGGGGTGCTCTCGAAGCAGATCTTGGTGATGTCGAACTTGATGGCTTCGTTGGCCTTTTCGTAGGCCTCCCTGGCCAGCGGATGGTTTTCGAACAGGTCCTTCCCCATTCCCACGTACTGGGCGCCCTGGCCGGGAAATATGAATGCTATCTTGGACATACTTTACCTCTTTTATTTGGACGCTGATTAACGCTGATTACCGCAGATTTTTTCTTTTATTATCAAATGCCCTTCTTCTGATTTCAGGCTTTGGACCGAAATTTACCAATAGTCCTACCTCGATCTTCGTGGCCTTTAGATAATTAAGCAACTGCGCTTCGTGGTCCGACAATAATGCCTTGGCTGCCTTGATCTCAACAATTACCTGATTTTCAACCAGGATGTCTGCCGTATATTCGCCTATTGTTGCTTCATCGTACATGACCGAGATCGGCATTTGTGCCTTTGCCTCGATACCGGCCCGGCGCAATTCTATCATCATTGCGTTTTCATAAACTTTTTCCAGAAACCCATACCCGAGTTTATTATAAACCCCGTAAAAAATACCGATGATCTTTTCCGTAAGGTCTTTGTATTTAAAATCGATTTGATCTGCGTTCAGCGTTCGACTGAGCTCACGCCGAAGTCTGCGTCCCAAGCTATATAGGTTTACCAGCGTATCAGCACCGCGCCCCAGGTGAACCCTGCCCCAAAGGCCACCAGCATTATCAAATCGCCTTTCTTGATCCTGCCGTTCCGCACCGCTTCGTCCAAGGCGATGGGTATGGAGGCGGCCGAAGTGTTGCCGTATTTCTGGATGTTGATGTATATCTTTTCGTTCCCGGCTCCCAGCCGCTCGGCGATGGCTTCTATGATGCGGATGTTGGCTTGGTGCGGGATCAATAGATTCAATTGTTCTTTGGATATCCCGGCGCTTTCCAGTGCTTTGGTGGCGGCCTCCAGCATGTTTCTGACGGCATAGGGAAACACCTTGTTGCCGGCCATCTTCACAAAGTGCATCTTTTCGTCCACCGTCTTATGGGTGGCCGGGTTCAGCGAGCCGCCACCAGGCATGTACAAAAGATCGCCCAGGTTGCCGTCGGCGCCAAGATAAGTGGACAAGATCCCCCGGTCCTCCTCGACCTCGCCCAGCACTGCCGCGCCGGCCCCGTCCCCGAACAGCACGCAGGTGCCGCGGTCGGTCCAATCGGTGATCTTGCTTAGCTCCTCCGCCCCTATCACCAGCACTTTGCGCTTGGGATCGGCTATGATCAGGGAGCGGCCCAGCTCCAGCCCGTAAATGAACCCGGTGCATCCGGCCGCCAGGTCAAAGGCCGCGGCGTTCTTGGCGCCCAGAGCAGCCTGGACTATGCAGGCGGTGGAGGGGAACATCATATCGGGTGTGATCGTGCCGATCAGGATGAAATCCAGTTCCTCGGGCTTTATTTTGGCAGCCTCCAAAGCCCTGTGAGCCGCCTCGATGCATAACTTGGAAGTCGGCGTTTTCTCATCGGAAATATGCCGTTCCTTGATGCCGCTGCGCTGGGTTATCCACTCATCGGTGGTCTCTACTATCTTTTCCAGGTCGGCATTGGTCAATATCTTTTCCGGAACGTAAGAACCCGTTCCCAGTATGGCTATCCGTTTCATTTTTTACAATTCCTCCGTGTTTAGGGATTCTAACTGCTCCTGAATATGGCCGTTCACCTGGTGGGTCACGCAGCGCGTGGCCACTAATATAGCATTTTTAATTGCCTTGGCGCTGGAACGCCCGTGGCAGATGATGCAGACACCATTGACTCCCAATAGCGGAGCTCCGCCATATTCTTCATAATCAAGGTCTTGCGCAAATCTCTTCAAGGCTGGCTTCAACAATAACGCGCCCAATTTTGCCAGGATGCTGGTATTGATATAACGCTTAATGGAACCATAGAACATCCTTACCACGCTCTCGGCGAACTTAAGGATGATGTTGCCGATGAACCCATCACAGACCACCACGTCGGCCGTGCCCCGCAGAATGTCCTTGCCCTCGATGTTGCCTATGAAGTTGAGCTTGCTGGCAGACAACAGTTCGTGGGCCTTTAAGATGCTCTCACTTCCCTTTGATTTTTCCTCGCCCACCGACAACAGCCCCACCTTGGGATTGTTGCGCTCAAAGACATACTGGGCGTAGGAAGAACCCATAAAGGCGAACTGAAGCAGATGGTGGGGCTTGCAGTCCATGTTGGCCCCTACGTCTATCATGATGCAGCCGCCGTGCTCGGTGGGCATAAAACTGGCGATGGCCGGCCTGGCCACCCCCTTCAGCCTTCCCAATTCGAACAGCGAGGCCGCCATCACCGCCCCGGTGTTGCCGGTGGAGATGAAGGCCTGGGCCTTCTTGTCCTTTTGCAGCCTTAAGCCAACCAGGATGGAGGAATCCCGTTTGCGGCGCAGGGCGTCGGTCGGGGACTCGTGCATCTCCACGGCCTGGGAAGCGTGCACCACCTCCACCCCGTATTTTTTAAGGTCTTCCTCTTCATACTTGTCTTCACCCACCCCCTGGGCCAATTCGGTCTTGATGGCCACCTCGTCGCCCACCAGTATCACCTTGTAGCGCCCCTTGGATAATTTGGCGGCCTGGATGGCGCCCTCTATGATGGGAGCCGGACCGTGATCTCCGCCCATGGCATCGACCGCTACCGTCACTATTTCAGTTCCGGTCGGGATCTGGGCCATGGCTGCTCCGCTGGTAAGATCAGAGCTTTTGGAGTTCTTTTTCTTGATGGGTTTAGGCGGCATTTTTATTGAAGTAACAGTTTAGAATGCTACTTATACTTGTTTGATGGCAACGATTTCCCGCCCGCCATAATATCCGCAATTGGGGCAGGCCCGGTGCGGTAAGCGGGGCTGATGGCAATGGGAACAATTGACCAAATTGGGTTGCACTAACTTCCAGTTGGCACGGCGTTTGTTGGTGCGGGAATTTGAGTGTCTTCTCTTGGGGACTGGCATGGTATATCTCCTTAATTAAAAATAAATTGCAGTTTCTTATCTAACGTTTCCGGGAGCTGTCCAGTATCTCCAGCACCAGCTGGTCGTATTCCATTCCCTCGGCCTTGGCCTCGGCCGGCATATCGGAAAGGTCGGTCATGCCGGGGTTGGTATTGACCTCCAGCACATAGACTGTACCAGAGCGGTCCACTATGGCGTCCACCCGGGACCAGCCGTGGCAGCCCAGGGCCTGGTGTGCCTGCAGGGTCACCTGCTGTACCTTGGCGTATATGCTGCCCGGCAGGCGGGCCGGCACGTGGAACTCGGTCAGGCCGCCGGTATATTTGGCCTGATAGTCGTAGAATTCATTCTTGGGCACCAGTTCCAGCACTGGCAAAGCCCGGGCCTTGGCGCCGCATCCCAGGATGCCTACTGTGACGTTCATCCCCTGGATGAAGCGCTCGGCCATCACCTGGCCGTATTTTTTATGGACCTGGATGAATGACTTTACCGCCTGTTCCTGGTTCTTGGCTATGGAAACCCCCAGGGAAGAGCCTTCATCCACCGGTTTGATCACCAGCGGCAGTTCCAGATCTTCCACCGCTTCATGGGCCGCCGTTTTGGGGTCTTGCAGCGGACCGGCCCAGCAGTATTCCGGGGTGGGTATCCCCTGTTCGGTGAATATCTTCTTGGAAAAAACCTTGTTCATGGCCAAAGCCGAAGCCAGCACCCCGGATCCGGTGTAGGGAATGTCCATCATCTCCAGCAGGCCCTGGACCGTGCCGTCCTCGCCGTACCGGCCGTGCAGGATCACGAAGGCGGCGTCTATCTTCTTGCTTCTCAGCTCAGTTCCCAGGTCCAGCCCGGCGTCTATGCCCACGGCCTGCAAGCCCTGGCGTTTTAGTGCCTCCAGCACGTTCTGGCCGGAACGCAGGGAAACCTCGCGCTCCCCCGACCTTCCGCCCATCAGCACCGCGATCTTCTTGCCGGTAAAATGTTTGATGATCTGCCGGTTATTCAAACTATGCCCTGTCCGATGTGATTTGTGGTTCAGCGTTTCAGCAGTTTGACCATGCGGCGTACTGCCTTGGGAAGTCCCGCCAGCACTGCTTCGGCGATTATCGAGTGCCCGATGTTCAACTCCGTGATCTGGGGGATATTAACCACCGGCCTTACATTCAAATAATTCAACCCGTGCCCGGCGTGGACCTCCATCCCCAGTTCCGAGGCCAGCCTGGCTGCCTTGGCCAGCCGGTCCAGCTGAAATGCCACCCTGCGGCTGTTGCCCGGCGCTGCTTCCCAGGCCAATGAATAGGCATTGGTATTCAATTCCACCGCCCGGGCCCCCAGTTTTAAAGCCGTCCTGATTTGCATTTCATCCGGTTCGATGAACAAGGTTGACCGGATGCCAGCCTGGTTCAGCTCTTTGACCGCCAAAGCCACCCGGCCCCGGGCTTTCACCAGGTCCAAACCTCCCTCGGTGGTTATTTCATCGGGGTTTTCCGGGACCAGGCAGACGGCGTCCGGTTTTATCTTTGCGGCCAGGGCCATCATCGGTCCGGTGGCCGCCATCTCTATGTTAAGATGGGTCTTGACAGTTTTGGAAAGCACTAATACGTCCCGGTCCTGAATATGTCTCCGGTCTGACCGCAAATGAACGGTGATCCCGTCGGCCCCGGCCTTTTCGGCCAGTCCGGCGGCGGCCACCGGGTCAGGCTGGCAGGCCAGCCTGGCCTGCCTTAAGGTGGCCACATGGTCTATGTTGACGCCCAGGCGTACTTTTTTTAGTTTCAATGGCTTCCTATGACCCGGACCGGCCGGGGCGCCTAGAATTAAGCTTGAGCTTTAAGAATTATGCCTTTACCCGGGGCAACAATAAACCACGGACAGTAGCCTTGCAGATTTTTACTGCATCCGCTTAGACCGTGGTTTAAAATATTTTATCCCGCCCGGTTATTTGACGATGATGGCCGCCGGAATCACCACACAATAGCCCAGCACCAGCATTACCGGGGCCAGGTTCATGGTCAGCCAGCCGTCTACCCCGCCCTTAAAAGGATGCACAAAAGGGAATCCCCCGCCGAAAACCGGGCTGGTCAGGAACAAAAACCCCAATACTATCAGGGCTATACCGGTCCCGAATAAAAGATAATTCTTGCTGGTAAAGCCCAATGGCGTTTCCGGCACTATCGCCGTTTTTTCCGGGACAATTTTGTTTTTGTTTTTTAATTCTTTTTTAGACATATTATTCCTTGCATATAGACTTTAAGTATACTAATTTTACGCCCGTTTGTCAAGATAAAACCGCGCCTTGGCATAGGTTAGTGGTTATGAGCAACCTCTTGATAGTTTATTATGTGGCTATGGTTTAAACCTCCAGGGTAAAGCTGTAGGTTCGATCATCTTTTATCAGCCTTCGGCCGCACTTGTGTCGTGTTTAAGTTCTTTGAGCTTATACTGCAAGGTACGCAGACTTATCCCTAGTTGGTCAGCTGTTTGGCGGCGGTTGCCCTGACATGACTTTAACGTGGCGATGATCAGATTTTTTTCCATCTCCCTCATGGTCTGCCCGGTCATCACCGAAGCAGGGCCGGATTTGGTGGTTTTGATCTGATCCGGCAGGTCTTCTAACCGAATGGTCTGGCCCTTGGCCATTACCACGGCGTAGGAAATAACATTTTCCAATTCCCGGATGTTACCCGGCCAGTTGTAATCCATCAAAATAGCCAGGGCTTTGTTCTCTATCTGATCGATGCCCTTGGCCTGGGAGGCGGAGGAAGTCTGAAGGAAATGCCGGCAGAGCAGAGGTATGTCGCTTTGCCGTTCCCGCAGACTGGGCAGATTGATGGTAACCACATTCAGCCGGTAGAAAAGATCCTCCCGGAACCGCCCGGATTTTACTTCCTGCACCAGATCCCGGTTGGTAGCCGAGATCAGCCGGACATCGACCTTGATGCTTTGGGTATCCCCTACCCTGCGCATTTCGCCATCCTGCAGCACCCGCAAAAGTTTGGCCTGTATGGAAGGTGAGATATCGCCTATCTCATCCAGGAAAAACGTGCCTCCGTCGGCCATCTCGAACAGGCCCATTTTATTGGTGGAGGCTCCGGTAAAGGCGCCTTTCTTATAGCCGAACAGCTCCGATTCCAGCAGGGTTTCTGGAAGGGCCCCGCAGTATTGGGCCACAAAATTCTTTTCTTTGCGGGGGCCGTTATAATGAATGGCCTTGGCTACTAGCTCCTTGCCTGTTCCGGATTCGCCTTGGATCAGAACCGGGACGCTGCTATCCAGCACCTTTTCTACCACCGAAAGGACTGTCAGAAATTTGGTGGATTGGCCGACAATATTTTCAAACCGGTACTGACGGCTTATCTCTTCCTTCAGAATCAGGTTTTCCTGTCTTAGGCGGGCTTGGAGCCTGGCGTTCTCTATGGAGATGGCCGCCATGTTGGCGAAGGCCGCCAAAAATACCTTATCCTGTTCGGTGAATACATTCTTGGTGGTACGGCTGTCCACATAGATCAGGCCGATGATTTGATCCTGTTTTTTAAGCGGTACACAGATAATGGAAAGAATGTTATAAAGTAACACGCTCTCCGAGCCGGAAAATCTGGGATCGGTCCTGGCATCCGAGGTCAAAGTCGCTTCCCCGCTTTCCAGCACTTGATTGAGGATGGTCTGGGATATCTCATCGGGATTTTCAATTGGCCGGCGTTGAAAATTACGGGCCACCTTGACCACCAGTTCTCCCGCAACCTGTTCTTTTATCATCAGCAGACCCCGTTCGGCCTTGGTGGTAGATATCACCAGATCCATCACCCGGTTGAACAACTCCTCCGGTTCCTGGATGGAATTGATCACCTGGCTGATATCGTAAAGGGCCAGCATCCCCTCTTTGTCGACTTGTTTTAATTCCTCGGTAGACATTTCGTTTTTAGGATTTTATTAAAGTATGCTGGAGGTAACTTCTATGGTGGCGATGTTCCCGTCGGTGATAGTAGTTTTTCTCATCCCGTGATAACTATTGTGATCCAGCGAAACCAAGCAGACCTTATTGGACCGTTGGCAGTTAACGAAGGTCAACAAAACTGGGTTCCCGGCAATATTTCCCTATTGCTATTAGGATTTGGCATGGATTGAATTGAAGCCAATGTTTTACTGTTTCTATTCGGTAAGAAATATATCCAGCGAGCTGTAAAACCAGAAAGAGATCGCCAGGTTAATCCCGAAACTGCGGGTTTTGTACCAGGCGTTATATGTATCATATTTGGAATCGATGGCATCCTCAGTGGTGGCCTTCAGATAACTTTGATGGCTTAAATAAGTGCCTAAAAATACCACGCCCAGTCCGGCGGCAATGCCTATAGCCGATCGTTTTAGGATTTTTCCCTTTTTGTATTCTCCCCGGGATGACTGGCCCCAGCCCGGCCACAGGGCAGTGCGCCACAAACAGGAAAGTTTCTGGGGTTTCTCTTGCTCAAAAATCAATCCGGCCTGTACTCCCGACCGCCCCTGGTTTTGGGCGGCTTCCCGCTGGGCCCGTTTGAAAACGTTGATTATTTTGGGGGAGATGAATTCCGGGTTCAATTCCAACTTAGGTTTGGAGATCAGGATGGTTTTAAATACCGTTACCGCCTGATCGTCGTTCCCCAGGGCTACCAGGGAAAAAGCCAGATAGGTGCGCAAATACACCAAATCGGCGGCGGTATAAGGTATGGTATCGGCCAAAGCCTTCTGGGAATTTCTGATCACTTCGTCGTAATACCCCCGCTCATAAGAGGTCACTACCGATCCCAGATAGTTTTTGCTTTGAGCATAAACTGGCGGAGATTCGAAAGATACAGCCAGTAAGCATAATATGAATATTATTTTCTTCATTGCAGGATGATGTTCCGGTCCAAAGTCTTACCCTCTTCGATGTTCAAATTTTCTTTCCACTCTTTTCCCGATGGCCCCAAAAGCTTTAGTTCATGTTCCCCGATAGAAATCTTAAGCGGGGATCCCATCGGAGTGGTTCCCCTTTCCTCGCCGTCTATACAGACCACCGCCCAGGGCGCCACTGTAAGCCGTAAGTGTCCGAAGGCCTCCGGCATGGTTACATCCAGTAATAAGGTGTCATCAGAATTTATGGACAGCGTACTGTGGTACTCCCTTCGGTTGGGATGTCTTAAAATCAAATGATACTGCCCGGGAGCAAGTTTTACCGGGGTATCCAATGGGGTACGTTCATAATAACTGCCGTTGAGGTAGATTTCGGCCCAAGGTTTTACCGAGAGCTTAAGAAAACCGGGGGTAAGCTTTTGAGGAATCAGATCGGCCCTAACGGTCAAATTCTGACCGGGATTTATTGTGATGGTAATCTTCTTTCTTTCAAAACCTTCTTTGGTGATCATCAGCCGGTACCGCCCCGGGTCCAGGCTTTTGATGATCACTGGAATGCTTCCGTAGTCTCGACCGTTTATGTTTACCAGTGAGCCTTCAGTTCCCGACACCGAAACAATTTGTTGCGATACTACGGGTCCGGGGGTGCCTGATGGAGCAGGATTCAGTGTGTCCGCCCGGATTCCGGTGTTTTCTGCTTTATGGCTGGCCATATATCCGGTTATGGCCCTGTAGCTCCAACTGCCTATAAACACCAATAGCGCCGCCATAGCCATTATAAAGAAGGTCTGCCGCAAAGCATAGGTGCGCCGCTCGGCCCGGGCCATTTTTTTTATCAGGGTCAAATCTTCCTGCCGGGGGACATAGCTCAGGGGATCGCTGATATAACGGGAAAGCGCCTCGGGACTGAACATCTGGTAAGGCGTCAACCCGGCCAAAAGTTTTCCGGCATCGCTGTAGCGGTGCTTGGGGTTCTTGTCCAAAAGCTTTTGAATGACCAAGTCCACGCCCAGCGGCAGTTCCATATCCTGCCGGGCCAGGCTTTTGGGAATCAGCCGTAAAGTCCGGTCTATGGTCTCGGAATGAGTCTGCCCGGCAAAAGGATTGCCGCCGGAAAGCAGTTCATAGAACATCACCCCCAGAGCGTAAATATCTGACTGGGCATCAGCCGATTGGCCTTTTATCTGCTCCGGGGCCAGATAGGCCGGGGTTCCCACAAAAGTTCCGGGATCGGTTATTCCCAAAGCCTCCTGGGTGTAAGCCAGCCCAAAGTCAGTTATCTTAACCCCGCCCCCTTTGGTCAGCATAATATTGGCCGGTTTGATATCCCGATGGATGATCTGATTCTGATGGGCGTGCCAAAGACCCTGGGCTATCTGACTCACCACATATACCGCCAATAAAAAAGGCAGCCTTTGCTGTTGGTTTAACAGTTCTTTTAAAGAACAGCCGTCGATGTATTCCAGGATTATGTAATATGAGCCCTTTAGCTCAAAATAATCCGTCACGTCCACAATGTTCTCGTGATGCAGCCGTCCCAGCAGCTTGGCCTCGCGTTCAAATCTTTTGACAAATCCCTGATCGTTGGCCAAATGGGGATGGAGTTGCTTGATCACCACCTGCCGGCCCAATTCAGCATGCCTCCCCAGGTAAATTGTGGCCATGCCGCCTGAGGAAAGCACCGAGGTTATTTGGTAGTTACCGATTCTTTCCTTCATTTTTTCAAACCGGACAAAATGGCATCCAGGTTTACGGATAGGAACGACTGTCCGGCCACCACAGCCACCCCGGAATAGTTATCTAAAAAGCGCAGGGCACCGGGCCAAGCCAGATGCTTGGCCGGGTCAATATCTTCCAGCCCCAACACTTCATCGGCCTTTATTTCGAATAATCCGTTCTGATGACTGCATTTGATGACGGCTCGATTAGGCGATTCACCGTGGTTTAACCCCAAGGTTTTGGCCAGATCCACCTTCAAACTGCCGGATTTTGTTACGCTATCCGCCTTTTTATCCAGCCCCACCGAAATGACCGAATCAACCTTAATAGCCAGCCGGGCCGGTCCTATTTTAAAGATCAGCAATCGCATGGTCTTATTGGTTTGACGATTTGAACCTGGCCACCAGGCTGTTCATTTTAACGGCGGTATGGGAAAGGGTTTGGGCCACTGCCGACAGTTCCTGCATAGAGGCGGTCTGTTGCTCCACCGCCGCCGCCACTTCTTCGGTGGAGGCCGCCGTCTGGATGGCTATGGCCGATACTTCCGAGGCCAGCTGCACCACCTGCCCGGCGCTTTTGGTCTGGGCCCGGCTGGATTCCGAGATCTGCTTGACCATGGTGCCGGCCACTGTTACCGTGCTATTTATGACTTTCAAGGCCTGCTCGGTTTGGTTCACGCTGGTCCGGCTGTTTTCTATTGACTGCTGGGTCAGGGCTATCACCTCCACGGTTTTGGCAATTTCGTCCTCAATATCGCGAATCAACGAAGAGGCCTGTTGCGCCGAATTCCCGGCCTCCACCGCCAGGGAACGGATCTCGTCGGCCACCACCGAAAATCCTTTGCCGGCTTCTCCGGCCCGGGCCGCTTCGATGGCGGCATTCAAAGCTAGAAAATCTATCTGCTGGGCCAGATTGGAAACCAGGGCCGCCACCCCGCCTATCTCCTTGGATTTCTGTTGCAGCTTGATTACCTTCTGACTGGTCTGGTCCGCCGATTGGTATATCTCAGCTATTTTCAGTACCGCCTCCGAAGTTTTATTAGCCCCCTGTTGGGATGACTCCACCGCCCTTTGGGACGAGACCGTGGTCATTCGCACCTGGGAATCGATCCGCTTGGTAGCTTCGGAAAAATCCTGCAGGGACTTGGCCACCGAGGTCAGCCGCTCCGACTGGACGGTGGCCCCTTTGGAGATCTGCTGGATGGTGGATGATATCTCTTGCCCCGAAGCGTTCATCTGCTGAGAAGAAGAAGCCAGTTCTTGGGCGCTGGCCGCCACCTCGGCCGCCACTTTTTCAATCTCACCAACCAGCCGGTCAAGCAGGTTGACGAACTGATTGTACTGGTGGCAAAGATCTCCCAGTTCGTTATTGGCCAAAAGCGGAAGATGGCGTCCCAGTCCCCGGTTATCGCCGCTTATCTCGGATAAGGCCTGCACCAGCGAATCGATGACCCCGGTGATGTTTCTGGAGGCCAGAAAGGCGATGGTCAAAGTGGCCGCCAGACCTATCAGTGCGATCAGCGTCATCTGGTTCAGACGTCCCATCATCACCCCGAAAGAAATTGAGAGCATCATCACCACCAGGAACAGGGTTATCAGACGGTAGGTCAGGGATATCCGGAAAGTTTTCTTGATGACCTCCGACTGACGCCCCAGATGCAGCAGAGCCAGACGGATGACTATGTCCTTAAGCAGAAATTCTTCCAGTAAAAAGATCAACGAACCCATTACCAGCGCCGTCACTATCGAATAAAGCACGATGTACCAGAAATTGGCGGCCTGAGCCAGCAGGGCCACGATCAGCCATATCACCGGAACTGCTACTAAGAAATTGATCGCCATATGTACAGCCGAGGCCAGGGGAAAATCCAGGGCCGACTTGAAAGCCGCGGTAGCGGTCTGGGGTTCAGACAAAGGATCGGTTAAAAATCCAGTGACTGGTTTCAACCGCTTCCGGTTCCAAATCTGGGTCAGCCCGGCCAGCAAAAGCGAGATTGGAATCCCGGCCCACAGCATCACCCGGTTGGCCTGGGGGGGGAAGGCCGCCACCCGGCTGACGAAATACATTAAAAAGGGCGCTCCAAAAAACAAGGCCATCAAGTCCGGCAAAGCCAGGGCCAGCTTTAGTTTTTTCTCCGGTTTCATTTTCTCTGGCCCTCCTTAACAGTAAAGTTGCCCACCAGTCGTTTCATCTCCTCGGCGGCCCGGGCCAGTTCCTGGGCGCTGGCAGTCATCTCCTCCATTGAGGCCATTTGTTCCTGATGGGCGGCCGCGGTCTGCTCCATGCCCGAAGCCGTTTCCTCGGCCACCGCCTCCACCTGCTCTATGGCCAGCACGATCCGCTTGGCCCCCTCCACCTGTCCTTCGGTGGTCTGTGATATTTTTAGAGATCCCTCGGACGAGTTTTTTACCGTCTCGATGATCTGGAAAAATGCTTTATTGCCGTTCTCGGCCAGCTGTTTGCCATTGCCCACCTCCACCAGTCCCTCCCGCATGGCGGTTACGGTCTGAATGGTCTCAGACTGGATCTCCTTGATCAGACCGTCTATCTGCTTGGTAGCAGAGGCAGTTCGCTCGGCCAGCTTTTTCACTTCGCCGGCCACCACCGCAAAACCCCGGCCGGATTCGCCGGCCCGGGCGGCCTCGATGGCCGCATTAAGGGCTAACAGATTTGTGCGCCAGGCTACCGCCGAGATCAGTTCGGTGATCTGGCTGATCTCCCCCGTTTTCTTCTCCAGACCCCCGATCACGAAAGACAGCCGGGTCATAGTATCATCGATCTTCCCCATTTGCTCGGTGATGGCAGTCATGGCCAGTTCGCCTTCCGAGGCCATGCCTAAAGCCTGGCTGGCCGATTTGGCCGCTTCCTGGGCGCTTAAGTTCACCTCATCGACCGAAGAGGATATTTCATTAATGGCATCCTTGGTTTCTTTGACCGACGAGACCTGGGTGGCCGATCCTTGGGAAACCCTCTGCAAAGTGGCGGAGATCTCCTGCTGTGAAGCGCTCATCTCCTGGGTGGAGGCCGCCAGTTCCTCGGAGGTGGCGGCCACGTTGTTGGCGGTGTTCATCACGATACTAACCAGTTCTTCCAGCTTAGCGGCAAAACTATTAAAATGAAGTCCCAGCCGTCCTATTTCATCATTAGCCGAATACTGCACCCGGCGGGTCAGATCGGCAGAGCTTTCGGCCAGGTCCTTCAGCATATCGCCCAGCTGCCCAATGGGCTGAGAAACCATCCGGCGGATCAAGCCCCGGATTAAAACGATCACCACTAAAAATGTGACCAGTAACAGCACCACTACGTTAGTTAGCATTTTCTGAAAAAGAGGCGTGATGATATTAGCATAAAACTGGGTCTGATCGCTTACCAGCAGTTCCTGCCGTAAAAAACCGGTCAGCATATTGTACATGGTTACCAGCATTATACCAGTGACCGCCGTCAAGGCCGAAAAAAGCACGATAGCAAAACTGGAGATCAGCTTGGATTCGATACTAATGTTGTTTTCTTTTGCCTGGGCCTTCAGCAACGTCATTGCCGACCAGCCGATGATGACGGTCGGAACCAGCATGGCCAAGAGGCCTATCCAGCCCAGCCGGGAATACAGGAACACCGCCAGAATGGAGATGGGAGCCAGGGTCAAATTAATCTTTAGGTCAGCCCAGGTCATATTAAGGGTTTCGGGCCAGCCGAAATCTCCGGTGATGACATGGTAGACCCCCACCATAAAGTCGTTGAATATAATATAGACCGGCAAAGCTGCCAGCAAGATTAAGATGTTTAACCACCCCAAAACATCAGCCCCACCCTTGCCCTGCATCAGGATAAAAGCCTGGGACATTAAAAAAGTGGCCATTACGAATTGGGCCCCAATAAAGAAAACCCTTTGCCATGGCTTTTTCCGTCTGATCTGGTGAAAGACCGAGCCGATAGCAATAACCAACGTTGCCGGAGCCGGGCCCCACACCAAAAAAATGAAATAAACCATTACCAGGTCCAGTGAAATATGCACCCCGCCGGGCAGGGCCACCGTAAACCACTGGCATCCGGTGCCTATTACCAAAAGGGCCAGCATAAGCCAAAGCGGTATGCCAATCCCCCCTTTCAGCATATAGAACAGCAATACCAGGCCCAGGGCCGTTACCGCCCAGGCGTATAAGCTTTGCCATTTGGATCTGTTACTCATAATTTATCAATCTCCGCGCTTTTAGGCTTGCTTTATTTATTTTATCCAACCATCGGCCTGACTTTGTTATCCTGATCGCAGCCTTATTAAAAATCCACCACTGGCAATAATCATTAGGAAAAATATTTGATCATAGCCTTGGACTCTATAATAAATACCAGTTCCCCCTGATGTTCAAAAGCCTGTAATACTTTTTCCTGTTCCTGGGCTAAATTTTTGTCAACCGGAATAAAAGCATCAAAGGGAATCTCGACTATGGGACCGATCTCTTCTACTAACAATCCGGCCTCGTTTCCGGAAGTAACTGTAACAACTATATCGCCGGAGCGAGCCGGCATTGACTTCCCCAGGAATAGGCCCAAATCGACCACCGGTATCTGCTTATCCCGCCAGAGGCACATTCCGGTAATAAACCCGTTGATCTGGGGAAGGATTGTTATATCGGGATGATAGACCACCTCCTGGACCGTCATCATGTCCAGAGCATAGCGCTCGGATCCCGAACGGACTATCAGGACTTTGCTGATAGCTGCATCCAATTTTTAAGCTTCCTCGCTTTTCAATGTGTCTATCTGCTCCTGGGCTTCCTTGGCCCACCAGTTACCGGGCGAGAGCTTGATGCATTTTTCCCATTCCCTGATGGCCGCTCCCGGCATTTTTTTAAGAAAATAAGCCCGTCCCAGATGGTAGTAGGCTTCTATCAGGTTCGGCCCCAGCACCGTGGCCTTGGAAAAGAAAGATATGGCATCATCCAGCATCTGTCTTTCTAAGTAGACCAGCCCCATGTAATAGTGGGAGTACAACACTGCCGACCGGTCCTTTCCCGATTTCAGCACCCGGCTGAAATGCTCTATGGCCTCACCGTAAATCTGTTTTTTAAGGCAAACAAAACCCAGATTATTGCGCACCGCATCGTTATTGGGCTCCAGTTGCAGGACTTTAAGGCAGATCTCCAAAGCCTGATCATAGCTGCCCTGATAACTGTAGGCCCAGCCTAAAAGCCCCATGGCCTTGGTGTCGGTGGGATTTAGTTTGACCGCGTGACTAAGCGAGCCGATGGCTTTCTCGTATTCCCCGCTGCAGATCTGGTTCCAGCCTTCGGCCACATAGGTAGAACTCCCCAAACTGTCGGTGCGCATGGTCTCCACGAAGGACCGGATCAGCAGTTTGGACTGATCGTCGCTGACCGAGGCCGCTTTATAGACCGAGATCAGCGATTTGACCGAATCCTGCAGGCTTAACAGGTGCTTCAGGGCTATGGCTATATCTTTATATAATTCGCGGATTTCCCGTTCCATCTGCCCCTCCTGATCCTTGGCCTCGGGAACTTTAAGCCGCTCTTTGAGGACCGCGATTTTGTCCTGGTAATCTTTTACGATATCTTCCAGCACCGGCATTTTAGCTTCCCCTTTTCAAATAATTTGCAACTATTCAGCCATACTTAAACCAGCATTTACCGGGGTTAGCCGCATAAAGCATGCCCTGAGTTAAATCGAAAGGGAATAAAAGATAAACTACTTTTCTTAACTGGCGCAGGTGGCTGAATAGTTACAATAATTTCAAGAACAGGCCGCAATTATAGCCCCCGGTATCTGGTCCAGAGGTAACACCAGGTCCACCATTCCCGTCTCTATTGCCGATTTAGGCATTCCGAACACCACGCAGGTAGTGCGGTCCTCGGCGATGGTATGCCCGCCTTGCCTTTTGATGGCCGCCATTCCGTTGGCCCCGTCATGCCCCATCCCGGTCAGAATCACGCCCACTACCGGCACTTTGGCGTTGGCCGCCAGAGATTCCATGGTAACGTCCACCGATGGGCGCACTCCAAAACGGGGATGGTCCTGGTTAAGCCGGACATTGTGGCCAGATGAGTCCACGGTCAGATGATAATCGGCTGGCACCAAAAGGGCCAAACCAGGCTTGACGATGTCGCCCTCCCTGGCTTCCTGGACCATGATGCGGCTGCGGGAAGAAAGTCTTTCGGCTAGGGACTTGGTAAAACCTACTGGCATATGCTGAATCAGTATCAATCCGGCGTTAAGGTTCCCGGGAAGTTTTGGGATGATCTCTGCCAGAGCCCGGGTGCCGCCAGTGGATGAACCTATGGCCACAATCTTTTGGCCCTTGGCCAGGGACGGGGTATAAATAGCCGCCGGCTCGGTTTTCTTCTGGCGCTGGTTCTTTAATTTTTCCAGATCCACCCCGGCCGCCATGAATACCTTTTCCACCAACTGCTGCCGGACCTTTTCTATGTCCAAAGAGATGGATCCCGATGGTTTGGTAATGAAA
Source organism: uncultured bacterium (assembly GCA_963780225.1). Taxonomy (GTDB): domain Bacteria; phylum Edwardsbacteria; class AC1; order AC1; family EtOH8; genus UBA5202. The sequence continues at coordinate 153,751 of CAWAAX010000006.1, read as the reverse complement.
TCAACCGCCCCCAGTTCCAGAGCCAGCAAGGTTGCCTCCGTCCCTTCTACCGCATGAGCGGAGAGAATTATAACTGCCACCGGAGTCTCGCTCATCAGCCTTGCCAATGCCTTCAGTCCGTCCATATTAGGCATCTCTATATCCAAGGTCACTACGTCGGGCCTCAGCTTCTTAACCTGGTCCAGGCACTCCAAACCATCATTGGCAGTACCAGCCATTTCCAGTCCCGGAGTGCCGGATATTATGTCGCCCACCATTTTCCGCATTAAGGCAGAATCGTCAACCACCAGTACCCGTATATTTTTCCCAGAAGCCATCATTTTAGCCGCATGTTTAGGTTTTATTGAAGGTTAATCATTCTGATGTAGTAAAATTTTAGATAAAACAGATCCAGGTTATATTTCCTTAAGACCAGCCTTAAAAGAACGGACCAGCACTGTGCCCGTGGAAAGTATGAATTCCACCGTGCGGCCGTAATCACCGCCGATATCCTCGGCCGTGATGGGAATGTTCAAAGAATTCAGCACCCGCTTGGCCTCTTGGGCATTCCGCGGGCCGATATTGACGCCGCCGTTCCTGTGGTTTAAAAGCAAACCGGCGAACATAGTGGAACCACCGGCCAACTTGGCCTTGATCCGGTCCCGCCTGCATCCCAATGCCTCCATCTGTTGCAGCATCAGTTCTACGGCGCTCTGGGGGCACTTGCCAGGCTGGGCCTTTAGCCGGCTCAGCTCCGGCAACGGCAACATCACATGAGCCAGTCCTCCTATTTGGGCCTCTGGATCATACAGCATGATGGCCAAACAAGAACCCAGCCCATGAGTGGTAATGATGACCGGTTCCCGCTCCACCCGCAGTTCTGCTATTTTAACTATAACTTCGTTAGACAATTTATTTATAACCGCATTTATCCGTTAAGTTTATAAACCCGTTCTTTGAGATCAAAAGTAGTAAAATATTCTTTTGCCTGACCGAATAGTGTCTCCACCTTGCCCAGCACCAGGAAGCCCCCAGGCCTCAGGCTTTTTTTGAAACTATCAAAAATATATTCCTGGGCCTGCCGTGAAAAATAGATCAGCACATTGCGGCAAAATATCAGGTCCAAACCCGAGAATGGTGAGGGTTCCAGCAGATCAAAGTGCCGGTACTCCACCATCCGCTTGATGTCCTCGGTCAGGATAAAATATTTGGATGATACATTAAAATATTTATTTATCAGTTCGGGAGGTATCTCGTTCATGCTGTTATGATCATAAATCCCTCGCCTTGCTTTCTCCATGCTTTGCTGGTCAATATCGGTGGCAATGATCCGGCAGGGGCGATGAACGCCAATCCTGCCGGCAAATTCCCGCCACAAAATAGCCAAGCTGTATGGCTCTTCACCCGAAGAACATCCGGCGCTCCAAATTGTCAGGGGACGGCTCTGTTCGGGTTGGGCCAATAACGATGGCAGCACCAGGGACGAAACTGCTTTAAAAGTTTCGGGATTGCGGTAAAAATTGGTAACATTGATGGTCAGGGCATCCAGAAGTTTGGGGTATTCGGACTTATCCTGGGCCAGCCTTTGGGCGTATTCCTGGTAAGAGCTGAGCTGGCAGGCCCTTAATCTAACAGCCAACCGCCTTTTTAAAGGCCGTTCCTTATACTGCAGAATATCAAAGCCGGTATCAGCATTGATCATTTTGGCTAGGTCCAGCAGTTGGGGATCGGTGATGGCATCTTTGAATATCATTTTTTTTCGGCCAGATCAAGATTGCGCTTGATCATCTGATTTGAGGGATCCAGCTCCAGCGCCTTTTTCCACCATTTTACTGCGTTATCTTTTTGCCCTTGTTTAAGGCACAAATTCCCCAATTTATAAAGCTGCTGAACATCGGCCAAGCCCATGTCGGCCACCCGGGAAAGCACATCCACCGCCTGAGACCAGAGACTGTTGCGATAATAAAGCTCGGAAAGATTGTGGAGTAGAGACCTGTTTTCCGGAGAGACCTTCAGGGCGGCTTGATAATGACGTTCGGACTCTTCCACCTGGCCTCGGGCCTGCCAGATGGCGGCGATATTGTTTTCGGAGGCTGGATTGATTTGGCCGCCACTAGAACATTCCTGCCAGTATTCTAAGGCCGAATCCCACTGGCTGCTGCGAAAAGCCGCCAGCCCCAGCAGAAAACTTCCCAACAGTATTTTCTTTCCCTGTTGTTCCAGCAGCAACAACTGATCCTGGGCAGAACTCCACTCCTTTTTGCGGCAGGCCAGGTAGGCCAGGTTAAGTTTTGGCGTCAGACTTTCCGGCTCGATCTCTACTGCTTTTTTATATTGGCGGGTGGCATCATCGTATTCTCCCATGGCTTCCAGGGCCAGGCCCAAATTATTGTAACTACAGGCTTTTTTGGGTTCAATAGCAATGGTCTCCAGAAATTCGGTGGCGGCCTCGGCATATTCTGCCTTACGGAAATGGATCAGGCCCAGATAGAAACGGGCATCAGCTTCATCCGGATTGATCTCCACTATCCTCCGGTATTCCCGGTAAGCTTCTTCGTACATCTGAGTCTTATAAAAAGCAATTCCCAGATTACGATGTTCGTCGGCATCGCCAATCCCGGCTCCGGCCGCGGCCCGGGCCCGCTCGTTGCCCCGTTTTACCAGTCCCGCCCTCAGCAAACCATAAATGATCTTGGAGGTTAAAAATTCCCCCAGTGAAGAAGCTTCCATCACTTCGCCCATGGTACGTCGACCGTCAATCAGCTGCATTACCTGACGTTCTTCCTCGTTCAGCTCCATCTCCACCTGCTGGGAGCTTTCTATAACAAGCTTTTCCAGCACAATCTGACTCCCCGGAAGCTTGGCCTCCAGATTTTTCCATTCATCGATCCGGCGGGCTTCTTCCAGCAGCAGGTTCAATACATCCAACGAAACGGTAATGGTCTCTTCGGTGGGCGCAGTATCCGGCTCAAAAAAGAAATCCCCCTCCGTCCAGCGCAGCAGGTAAAATATGGCATCGGAGATCTGCCGGGAAACATCGGACTCCAGATCCTGCTTGGTCAACAGCCCCAGATGGATCAAAATGTCGCCCAGCCGCCGGCCGTCCGGGTCGGTCTGCTGATATTTCAGGGCCTCCTCCAGCTGGGAATTGGTGATGAAACCCCGGGACAGCAGACGGTCGCCCAGGCGGTCGGGACGGTTCAGCAAGTTGCTGTAGCATATCTTTCCATCATTGAAATATATGCTGCCAAAATTCTTGCCGTCGGTAACCTTCAGACAACCTGTCTTGCGTCCCACCGATAACAACTGAAGCACATCGGGCAGGCTTATTTCCTTAAAGGATCCTTTTATCGCCATTTGGTTAAAATAATGAATTTCAAGTTTGTAATTACTCGGTCGTCGAGTCGCCAGGTTTATAAATTAGATAATAATTCTTTTAATCAATTTTCAATAAGTTATGTTTTCTTTGGCCCAGTATCCCCCCAGTAACATTCCGATTGGTGGCGAACAGGCTTATTATGGAGCCCCACGGGCATAGCAGTGCTTGTGCGCCGGAGTAGAGGTACGTAGGCGTAGTACCAAACCTTAGGTTACCCCGCCCAGGGCGGGGCTATCCGACTTGTGTAATCAGCGACATCCACCGACCTGTCCGCCGCAGCATTAGCGTAGGTGGAAGCATCTTTTATTTGCGCATTCATCCGCCCCGATATATCGGGGCGGTGTTCTGCGTAGGCGGATAAATCCCCTTTCCTTTTGGGCACTAGTCTAAAAATATGGTTTTGTGTCTTAATGTCTTATTGACTGAAGAGTCATTAAAATTCTTCCATCAGTCTGTCGGCCAACCAGGGCCAGCTTTCTTCAATGATACCGGCCTTTTCCGCTAAAATATCGTCCGGTTTGGATTGGGCTACGGACTCCGGTAATTTTACAGCCTGATGTTCTGTTTTTATTTCCGGGACCGGTTTAGTTATGAGAATAGCAGGCTGGACTGGCAGTTCTGGCGATTCTGGTTTAGGGGGATCCAACGGCGAAGTTGTCACCGCCGCCTCTGTTTGCGGCAAAGTTTTGCTGTTACCTCCGCTTAATCTTTGGGAAAGGCTTTTAACCAATTGCTCCAATTTATCTGTTTGTTCAGGATCAAACAATACCGACTCGATCTGGGATATTTCTTCCGGGGTTGACTTGGCGGCCATCTGTCCAAACTGCTGTTGCAAGTCAATCAGCCGTTCTACATTGACCGTGTATTTATCGTATTCCGAAGACAAGACTGAAATATCCTTATCCAATGACAGTTCCACCGAGATAGTGTTAAAGCCCTTCATCTTCCAGATGTAAATCTTCTCTTTATATTCCCGCCGGATCTTTTCAGTATCCTGTTGTTCCGTTAACATATTCAGCATCCGGTCATCCAACCCGGACACAAACGCCCCGAACTCACCTTCTGGTTTGGCCGCTGGTTCTTTAGCGGCCTCTGCCGATTCCGGTTCCGGCTGTACCTCGGCCGAAACCGCCGGGGGCAATGCTTCATCCACCGTATCTTTGGTAACCGGGCCCTCCATCAGTGAAGAATACAGCAATACCCGGTTCAAGGCTCCCTCTATCTCCCGGATATTGGAAGAGACCCGGGAAGCGATCAGATGTAAAACGTCTTCAGGCAGAATTTGCCCGCGGGCCTCGGCTTTTTTATAAAGGATTAACCCCTTTTCCCTAAGTTCTATCTCCTTTAGTACCACAAACACCCCTCCTAAAAGCCGGGAAAGTAGTTTGGGGTCCAGTGCTTCTATTTTCTGGGGATGCATGTCAGTGGTGATTACAATCTGCCGCCCCGAGCCTATCATCCGGTCAAACAGAGGCAACAATCTTGCCTGGACATCGCGCTGGTGCAGGCCTAGGTGGAGATCGTCAAACAACAGCAGGTCGGACTGCTCGGCCCGGGCCAAATCGCCCACCACCAGCTGGCTTCCGGCCAGGATTTCAATTTTATATTCCGGATGAGACAGGGCCACGGCATTACCTACCGCATGTAGCAGGTGGGTCTTTCCCAGGCCCACTCCGCCGTAGATCACCAGAGGATTGTAGATCCTCCCAGGTTCCTCTGATACCTTCAGGGCAGCAGAAAATGCCAGGCGGTTGTTGGGCCCGATAAAGAAGTTGTGAAAGACGTAGTTGGTCTCGATTATTTCAGAACTATTTTTATCCATTGGTATTTTGGCTATGGCGGTTGGAGGTGATTTGATGTTGCCAGTAAGTATAAATAACTAAGAGGGCCGATAAATCATTCTGCCGTGTTTCCATTCTTTAGAGATGAGCCTTCCCGGATACTGTTTTTACTTTTTATATTTGGCAGAAAGAGACTGCAAAACCAAAGCGCTGATGGTCTTTAATGTATCAAAGACCCCTACCCCGGTGGTAGCTACTGCTTCGAAATGGTGGGCCCGCCTGAAATTGAGTCCGGTGTTCAGGTCGGCTACCGACATGATGTTGGGCAGGTCCCGTTTGTTGTACTGCATTACCAGTGGGATTTTATAAAGATCCATCCCCAGTCCGGAGAGATTGTCCCTCAGGTTCTGCAGGCTCTCTTGGTTTTCCTGCCACAGATCGACCTGAGAATCGGCCACAAAAACCACGCCATCCGAGCCCTGTAGCACTAATTTGCGGGTGGAGTTGTAAAATACCTGACCAGGCACAGTGTAAAGCTGGACCCTGGTTTTGTAACCGGCTATGGTCCCCAACTCCAGCGGTAAAAAATCGAAAAACAGGGTGCGGTCCTTTTCGGTGGCCAGGCTGACCATGGAGCTCCGCTTTTCGTCTGGGATCTTGCCATAGATATACTGAAGATTGGTGGTCTTGCCGCAGCGCCCCGGCCCGTAATAAACAATCTTACAAGTAATCTCTTTGTATGAGTAGTTGATTAAAGACATGATCTTATTTGAATTGAATGATTATGGTTAAGACATTTGGATTATTAATGAGGTGACAAATAAATCTCTTGGACGGGGCCTACAGTATGCAACAAATATCTTGACCTGGTTAATGAACGCTCAAGAGAACAGCTTGGACAGGGCATCCTCTACTTCCCGGTTAAGGTCGGGCAGCATTATCTCCTGGTTTTCCTGCCCCCGGCTGGTAGCCGGTTCCTGGGCATCTCCCTCTGATAGAGGGGTATCATTACCTTCATCGCTCCATGTTTTTTCCAGGTACGGAGCAAGCGCTTTTTCGGCTTCGGCGGCGGCATGGCGGATCATGCCCACTACTGTTGATTTATCAAAGATGGTGGCCAGGATAAAATGCTCGGCCACCAGGCAGAAATAGACATTCCATTTTGATCCTTCCTGGAACATCACTTTGAACTTTTCTTCCTGCACCAAACGGGCCAGGGCCTGGGTGGAAGAAAAGATGCCACCGATCAGGGCCGATATCGGTTGCAGATTGAAATCGGAGATATAGCCCGACTGGCTGATCAGGTGGCCATCCTTGGATAAAAGGATCACGCACTTGGCCCGGGAGGCTTTGATGTATTGAGCCATCTCCCGTTCCACGGCGACGGTGACCTCTTTGGATATGATGAACTGGAGATTGGTCATAATATCTTTATCAATCTTTCCAGGCTGGCCTTCATTTTAATGGATACCAATCCAATATTGGCCCCTGGCTCGGTGATCACCGTCAGGATGCATTCCGGTGCGCATAGGAATATGATGCTACCTTCGCTGGCCGAAAGTTGTACTCCGGAAAGTTCAGTCCCCTTGTCCGGCCGGAGGGATTTGATTATCTCCTGGTAAATTCCGGCCACCATGGCGCTGATGGTCCGTTCCTCCATTCCCGACATCAGATTGGAAACAACTACCAAGCCCTCGTTATCCACCACCAGACTTCCCTTGACCCCGGAGATCTCGTTTATTTGATTGAGTATTTCTTTCATGATATTCTTTTATCTTGTTTTCGGCGGTTTTAGCTCGATTTTAATATCTGACCTGCAAAGGGACCTTTTCGGGTCAGCAGTCATTTGGCCGGGCCTTTTGGGGTGAGTTTTTCCGCCTGTTCCGCCGCCCGTTTGCTGTTGACCATCACCAGTCCCACCTTGGCCGAGACATCAGCTGAAATCAGCAGCACCATCCGTCCAGCCTGGCGCAAAAATATTTTCCCGTCCCCGCTCTCTATTACGATCCTTTCCAGTTCTCCCAGTTTTATTTTTTTCAATGCTTCGTAAGCTGTCTTAAAAATATTGGTGGACAGGGCGGCAGTATCTTCGGAAAGACTTTGTCCGTTGCGCGATACGGCGTCGGCCACGGCATAACCATTCTCGTCCACCAGCATGCAGGCCTTGACCTGCGGGGTCTGCACCAGATCGTTCATGATCTTTCCAAAACCAGCCTGCCATTCGGTTACCTCCTCGGAAGGTGGTTTTGAAATTTCGTTTTGAGCCGCCGGCTTTTCCTCTGTTTTTAGCGGTGCAACCGGCTGTTTTTCCAAACGATCGGATATTAACGGAAGGAGGCTTGACGGAATTTCCTGGACGGGCGACTTCGGTAACTTCACCGGTTCAGGAGCTGGTTTATCCTTCTGGGCCGCAGTTTCTGGAGAAGCTGCTTCAGCCTCTGGTCTTATCGGCAGCCCAGGTGCTGGGATCGCTTCCTTATGGGCCGTAACCGGTGAAAGGACGGAATCATGCGCTTCCGGGATGGCGGAATCGGCCCGAGAAAGTATTTCCTTGGCTTCTGAATTTTCGGCCTGCACCGAGAGGACTTTCACCGCCTCGGCCCTGGCCGAAATATACTGTTTGGTGGCCAATAGGCACTTGGCCAGAACTATCCGGCCGTCAATATTGGAAGGCTCAGATTCCAGACCGGCCTGGCAGATGGCGATGGCCTCGGAGATGAGGCCGTTATCCCGATAAAAGTCAGCCAAGGAAGCAAACAACTGGGACGAAGGATCGTTTACCATCTGGTCGGGTGTAGTATTTTCTGTTAGGTCGGGCATGGATTTAAAAAAATGTCGGTTGATTTTTACTTGGACTCATTTGATTATAACCACCATAGCTTTGCTTCCTTTGGCCGGCTATCGGGGTTCCTTGGGTTTTTTCATCTTCTCTAACCAGGACTTGACCTCAGACGAAAGCTCAATGGGCAGCCCCTCCGGTCTCACAGATTCGTTTTTTGGTTCTGCCGGCCCTGGTTGGATACTGGTCTTTCCCTCCAGCCCTTCGGCCCAACGCACCGCCAGAGTCACCATCTCCCGCACTTTTTCGGCCCTTTTATCGCCGCCGGCAAATCTCAAGAATTTTCCCCAGCGTTCTACCGCCAATTCCAGCCTGCCCAGACGGGCGTAGGTAAAGCCCAGACAGTAATTTATTTCCGGATTATTTTCCTCTCCCTTGCTGGCCAGTTTGTATTCCATTACGGCCTCATCGTACGATTCGGTCAAATAATAAGCCTCGCCCAGATAAATATGGGCCTGGACCATCTCCGGATCTTTTTGCAACAATTGGTTAAAGATGCTGATGGCTTTTTCTATTTTCCCGTCGTTCAGGTCTGTTATCCCCTGCTTTATGGGATCCTGCTCCGGTTCCTGCAGATCGAGCTTCAGTTCGGTTTTTTTACCCAAAACCCTTACCAGGCCGGTGGCGCAGAGCCCGTATATTACCTTAGCGGTTTCGAACTCCCTACCACCCGTGGTCTCTATCACTTGGCGGGCGGTTCTTTTGCCGTCGATGGTGGCCATTATCAACCATTCCTCTGGCTTGAGGTCAAGCTTGCCCGAAGCCAGCTCGCTGCCCTGTGAAAGGCTGAGGACCATATCCAGATCGGGAAGTTTGGAGTGGATCTTTGACCATTCGTCAAGCCGGCGGGAGACCTCCATCATCACGTTCTCGGTAATCAACAGCAATTCGGTATCGGTGTCGGACGAAAGATCCATTTCCTCAAACCTGAAGTAGCCGTCCTTCCAGCCCATGATGGCATAAACCACTTCCTCCACCTGGGTCTTCAAAGCTTCTTTGACTGCAGGCTTGCCGACAAAACTGTTTTCGGCCGCCAGGACCCCGAACCGTTTGCGCTCTTGGGAGGACGCCTGATCCTTTAATATCCTTTCCAACTGAGGGCTGGTGATCTTTCCGGCCTTCAGCATTATCTGCCCGATCCGCTCGTAACCTTGCTGCAGGCTGGCCCGTATTATATTGCCGTTGGAAAAGAATACCTGCCCCACGTCATGGGCAGAATCCAGCGTCAGCACCCCGGACTTCCGGGACATGGCCAGCAGCTGGAACAGGTCCATCAGGCTAAGTTCTTTTATGGGGCCTTCGATCGCCATTTTGCTAAAATCAGAAATTTAAAAAACAAATACTGTTTGTGTGCTTCTTAAAAGTGGGGGTCAAACAAGATAGGATAAATCCTCTGTATCTCTGTGTCTCTGTGCCTCTGTGGCTAATCAGCCAGATACTTCCTGCCACTGCAGGGCCGCATCAATGGCCTTGGTGGCCTGCTGCCTTATATTCTGGTCCTGGGTGAAATTGACCGCCTTCTGCCAGGCCTCCACCGCATCCCTGGTCTTTCCCCTCTGAGCCAGAAGTTTTCCCAGCAAGAGATACAACTCTGCCCGATCGCCGTAGGAAGCCATCAGCTCCTGACAGAGGGCGTAGGCCTGGTCGGCCTTGCCGGTCCGGGCAAACATCGCAGCCTGGCCCAGCCGGGCCTCAAAGCTTTTGGGAGCTATCTTGACCGCTATGGCAAACTCCACCGAGGCCTTGTCCAGCAAATTTTGTTTTAGGTAGATCTCGCCCAATGCCAAATGCGATTCCAGGTGGGCGGGGTTATTGACCACCGCCTTTCTTAGCTCCTCGGCCGCGGCATCGGGCTTGCCCGCCGCCAAAAGCAGCAGCCCCAGCTGGTGATAACCGTATGGCAGCTTAGGCGAAATATTTATGGCCTGACGGTAGGCCATCACCGCTTCCTCGGGCTGACCCTGTGCTTCAAAGGCCTGCCCCAGGCCCAGATAAAGATGAATGTTCTGGGAATCGTCTTTTAGTGCCTTTTCAAAATTCTGTTGGGCCTGTTTATGCTGTCCCAGGTTTAAATAGAGCCGGCCAAGTTCCAGTTGCAGTTCCGGGGTATGGGAGGAATTTTTCAGGCCGTTCTCCAATGCTTTGATCGCCTGATCGGGAAGGTTTTGCATCAGATATGTTCTGCTAAGGCCCGAAATATATTCTGGCTGGCCGGGAAAAAGCTTGATCAACAATTTATAATGTACCGCCGCCTCAGCTCCCTGTTTTTCCTCCAGAGAGATCTCGGCCAGGGCCTTTAAGGCCGCCGGGTTCTGGGGCTGCTGTTCGATAATGGCCTGGGCCTGTTTGCGGGCTTCGGCATTGTCGCCCTGGCTTCGTAACTCTTTAAGTTTTTGGAGATCGGACTGCAGTTCCCGCTCCTCCCATCTGGTTGATTTGGCTCGTAAGGAAGCGTCCTCCAGCACTCCTCCAAAAATATCAGACGAGACCGTGGTTCCTTTCTCCTGGCCCGAACCCTGCCATTGTTCCAAAATCAACAGATTGGGATTCTCCACAAAAATATCTATCCCCAATTTAAATGAGCCGCCGGTGTAGGACGATTTCAGTTCCATGGCTTTTTTGGAAGCGGCCACCGAATCCTGATAGCGCTCGGTGGCGGCCAGGGCAAAACTGAGGTTGTAGTGGGCCTCGGCAAATCCTCCGTCCAGTTCAATGGCCTTTTGCAGTTCCTCGATGGCCTGGGGATAATTTTTCTTTTTCAGATGCAACAGTCCGATATTGTTGTGAGCCAGCACCGACTGGGGGTTTAGCTTTAAGACCTCCAGGTATTCTTTCATGGCCATCTCATCATTGCTAGCCTTGGCAAACAACAGACCTAGATTAAAATGGGCATCGCTGTATTGCGGGTTTAAGGCTACCGCCTGTCTGACCTTTTCCACCGCCTGTTCCGGCTGGTTCTGATAAAAATAAGCAATGCCCAGATTATTCAGGCTGATGGCGTATCCGGGATCCAAGTCCAGAGCTCCCTGGTACCATCGGATGGCTTCTGGGGAAAGCCCCAGCCGGTTACAGGCCAGTCCGATATCGTTGTATATTTTCTGATTTCTAGGTTCAAATTCCAAGGCCTTCTTGTAGGCCTCGATGGCCGGCTGGTTCTGGCCCATCAAAAGATAGACCTCACCCAGCTCCTTGTGAACTAACCCCGATTCCTGTCCTGTTCCTAACGCCTTTTCAAATTCACTTAGGGCCTGCTTAAAAAGCCCTTTGCGTTTAAAACCCACGCCCAGATTGTAATGAGTCATGAAACCATCCGGGGACACCTGGGGCTGATCTTCGGAATGGCGTTTGATCTCGGATAACAGGTCCTGGTTATAATAATCGATTCCCAGATTGGCCTGAGCCCGGGCATAATTGGGATTTAAAGCAATGGCTTTTCGCGATTCTTCGATGGCCTTCTCCAGCAGGCCCTTTTCGCCGTAAGTGAAACCCAGTAGAAAATGCGCTTCGGCCCCGTCGGGATTTATCTGGACCGCCGACTGCAGCTCGGTTATCGATTGTTCCAGTAACCCCAGATTGTAGAAGATCTCGCCCAAAGCGGTGTGGGCTACATATGATACGGGATCCACCTTTAAGGCGGCCTGGTAGACCTTGACCGCCTGATCGAACTCGCCCTGCTGCTTCAGGGTCAGGCCCAGATAAATGTGGGTCAAAAAATCATCGGGCTTCAGTTTCAATGCCTGGCGGTAATGCTCGATAGCCGATTTATACTGGCCGGTGTTGCGCAATGCCTCGGCCAGCCGGAAATGCGAAGGAAAATCCTCGGATTGGTCGATATTCTTTTTGGCCTGCTCTATCACCCGGTCATAATAGCCGCTTTTTCGGTAAACAACCTCCAGATTGTGGCGGGCCAGTACGTTCTTGGGATCCAGCTCAATGGCCTTCTGCAATACTTCGATAGCCTCGGCATACATGGCCTTATGATAAAAGACCACTCCCAGGTTATTGTGAGCCGCCGAATCCTTGACATCCAGCCGGGAGCGGAAGCTGCGCAGGATGCCCTGCTCTTCGGGACTGATTGTGGCGGCGGTATTTTGAGCGTTGGGATCCATAAACAAATGATGGTTGGTGCTTAAAGTTTTTTATGAGAACTGTGATGTAGATTGCCGTACAGGGATTGAATGCTCGGGGAGGTCTGATCAGAGGTAAAGCAATATCCTGCCAAACACACCAATCCTGTCTGCGCAGGGGGCATAAGTGTTACCCCATATGGATGGCATTCAGGATCACTTCCAGCGAGGCCGGATCGGGCAGCAGTAAAAAATATCCGTAAAGGGTGGTGTTTTTTTCCACAAACCTGAATTCGGTTTTGATGCAGACCACCATATCCTTGTCGCTAGAGAACTCCAGGGATACCGCCTCCAGCACCGCCGAGGCCATATCCACCGCCATGCTGGGAACGGAGGGCACGACCACTAGTCCCAAAAGGTCGCCTAAAGAATTCATATAAGCGCAGGTTAAAACGTTAGATACTTCCTTAAGCGCCGATTCTTCTAATTCTCCGAACTTATTGGTAGTGCCTAAAGGCTGACGCATCAGGCAGTCCGTAAGATGCCAAGCGGCTTCCTGAGGGAACAGCAACAGGGTGCGGCCGGTCATGTCGCCCAGGAAATAAATCAGTACGCTGGCCACCACCTCGTTGGGTTTGGCCACCAAACCGAATACTTCTTCAATGGGATTGATCTGGATCACCGGCACGTTGACCATCACCTTTTCGCCGGTAAGCTCGGAAAGCGCGGTGGCGGCATGGCAGGCCCCAATGTTGGCCACTTCTTTGAGAGCATCCAGTTGAATGTCTTTTAGTTGGCTGACGTCCATTTTATATTACCTTTGATTATTAGCCGTTAATCGTTAATCGTTAATTGTTTTTCGTAATTTGTTCCCTGAAATTAGGTTTCCAAATTGTTGACATCCACTATCAGCATCGGATGTCCCTCACGGCTGATGGCCACTCCGCTGAAGGTTTTATTAAAATTTAAAAACCGGGAAAGCGGCTTGACTACTATCTCCTGCTGGCCCACAATCCGATCGATGATATAGGCGGCAAACGAACCCTGCCTTTCCAGCACCACCGTCGGACCGGCCAGCGCCCCTGCTTCCGATTCCAGCTTTAAAGACCGGGACAGCTTTTGCACCGGAATGACCTGGTTGCGATAGACTATGGTCGCCTTCCCCTGCAGGGTTTTTACGCCTTCCGGCTTAAGCTCAAAAGTTTCCATTACCTGGGACATGGGCAGGGCGTAAACCTGATTTTGGGAAGAAACCAGCAAGGTACGGATGATGGCCAGGCTGAGCGGCACATTAAGAAGAAAGCGCGATCCCTGGCCGGCGGTGCTTTCGATGACAATGCTCCCGCCCATGCTTTCGATCCGGCTCTTGACCACATCCAGCCCCACTCCGCGCCCCGAGACCTCCGTTACTTTTTCGGCGGTGGAAAATCCGGGCCGGGCCAAAAAATCGAATATCTGTTTCTGGTTTAGTTTGGAGGCCTGCTCCGCTGTGATCCAGCCTTTTTCGACGGCTTTCTGCTTTATTTTTTCGGAGTCGATTCCCCGGCCGTCATCCTCCACCATGATCAAAGCCTGATCCTTGATCTTTTGGGCGGACAGGGTCACCGAACCGATTTTCCTTTTGCTCGAAGCTTCCCGCTGGATCATGGTCTCCATCCCGTGATCCACCGCGTTGCGCAAAAGATGAACTAGAGGTTCGGCCAACATCTGCAAAATGGAACGATCCATCTCCAGCTCCCGGCCTTCCAGTTTGAAATCTATATCCTTGTTCAAAACCTTGGCGGCATCCCGCACCACCCGGGGGAAGCGGTCAAAGATCTCGGACATAGCCACTAACCGCGAGGCCAGCACCTGATGCTGCAGTTCGGAGGTGATCTGGGCCACCTGATCCACGCTGTCCTGGATCATGGTGTTCTGTGACATCTGGGCCAGCTGCTTAAGCCGCTCCCGCCAGACCACCAGTTCGCCCACCAGATTCATCAACTTATCCAACCGGACCGTGGAAACCTTGACCTCGCTGGGGCGTTCCTGGGCCAGCTGGGTGAAGGCGCTAACCGTGCGGCGTTCCACCGTCTCTTCTTCGGTTTCTTCCACTATTTCTTCTATTTCGATATCCTCAATCTCGCTGGAGGCGATACGGGACTTGATCTCCTTTTCGCTGTGCATAGTGGTGACAAAAAATATCGAAAACCCCCGGTCAAAGCGCTCAGCTTCCATATCGTGCCGTTCCGGCACGGTATAAGCAATTTTTCCAAACTGCTCCATGTTATGCAGCACCAAAAAGGCCCGGGCCGATTTTAAGGACACATCGGCTTCCAAAAGCACCCGGATCTTGTAAACGAAAGAATCGGCGGTCTTTAAGGGATTGATCCGCGAAAAATCGTTGCCGCTGGAAATGCTGGTGAGAACTTCAGTTTTCGAGGACTGGGGAGCGGCCACCAGCGCTTCGATCTTTTTTGATAGTTCAACCCCCTGCTGTTTCAGGTTCTGCTGGGGGTCGCGACCGGCAGCCAGTTCGGTCATCGCGCTTTCCAGATAGTCAATGGATTCAAAGATGGCGTCCACCTGGGGCTGGGCCAGCTTAAGCTGGCGCTTGCGCAGCTTGTCCAAAAGATCTTCGGCCTTGTGGGCCAGCTCGGCGATCTGGTCCTGCCCTATGGAACCGGCCATTCCCTTGATGGTATGCATAGATCGGAATATCTCGTCCAGCAGGGCCGGATCGTCCGGATTTTTCTCCAAAGCCAAAAGAGCCCGGTTGAGACTGACCAGATGCTCCCGGGTTTCAGAGACAAAAAGATCTCTATATTTGGTAGTGTCCATCTTTACTGCAGACTGTCTATATGACCATTAAATTCTCAAAAAGCCAAAACTAACGCGGGTTTTCTGCCCTCGTTTTTCAGACCCTTTGATATTAGTAATCAGCTGATCTGCAGCACCCGGCGGGCGGCTTCCAGCACCCGGCTGGGCTGGAACGGCTTGACCACAAAATCCCGGGCTCCGGCCTGAATGGCTTCCACCACCAGTGCCTGCTGGCCCATGGCGCTGCACATCAAAACCCTGGCGTTGGGATCGATCTGCATGATGGCCTTGACCGCCTCGATGCCTCCCATGTCCGGCATGATGATGTCCATGATCACCAAATCGGGCTTGAGCTTTTTGTACTGTTCCACCGCCTCGGCTCCGGTTGCGCCCTCTCCGCAGACCTCAAAGTCGCCTTTCTTGAGGATGTCTGAGATCATGGTACGCATGAAGATGGCGTCATCTACCACTAAAACCCTGTGCCCCATTTATTTCTCCTCCAATGCTAAAATTTTATCTAAATTTAGAATTACTGTTTTCTCGTCCATGGCTCCCAAAATTGATTTATAGAACCTGCCGGATTTGGTCTTGGTTATGGCCTCCGGCACCGGCTGTGGCTGTGTCTCAAAAGATTCCACGCTTTGCACCCGATCGACTATCAATCCCACGTCCTCACCGTTATGTTCCACTATCAGGATCACCATATCCCGGCTGTTCTCAATATTAGCCAGGCCTATCCTTTGGCGCAGGTCAACCACGGCCACTATCGCCCCGCGTAGGTTTATCAGACCGGTAACATATGGCGGAGCCAGAGGCACAGGAATGATATCCTGCATCTCCTCTATGGATTTAACCTGTTCAGTGCCAAGTGCAAACTTTTCACTTCCCAGGTTAAATATGACCTTTTCTTCCAATACATTTTTTTCAGTCATGGCGTTCCATATTTTTTATAACTGGCTGGAATATATAATCCTTACCAGTTTATCGCTTTTTTGAAAAGAAGTCAATAGTTAAATTAAAAAAGGTTAATTTATCGACTGGTAAAAAATGCAATTTTTCAGGGTTTCGTCATTTTATATAAAAAAGAGCCCCGGCTTAATCACCGGGGCTCTTTTAAGAATATTTGATATTCTATATGTCTTCGTTTTTTTCGCAGTCTTTCTTTCGGACAGAACATTCAGTTTTTTACTCTAATTCCGCGTTGCTATACCTGTCAGCTTCCCTCAGTTTACTGAGCGAGGTCCTCCTGGCGGCGAAGCGGATGGGGATCGGTAGTACGACGGTGCGGATTGTCCCTCTGGATCTCTCGTTTGAACCGTTCTTCGAAGATGATATAGAGCGTAGGCACGAAGATCAAGGTCAGCACGGTTGAGGCCGTCAGGCCGCTGATTACCGAAACAGCAAGCGGGGCGTAGGTCTCCGAGCTTTCGCCTATTCCCAGCGCCATCGGGACCATGCCCACGATGGTGGTCAAAGTGGTCATCAATATCGGACGCAGCCTGGTATGCCCGGCCTTGATCACCGCCTGGTAAAGGGCCAACCCCTCTCTTCTCAGGACATTGGCGTAATCCACCAGCAGGATGGCGTTGGAGACCACGATCCCCACCAGCATGATGACGCCGATGAAGGCGATCACCGAGAAATTGATCCCGGTCAGGAACAGCCCCCAGATCACGCCCACGATCCCCAACGGCACCGAGAACATTATTACGAAGGGATCCAGCAGGGATTCGAACTGCGAGGCCAGCACCATGTAAACCAGCATGATGGCCAGTAAAGTGGCGTAGAACAGGCTCTTGAAACTGTCGGCCATGTCCTTGGCCGAGCCGCCCACCTCCACGGTGAAGCCCTCTGGAATGCTGATTTTTCCTATCTTCTCGGCCAGCTCGCCGTTGATGGCCCCGATGGCCCGGCCGGTGGCGTTGGCGGTGACCGAGACGATCCGCTGCTGGTTCTTGCGGCTGATGTCCACCGGGCCAAAAGCCTTTTGGATACTGGCGATGGTGGAGACCGGCACTAACTGACCCATCGGGTTCATCACTTTAAGGTTCTTGATGTCCGGCATCTGGGAGCGGTCCTTCTCCTGGAAACGAACCACCACGTCGTATTCCTTGCCGAACTTGCTGTCCCGGAACCTGGTCACGGTCTTGCCCTTGAAGGCCGTCTCCACCGCCGAGGCCACCTGGTAAACTGTAAGGCCCATAGCTCCCGCCTTGTCGCGGTCCACCATCACCTGCAGCTCGGGCATGCCCTCCTTGCGGCTGACGCTGACGTCACGGGTACCTTGGACCGAAGCCATTATCCCTTTGATCTGTTCCGCCAGTTTCTTGGAGGTCTCCAGATTGTAGCCCTGGATGTCCACCTGGATAGCCCCGCCGGAGCCCATGCTCATTATCTGTGAGATCAGACTGCCGGAGAGGAATACCATCTGGGCGTCGGGAATGACGGAGAACTTCTGGCGCAGCAGGTTCAGGATCTGGTCCACGCTGCGGCTCCGCTCGGCCCGCGGCCCGATCTTCACCTGAATGGCGCCGACATTGGGCCCGGAACTGCCCATGGCCTTGCGCATGCCCTCGCCGGCCCCGAAGGTGGTATACATCGTGCGGGCCTCGGGAACCTCGGTCTTGATGATTTCCTCCATCCTCTTCATGATGACGCCGGTCTGAGTGAAAGAGGTGCCCACCGGCATGGTCAGGTTGATGGTGAACTCCCCCTCGTCGCTGGAGGGGATGAACTCGGAATCAATGAAGAAAAACAGCGCCAGGCTGGCTGCCACCACCCCCAGGGTGATACCCATCACCGTCTTTTTATGGGACAGGGACCAGGTCAATGCCTTTTGGTAAACATCATCCAACCCGTTCAGCCACTGCCCTATCCTCTCCAGTATTCGTTTCCACCAGGAAGATCCGGCCTTGACGGCATCTTGATTTTCGAGCTTCAGGAAGCGGCTGGTCAACAGCGGCAGCAGCATCATGGAGACGAAATATGAGCCGATCAGGGAGAAGGACACAGTGTAAGCCATGGGACGGAATAACACTCCGGCGATGCCGGAGACAAAAGCTATCGGTAAAAAGACCACGATGGTGGTGATGGTGGCCGCCAACACCGCCATGGCCACCTGGTCGGAGCCTTTCAGAGCCGCTTCCTTGGGACTGTACCCGGACTCCCGGTGACGGTAAATGTTCTCCAGGACGACGATCGAATCGTCCACCAGCCGCCCCACCCCCAAAGCCAGACCGCCCAGGGTCATGATATTCAGGGTCATGTTGCGGAAGTAGAGCAGCACAAAGGTGACGATGATGGAGAACGGTATGGACAAGGAGATGATCAGGGTGCTGGAGAAATTGCGCAGGAACAGCAGTATGATCAGGATGGCCAGCAGAGATCCGCCAATGGCCTCGGTTTGCAGGCTTTTGATGGACCCCCGGATGAACTGGGCCGAATCGAAAGCCGCCCCCAGCTTGATGTCCGATGGAACCTGTTTCTGCAGTTCCTTCAGCTTGGCTTGGATCTTATCGCTGACCGCCACGGTGTTGGAGCCCGACTGCTTTTGGATGACCAGCACCACCGAGCGCTGGCCGTTGAGCTTGGTCTCGGTGTCCATTTCGGTAAAACTGTCCTCAACTTTGGCGATGTCCCTCAGGTAGACAGGGGTTCCGCCCTTATTGCCGATAACAGTGGAGGATATCTCTTCTACGCTTTTGAACTCGCCCGGGATCCGGATCAAAAAATCCAGCTGTCCGCTTTTCAAATGTCCGCCGGGAAGATTTAGGTTCGAGGCCATCAGGGCCATCCCCACCTGATCGAAGGAAAGCCCCAGGGCCTCCATCCGGGTGCGGTCGATGTTGACCTGGATCTGGCGGTCCTGGCCGCCCTGGACCGTTACCGCGGCCACCCCCGGGATCCGGGCCAGCCGGTCCTTAAGGTTGTCGTCGCAGTACTGGCGCAGCTCGGAGACTCCCCGGGGACTGGAGACCCCCACCACCATAACCGGCATCAGGGCCGGGTCGAATTTGACGATGGTGGGGTTCTGTACCCCGGCCGGCAGATGGGACTTTACCAGATCGATCTTTTCCCGGACATCTATGGCCGCGGCGTCGATGTCGGTGCCCCAGTCGAATTCCAGGGTGATCATGGAGGAGCCTTCCTTGGAGGTGGAGCGCACGTTCTTGACGTTGCGCACCATGCTGACCACGCTCTCCATGGGACGGCTGACCATGGCCTCCACTTCGGCCGGGCCCACCCCGGGGTAATCGGTCATCACCGCCACGATGGGAAAGGACATGTCGGGCAGCAGGTCGATGTTCAGATTGATCATGGCCACCAGCCCGATGATGGTGATCCCGATGAAGATCATGAAGACCGTCACCGGTCGCTTGATGCCAAATTCTGCAAGTATCATGGTTATTTGCCCCCCACCAGCTCCACTGCGGAACCCTGGGCCACGGAGTGCTGGCCTGCCACTATCAGTTTATCGCCGAACGACAGGCCCGACTTGATTGAACTGGTCTCGCCCATGTCCAGTTCCACCGAGACCTGCCGGGCTGAAGCCTGGCCGTTCTCCATCACAAATACCATTGAGCCTGTCTCCCGTTCGATGATGGCGGTGGTAGGTATGACGATGGCCTTAACATGATGTTTTATGTTGATCCTGGCCCGGGCGTACATTCCCGGGCGGATCTTCATTCCGGGATTCTTGATGGCGACCTCGGCCTTGATGGTGCGGCTTAAGTAATCCACCGTGGGGGACATCCGGCTGACCGAGCCGTAGAATTGCTGGTCCGGCCAGGCGTCTATTGAGATCTGGGCCCCGGCCCCTACCTTGACCCGTGATATCTCGGCCTCGGGGACCTGGATCACCAATTTTACCTGGTGATAATCGGAGATCTGGAACAGGGGCATGCCCGGAGCCACATGGGCCCCGGTATCAAAATATTTTTTGGTGAGCCAGCCCGAAATGGGAGCTTCCAGCGAGGCTTCCTTGAACTCCACCCCGATCTCGTCCCGGTCTATGGAGACCACGTTCTGGCCCTTTTCCACCCAGGCTCCTTCCTCCAGCAGGTATTTTATGATCTTGCCGGGGACCTTGGCCGGAACCTCGGTCTGGTTCTCGGCCATCATGGTGCCGGAGAGGTTGATGGTCTCGTTATAATCGGAGGGAACGATGGTCAGCACTTCCACCGGGAATTTTTTAACCAGCTCAGTTGCCGCTTTTTTGCCGGCTGCCGACCTCATTATTTTGAAACCTATGAAAACGACGATCAAAGCGGCTATGGCGATCAGGATGGTCTTGCCCTTCATGAATGAACCTTGCTCCTTGTACAGTATATTCTTTGTTTTGTGTTATTAACCAGATCGTTTAACAGGGGCCATTTTATCAGGAATCCATGAAACTAGGAATACTCACTTCACCATTCACGATTCACAATTCACGATTCACAAAGTTTGTCATAGTGTCCTAATGTCCGTGAAAATAGTTACCCCCGTGAAGTCCTTACCTAAGCGCCGCCCCCACCGCCTTCTCCAGCCTGGCCAGGGAAACCAGATAATCGTGCACCGCCTGGATCCGGTTGGTCTGGGCCTGGGTCAGGGCCAGCTGGGCGTCCAGCACGTCAAGGTTGGTGGCCTGTCCGCTCTCGTAGCGGGCCTTGGCTATCTTCAGCGCCTCTTCGGCCTGGCCCACCGAAAGCTGCTGGGAGAATATGGTCTTTTCGCTGGCCTTCAGCGTCAGGTATCCGGCCGAGACCTCCAGCCGGATCCAGTCTTCAACCTGCTGTTTTACCAGGCGCAGCTGCCGGTCATTGGCCCGGGCCTCCTTGATCTTTCCCAGCCCGGAACCGCCGTCGAACAGCGGCCAGCTGGCGGAGACCCCCAGATCCCAGTTCTTGTTCCACTCGTCTCCGGATGAGAACCCGGAACCCTTGCTGTAGGAATAGTCGGAGAACAGGGCCACGGTGGGCTGATAGCTGGAATAGGAGATCAATTTGGCCTTCTCCACCATTTTCTGGCGCAGAGCCAGGGACCGGTATTCCGGCCTCAGGTTTAGGGCCTTGGCCACTAACGAGGCGCTGTCTATCTCCACCGTGAAATATTCCATGGAGTCGGATAATGTTACCGGGGCTTCCAGTTTGCGGTTCAAAGCCATGTTAAAGGTCTGCCGGGACAGGTCGACCGCATTCTGCATCCGGATAAGCTGGGGCTGCAGGTTGGACAGCTGGACCTCGGCCCGCAGCAGGTCGTAGCGGGAGACCATTCCGTTCTGATACAGGGCCCTGACCCGCTCCACGTGTTTTTCTATGGAGGAGACCGCCTCCCTGGTGACGGCCAGGGCGCTTTGGGCCAGCAACAGGTCATAGTAAGCCTGCTTGGCGGTAAAGACCACCGCGGCTTTGGCGCTGTCGTATGACTCGGAGGCCGCTTTCAGGTTAAGCCGGGTGATCTGAAAGCCCTGCCAGATCCTGCCCCCGGTGTAGACCGGCCAGCTGGCGGTGAGTTTGCCGGAATAGGTGTTTCCTATCTTGTCGGAAGTGATGGAAGCGCTGGCCATGGGGACTATGTATGCCGAAGGGGCGTGAGTGGCGCTATCCAACACCGGCAGGTAGTAGGCTGGCCCCATTTTCATGTCGATCAGGCTGTTGAGGCGCACCATGCTGCCCGAAGCCGAGATCTGGGGAACCAGGTTGCCCCGAACCGTTTCCATCTGCCCCTGGGCGGCGGTGATTTTTTCCCGTGAGACCTGAATGGAAGGGTTGTTCTTCAGCGCAATGTCCACCGCCTGCTGCAGTGAATAATCTTCGGCCAGGGCGGCTGTCAGGGAAAACACCAGCCCGGTAAACAGCAATATTCCTTTTTTCATTTTAAGTCCTTTGCCTTTTCTACCTTTATTTGCTTGGTTTGTTTTACTGTATCAGACCTTTATCCCGTCAAAGAAAATCCCGGTTATGAACTTGACCTCTTCGGGGTCGTTGATCTTTTTCTTGTTTAATAGCGATCCCATGGCCGAACCGTGGGTCAGATTGAACAGGGCAGCCGAAGTGCGGACCGGGTCCTTTACGGCAAACACCCCCTCTTTGATCCCCTGTTTGATCATGCTGGCCACTATGGTGGTAAGGTTTCTGAAATGGACCATCATTTTCTCTGCCGTCGGTATTGAAGTCATCCCCGGGCGTTCTTTGCTTAACAGCTGCAGGAAGTCGACATTCTGTTCGAAGATCAAAAGCATGGTCTTGATCACCTTCTCCACTTTGGCGGTGGCTGGAAGGTCCTCCTGAAATACCTGCTCCAGGCTCTTTTCAAATTTTATGATCTCCTCCTCCAGCATGGTGGCGAAAAGGTCGTCCTTGTTCTGGAAATAGCCGTAAAGAGTGCCCTTGGCAAACTCGGCCTTCTCGGCGATCTCATCCAGGGTGGCTGCGTGCAAGCCTTTCTGGGCAAAGACCTGGCGGGCGGCCTTAAGTATCTCCTGGCGTTTAACCAGCCGTTCCCGTTCCTTGCGCGGTATGTTTTCCATTTTTAACCTGTCTTATTTATTTTTGCCTAATGTAATACCCTTTTAACCCCTGTCAACCTCTGGGATGTTAAAACACACTGATGCTCAAATATTTCTTTGGGTTTTTCTTCATATCTTTAATGAGCAGATCAAGCTCGGTGGAAGCACTCTTCAGCTTCTGGTACATCTCTTCGTCTTTGGAAAGCTTGCCCAAAGTGCCCTCCCCTTTTTCGATCCTGCTTATTATAACGCTGAGTTTCTGCGAAGTAGAGTCCAGGGAATTGTAAAGGTCCGGTTCCCGCAGCAGCCTGCCCAGACTACCCTGGCCCCGCTTGAGGCTGTCGGAGATGGTGTTGAGGCTTGACATGGTCTGATTGAGGTTGTTGTAGAGAGAAGGATCATTCATCAGTTTGCCGATGGTTCCCTTGTTGCCCTTGATCAACAATATCAGATGGTTCATGCTGACCAGTACCGAATCAAGGTTGGTATAAAGCCGGGGATCATCTATCATCTTGCCCAGGGTCCCGGTGCCCTTTTCTATTTTCTTCATGATCACATTTAGCGAGATCGCCGTAGAATTAAGGGTGTCCGAGATCTCGGCCACTTTGCCCATTATCTCCTCGGGGGCCATTACCGCTATGGTGGTCAGTTCCTCTCCGTTTTCCATCATCGGATGATCCATGGAGGCCGGAACTATCTCCACCAGCTTGTCGCCTAAAAGACCCATGCTGCTGATCCTGGCCAGCGATCCCCGGCGGATGCGGGGCTGGGCCTGCTTTTCTATCCTTAAGCGGGCCTCCACTTTTTGGCGGCCGCCTATCTCCACCAGGGATATTTTATTGACCACCCCCACCTGGAATCCGGAGACCCGCACCGGAGCTCCTTCCTGCAACCCCCCGACGTCATCGAACCTGGCATTCAGGAAATACCGCTGTTTTAACAGCCCCTGGCGCTCACCCACCGAAAGCACGGCCACCAGAGCCACCCCCAGGCCCAGGGCTATCAGCAGGCCCACCTTGAATTCATGGGAAAGTTTATTGATTGGCATTTTCGATCGTTCCCCCTTTAATGAAGTCCTGGACGAATTTTAGTTTGGAGCCTTTGAGCTCGTTGGAGGTGCCGGAGAAAAGTATCCCGCCGTCCTTGATCACCTCAAAGCGGTCGGCCACTTTGAAGGCGTTGGCAATTTCGTGGGTCACCACAATGGAGCCCACCTTGTGTTCATCCTTAAGCTTGTTGATCAGTTCATTGATCTTGCGGGAGGTCAGCGGATCCAGCCCGGTGGTGGGCTCGTCGTAGAACATATAGCGGGGATCCAGCACAATGGCCCGGGCCAGGGCCACCCTCTTCTTCATGCCGCCGGAAAGTTCCGAGGGCATGGTCTGTTCGGTTCCGGAAAGTTCCACAAAACTGAGGGCTTGGGCCACTTTTTCGGAGACCTCACCCTCAGATAGTTTCAAATGCTCCCGCAACGGGTAAGCCACGTTCTCCTTGACATTCATGGAATCAAACAAGGCCGATCCCTGAAAAAGCATCCCGATCTTTTTCCGCAGGGGCAGCATCTGTTCCTCGCGGTAATCGGTAGTATCCTCGCCGTCGATCACGATCCGGCCCTGGTCCTGTTTGATCAGACGCAGGATGATCTTCAGGGTGACGCTCTTGCCGCACCCGGACCGGCCCAGGATCACCAGGGTCTCGCCCTGGTCTATCTTGAGGTTGACCCCTTTTAAGACCGGCTTGCCTTCAAAGGATTTATGGATATCGTAAAGTTCGATCATTTCCTACACTCTATTCAGTATTCTCTATTCAGTATTCTCTATTCAGTATTCTCTGGAGGATACTGAATAGTGAATACCGGATAGTGGTTAGTCAGTGCTAAGTTCACATTCCCAGCAGAAACAGCACCTTGGTGATGAAGGCATCCAGCAAAAAGACCAGCACCGAGGAGACCACCACCGTGCGGGTCACCGCGTCGCCCACCCCCTTGGTGCCGCCCCGGGCATTAAGGCCGAAATAGCAGGCCACGATGGCGACCATCCCCCCGAACACTATGGGTTTTATGAAACCGCTGATCAGGTCGTTGAAGACCAGGGAATTGACCACCGAGGTCCGGTAAAAGTTGGCCGTCAACCCCAGGTTCATCACGCTGACCAGCATCCCGCCCAGTATCCCGATCAGGTCGCCCACCACCACCAGGATGGGCAGCATGATCACCGCCGCAAAGAACCTGGTCAGCACCAGCTTCCGGATGGGGTCGGTGGCCAGGGCCCGCATGGCGTCTATCTGTTCCGAGACCTGCATCGATCCCAGCTCGGCGGTGATGCCCGCCCCCACCCGCCCGGCGAAGACCAGGGAGATCAGCACCGGTCCCAGCTCACGTACCAGCGAGACCGAAACGATGCCGCCGACATATAGCTTGGCCCCGAAGCGCATCAGGGCATAGCCTATCTGGAAGGCCAGCACGAACCCGGTGAAGAACGAGGTCAGCACCACTATCGGCAGGGAATCCACCCCCACCCGGTCCATCTGCTCCCAGATCAGTTTGGGGTAATAAGGCGGCCTGACCAGCCTTTTGGCCACTTCCCAGTGGAAAGCAAAAAAGCGGTAGAGAGCCACCAATGCGGAGGAAGCAGTGTTTATGATATATTCTTTCATTTGATACGTTCGTTCATATAATGACTGACTGGTCGGTCATTATACTACTAATTTGTTTCTCTGTCAAGGGGGCCAGCAAATAAAAAAACGCCGCCCGTTACGGGCGGCGTTTTTGCGCCTTCAGGGTTCTATTCCATATATAAACTAACCGCGCCCACAAACGACTGCTGCCATTTATTTGTAGGAAGATCCAGGGTATTGACCACTGCCCCATCTATTAAAAACTTCTTATAAAGATATCCCACCCCACCCGTCCAAATGTAGTCCCCCTCCACGGCTTTATATATCCGGCTGTAGCCCAGACGTCCGGATACTGCTCCGTAACCCGGTATAACATATTTATATTCCCCTGCCAGAGAATAGCGAAACTGTGGAGTCCCGCCGCCCAAATATTTTTCCAGGGCTCCGGAAATCTTCGGCAGTTTATCGGTGACTATGGCCCCGCCGAGAAAAAGTTTGGGCTTCAGTTTATCATCCTCCACGTTCTTCCAATAGACCTTGCCCAGAATATTCTGGATGGCCGCTCCGATCTTCAAATTACGGTAATTCCCGTAAAAACCCAGATCCATCCCGTAGCCGATGCTATTCTCATCAAGGGTCTGGGCCTTGGTCCAAAGGCTATCGCTCTTGGTCTGAGTAATCTTCAGCATCCGGCCCCAGAGGACCTTGGCGGTCAGGCCCATGGCAGTATTGGGATTGTACCCGTCGGTCTTTCCCAACACCAGGGCAAACTCGTCCACCCCGTAACGGAGGTAACTGCTGACAGAATCCGTACCATCATAAGTAACCGTTTCCCCGGCATGCCTGACCAATGAGCGCCAGGACAATCCCATGCCCTTGGCGGCCAGGGCCATGTAATTCAGCCTTTTGTGCCCTGAAGACAGCGGATCAGACAATAGCCCGGAGGAATGGGTATAATTGACCGTGAACATCGGCCAAAGCAGGGAAGAAAGCTGGGCCGGGTTCCAGTGGATCACCGACGGATCGTTGTCTATCCCCGCCACGCAGCCGGAAAGCGACAGCGCCCTGGCCCCCACCATCGGCCCCTGGTAGCTTTGCCAGTCTATGACCGAGGCGTTAAGCGAAGCAGTGCTAAGCGCCAGCAAGGCCAGAATACTAAGAATCTTTCTATTCATCTTTCTCCTATTACTATTCAGGAACAATTTTACTCGCGAACAATAGTCATGGTTAAAAGCTCACCACGGGTAAGGCCATGAATGACCTTGGTTGACTCCGGTTGGCATCCTTAACCCAGCCCTTATTTATCCGCCGAAGCCACAGCGCAGGAGGAAGGGCTGGGTTAAAAAGCACCATTTCCCCGTTTTAGACCGTTCACGGCCTTTCCCTCTGACTATCCCTGCGGATACATCCAATGCTTATGAATTATTACTATCCAGCTTAGTATTTGAATTTCATCCTTAGTCCCAGATTGAACTTTCCCTGATCGTCCTTTTTGGCGACTATGGCACTGCGGGTGCCGAACAGGTATTCGGCAGTGAACTCCGTAGACAAGTTTGCGGAAAGCCCCTGGGAGTAGTTGACAAATACGTTGCGGGTTACATATTTGCCCAGAGTCACCTGGGCGCCCTTTTCTTCACCGGTCAAGTAGGTTTTCATTCTCACCACGTCCACCAGACCGGTGTTCTTCTGAATTATGCCCGAAAGCATGTTGCTTAAATAATCCACCCCCCGCTGGGTTACCTGGCCGGTCAGATCCCCCCCGCCGTTCTGGTCATCCAGCTTGCGGCCCACCGAGATCATGGTCAGAATATCCTGTTCGGGCATCGACGGCTCGGAACTGAATGACAGTTTGGGCTGAAGGGCAGTGCCCTGAATCGACAGAAGGATCAACACCTTGCTGGTGCCGCCCTCGGGGGTGGGCTGATCCACCGAGGTCTGGGCCGATAAGTTGAGATCTGGATTGATGACTGCGGCATTGGTGAAGGTCAATAACCCCCCTTCGTCAATATCGAACTTTCGGTCCATAAACCGGTAGGTACCCCGGATGGTCTCCAGCCGCCCCGACAGGAATAAAAGATTCTGCTGCATCCGGACGTTCAGGTTGTCGATCTTCAGCTCGATGTCGGCGTCGGCATTGCGCAGCCAAATGCCCTGAGGCCCGGTGATGGCCAGATCCAGGTCCAGGGGCTTGGGCTCTTTATCGGGCGGAGGCGGCTCCTCGGCTGGGGCAAAGGGCATGGAGATCAGGGCGGTATTGACCTTGACGTCACCGGATATCTTGGGATGATTGACCGTCCCGTTGATCTCGATCCGGGCGTCCACATTGGCTTCGATGAATGGAATGTTACGGATGGGGGCCTCGCGGGTGGTGATCAAAAAATACATCTTGGTTGGAATGAACCGCTCCAGCAGGATCTCGCCCCGCTGGATATCCACTCTGCCCTGGTTCTCGGTGATGGCGGAGATATTGTCTACCACCAGGCTGTCGGCGTTGAAATGGGCCCGGGCCGTCACATCATGAAGATACATGCCGAATGGCCGCAGCACCATCTTGGCCCGGTCTATGGTTAGTCCCCCATTGAGCAGAGGTTTAAATGGCGTACCGGAAAGCGTAACCGAAAGGTCTATCCGGCCTTCATAGACACTCAAGAATTCAGCCATGGGGAAAAAAGCCCAGGTTCCGATGTCTCTCAAGTTGACCTGCCCTTCTATCGGCCGGTCCAGCAATTTTCCCATCTCCTGACCAACTGCCAGGTTGACCGGAACCCTGGCTGAGAGTTCAGAAACACTTCCATAACGGGTAATGGCCAGGCGGTTCAACTGGACAATCTGGTCGGCATAAGCCATATCCAGCGACAGATTGTCGGCGGTGAATTGCTCAAAGCGGAGATTCCCCACGTTCAGTTTTAGAGAGTATCTGGGGGAGGCCAGGTTGCCGGAACCATCCAGCTCAAAATCCAACAGGCCGTGGACGGTCTTGTCCAGCTGCATCAGCTCCAATATCCTCCGGCTGTCTATGTCCTGACCCTTGACGCTCACCTGAAAATCTTTATTGCTTTTGTAATTCCCCGAGAAAAGCAGGCTGCCCCGGCCCACTATCAACTTACCCGGTTTAATATCGATCACTCCGGACTTGATATTCATCGCCAGGGGCTGACTGTTGGCAATGATCTGGTATCCGGAATTAAAGAAAAGTTTGCTGACCACCAGCGATATGTTTTTCCCTGCCAGTTCCAGCCGCCCGGTCAAAAGCCCTTCTGTCAGGCTGTCCTTGACAATATGAATGGAAAATCCCCCCCAGTCCAGCCCCCGTAATTCGGCCAGCATCTCGACCTTTTCTATGCTCTGCTTGCCCACTTCAATACCGGTCAGAGTGAATTTGCCGTCGCCCAAAGGACTTTTGACAATGGACTTTACCGACATATTCCCGTCAAAATACAGACAACTTATCCCGGCCAGCCCGGCTTCCTTCAAACGGAATGATCCGATGATATCCGGATTTTTGGTAGCCCCGGATACCAGACCGTTGAAACGCAAACGGCCGGCCAGATCCTTCAGCCCGAACAAAGGCCCGAATTGGGCCAGATCGATTTCATCGGTCTCTAATTCCAAGCTGATGGCTTCCTTGTAAATGTCGCCTTTGACCTCCAACTGGGCCTGGCCGCTCCGCAGCCAAATCTGGTCTACTGCGATGTCAGTTCCTTCAGCCCGGACAAAACAGCGAAGTTCGTCCACCGGGATATCGTTAACCGAGCTGTGGGTCAGCACTAGATCGGCCCGGGCTTTGATTTTTTTAGGCTCCAATCCCTGGCCTTTTAGATTGAATACGCCGTTGATGTTGGTCTTTAAGGCCTGGCCGGCTATCGGCAGCAAAGTTCCCAGATCCACCTGGTCCAGGGAAAGTTGCAGTCCGTAGTCCTTGGCGTTCAGATCCATCTGGCCGTCACCTTTGACCGTGCTCGAACCGGAAACCAGCTCAATGTCATTCAAGGACAGTATTTGATCCTTGAAACTCAATCTGGCGGTCAAGCGATCCAGGCGTACGCCGCCCAAACAGCAGACCGCAGACCGAATATCCAGGTTTACAGATGGTTTATAAAGACTGCCCTTTCCGCTGGCAGTGACGATAAACTGTCCATTAAAATCTTCTTCCTTCAGCCGGGTTATCTTGGCCACATCGGCTAGGTTCAGATCAAGCTTGGCCCGGGACAAACCGTATCTCTTGCTTTTTCCGTCCAGCCATAAACCAAGTTCCAGGCGGCTGGAGCCCAGGTTAAGCCCGAAATCATCCAGTTTGATGGTATCCCCATTGATGGCCAGCAGACCAGTTCCCTGGTTCAGGGCAAACTCGCGGTCGGGGATACAGGCGCTGAGATCCTTTATATTAAGCGATAGTTTTCGTCCACCCATCTTTAACGCCGCCGCCAGATTTATTTTCTCCACCAGCTGGGAATCCGGTCCGGGGCTGATCATTACCTTTAAGTTGCTGATCTCGATGGCAGATATTTCCAGAGGCGGGAAATTGGCTTTTCGCTTAGGTTTGGTGGAATCGGATTTGAACAGATCGGAAAAATTCCAACTGCCGTCAGGATGGCGGACCAGCCTGGCCTGGGCATCGTATATTCCCACCTGTTTGATGGCGATCTTCCTTTTAGTCAAAGAAACCCAGGGATGAATGACCACTTTTACCTTAGGGACTTCCAGCATCATTCCGTTCTTCAGGGAGTCGTCCGAAGCCAGCTTCAAACCGTGGAGCACTATGTTCATCGGCAGCTGAACGCTGGCGCTGTCTATGGTGAACTCCCGCCCCAAAACGTTAGACAGGGAAAGATCGGCCTTGGCTTTAAGCTTACCCTTGAAGACCCGGCTGTTCAAATACATTGTCAAACCGGCCAGGGACAGCAATACCGCCGCCGCGGCGGCGATGATTATTATGTTTCTGGTTTTATGCGGCATCAGAAAGCGTGCCCCAGGTTTATGTATATCAGGCCGCCGTAAATTTCCATCCGTCCCTCGGTCTTGATTGCATAGTCCAGCCGGACCGGGCCGATCGGAGTATATAATCTTAAGCCCAGCCCCGTGCCCCCATGGTAGTGTTTCCATTTAACCGATTCAAAGTCGGCCAAGACGTTCCCGGCATCCACAAAAAGACAAGCCCCGAACATCTTATATACCGGGACCCTCAGTTCCAGGTTGCCGTTGACCAGCATGTTGACGGTGCTGAAAGTGTCGGCGGATATTTCGTCCTGGGAATAACCCCTCAGATTCATGGCCCCGCCCAGTTTCAGCCGTTCCTGGATGGGCACCGGACCCGTCCGGTTAAAGGTATAGATCCCCGAGGCCTTGACATGCCAGGCCAGGATTAAGCTGCGGCCCAGATTGTGGAAAAAGGCAGCCTCGCCGGTGCTCTTGCGAAAGTCGTTGGAACCTCCCAGCACCGAACCGGCTTGGTCCAATCTGGCGCTGAGGTTATAACCCCGGGTGGGATTGAATATATCGTCCCGGTTGTCGGCGGTAGTGCTTACAAATACATCGCTGGTGGTATTATTGGTCTCCTCCAAAAACTCGTATTTATAACCCAGATAGACTTGAATTACCCGGGTCAGTGATTTTCCCACCTTGGCTTCACCGCCCAAACGACTCAAAGGAGACCAGTAGGAAGCATCATCACGCTGTCTTTTGTAATAGATGCTGCCGCTGGCCCGGAGCGGAAGCGACAAAAAATATGGTTCCAGATAATCCAGATAATAATCGTTGGTATAGGGATGCAGGCCGTCAACTTTTCCTAGTCCGTATCCGATATCGGTCTTTAAAGTGATCTTCTGCAGGTTGCCAAAAATATTATTGCTTCCCCATTCCAGCCCCAACTGCACCCGGTCGGGCTGCTGGTAGCCAAAATTGAAACCGTACCAGTTATTTTTATCTTCCTTGACAAAAAGCAGCAGGTTGACGGTATCGGATTTTTCCGCCAGACCTTCCATCTCAAACCGGACCTCGGTAAAAAGCCCCAGGGCATAGACCCTCTGTTGGTTTTGATAGACCCGGGAAGGGATCAGCAGATCGCCGGAAGAAAGGTTCATCTCCCGCTTGATGACCTTTTGTAATACCCCTTTGTTGCCTATTATCCTGATCAGCCCGATGTATACCGGGCTGCCTTCGGTGATCCGATAGATGATGTTGGAAACGTGGCTGTCCTCGGTTTTTATGATGGTGTCCTTGACCGAGGCGTATAGAAATCCTTTTTCGGCGTACAATGCGATGATGCCGGAAGAGGTCTGTTTGACAGCGGCCAGATTCAAAGCATCTCCGGTCTTGACCTTCAACAGAGAGAGCAGCACCGAATCGGAGTACAGGGAATTACCCTGAAACTGGATCTGGCCGATGGCCGAAAGCTGCCCCTCGCTGATGGTCAGAATGTAATCCAGCTCATTGGTCACCTGATTAACATTCATTCCCGTGTTCTGAAACTTCGCCTCTAAGTACCCCTTTTTTTGGTACATATAGATGATCTTGCGCTTGTCCTGCTGGAAGGTGAAATCGTCGAACCTCTGCCCCCGCTGGCTGGTCATCTTTCCAGTCAACTGGCCCTGGGTGAACACGGTGTTCCCGACAAAGGTGACCTTTCCCAGCTTCAGGCGCGGGCCGGTCTCTTCCACCGGTTCCTTCAGCTCGGTTTGGACTTTTTTGGCACAGCCCGCAAGCGACAGCAAACCAGCTAAAAATAATATGTGAAATCTGTTAAAATGCACTTCTTAAAACAAAATTTATTATCTAAAGATTGGAACCTGGTAAATAATTACGCCGCATGGGTCATATTCGGGGATTTATCCGGTGAAATCATGTTAATCCTGTCAATCCAGGAAAAGGCCAGACATTCAAATTAAAAGTTTTCCGTTTTTCATCAATTGCTTTCCATCCAGCCAGACATCTGGGTTTTTCACGATCCCATCCTGGTGACTGGGCACTTTGACCTTGCCGCCAAACCCGGAGTTGTCGCCAAAGGCAATGTGAATGGTGCCCAAAGCTTTTTCGTCCTCCAGCACATTGCCGGTTATTTTGGCCTGGGGATTGATCCCGATGCCGAACTCGGCTACGTTCAGCCCTTTCTGGCCGTGGGCTGAGATTATCTGCCACAATTCTTTAGCCTGCCGGCCTTTTTCAACTCCTACCGCAAAGCCATTGGCAATGGCAATTTTGATCGGCTTTTTGAGGGGCCAAATATCGGCTATGGAGCCATCGATGACCAGCAGACCACTGGCGCTGCCTTCGACCGGGGCGGCGTATACCTCTCCGGCCGGCAGGTTGGTAAAACCGCCCTTGGAATGGATGATGCCATGGTCGGGAAGAGCCCGGCGGCCCTTGATGGAAAAGTTTAGGTCGGTGCCAGCTTTGGTGGTGATCCGGACCTGGCTGGCCCGGCTGACGATCCGGGAGAGTTTTTCCCCGATCTTTTTAATGGCCTGATGATCGGCACAAAGGGTCCTGACGATCATTTCCCTGGTCGCCCCCGGCATGCTGGCTATCCGGGCTCCTTTGTCTGAAGCCTGGCGCCGGGCCTGGGTGTGCGACAGCGATTTTGAGGTGAGCATGAAGATCACATCCGACTTCAGCATCATTTGAGCAATTGCCGGCGGCGGCTCCTGGCCGTTGTTCTGCCTCGGCGCCATGCAGGCCAAAGTAACCTCGCGGGCATACCCCTGAGCGTATTTATAGAACAGCCCGGCTGTTTCTATCTTCTGGTCGTCGGTGACGACCAGTACCGTTTCCTGGGGTTTCACGCCAAGGCAATCGGTAAGCGCTATTTTGATGGATTTTTCAAGATTGTTCATAGTACCCTATATTGAATTTTTATTATGGCTAATAATGGGTTTCTTATATAGCCACGGCCTTACTTGTCCGCCGAAGTATTAACGAAGGTGGAAGGCCGTGGCTAATGGAAGTTAATTGATTTTGTTCACATCGGAACATGTACCCTTCTGATCTTGGCCCCCAGTTTCTTCAACTTCCTCTCCCAGTTCTCATAGCCCCGGTCAAGATGGTATATCCGGTTGATCTCTGTCCTGCCCTCGGCCGCCAAGGCGGCGATCACTAGTGCCGCCGAGGCCCGCAGATCGGAGCCCATCACCGGGGCAGCAGTCAGCCGGGGCACGCCTTTGACGATGGCGGTGTTGCCCTCTATCTTGATGTCGGCTCCCAGCCTTTGCAATTCCGGGACATGCATGAAGCGGTTCTCGAAGATGGTCTCGGTAACGGTCGAGAGGCCCGAACAAACCGTAGTCAGGGCCATAACCTGGGGCTGCATGTCGGTGGGAAAGCCGGGATAGGGGGCCACCAGTATTTCCATCGGTTTCAGGCGGCGCCGGGCCTCCACCGTCACCATTTCGTCGCCCTGGGCTATCTTGACCCCGGCCTTTCTCAAGGTCTCGATCACCGCAGTCAGGTGGTCGGGCCGGCAATCCTCGATGGTCACGCATCCTCCGGTGATGGCGGCGGCGGCCATCAGCGAGCCGGCCTCGATCCGGTCGGGGATCATTTTGAACTGGCAGGGATGCAGTTCGTCAACGCCTTCGATGGTGATCACCGGAGTGCCCGCCCCAATGATCTCAGCCCCCATGCAGTTGAGCATCTCGGCGGTGGATACCACCTCCGGTTCGCAGGCCGCCGACTCGATCACGGTCCGGCCCTGGGCCAGCACGGCGGCCATCATCACGTTAATGGTGGCTCCCACCGAGACCCCGTGGCTTCCAGCCAGCTGGACCTTGGCGCCCTTGAGCCTTGGCGCCTGGGCCTGAACGTAGCCGTGCACTATGTCGATCTTGGCGCCCAAAGCCTCCATCCCCTTCAGGTGGAGATCCATGGGCCGGGCGCCGATGGCGCAGCCGCCGGGCAGGGAGACCCGGGCCTTGCCGAACCTGGCCAGCAGCGGACCCAGGACATAGTACGAAGCCCTCATCTGTTTTACGATCTCGTACTCGGCCTCGCATTTCAGCTTTTGGGGAACATCTATCTCCATGTTTCCGCCCGAGAATTCCACCTTGGCACCCAGCCGCAGCAGCAGACGCCGCATGGTCCGGACATCCATCACGTTGGGCACATTGGTCAGCACCGTTTTTCCGCAGGCCAGCAGCGCGGCCGCCAAAGCAGGCAGGGTGGCGTTCTTGGCCCCGGATACTTTGACGGTTCCCTTGAGCTCACGTCCGCCGTCTATTACAAACTTGTCCATCTTTTCCTTGTACTCGATTGAGTGGTTATGCAGGTGGTCAGGCGCTGATAGAGATGCCTTGATATACTGCCCGGCGATGTTTGAGAAGTCACATAACTTGTCCGGCACTGATTGTTCGTTCAAACGTCATTAAGGCATCATGCCGGGCATTTCAAGCATCGCTTGTCATTGCTTGATGGCATCTCCAACGAGAGGGCAAGTTATTTCTTGCTCCCAGTGAGCGGTTCAGCCTCGTCGATCAGCATGATCGGAATATCTTCCTTGATGTTGTAGCCCAGCTTGCAGCTCCAGCATAACAATTTTTGTTCCTTGGGCCGGTATTCCAGCTCGCCCTTGCATTTTGGGCAGGCCAGGATCTCCAGTAATTTGGGATCCAGCATACGACCTCCGTATTTTAACATTTAATCTAAAATTATACTAATAAGACAGTTACAAGTCAACATTTTTCATCACTTGGTGCGATTTTTGGGCAGATACCGCAGCAGTGTGATCCCTGCAAATTTCTGTTCCCCAATCAAACTGTATCTTTTAGCCAACTGTCCTTTGATCAGATCCACCGAATCCGGGTTTTGAACATGTGTAACTATCAACCAAAGCCCGGCCCTGGACCGCTTGAGGGCCTTGATATCGTCCACCCCCTCCACTTCCGTTACTTTGGATGAATCGGGTGCATAATAATATGACAGGGCCAGCGACATGTCATCGTAATCGTTCTCCTGATAGATCAGCACCATGTCCTTGGGCGCTTGCCTGGACTTGATATAATTGACGGTTCCCCGCCATTCCTCTATCTTTGGTTTCTGGTAATAAGCCAGCAGGGGCTGGACCGAAGAGGCTGAGATCAGCAGTACCATTATTATCCTGGCCGTCCGGTGCTCCAGCTTGGCAATGCCCTCGGCTGCCAGCAGGTACAGGGGAATGGAGGCGAAGATCAGGTATTTTATCTGGTAGACCGAAAAGGCCAGCGAAGAAAAGGCAAAGGCCGCCAGGATCGGAAGCCACCACCAGGCCAGATAGATCTTGGCCCGGAACCGGTGTTCCCCCTCGTATATCAGCATCGAGATGATGCCCAGCAGAACCGTCAAACCCAGCGATATCAGGCTCCACAGGCTTTGTCCCAGAAAATATTTCAGCGTATTCCAGACGTCCCAATAGTCCGGACGCCGGATCCAGAAATTCCGGCTGACCTCGCCCGCCGCCCGCAGGAATACCGGCAGGACCGGCAGGAACAACAGGGCTATGGCCGACCCCAGGCCCAGCCACCATAGCAGTTCTTTACCCGGATGTTTTTTTTCTTCTATCAGGTGGAATATCCAGATCAGGCTCTGGGACAACGGGATCAAAAAACCATAGGGATGAGTATACAAGCACAGAGCAGTGAAGGCAGCATAAGCCGTTCCGGTTATCCATTTATGTTCATCCAGCCACACCAGCAATAGATCGAAGGAAAGCAGCGACAAAAGGACCAGCAAGGAATAGCCCCGGGCCTCCTGGGAATATTCCACGTGAAAGGGCGAGACCGCCAGGATCAGGGCCGCCACCAGGGCGGTGCGGCGGCCGGATATTCTGACGGTCAGATTGTAAAGGGCCGCCACCGAGGCTATGCCAAAGACTGCCGACAGTGAGCGGGCGGCCGTCTCGGAGGTTCCGAACAATAACAGCCAGAAGTGCAGCAGGATCTGATACAACGGCGGGTAGATCTGGCCTTTGACCAGTATCACCGCCGTTTTCAGATCCACCGCCGCCAGGGCCACGCTCCAGGCCTCGTCGTACCAAAGGCTTTTGCTGCCGATCCCCAGGAGGCGCAGCCAGGCGGCCAGGACCAGCACCAGCCAGAACATTGCCCGTTGGCCGTGTTCCTTCCAGATTTTATTCAAAAACCCGGTCCTCAAGCTCTATTCTCTCCCGCAAAGAACATCGGTAAAGGTTTTGACTATCAATTTGACCGAACCAGCCACTTCCCGGGTCATGGGCTGGTCCAGCTTGATGTGCCCGGCTTGGATCCCCAGGGCTATCACCTTGGCCGTGCCCATCTGCTCCAGGTAACCGGCCAGGAACGAAAGCGGCAGGGTATGGGTGGAATGCATCATGGTATGCATCTGCTTGGTATCCAGAAAGCCTACTGCGCCCGGTTCCAGGTTCATGTCGGCCGCGTCCACCATCACCACCAGGTCCGGCTGAAGCTTGCGGATGGCCCCGGTGAAATTCTCCGGAGTGGTACTGGTTTCCATTATCTCAATTCTGCATTTTGCATTCTGCATTTTGCATTTCTTCAGCTCCCGGGCCAGCAGCGCTCCGGCCGCATCGTCCCCCATCATCTCGTTGCCGATGCCCAGCACCGCTATGTTCCTGGCCCCGGCCAGATGTTCGGTGAGTTTTAACTGCCATTCTTCCATAATCAGAATCCTTTATCGTTTTTCTGTTGCAGCGCCGGGATCCGGCCACCGTGCAAAATGGCCGGACAATCATTGTGCCCGGCCATCCGTTAAAAACATTTATTATGAGCCCCCAGCGCACTGGCGCCGGCCCCCGGCGTTACTTGTAGATTATCTTGAGCGCCCCCCGGTCAAAGGCCCCGTCCTCGAACTCGGAATTCAGGTGAATGGCCTTCTTGGGACAGATCTCCTCGCACTGGGCACAGTGGGAGCAGCGGTCCAGGTAAAAGGTCATGGAGAACTTCTTGGAAACCTTGCCCTGGTCGTCGGTGGTCTCAGATTCCTTGTGGATCTCCAAGGCTTCGGAAGGGCAATCCTTGACGCACATCTGGCAGCCGATGCAAAGCTTGGGGTCCATCACCGGGTGGCCCCGGAAGCCTTTGGGAACTGAGAGTTTTTGGAAGGGATAGGGAATGGTGGCCACTTTTTTAAAGAGGTGCTTCATCACCTCGGGCAGCATGGCTCCTAATTTTAAACTCATGGCATATACCCTTTAATAAAGATGACGATGACTAATTGCAGCAGGGCCAGCGGGGCCAGATACTGCCAGCTGAAGGCCACCATCTGGTCTATCCTGATCCTGGCGGTGACAGCCCTCATGGCCGAAAGGATGAAAACGATGACCAGGGTCTTGATGACGAACCAGATGAAACCGGGGATCAGCCCGCCCGGGAACCCGCCCAGGAACAGGGCGGACAGGAAACCGGCCCCCACCACCATCTGGACATCGGCCAGCAGGCGGAACATGGCCAGCTTGCGGCCGGAATATTCGGTAAAGGCCCCGCCCACCACCTCGGTCTCGGCGTGGGGAATGTCAAACGGCACCCGTTCCAGCTTGGCCTGCAGGGCTATCACCCCGACCCCGAAGCCGATCAGGTTGAACAGCATGTGCAGGGGATGGGCCTGAAAGTAGGCCGCGATGTCGGCCAGCCGCCAGCTGCCGGCCATGACGGCCGGCGACAGGATGGCCAGGAACATCGGGACCTCGTAGGCGAACAGCAGGGTCAGCACCCTGACGCCGCCGATGGCGGCGTACATGCTGGTGGAGGTCCACCCCGCCAGGAAATAGGCAAAGGTGGGCAGCGCCAGCAGATAGGCCATCACTATGATGTCGCCCTGGAACGAGGTGGCCGACTCGATCCCCTGGGTAAAGTGCCATACCGGAAGCAGCAGGCCCGAGGTCAGCACCGCGGCCAGGGCAAAGATCGGCACCGCATTGAAAAGCCCCTTGTCGGCCGACTCGGGCACGATGTCTTCCTTGGCCATCAGCTTGACGAAATCGGCGATGGGCTGCAGCAGGCCGTGGCTGCCGGTATGCATCGGCCCCATCCGGTTCTGGAACTTGGCGTACAGCTTCCGGTCCACCCATTCCACGAAGGTGGAATAGACGAACAGGAACAGCAGCCCGGGATAGACCAGGATATACAGGAATACTTTTAAGATGTCCATTTGCTACCTCAATGTTTACAGCTTGATCCCGCGTTTGCGGTAAAATTCAATTCCGTGCTGCCTCAGCGTCTCCCAGTCCATCACCTTTTCCGAGCCGCGCTTGACGTCGGTGATGATGGCCATCCGGTCGGTGCAGGACAGGCAGGGGTCTATGGCCGCCATCACGATCGGAATGTCGGCCACATAGCCGCCCCGGAGCATGTACAGGGTGGAAGGCCAGTTGGCCAGGGTCGGGGCCCGCACCTTGACCCGGTCCGGCTTGTCGGTGCCGTTGGAGCGGACGTAATGGATATCCTCGCCCCGCTGGGCCTCCACCCGGCTGACCACCTCGCCCTCCGGCACCTTGCGGGGAGCCTTGACCCGGATCTCGCCGGCCGGCAGGTTCTTTAAGATGTATTCGCAGATGTTGTAGGTCTCCATCAGTTCCTTGGCCCGCACCACTACCCGGGCCAGCACGTCGCCGCCGTTGTCGGTGACGATGTTAAAGGGAATGAATTCCCCGAAGCCGGCATAGGGATCGTCCTGGCGGACGTCGCTCTTCCAGCCGGAGGCCCGGGCGGTCGGGCCCACCGCGTTCAGCTCCACCGCCTTCTCCAGGGGCAGCCTGCCCACCCCGGAGATCCTGGCCACCAGGGTCGGTTCCGAAGCGCCCAGGTTCAGGTAATAGGGGGTACGGGCCTTGAGGGCGGCGATGCCTTCCAGCAGGTTCTTGATCTGCATCTCGTCCAGGTCGCGGCGCACCCCGCCGAAGGTCTGCATCCCGTAGTTGACCCGGTTGCCGGAGATCATCTCCAGCATGTCCTGAACGATCTCGCGGTCGCGCCAGGTGTACATGAAGAAGGTGTCGAAACCCACCTCATGCCCGGCCACGCCCAACCAGAGCAGGTGAGAATGGACCCTCTCCAGCTCGCCCATCAAACAGCGGATGAACAGGCCGCGCTTGGGCGGCTCCAGGCCCATCAGTTTTTCCACCCCCTGGGCAAAGCAGGTCATATGGGCGTTGGAGCAGATCCCACAGACCCGCTCCAGCAGATACAGATTCTGGATGTAGGTCCGGCTCTCGGCGCCCTTTTCGATCCCCCGGTGGTTGTAGCCCAGACGAAGATCGGCGTCCACCACGGTCTCGCCGTCCACCAAAAAGCGGAAAGAGGTTGGTTCCTTCAAGGCCGGATGTTGCGGCCCCACCGGCAAAATAAATGTGCCCATTATTCTATCACTCCTTTCTCCCGGTTATACTGCCAATCCTTGCGCAGCGGGAAGACGTTGGCCGGCCAGTCCTCGGGCAGCACCAGGGGACGCAGGTCGGGGTGCCCCTCTATGCCGATTCCCAGCAGGTCGTGAACCTCCCTCTCGTAAAACACGGCCCCGGGATAGACCGGGATCACGGTGGGAAGCATGGGATGATTGCGGTCGGTCTGGGCCCTGATGGTCAGCACCATCCCGGCCTGGGCCACGTGA
This sequence comes from uncultured bacterium, assembly GCA_963780225.1. Classification (GTDB taxonomy): domain Bacteria; phylum Edwardsbacteria; class AC1; order AC1; family EtOH8; genus UBA5202. Next base: position 114,237 of record CAWAAX010000006.1, on the reverse strand, counting down.
TACAGGGCCTCCAGTTTGTCCCCGGTATCCCGCGGGGTGATGGTGGAAATGTGGTAGAACCCGGCCTTTTCCTTGGCCACCCGGCAGGCTTCCACCAGGTTCTCCTTGTCCACCCAGATGAACATCCTCCTGGGAGCCGGAGTGGTGAGCTCCTTGATCTTGGAACCCAGGCTGTCCTCTAATATTTTCTTGATCTCTTCAGCGGTCATTTTCTCTCCTGTATTCTGTATACGGTATACTGTATCCAGTATCCGGTAATTGTTTCCTGATCAGCCTTTTTTAAGGGCACCCAAAAGCTTGGCCACTCCGTCTATCACCGCATCGGGACGCACCGCGCAGCCGGGGATGTAGGCGTTGACCGGGATCACCTTGTCGACCCCCTCCAGCACGCTGTAACAGTCCCGGAACACGTTGCCGGAGCAAGCGCAGGCTCCCACCGCCACCACGAATTTTGGCTCGGGCATCTGTTCGTAGATCCGCTTTAAGCGGTCGGCCTGCTGGCGGGTCACCGCCCCGGTGCAGACCAGCACATCGGCATGGCGGGGAGTGGACTTCAGGATCACCCCGAAGCGTTCCAGGTCAAAGCGCGGCATCAGGGCCGCCAAAGTTTCGATGTCGCAGCCGTTGCAGGCCCCGCTGTTGAAATGCAGTATCCAGGGCGATGAGACCCGGGACCACTTGACCAGTTTTTCTAAAGCCATAAATATATCCTTAATATAATATTTCTCGTTCAGTCACTAAGCATGCCCTGAGTTTTATCGAAGGGGCACCAAGGCACAAATAATACGATTCTCAATTTACAATTCAATATTTGCCTTAGTGTCTTCGTGTCTTTGTGGCAAAGGTTCACTTCAGGAGCAGAGCCACTACCGAAAGGGTGATCATCAGCAAATAGACTATCCCCAGCATGGCGTAGGCCAGGCTTCCGCCCGGGATGGTGGCGATCACCAGGGCCGCCACGTGCATCATGGTAAAGAACAGCGCGGCGTAGAAGAACAGCTTGTATCCCACCTGGACCTTCTTGGCCTCGAATTCCTCGCCGCAGGCATACTGGGAAAGCTTGGCGCCCTGGCTCTTGAGCTTGGGGGCCATCACGTCGCCCATCCGGTAGATGAAGTATGAAATGGCCAGGAAGGCGAAGAAACCCACAAAGGGGGTTAAGATCATGTTCCAGGGATTCAGCAGGGTTATATTCATATTGTTCACCAGATTAAAAGTATTGGTTTGTTTGATTATGGTGATTATTTTATCCCTTTAGTTTGGCCAGGTTGCGGATATCCAGGCTGCCGGTGTTCTTGAAGACATTGATCACCAGGGCCAGGGCCACCGCCACGATGGAGACCTCTATCACGATGAAGGTGATGACCACGCTCTGGGAGACGAAGCTTTCGCCCCGGGCCCAGCCGGCCACGATGAATGACAGCACCGCCGACTTGGCCATGATCTCCAGCCCTATCAGAAGCTTGATCAGGTTGCGGCTGGTCAGCAGGCAGTACAGCCCGATGAAGAACAGCAGGCCCACGAAGATAAAATAGGTGACTACCATAATTTCTCCTTTCCGCCGTCCTTGGCGATGATGGCATCTTCCTTTTGCTTGACGGTCAGGGGCTTTTCCCTGAGCAGGGCCAGCACCCCGAACACCCCGCCGAAGATCACCGCTATCTGGCCTATGATGTCCAGCGAGCGCACGCCCCACAGGGTGGCGCCGAAACTGGCCTCGGGATTGCCGAAGCCCTGGGGGGTATTGGCGAAGAGGGACTGCATCACCCTGATGTCGATCAGGCCGAACACCACCAGCACCAGGGGAAAGACATAAGCCGGCCAGCGGGCTTCCTTGGCCTGCTCCTCTTCCTTGGTCATGGCTATCACCGAGACGAACAGCACCGTGATCAGCCCGGCCACCACCGAGAGTTCGAACACCGCGGCGAACGGCGAGTTCAAGCGGTACAACAGCACCGCCAGCAGGGCGCTCATGAAGGCCAGGGAGATGGCCGCCTTAAGCAGGTCCTTCAGGAACACCGCCATCATGGCGAACCCGGCCAGCATCAGCAGTAATATGAGGTTTAGGAGATCCATCTTAGTCCCTTACTATTTTATTAGAAGTTGCGATATTCCGAAGGTCCGAAGGTACGCTATCATTGAAAACAGAACTTGTCGGCTTTGTATTCCATCGTGTTCAACATGCCGATGATGTTTTCGTACTTATCGTCCAAATTTTTAAAAGTATCTTGATCAATATATTTGCAACAAAAACAGAATTCCAGCCAGGTCTGGGTCTCTGAAGCCTCTTGCATCGCATCTGAAAGTTTATTGGTGAAAACCTTTTTATACCTTCTTTTCCGCCATGATTCCGCCAGGTTTGTGCAAACCGATCTTGAGGAACGTCTGATCTGGTCTGTCAGTGAGAATCTTTCATCCGCCGGAAACTTCTTGCTTATCTCATAAATTTCCATGGCGCATTCGAAGGCAAGTTTGTATGCATTGAGATCTCTGACCGTATTTATTTTCTCTGCCATGTTTACCTTCCCAGTTTCATAGCTTCGGAACTTCAGACCTTCTCACCTTCAGAACTTCGGGACTATTGTCCCAGGTTGATGAAGCTGTTCACCCCGATGGCGTTGGAAAGCGAAGTGACCCCCGGCTGGATCAGATTGGTGGTGATCCAGGGATAGAACAGCCCGCCCAGCAGGCACAGGGCCGCCAGACAGATGGTGGCCAAAGCCATATAGAAAGGCACTTCCTTGACCTTCTCCAGGCCAACCGCCAGCTTGCCGAAAAAGGCCTGGCGCTGCATCTGCAAAAAGTACCACAGGGTGATGATGCTGGTGGCTACCGCGATGGCCGCCACACCGATATACTTGGCTTCCACCAGGGCCACGATGATGATCAACTTGCTCCAGAACCCGTTGAAGGGCGGCACTCCGGCGATGGAGAAGGTGCCGATGGTGTTGGTGAACCCGGTGATGGGCAGTTTGTTGTTGACCCCTCCCAGCTTGGTAAGGTCTCTGGTGCCGGTGGCGTATTCGGTGGCCCCGGCGTTAAGGAACAGCAGGCTCTTGAAGGTGGCGTGATTGAAAAGGTGGAACAGGGCGCCCATGATCCCCAGGGGCGAACCTATGGCCAGCCCCACCACTATGTAGCCGATCTGGGAGATGGAGGAATAGGCCAGCATCCTTTTGTAATCATTCTGACCCAGGGCCACCACCGCGCCGATGACCATGGAGAGCACGCCCAGCACCATCAGGGCCGAGGAGACCTGGGCCGGCAGGCCGAAGATGTTGTAAACGACCCGCACCAGGGCGTAGATGCCGGAGACCTTGATCAGCACCCCGGACAGCATGGCCGAGATCGGGGCCGGGGCCGAGGGATGGGCGTCCGGCAGCCAGGCGTGGAACGGCACCATGGCCGATTTCAGGCCGAAGCCCATCAGGAACAGGGCCAGGCACAGGCCTATCAATTGGGCGTTCATTCCGTTCTTGACCGCGTAGGCCAGGTCGGTGATGCCGAAGGTGCCGGTCATCAAATAAACGAAGGACATGGCTAAAAGGATGCCGGTGGTAGCGACAACCGAGAGCATCAGGTACTTGAAGGCCGCCTCCACCTCGTCGTGCTTCTGGCCGAAGGCCACCAGGGCGTAACTGGCCACCGCCGCCACTTCAAGGAAGACGTACATGTTGAACAGGTCGGTGGTCAGCACCAGGCCGTTCATCCCGGCCACCATCAGCATGAACAGGGCGTAGTATGAGCCCTTGGCCCCGTAGTGCTCCATGTAGTTGACCGAGTAGATGCAGGCGAACAGCGAGATCAGGCTGATGATCAGCAGCAGCAGCAGCGAGAACCCGTCCATGGCCAGGCTGAGCTTGACCGGCAGGCCCAGCGAGCCGGTGTCCCAGAAGTAGCGGTGCCCGGCGGCCACCATCCGGATGTGGTACAGCCCCAGCCCCAGGGTAAAGGCCATGGTCACCGAGCCCAGCACGTCGGGCAGGCCTTTCCAGATCCGGGCCAGCAGCGGCATCAGGGCGGCCACCGCCAGGGGAACGATGATGAATAACAGCAGCATTTTTAAGATTGCTCCAAAGTATTATTTCGAAATGAAACCGATTGATTATCTATTAGCCAAGGGTCATGTCTTTTGCTTTTCCATCCGCAAATGCAGAATTATCATTTAGCGTGAGAGGCTATGCGCCGTTTCGAAGGAATAATCGCAATCAATGACCGGAGCGCCTTGTTGACTGACTCTGAATTGGGGAAATATTTTTTAATGTCCGGCTCCAACATAACCGCTCCTTCCTCAAGTTTAAAGCATTGTACCGAAGTAGTGCCGTCCGATTTATGAATTTCCACTTTATGTCCGGCCCGATAGGCTTTGTAATACTTGCCCCGTATCGCTCCCGCCATACCGGAAAAGTCATATTCCGATTTCATGTCTTCTTGCTCCGGTATTTTTTTAGAAGCTGCCTTCTTCATAAAATCTCCTTTCTTGCTCCGCCGCTTTCCTGCAACTGATGATGCGTATCCTGCCCTGCCGTTCAGTATGAGTCAAAATTAAAACACGCCCGTTTGCAGAAAGACCAATGTTTATATAACGCGCTTCGTATACTGAATGTTCACTGTCCGGTAATGTACACAGGAAAGGGTCATTGAAAATCGTTTTGCCCTCCTCAAAACTCACTTTATGCTTCTTGAAATTTGCCTTTGCTTTTACTTCATCCCATTCAAATGTGAGTTTCATGCGACCCCTTTGAAGGTTTGCTATGACAAATATATCTTACCAAACAATTATTAATCAGATCAATTTACTTGACCAATACCGCCAGGTAGATCACCAACAGCGCGAACCCGCCCACCACCCAGCTCAGGTAGTTGGCATAGACCCCGTTGTGGTATTCCTTGAGGACCTTGATGGAGAAGTTGCCGACAAAGGTCAGCAGGTTCTCGTAGACCGCGTCTATTCCCCGGTCGATGACCTTCCACACCGCCCAGGCCCCGCCCTTGACCAGCCCGTTGACGAACCAGTGGTACATGTCGAACACCCGGGCCTCGGCCAGGTCGTAGAGGGTGTTCAGCACCGGCAGGTGATGGATGGGCTCGGAAGCCAGATAGGCCTTGCCCTGGCCCTTCTTCACCCCGTACTGGTGGATCAGAAAGGCGATCACCAGACAGGCCATGGACACGCCCACGATCCAGTTCATGGCGAATGAATGGTGCCAGAATTCCAGGTTGGCCCCCTCCTCCACAATGGGCTTGCCTTCCAGGATGGGGGTGATCAGGTATTTCAGGGGCAGTTTGTTGAAGACGCCGAACACCACGCAGCCCAGGGCGATGGTGGCCATCGGGATGATCATGGCCCAGTTGGTCTCCTTGACGTTCTGGACGGGGGCCTCCGGGCTGCGCTTGCCGAAGTAGGTGGAGTGGCCGAGCTTGAGGAACGAGGCAAAGGTGAAGATGGCCCCGATCCAGGCGGCTATGGGGAAGATGATGTGCCCGGTCTCAAAAGCCCCGTGGAACACCATTTCCTTGGAGACGAAGCCGTTGAAGGGCGGCACCCCGGAGATGGAAAAGGCCGCGATCCAGAAGGCCACGCCGGTGATGGGCATCAGCTTGAACAGACCGCCCAGCTTCTTCAGCTCGGTGGTGCCGGCCTCCTTCTCCACCGCCCCGCCGGTCAGGAACAGGGTGCACTTGTACATGGCGTGGTTGAGCATGTGGAAGATGCCGCCGGCGATGCCGATGGGCACCCCGGTGCCGATCCCCAGGATCATGTAGCCCACCTGGCTGATGGCGTGGAACGAAAGCAGTTTTTTATAGTCCTTCTGCACCAGGGCCATCATCACCGCCAAGACGATGGTTATGGCTCCGATGGTCATCAGGAAGATGGACATGGCGCTGTTCATGTGGATGGTGAAGAATTCCAGCGAGATGCGGGCCAGCAGGTAGATCCCCAGCAGTTTCTCCAGGGCCGCCGGCAGGTAGGCCATGAAGGGCAGCGGGGCGTCGATGGCGGCGTCCGGGATCCAGGTGTGGAAGGGCATGGCGCCGGCCTTGGCCATGGCGCCCAGGGCCATCAATATGAAGGCCGCCCCGGCCAGCCCGGTGGGCTCCAGGAAGCGGACCTCGGACATGGTCATGGTCCCGGTGATGGACCAGAGGAAGATGATGCCCAGGATCATGGCGAAGTCGGCCAGCCCGGAGATGATCAAAGCCTTGGTGGCGGTGATGTGCGACTGCTTGTGGCCCAGGGTGATCATGCCGTAGAGGGTTACCAGCAGACCCTCCCAGAAGAACAACAGCACCATGAAATTGTTGGCCAGGATGGCGCCGTTGGCCAGTCCGGCGGTGATCAAGAAGTAGGCGAAGTATTCCCGGGCCCGCCACTTGTCGTGCATGAAGGCGGCCGAGTACAGGGCCAGCAGGACCTCGAACCCGGCGGCGGCCAGCAGGATGAAGCGCGGCAGGTGATAGGCGTAGAGGTCAAAGTTTATGCCGAAAGAGGTCCAGGGCACGAACAGCCTCAGGCCCTCTCCCCCGCTTTTAAAGATCAGGGCCGCGTAATACAGGGCCACGGCGGCCACCGCCACGGCCAGCCCTTCCTTGACCCATTTCAGGCCCTTGGGCAGTATCAATACTGCCAGCCCGGCCAGTATCGGCAGCAGGATCGGTATTAAAAGAATGTTGGGATTCATCTTTAAACTCGGTATTTAAAATTTTTATTTGATATTTCTTGTGCCATTTACCACTGAAACACTGAATGATGGAAACACTGAAAATATTTCTTAACCCTGATTTTTAAACCAGATTCCGCTTTTTATATTTCTGCCGCCGAAGCGGCACCCCGTTATAGGCGGTGGCGTGTTTCCGTGCCTGCACGCCAAAGTGTCTATCAATGTCAATTGTTTCGGCACGCAGGCGTGGTAATGTCCCCTGGGTTAGCGCACCAGGCCGATGATGTCGTGGATGGCGGGGTTGCCCATGATGTCCCGCACCGCGATGTTGATCAGGTCCATCGGGTATTTCACCAGGATCCCGGCGGCCAGCGACAGGAAGGCCAGCGAAGCCACCACCCAGACCATGGTGGGTGTGCCCTCCTTATGGGCGTGGATGCTGTGGTCCCGGGCCTCGCCCAAAAAGACCAGGTTGAACAGCCTCAGCAGGTAGACCAGGGTCAAAACTGCGGTGAAGATGGCCAGCGAGCCGATGGCGATGTTGCCCGACTTGATGATTCCCTGGATGACCATGAACTTGGAGAAGAAGCCGCCGAAGGGCGGGATGCCCACGATGGAGAAGATGCACATGATGAAGGCCACCGCGGTGATGGGCATGGCCTTGAACAGCCCTCCCATCTTGGTGATGTCCTTGGTGCCGGTGCCGTGTTCTATCACCCCGGCCGCCAGGAACAGTCCGCCCTTGGCCAGCCCGTGCATCAGGATGAAGAGCAGCGCTCCGGCCACCCCGATGGTGTTGAAGGCCGCCAGGCCCATGAAGATGTATCCGATCTGGCTGACGGTGGAATAGGCCAGGATCCGCTTGATGTTGGTGTCCCAGAGGGCGGCCGCGGCCGAGACCATGGCCGAGAGCAGGCCCACGGTCATCAGGATGGTCTGCCAGTCAACCGGAATGGCGAAGGTGAAGTTGAATATCCGGGCAAAGGCGTAGACGCCGATCTTGACCAGCACCGCCGCGTGCAGCAGGGCCGTGACCGGGGTGGGGGCCACGCCGGCGTCGGGCAGCCAGGTGTGGAACGGCAAAGTGGCCGACTTGGCGAATATCCCCATGGTGATCAGGGCGATGGCCAGCCCGGAGATCGGCAGGCCGCGCATCTCCAGCATGTTAAAGGTGCCGCTCTGGGCGTAGACCAGGGCGAAGCCCAGCAGCATGAACACCGCGCCGCCGAAGGTCATCAAAAAGGCCTTGTCGGCCTTGAGCACGGTGGGCCGGTCGCGGAAGAAGCCGATCAGGCGCCAGGAGCAGATGCCGGTGATCTCCCAAAAGACGTACATGAAGATCAGGTTGGCCGAGAAGACCAGCCCCATCATGGCGCCAAGGAAAAGGACCACCATCATGAAGTATTCCTGCTGATAATGGTAGTCCTTGATGTATCCCAGCGAGTAGACGATGATCAGGGTGCTGATCAGGGAGGCGGCTATGGCCATGAAGACCGACAGCCCGTCCACCACCAGTGTGGCGTTGACCCCCAGCCCCAGCGCCAGGTTAAAGACGTGGACCTCGCCCGAGAAGGCGGCCGGCAGCAGGGTCAGCGCAAAAAAAGTGGCCGCCAGACCCAGCAGCACCGCCACCGCGTTGCGCAAGGGCTTGGAGACCAGGCCGAAAAGGGGAAGGGTAAAGCTCCCCAAAAGCGGGATCAGCACCGTGGCCCAAACCGAAAATTCCCAGCCCATATGAACTCCTATATATTTTGTAAAAAATTTCAGGTAAAGACGTTTTATTTTACACTAAATTGTTTTTGATGTCAAGGGTAAACCGGACGACTAAATAAAAAAGACAAAAAACAAAATCAGAAATGATCTGCGTCAATCGTTCGACTGAGCATTAGCCAAAGTCTGCGTCCAATATATCCTTAACCATTATCTTTTTCAAACAATCATAATGCCCGTACCGGCATTCTCTTTTGTAACAGGGGCTGCAGGGCTCACCATTATATATCACCCGGTGCTTTTCCCCCCAGGGTTTGGTCCAGACAGGGTTGGTTGAGCCGAAGATGGCCGTCACCCTTGTTCCCACCGCCGCCGCCAGGTGCATCACCCCGGTGTCGTTGGTGATGAAGTCCGAGCAAAGCGAAAGCAGTGCCGCGCTCTGGCGCAGTGAAGCCGTTCCGGCCAGGCTCAGCGCTTTGGGACCGATGTCCCGGGCTATCTGTCCGCAAAGCTCGGTCTCCTCGCCGGAGCCGAAGATTAGGATCTGATGTCCTCTGTTTGCCAGTTCCTTTCCCAGTTCCACCCAGTTCTCCCTGGGCCAGCGCTTTGCCGGACCGAAAGTGGCTCCCGGCCCAAAGCCGGTGATATTGCCGGCCTGAAACTTGTTGGATGCCAGGAATTCCCCGGACCACTTCATCTCTTCTGGCGACAGGAATATCCCGGGCGCATTGACGGTTTCCTCCCTGCCCAGCAGTTTAATGAAATCCATGATGATGTGGCGGCTGCGGAAATCGTTTTGGCTGTATCTGAGTTTTTGGGTTAACAGAAAACCCCGGGCCTCGGCGCTGTAGCCGATGCGCTGGGGGATGCCGGCCAGAAAGGCCATCAGGGCCGAGGAAAAAGAGATCGGCAGGATATAGGCGACATCGTACTTCTCCTTTTTCAGTTCCCCGGCGGTCTGCCACAGGGATCTTCCGGGAAAAAGCTTGAGGATGCTTTGGATATCCGGATCGTTCTCAAACAGCGCCGCCACCCGGGGATGGGCCAGCACCGTGATGGACGAGCCAGGATGCGCCTTGGCGCAGGCCGCCACGAAGGCGGTGGAGACCACGGCATCGCCGATCCAGTTCGGCACACGGATCAGTATTTTAGTGTTTGCAGTTCCCATTCTTTTACCACAAAAGGCACAGAATTCACATAACTGAATATTCCTGATTTGTGCCCTTTGTGCCTTATGTGGTTAATTGTCCTTAGACCATAAAATCATTGACCTGCTCGGCAGTGATAAGTTTCATGCAGTTGAAGTGGCCCCTGGGGCATTGTTTGGAGCCGTGCAATGCGCAGGGCCGGCAGTCCAGTTCGGTTTCAATGACCCTGCTTTCCTTGCGCCAGGGGGCAAAGCCGAATTGTTTCACCGTCGGCCCGAAGATGGCCACCACCGGCGTGCCCGCCGCCTCGGCGATGTGCATAGCCCCAGTGTCGTTGGTAACCAGCAGTTTTGCCTGGGACAGCACGTAAGTCAATTGTGCCAGGTCCAGCAAGCCGCAAAGGTTGGTGGCATTTGCCCCCGAAGTTTTTATGATCATTTCAGCAATGGCCCTGTCGTTCTTGTCCCCGACAATAACTATTTCCCATTTCCCATTTCCTATTTTAGTAATGAGTTCCGAGTATCCCGTCCATCTCTTAGTCGGCCAGTGCGCGCCCGGCGCTATGGCGATGTACCCACCCTGCGGCAGTTTGATAGACGGGTCGGCCACCGGATACAGCTTGGGCTTGGCCTCGGGTTGTTTGATCCCGGCCTTCTCCACCGCCGCCAGATAGCGCTGGATAACTGTCTTATAAGTTTTGCCACTGCCCTGCCCCCAGACCAGCATCCGGCGGCGCCAGGTGTCCTTGGGCCAGTGGATCTTTTTCCCGGCGTTAAGGCAAAGCGCGATCATCCGGCTGCGCGGGTTGTTCTGCAGGTCTATGATGAAGCTGTATTTGTTGGCGCTCAGTTCGTGAATGAACAGAAGCAAACCCCGCAGGCCCTTGTGCCGGCCTTTCTCGTCGAAGGCATGGAAATTGGATATATGTGGATTGCCCTGTAGTAATCCGGCAAACCTGGCCTTGCAGACAAGGTCTATCTGCGAGTCGGGTTCGGCCTTAGAAATGGCCTCTATGGCGGCGGTGGCCAGCACAATGTCGCCGATGGCGCCCAGGCGGATGAGAAGGTATTTTTTCATTTATCTATTGCTTTTACCACTTCTTCAACAGTTATTCCATTTAGATCACACTTGGTATTTGACCTGCAATACTCACAGAACTCCGGTGTTGGCACCAACTGAACATGCCCATCTCCCAGCGGCCTCCAGCGTTCCGGGCGGCTGGCCGGCGCCGGGCAAAAAAGCCCCACCGTTTTTGCTCCCGCCGCCGCGGCCAGGTGCAGGGTGCCGGTGCTGCTGCCCGCCACCTGCCGGCAATTTGCCAAAATTGCAGCCAGCCGCCGCAATGTCAGCTCCGGCCCGGCAATGGGCACATCGGCATCGCCTTTTACTTTTTTCAGGATCTCTTCCTCCCCCGGCCCGCCCAGGATCATAACCTGCTGCTTGGCTTCAACTATTTTTTTGACCAGCTCGCCCCATCTCTCCGGCGGCCAGTTGGCCGAAGAGCCTCTGTTCGCAGGAAGTATGGCGATGGGGTTGTGGACATTCATGGACAATAAGATATTTCTGCCTTCTGCCTTCTCATTTTCACTTAAATATATCTTGGGCGGCTCGATCTCTTCCGGAAGTTCAAACAGAGTGCGGGCCACGGAAAAATTATACTCGGTCTCGTGAATAACCTGTTCGTCGTTTCGATGTGCTCCAGAGAGGGCTGAGTTGCCGCAGGCAGTATCGAAGCCCGACCTCCGGGCCCTGTGCGAATGCTTAAAACCCGTCAAAACATAATACGGCCTGAAGCCCAGCCCGGCTTTCTGTTTTATCCCGGCGAACAGCGCCGCCCAGGCTAAAAGCTTTGAAGGATGCAGCATCAGCAGGACATCGTAACGGCCCCGGCGCAATGTTTTGATCAAAGGCCAAAGGCCGTTTGACCAAGTGATCACCTCGTCCAAATATGGCTGGCCAAAGAACAGCTCCGCCAAAGGCTTTGTCACCATAAAAGTGATGTGCGCCTCCGGCCTGGCCGTCTTAAGCGCTTTCAAAAGAGGCACGGCACTGAGGGCGTCTCCCAGCCGGTCCTGGCGGACCACTAATATTTTCTGTGGGTCAGACAACTTCAGCCGCCGGAATGACAGGAGCGACAACCTGGGGAGCGGGGGCGTTCTTGGACTTGATCTGCAGGTACCCCAGCGTCCAGTAGGCCGAGGTAAAGACCCCGTAAACGCAGGCCAGCAGCAGGATCAGAACAATGCCCACCAGCCCTCCGGGCACCAATCCCAGCCAGATGTTTATCAGTCCCAGGATTATGAAGGGAATGGCCAGGGCTATCACCCCGACCGTTACCGCTATGGAGACCCCTATCCCCAGGGCAATGGCTATGGCCCCTAGCGTGGCTGATTCGGAGACGTTGGCCTTGCCCATCTGCCAGGCCAGCTTCAACGAATCCATGACCCCTTTGTCCTCCAGCACGCAGATCCTGGCGGCCAGGGCCGCCACCAGCACCAGCACGAAGACGGCCAGCATCAGCGGCAGGATGCATAGTATCAGCCAGATCACCGCCACAATTTTAAGGCCGTCGCCCCCGGCCACTAACATGACGATGAACGGCAGCATGGCCAGGGCGATCACTCCCAGCATCATCAGGCCGATCATCAGGGAGATCCCCACGTTGGGCCAGAAGTATTTAAGCCCGGCGGCCAGGGAATCATCAAAATTGCTCTTGCCCTCCTGTTCCACCTGGGCCGCGCCTTTGATCAGCGCCCCGTAGGAGACGAAGGCCAGGACGAAGTGGATCAGCAGCAGTATCCCCAAGCCGGCCGCGATCATGACGGCGATGGCCGGGTGCTGCCACAGCCAGGACCAGCCGGCAGAAAAATATTCGTTGTTCCGGGCCTCCTTCATGTCCCCGGGATACGACATCCCGCCGCCCATCCCGGCGAACACCCCAAAGACCCACAGGTAGCGGTGCTTGATGGACATGTTCCAGGAGTCCTTGATTATCTTGGTGTAATCCATATTTTCTCCAACTTTTTGTTATTGTCCTTTTTCTTTTTGTGCCGCCAAAAAGAAAAAGCTCGTCGCTTAAAACTCTCCGGGCCACGCTTACGCTAAAGCTTCAGCGGGCCCGCGTTGCGCTTCTCGTTGCCGGCGGGCTTGTCTGAACTCGGGCTTTGGCCAAGCCCTCAAACACGCCAGACAAGCTTTTAACCGCCGTCAACTGCGATGCTCACTGATCGTTTTAACGCGACAACCCAGGTTGGTGCCCCGCCTTTATCTAACCCTCCCCGCATCGGGGAGGGTTGGGAGGGGTCAAAAACCCACCCATGGCCTCCAGCGCCCTCTGCGAATAAGCCTCATACCTCAGCTTCTTGGAATGAACCGAAGTCTCCAGCGGCGGCAGCAGCCCGAAATTTGCGTTCATGGGCTGAAAACTTTTTCCGGTCCCTCCTTCTGAAACATACTTGCACAATGCGCCCAGCATGGTCAGCGGCGGGGGGACCAAAAGCGGCCGGCCAGCCAGATGACGGCAGATGTTGATGCCCGCCAGCAGCCCGGCGGCGATGGATTCCACGTAACCCTCCACCCCGGTGATCTGTCCGGCAAAGAACAGATCTTTTCTTACCTTGGACTGCATGGTGCCGTGGATGTGTTTTGGCCCGTTGAGATAAGTGTTGCGGTGCATGCTGCCGTAGCGCAGGAATTCCGCCTTTTCCAGACCGGGGATCATCCGAAACACCCTTTGCTGTTCGGAGATCTTGAGCTGGGTCTGAAAACCCACCAGGTTGAACATGGTGCCTTTCAGGTTCTCCTGTCTCAGCTGGAGCACAGCATACGGTCTGCGCCCCTCGTGGGGGTTGAACAGCCCGATCGGCTTCATCATACCGAAGCGCAGGGAATTCACATTCCGCTCGGCCAAAACTTCCACCGGCAGACAGCCCTCGTAGTAGTGCCCGGCTTCAAAACCATGGGGCTGGTGACGCTGGGCTTTGGCCAGTTCGTCAACGAAACTTAAGTACTGGTCCTTGGTCAGCGGCGCGTTCCAGTACTGGCCCTCTTCGTCTGAATAGCGCGAGGCCTTGAACATTTTGGAATGGTCCAGCGACCCGGCCTCAATGATGGGGGCGATGGCATCAAAGAAGAACAGCCCCTGCTCCCCCAGTAGCCCGGTCAGGGCCAGCGATAATTTGTCCGAGGTCAGCGGACCTGAAGCAATGATGACCGGGCCTTCCGGGATTTCTGACCGTTCTTCGGAGATTATTTTTATCTTGGGATTGTTTCTGGTCGCATCAGTGACAGCTATGGAGAACTTTTCCCGGTCCACCGCCAAAGCCTTGCCGGCCGGCACCGAAACTTTATTGGCACATATAAGCAGCAGGGAATCCAGCAAAGCCAGCTCGGCTTTAAGCAGTCCGTGGGCGTTGCCTTGCTCGGTGGATTTAAGGGAATTGCTGCATACCAGTTCCGCCAAAAGCCCAGTCTGGTGGGCCGGGGTTGTTAGGGCCGGTTTCTCTGCCTTTCCGGTAAAGCGCATCTCGTACAGGTTGACCTGATGCCCGCGCTTGGCGGCCTGGTAGGCCGCCTCGCACCCGGCCAGCCCCCCGCCGATGATGGATATCGTCTTTAAGTCTGTCATGTATTTTCAAGGATACACCAAAACCGGATTAAAATCAAGGCAAAATAAAACCCCCGCCTTGGGCGGGGGTTTTATTTTCAGATATCATCCGGCTGGCCTCTCATCTTAAGGCTTCGTGATACCCAGAGATAAAAGAACTCACTTAATCTTTGTTCCACTTCCGGCCCTTCAATGATCCCCAGCGCCCGGCTTAAAGCCTCAAAGGTGCAGATCCGGCCCTCGGCTTCCTGGGCGTTGCGCAAGCGGTAACGTGTCGGGGCGCCCGGCGGCAGGTGCACCTTGATCGCCTCCTTCATCAGCGGTTCGCGCTTGACCATGTGCCCGGCCTGGTTCCAGTTGCCGTCAGCCAGGAGCAAAGTTATGGGCCGGGGAATGGTTTTCAGAAATCCGGCATTCAGTTCCTGCGAACCGGCCCCGGGAAAAAGCACCAAAGGATTAGGGTATTTTTCCGAAGGCTCCGGGGTGGCCGGGCCGTCCTGCAGTCCCCTTAAGTGTATCTCTGAATTCTTCAGCACCAGTCCGGCCAGGCGGCCGCTGTTGCTTTTGCGCCGTTCCTCGGCGTAATGCATTATCACCACCGCCTTGGTGGAAAGATCGAAGGCCGGGGCCTGGCCGCAGATGCATAGCTCCAGATGCAACCGGCAGCGGGGACAGCGAGGTTTGGCCTCGGGACCTGATTTATGTTTCATATCTTACTTTTGATCTTCTGGATGAGGCGTAAAATTCAGCCCACCCCTTAAGGAGTGGGCTGAATTTTAAATCAGTTTGCAAGCTACTTAATGTGTACAATTTTCCTGACAGCTTGATGTTTCCCGGCTACCAGCATATAAAAATACACGCCCTTTGAAATATTGGGTTTCCATTTGACAGCATGTTCCCCAGCTTTTTGACCAGGCAGCGCTAATTTGTCCACTAACTGCCCGGCAACATTATATACTGTTAAAACCACATCCGAAGCGCTTGGTATATTGTAGCTGATATTTACACTGCCCTTTGTAGGATTGGGATATAGATCGTACAGACCAAAGGCCTTAACTATCTTTGTTTCTGCGGGTTGGCTTTCAATCCCCGTAACTGTGCCAAAACAATATAGCCTGCCGTCGTCTGAACCGATATAAACCGAACCGGCAGATGAGACAGCCGGAGACGAGCGAACTGAACCGCCGGTCAATCGTTTCCACAACAAACTGCCGTTTGAATTCAACGCATAAACATATCCATCGTTTGAACCAAAGTAAATATGACCCGCAGAATCAACCACCGGTGATGAAACTATCTTGTCGCCGGTCTTGTAGCCCCATTTAAAATTGCCCTCGCCATCTATGGCATACAGGGTATCGTTATGGCAGCCAAAATACACCGTCCCGTCTTTACCAATGGCCGGTGACGAAGTAATTGAGTCATTTACCTGGTACTGCCATTTCGCCAAACCATCGGTATAAATGGCGTATAGTTTCCCGCTGGCAGTGCCGAAATATATTACGCTGTCCCCGAGCACTGCCGTTGAAGTTTTTATCGGACTGGGCTGGCTGAATGACCACACTTTAACCCCGGCCGTATCCAAAGCGTAAAGTTTACCGTCATCGCAGCCAATATAAAATACTGTGTCCGAAGAGGCAAAGGCCGGAGAAGACACAACATCGCCGCCGGTGGCGTATTTCCATTTAGTGGCTCCGGTTTTATCAACGGCATAAACCGTATCATCGGTTGAACCAAAGTAAACCACGCCATTGGGCTCAATCACAGGGGACGATGCTATTGAGCCGCCAGCATCATAGCTCCATTTAAAGGTATTATCGTTCCGGTAAGCCAGTACTTGACCGTTGCCATTTCCAAAATAAATGGTGGAGTCAAAGGCAAAGGCCAGGCCGGACTTTGTGCCCCTGGCAATATAACGCGCCCAATTGCGGGCACCGCCAGCAGTAAGTGAATACAGTGAATCATTATCGGAAATCATATAAATCATTCCATTGGGGCCTACTATTGGCTCAGCGACTATGGCGCTGTCCGTCGGGAAATACCAGGTAATGGTATTGGCATCAGCCGCCTGACAGGGAACACGCCTTATTCTTTGGGAATTATAACCGGCAATAGGATACTGCCCTTCTACCAGACAATATTTAAGCCACATTTCAAAGGCTGTATCACTGTCATCTTCGTCCAGCACATTTCCACTTATGTCAACGCATTGAACTTTAGTCTTGCAATAATACGAAGTAATATTCGGGATTTGCCAGGTATAAACTGAATCCAGACTATTAACCGTGGCAATGAGGGTATCACTGTAGGCTACGCCATTATCGGTTGAATATAATATCCGATAATGATCTATTGACGGGCCTTTTAAGCCGGTAATTCTCCATTGTATGTTTTTATTTTCATTGGTTTGCCATATTTGCCCGCCATTGGGTGAAATAAGCAGGGAATACAGCCTGATGGTAAAATTTGAATTGCTGGCATCTTCAGATATTACAGCATTCAAACTATCCAAAATTTGTATTTTAATTCTGCACGTTGTGCAATTGAGCATTGGCAACTGCCAGTTATAAACTAACTCCGCTGGATCAATCGTATCGCTGATAGTGTCATTGTATGTTACGCCCCCGTTTATAGACAACAATAGACGGTAGCGGTCAAAATTAGCACCGACTACTGACCATTTAATCATATGCAGTGAATCGCCGGACCAGGTTTCTCCGCCGTTGGGCAATACCACCGTTGGGTACGACCTTATTGAAAAATCAGCGTTACTGGCATCTTCTGATACTATGTTATTTAAGCTATCGATTATCTGCACCTTGACCCTACAAGTAGTAAGATCAAGCAACGGCAATTGCCAATTATACATCGTATCGGCGGCGGATATGTTGCTGGCGATTGTATCAATATATGTATCGCCGCCATTCTTTGATAACAACAGGTTATAATAACTAAAGCCAACACCAATTTCTTTCCACCTTATTGACTGTAATAACCCTCCAGGCCATGTTTCACCACCATTCGGCGATAAAATAGATAAACTATACTTATTAAATTTTATTGTGAGATAATCATCGTTTGAACCATTGTTAGAGTACCCGGTGACATAAAGATACCCTGAGCCATCAACGGAACAATCAAAGGCGTAGTCATAATTATTAGCTGAGCCATTATCCCTACGGGTCCAAATTGTGTCGCCAGTAGTTGAGTTATATTTTATTGTGAGATAATCATAGTTTGAACCATTAGAAGAGTACCCGGTAACGTAAAGATTGCCCGAGGTGTCAACTGCGCAGCCAAAGGCGTTGTCAAGGCTATTAGCCGAACCGTTATATCTGCGGGTCCAAATGGTATCACCAGTATTTGAATTATATTTTATTGTGAGGTAATCTTCGTTTGAACCATTGTTAGTGTACCCGGTAACATAAAGATTACCAGAGGCGTCAATTGCGCATCCATTGCCGTTATCAGCGGCATTAGCCGGACTATTATACCTACGAGTCCAGATGGTATCGCCAGTAGTTGAATTATATTTTATTGTGAGATAATCGTTGTTTGAACCATTATTAGAGTACCCGGTAACATAAAGATTACCAGAGACATCAACTACACATCTCCAGGTCCGATCATTATTATTAGCCGGGCCGTTATACCTGCGGGTCCAAACGGTATCGCCATTAGTTGAATTATATTTTATTGTGAGATAATCATCGTTTAAACCATTTTTAGAAGACCCGGTTACATAAATATTGCCCGCGGTATCAACTGCACAGCCAAAGGCAAAATCAACACTGTTAGCCGGGCCATTATACCTACTGGTCCAGATGGTATCACCGGTAGTTGCATTATATTTAATTGTGAGATAATCGAAGTTTGAACCATTATAAGATATTCCCGTAACGAATAAATTACCCGAGTTATCAACCGCGCAGCCAAAGGCGTTGTCAATACCGTTATCCGGGCCGTTATACCTGCGGGTCCAGGTGGTATCACCGGTAGTTGCATTATATTTTATTGTAAAATAATCATCGTTTGAACCATTGTTAGAGTGACCGGTGACATAAAGATACCCTGTGCCACCAACTGCAAAGCCATAGCCTCTATCAACGGCATTAGCTGGATCGTTATATCTGCGGGTCCAGATTGTATCCGGCGCTTGGGCGTTAACTATGCCATGTGCAAATGCAAGCGCCAGACAGATAAAAAGGAAAAGAATATGTTTTTTCATGGTTGTGTTTCCAATTCAAGGTGTTATTTTATTAACCTATAGAATTCTCTTTTCTTGACTGCATCACCATCTGCATATTTTAGAATTGGGCCAGCTACCTTATATTTTTTCTTTTCGGTATTAGATAATTCATCGTATAAAATATCAGAAATAAGTACACGTTTCTTGTCTTCTGCCTTCACTATTGAACCAGCAATGCGGCTCACTCTATTCAACACATCACCATAATACAATGGTTGCCTGACAAATATTTTCACTAAAGATTTCCTCTGCGTGTTAATTTTTACCACCTCACCATAGTCAATTATGCTTTTAATTGTTATTGCCCCATCGGCAATCAGCCAATCATTTAGGCTTTCAATAATTTTTATTGCTTTTTCATACGCATTAGTGATACTTACATATTCATTCACTCTTACTGATAAAATTACAGCATCCCCGACAATATTTATTAAATCAAATTCATTTTTACTCTTAATTCCTGCTTTCCGTATACATGCTTCATAGAAATTATGTAATATACTATCAAATTCTTCATTATTCCCCCCGTGTTCATTATCGTAGATACGTTTAGTAAAACCATTGATATCTACAAAAACAATGATGCTTTTAAGTTTCATACATTTCTCAAATATGTATTTTCGTTTAGGTCCATCGTTTTTAATATGACACCATTAACAGTACCTTTAATTCTTTCAGCTTCTGGTAAGTTTACTATAAAGAGTAAATTATTTTCCTCATCTACTAAGTAATAACCACTCTCATTCAGTTCTATGCCCTTTTGTTTTCTAAACGTTATGCTACCTTCGGATAAATGTTTAGGATGGACCGTCCGTTCTTGCGGCACTATTTCAGTGATTTCAACCTCGCAAATAAATGTTGCGCTATTGTCCATACATTTCTGGCTTTTGTATGCGGGATTGTTGTCTGCATTTAACCTTATTAACCTACCCATAACAATTACTCCATAGCTATGTTTATTATTTAAAGATATACTATCCCACTGGCTTTGTCAAGCAAAAAAGCGGCCCGCCTATCGGCGGACCGCTTTGAAACCGGCTATTCCTTGGCCTCCCCCTCTTTCTTCTCCTCCGGCTCGTACTTGCACTTGGAACAGGCCACGTAATTCCCCTTGGCCTTGCTGTACTTCTGGGACAGATGCCCGAACCCGCAGCTGGGGCAGGCCTGGTTCACCGGCTTGTTCCAGCTGGCGTACTTGCAGTCGGGGTAGCGGCTGCAGGAATAAAAGTTCTTGCCCCGCTTGCTGCGGCGCTCGGTCAGCTCCCCGGTGCAGCCCGGCTCGGGGCAGGGCACCCCGGTGGTGATGGATTTTATGTTCTCGCACTTGGGATAATTGGAGCAGGCTAAAAATTTCCCGAACCGGCCCCGCTTGACCGCCATGGGGCTGCCGCATTTTTCGCAGGTCCCGGCGTCTATCTTCTGGTCCTCTTCCTCCTCCAGCGGCTTGGTGGTCTTGCACTCGGGGTAATTGGAGCAGGCGTAGAACTTGCCGAACCGGCCCCATTTGATGATCATCGGAGCCTGGCAGTTGGGGCACTTCATGTCCGTTTTTTCTTCCAGGGATTTCTTCATCTCGGCCTTGCCGGCCTCGGCCGCCTTCAGGTCCTTGGAGAATGGGGCGTAGAAATCCTTCAGCACCTGCAGGCGGTCCAGCTTGCCCTGCTCTATCTTGTCCAGCTCGTTCTCCATGTCGGCGGTGAACTGGACCTCGAAGATGTCGGGGAACTTCTCAACCAGTATCCGGCTGACCACCTGCCCCAGCTCGGTGGGCGAGAACCGGCCCTGCTCCTGCAGGATGTATTCCCTGTCCACCAAAGTGCTGACGATGGTGGCGTAGGTGGAAGGCCGCCCGATGCCCTGGGCCTCCAGTATCTTGATCAGGCTGCCCACGTTGTAGCGCGGGGGCGGCTCGGTGAAATGCTGCTTGGGCAGAAGCTCGGCCAGCTTTAATATCTCGCCCTTGGTCAACGGGGGCAGGCTCTTGCTGTCGCCGTATTCGGCCGAGTCGTCCTCCTCTATGCCGTAGGCCGCCAGAAAACCGTTGAACTTAAGGGTGTTGCCCGAGACCCGGAACAGGTATTTGCCGCAGGCGATGTCGGCGGTGGAGGCCAGGTATACGGCGGGGTTCATCTGGCAGGCCAGGAACCGGCTGTATATCAGGCCGTAGACCTTGTGCTGTTCCGGGGTCAGGTAGCCCTTGATCTTGTCGGGGTGGCGCTCCACCGCCGATGGCCGGATGGCCTCGTGGCCCTCCTGGGCCCCCTTGCGGGATTTATAGTGCAAAGGTTCCGGCGGCAGATAGCCGGCCCCGAATTTCTCCTTGATGTATTCCCGGGCGGCGGCGATGGCCTCCGGGGCCAGCCGCACCGCATCGGTGCGCATGTAGGTGATCAGCCCGGTGGCGCCCTCGTCGCCCAGTTCAATGCCCTCATATAACTGCTGGGCCAGCATCATGGTCTTCTTGGCCGAATAGCCGAAGGCCCTGAAGGCCGCCTGCTGCAAAGTGCTGGTGATGAAGGGCGGATAGGTGTTGCGCTTCTTATCCTTGGACTCCAGGTTCTCCACCGTGAACTGGCCGGCCTTAAGCCCGGCCAGCACCTTGTCCATGGCGGCCTGGTCGTTGATGGCGGCCTTCTTGCCGTCTATCTTGAACAGCAGGGCCTCGAACGGCCCTCCCTCTTTGCCCTGGAGCCTGGCGCCTAAGGACCAGTATTCCTGGGGCTTAAAGGCCTTGATCTCGTCCTCCCGCTCGCAGATCAGCCGCAGGGCCACGGTCTGCACCCGCCCGGCCGAAAGGCCCCGCCGCACCGTAGTCCACAGATAGGGGCTTACCTGGTAACCCACTATCCGGTCCAGGATCCGCCGGGCCTGCTGGGCCTCCACCTTGTTGTTGTCTATCTTGCCGGGATGGGCGATGCCGCTCTTGATGCTTTCCTTGGTGATCTCGTAGAACATGATCCGGTGGATCTTCTTCTTCTTGCCTTCCTTGATCTCGGCGGCGATGTGCCAGGCAATGGCCTCCCCCTCGCGGTCGGGGTCGCAGGCCAGATATATGTTTTCGGCCTCCTTGGCCTTGGCCTTGATCTGGGCCACTAATTTGGCCTTGCCCTTGATGACCACGTACTGGGGCTCAAAGTCCTTGGTCAGGTCCACCCCCAGCTTGCTGGGCGGCAGGTCCCGGACGTGCCCCATGGAGGAGATGACGGCGTAATCGCGGCCCAGATATTTGCCGATGGTTTTGGCCTTGGCCGGTGATTCAACGATGACGAGATTTTTTGCCATACAAAATATTTTCCGTTTACAATGATGCAGTTTACTTTTTGGTGTTTGGCGTTTACGCTTCTGTTGCCAAGGTCTGTTCCCTACCATCCGTTCCCAATTATCCGTTCCCTACTATCTATTCCCAATTATCTGTTCCCTTTACGAACAAGGCCGACTATCATACTAAAATAAAACCTGTCCTGTCAAGGCTTTTCTCTTGACTTTGTCCGTCAAAGAAATTATACTTAAGTTTTAATCCTTTGCCGGTTAGCCGATTGTGATTTTAATCCCACAAAATTTAAAATAGTTTCTTATGCGCCTTCCTTCAGAATCCAAACAACAGCTTTTCCTGAAAAACCTCTGGCCGGAAAATCCGGTGCTGTTTTCCGGACTGGGGATTTTTCTGGCCGTGGCCGGCACCTCCACCGTCGGCCAAGCATTTTTTCTGGGAGGCATCGTTCTGCTTTTACTGCTGTTCAACAGTCTGGTATCATCGGTGGTGGGCGAGCTGTTCCAGAAAAAAGTATCTCTTTGGCCGCAAGTGATTTTGACTGCCATTGTGCTTTCGGCTCTGGCTCTTTTCCTATCCGGGGCCTTTGCCGCCCTGCCGGATAACACCTGGATATTGTATTCCCTGCTGGCGGCCTCGCCCTTGGTGTATTCGCGCGCTCAGCTATTGTCTTACAGCACCACCATCGACCGGGCCCTGTTCGACGCCGCCGGCACCGGAGTGGGAACTGTCTTTGTCCTGCTGCTTATAGCACTGGTTCGTCAAGTGACCGGACAAGGAAGCCTGGCAGGTTTTACTGTTTTCCCCCGGGCGCCCTGGCCGCTGATGAACACCATGTTCGGAGGAATAATATCGGCAGGAATTATGCTGGTAATCTTCAACCTGATTAAAAACAAAAAATGACCGAACCTTTTGCTTTATCATTTTTGACCGGACTGCTGGCCCTTAATCCCGCCGTCAGTTTGGGGTTAATCCCCACCGCCGCCCAGGGCGCCAGCAGCAACCACCGTCAGGCCTTTCATTACGGTTTGCTGGGGGCATTGACCATGCTGTTGTACGGCCTGTTGGCCTGGCTGCTGCATTTTTACCTGATCACACCCCTGAAGTTCGCGGCTTTTGAACTGCCGCTGCAGATGCTGCTGATGCCGGGACTCAACTGGTCATTAACCCGCCTGTTGAAACCCTGGCCCAGGCTCACTCAAAACCTTCCGTTATTCTATCTGAATTTTCTGGCCCTGGCTGCCGCCTTGATACTGCTGCAGCGTCCGCCGGCAACATTTGGAATTACGGCTCTGACTCTGCTGGGGATGGCCGCCAGTTTCCTGATTTCCCTGGTGTTGATATCTCACTTACTCGCCCGGCTGGGGGCTGCACAATTCTCAAAAATATTGAAGGGCTGGCCGTCATTCCTGCTGGCTTCGGGCATTTTGTGGATCGCCTTTCAAGGCCTTTTGATGCTGGTCAAATAATTATTTCCCCATCCGCAGACATTGTAGCAAGCTCTTCGACACTGCTCACTCCTGCGGAGTGCAGGCAGGGCAGGCTCTGCTGAACTATTATCGCATACACATATTATAGATTCAACATGAATACTCAGAATAAAAACATTTTCATGGATGTCTCCCAAAAAATACTTGACCTATTGCCCGGACTGAACTGCGGGCTATGCGGCTCTTACCAGGGTTGCCTGGGCTATGCCCGGCGGCTGGAGCAGGGTGAGCCGGACTTGGGTCTGTGCCTGCCCGGCGGCGAGAGACTGCGATCAAAACTGATGGAATTCTGGGCCGAAAGAAGTGCCGGGACGCCAGCCGAAGTTTCTTTCCTGATCTGCCAGGGTGATTCCCCCAAGGTCACTGACCGGTTTGTGCATCAGGGCATTTCCACCTGCCGGGCCGCTATGTTGGCATTTGGCGGCCCCCGCCAGTGCTTGTACGGCTGTTTGCGTTTCGGGGACTGCATAGCCGCCTGCCCCTACGGGGCAATTTCCTTGGGCACATATGGTCTGCCCAAGGTTGACTTCACCAAATGCCAGGGCTGCGGACGCTGCGCCAAGGCCTGCCCCAAGCAGATATTTAAGCTGGCGCCCAAGAGCCAGCAGATATTCCTGGCCTGCAGCAGTCAATCCCAGTCCGAAGGTTTCTCCGGCATTTGCAAAAGCGGCTGCACCAGCTGCGCGGACTGCCTGGAAGCCTGTCCTTACGGCGCCATCAGCTGGGAGGGATCTCTGCCCAAAATAGATTACCAGCGCTGCCGTTCCTGCTCCATCTGCGTCATAAAATGTCCGCCCAAAAGCTATATCGACCGGATACCCATCAGGCCCACCGCATTCATTGGACTGCAGTGCAATGGCTGCGGACAGTGCAAGGCGGTCTGCCCCACCGACTGTATCACCGGCAAAAAGAATGAACACCACAAGGTGATCCGGGGCCAGTGCATCGGCTGCGGTCTGTGCTTCGAGGTTTGCCCACTGAAGGCGGTAACCATGCTGGGAGCTTTGGGCCACATGGATCTTACCAAGTTCTAAAAGATAAAAAATGAAAAGTCAAAAATCAATAATAGCAATCAGTTTTTACTTCCTGCTTTTGGCTTTTTATGTAATACCAAAGTGTCCAGCCCAAAGTTTAGACCAAAGATTGTACACCCAGATCCATGACCGCTGGCAGAGGGACTGGCTGGACCAGCCGATGGAACTATTGACCAACGCCGGCGAGGCCCCGGTGGGAATAGCCATTTGCGCCGGGGTGGGCCTGTTCGGCGGGGAAAAGGCCCGGCAGAGCGCCAAGCTGGCCCTGACCGCCGACCTGGCCTCGGCCCTGCTTACCTACGGCTTGAAGAACGCCGTCAACCGGCCGCGCCCGGAAGGCGAGACCGAGCGCTCGAATTCCTCCTTCCCCTCCGGCCACGCCACCGGCGCCTTTGCCCTGGCCACTGTCTTTGCCCACCAGTATCCTAAGATAGCCATCCCCTGCTACACCGCGGCCACGGGAATAGCCTTGTCCAGAGTGTATTTGGGAAGGCACTATCCCTCCGACGTCCTGGCCGGCGCAACGATAGGCTTTGCCACGGCCAAGCTGGTTTTGCATTTCAGAAAAGGCATCCTGAATTTCGAGTTTGACACCTGGCTGCAGAAGAAGTTCAAGAAGGATGAAAGTCCTGCCCTGCCCGACAGTTCAGCCACAAAGTAATTCTGCATTTTGCCTTTTGCATTTTTCATTATAAAATTGAGGTTCATATGTCCAATCGCCGAAATGAGATAATAGTGGGCATAGTGGTCTTAAGCGCCATCACCCTTCTGATAGCCGCCCTACTCTGGTTCAACCGCATTGACGTAGGCCGGAAAAGCTACTTGGTAAAGATCGCCTTTGAGGACGCCGGCGGCATGCGCAACGGCGACCCGGTGACCGTCTCCGGCTTCAGCAAGGGCAAGGTCAAGGACATCGTGCTTAACAAGGCCAAGCCCGGCATCATCGCCACTTTGATGCTGGACAGCGATGTGGAGCTGAAAAAGGACGCCCAATTCTGGCTGACCGACGCCAGCCTGATGGGCGACAAGCAGATCGCCATCTACCCCGGTTCTTTGGATCAGCCTTACGACATTTCCCTGACCCACGACGGCTTCCGCAACCCCGGCCTGATGGAGACAATGGTCAAGATGGGCTACCTGGCCAACGAGGCCGCCCAGCTGATAGGCAAGATGAAGAACGACCTGGCCACTCCGGAGAACATCAAAAACGTTTCCTCCACCCTTAAGAATTTGAACCAGGCCTCCCAGCAGCTTAGCCTGATGGCTTCCCAGAACCGCCAGGCCCTTACCCAGACGGTGCAGGACGTCAACAAGCTGATCTCGCCCAACAAGACCAAGCTGGACAGCACCATCCAAAGCCTGTCCCGGGCCAGCGCCAACCTGGATTCCATTTCGTATAAGATAAACTCCGGCCAGGGCACCGCCGGCCAACTGGTTAACAATAAGGAATTGTACGAGGACCTGAAAAAGACCAACAAGCAGTTGCAGGATCTGATAGCGGATATCAAGGCCAATCCTAAGAAATATTTGACAGTGGAGATATTCTGACCTTTTACTCTGGTGGTGTTTTTTTATTAGATGTCAAACAATGTTTGCTTATGAACTAAACATAGCACCAGCAAAATATATTTATATGGCCGGACAAAAAACACCAGCGTTGTGGAACCGCAACTTCTTTCTTTTATGGCAGGGGCAGATACTCTCGGCCATAGGAGACAAAGTATATGATATCGCACTTGGGTTTTGGGTGTTGACGGCTACAGGTTCTACCGGTTTAATGGGTACGCTTATGGCTGCTTCAAGCATGGGAGTTCTTCTTGCACCTTTGGCTGGAGTGATAGTAGATCGTAGTGATCGACGGCGATTGATGCTTTCGATGGACTTAATCCGAGGTATAACCATATGTTCAATAGCTTGGGCAGCTTTTGCAGGCATACTCAAAATATGGATGGTGTTTGCAGCCGGAGTAATTGAGAATCTCGCCAGCACTTTTTTCCGGCCAGCCTTCAATTCTGCACTGCCTGATATTGTACCCCAGGATAAAATTGTTCAGGCTAATTCTAACTTCAGCATTGCTTCTTCCGGAACTGGGATTCTCTCTACAGCTCTTGGTGGATTTCTTTACCAACTGATAGGCGCACCGTTTTTGTTTTTGACAAATGGTTTGTCTTTTTTGGCTTCTGCCGTTGCTATTTGGTTTGTACGCATTCCAGCAGTGAAACATACCAAACAAAATAGCCATTTTTGGGATGACGCTAAGGAAGGATTCGTCTTCGTTCGTCATTTTCGGGGATTGCAATATCTTTTTTTGATTTTGATTTTCCTTAATTTTTTTGTCGGGATAGGAATTGTATTGTTTTTGCCTTTATTCCAACGCTCATCTAACCTGGGACCGGCAATGTGGGGAATATTTATGGCGGCCATGACCGGGGGACAACTTGCCGGCTATGCTATTTCTGCTACTGTTGCAATAAAACCGAACCATCGTTTTCTTGTTTTTTACCTTTGCAGTATCATTAGTTCAATTGCTGTTATTATCATTCCATTGGTCATGAATATTCCTTTAATAATGGCTATGGCCGTTGTTTTTGGACTGTTTATGGCAATATTAGGCGTAGTGCTTAACTCCGTTATTCAGATCACCATCCCTGGTGAGATGCGGGGTAAGGTCTTTGGTTTGTTGGATATAATGTCCGGGGGAACCACTCCGTTGGCCTTTGCTGCTGGTGGTTGGATGGGAGAATTATTCCCCTTAAGGGGGTTGATTGCCGGTAGTTTTATTGTTATGCTGCTATTGTTTTCTTCAGTTATATTCCTTCCCTCAGTCATTCGCTTTTTTAATTTCAATCCTGATTGTCAAACTATTGAGCAGATATTCTAAATATAACCGTATTTTAGCTGTAATGCCTGAGGGAAATATCCAAAATGCCCAAACCCTACATCTACTTTACACTCAAGCGCCCCTTCCCCGAATACAAACTATGTTACCCTGACTTCACTATCAAAACAGCCACAAGTGAAGCGGTAGAAAATGATTTTCTCAAAGTCACTGACGATGCTTTTAATCCGCCCGACAGGATCCCACCAAAGATCACCAACCACGAAGACTTTGAGCTTGATATCACTGAAGGCTGGTATACCCGGGAAAATTGCCTGGTCCTTTACGATAAGGATATCCCCGTGGCCGCCGGACAGATCAGGACCAAAGAACAGGACGGCCAATTGATGGGATTCATAGACACCCTGGGGGTTCCAAAAGCCTTGGCCCGCCGGGGCTACGGAGAGGAACTTACCAAGCATCGCATACAAATGCTGGCATCTCTGGGGGTGACCGAGATCCGGACAGAGGTGGAAGAGGATAATCTGCCGATGCTGAAGATGCTTAGGAAACTGTGCTTTTTGACCGCCCCCTAACCCCCTCCATTGTGGAGGGGGAACTTTTCCAAGCCCTGAGAATGAAGCCTGGGCTACAAATAATAGGTATTCAGAGAAAAACAAGATGAAATTGTCCATCATCACGGCTATACACGATCAACTGGAATACAACAAACTGTTTTATGAATCGCTCATAAAAAACACCTACCACCCTTTTGAGCTGATCATCATAAACAACAATTCCACCGACGGCTCCGGCAATTACTTTAAAGATCATAAAGCCATAGTCATCGACAACCGGGAAAACGTGGCCTACTCCAAGGCGCAGAACATGGGCCTGGACGTATCCACCGGCCAGTATCTGGCCTTTCTGAACAACGACCTGTATCTGTCAAAACACTGGGATAAAAAACTGATCGATTACCTGGAACAATACGGCTTGGACATCATCTCCCCGGTGGGGATCGAGAACATGGAGACCGCCAAGGCCACCAAAGCCTATATGCGGAAATGGCGGCGAGTAAATCTGATCCAGCGTTTCAAAACGCATTTAGGTTTGAACTACTCTCAAAAAGACCTGGAAAGCCTTATCCGAGCCATGTATGGAGATTGGGAGAGATTCACGGCCAAACGGGCGCTTAAATTCAAACGCTTCATCTATCCCGGTATTGCCGGGAACGCCATACTAACCAACCGGCGGTTTTTTGAGATCATCGGCAGGTGGAATGAGCAGGTCAGCTCGGCCGACTACGACCTGCTGATCCGTTCCGGCAAGAGCCAGGTCGAGACCGGCCGGGTGCAGGCCTCGGCGGTGGCAGGCGATGTTTTCATCCATCACTTTATCAAGGCCACCACCAGGGTCAAAGACAAACAGGTTGAATCCTGGAACAGACTGGCTGACGTGGCCGAGCATTACACGGCCCCCGACCTGTATTATTTGAGGCGCCCCCTGGTATCGGTCATAATTGCCGCCAAAGACCGGCCCGGTTATTTTGAAAAGACCCTGCTGAGCCTGAAGGGTCAATCTGAACAGGATTTTGAGATCATTTATTTCAGCGACGGAGCAGGACCGGGATATCAAAGCGTGGCCGATCAGTACCGCGGATCGTTCAAACACCCTGTCCAAGCCGTTCCCGGCATCCCCGGCAGTAATGCGGGAGCCCTGGCCAACCAGGCGGCCAGAATGGCGCGCGGAGACTATCTGATCTTTCTTAACGGGGACCGGATACTCCACCACCGTTTCATTGAACGCCACCATGCCCGGCGCAAACCAGGCGCTTTTTTATGGGGCAACCCGGTTGTATTAAGCGAAGACGCTGTAAATAAATTGACCAATGAAGCTGTAACCTCCAGGTCCTTGGAAAATGATAATTCCTGGCAGGGGCAATGCGATCCCTCCACAGTAAAATACG
Source organism: uncultured bacterium (assembly GCA_963780225.1). GTDB lineage: Bacteria > Edwardsbacteria > AC1 > AC1 > EtOH8 > UBA5202. The sequence goes on along the minus strand of CAWAAX010000006.1, from coordinate 85,280 downwards.
GTTGCTACAGCCCTTTTAAAAACCGGCTGTCAAATATTTCCCTTCCCGGCAGGGCCAAGGGCAAACCGCTTGACAACGATCCCGATTTTTCCTTGTTCAAAGGCGACTTCTACCGGGTCAATGGTTATGACCAGGGACTGGCCAGCCCTGACCGGATATATTACGATCTGCGCCGGCGGCTGCTAAAAGCCGGGATAAAGCCGCGGTCCGTCAATTACGAAGCCATACAATACCGCCTGAGCCGTTTGGATGATAAAGCACCAGACATGGCCGTGAATACCGGCGGGACTGAAGACCCCGGTTCCTATTTTACCCTTAACGGTTTGGCCAAGCTAAAGAGCCTCTCAGATCTGTGACCCCTCAATCAATTCATAGCCCAGGCCTTAAGGCCTGGGCTATGAAAGAAACGCGATAGATGAAAAATAAACTCCTCCCCAAAACCAACTTCGTCTGCCAGTCCTGCGGCTTCGAAAGCTCCAAATGGATCGGCAAGTGCCCGTCCTGCCAGGGCTGGAACACCTTTGTGGAGGAGCTCAAGCGGGCCGACCTTAGGCCTGCCAAGAACAAGGCTTCCCGGCAGCTGGCCCCTTCAATCCCCCAGACCCTGAGTCAGATCGAGCTGAAGGACGACCAGCGCCTGCTCTCCGGCATCTCCGAATTCGACCGGGTCACCGGCGGAGGGCTGGTATCGGGCTCGCTGACCCTGATCGGCGGCGATCCCGGCATCGGCAAGTCCACCCTGACCCTGCAATTGGTGGACAAGCTGGCCGCTTCTGGCCAAAAAGTGCTTTATGTCTCCGGCGAGGAATCTTTGGCCCAGATCAAGCTTAGGGCCCAGCGTTTGCAGGTTAACTCGAATAATTTGTTATTGTTATCCGAGACCGTTCTGGAGAACGTGCTGGAAACGGTGCACAAGCTCTCCCCCGATATTTTGGTGATGGACTCCATCCAGACCATCTACCGGACCGACCTGGAATCGGCTCCCGGATCGGTGGGACAGGTCCGGGAATGCGGGGCCGAGCTGATGAGGCTGGCTAAGACCGGTAACGTGGCCACAATTTTGATCGGCCATGTCACCAAGGAAGGCGTCATCGCCGGGCCCCGCACCCTGGAGCACATGGTGGACACCGTGCTCTATCTGGAGGGCGAGCGGCACCACGCCTACCGGATCCTGCGCTCGGTCAAGAACCGCTTCGGCTCCACCAACGAGATCGGGGTCTTTGAGATGCAGGAAGCCGGGATGGTGGAAGTTTCCAATCCCTCAAAAGTCTTTCTGTCGGAGCGCACCCGGGAGATACCGGGATCCACCGTGGTCTGTTCGCTGGAGGGCACCCGCCCCCTGCTGGTGGAGATCCAGGCCCTGGTGTCACCGGCCTCCTACGGCAATCCCCAAAGGGTCCCCACCGGCTTCAACCACCGCAGATTGTCGATGCTGCTGGCGGTGCTGGAGCGCCGGGCCGGGCTGAACCTGGGCATGCACGACGTCTTTGCCAACATCGCCGGTGGTTTGAAGCTTGAGGAACCGGCCGTGGACCTGGGGATAGCCGCCGCCGTGGCCTCGGCCTTCAAGAACAGGAACGCCGACCCCGATACCGCGGTGGTCGGCGAGATAGGACTGGGCGGCGAGATCCGGAGCGTCAGCCAGCTGGACAAAAGGATCAACGAAGCCCAGAAGCTGGGTTTCAAAAGGATGATCATCCCGGCCCATAACCAGCGGACCGCCGGAAATTCCAAGATCCAGCTGATCGAGGTCCGCTTTCTGTCCGAAGCCCTGCAGGCGCTGATAACATGATCCCTGCTGACGGCAATGTTTATTGCATACCTTATTTTTAACGCGAAGACGCGAAGTCCGCTAAGATCTTAATTAAAGGCCCCTTGGCGTCCTTTGCGCCTTGGCGGTTGCTGAAAGGATATTTATGAAGATCCGAAAGCTCACCATCAAAGACTATCCCGAGCTGATAAGGCTCTGGGACCGGGCCAAACTGCCCGCCAAGCCCAAAGGCCGCGACAGCCGGGCCCATATTGCCAAAGAGATGGCCTGCAACCCCGGGTTTTTCATCGGGGCATTTGAGCAGGACATGATGGTCGGCACCATCATCGCCTCCCACGACGGGCGCAAGGGCTGGCTGAACCGGATCGCGGTGGATCCCGATTACCGCCGCCAAGGCCTGGCTAAAAAACTGACCGTGGCCGGGGAAAAGGCTTTAAGAAAGCACGGCATCAAGATATTCGGCCTGCTGATCCACGAATACAACGCCGCTTCGCTGAAGCTGGCCAAGAAGATGGGATATAAGATCCACAACGACATCCTGTACCTGACTAAAAGAAACGGAGATCACATCTAAATGTCCTTTGTATCGGTCATCATAGTGGCGGCCGGCAGCGGAGTGCGGCTGGGAGCCAAAACCCCCAAGGCTTTCGTTAAGATCAACGGACGTCCCATGCTGGAATACTCGCTGCAGGCCTGCCAGGGCTGCAAAACCGTTGACGAAGTCATTCTGGTAAAGCCCCCTTCCTACCAGATAAATGGAATTAAGTATTTTGATAAATACCCTAAACTTTCGGCCATCGTATCCGGCGGCAATGAACGGCTGGACTCCGTCAGGGCCGGGTTGAACATGGTTTCACCTGATGCCAGGGTCATTTTGATCCACGACGCCGCCCGGCCCCTGATCCGGGCGGAGCAGATCACCGCCGTGGCCCGGGCCGCCGAAAAGCACGGGGCCGCCATCCTGGCCGCCCCGGTCACCGACACCATCAAGAAAGCCAGCGGCGGCAGGATCACCGGCACGGTGGACCGCTCCCAATTATGGCGGGCCCAGACCCCCCAAGGATTTAAAATGTCGGTTCTGCAAAGATCCCATTTCAACCGGAAGAATATCCCCGCCACCGACGACAGTCAGCTGGTGGAAATGATCAAAGAAAAAGTCCATATCGTCCCCGGAGACGGCAATAATATTAAAGTAACAACCACCATTGACCTGGAGATCGCTTCATGGCTGCTAAAAAAGAAATAATAAGAATAGGACTGGGTTACGACATCCACCGGCTGGTCAAAGGCCGCCGCCTGGTCATGGGCGGGGTAACTATCCCTTACCCCAAGGGGCTTTTGGGGCATTCCGACGCCGACGTTTTGTGCCATGCCATAGCCGACAGCCTGCTGGGAGCGGCGGCCTTGGGCGACATCGGGCAGCATTTTCCGGACACCAACAAACGGTATAAAGACATTTCCAGCCTGATATTATTGCAGGATGTTTTAAAACTTATCCAAAAGTCAGGGTATATCATTAATAACATAGACTGTATGGTCGCGGCCGAAGCGCCCAAACTGGCTCCCCACATCACAGCCATGCGCAAAAATATTGCATCAGCGCTTAAGATAAAGGAATCCCAAGTCTCGGTAAAAGCCACCACCAATGAAGGTTTAGGCGATATTGGAAAAGGCCGTGGCATCTGGGCCCAGGCAGTCTGTCTGCTGGAGACCATTAAATGAGCATGGAACAATTGGCCAATACTCTGGCCTCCCAAGGCGGCTGGTGGGCTTACCTGACCATATTTACGGCCACCTTTCTTGAAGGCATTTTTCCCCCGGCCCCCAGCGATGTAGTGGTCATCTTTTGCGCCATACTGGCGGGCCAAGGCCAGTTGCACTGGTTTCCCGGGTTCCTGGCGGCGTTTTTGGGAGGTTCTTTGGGAGCCTTGCTGGTTTATTGGATCGGAATCAAAAAAGGCCGGGACTATTTTCTGGCCAAGCCCCGCCCTTTTCTTTCGCCCTCAAGGCTGCTGTTGATGGAAGGCCATTTTGCTAAGTATGGGAACCTGATCCTGGCCTTGAACCGGGCCGTAACGGGCGGCCGTTCCTTCGGCTTTTTGATCGCCGGGTTGACCGGCTACAGTTTTAAAAAGGTTTTGCTTTACGGCCTGCCCGGGATCGCCCTGTGGTACGCCCTGCTGTTTTGTCTGGGAATATTCTTTCGGCGTTCAGGCCAAACAATTCGTCAGTGTTATAATCATAGTGGTAATGTCCCTGCTGGTTTTGACGCTGGTTTCTGTCATCATCACCAAGAAATTGATGAAATAGAATACCTCCGCTGGCACGGCATAAAAACAAAAAACCCTCCCGCCAAGGCGGGAGGGTTTTTTGTTTTGGAGAGATTATCTCACTGTGTCCTTTAGTTCTTTGCCGGCCTTGAAAGCCGGGACCTTCTTGGCGGCAATCTTGATCTCTTTGCCGGTCTGGGGATTGCGTCCGATTCTGGCCTTTCTTTTCTTGACCGAGAAGGTACCGAATCCCACCAAAGTAACCGTGTCGCCTTTCTTCAAAGCTTTGGCAATGGCATCAAACACACCGTTGACCGCTTTGGCTGCCTCAACCTTGGTGCAAGTTTCTTTTGCAACAATCTCGATTAACTCCGATTTATTCATTACTGATATCCCTCCTTTCGCTTTATAAAATTAGAACTGTTGTTTTTCATTAACGCTATTAGTATAGCATTTACGCCATTTGCCGTCAAGACTTTTTTTAAAATATTTTAACTATTTTAAAATAACGACACCGGGTCAATCTCCACGATGGTTTTGACCCCCGGAGGCAGAGGGAGGTCCAAGCTTCTTATCGCAGACTGCAGAACCGATGGCCGGGAAGCCTTAATCAAAAGCTGCCAACGGTACCTTCCTTTAAGGCGGAACACTGGGGAAGGGACCGGGCCTAGCAGTTCAGCTTCCCCTTTGACTTCTTGCGCCTTTTGAGCGAACACCCCGGCAAAGCTCGCCCCGGGCTGTTCCTGGCCGGCTGAGATCGTTATTAGGGCCAGATGTGAGAACGGCGGATAACTGTGTTCCATCCTGTCATTGATCTCCTGTTTCCAAAAGCCCTGGTAATCGTGATCTTTGGCCCAGGCCATCACCGGGTTATCGGGGAGCCTGGTTTGAACAATCACCAGCCCCGGATGGTCCCCCCGTCCGGCCCTCCCGGACATCTGGGATACCAGTTGGAAGGCCCGTTCCTGCGACCTGAAATCGGGCAGGCCCAGAATGTCATCCACATTGATGATGCCCACCAGCGAGACCCCCGGAAAATCATGCCCCTTGGCGATCATCTGGGTTCCCAGCAGGATCATGGCTTCCTTATTGTAGAAGCTCTGCAGCAAACGCTGGTGCGCCCCCTTGCGCCCGGTGGTATCGGCGTCCATCCGCAGCACTCCGGCTTTGGGGAACTTTTCCCCGAGCTCCTCTTCCAGCCCCTGGACCCCCTTGGCGTTGAAAACAAAATCGCCGGAATGGCAGGCCGGACAGGCATCCAATGGTTTGCGGGAATATCCGCAATAATGGCAGAGCATTTTGGGGCCCTTAAGATGATAGGTCAGGCTGATGCTGCAGTTGGGGCAGCTGACTATCTGACCGCAGCGCCGGCATTGGACATAGGGGGCAAAACCCCTCCGGTTCAAAAGCAGCATTACCTGGCTGTTTTGTCCCAAAGCTTCTGAGATGGCCTGTTCCAGCGGGGCCGAGATCAGGCCCGGCCCGGATAACTGGGATTTCAGGTCCACCAGCACCACCCGGGGCAGCTTTGAATTTCCCGCCCTCTTTTCCCAACGGAACAGCCGGAATTTGCCGGCTTCGGCCTTATGATAGCTTTCCACCGAGGGGGTGGCCGAGCCCAGTATCACCGATGCCCCTTCGGCCTTGGCCCTGACAATGGCCAGGTCCCTGGCGTGATAATACGGCCGGGCGTCTGATTGCTTGTATGAAGGATCGTGCTCCTCGTCCACCACTATCAGTCCCAGGTCCGGCAAAGGGGCGAAGACCGCCGAACGGGTCCCCACCACCACCCGCACTTTCCCCTGCCTTAACATTTCCCAGGCATCCAGTCTTTCGCCCTGGCTCATCCCGCTGTGCCACAGGGCCACCTGCCCCAGCTTGGACTGGGCCCGGGATATCATCTGGGAGGTCAGTCCTATCTCCGGCACCAGTATCAGCACCGAGCGCCCCAGCTTGACAGCCTGCCGGGCGGCCTGAAGGTAGAGCTCGGTCTTGCCGCTTCCGGTGACGCCGTGGATCAGGTTCACCCTGAATCTTTTTTGTTCCAGGTCACGGCTTATCATTTCCAGGGCCTGGGATTGTTCCCCGGTCAAGACCGGTTCGGCTTTGGCTGTTTCGGCGTAATCGGTCCGAGGCAGCCTGACCGACTGGCGGCTCTCCCAGCGGGCCAGACCCTTTTTCACCAAAGCAACGGCGGAAGACTGGTCCGTTAAAAGCTCGGCCGGGGGGATTTCCTTTTCCCGGCTTAGTTTTTCCAGCAATGATCTCTGTTTAAGCGCCCGGGCCGGGAGTTCTGCTAGGCAATTGAAAACCAGCCACCTTTGTTGTTTGATTGTAACCTGCTTTTGCCAGGCTAGCCTTCTTTCCAAAGATCCTTTTGCTATCAGCCGGTTGATCACCGATTTGATGCCGGTGCCAAAACGCTGAAAAAGAAAATATTCTGCGCTCTCCCCCCGCTCCTCCAGTAGTAGTAACAGTGCCGCGCCTTCCGGATCATCATTATCATTCACTGCCCCTTCCCTGACGGAGATCAGCGCCTTTTGCCTGGCATCCAGTCCCGGAGGCAGGGCGGCCCTGATAGCCTCTCCCCAGGCACAGCCGTAATAGGAAGCGGCCCAGCCGGTGAGTTCCAGTAGGCCTTTGCTTAATACCGGCTCCTGATCAGGAGCTTCCAGTATGGCTTTGGTTTTGTGGCCGGTGGTTTCGGACAAGGCCACCACATAACCCATCATCTCCCGGCTTCCCAAAGGCACCCGCACCCGCATCCCCGGGCAAAGGCTGCCCCCCATTTTCTCCGGGATCTCATAAGTAAATGGACGGCTGCCAGGCAGCGGCAGGGCCACCTCGGCGTATTTTAAATTGGTACTTGACAAAACAATGATTTTAATTTATGCTTGGTGGTGATGAATAAATTAATCAAATATTATCTGGCCCTGCTGTTGTTGCTGCCGATCTGGGCCCGGGCCGATTTCGGGGACAACCCCGGCGAGTATTCCTTCCCTGCCGGGGTGGCGCTGGACGGACAGGGCCACATCTATGTAACGGAGCTGGGAAATGACCGGGTCCAAAAATTCAGCCCCGAGCTTGAGCCTCTGCAAAGCTGGGGCCGTTTTGGACAGGACTCGGCCGATTTTGACGACCCTGTTTCGCTGACCATTGCTCCTGACGGCAACATCTACACCGTGGACAGCGGCAACCGCCGGATACTGGTGTCCGACCAGGAAGGCATCCAGTTGTACCAGCTGCCCCTGCCGGACTCATCCCGCTGCTATGGGATCGTCATTGCCGCCAACGGCAACATCTATCTCAGCGACCAATCGCAGGACATGATCTACATCTTGAACTCAGACGGGATGATATTGGAAACCATCGGCCGGTCCGGCAGCCAGCCAGGCCAGCTGCGCAAACCCCGGGGCCTGGTCTTTGACGGCGAAGGCCGTCTTTATGTGGTTGACACCGGTAATAACCGGATTTGCGTCTTTTCGCCCCAAGGCGAATATCTTTCCAGCTGGGGGTCCTACGGTGAGGATACAGGAGAGTTTGATTCTCCCTCCGGGATAGCCATGAGCTCCAACGGACAGATATTCGTCACCGATTCCGGCAATGACCGTTTTCAGGAATTTTCTCTGGATGGCGTTTTTCAAAGCACCGGCGGCAACAGCGGCAGCGGAGAAGGCCAGTTTTATAACCCCCAGGGAATTATTTTAGATGAAAGCGGAAACCTCTATATTGTGGACTGCGACAACCACCGGATCCTTTTTTTCCCCACCCAGTAATCCTTCACCAATTCTCAAAGGCCTGCCTTACTATTTCCTCGGCCAGCTTGTCCGAGGCTTTCCCGATCCCCGCGCTTTCTTCTTCCTGATCAGGAAGATAGGTGCTCCAGACGCTTAAGGCAAGGTTCTCCCAGAGGACCTTGCCTTGGTCGTTTTTAACGGTCACCGCCGCCGTGATGGTGATCTTGTATTCCGAGACCACTTCCTGAGCGCTGTATTTGAGGGGATCCCGGCTGTAGCTTTTGATCTCTATGGCCATCACCCCTTCTGATTTCTCTGGTTCAGCCAGCTTCACCGAGCCGTCCCTGGTGATGGCGGTCATCACCGACTTGGTGATCAGGTCCGGCAGCCGGTAATCCCCGGTGGCATTGGAGGCCACCGGTACCCCGATGGTCTTGAAAGGCAGTCGGCCGCTGTGAAAGGAATAGCAGCCCGACAGGCTCAGCAATAACAGCCACCCCGGCCAAAATAATAGGCCGCTGGGCGGCGTTTTTTTATTCCCGGTTTTCATTTATTTCCTTTGCAATAAAGCCAGAGTTTCTATGTGATAGGTCTGGGGGAACATATCGGCGGTATAAAGGCCTGATATCCGGTAATCCGATTTCATGATCTCTTTCAGGTCCCGGGCCAAAGTGGCCGGATCGCAGGAAAGATAAGCTATCTTTTGAGGTTTTAGCCTGGTCAGTTCCCGGATCACTTCCGGCTTCAGACCGCTGCGGGGCGGATCGCAGACCACCGCGTCGGCCTGCTGCACTTTTTCCAAAAGCACTTCGGCCGGGCCGGCCATGAACTCGGCATTGGTGATCCCGTTCATTTTGGCGCTGTCCCTGGCGTCATCCACCGCCTGGGTCGAAGACTCTATTCCCAGCACCTTGCCGGACGATGAAGCCAGTTGCAGGGAGATGGCTCCGGCCCCGCAATAAAGGTCAACCGCCTGCTGCCGGCTGGTCAACTGCAGTTCATCTTTTATCCGGCGGTACAGCACTCCGGCCGTCAGCTGGTTCACCTGCCAGAAAGATCCGGCCGAAAGCTTGTACCTGATCCCGTCCAGTTCTTCCTCCATCTGGTTTTCCCCGGACAACAGTTTCCATTTTCTCCCCAGGATGGTGTTGCCCGGCTCGGCATTCAGGTTCAGCCATACCGAACCGACCCCGGGAATGGCGGACAATGAGTCTATCACTTCCGGATGTATCTTGTCCTTGGTGCAGACCAGGGTCAGGGATATCTTATCCTGATACTGTCCGTAACGAAGGATCAAGTGCCTCAATATCCCATTGTTGGTCAGTTCATCATATCCCGGCACCTTTGCGGTCAACAGGATGTCCCTGGCTTGCTGGAACACCCGGTTTAAACCGGGCTGGATGATGGGACATTCTTCGATCGGAACCACCTGGTGGCTGCCCTGCCGGTAATAACCGATGACCAGTTTCCCTTTGGACTGGGACACCGGATACTGGGCCTTGTTGCGGTAATGCCAGGGGGAGCCTTCTGCCAGGACTTCGATCCCGGCATCCTTGATGCCGCCGATCCTGGCCAGGGTCTGTTCCAGAATTGTTTTTTTGTGCTCCAGCTGGCGGGGATGATCAATCATCTGCCACTGGCAGCTGCCGCAGTCCCCGAAATACTGGCAGGCCGGCTTGATCCGCTGGGGGCCGGGGCTGACGATGGACATTATCACGGCCCGGCAGTATTTCTGGTGGGCGTCGAACACCCGGACCTTCACTTGGTCGCCGGGCAGCCCGTAAGGCACGAATACGGTTTGTCCCAGGTGCCGTCCTACCGCATCCCCGCCGCAAGCCATGCTGTCCAGTCCCAGTTCAATGATATCCCCCTTTTTCAGCATGCTTTTTCCTCATCCAGCCGGGCCAGCAGCACCAGGGCATCCTCATCCTGATAATACTTCTTGCGAACGGCGATCTCTTTGAAATTGTATTTATGATACAGGTTAATGGCGGTATGGTTCGAGGCCCTGACCTCCAGCGATGCCGTCCGGCAGCCCTTGCTCTTAACCAGCTTGAGCATGCGCTCCAGTATCAGGCTTCCGTACCCCCGCCCCTTCAGGTCCGGCCGGACCGCCAGGTTGCCCAGATGAAACTCGTCCAGCACGATCCAGCCCAGGCCGTAGCCGATCACCTGGGAATTCATGGTCAGGACAACGGGGTACTTTCCCGGGTCATCCTCCAGTTCCTGCCGGAACATCACTTCGCTCCAGGGATCGGAAAAGCTGGCCTGCTCTATGGCCAATACTTGGGACAGATGGCCTTCCGTCATTCTCTCAAGGTCTACCTTGATCTCAGGCATTCAGTTTGACCACGGCATCAGAGGGGCGTATGTAAAACGCATCCAGCTCTTCGGCCGGTACAAATTTGTTTTGATTGAGGTTTTTTAAGGCCAGCCTGACCAGGCCGCTGATCTCCGGGCCGTTGATATATGCTTCATCCATCATCAGTTCCGGGTATGACTGTGATATCATCTCCCGGTAGGCATAAGCTCCGCTGCCGAATACTTTTGTCCGGGGAGCCAGCCGGGAAAGCCAGGCTTGGGGTTCCAGCACCTGATATGAAGAGACCGGATGGCTGGTCCCGTTTTCTGACCGGTATAAGGCCGTGTAGACCTGTCCCTTTTTGGCGTCCATCATCGGAGACAATTCTCCGGAAAAACCCTCCGGCAGACAGGCCATGGCATCCAGCGTGTTGAGCGGCAAAAGCCTGATGCCGGAGCCCATGGCCAGACCCTGGGCAAATGATACCCCCACCCGCAGGCCGGTAAAAGAGCCCGGCCCCGCCGTTACCGCCAGCCAGTCTGCTTCAGACAGCTTCACCTTTGCCTTGGCCAGGATGTTGCCCAGTTCAAAAGGAAGTCTCTCGGCCTGCTGGTTGCCCGCATCCTGTGATACCGAGGCCAAAATATCATCCTCCCGGCATACGGCCATGTTCAGCCAGGGACCGCTGGTGTCAATTATTAAACCTGTCATTCCAGTTATTTCCTGATGTTTTGATCTCAATTTTCCGGGTCTGCTGGTCCAGCCTGGTCAGATGAATATCCAGCCGGCTTTCCGGCAGGATATCGCGGATCCGCTCCGGCCATTCCAGGATGGAGATCCCCCGGCCGTAAAGATATTCCGTGACGCCGATCTCTTCGGCCTGGGCTGAGTTTTCCAGCCGGTACAGGTCCAGGTGATAGATATCGCAGATCCCCTGGTACTCGTGGATCAGACCGTAACTGGGACTGACCGCCATCTCCTTTGACTGCAGACCCCGGCAGATGCCCTGGGTCAGGGTGGTCTTGCCGGTGCCCAGGTCGCCCCACAGGCAGATCACATCCCCGGGCAATAAACGGGAGGCCAGCGTATGTCCGAAGGATTGGGTCTGTTCGGCGGAGCTGGTGGTTATATTGAATGGAAGATGTATCAAATGCATTTTTTGATTTATTCGGCGGAAATCACTTCGGGGTCAACCGGCACACCGGCAGGATCATCTCCTCCATCGAAATTCCGCCGTGCTGAAAGGTCCCTTCATAACGCTTGCGGTATTCTTCATACTTGGTGGGATAGACCAGATAATAATCCTCCTTGGCCACCAGGTATTGCAGGCCGGTAAAATCCTCTGGCAGCATGTATTCCAGCGGTTTCTTGATCCACAGCACCTGACGGGGATCGCAGGATATGTTGGTGCCGGACTTGTAGCGAAGGTTGGCGCTGGTATCCCGTCCGGCCTGGATGATGGTGGCCCGCCGGCCCTGTAGCGATCCGTGGTCGGTGGTCACTATCACCTGCCTTTTTTGCCTGGCCGCCTGCTGCAGGATGTTCAGCACGTCGGAATTGGCGAACCAGGTGCGGGTCAGGGAACGGAAGGCCCTTTCGTCCGGGGCGATCTCCTGCAGCACCAGCGACTCGGCCCGGGAATGGACCAGGATATCCATGAAGTTGACCACTACCGCCGCCAGCGCAACATTCTGCCAGGAGCCGAAGACCTTCTTCAGTTCACGGCCTTCGTCAATGTTGTATATCTTGGAATAGCGGAAATCCGACGGATGGGGTACCTTCAGCCGTTGCAGTTGCAGTTCCAAAAGCTGATGCTCGTGGCGGTTCAGGCTGGCTTCGCCGGCGTGACCTCCTTTTTCCCAGTACTGGGGATAGTTCCGGGCCAGCTGCGAGGGATACAAACCGCTGAAGATGGCGTTACGGGAGTATGGCGTGGCGGTGGGCAGGATGGAATAATAATGCTCCCGCTTGATGTCGAACCACTCCTTTAAGTAGGGCTCCAGCAGCAACCACTGATCCAGCCTCATGCAATCCAACACCAGCAGCAGGCATTTTTGGTTGTTTTTCAGGGTCGGCAACAGGTACCGTTCCACCAGGTCGGGGGAAAGTATCGGGCGGGAAGCGCCGTGCATCCAATGGATGTAATTCTCTTCTATGAACCGCCCGAATTCCAGGTTGGCCTCCCTGGTGATGTCCTCGTGGCTCTGGTGCAGTCCCTGGTCTGGCAGTTCTGACAACCGCAGGTCCCATTCGGTCAGCATCTGGTAGTGGTGGCACCAGCCCTGCCAGTCCAGCGAGGGATAATCAAAATTCCGCAGGCTGTTCAGCTGGGACAGGTATTCCCTGCTGGCCTGCCCCTCCACCAAATGGCGGGATTCCAGCACCCTCCGGCAGGAGGCCAGCACCTGGGCCGGGTTCAACGGCTTCAGCAAAAAGTCATCGATCTTATGGCCCAGGGCCTGTTCCACCAGTTCCTCCTTCTCGTTCTTGGTGGCCATGATGGCCGGAAGCTCGGGACTCAGCTGGCGTAAGGCGGCTAATGTGGCCAAACCGTCCATTCCGGGCATCATCTCGTCCAGCAGCACCAGGTCAATATCAGTTTCCTTGACCCGGATCAGCGCTTCCTCGCCCGAAGCTGCCGGGATAACGATAAAGCCCTTGTTCTGAAGCAGGAGGATCTGTGACTTCAACAGTTCAATTTCATCGTCCACCCAAAGTATTTTATATGGTCTTTCCACTATTGTCCTTAAAGTGATTTTGATTTGGAAGGCAGGGGCAGATTTATGATAAAAGCAGTGCCGATACCGGGCCGGCTGAACAGCAGTTTGATCCTTCCCCCGTGGTAATCCTCGATGATCCTTTTGACCAGGGAAAGGCCCAGCCCCCAGCCCACCGACTTGGTGGTGAACCCCGGCCGGAATATTTTGGGTTGGTTCTTGGGATTGATCCCCCGGCCATTGTCCTCCACTATGATCTCCAGTTTTGGGCCGTTGCGGCTGACCTTGATCTTGATCAGGCCGCCCGGACTATCAATGGCATCGATGGCATTCTTGATCAGGTTTTCCACCGCCCACAAGAAAAGCTCAGCGTTTAAAGCTACTTCACAGATCTGCTGATAATCTTCCTCAAATGAAATATCCTTGCCCATGTTGGCCACCCGGCGCCGGAAATAATCCACCGCTTCGGTGGTCAACTTGGTGACTTCCACCGTCTGCAGTTTGGGAGTGGAGCCGATCTGGTTGAAACGGGCCAGTACCCGGTTAAGGTGGGCCAGATCCTTTTCCATCTCGGGTACCACATCGGTTGGCGGATGTCCTCCGTCTTTGAGCAGGGTCAGCCACCCCATAAGCGAGGAGATGGGCGTGCCCAGTTGATGGGCCGCTTCCTTGGCCAGGCCCACCCACACCGCCCTCTCTTCGTTGATCTTGATGGTACGGAAGCCTATGAAACCGATCCAGACAAAAAGGGCCACCAACACTAACTGGATGATGGGGATGAACCGCAGTTCCCGTAACACGCTTGGCTGGCCGTAATGGACGGTGACCACATTGCTGGTGTCCTGCCCCAGGGTCATGGTGATCGGCTGGTTCTGGTGATCCAGTTCTCCGATGGCCGTTTTTAGTTGATAGAACGGCTCTTCGGGCGTCAGTTTCTCCCAGCGTTCGGCCACTTCAAGGGGAATGACCTGCTGGTCAAACTCCGTTCCTTTGACATCAATCCCCCGCCAGGCGATGGGCAGGCCCTGGCGGTCGGTTACCACCACCGGGAAATTGATGTTCTGGATGACTTCTTCAAATATTATACCGGTCTCGGGCGATTCTCCGGCTGGCGCAGGCAGGGCAGCGGTCATGCAGAACCGGGCAAATACCCGGGACATGATCCGGGGCTCGGATTCCAGCCTTTTGATCAGCCCCACCGTGTAGACCAGCGATACCGCCACCAGCAGCAAGGCCCCTATAAAAAGATACGCCCGCCACACCTGAGACCAGCGGGAATGAGGCTTGATGAACGAAGCCATTGAGTTATATCCTTATTTTTAAATATCGCATCCAAGGGAACCTATAATTTGTGTGCCAGCTCTTGACCGGGAACCGCTAATTCAAATATGTATCCTGTTCCCTCGGAGAACTGGCTGCATTCCATTATTTTGGTTTCGATTTCGTCTGCCCCCTGATGGTGCTGACATCTCATGATTTTAATGAAAAATGAAGCATGATTAAAATCTACGGGAATCGTCCGGCGCCATAGTAAGCACTAATTACAGGCGGCTATGAACGACGGAGCCGGCGGATATAATAGTTCCCATTGCTGTCTAATGCTTTACCAGATCGCGGCCGCCGGCTTTGGCCTTATAAAGACATTTGTCCACATAGTCAATCATCTCCTCCTTCTCCGAGCCGTTCTCCGGATAACTGGAGACTCCTAGGCTAACCGTGATATTGGGCAGCGGCTTGTTCTGAGCATCCGTCAGTGGATATTTTTTAACCGCCAGCCTGATCCGTTCGGCCAGCATCACCGCTTCTTTTTTCCCGGTTTCGGGAAGCACCAACATAAACTCCTCACCCCCATAACGGGCCACCAGATCCACCTCCCGGGCCTGCTGTTTGAGTATCTCGGTCACTGTTTTAAGCACCAGGTCTCCCACCGGATGGCCGAATTTGTCGTTGAATTTTTTGAAGTGGTCGATATCCAGCATAATCAAAGCCAACGGATGATTGTAACGTTTGGCCCGGTTGAGCTCCCGCTCAAAAAAGCTTTGGAAGTAACGATGATTGTTCACTCCGGTCAGGCCATCGGTTACCGCCAGCTGCTCGGTTTCCTGGTACAGTCTGGCGTTTTCCACCGCCACCGATATTTGGGTGGCCAAAGTGTTCAACAGATTCATGTCTATCCGGTCAAAATCCCCAATGGCATCACTCTCTACGTTGATCACACCAATGATCCGGCCTTTGAGTTTTAATGGAACCGCCATCTCCGATCTTGTGCATTGGTCTATACAGATATAAGACGGTTCCTTGCTGACATCGTTGACGATTATTGCTTCTCCGGTCAGACCGGCTTTACCGGTGATACCTTCGCTGCCTATCTTCACCCTCCGGCCGGTCTCCTTGACGCTATCTGGATACCCCAGGCTGACCATCAGTTCCAGTTCATCCCGCAGGAAATCGGTCAGCAGAATAGATATTTTGGCGTAACCGAAAGTGTCTTTAAGAATGCTGCAAACCTGCTGCAGCAGATCCTGCAGTTGCAGGGTGGAGCTGACTGTGGTGCCCACGCTATGCAGGGCCGAAAGGTCGCGAACGTTGCGCTGGGCTTCCTGATAGAGGTGTTGTGCCTGGCCATACAACCGGGCGTTATCCATGGCCACTGCCACCTGGTTGGCCAAAGTGGATAAAAGCTGAGCATCCGATTGGTCGAAAGCGTCCAACTTATCGTCCTCGATGCTCATCACCCCCAGGACCTGCTCCTCGCGTTTGATGGGAATGGCTATCTCCGAAAGCACCCGTTGATCACCGACCACATAGAGCGGTTCCTGACGAACATCCGGAATTATCAGGGGCTGCCCTTTTTCCGCCACCCACCCCACCACGCTGTTGCCGCCCACCGTAAAATGGACCTGCTCCAACTCTTGCTCGTATCCGCTCTGTCCGCCAACGAACAGGCTGCCGGTGATGGGCTCCACTTCAAAAATGGCCACTTTCAGGTAATGAAGTTTTTCTCTAATCAGGTTGACCACGCTTTCCAGCAGCTGGTGCTTTTCCAGCACCGAGGAGATGATGGTGCCGATCTCATAAAGCACCGAAAGCTCGGTAATTCGATTCTGGGCATCCAGATACAGAGTGGCGTTTTCGATGGCCAGCACTGCGGTGTTGGCAAAAGCTTCCAATGACCGGATTTTCTTTTTATCGGGAACCCTGCCAGCCGACGGTTTCTCAATCTGAATCAACGCCAGCATCCGGCGGTTCTTGGCGTAGAGCGGGGTTAAAATCCGGCTGCCCTCTTGCCAAAGGCCGGAATCTTTCGGATGATCTCCAGACTTGGGTTTTACCTGTTCCTGGCCCGGAGCCGGGGCTAAGAAGGAATTGCTGATCCGGAAATCTGACCGCATTAATGGCATAACGTCGGACAAGGGTAATTTGTTTTGCTGCATTTCCTGGAACTCTTCCGGAGGAATTCCTGCGGCCGCCTGGTGGATCAGATTAAGGCCATCAGACTCGGCGCTGCTGATCAATACCCGGTCAAAACCAAGGCTGGTCCTGATGCCCTCCACTATTACCGAAAGAATCTCTTCCAGTTTTAGTGACGAAAGGATGGTGCTGGAAAGATACTGCATGGTGGAAAGCTCGGTATTCACCTCAATCTGTCGTTTTAGCGCCAAATTAAGCCGGCTATTGGCTTCGGAAAGTTCCCCCTGGTTGCGGTTAATTTCCCCGAACATGCTGGCATTCTTCCAGGCTACCGCCGCTTGGTTGGCGAACAGCGAAGCTATCTCCAATTCCCGGGAAGTAAAACCAAGACCCACCGGGCGCCCGATTAACAACATTGCCTCACTGCGTCCATTTACCAAAAGAGGAGCCACCAATAAGGATTCCGAGTCGTCGTCGGTTCCGGCTATATGTCTGGTCCGGACATCGCGGAGAGCATCGGGGATGATCTCCGGCCGGCCGGTTTGAGCAATATTCCCAACTATGCTTGTATCCATGGAAAACGAAGTATCGGCCATTATCTCATCCTGATATGGGCCCAACGCCATCATCGGTGAAAGGTTTTTGGTTGCCCAATCCACCTTATAGATGGCCAGCCTCTCAAATGGAATCAAGCGCTCGATCTCCTGCGAGATCTTGGGAAGCACATCTTCGATTTGAAGAGAACCCAGCAAAAGGCGGCTGGTTTCCAGCAGTGATTTCTGAACCGAGGCCCGGCTGTCCAAGGCTATCACCAGCTCGGTCCTTTCCAGTGCCATGGCAATACTGCTTGCCATGATCTGGGCCAACTGCAACTGTTCCAAAGTAAATTCTTGGGGATTACCCCGGAAATTATTGATGTTCAAAACTCCCAGCAGCTGGGCCTTGGCCTGCAACGGAACCAGGATGGAGGCGCCCAGATTCTCTTTCTGGGGCAGTAAAACAAACCTAGGATCGCTGCCCAGGTCGGCAGTCAGCACCGGCTCCATATGCTCGGTTACCCAGCCGGCCAATCCCTGGCCCGATTTGAGCCTAGGCTGTTTTTCAATTTCATCCGAAAGTCCCCGGGCAGCTTTAATTACCAAATCGCCGGTGGACGGATCGATCAACATCAGGGTAATAGTATCGGCGGGGATAATGTCACCGATGATTTTGAGACTCAGCATCATCACTTCGTTCTCATCGGTAGCATTGATCACCGCCTGACTCATCTGGTAAAGGGTAGTTAGCTGCTTTAAACCCATATCCATTTTCTGGTACAGCATGGCGTTGTCCAAAAGTAATGCAGCTTGGCTGGCTAAAACCTCTCCCATCTTTGCGTCATTGCGGTCAAAATCCCGGCCACCTTCTTTGTCGGCTACATATATCAATCCCAGCATTTTATCCCGGGATTTCAGCGGTAGTATCAGGAGTTTATTGATCTCATAAGTTTTGGCCAGTTTTTGAATGATCTTGGAATCAGTTCGGACTTGGTTGGTAAAATAAGGCTGTCCCGTCTTAAAGACCATGGTGGCCGCCCCGCCCTGATCTAAATAAAAGCGCATAGCCCGGCTTAATTCGTCCTTATCTCTGAATATTTTTCTTTGTTTATCAGAAAGTTTCTTGGTCATGAAGCCCTGGGGCAGTCCAGATAACTGACCGCTTACGGCATCATACAAGGCGATCAGGCATTTATCGCTTTCCATAGCCTGGCCTATTTTCCGCGTCAGTTCTCCGGTCAACGCACCCAGGCCCATACTGACCGTAAATCCCTGAAAGATATCGGATAGAGTAGCGAGCTCTTTGATTTTCTGATGGGCCAGTTGTTCCAGCCGTATTTTCTGGATGACTGCCGCTGCCTGGTTAGCAAAATTTTCCAAAAGCCGGATGTCATAGGGGCTGAATCCATCCAATCGGGAACTCTCAATATCCAATACCCCTATGACCTTATCCCGGAATTTGAGAGGCAACGCTGCTTCCGAACGGCAGTTGCTCTCTACTTCCAAATAACGTTTCTCTTTGCTGACATCAGGAACATACATGGTTTTTCCCTGGGATGCTACCCAGCCGGTTATTCCTTCTCGACCGATGGCGATGCGGGTATCCCTTATTACTTTGGCCCGATATCCCACTGCGGCCTTAAGATACAAGTATTTGTCTTCCTGATCGGAAAGCAGGATGGCGCAAGTCAAATAGCCAAAGGTTTCTTTGATCAACAAAGGTATCCTCTGAAGCAGTTCGTCCAGATTGGCATCGGTTACTGCGGCTTCGCTCAACTGATGCAGAGCTTCGGCTTCTTTGGCTTTTTGCAGGGCGGCCGTATGCAGCCGGGAATTTTCCAAAGCTACTGCCGCATAACCGGCAATGGATACTAACAATTCCTGATGGTTCAGGTTGTAGAGTCCGGTCTGCTGGTAATTCTGAACAGCTATCATTCCCATGGTATGCTCCCTGATCCGAATGGGAACTCCCAACCAGGAAAGAGCCGGCTGGTCGCCGTTTTTTAGAGGACGGCCTCTTTTTTTTATTTCTTCATGTTTTAACAGCAGTGGTTTACCCGATTCCAGCACCAGTTCGGTCAGTCCGCGGGCCCGTGATTTTTGGGATTTTGGCAGACGTTTTCCGTCTTTGATCTCATAAATGAATTCTACTGCCTTTCCCTGCCGGTGGTGCCACAAAGCCACGTAAAAATTCCGGGCATCGAGCAAACGGCTCACTTCGCGGTGTAGCCGGGGCCAAAGTTCTTCCAGATTCATTACCCGGGCCATGGATTGGGCAATCTGGCTTAGCACCGAGATCTCCTCCAGCCTTTTTTCCAGGCTCTGGGCCCCGGAAGAACTCCCCCGGTCCGGCGTTTTTACAGATCTGGCTTTTGTAACCCGCCCGGTCCTTAGAACGGGGTCGGTTTTGTTATTTTTACTTCTATCCATGGGTTTCCTGGTGAAGTTTAATGAATACTTTTACGATCTCATTATCAAACTGGGTTCCGGCCGCATCCTGCAGCCGCTTGATGGCCACCTTCAAGTCGAAGGCCTTACGGTAGGGCCGGTCAGAGGTCATGGCTTCAAAGGCATCTGCTACCGCAATGATCCTGGCTTCCAGGGGAATCTGGTCTCCCTTGATGCCCTGGGGATATCCCGACCCGTCGTAATGCTCGTGATGGCTGTGGATTATGGGAGCTACCTTTATCAATGATTCCACCTCGGCCACCAGACGGCTGCCGATCACCGGATGCAGTTTTATCTCCTGGTATTCGTGGTCGGACAGCAGGCTGGGTTTAGTCAATATCTCGTCCCGAATGGCCAACTTGCCTATGTCGTGCAGTAACGAACTGAAATCTATCAGTTTTACCTGCTCCTCAGGAAGTTTAAGCTGGCGGGCGATAGTTAATGCATGGTAACGGACATTCTCGGAATGGCCCTTGGTGTATGGATCTTTGGCGTCCATGGCCGCTACAAAAGCCTTAAGGGTGCTGTAATAACTCCGCTCCAGATCACTATAGAGCCTGATATTATCTATGGCCACCGCCGCCTGATAGGAGAACAGCTCCAACAACCGGACTATCTCCAGGCTGGGGATCTTTCCGTCGATCGGCTCATCCACCGTCAAATAGCCGATATGCTTGTCCTTGACCACCAAGGGCACCAGCAGAGCATCTTCGGGATGCCAGTCTCCGATGGGCTGATATTGTTTGTTTATCAGTTTAATGGAAAAATCAATCCCCGGAGAATCATGGGGAATAAAATACGAATTACTGTAGCGGAATTTTTTATTGAATATTTTTTCCAGTTTTTCGGCCTGAGCCGGACCGGACTTTAGAATCGCTGAAACCTCCTTGGAGGTCATGCCAAAATGAGCGATATGGCTGTTGCATCCCTCTTCGTTTTTGAGCACCAGCACCGCCCTGGCAAACAACCCAGTACCGTATATGCCATCCATGGTCAGGTCCAGTTTTTTCTGGATGTTGCCTGCCCGGGCCACCTGCAGGCTGACCCGGAACAGGTCGGACAGCTTATTTTTTTCGTTTAAAAGATCTTCTTCGGCTTTTTGTTTTTCGGTTATGTCCTCAATAGTGCCCTCGTAATAAAGCACCTTGCCCTGATCGTCCTTGACCGTCCGGGCGTTTTCGCTGATTACTATTATTTTACCGTCGCTACGCTTCCATTTGGCTTCAAAACCTAACACCTGACCGTCCCGTTCCATCTGTTCCTTGAACCTGCGGCGGGCGCTGCTATCTACATAGCCTGCTTTGTTCAGATTTAACTTTACCAACTGTTCATGGCTTTCAAAGCCCAGCATTCTCAGCAAGGCCGGGTTGGCCAGCAATACATGCCCCTCGGGTGTGGTCCGGTAAATGCCTTCCACGATGTCTTCAAATATCTGGCTGTATTTGCGCTCCGATTCAGCCAGTTTCCGCTCAGCCATTTTCTGCTCCGTTATATCCTCAACCGTCCCCTCATAGTAAACGATTTTACCCGATTGATCCTTGACCGCATGGGCATTTTCCCTGGCCACCATGATTGAGCCGTCTTTCTTTCTCCATTCGCTAACCCAATTCTTTACCTGGCCTTTTTTATTCATCTCTTCTATAAAGTTGAGGTGAGAAACGGGATCGATATACCCTTCTCTTCTGATATCCCGGTTCATTAATTCTTCCAAAGTTGTATATCCCAACATTTTTACTATAGCCTGGTTGGCCAGCAGTATTTTTCCCTCCGGCGTGGTGCGATAAATGCCCTCGGCTACACCTTCCAGCACCTGTTGGTATTTCAATTCCGATTCCGATAGTTTCCGCTCTGCTTCCTTTTCCTCGGTGATGTCCCGAATCACCGTGATGACCTTGGTGGTCCGGCCGCCTTCCAAAATGGGTATTTTCCTGGTCTCAGTAAACAGGGATTTCCCCGAAATGATATTTTCGTCCTGAGTGATTGACGGCTGTCCGGTTTCAAAAACACTCTGATATTCCTGCCGCACCTGAGGACTTAAAAATGGACACACCTCATACACATTGCAACCGGATGGTTCTTTGATCAGGCCGAGACGATGACACCACTCTTTAAAGACGGCGTTGACCAGCAGAATGTTCAGCTCGCGGTCCACCACATGGATGGCATCGCCGATGGAATCTATGGTAGTGCGGTATTGGGCTTCGGAAGCCTGAAGGATTTCTTCTATTCCTTTGCGTTCGGTTATATCCAGGGTCATTCCCAAACCTGATAGCTGGCCGTCAAACTGGGTCATGGTTCCGGAAAAATCAACCCAGCGCACCTGGCCATCCTTGCGGATCATTTTGAACTCATAATTGGATGGGACGTTATCTCCCCTCTGCCGGGCCAATCCCCTTTGTTTTACCATATCCCGATGGTCGGGATGGATCAATTCCCAAAAATTCATTTTAAACAATTCGTCCGGGCTATACCCGGTAAGCGTCTGGCAGGCAGGATTGGCATAAATGAATTTTTCCCGGTAGGCAAATATCCCGGAAGGACTGGCTTCGGCCAATGATCTGAACCGGGCTTCACTTTCCTTAAGGACCTGCTCGCTCTTCTTGATTTCGCTGACATCAACTATCACGCCCCTTAACCCACTGATCAAACCATCTTCAATAACCAGACTGGTGTAAATGTTTATAGGAAACGTTGTTCCGTCTTTTCTTAAAGCTTGGTATTCCTGATTTTGGCCCGGCCGGCCTTGCATCCTCCCGTCAATATTCTGAAGGGCTCTTTGTCTGTCCTCCGGGATCAACAGATCAGTTATGTTAAGACCATTTTCTATGTCAGCGGGTTCATAACCGGATTGTTGATATCCGATTTTATTAAAATAGGTAATACGCCCTTTACCGTCGCATCCAAATACCGTCTGGGGCAAGCTATCGGCCAGTTCCCGGTATTTTTGCTCGGAAATTAATAACTTTTCTTCCATCCGCTTGCGGGAGGTTAAATCGCGGCATAATACCATTACCTCTGTTACTGAGCCTGTCTGATCGGTCAGAGGAACCATCCAGGTTTCCAGCCACAGCTCCCGTCCGCCAATGGGCGTCGGTAGTTCATAGTGGGCGGTACTGCCGCTGGTGAATACACCAAGCAGTTGTTCCTTCTGCTTGTCGTTCATGCCTTGCTCAAAGAATTCGGATATATTGCGGCCATTGGCCTGGCCCTCGGCCAAACCGGCGATGGAAGTGGCTTTATTATTGGCATATTTGATTGTTCCGTCCCGATCCGCCACAAATATGATATCAGGCGAAGATTCCGCCAGAGTGCGATAGCGTTGTTCGCTGTCGGCCAGGGCCAGTTCGGATTTTTTGCGCAAAGCAATGTTGCGCCCCACTGCCACGAGATTAGTGGGCCGGCCTTCACTGCTGTATAGCAATCTGGTTGAATATTCCAACGGGAACTGTCCGTTTTTGGTGGTTACTATATCCAACTGAATATTACTGACTCCCCCATAATCCAGGGTCTTTTGGAAATTGTGAAGGGCCAGGCTCCGGTCATCAGGAGCGATAAAGGCGGAAAAATTCTTGCCCAGCAACTCATCCCGGGAATTAAGTTCCAGCAGTTCTATGGCCTTGTCGTTAGCTTCAATAAAATTACCGTTGAGATCGGTGATGATGACGGCGTCGGGGGTGGCGGCAAATATGCTTTTGATGACATCCCGCTCTTTTTTCAGATCTTCCTGGGCTTTCTTTTGGTCGGTGATATCATGCGCCACTCCGATAAAGCCCACTGCTTCCCCATCGTAATTTTTTAGAAGGGTCATGGTCGTTTCGGTGTAGAATACCGTGCGGTCTTTTTTAATATGACCGACGATCCCGGCGTTAAGGCCCTGCCCCATCACTTTTTGGTTGAAGGGCAGCACCTCCCGCGCCAGCTGGGCATGGGAGTGAAAGATGCTGAAATGCTTGCCCAGCAACTGTTCCGGAGCATAACCATGCATATCGGCCCAGGAATGGTTTACAAAGGTTACCATTCCTTCCAGGTCAGTAACCGCCACCCCTTCGCCTACCTGCTCGGCGATACGGGCCAGCCATAATTGTCTTTCCTGTGCCTTCAGCAGCTGAAGGTTTCTGGATCCCAGCTCCACCATATCCTGCCGGATGGTACCGGCCATCTGATTGAAGGCCGATACCAACCGGCCCAGTTCGTCTTTTCTTTTTATATTTATCCGGTGGTCATAGTTACTTTTAACCAATTGATCGGCGCCTTCCATCAGGGCCTCAATTGGTTCCCCCAGATACCGCGCCACCAACCAACCTGCGGCCATGCTTATCCCCAGGCCCAACAGCAGGATCAGGTAATTGAAAATATTGGTGCGGTGATAAATAGCCAGTATTTTATTTTCATAAAACCCCACCTGTAACATTCCCCAATCCCGGCCATCCACGCTGACCGGGATCAGCATTTCATAAATATCCTGGCCGTCAATTACATGTTTGTGAACATCTCTTTTGTGTTTTTTGGGATTTTCCTGATACAGTTCGATGGCCTGCCGGCTTGCCGTGCCGCCGGTGGCGGCCAAAGGAGTGGCAGAATTGTCGTAGACTACGGCATAGGCTATTTCCAGACGCTGGCTAAACTTTATAATATTCTGTTCCAGTGCCGAAAAATCGTTCTTCAACACCGACTCCTGAACGGTAAAAGCCAGCATGTCAGCCATGGTGGCAGCATGGGATCTGAGTTCTGTTCGCCAGGCCTTCCCTTCCCAAAAACTATGGTTAAGCGAAACACTTACGGCAATGCTGCCTGCTACTGCGGCAGTGATCAGGCCTATTTTAAGAGATAGCTTCATACTTTAAAATTATAAAAGCCACTTTTGATATAATTGCTTCAGGAAACCCGAGCGTTCCAACTCTTCCAAAATCTGGTTGACTTGCAGAATTAATGTTCTCCTGTCCTTGGCGGCGGCCACCGCCATTCCACAGGGAGCAAAGGGCACAATGGGTATCTTGTAACCAGGATTTTGTTTAAGGAAGAATCGCGAAGATAAATAATCGTTGAAAACCGCATCCACTTCTCCCCGCCCTAAGGCAGAAAAACTTTGATCGGTGGTGGCGTATTTTTTATATTCAAAACCCAGCTGAGCTGCGTTCTCCTGGGCATATTTTTCTCCGGTACCCAATTCCTTGACCGCCACCCGGCAGCCTTTCAGCTGTTTCAAGGAATTAATATTCTTTCCGTCTTTTTTTACCACCATTACCAGGCCCGAGTTTACATAGTTCCGGCTTAAGGCATAATGCTGACGGCGCTCCTCGGTGGAATGCAGTACCGCGATCACCAGATCAGCCTGGCCGGCATCCAGGGCCGGCAGCAGTTTGTTCAAATCCAGCTGGATCCATTTTATTTTCGCCTCCATCCGGCGGGCTATCTCCTGTCCCAGTTCAATATCGTAACCGGTCAGGTTCCCCTTTTCATCCTTGAACTCAAACGGAGGATAATCTCCGGTGGCCACCACCAGGGTTTTGGTTTGGGCTCCGATGTTCAAGCAAAGCAAAGCCAGGACGGCGGGGAGTAGAATCAACTTTTTCATTTTATCCCTCAGATAATAATGATAATCGCCTGCCGGATATTTTGCTGTTACGTGAACTGCCATTATTTAGAAAATGTTTTCTGATTGCTTTCCAATGCCCTATTTTTTCAGCCCTTTGGCGCCTATGTCCCGGCGGTATTGCATGCCTGCAAAACTTATTTCAGAAACAGCCCGGTATGCCGTATCTACCGCTTCTTTCAGGCTTGAACCAACTGAGGTCACCCCCAACACCCGGCCCCCGGCAGTGACCAGCCGGTTATCGCAGAAAGCCGTTCCGGCCTGAAATATTTTAATGCCGGGGTTTTCTTGAACCGCATCAATCCCGGAAATATCAAAGCCTTTCTGGTAGTTACCGGGGTATCCGCCGGAAGCAGCCACGATGCAAACGGCGCTTTGCGATGACCATTTGATCTGATCAGGCTTTAGGCGGCCTTGGGCGCAGGACAACAGTATCTCAACCAGATCCGATTCCAGAAGACGCACATAGCTCTGGGTCTCGGGATCGCCGAAACGGGCGTTGAACTCCAGCACCTTAAAGCCCTGAGAGGTGCGGATCAAACCCGGAAACAGACAGCCCTGGAATGGCGCGCCAAGATCGGATAACGCTTTTAAGGCCGGCATCACGACGGTCTTTTCTATCTCAGCCATCATCTCCGGGGTCACCCAACCCACCGGAGCATAGCTTCCCATGCCGCCGGTGTTGGGACCCAGGTCGCCGTCAAAGGCTTGTTTATGGTCCTGGGAAGCAGGGAACAAAGCGGCCCTCTCGCCATCGCAAAAAGCATGAATGGAGATCTCCTGCCCTTCCAGAAATTCTTCAATTATGATTTGGTTTCCTGAAGCCCCGAATGCTTTTTCCACCATGGCCGAATTTAAAGCGGCCTTGGCCTGTTCTTCATTTTGGCAGATGATCACACCCTTGCCCAAAGCCAGGCCGCTGGCCTTGATGACCAGAGGATATTTTTGGCCGTTAATATGATCCAGGGCCTTTTTGTGATCATCAAAAACAGCATAATCGGCGGTGGGGATACCGGCCTTCCGCATCAGGTCCTTGGAGAAGGCCTTGGAAGCCTCTATTTGCGAGGCTTTTTTGCTGGGTCCGAATATCTTCAATCCGTAATTTTTAAAAGTATCGGTTAGCCCTGCCGGTGCGCAGTCATCCGGGCCGACCACAGTCAAGTCGATGCTGTTCTTCAGGGCAAAATCCGCCAGTCCGGCGTTGTTGTTTGCCTTGATATCAATGCATTCACCCAGCTCCGCCAGCCCGGGATTCCCCGGAGCGCAGTATATTTTTTTAACCAGAGGGCTTTGGGCCAGCTTCCAACCCAAGGCGTGTTCCCGGCCGCCCGAACCGATCAACAATATATTCATAGACTTTTATAATAACACGAAAAAACGGCCCTGTCAATATCAATAATCACAAGGCCGGTATAATGTTAGAGGGCGGTTGTTAAACCGATAATTTATTGGCGATATCCTCAGGGCTGTCACTTGGTCGGCAGTTTATCCATTGCTGATAATTCATCTTGCGGAACCAGGTAAGCTGCCGTTTGGCATAATGCCTGGTATTCCTTTTGATCAGACGGACTGCCTCCATCAGGTCTGTTTTCCCCGCCAAATGAGCCATCAGTTCCTGATATCCCACCGTCTGCATTCCTGGGGAACTGGGCCCGTAGCCAAGATCCATAAGCTTTTTCACTTCATCCAGCAGGCCCATGGACATCATAACGTCAACCCGGGACTCGATCCTTTGATAAAGAGCGTGCCGGTCCAGGTCCAGCACTACCAGCTTATAGTTCCTGTCGTCTCCCTGGCGCTTTTCCCGGAACCATAGGCTCAACGGTTTTCCGGTCAGCATGAAGACCTCCAAAGCCCTGATGATCCGCACTTCGTCGTTGAGCTTTAGCCGTTGGGCGGTCTCCGGGTCGCATTCGGCCAGCCTTTGCAGCAATGCCTGATTACCTTTGGTTTGGGAAAAGTCCTTTAGTTCCCGGCGAAGGCTTTGGTCGGCCGAAGGAATATCTACCAGTCCTTCGGTCAGGGCCTTTAGGTAAAGACCGGAACCACCGATTATGATATATGCCTGGTCCTTTTTATCCAACTCATCCATCACCCGCCGGGCTTCGGCGGCAAAGGCTGCGGCGCTGTAGGCCAGATCTGGCGTCAGGATATCCGTCATGTGATGAGGCGCTTTTTGAAGTTCCTCTGCCGTGGGCTTGGCGGTGCCGATCTCCAAATATTTATATATCTGCCGGGAATCGGCCGAGATGATGTGGGCCTTCAGCCTTTGAGCCAAGACAAGGCCGACTGCTGTCTTTCCCACAGCCGTCGGCCCGGCCAGCACCAGCACTTCCTTGTTCTGACCCTGCTTCATATCCGGCCGAACCGGTGTTCCAGGTCTTCCAGTGTGAATTTTATCACCGACGGGCGGCCATGGGGGTCAAGATAGGGCGAGCTGGTGGCAAACAGCCGGTCCACCAGATGATTCATCTCTTCCTGGTTCAGCGCCTTTCCGGCCTTTACGGCGGCCCGGCAGGCGAATGACCGGGCCAGTCTCTGGGCCGGCTCCAGGTTCACGTCAGAAGTATCCGCCAGGTCGGCCAGAATACCGCGCACCAGGGCCGCCCCGTCGCCGCTCTGCTCCCAGGAGACCGGCAGGCCTTCCATCACCAGGGTCTGTCCGCTGAATTGCTTGACATCAAAGCCCAGCGAGCCGAAGACCTCGCGGTACTGCTGGTATATCTGCATCTCCCGGGAAGAGAGTTCCACCGTCACCGGGAACAAAAGCTGCTGGGCCCGCTTGTGGTCCCGGGCGGCCAGCAGTTCCTCGTATAGTATCCGCTCGTGGGCCGCGTGCTGATCAATCATCACCAGGCCGTCGCGGATGGCGGCCAGAATGTAGCGCTGGTGCAGCTGCCAGTAGGCCACCACCGGCTGGATGGACACCAGATTCTTAAGACCGGCCTGCTCCGGATTTCCGGAGGCAAACAGGGCCATGGCTTCCTGTATCTGCAGCTGGCCTGGCCGCTCCGGCCCGGTCCAGGGCTGGTAGCCTGTGTTTTGAGTGTTGAGACCCCCCGCCGTCTCCGGCCGCTGCTGGTCGGTGAACAGGGCCTTCTCCACCGCCGCCCGCACGGTGCGGAAGACGAAAGACTCGTCGCTGAAGCGCACCTGCACCTTGGAGGGATGGACATTGACATCCACCAGGGACGGGGATATTTCCAGGAAAAGCACGTAACTGGGATGCTTGCCGGCCAGGGCCGGACCGAATCCCTGATAGATGGCGGCCGAGGCCAGCCGGTCGGACACCAGCCGGCCGTTGACGAAGAGGTACTGCTCCCGGCGCTTGGGCCACAGGTTTTGGGGCCCGGAGAGATATCCGGATATCCGCAAAGGCTTTTGACCGTAGTCTATCTTCAGCAAAGTGCGGTAAAGCTCTCCGCCCAGCACTTCCCTGATCCGGTCGTCTTGGGTGGTGGATTTAAGATCGTATGTTACCCGGCCTTCGCTGATAAGCTTGAAGCCGGTTCCGGGATTGGCTAGGGCTAAAGACAAAAACAGTTCTGCGATCTTGCGGGATTCGGTGGCCTGGCTCTTTAAGAATTTGCGGCGGGCGGGAACGCTGGCGAACAGTTCCTCCACCGTGATGGTTGTGCCCGGCTGGGCGGCCTGCTGTTTCCGGGATGTTATTTCACCCCCGCGGCATTCCAGCTGCCAGGCGCTGTCCGAACCGGCCGGACGGGAGACCATGGTGAACTGGGAGACCGAGGCGATGCTGGGCAGGGCCTCGCCCCTAAAGCCGAAACTGTGGATATCCTGCAGGTCTTCGTAGCTGCTGATCTTGCTGGTGGCGTGGCGCTGCAGGGCCAGCTCCATCTCATCGCCGGTCATGCCGGAGCCGTCATCGGAGACGCGCAGCAGTTCAAGGCCTCCGGCTTTCACCTCGACCTCGATGCTACGGGCCCCGGCATCAAGGCTGTTCTCCATCAGCTCCTTGGCGGCCGAGGCCGGGCGCTCCACCACCTCGCCGGCGGCTATCTTGTTGACTATCTCGGGGGAAAGGACGATGATCGGCATAACTGGTTAAATCTCTAAATACTAATATCTAAATTCAAAACAAATTCTAATTATTAAATACAAAGCACGAAACCGTTTTGAGTTTTAGGTTTTGGTCATTTGGGATTGTTTAGGATTTCGTATCTCGGATTTAGGGCTTCGCCCCTGCTGCCCTGCGATAGAAGTAAGTATCTAAACTCAAAACAAATTCTAATTGTTTAAATACAAAGTACGAAACAGTTTTGAGTTTTAGGTTTTGATAATTTGGGATTGTTTAGGATTTCGGATTTCGGATTTAGTGCTTCGCCCCTACTGCCCGGCGATGGAAGCAAGTATCTAAATTCTAAACAAATATAAATTCGCCAAACTCAAAACAACGAACTGTTTTGGGTTTATGGCTTATGATTTGGAATTTGTTTAGGGTTTAGGATTTAGGTTTTGGTGCTTAGTCCGCGGCGATGGAATCCAGCGTGTTGGAATGCTGCTGGGCCTTGGTCTGGATGGTATCGGTGCGCTCCTTCAACGTTTTGTAGGTCTTGACCGGCCCGATGTCTTCCTGGGTATGCTCGGTCTTTTGGGAGCAGGACAGGCTTAACGCAACGGCCAAAACAAAAACGAATACAAAGGGCTTCACTCTTTTCCCCCGGTTTTTTCCTTGTTCTGTTCATAGATAGCCGCCACCAGGCAGAGTATTGCCCCCAGCATGCAGATTATGCAAGTGGTGGACATCAACAACGGTTTGTCTGTTATAGTCAGAGGCAGCACCTTGAATATGAATAAAAAGGCGCTGAGACATGAGATCACCACTCCGGCCCAGTAGAGTAACGTGCTGTTCTTCATGACCTTCTCCGTGGTTTAATGTTAAAGCATAATAGACGCCAAAGGCGTCTATTATGGCTTGCGTTATTATCGCAAATGATGGGTGAAAATGCAAGGGGGTTGGTGGGCCGTCCTGCGGGGTTCGACCTCTCCCTTTATCCCTCTCCAATGTGGAGAGGGATGTCTGTCCTCCCCCTCCGCAACGGAGTGCCTGCACTGAGCAAGGCAGAACACTACGACAAGCGAAAGTGGGGAACGAGGGGGCGGTCCGAAGCTTTAGGCAATCAACTTCTCGCAGCTTCCTTCAACTTCTCCAACACCCAATCGCTTTTATCCATCATTTCTTCGTTGGTAAAACGTATGACCCGGATGCCGTACTGGTTAATTATTTTTGTGCGAAGCTTGTCGTAGTCCTTCTGCTGTTCGTGGATGCCGCCGTCTATCTCGACCACCAGGTTTATCTGGTTGCAGTAGAAATCGGCAACAAAGCCGTGGATCACCTGCTGGCGTCTGAATCGGTAACCGTTGACCTGGTTCTTGCGGGTCATATTCCAGAAGCACCTTTCGCCAAGTGTCATATGCTGTCTGAAATATTTGGCCAACTCTAATTTGCTGCTTTTCACTTTTTGCAGCCTGATAATCCCGGTGCTGCCCTTGGGGTGGGCTGGCCTGGTTCGACCTCTCCCCTCCCCCTCTCCATTGTGGAGAGGGATTTCGTCATCAGTTTTATTTACATCATCAAACATATCAACACATAACTATTCACACAACCTATTCCCCCTCCGCTACGGAGGGGGAACGAGGGGGCGGTCCGAAGCTTTTGACCTCTCCCTTTGTCCCTCTCCAATGTGGAGAGGGACACTCCCCTCCCCCTCCGCAACGGAGGGGGCAGGGGGGCGGTCCGAAGCTTGGGGCGGAATTCTAACCAAACCCCTAAACTTTTTCTTCCATCTTCATCTGCTTGCCCTTGCCCCCCTTCACCTTCTCGGCCTTCTTGAAGGTCGCCTCCACCTGCTTGATCGGCGGCATCTCTATCTTCCTGCCGTTTAGCAGTTCCTCAATGGTCAGCAGTTGTATCTTGGGATATTTCTTGCCCCAGGTGGCAGATTCATAAAACCCCGCCGTGGCCGCCTCGGTCTGCATGGGCTTGGTAAACTCCTCCATTGCTATCAGCGCCCCAATGGCCGACTTCTCCCGGTCCACCACGCCCCGCAGGTCCCTAATATGGTTGGCGTTCAAATGCCCGGCCTTTACCGAGATCACCACGTTCTCGAACACCCCCGGCGCATCGCCCTGAAACACTATCTTGCCGTCAATGCCCTTGTCGGCGCCTTTCTTCTGCTCCACCGGGCGGGCGTCCACCAGGCCCAAGGCCCACCACTGGAACTGGTACTGGTCGCTCTCGGCCAAAGCCGCCGCATCCGGCAGGCTGGTCGGCTCACCCAAAACCTTGAACTTTGCTTCTCCGCCAAAGGTGTCCAGCAGGCGTTTCTTCATCAGGGTTATGGCCATGTGGGTTATGTCTATGCCTATCCAACTGCGGTTTAACTTCTGCGCCGCCGCAATGGTGGTGCCGCACCCGCAGAAGGGATCAAGGACAAGGCCACCTTCCGGGCAAGAACTATTAATTATTCTTTCAAGAAGCACCTCGGGTTTTTGTGTAGGGTAACCAAGTCTTTCCGTTGCTTGTGAACTTATAGGCCCAATATCAGTCCAAACATCTTGTAGGGTAACACCTGGCATTTCGTCAAGATATCGTTTATAGGCTGGTACATTACCTGGTTTCGTTTGAATTATTCGGCCCTGCTTTATCAATTCATCCATTTTCTCTTTGCTATACCGCCAAAACCGAGTGATGCCCATAACTTCATAGGACGGATTACCCTTTGCAGCTCCGCCTGGCCCAGTCAAATTGTCAAGCCTGTATCGTCTACCAGTCCCTGGTTCAACATATTTATAGAAAGTATCCGTGTATGTCTCATCATATGAAGTGAACATATGATTCCAAAACCAATCATCCGTTTTTGTATAAAACAGTATCACATCATGTATTCTGCCATGTTGTGCTCTGCCTTGTTTTGCGTCGCTATGGGCGCTGCTTCGTTTCCAGATAATTTCTGTCCTAAAATAGGCAGGCCCGAACACGGCATCCATCAGCATCTTCAAATAGTGCGAAGCGCTGGGGTCGCAATGCAGATAAATGCTGGCCGTGTTTTTCATCACCCTTTTCAACTCCACTAACCTCGGAGCCATCATCACCAAATAAGCCAGCATGTCGCATGGCCCCATGAACGTTCTAAAGGCCTGCAAACAATCGGCCACCTTGCCGCCCTTGGTAACCATTTCGGCAAAAACGCTCTCATCTTCCTGGTCCCAGGACCAGGTGTCTTCAAAAGCCCTTATCTGCGAAGCCGCCTGGCTGCCGTCCTTCTCCTTAAACAGCACGTTGTAATTGGCATTGCTGTTGAACGGCGGGTCAAGATAAACAAGGTCCACGCTTTCATCGGCTATGTGCCGCTGTAAAATGTCAAGATTGTCGCCATAGTAAAGCCTGTTGTCCATAAAAAGCTCCATAAATAATGGTTACATTTAGTATAAGAATACAACCAAAGGGGGACAAAATCAAGGAATATTTTGGACCTCTCCCCTGCCCCTCCCCTGGTAGGGGAGGGAAAACAAGCCTCCCCCTCCTGCCAGGAGAGCCTGCACTGAGAAAGGCAGAACACTTTGACAAACGAAAGTGGGGAATGAGGGGGCGGTCAAACAAAAAACCCGCCTTCCGGCGGGTGGGACCTCTCCCACTTCATAAGTGTATCAAGGCAGTCTTTCTCAGTGCATCGCCTACCCCTCTCCATTGCCTGCCCTGAGCAGAGCCGAAGGGTGGAGAGGGATGGTTATCTCCCCCTCCGCAACGGAGGGGGATTAGGGGGCGGTCAAGTAGACCTATAATTCGTGAACTGCAATGCCAGCCCCAGATCATCCTGCCGGAACAACGCGATCACCTGCTGCAGGTCGTCCTTGTCCTTGCCGGTGACCCGCACCTGCAGGTCCTGGATCTGGGCCTGGACCTTGATCCCCGAGGCCTTGATGCGTTTGACCATCTCCTTGGCCTTGTCCATGGGGATCCCCTGCACGAACACCAGTTCCTGGCGCAGGTAATTCTTGGCGGCCGGCTGGGGTTCCTTCTGCTCCAGCGATTTGATGGAGATCCCGCGCTTGACCACCTTGTTGAATATGATGTCCAGCATGCTTTTGCGCTTGAACTCGTCCGAGGCCAGGATCACCAACTTGTCTTCCATGATCTCTATCTGGCAGTTGGTGCCCTTGAAATCAAAGCGCCCGATGATCTCCTTCTGGGCCATCTGGACCGCATTCTTCATTTCCTGAAGATCGATCTTGGAAACTATGTCGAATGAACTCTGGCTCATTGGTTTTCAATTATCTCCACATTTTTTGGGATTATGAAATTAAAACGGGCATCTTTCAACCCGGGATTGACCTTGATCTTGCTGAAACTGTATTCGGCACTGTTGCCGTTGACATCGACCGCTTCAATCCCGATTATCAAAAGGGTTTTCCGGTCCACCACTATTTTTAAGGCTTTGATGATGTCCTTCAGCTCTTCCGATTCCATGAAAAACAAATAATCGCCATTGTTTCGGCAGCCATCCTTGGCCCGGCCCGCCAACAGTTTGTCTAAGGGATTGAGCCAGACTAAAAATTGGGGCGAACTTTTAAGGCCGGATTTCATCACCTGTTTGTCATTGACTAAATAAAGCCAGATGGTATTGCCGTCGCAGATGATCTGCTGTTTGTCCGGTTTGGCGATGTCCATTCGCAATTTGTTGGGCCGCTTAAGCTCCAGTTCTCCCTCGTACCGGCTGCAGGTTCCTGTGGCCGCGCTGCAGACCGTCTGCACCACATGGGCCTTGAGGTCGTTGATCTTCTGGTATTTCGCACGTACTTGGAACAACAGCGAGTCGCAGTTTTGGGCGCTGGCTGAAGTGCTAAAGGCCAAACCCAGCACCAACGCCAGTTTTAGGACTTTGCTCATTCACCATCCTCCTCGTTTTTGATTAATACCTGGCGGGCTTTGCTTCCATCGAACGGGCCTACTACTTGAGCCGTCTCCAGCTCGTCTATCAACCGGGCCGCCCGGGAATATCCGATCTTTAAACGTCTCTGTAGCAGCGACACCGAACCCTGCTGATGCCTGATCACCAATGATTTGGCCTCGGTAAACAATTCATCCTGGCCGTCCTGGCCCGCTCCCTCTTCCGGCGGCAGGTCAACCTCCATGGAATATCCGTTCTCCTGTTCCGGTGCGGCGGAAGATTCCTTGCCGCCGGCCTGGCCCTCGGTCACTCCATACCATGATTTGACAAAATCCACGATCTGGTTGGTTTCCTTGGTGGAGATATAGGCTCCGTGCAATCTTTCCGGTTCGGCCTTGCCCGGCGGCATGTAAAGCATGTCTCCCCGGCCCAAAAGGCTTTCGGCCCCGTTGGCGTCCAGGATGGTGCGGGAATCGGTGCGGGAGGCCACCTGGAAGGCCAAACGCGACGGGAAATTGGCCTTGATCACTCCGGTGATCACGTCCACCGAGGGCCGCTGGGTGGCCAGGATCAGATGAATGCCCACGGCTCGGGACATCTGGGCCAGCTTGGCGATCCGGTTCTCTATTTCTGAGGCCTCGCGGGAAAGCATCAGGTCGGCCAGCTCGTCAATCACGATCACCAGATACGACATCTTGCGTTCAAACTTATGATTGTATTCCTCGATGTTGCGGCAGGCTTCCTTGGCCAGCATCTTGTAGCGGGCATCCATCTCCGAAACCGCCATCCGGAATATCTGCAGGGTCTCGTCGGAATCTGTGACCACGCCCTCCACCGTCCGGGTTATTGGCTCCTCGCCCTCCTTGACGTGCACCCGGTACTGGAACTGCAGATGGGGAATGCCCCGGTAGATGGAAAGCTCGATCCGTTTGGGATCGATCATGATGAAATGCAGCTCCTCCGGCGTGGCCCGGTACAGCAGGCTGGTGATGACGGTATTAAGGCAGACGCTCTTGCCGCTGCCGGTGGCTCCGGCTATCAGCAAATGGGGCATATTGGTCAGATCAGCCGAAAAGGAATCTCCGGTGATGGTCTTTCCCAAGGCAAAAGCCAAACAGCCTTCCTGGGATTTATAATTATCGGATGATAAAAGTTCTTTCAGCATCACCATCTGGCGGTGCCGGTTGGGGATCTCGATCCCCACCACCCCCTTGCCGGGGATGGGGGCGATAATCCGGATCCGGGTAGCCTGCATGGCCAGGGCCAGGTCATCGGAAAGATTGGCGATCTGGTTGACCTTGACCCCCGGGGCCGGCTTGAATTCGTAGCTGGTGACCACTGGCCCGGAATAGCGGTCGGTGATCTCTCCCTCGATCCCGAACTCCTTGAGTTTCTCCAGCAGGATGGAGGACTTGTCCTCCTCATCAATTTTGACCTGATCCCGGTCGTCGTATAATATGGATAGGAATTTTTGCTGATAATCTTCGGAGACCGTTCCCTCCCGGGGCGGGGTTTTGGTTTTTGCTTTTTTCTCCGGCGCTTGCACCGAGCTATGTCGAGGTGTGGAGACCTTGATCTCCGGTTTGGTTTTTTCCGGTGGCGTAACAGGTTCTGGTTCTTCAGCCTGTGACAGGGTTTCCTTTTCCGGTTTTTCGGATGCAGCTGGCTTCTTTTTAAAGGTGATTCCCAGAGGCTTAGGTTTGGCCTTCTCCAATCCGGCTTTCACCGGGGCCACAGCCAGCGTCAGCCAGTGCTGGAAATTGATCTCCGTCCCAATCAAAAGCAGTATGATGAAGATCCCGGCCAGCACCAGCCAGAAACCCACCGGTCCGAAAAGCCCGCCGATGAAGTTTGAAAGCAGCATTCCCCATCCTCCGGCCCCGCCCGGTTCGGCCAGATCGCCGGTATAATAGGAAATGTTCAGTCTGGCGATCATGGCCAGCGCAAAGCTGACAAAAGCCAGGCTTAGCAGGCTGTTCCACAGCAGCCGGTAAAGTTTTTTATGCCGGACAAAGAACCAGCCCCAGACCAGTATATAGAAAGGCATCAGCAATGCGGCATAGCCCAGCAGGCCAATCATCCCGAAGGCCGCCATGTCCCCCAGCGGACCGCCCCAGTTCTGGCGGGGCCATCCCTGGGACCAAAGGTGCCCGTCCTGGCCGGAAAAAGAAACCAGGCTGACCAGCATAAAAAGCCCGGCAATTATGACAGCCACCCCGAATATCTCCTGTCCCCGGTTGAATTCCGGGGAAGATTTTTTTTCTTTTTGGTCGGATTTCATTTAAGTAGGTCAGCCTAAAGATTTATTAAGTAATTAGATTTTTCCTGAATTGAATTTTAGCATATGATAATAACCCGTTTAAACGGTGTAACATTAATAAAAATATTGCTAAACCTCCTATCTGCCAACGTACCTTAGCTGCAGGAAATCGCTAAATATTCCATACATGCTTTTTGCAAATAGGAATGATAAGTTTCCTTTGTAACTCCACTGATATTGTATTCAAAAGAGCATACATTCTCAAGAATATCTTTATAACGTTTGACGGATTGCTCAATATTTGGCAATTTTAAATTTGCAATATCATGCTTATACAGCGTTTTGTCAAACGTTACTATGGTATCTCGATCTATTGCTTTTATTTCGTTCCGCAAATTAGTTTTTTGTTCTGCTACACTTTTACTTTCGGGATGGCCATATTCTACTATATTATTGGCTTTATCATATTCGTCAAGCCACAAATGGCAGTGATAGCCGTATATAAAGGATATTTCTTCTTCCGACTGGAATTGCGGCAAGTAATCATCGATAAATTTTGCGCAATTAATTACATGTCCTTCTACAAAATGGCTTTTATAAAATAATGTATTGTCGTTCAAATTCACACAATCTGGAGCAATGTTGCCCAACAAAAAAGGATAAGGATGGTCAGAAAATGAACCTTTTTTTTTGTTCAATACTAAAATTGCTAAATGTAAATGGGTTGAAAGTAGTGACATTTTTTCAAGAGAGTTTTTGCGTCTAACTAATGGGTTTGCACAACTGCTTCTATCGTTACGAAGAAAATCGCCTAACCAACGACTATCCTTCCGTCCCTCATCACCGGTACAATAGTGCTGGAATCGGGCTGGGTAGCATACTCTATATCCGTCAGGTAACCCAAGCCGGACAGATAGCTGCCGTGGTCGCTTCCCTTAACGGCCTTGGTCAGATGGCCCTTGTGCTTTTCGTAAACATCACGGGCCACCCGGGCGCTGTCATTGAACACAGCCTTGGGACATTGGTCTTTGATCAGCTTGGTCAGATATCCGGCGCAGAGCAGATCCTCCATCGAAACGCGGCCCAGCTTGCCGGAACATAAAAGAACTATTTCGTCTGAGGATTTTATCAGCATCGGGATCAAAGCCTTGGCGTTTATCAAACAGCCCACCGCTATCAGCGCCGCTCCCTTGGCCCGGGCCACAGCCACCGTGCCGTTAGTGGTGGCCATTAAAAGGCTTTTGCCTTTGACGTTCTCCGGGGTGAACTCCAGGGGAGAATTCCCCAGATCAAAGCCGTTGATCTTGTTGCCGTCGCGCTCGCCGCACAAGATCACGGTCTCCCGGCCCATGGTCTCGGCCAGTTTGGTGGCTTCCTCTATGCTGGACAGGGGTATGATCTCCTTGGCCCCGGCTTCCAGCGCCGCCACCATGGAAGTGGAGGCCCGCAATACGTCGATCACCACCGCCGCCTTGCCGGAAAACCACTGCTCTGGCAATTCGGCTGGGATGATGGCTACGTCGATTTTGATGCTCAAATTTTATCTCCTGGACGATGCGTCAAATGAATCCCACCCCCGGGAATCGGAGGCATTCTCGATGCCCCTCAAGCGGAGCTTGAATTCATCGGCATTGGTCACGCTTTGCAGGGCGGTCTCGTAAGAGATCATCCCGTCACGGTAATGTTTCATAATTGACTGGTCAAAGGACTGCATCCCATACTGGGTATTGCCCTCCGAGATCAGCTGGGGGATCATCAAGGTCTTGACCGGATCCAGAAGATGTTCCTTGACCGTGGCGTTGTTGATCATCACCTCCACCGCCGGCACCCGACCCTTGCCGTCGGCCCGGGGCAGCAGGCGCAGGCTAATCACCCCGATCAGGGTGGCGGCCAGCAGCACCCGGATGTGCTCGTGCTGGTGGGGGGGAAGAAGGAGATCACCCGGTTGATGGTCTCCGAGGCGTTCAGAGTATGAAGGGTGCTCATCACCATATGACCGGTGTCAGCAGCCTGAAGTGCGGTTCCTAAAGTGGTCTTATCGCGGATCTCCCCGATCAGGATCACGTCCGGGTCCTGGCGCAGCACGTGTTTTAAGGCGGCGGCAAAGGACAGGGTATCGGTGCCCACCTCCCGCTGGCTGATGATGGACTTTTTATCGCGGAACAAAAATTCTATCGGGTCTTCCACCGTGATGATGTTCCGGCTTTCGGTTTCGTTGACATGCTCTATCATGGCGGCCATGGTGGTGGATTTGCCGGAACCGGTGGTGCCGGTAACCAGCAGCATCCCCCGGTGGCTTACCGCCAATTCCTTGATGATGGGCGGCAGGGCCAGCTCGTCAATTTTTTTAACCGAAACCGGAATAGCCCTTAGGGCCAGGGCCACGCTACCGCGTTGCATGTAAACATTTACCCGGAATCGCCCCAGCCCGGCCACCCCGATGGCGAAGTCCAGTTCCTTCTCCTCGGCAAAGATCTGCTGCTGGTCCTTGGGCATCAGCTGTAGAGCCACCTGCCTCAGTTCCTCGGGGGAAAGGGGCGGCTCGTTCAACGGCTTCAATGATCCGTCCACCCTGAAAACCGGAGGCATGCCAGCCTTTAAATGAAGGTCCGATGCATTCTCCTTGACCATCCGCTCCAAGGTTTGTTTTAAATCCATTTTAGGCCCTCTCTAAATACTTTCCGGTTCTGGTGTCTATCTTCAGCAGGTCATTTTCGTTTATGAACAGGGGCACCTGGACCACCAGCCCGCTCTCCAGGGTGGCCGGCTTGGTGACCGAGGAAGCAGTGTCCCCTTTGAATCCAGGCTCGGAATGAGCAACTTTCAGGAGGACAAAGGTTGGGATCTCGATTCCGATAGCTGCTTCCCCGTGCAGCAGTACCTGGATCTCGGTATTCTCCTTTAAAAAATCCTTGATATCCTTGAACAGTTCCCTGGGCAGGCTGATCTGCTCGTAGGTCTCGCTGTCCATCAGCATGTACATGCCGTCGCTGTTATACAAGTACTGCATCTTGCGGCGCTCCAGCCTGACCTCGGTGATGGATTCCCCGGAGCGGAAGGTCCGCTCGATCACCGCGCCGGTCTTGACGTTCTTGAGCTTGGTGCGGACAAAAGCTCCGCCCTTGCCCGGTTTGACGTGCTGGAACTCCACCGTGTAAAAAAGCTGTCCCTCGTAGTTCAGTACCATTCCATTTCTCAGATCCGCAGTGCTGGCCAATTTCTCCTCCTAACAGTTTGGGTATATTATTTGATGATGGAACTCTTCCGCCACAAAGACACTAAGTCACCAAGTTTATACAATAAATCGTTTAATACCGTTTTTGATAACTGACAGATTAAAATTGATGAGAAATCCAAGGCGTTTGCCAGTTAGTTTTAAATGGCTCAGTATTTGTGCTTCCCAGACTGGATTCATCTCATCTACGGCTTTCAATTCACAGATGATGCTGTTTTCCACCAGGACATCTAAACATAGTCCTTCATCAAACGTTATACCGTCATAAACAATCGGTACATCAACTTGCCTTTGGTACCTTAATTCCCGTTTAGACAATTCATGCCAAAAACATACCTCGTATACTTTTTCCAGCAACCCCGGACCCAGTTTTTTATGCACTGCATATGCGGCATCTACGATTTTCTTTGCCCGCTCTTCTTCTACTGTTGATAGCGGTTGATAATTCATGATTTTCGTGCCTTAGTGTCTTTGTGGCAAAGGAACTACTTGATGACAATTAGCTCCTTGGGCGAGTTGCTTAATATCCGGCAGCCCTTGGCGGTGACCGCCACCAGATCCTCGATCCGCACCCCGCCCCAGCCCGGCAGATAGACCCCCGGTTCCACCGTTACTACCGAGTTTACCGGCAATACATTCACCGACTTGCTTCCCACCCCCGGGGCCTCGTGCACCTCCAGGCCTACCCCGTGACCAAGGCCGTGGCCGAAGTACTTGGCATAGCCGGCGCCATCGATCACTGCGCGGGCGGCCTGGTCTGCCTCCATCCCCTTGATCCCGGCCTTGATGGCTTTAAGCCCGGCCAGTTGGGATTTAAGCACGGTGTCATAGACCTTCAGGTGCTTGGGGCTTGGTTCTCCAATGCAGACAGTCCGGGTCATGTCGGAATGATAGCCCCGGTAAACCGCCCCGAAATCGAAGACGATGAAATCTCCCTTCCGTATCTTCCGCACCGACGGCTGGGCATGGGGCAGTGCGCTGTTGGGCCCGGAACCGACTATGGTGTCGAACGAAGGGGCGCTGGCCCCCAGGGTCTTCATGATCGATTCCAGTTTAAAGGCTATCTCCAGCTCGGTCATTCCCGGTTTTACTATTTTGACTATCTTGCTGAAGGCCTGGTCGGCGATGGCGGCGGCCCGGGCGATGTTCTTTATTTCGTCCTGAACCTTGACCTTGCGGAGCTCCTCTGTCAGGCCTGATAACGGCAGCAGTTTTTTCTTCTTCAGTTCTTTCTGCAGCAGTTCATACTGGTAATATTTCAAATCGTTCTTTTCAAAACCGATCTTTTGGGCTTTTTTAAAATCGGGGTTCAGGAACAATTCCTCCCAGAGCCCTTTTTTGATGATGACGCACCTGGCCCCCTTCACCTCCCGTTTTACCTGTTCCTGATAGCGAAAATCAGTGAAGAATACAGACTCCTTCTTTGATATCCACAACAATCCGGAGCTTCCGGTGTAACCAGCCAGGTATCTGATGTTGACCAGGTTAGTGATGATGATGCCGTCGGCCTTGTTTGAGGCCAGGGCCTTTCTGATGCCGTTGATCCTTTGACGGTTGATATCTGGCATAATAACTCCGGGATTTAAAGTGAGATGGGATATTTATGGTTCCGGGCGGCCCTTAAAGGCATACCGCCCTGAGGCGGTATGCAGAAGTGAATACCAATTTTGTTGGGGAAATATTATTTATTTTTGCAAAGACGACAGCCAGGACTGAAAGCTGCTGACTGTGTTCTCGCTTTCAGCTTTTTTCTCCGGTTCGGCAGAATCCTGATTATCCTGAGTTTTCGGAGCATCCGAGAATAAGGCTGAAAAATCCACTGGCGTTTCCTTGGCCGGTTCGGGAATTGGCTGGGGTTCGGATTTTTTCTCTGTTAGCTGGGTCATAGGATTGGAATGCTCTGCCGGGGCAAAGGCCTTGGCCAAAATATCATCCTGCTCCGAGGACTTTGATTCGGCAACCTTTGGTTCCAATTTGTCGAACATCCCGCCAAATATATCTGCTGACATGTCCGCTACAGCCTTGGCAGAGGAGAGTGCTTCCGGAATCAATTCCTTCTTTTCTTCGGCTGCGATGACCGGTGGTTCCGGGGCAGGCGGTTCTAACTTGGCATGAATATCCGGTTGCTCCTGAGGCCTGGTAACAGGTTCCGGAATCAGTCCGGCTGTCTCTTTTTTATCTTCCGTTACTGCACCCGGGGTTGCTTCTGGATAGGCCTTTTCCAGCAGTTCATCCATCCGGGCTTTGTAATCCCCGTTATCCGGCTCGGTGGAGATCAGTTCCCGGTATACCTCCACGGCTTTTTCATAAAAACCCTGCTGAACATAAATCTCGGCCAGGGTAACAGTAGCCTCCGATTTTTCTTCTGCCTTGGTTTCAGGCACTTCGGTTTTGATCTGTTTTTCTTTGGCTTCGGCTGGGATAGACTCCGGTGCTTCGGCGTTTTCCTCTTTTATCACCGGAGGTTCTTCTGTTGGTTCGCTTTCCGGTTGCGGTGCTTCCAACACCGGTATCGTTTCGGATTCTGTTTCAGCCAGAACCTCGGGGAATGGTATAGCCTCAGCCGAGAACGCCGCTTCCTCTTTTTTTACCGGTTCTTCAGATTTCAGTTCCAAAGTTTTTTCTTCCGCCGCCGGTTCTTCCTTAACGGGCGCTGCCTCAGCTTCTTTTTGGACTATCTCCAAAGCCGGGGCGGGTTGGGGGACAGGTTCCGGCTCCGGAACGGCCTGGGGCCTTTCATCCTGTTTGGTTTTTAAAGAGGCCACCTTTTCGGCCAGATCTATGTCGCTGGGCTCCATGTCAAGCACCATCTGGTAAAACTTTACCGCTTCGGCAAACATATTCTGTTTTTCGTAAGTACCAGCCAACAGTTTATACCCCACCAGATTCTGGGGATCGTTCTTGATGGTGGACTCAAATTCCTCCCGGGCCAGGGCGTACATCTGTTTTTCCAGATAACACCGCCCCAGTATCAAATGGGCGGTGGCATACGCCGGATGATGCTCCAGTCCCTTTTTGGCGGTGGCTATGGCTTCGTCAGTCATACCAACCTTGCGGTAGGCATCGGCTAACTGGGCAAAGACCCGCGATTTAGGGTCAGCCACC
Organism: uncultured bacterium; assembly: GCA_963780225.1. GTDB lineage: Bacteria > Edwardsbacteria > AC1 > AC1 > EtOH8 > UBA5202. The sequence goes on along the minus strand of CAWAAX010000006.1, from coordinate 42,983 downwards.
AATTTTTGGGTGAACTGTTCGATCTCCGGAGATAATTTTAAATTTTCATTTGCCATTGGCCCTCTCCATGAAAAATGAATGTATTTAGGAACAGCATTATCAACCTAAATTGTCATAACTTTAAGCAATTAGGCTAAGTTATATTATATTCTGAAGTGTTTGATTTGTCAATAGGAAATAGAGTGTTTATGGCTCAATGGAACCTGGAATATTTCAGTTTTTGTTGCAATTAAGTCCCGGGATGTTTTTGATATAGGGCGGCTTTACTATTCCCTTCTCGGTGATGAAAGCCGTCACCAAGTTCCCAGGAGTCACGTCAAACGACGGATTGTAGACGCCGATGTCCGCCGGGGCGGTGACCGACTGGCCGAAGGACCTGACCTCTTCCGGTTTTCTCTGTTCGATTGGTATCTGCTTCCCGGTCTTGATCCTGAAATCAAAGGTGGACAGCGGCGCCGCCACGTAGAACGGCAGACCATGGTATTTGGCGGCCACCGCCACGCTGTAAGTGCCTATCTTGTTGGCAAAATCGCCGTTCCGGGCGATCCGGTCGGCCCCCACTATCACGCAATCGATCTTTTTCTGGGCCATCAAAAAAGCCGCCATGTTGTCGCAGATCAGGGTGGCCGGGACCTTCTCCTGTTTCAGTTCCCAGGCGGTCAGCCGGGAGCCCTGCAGCAGGGGCCGGGTCTCGCCGGCATAGACCATTTTGATCCGGCCCTGTTTGTGGGCGGTGAAGATCACCCCCAGGGCGGTTCCGATGCCCCCGGTGGCCAGGGCCCCGCTGTTGCAGTGGGTCAGGATGCTGGAGCCGGGTTTTATCAAAGAGCTCCCGTTTTTCCCGATCCGGGCGCAGGTGGCGGCGTCTTCGGCCTGGATTTTTATTGCTTCGGCCAGCAGCCCTTCTTTGACCTCAGGCAAGGCGGCGCCTTTTTTGTTCAGGGCATCGAATGTCTGCTGCATCCTTCCCAGCGCCCAGAACAGGTTGACCGCGGTGGGCCGGGTGATCTTGATCCGCTGAAAGGCGGTCTCAAAATCCTTTGGTAGGCTGGTCTTGGAAGAATGCCTGACCCCCAGCGCCAGGCCGTAGGCCCCGGCTATGCCGATCAGCGGAGCGCCGCGCACCGCCAGGGTTTCGATGGCCCAGGCCAGCTTTTCCACCGTATTGCAGTTCAGGTATTTGAGCCGCCCCGGCAGCTCCCGCTGGTCTATCAACGCTATGCCTTCGTTCTTCCATTCGATGGGTTTGATCATGTTATCCAATCACCTTAGGGTTTAATATATATTAGCACTGAAGAAACCGGGGAATTTTCATATAAGGAAGCCAGGAAGGACAGGAAATATTATTTTGTAAAACCGTATTTACTATCGAATAATCATTATTTTATTTAATCTGCTAAATCTGCGGATAAAAACGGTCCCCGGTTATAGATTGAGTCTCCTGATCATCTTGTCCAGCTTCACCAGCGGCAGACCCACCACGTTGAAATAGCAGCCGTCCACCTTTTCCACTATCAGGGCCCCCAGCTCCTGTATCCCGTAGGCCCCGGCCTTGTCCAGCGGCTCGCCCGAGGCCACGTAATTGTTGATATAAGTTGAAGACAAATGGCGGAATTTGACTTTGGTGACCTCGTAACCGGTGATGATCCTGCCGTCAAGCGGGGATATCAGGCACAGGCCGGTATAGACCTGGTGCCAGCGGCCGGAGAGCATTTTCAGCATCCGGTCTGCATCAGCTGGATCAATGGGCTTTCCTAGTATATGGTGCCGGTAAGCCACCACCGTGTCGGCGGACACGATCAGGCGCTTTCGATCGGCCGGGGAAAGGCGGGCCCTGACCTCCTGGGCCTTTTCTTTGGCCAGCTGCCTGACCGCGGTCTCAGGCGTAAGATTTTCTATCCCGTCCTCATCGACCATGGGATTGACCGCCTTGAAATCCGCCCCCACCGCCTGCAGCAGGCTTTTGCGCCGGGGCGAGCCCGAGGCCAGGATGAGTTTGGGCCAGTTCAGGTATTTTGATATTTCGGCCATGTGACCCTTGCTTGTACGGTATTGTCAGATATTTTTTGGCCCTGGTCCAGCATCCTGGAAGCGCAGGCCGCCACCATGGCCGCGTTGTCGGTGCAGAGCCGGACGCTGGGGATCACTATTTTCAGGCCTTCCCTCCGCTCCAGCCCGGCCAGGCTTTGGCGCAGAAAGCCGTTGGCGGCCACCCCGCCGGCCACCGCGGCGTTTTGGCAGCAGGCCAGGTCGCAGGCCCTTTTCAGCTTTTCCACCAGCACCGCACAGGCCGCCGTTTGAAAACCATTGCAGATATCGTTGATCATTTCCCCGGACAAATTCTCCCGCCCGCCGTTCTTGGGATCCAGCACGTAATTCAGGACCGCCGTCTTGAGCCCCGAGAAGGAGAAATCCAGGCTTTGGGCCCCCAGCATGGCTTTGGGGAAAATGATCCTGCCGGAAGTTGACAGCTTTGCCCTCTGTTCAATGACCGGTCCGCCGGGATAACCCAGCCCCAAAAGTTTGGCCACTTTGTCAAAAGCCTCGCCGGCGGCGTCGTCCAGGGTCTGGCCCATCAGGGAGAACCGGAACCCGGCATCAATGTAAAAAAGCGAAGTATGGCCGCCCGAGACCACCAGGGCCACGGCGGGGACCTTCAGTTCCGGATCTGCCAGAAAAGCGGCCTGGGCGTGGGCCTCCACGTGGTTGACCGAAACGAAGGGAACGTCCAGGCTTTGAGCCAGCCCCCGGGCAAAACAAAAGCCCACTAACAGGGCTCCGGCTAAGCCGGGCCGGCTGGTGGCGGCCACGGCGTCTATTTGGCTGGGAGATATTCCGGCCTGGGTCAAAGCCTCCCTGACCACCGGAACGATCTTCTTCAGGTGGTCGCGCGAAGCCAGCTCCGGCACCACTCCGCCGTACTGCCGGTGCACCGTCTGGGAATAGATGACGTCGGACAGTATCTTTTTGCCGTCCAGCACCACCGCGGCGGCCGTCTCATCGCAGGAAGTTTCGATCCCTAAGATCATCATTTGATGTCCACCTCAAAGTCGCGGGGATCGGCGGCGATCAGCTCCAGCTTGTCCGGCAGCTCGATCACGGCCTGCAGGCGGTGATGGCCCGGGGCCAGCCCCTTCAGGTCCAGGGTGATCTTGAACTGCCCGGCCTCGGCCTGCTGCAGCACCTGCTGGGGTCCGGATACCGCCAGGTCGATGGTCCCCGGCGAAAAGCTGACCAGATAACCCTGGCCCCGGTTCAAAAGCGCCACCGGTACGTTTTTATACAACCTCTCCTGGGTCTTTTCAAAGCAAAGCTTCACCCACACCGATTCCGGTTCCGCCCTGAACAACAGGGTGTCGGGGGGGGCCACCCGGCAGCGGACCCGCTGGTTCTCCGACCTGCCGTCCACCTTAACCGGCCAGGTGTAAACACTGTCAATTTTTTCCAGCAGGCGCTGGGGCCCGGAGATGATCACCAGCGAAGGCTCGGCGGACGTGCTGTCGCAGACGATGTAACCGCTGGCCGGAATGCCGGAGACATCGGGCAGCACCCGGACCTCCTTCTGCCCCAAACGGTCCAGGTTGACCGTGATCTCGCTGATCACGAAAGCTGCCTCCACCGCTTTCAGGTTGAAGGGGTATCGAAGCAGTTCCGGCGACAGATCGAAGGTCAGTTTTTTCACCTGGCGGTTGGCCATATCCGCCAGCACTCTTGGGGGATTAAGCTTGAAGACTATCATGTCCTTGCCCTTGGCCTTTATCTGGCAGGGCACCAGGGGGGGCGTGGCCGCCAGCACAAAACCGGACGGAATGTTGGACACCAGCACCGGACAGTAGATCTTCTGCTGATACTCCCGCTCGGTGGCGGCATGGAACCACATCAGCATGGCCAGCACCAGCGAGGCCAGGCGGATGTCCAGGTTCTTGAATATCTTCCAGCGGTTGTTCATGGGTCATCAGTATTTTATTGTTTATTCGTGCCTGGGCAATATTATTTTTTACCCAGCCAGCCTTCCACTAGGTCGCAGATAACATGCTCCATGGCCAGGTGGCATTCCTGGATCCGGCAGGTGGCGCCGCCCGGGGCCAGCAGGCACAGGTGGCAGGCCTTCTTCAGTTTCCCCCCGGTTCCTCCGGACAGGCCTATTGTTGCCAGTCCCAGCTTTCTGGCGGACTGCACCGCCTTGAGCACATTGGCCGAATTGCCGCTGGTGCTGATGGCCAGCAGCACGTCCCCCTTTTTACCCAAGGCCTCCACCTGGCGGGAAAAGATGGTGTCGAAGCCGTGGTCGTTGGCCTCGGCGGTCAGAAGCGAGGTGTCGGTGGTCAACGCCAAAGCGGCCAGGGCCTTTCGCTCCTTCTGGAACCGCACCACCAGCTCGGTGGCCACATGCTGGCTGTCGGCCGCGCTGCCCCCGTTGCCGCAGATCAAAAGTTTTCCCCCGGTCTTTAAGGTCCGGTGGATCATCTCCGCCGCCTGGTGGATGTTGGCGGCCTGCAGAACCGCGGTCTGCTGCAGGGCGAACGAGCTTTTATAAAGCTCGGCCTTTACGGCCTGGATCTCTTTGTTTTGTTTCATATCGTTGATTTATGAACTTATAGGTTATATTTTTTGACAGGATTAACAGGATTTTCTAACCTTTCAGTTATGAAGAATCATGTGGCTCATGTCTACCAAATGGCCGCCCTCATTTTTCAACATTGCACATGCATGGTTTCACGGATGTAATCCTTTAAGCCCTCTTCCCAGTGCCTTAATGGTGTTTTAAACTCCTTGTTCCAGGCGAAATTGTTCAACACCGAATAGGCCGGCCGTTTGGTGGGGGTGGGATATTCATGCGATTTGATGGGAAGCAGATCGGCCTTGACCCCGGCGTGCTGCATGGCGGCTTTGGCGAACTGATGCCAGCTGCAGGACCCGGAGTTGCTGAGGTGATAGACCCCGTACAGGTTGCTCTGAACCAGCATTGACAGGGCATTGCAAAGATCGCGGGTGTAGGTGGGCGAGCCGGTCTGGTCGTCCACCACTTTGACCTGGCCCGTCTCCCGTGCCTTCTTGAGGATGCTGGCCACAAAATTCTTGCCGTTTGGACCGTAGAGCCAGGAAGTGCGAACGATGTAATACTTGTTAAGGAGAGATCTTACCTCCGTCTCCCCCGCCAGCTTGGAACGGCCGTAGTGTCCCAGGGGATTGGGGCTGTCCCATTCGTAATAAGGCTCACGCTTGGTCCCGTCGAACACGAAGTCGGTGCTGATGTACAGCAGAGGGATGTCCAGTTTTTGGCAGGCCAAAGCCGCGTGCCTGGTGCCCAGCCCGTTGACCAGATAGGCCCGGTCGGGATCGGTCTCGCAGCCGTCCACATTGGTCATGGCCGCGCAGTGCACCACCAGTTGGGGGTTAAGGTCGGCGATGGCCTCCACCGCCTCCTTGTGCGACAGGTCAAAATCGCCCAGGTCCACTCCGGTGACCTGGTGCTGGGCGCTGAGCTCGGTGCAGAGGTCGGTGCCCAGCATCCCCTTGGCCCCGGTGACCAGGATCATCGCTTGGCCCGCTCCGCCTTCTGTCCGATGTAGTGGTTGACCCGCCACAGGTCCTCGATGGACGACCCGGCGTCGCCCCACCAGCCCTTGATGATCTCGTAGGTCATGTGGCCTTTCTGGATGAAGGCATTGTTGACGTCGGTGATCTCCAGCTCTCCCCGGCCCGAGGGCTTCAGGGTTTTCAGGATGTTCCAGACCTGGGCGTCATACATGTAGATGCCGATGACGGCGTAGTTGCTCTTGGGGTTCTTGGGCTTCTCTATGATGTTCTTGACCAGCGGGCCCTTCAGCTCGGCCACCCCGTATTCCCTTGGGTTGTCCACGGTCTTTAAAAAGATCTTGGCGCCCGATTCCTGCTTGTCGAAGTCGCTGACCGCCTTTTTGATGGATCCGTCCAGGATGTTGTCGCCCAGCATCACCACCACCTTGTCCTTGCCCACGAAATGCCGGCAGAGGCCCAAGGCCTCGGCGATCCCGCCCTCGCGCTTCTGGTAGGTGTAATTGATGTGCTTAAGCCCGAATTCCTCGCCATTACCCAGCAGTCTTAAGAAGTCCCCGGCCGCGTTTCCGCCGGTCACCAGCATGATGTCCTGTACCCCCGCCTCCACCAGGGTCTGGATGGGATAGTAGATCATGGGCCGGTCGTATACCGGCAGCAGGTGCTTGTTGGTGATGCTGGTCAATGGGCGCAGCCTGGATCCCAGGCCGCCGGCTAAGATGACGCCTTTCATTGCTGACTCCTATATTTAGTTATATTTATTTTACCACGGAAACACTGAATGAGGAATTCTGGGAATCAATATGCCATCCTTTTCACCTGGAGAATATTTTTAGAAAAATTTAACAGTAACCCAATTTTTAAATGACTAGCCTTGAGATATGACAGCAACTGTGCTTTATGGCATTGGTCAAGTTCAGCGACCGCTTTAAGTTCAACAATAACTTTATTCTCTACGACAATGTCCAGCCGGTGTACGCCAATTTCAAATCCGTCATAAAATACCCTGATCTCCTTTTGACTTGTGGTATGCAAGCCTCTTTTTTGAAGTTCTACCAGCAAAGCAGATTCATATAGCGATTCCAGAAATCCGGGACCTAGTTTTTTATGGACTTCTATTCCGCAAGAAATAATATTCCCTGTTAATTCTTCTAATTCCAAATGGTCAGATCTTACTATACTCATATATAAACACACCTAACGTAATCAAACAAATCATTTTATATGTTTCCGTGTTTTCATAAATTCCGTGTTTCCGTGGTTAGCCCCGGTTTGTTTTCGCCCTGAAGTGAATAGCCCTGGCGAAATCCGCCGCCGTCTTGATGTTGCCCTTCTTCTCCAAAATGTTCCCCACCACCACCGCGGCGGCCCCGGCCCGGGCCTTGGCCCCGGCGTCCTCGGGCGTTTTGATGCCGCCTCCCACCACAACGGGAAGCTCGGCATATTTGGCCACCCCGGCGATCATCTCCTCTGGGACGCTCTGCTGGGCGCCGCTGCCGGCGTCCATGTAGATCAGCTTCATCCCCAGCATCCGGGCGGCCAGGGCGTGGGCCATGGCGATGTCGGACTTGTCCCGGGGGATGGGCATGGTGTGACTCATGTAGTTGGCCGAGGTCAGCTTGCCGGACTCGATCAACATGTAGCCGGTGGGGATCACCTCCAGGCCCGAGGCTTTCAGCATGGGCGCGGCCTTGACCTGCTCACCGATCAATAGTTCCGCATTGCGGCCCGAGACCAGCGACAGGTACAGGATGGCATCGGCGTGCGGCGAGACCTGGTAGGCGCTGCCGGGGAATATGATCACCGGCTGTTTGAAGTTCTGCTTTAAGGCCTTGATGGTGTCGTCGATCTGGTTGGACATCAGCAGGCTGGTGCCGAACAGGATGCCATCGGCCCCGGCGTCGTTCAAGGCCTGGCCGATCTTGGCCGCGTCCTGTTTTTTGCACTTGTCGGGGTCCAAAAGGACCAGGAAATTCGAGCCCTTTTGCTTGGCGGTTTTCAGCAGTTGTTGGTAGATCATTTGCCTCCTTTTGACCTGTTCACTACTCCCTCACCTTATGAGTTATGAGAGGGGCGCCCGTCCGCCGTAGCATCAGCAGAGGCGGAGGGTGAGGTCAGAGCCCCGGTGGGGCACACTGTAACGCACTGCCCGCAGCCGGTGCATTTTTTATCGTCAACTTCCAGGCCCCAGGCATGGAGCACCAGGGCCTGCACCGGGCATACGCCCGGGCACAGGCCGCACTGGCCGCAGAGTTGTTTGTGAATTGTGATCATGATTATTTGTTCCCGTTCATAGCCCAGCCCTTAAGGGCTGGGCTATGAAAAGATGATATTCTCGATCATCCCCATCTGCTCCTTCAGCTTCCCCTCGTCCTTGCCGCCCACCTGGGCCAGCTGGGGACGGCCGCCGCCCTTGCCGCCGGTGGCCGCGGCGATCTTCTTGGCGATGTCCCCGGCCAGGAACTTCTTGGCTTTGACCAGATCGTCGCCCACCGCGATGGTGAACCCGAACTTGCCCTCGTCCACGCTGGACAGGATGATGACCGCACCCGGCAGCTTGATCCGCAGTTTGTCGGCCATCTCCCGCATGTCGTCTTGGGTAAAGTCATCCAGCAATTTGACCAACAATTGGACGTCTTGAACCTTTTTAACTTCTTTAACCATCCCCTCTACCAGACTCCCCTGTTGAAGTCTGGCCGCATCCTTTTTAGCCTTCTCCAACGCCTTCAGCTCTTCCATCTGGGCGTTCAGCTTCTTAACTATGTCATCGCGGTTGGCCTTCAGCCGGTCCTGTATCTCCGCCACCAGCAGTTCATCCTGCTTGACCAGACGGTAGGCTGGTCTCCCCGGCCACGGCCTCTATCCTGCGCACCCCGGAGGCAATGGCTTCTTCTTTGACGATCTTAAACAGCCCCAGCTCACCGCTGTGCTTGACGTGGGTGCCGCCGCACAGTTCTTTGGAGAAGTCTCCGCAGGAGATCACCCGAACCTCCTCCCCGTATTTCTCGCCGAACAGGGCCATGGCGCCCGTCTTCTGGGCCTCGGCCAGCTTCATGTGCTCGTCGGCCACAGGAAGGTTGTCCATGATCTTACGGTTGACCATATGCTCCACCTCGTCCAGCTGCATCCGGTCCAGTCCGGCGAAATGGGTGAAGTCGAAGCGCAGGCGCTCCGGACTGACCATGGAACCCTGCTGCTGTACGTGCTTGCCCACGATCTGCTGCAAGGCCGCCTGCAGAAGATGGGTGGCGGTGTGGTGCCGGGCGGTGCTCAGGCGGGCCGGCTGGTTCACCGAGGCGGTGACCTCGTCCTTGAGTTTTATGGAACCGGAGACGATCTCGGCATGATGAACCGTGGAGCCGTTAAAGGCCTTGACGGCGTTCAGCACCTTGATCCGGCAGCTGGTATTCTCCAGGAACCCTATATCCCCGGCCTGGCCGCCGCCCTCGCCGTAGAACGGAGTGTTCTCCAGCGTGATGTCCACGGTCTGGCCCTTCTCGGCCTTATCGATAGGCAGTTCCTTGATGTATATCCCGTTGACCTTCGTCTTCTGCACCAGGCTGTTATAGCCCACGAAAACACAATTTGGATAGTCCACTTCCTTGGCCGCGGTAAAAGTAACCTCGCCCCGGGCCGCCCGGGCCCGTTCCCGCTGTCCGGTCATGGCCTGCTTGAAGCCCTCGGAATCCACGGTCAAGCCCTGTTCTTCGGCCATCACCTGGGTCAGGTCCAGCGGGAAGCCGAAAGTGTCGTAGAGTTTGAAGGCGTCGGGGCCTGAGATGACGGTGCCCTGGGACGTTTTCAGCTTGGATGCGATCTGGTCGAACAGCGAAAGCCCCTGGTCCAGGGTCTCGCCGAACCGCTCCTCCTCGGTCTTGATGACCATGGCGATGTGCTCGTGGCGCTGTTTGATGTCGGGATAGGCTTCGCCCATGATGTCGATCACAGTGGAGGCCAGCTGGTGAAGGAACGGCTGTTTGAGCCCCAGCAGGCGCCCGTGCCTGGCCGCCCGCCGTAGGATGCGCCGGATCACGTATCCCCGGCCCTCGTTGGAGGGCAGCACCCCGTCGCCGATGGTGAACACCAGCGCCCGGATATGGTCGGCGATCACCCGGAATGACATGCCCTCGGGGCCAATGGAATACTGTTGGCCGCAGAGCTCCCCGGTCTGCTTGATGATGGGCGCAAAAAGATCGGCGGCATAGTTGGAGTCTTTGTTCTGCAGCACCCGGACGATCCGCTCGAAACCCATCCCGGTGTCCACGTGTTTGCTGGGCAGTTCCTTCAGGGTCCCGTCCGCCCCCCGGTCGTACTGTATGAAGACCAGGTTCCAGATCTCCACGAACCGCCCGCAGCCGTCAACATTGACGCCGCAAACATGCCCGTCCCGGCCGGCCCTGGGGCAGGTGCCTTCACCCATGTCCATGTGGATCTCGGAACAGGGGCCGCAGGGCCCGGTCTCGCCCATCTCCCAGAAGTTGTCCTTGTCGCCGTGCTTGCTGATGTGCGAATGGTCGATGCCGGTCTGGGTCTTCCAGAAGCCGAAGGATTCTTCGTCGGTGACGTAGACCGTGGCGTAAAGCCTGTCTTTGGGCAGTTTCCAGACCCCGGTCAGCAGCTCCCAGGCCCAGCCGATGGCTTCCTTCTTGTAATAGTCGCCGAATGACCAGTTGCCCAGCATCTCAAAAAAGGTGTGATGGGTGTGGTCCTTGCCCACCTCCTCCAGGTCGTTGTGCTTGCCCGAAACCCGCAGGACCTTCTGGCTGTCGGCCGCTCGTTTGTAATCGCGGGTCTCGGCTCCCAGAAAGATCTTCTTGAACTGGTTCATCCCGGCGTTGGTGAACAGCAGGGTCGGGTCGTCCTGGGGCACCACCGGGGCCGATGGCACGATGGTGTGGCCTTTGGATTTGAAGAAATCCAGGAACGATTGGCGTATTTGGTTGGATGATTGCATGTGATATCCAAAATATTATATTTTTCTAATGCCTGTATACCTAATTGATTCAATTAATTTGCTAAGTTTACCCACTACAATTAATCTTCTATAGGAATTGGCCAAATACATGAAATTGATCGTTTATACTTAAGCTCTTTATTCCCGGCATAATGTATTTTAATATTAAATTCTATTTCCCGTTTTAAGGGTAAACTTGCTTGGCCCATGCGAAATGAATCGGATAACATTTTCCAACTGCTGTAATTTTTATAAGGTAAACGATATTTCATCTTTGTGATTTGCTGTGGTGGTGGGTTATATACCCTTATGAAAGACAGTTTTACTATACTTTCGGCATAATCACCAGGTTCTATTTGTTTTGGGCAAACAACGTCATCTTGAAAAACGAACAACATGGAATCATTTTTATCGGATAGGTAAAAGCGAAAATCTTTTACTGTTACAGCTCTATTGCCATCATTATAAAATTTACACTCCACATAATTTGAGTCTAAATAAGTTGTATCATACAGGGCCTTCACATTAAAACATAAATTGGCATCGATAATTTTCAAACTGTAATTTGGGTACGCAATCCAATAAGTGGAAAGACTACTTATTATAAGTGATATCACTGAAATTCCCAAAGCCCAAAATGCCATACCATTATTTTGTTTTGGCAATTCTATTTTATTCTCAACTGTTACAGGCGTTGGGTTAATATTGTTTTTAGGCGACATTGTAAAATCTCTTGTTAAAGTAGTTACAAATCATGCGGATATTAGCACCCTGTTACGTTATACCATTTCACCTCGGCAACATGAACAACACCGTGAAAAAATGACAGATGCTCCCGGCCAGCACGAACAGGTGCCATACCGCGTGGTGGTATTTCAATTTTCTCCACAGGTAAAACACCGTCCCCAGCGTGTAAAACAGCCCTCCCACCCCCAGGAACACCAGGCTGGTCGTATTCAGGTTCTCCAGCACCGGTTTTATCACCACCACCACCAGCCAGCCCATGGCAATGTACAGCAAGGTGGACATGAACACGAATTTGTGCGTCCAGAAGGCCTTGCCCACTATGCCCAGCACGGCGATGCCCCACACCACTCCAAACACCGTCCAGCCCAGCCGGCCCCGCAGGGCTATCAGGGTGATGGGCGTGTAGGTCCCGGCTATCAGCAGAAAGATGGACGAGTGGTCGAAGACCCGGAACAACCGCTTGGCCTTGCCGGCGTAAAAGCTGTGATACAGCGTTGAAGACAAATACAGCAGTACCAGGGTGGCGCCGTAGATGCTGAAGCTGACGATGTGCCAGGCGTTCCCGGACAGGCTGGCCATTACCACCAGCACCGCCAGGGCCGCCAGGGCCAGGCCCAGCCCCACCCCGTGCAGGATGGCGTTGGTGATCTCCTCGCCAGGGGTGTAGCGCTCGACAGAATCAGCGTCGGCGTCCCGCGCAGTGGTAATTTTCTTGAGCCAGAGGTTGATGGCAGTTCCTGTCATTCTCAATTGACTTCCTTGATATACTCGCCCCAAATTGAACAAAGAGTTATACCACGCTATAATCGTCTTTGTAGGGCAATAGTTCTTTAAGTTTTACGGTTCTGTTTTTACCAAGAACAACATCGGTTCCCATGTTGCGTTCGTCGATTTGGTGCATGAATTCGCGGCACCTGCCGCAGGGATGTAAAACACAAACCTCTCCCTTTTCGTTTTTCCCGACGGCGACTATCATTTTTATTCTTGATTCGCCTGCGGTAACCATACTTCCGATGGCGTTGTGCTCGGCGCAAAAGCCCATGCTTGAGCTTGTATCAATGCAGACGCCCGTATATACATTGCCTTTTTCAGAAAGCAATGCGCAGCCAACACTGCCTGCGGAATTTTCGCCTAATTGCCTGCGCTTGGTGACAGATGCTGCAATTTTAATCAGATCTATGGGCTTCGTTCTTTTCATCTTTTTTATTCCAAAATATTTTCCTTCAGCAGTTCCTTCAACACCTTGGAAACTATCGAAACCTCGTACCCCCTTCGGGCCAGAAATCCCGCCAGACGGCGCTTGGCGGCCTCGGCGTCAAGCTTGCTGAAAAGCCTCATCTTTCTCCGGGCCAGGTCCAGGGCCGCCGGCAACTCGTCCGCATTGCTTTTGTAATCAGAGATGGCCTGGTCCACTATCTCCCGGTCTATCCCCTTGGCAAAAAGCTCCTGCCGCAGGCGTATCACACCCATGGGCCTAAAATGCTGGCGGTTCTCGATCCAGTCCCGGGCGAATTTCTCATCGTTCAAAAGGCCGATGGATTCCAGACCAGCGATAACCGCTTCGATCTCGGCCTTGTCTATGCCCTTCTTGGCCAGCTTGTCCCTGATCTCATGAACACTGCGGGGCTTCAGTTCTATCAACCGCAGGGCGTAGGCCTTGGCGTTCATGATCTTCATATTAAGACCTTTACTAGCCACAAAGACACCAAGGCTCCAAGAAAATTATTTATCGCGCTTGGTACTATTTTTAATACCCTTTGTGTCTTTGTGCCTTAGTGGCGAAAAGCCCCGGCATCTCATTTACCGTGTTTGGTCTTGATGATGGTCGTCCCCCCGGTGAAGACCCGGCCGGACCTGGTCTCGTCGTATTTGATGAAAATGTTCTCGGGATCTATCTGCAGGCGCTTGGCCAGCTCCTCGGCGATGGTCAGCATGGCCGTTTCTATTTCGCTTTCGCTCTTGCCTTCAAAGGCCAGCATGTTCACCAGCGGCGGATGGGTTCCGTAGGGCTGGACCCTAGCCTGGGCCTCGCCTTCCAGATAGCAGCCGGGCTCGATGGTGGTCCAAGTGGCCCAGACCTGCTTGGGCTGCAGCCCCATCTTGTCGGCCAGTCGCACGCAGATGGTCTTCAGCGTATCGGAGATGTTGACCTCCGGTTTCTGGGGCAGGGCTTTTATTTCGATGATGGGCATGTTTGCGCCTCCGTTCAGGTTCTCATATGAAGTCATCCAGACAAATTGCCCCGTGGTTTTTTAATCCGCAGACGCTGTCGTGAGCGTTAGCCGAACGATTTCTCAGATTTACACAGATTGATTATGAATATAATTGGTGACAATCTGCGTTAATCTGTGGATAAGGACAACCTTGGTAAATAAGAGATTTGGTTCACTCCTGTCTTAGGTAAGACCTGTCCCTTATGCCCACTTCGTCCAACAGGGCCTCAATCTTGTCATAATGGATGGCATTCTCCACCGGCAGCCGGTTTCCAATTTCCTGTTTGGATATCAACCCCTCGCGGATCAGCCGGGCGTAAAGCTCCTGGCGCTCGGTCATCCCGATGGTCTTCTGGTACATCAGATCCCGCAGGTGCGAAACCCTGCAGTCGAAGCGCCAGGTGTTGCCCTGCTCTTTGGGGCTTTGCCAGCCCAACTCGTTTTGGATCCGGGACATGACTTCAGATTCGTTCCAGGGCAGGTAAAAGAACAGGTCAGCCATTTCGATGCCGCGGCCGTAGATCCTGGTTCCCAAAGCATAGGGACTGCCGAAGAAATGCCCCTTGATCATCACCGGCAGGGTTTGGGGCGAGAAATAGGACAGGTTCTTGGCCGCCTCCTTGACTATTCCTCCGAGGTTCTTTAGATAGACATTCCTGATGTCCTCGTCGGGGCTGACCCCCAGCAGGCGGCGTTTGAACGAGACCTCCTCGTAGGGGTTGCGCCCGGTGACTATGCAATGGATATCGTGTTTCTTGGCGATCTGCATGATCGGCAGCCACATGTTGTGGCAGGCGCTGCAGATTATCGGAACCAGCGCCGCCGACGGCCTTTTGAGCCAGGCCTCCAGGTTCTTCTTGAGTGTCATTTGGTGCAAACCCGGCTTTAGACCAAAGCTCACCAGTTCCACCCCCAGTTTTTCGGTGGCCTGCCGAATATTCGCAGCAGCTTCGGGTGAAGTAAAAGGATTCTGATAATTCACCGCCAAAGCAGTCAGACCGTAATCTCGGACCATCTTCAGCAGGGCAAAGGTGCTGTCACGGCCGCCGCTCAATGGCACCAGGCACTGGTACTTTCCGCCCCGGCGGCGCTGGCGGTCAAGGATCCTTAACAGGGCCTCCTCGCCGTTAAGCTCGGTCTTCTTGTATGTCCGGCAGTAGTTGCAGATCCCGGAATCATCAAAGCTGATGCCCGGTGCGCTCTCCGGCAAAAGACACTGGATGCAATTCTTCAATTTACAGATTTACAATTTGGAATTTACATTCTGCATGTTAAATGATTAGCACATCCATCCGGTTAATCTCAGTTATTGCAAGTTATTTTATTTTGCCTTCTGAATTTATTTTCTGCCTTTTCTCCCCTTCTCCTTCTCCTCTTCCTTGGCCGGCTCCCGGGCCTCCTTGGGGCCCTCGGACTTGGCGGCCGCGGCTATCCCCAGCTTGGCCTTGACATCCTTGTCCAGGTCGGCCAGCAGGTCGGCGTTGGTCTTCAGCATCTCGCGCACGTTCTCCCGGCCCTGCCCCAGCCGCTCGCCCTTGAAGGAGAACCAGGTGCCGCTCTTTTCAATGATGTTGTTCTCCACCGCCAGGTCCAGCAGGTCGCCGATGTAGCTGATGCCCTGGCCGAAGATGATCTCGAACTCGGCGTTGCGGAAGGGCGAGGCCACCTTGTTCTTAAGCACCTTCACCCGCACCCGGTTGCCGATGTTGACCTCGCCCTGC
The DNA here is from genome assembly GCA_963780225.1 of uncultured bacterium. GTDB lineage: Bacteria > Edwardsbacteria > AC1 > AC1 > EtOH8 > UBA5202. The sequence goes on along the minus strand of CAWAAX010000006.1, from coordinate 27,810 downwards.
TTGATGGCCTCGATCCGCCGGATGTCCATCCGTATCGAGGCGTGGAACTTGAGGGCCAGGCCGCCGGGGGTGGTCTCGGGGTTGCCGAACATCACCCCGATCTTCATCCGGATCTGGTTGATGAAGATGATGCATGTCTTGGAGCGGTTGGCCACCGCCGTGATCTTGCGCAAAGCCTGGGACATCAGCCGGGCCTGCAGGCCCATGTGGCTGTCTCCCATGTCGCCTTCGATCTCGGCCTTGGGCACCAGGGCCGCCACCGAGTCAATGACTATCACGTCCATGGCGTTGGAGCGGATCAGGGTCTCGGTGATCTCCAGGGCCTCCTCGCCGGTGTCGGGCTGGGCTACCAGGAGATTGTCTATATCCACCCCCAGGGCCTTGGCGTACTTGGGGTCCATGGCATGCTCGGCGTCGATGTAGGCGGCGGTGCCGCCCAGCTTCTGGGCCTGGGCCACTATGGACAGGGCCAGGGTGGTCTTGCCGGAGGCCTCCGGTCCGTATATCTCCACGATCCTGCCCCGGGGCACCCCGCCCACTCCCAGGGCCGCATCCAGCGAGATGGACCCGGTGGGGATCACCTCCACCGGAACTATCGCCGAATTGGAGCCCAGTTTCATTATCGAACCTTTGCCGAACTGCTTTTCTATCTGAGAAAGAGCCAGGTCCAAAGCTTTTGATTTTTCTGCCGCTGTGTCTGCCATTGGTTTGTCCTCCGTGTAAACAATAATTTAATTTGTTGTTATATAAATAGTTATGGATTTTAATTCTACCAATTTTCCCTCTGGTTGTCAATTCGTAAAAAGGTATATTTATTCAACCACAAGAAGCACATAAATCGCAAAATTAACGCCATACCTACAAAACCAATTTCTTAAATTGAATTTGTTGCGATCCAAAATTAATTAATAATCCATGTCGCTGCCCTGTGGCGCGTAAATATCCGAATACTTGGGACAGGTGCTCATCTGCTATTGCCTTGCAGACCTTAAGTTCGACGATAAGTTCCGTTTCTATTAACAGGTCTGCGAAGTACTCCCCCAGAATGGTTCCATCTTCGTCAAAAACCTTTAAAGGGTGCTGCTGTTCGACCTTTATTCCTGCCTTACGAAGACGATGGGTTAATCCGTTTTCATATACCTTTTCCAAATGGCCGTTCCGTAAATAGGTATGAAGAACAAAGGCCGTCTGCCTAACAATATCACATAGTCGCAATACTTCGTTATCCGTCATTTTATGTGTTCCTTGTGCTTTTTGTGGTAAATTAATTTATTGATTCATAATTTACCACCCAGGCCCGACAATTTCTAGCCTTTTGTCCTGCGGTACCCCCCGGTGAACAGACAATCCAGGAACGGAGTGAACAGACTGGCCGTCAACGCCGAGAATATCAGACCCTGGTACAGCAGGCCTTTCAGGGCAAACAGCGCAAAGACCGCTCCGGTCAAAAGCCCGTAGATGGCCTGTCCCCGGCCGGTCAGCGGCGTATGGTTATTGTCAACTGCCAGGATCCCGGCCAAAAACAGCAGGGCCTGCAGTCCGGCCAGGCCGGACTGCCCCATCTGCGGAAGTCCGGTCAGCGCAAACACCGCACCGGCCGACAACAGGGACAACAGCAGTATCATGATCTTATAGAGCCTCCCGGTAAGCAGCAGCAACAGGACCAGACTGAAGACCAAAGGCAGCCAGCCGGTCATGAAGTAAAAATTCCCCTTGGCCCAGCCGCCGTTGTTGACCGCCCAGAGAGAGGCCATATCCAGGCCTTCCGGGGTGGCCAGCACAAATAAAGCGAAGGTCAGGGCCATGAAATTCACCGGCGCCAGCCGGTCCTTTTCCGAAAGCAAGGCCCTGGATCCCGAGATCACCAACCCGGCCAAAAGCGGATAATACCAATCAACTCCGGCAGGCATCAGCAGGGCTATTATGGAGGCGGTGAAGAGGGTCTCGGCCAGGTCCAGAAAATTGCGGCGCCATTTTTTTACTATCAGTGGCAGGAGAATTGAGCCGGCCAGCCCGGCCAGCAGGCAGTACAAAAATCCCGTTTCGAAAAGGTAGAGCGCCGAGAAAACCATAGGGATCATTGCTACCATCCTGCGAAACTGCCATTGTTTCAAGCGATAGCGACTGGTGATATGGGGCGGCAGGGAAACATTCAGCATCACAGTTTGCCCTCCAGTATCATTTTACCCACTTTTATCTGGTGCGACAACAACAGTCCTCCGGGACAGATGAAAGTGCAGAGCCCGCATTCCAGGCAGTTTTCCGGCTTCAACCGGGCCAGTTCTTCAGTTTGCCCGTCGCGGACCAGGGGAAATATCCGGGCCGGGGCCAGCCCCGCCGGACAGATGGCCAGACACTGCCCGCAGTTGATGCAGGGATGGTTTTCTTTTAGCGGCGGATTGCGGTAGAACATCAGCCCGGAAGTATTCCGGTCCACCGGCAGCTGGATGCTGTAATGACAGGTACCGCTGAGCAGGCCTCCGGATATCAGCTTCAGGTTGGAGTAATCCTGGGGCCTTAGGTTAAGCGTTTCGGCGGCGCTGGCGCCGATGTAAACCTCGGCCAGGCGCTTCTGGCCCTTGGTGTCGTCGCACAGGGTGCAGAACTTGGTGGCCAGCGGCTGGCCCAGCACCACCGCCCGCCGGACGTTAAGCAGGGCCTCCATTCCGTAGATGGCCGCGGATTGGCTCCGATAGACAGTCTGCCTGACAAGTTTTCCGTTCTGCTGGGGGTATTTCGGCTCGACCTTTTCTATGGAGATGTTGACCGCGCTGGCCAGCAGAGACTTGAGATCGGCGATCAGCGCCTTCATCCGGGATGACAGCACCAGCCTGGCCCGGGTGGAGCTGTGGATCTGCATCACTATCCGCATGCCTTCGATAAGTTCCTGGGGCCGTTCCTTCAACAGACGGACATTGGTTGACAACGGCGGTTCCAGGTCCAGCCCGTCGAAGATCAGGTACTTCTCCAGATCGTCCTTCCGCAGATCGGCCACCCCGGCCTTAAAGACCCGGTCGGCCAGTTCGGCCTTGGAAAGTTTCCAGAACCGGGGGCAGGGTTCGAACACCGGCTCCCGGGCGGGCTGGTCCGGCTCGGTCTCTATGAACACCGTGGTCCGGGGGAAATCAAATTCCGTGGGCCGGGCCACCAGGTCCGGAAAATCCGCCACGCTGGTAACCCTGCCGGCCAGCCCGGTGAACACCGGCAGTCCGGCATTATCGAAGCCCACCTGCGCATTGGCCTTGAGCTGGTCGCCCTTGGCCACCACGGCCCGCCCCCCGTGCCATAATGTGATGGCCAGCGCCTTGGGGGCCGTCAAGGCTTCGATCGGCTGATCGAAGATGAAATTCTTGTGCGGCCAGGCTTTGCCGCCTTTGATGCTTTTGATCATGGTTCTTTGGTCTTAATATGAAATAATCAAATAATTTTATGTAATTACATTGTAATTACATGCTATAGGAAAGATACGGAAATAAAATCTGTGCAATCTGCGTAATCTGCGGATAATATACCAATCTCAATACTCCACCTTCACCAAACACAGACCGCAGGCCGGGGCGGTCTTACCGGCCAGGGTCCGGTCCCTGGACTCCAGTATTTTCTTCATATCCTCCGGCTTAAGGCGCCCCCGGGCCGTGTCCATCATGGTCCCTACGATGATCCGCACCATGTTGTGCAGAAAGCGGTCGGCCAGGATCTCAAAGCTGAGCACGCCCCCGTAATCCTTCCAGCCGGCCCGGGTCACGTTCACGTTGAAATTGTCCACCTCGGCCTGGGCCGAGGCGAAGGCGGTGAAATCGTGTTTTCCCAGAATGACGTTGCACAGCTCCGGCAGGACCTCCCGGTTCAGCGGATAGAGGATCCTCCAGGCATAGCGCTCCAGCAGAGGCGAACGCCGGGTTATGATCTGGTAGCGGTACAGCCTGCTCTTGGCGCCGAAGCGGGAATGAAATTCAGGGTCGGCCTCTTCGGCCTTCAGCACTGCCACATCCTTTGGGAGCAATGCATTCAGGCCCTCGTTGAAGGCTTTTAAGGGAATGTCCTTTTCTGTCCTGAAATTAGCCACCTGTCCCGAAGCGTGGACCCCGGCGTCGGTGCGGCCCGAGCCTGTCAGCGACACCTTCTCCCCGGTCATCTGGGACAGGGCCGACTCCAGCACCCCCTGCACCGTGCGCTGCTCCGGCTGAACCTGCCATCCGGCAAAGGCCGTGCCGTCGTATTCAAGAAGAAGTTTGATGTTCCGCATTTTTCAACCAACACCTTTACCGATTACCTTAATTAACCACAAAATGCACATAAATCACATAGGATCACGATTTAAAAACCACTTGAGAAATATAGAAAGAAATTTTTTGTGCCCTTTGTGCTTTCTGTGGTTAAATAAAAAGCTTTAAACAAACCGCATGGGGCTCAGCATCTCCCGTGGCGTAATGTGGTACATCCCTACCCGCTCTATCAGCAGCTGCTTGATCCTGCCCTCCGGCAGTTCCAGTATCACCGCCAGCGCCTCGTTCAGCTTGACCCCGCCCTCCACCAGCCGCATTTTGATCTTAAGAGAACCGGCCTCGTCCGAGATGTCCAGTATCTGGGGAGCCAGGTCCAGTTCCTTGTGCTGGTCCTTGCGCAGGACATTGACCGGCCAGGGCTTTTTGCCGTCCAGAATCACTCTGGCCTTCTGCACTGCGGTCCGGAGGATCGAAGGTCTCATCACTTAGACCCGGTATTCAGCGGCGTCGCACAGCTCGGTGATTGACTTTGCGTTGCCGAAGATTGGCTTGGACTCCAGCACATTCAACCCCGGCGGCAAATGGGGGTTGATCAGCAGTCCGATGTCCTCAGAAAGCGGCCGGTCCAGCTGGATGTCCATGTAATCGGCGCTGGTGGTCAGCCCCAGGGCCAGCGGCGGGCCAAAGGCTATTTTGGGATGCGGGGAAAAGCCCTGGGAGAAGGCCACCGGCAGCTCCGCCCGGCTGACGGCCCTCAGCCAGGCCCGCATCAGGTCCAGGTGCGAGATGAAGCGAAGCTCGGGCCCCTTGGCATAGCGCAGGCGGAACTTGGTCCTGGCCAGCGGGGCCGGCCCGGCCATCTTCTTGGCGCTGCGCCCGAAACCATCAACAAGCTGTAAGCTGACAGCTTTATGCTTTAAGCTGTCCCCTGCCTCCTGTCCCCTGTCCCCTGACATCTGATCCCTGATCCCTGTTCCCTGCGTCCCGCAGTCCGCCCCGCAGCCGTGGCATCCCTGCTCCCGGCAGTCAGAAGTGATCTGCTCCTGGTAGGCTTTCTGCTTTTCCTGCAGCAGGAATTTCTTGGAGACCCCGTAATCAATGTTATCCCAGGGCAATGTTTCCTCGTCGGTCCTGGCCCGGCACAAATTATTCAGATCGAGGCCCAGTTCCTGCATCGCCTCTTCCCAGCGCCCCCAGACAAAATGCTCGCTCCACTGGTCCAGCTTGGCCCCCTTCTGCCAGGCCTTTTCTATCAGGGCCGCCGTTTCGCTGCCGCCCCGGGCCAGCAGTCCCTCCAGCTTGGAGGATCGCAGGTCGTGCCATTTCATCTGGACCTTGTGGGACTTGAGGCCCCGGGACAAAAGGTCTATCTTCTGGTACAGCGTCTCCCAGCTGTCCTGGGCCTCCCACTGGAACGGGGTCTGGGCCTTGGGCACGAAGGGCGAGACCGCCACTTTAAGGTTGACCCCCAGTTTTGACGCCTGGTGGCAGAGGTCGCACAACTCCTTGAGGTCCTCTTCGGTCTCGGTGGGCAAACCGATCATGAAATACAGCTTGACCTGCATCCAGCCCTCTTTTTTGGCCAGGGCTATCACCCGCAATAATTCTTCTTTGCTGATCCCCTTGTTGATCACATCCCTCAGACGCTGGCTGCCGGCCTCGGGGGCAAAGGTCAGTCCGGTCTTCTTCACCTTTTTCAGGGCCTCTATCATCTCCCCGTCAAAGGAATCCAGCCGCAATGACGGCAGGGAGATGGCCACTTTGGAATTGGAAAAACAACCGTTAAGTTTCTGCAACAGCCCCAGGAGATCCGGGTAATCCCCGGAGGAAAGCGAGAGCAGCGAGACCTCGTCCCAGCCGCTTTTGGCGATGCCCTCCCTGGCCAGCTTCACCACCTCGTCTTCGGACCTTACCAGCCGGGGGCGGTAGACCATCCCGGCCTGGCAGAAACGGCAGCCCCGGGTGCAGCCCCGGGCGATCTCCACCGTCAGCCGGTCGTGGGTCACCTCCACCAGCGGCACCAGCGGCGGGTGGGCGGCGTCTTTGATGTCCAGTGAGGCGATATGCCTGGCCCGGATCTTGGTTTTTGTTCCATCATGGATCATGGGGACATAGATACCCGGGATCCGGGACAACCGTTCGATTTTCTGCCTTCTGCTTTCGATTTTCGCTTTGGCTTCCTGCAGCTGCCCGCAGATCTCCACGATGGCCTCCTCTCCGTCTCCGATCACGAAGGCATCAAAGAATTTTGACAGCGGCGCCGGGTTGGCGCAGCAGGAGCCGCCCCCGATCACCAGGGGATGCTCCTCTTTTCGCTGATCAGCATACAGCGGCAGGCCGGACAGGTCCAGCAGGTTCAGCACCCCGGCATAGCACAGCTCGGTCTGCAGGGTGATGCCCAGGACGTCGAATTCCCTAAGCTCGCGCCGGGTCTCCCATCCGAACAGAGGGATACCCTGCTTGCGCATGGCCTCTTCCATGTCCGGCCAGGGCAGGTAACTGCGGTCGGCCAATGCCTGCGGCAGCCGGTTGACCACTGAATAAAGGATGGCCAGCCCCAAGCCGGACATCCCGATCTCGTAAAGGTCGGGATAGGCCAGAGCTATCTTTACCTGTGCCTGGTCCCAGTTTTTATGGACGGAATTCAGTTCGTTATCGGTGTAACGTCCCGGCCTCTGTACCAGAGGCAATATTTTATGTAAGTTGGAGTTATGCATACTAAAAAGTTAATTTTATCACAGCGGATTGAGTTTTGCAATCAAATAAAACCCATATTTATGGTTGTTTTTGGGACAGGGCAGGCAAAAAGATAAAGGCGCCCTGATGACCCTTTTTTAGGGTCATCAAAACGCCTTTTAAAAATGGATATCCCGGATACACGAAGATAGAACTATCCTGAAGGGGATCCTCCTTCCTATCGCACCAAAGGCTGCAAAAGCATTACCGCAGCAGAATCAGCTTGCCCGAAGCCATAAAGCTTCCGGCTCGCAGACGATAGAAATACACACCGGCCGCAGCCCTGCTGTCGTTCCAGTTTATCTGGTGATACCCCGCTGGCTTGGTCCCTTGGTCAAATGTTTTGATCAGCTGCCCGGCCACGTTGTATATCTCTAATTTGACCTTTGTTTCTTCCGGCAGTTGGTATTTGAAGGTTGTGCTTCCTCTTGACGGATTGGGATAGGCGCCGGTCAACGCGTAAACAGCCGGAAGCGATATGCCCGGATTCCCAGTTACCCCCAGCGGCCCGATGGCCTTGAAACTGTAAGTTGAGCTGATACTCTGGTGGTCCAGCATATCAATGGCCTTGATATAATAGCTCACGGTCAAAGTCTCATCGGTGGCCACCGTTTGTTCGGGGATGCTATCTCTCAAACTGTCTGATGCAAAGAACATAGCCGTGCTGTCCCAGCTTTCACCGTTTATCTGAGTGAACATCCAAGCAGACTTGACCCCGCTCAGGTCGTAAACACTGCTGACCACTTCGTACGGCCCGTATGGTACGCTGGGATCATCTGATAAGATTGTGACGTACTGGATGTCCGGAGCCGTGGTATCTATCCCAAAGGTTCTGTAGTCCGAATATGTCCCGTAGTTCCCGGCCAGGTCAAAAGCCATCACCCTCCAGTAGTATTGGCCTTCAGAGAGATTAAACGCGTCCGATAGAATGGCCGTAGTGTCCTCGATCAGCGGGGATGCGAAGGTATTTGATGTATCCAGTTGGATGACATATAAAACATCTGCCGCCTTGGTCATCTTGACCACCTCACCCCAACTGCAGACCACGGTGGTATCTGTGGTCCAGTAATCATCAATCGGAGAAAGCAGGGTCGGAATGGCGGGATCGTAGGTATCTATTGATAAATATCTGACGATAGACATACTTATATTGCCAGCCGTGTCACTGGCAACAACCCGCCAATAATAATTACTATCGGCCATGACCAGCGTTATGCTGGTATCGGTCAGTGTGATCTCGGCCAGGCCAGCAGTGAAGCTCGGATCGTAGGCATATTGCAGGGTGTATTCTTTCAGCCCGCTGACGCTGTCCGTACAAACATTCCAAGCAAAGCCAATATTGCTCTGATTGGTTATCAAGCTGTCTGCTGGGGTCAACAAAGAAGCCACTGCCGGTGAAGTTGTATCATATCCAAAATTGAAGAACCCGGAGATGCCCGGAGGGTTGCCGGCTTCATCATAGGCTTCTACCTGCCACCGGAATCGGCCTTCGGAGATCAATAAAGTGTCCGTTGTCATAGCCGTAGTATCAACGATCACCGGATTAGTAGTATCTGCTAGATTATAAGCTTTTAAGACATAATATACTGCCGAGGCTTTGCCGGTTTTACTGACGGCGCCCCAGATGCAGAAGGCCGTATCCGAGGCCAGCCAGGAATTATCTGCCGGGGTTAGCAGAGCCGGGGTCGCCGGGCTTAACACATCGATCTCAAGCTGCCAAGTTAACGAGAATGAGCCTTCCTTGCCGCAAATGTCCACCGCTTGAACCTGCCAGTAATATATTGTGTCCGCTGGAGACAGTGTAATCGCCAGAAAAGTGTCGCTTACCAACGTATCAAGATAACATGGCGCAAAGCTGTCATTGGCGGCAACCTGTAAATGATATAGACCCATGCCATAATTATCGGTGGCGCTATTCCAGGCAAAAATAAAAGAACCGTCATCTGACATAGTATCATTGGCCGGAGAAATCAGGTTAACCTGTGACGGCGGCACGTTGTCAAGATAATAGACCGGGTAGGTCAGCATGTTGCCGACCATGGGCGTGCCCAGACCCAGGTTGTTAGTGGTGCCCGCCTGCATCTCCAGCGGCACGATATTGATGTAATTTTCCCCATACCGCAACGAATCCGTTCCCCAGTTGTACGTCCAGCTGATGGAATCCGAAGAGGTGCTGTCGAACGGCCCGGCTGACCAGTTCCAGGCATGGTGGATGTCCGGGAAATCGTTGATCACTCCCATCATGTTGGTTTTGCTTGGGCTCCAGCGGTTAACCCCTTTTCCGGTCAAAACGGGCTGGGTCTGGTAGGTAACGTTGCCGGACAGGGAGTCTATCACAACCCGCACTCCGGTATCGTACACCGGAGCTTCGTCTATCACCGTTACATTAGCGCTATTCCAATTGGCCCCATATATCTTGTTGGTCACCGGGTTCACCGCCACGGCCTGGGGACTGGCTCCTGCAGTCACGGTAGTGGTGGAATTTGTAGCCCCGTCTATCACAGTCAGGTTGTCGCTGCTTGCGTTGGCTACATATATCTTGTTGGTCACCGGGTTCACCGCCACGGCCCGGGGACTGGCTCCTGCAACCGTGGTAGTGGTGGAATCTGTAGCCCCGTCTATCACAGTCACGTTGCCGCTGCTTGCGTTAGATACATATATCTTGTTGGTCACCGGGTTTACGGCCACGGCATAGGGATTGGATCCTGCGCCCACGGTGATCTTGGCATTGGTGGCTCCGTCTATCACCGTCACGTTGTTGCTGCTGCCATTGGCGACGTAGATCTTGTTTTTCACCGGATTCACCGCCACGGCCTGGGGATAGATGCCTACGGCCACGGTAGCGGTGACATTGGTAGCCCCGTCTATCACCGTCACATTGTTGCTGCTACGATTGGCTACGTAGATCCTGTTGGTGGCCGGGTTGACGGCCACGGCATAGGGATTGGATCCTGCGGCCACGGTAGCGGTACCGTTGGTGGATCCGTCTATTACTGTGACGGTATTGCTGCCATAATTAGCCACGTAGATTTTGTTGGTCACCGGATTCACCGCCACGGCAACGGGATTGATTCCCGCAGACACGGTGGCAGATACAGTATTGGTCGCCCCGTCAATTACCGTTACGTTGGCGCTGCCATAATTAGTCGCGTAGATATTGTTAGTTACCGGATTCACCGCCACAGACCAGGAAGCGGTTCCCGCGGCCACGGTGGTCGTGTCATTGGTATTGCCGTCTATCACAGTTACATTGTTACTGCCTATGTTGGCCACGTAGATTTTGTTGGTTACCGGGTTCACCGCCACGGTATATGGTGTGGTTCCCGCGGCCACCGTGGCTGTGTTATTGCTGGAACCGTCTATCACAGTAACAGTATTGCTGTTTTGGTTGCCCACATATATTTTGCTTGTCACCGGGTTCAATGCTACGCCCCAGGGATTGGTCCCTGCAGCCACGGTGGTCTTGGTATTGGTGGCTCCGTCGATCACCGTGACGCTGTTGCTGCCGTAGTTCGCCACGTAGATCTTGTTGGTCACCGGGTTCACCGCCACAAAGATACTGGGGCTTGACCCTACAGCCACAGTGGCAGAAACAGTATTGGTAATCCCGTCTATCACCGTAACGTTGGCGCTGGCGTCATTTACAATGTAGATTTTATTGGTTGCTGGATTCACCGCCACACCCCGGGGGAAGCTTCCTGCAGACACCACAGTTGTGCTATTGTCGGTTCCGTTTATAACTGTTACGTTGGCACTGTTATTATTTCCCACATAAATCTTGTTGGTCACCGGATTCACCGCCACGGCTATTGGGAGGAATCCCACGGCCACGGTGGTGGTGATGTTGGTGACCCCGTCGATAACAGTCACATCATTACTGCCCAAATTCGTCACATATATCTTGTTGGTCACCGGGTTCACCGCCGCCAAGACGGGTCCGGTGCCTGCGTCCACAGTCGTGTAGATAGTATTGTCTACCCCATCGATCACAGTGACGCTGTTGCTGCCGTAGTTGGCCACATAGATTTTATTGGTCACCGGGTTCACCGCCAATCCCTGAGGATCCGTTCCCACAGCCACGGAAGAGCTATCGTTGGTCGCGCCATCAATAACAGTGACTGTCGAGCTATTCCGGTTTGTTACATATATTTTATTTGTCACCGGATTGATCGCCACAAAATAAGGCCCGTCTCCCACAGCCACCGTGGCGGTATTGTTGGTGGCGCCGTCAATCACCGTTACGTTGTCAGTGTTTTGATTTGCCACATATATCTTGTTGGTTACTGGATTGATGGCAACACCATAAGGATTGGTTCCCACAGGTACAGTGGCATTAACCCAGTCGGCCCGGGCCGGGGCGGTCAAGGCCAGCAGCGTGATTAGCGCACAAATAGTGTGTACAAAGCTCTTCACCATAGTCTCCTGTCGTTTTAGGTCTATCGTTTTCCTGGACTAAACCGGATCACGCAGCACAATCGTCGAATGCAATTATAGTGTATCATTTGGCCAACTTGGTGTCAATGCAATTCTGAACTTTTTTGTCCAAATAAATGAATACAGCCGGACATTACTGCCCGGCTGTTTAGTTTCGTGGAGCGGGTGAACGGAATTGAACCGTCGTATCCTGCTTGGAAGGCAGGAGCACTAACCGTTGTGCTACACCCGCTTGATTTGCTTACCTCGTCCTCCGAAGCTTACTTTGGAAATGACCCACATTGCGTAGGAGGATGCTACACCCGCTTTATTTGCTTACCTCGTCCTCCGAAGCTTGCTTTGGAAATGACCTGCATTGCGTAGGAGGATGCTACACCCGCTTGATTTGCTTACCTCGTCCTCCGAAGCTTACTTTGGAAATGACCCACATTGCGTAGGAGGATGCTACACTCGCTTGTAATGCCCCCCGTCCTGAGCCTGTCGAAGGATGCTACACCCGCATCTCAGTTAACAATTAACAGTTAACAATGATCAATTGCAAATTGTTAACTGTTCGATGAATAAAGTGGTGGTGAGGGGAGGATTTGAACCTCCGAAGGCTTCGCCGACAGATTTACAGTCTGTTCCCTTTGACCACTCGGGAACCTCACCACGTCTATGATTGTCATTAATATTTGGATGAAACTCCGAAGATCCTAAGATGCGAAACTACGAGGTTGTTTTTTCTGACCTTCACATCTTCAAAGCGTCTTAACTTCTTGGAGATAGATGGAGCCACCGAAGGGACTTGAACCCCCGACCAGCGGTTTACAAAACCGCTGCTCTACCAACTGAGCTACGGTGGCAGACCCTTTTGCCACGCTGTTTTTCGTCTTGACAAGAACAATCAAACACCGTCGGGTCAAGGAATCAAATCACAATTTGTAATTTTAGCAGATTTCCTGGGTAAAAGTCAAGATGACTGGAGTTTTTAACTTAAATCTAACCCTGAATCTGCGATTATCATTCAGCTGACGCTCACGCTTGTGCGATAGAACGCCATAGCGCACAGGCATAACGGTAACGGTGTAAATATGCGGATAAATAATTGTCTTAAATTATTTTCCTTTATCCAGCACGGCTTTTACCCTGTCCACCAGATCCTGGGGCTGGAAAGGCTTGCAGATGTAGTCGGCCGCCTTATCTCTTAACGCCGCCATCTTGTCTCTGGCCTCCACCTTGGCAGTCAGCATTACCACCGGAATTCCGGCGGTCGATTCCTCGATCTTAAGGATCTTCAGCAGCTCCAGCCCGTCCAAGTCTGGCATCATGATGTCTAAAAGGATCAGGTGGGGCCGCTCCCGGTAGATAAGCTGGAGGGCCTCGTGGCCGGAAAGCATCGGCAGCACAAGGAATCCGGCTTTCTCCAAAATCATTTTTACCATATCCAGGATATCCTCTTCGTCATCTATCACCATGATCTTGACCTTATGATTGGTCTTGCCGTTCATAAACCATCCTTTGGGTTTTTGGTTGAGGTTAATAATTTCCGGTAAAATATTATTCCGCCGCCGGCAGTTCGAAACTAAAGGTGGTCCCTCCCCCCAGCCGGCTGGAAACCTCGATCTGGCCGCCGTGGGCTTCCACTATCGCCTTAACGATGGAAAGCCCCAGCCCTACCCCGCCGTATTTGCGGGTGGAAGACCCATCCACCTGATAAAAGCGGTCAAATATCCTGGGCAGAAATTCGGCTGGAATACCAGCCCCGGTATCACTGACCGAGATCAGTACTTTTCCCCGAACGGCCTCGGCAATTAAAGTAATGCTGCCGGACTGGCTGAACTTCAGCCCGTTCTCCACCAGATTGTCCATCACCTGCAGGATGCGGTCACGGTCTCCCTTGACCGTGATATTATTCGGTGACAAAGCCAATATCTTCATCTTTTTTTTATGGGCCTCGGCCCGGTAGTTGGAGGCCACCTCCTCCAGTAGCGGCTTGATTTCGAAGGAGACCACATTAATGGATAGGTGCCCGGCCTCGATGCTGGTAATATCCACTAATTCAATTATCTGGTGGGTAAGCTTCTTAAGATTGCGGCGCATAACCTCCAGACCCTTCTGCTGAGGCTGGCTGATGGGGCCCATTTTCCCGTCCAGCAGATACTCGGTATAACCTACGATGGCGGTCAGTGGGCTTTTGAGCTCGTGGGAAACATTGGCTGTGAACTGGCTTTTAAGTTTGTCTAGTTCCCTTAGCTTTAGGTTGGCCTGGTACAGCTTTTCGTAGGAATCAGATAATGCCTCCATGTTTTCTTTGATTTGTTGTGACATCAGATTGAAATCGTTGGCCAGCTCGCCCAACTCGTCTTTGGTATTGATTTCCACCTGCTGACCTATATGGCCCTGCCCCACCTGTCTGATGGTCAATGTCAGACGGGTGATGGGATCGGTGATAGCCCGGGCGGTCAGATAGGCCAGAACTATTCCCAAAGCCACAAAGAAAACGGTCAATAAAAGAACCTGTCCTAGAGTTGCATAGACCAGTTGACCCAATGATTTATAGTTGGCCAGATATCTAACCGAGATTCTGTGCCTTCCCCATTCGTCAAAATAGGGTACGATTATATCCGGCCCTTCCGAACCATCGGCCAGTTTGATGATGCTCTGGCTGGCCTCCATCCATTTGGCCCTTTGCGCCACCTGAGATTCAGCTTTCGGCCTTTGCCCGTTGGTGGTTGGTGCATCAAGATACCTGGAATCAAACAATACCAAACCGTCCATATCAATGACCTGAATCGATTCCAGATGCTGGTTGATTTTTAGCAATCCGGTTATCAATCCCCGGAATTTATAATAACCAGAGGCATAGTACAACTCAAAGCTTTGCCCGATTTGAGGCGAGGTCAGGCCGGCAAAAGAGCTGACGCTGGCCGCTATCTCGGACTTCAACTGATGCCGCCTGGTTAAAACCGTGGCCGTAGCGTTTACCAGCAAAACCACTACCACCAACAGGCTGATGGCCATGGCAAATTTAAGTTTAAGACTTTTCATATATTTGGCAAAGGGTTAAATCTTGACATAGTTTCTTAAGACTTTTAACGGGTATATCCCATGTCAAATAAATTGAGTTGGCCATCTTGCCTGGGATGAAAGCTGATCTGACGGCTTACCCCGTAAGTGCGGCTGCGGACGTAAAGCGGAATATACGGAAGATCATCCAGGGCCTCAAGCATTATCTGATGCAAAACTGTTATTCTCTTTTTACTGTCTATGATTGACTGGCTGTTTTCGATCAGTTTGTCCAGTTCCCGGTTGCTGTAACCGCCCCAGTTGGCATTGCCGAAGCTGCCCTTGCCTTTAGTATGCAGGCAGGCCTCATTAAAATCCGAAGCGTCACCAGTGTTGTTGGACCAGCCCACCAAGAAGAAAGGAGATTTCCCTTTATCTAGACGTTCATACATTTCCTGCCAGTCATAAGCTTTAATGTTGACTTTTATCCCTAATTTCTCTAACTGGCGAGCGATGTGAGGACCACTCCTTAGGGCTGTCGATACAGTCATTTCCAAACTCACGCTAAACCCCGAAGGATACCCTGCTTCCTTCAAAAGTTTTAAGGCTTTTTCAATCTGAGGCCGTTGCGAACTGAACTTAGGCAAATAGCCGACGATATAAGGGGTCACCAGCTGGTCGGTCGGCTCGGCCTCGGCCTTGCTCTCGCTAATCAAAAGTTTGGGGTCCAAAGCTAAATATATCGCCTGACGAACTTTTCGCTTTGATAGTGGTCCGGCCATTTTAAAATTAATCCCCAGCAGGGACACTCCCAACCCCGGACGGCTGAAATATTGGGCTTTGGTGCTGTTCTTCAGCACATTTAAATATCTCTCACCTACGTCCCTTATAACCTGAACCTGGTCGTTAAAAAGAGCTTGGCATCTGACGGAATCATTTGGAATCATCACAATAACCGCTTTTTTTATTTGCGGTTTACCCCTCCAAAAATTCTGATTGGCCGTAAGGGACACACTTTTCCTTGGGGCATAACTTTCAAAGAGATATGCGCCGGTGCCTATCGGCCGATCGATGGAATCAGGACTCATTTCCGGAATGATGGCAATGAAGCACAGCTTGTTAAGCAGCAATGGAGCCGGCTTTGCAGTTATTATCTCCAGGGTCAGACTATCAACAATGTTTATTCGACTGACCGAGGAAAGATACTGCCCCACATTCATTGTAGAGGCACGTTCCAAGCTGTATTTCACATCTCGGGATGTTAACTTTCGTCCATCGTGGAATTTTACTCCGGACCTTAAATAAAATCGCCAGGTCTGTTCGTCATAATTTTCCCAACTTATAGCCAGAGCTGGGACTATCTGCATCTCGGCGTCAAAGGCAACCAAGGCGTCATAAATGTTAAAAAGCACAGAATTGGTAATGCTGTCATTGTGGCGATGGGGATCCAGGGTAATGATGTTGTCCTCCATTGCCAAGTAAACGACCCGTCCATTCAAAACCGGACGGCACCACAACAGTGAAGCAGCTATCAAGACAATCACAGTTTTTTTCATCTTTACAGCTCCTTAAAGTTCACAATTTTCTGGATTTAGCAGCTGTTTTGTGACGGCAGAGATTTTCCCGGTAAAAAGTGCTGCAATACCCGTTGATTTAAATTTTTATTAGCAGAATAAGTTTAAAGTTTTATTGATCTTTTTTGAGTTTCACATTATGAAACATTTTTATAACTATTTATCTAATTAGTCAAGATAATACGAAGTTTTTCAGTTTCTCAAATAGATTTCAACTGTACTCATATTTCTATCATAACCTTAAACCCCGGCAAATTCAAGCAAAAACTTTAAAATTTATTAAAAAAATAAACCCGGAAGCTAAATAGCAGATCCGGGCTTGAATATTGTGTCCGTTCACAGCAATTTGATTGATGTCAAAGACTGATAAATAGGCCCGCTTGGAGTAAGAAGACTTTTAAACAAAGTCAATTCCCCAAAACTCAATTTCATCTCCTCCATGGGCAAGGTTATAATTTTTTCCGCCAGCTTATCCATATTGACTAAAGAACGCACCCTTCCCAAAGTAAGGTGGGGCTTGAACTTTTTGGGATCCCTGGCAAACCCGCATTCAGCCAGGCCACCCTCCAATGCCTTTTGAAGTTCCGATATCTCACTGATCCCGGTTTTCAGCCCCAGCCAAAGTACCTGGGGCCGGTTCCATGATGGGAAAACGCCTATCTGCCCGGTGCGGCAGTGAATGGATAGGTGATTTCCCTTCTGTTGAAGTAGAACCTCTCTGGCGCTTTTGACCTGTTCTGGTGTTATTTCCCCAAGGAACTTCAGCGTCAAATGAGTGTTTTTAGGATCAACCCACTTAATATCGGCCTTCGCCTCCTTGAGCCGGGAGATGCCCTGTGCCAGATATTCTTGAACCGGCGATGGCAGCTCCAGTGCTATGAAGCATCTGGTAAGATTCATTTTTCATTTCCGCCCAGATACAATCTCAGTTCATTCAGCGCCGTCTGGGCTGCCATTTCCTTTATCTGCCGTCTGGGTCCTAAAAATCTTTTTTCGATCACCTTGATCCCTTTTGGCCCGGAAATTCCGATGAATACCAGCCCCACCGGCTTCAAAGCGCTTCCGCCGTCCGGCCCGGCTATCCCCGAGATGGAAAGTCCTATATCGCTCTTGAATTTCTTCCTGGCCCCTAGCGCCATTTGCCTGACTGTTTCGGCGCTGACCGCTCCGTGTTTTATCAGTGTTTGGGCTCTGACCCCCAGCATTTTTTCTTTTATCCGGTTGTTGTATGCCACAATTCCGCCTATGAAGTATTGGGAACTGCCGGGAACGTTGGTGATCCGGTCGCCTATCAGGCCGCCGGTGCAGGATTCGGCCAGGCCCAGGGTCAGTTTTTCCCTTTTCAGAACCAGACCCAAAACTTCTTCCAGCGATTGTCCTTCGCTGCCATAGATGTGGTGTTTTAAGACAGATTTAAGTTTTCGGATGATCTCCCCGGCCTGCCTCTTCAAAGCTTTTTGATCTTCGCCGTACAAAGTGACCCGCAGGTCCACTCCCAGCTGCCCCGGCAGATAAGCCAAAACGCCTGGTTTCAATGTCTTTTCCAAAGACGTCAGCTTTTCCGTAATGGCCGATTCCGGGATACCGGTGGTGCGCAGGGCCGTGGACAGGATGAACCGGCGGCCGGGTGCTCTTTCTAAATCGCTCTTGATGCTCTCCTGCCAAATGGCCTTGACCTCGCGGGGCACCCCGGGCAAAAGGATCAGTTTTTTGTTTTTAAGTTTGAACAAGATACCCGGAGCCGTTCCCTGGGAGTTGAAGAGTACTTTGGCTTTTTCCGGCACCAGGGCCTGCTTAACATTGCAGACCGGCATTGCCACGCCCCTTTTGGCAAAACGGGATTTCAGATATTCAAAAACACTTTTGTCCAAAACCAGTTTCTGCTTGAAGTGTTTGGATAAAACATTTAGCGTGATGTCGTCGCTGGTGGGTCCCAGCCCGCCAGTGCAGATCACCAGGTCCCCGGCCTTAAGCCCCGCGCATACGGCTGCCTTGATATCTTTTGGGTTGTCGCCTACTGCTGTTTTCCAGACCACCGGGATACCTATGGCCGCCAGCTCCCGGCCCAGATAGGATGAATTGGTATCCACGGTCAGCCCGGAGAGGAGCTCGTTGCCTATGGTGATTACGACTGCTTTCATTTTGCTGTAAGCTTTAAGCTGTATGCTTTATGTGTCATCCCGAGAAATCTTTTTTGCCTTGCAGATTGAGGGATGCATTCTCTTTTTGCGCCTTTGTCGGGAATCTCATATATTTTACAGGACTGAGTGCAGTGTGAATCATCGACTACCGAGAGCCGGAATAACGAACCTGAAGATGATCTGCAAAACCAGATTGGCATATATCCCGGCCAAAAGATCATCAACCATCACGCCCCAGCCGCCTGGCAGCTTTTGAGACTGCCGGGCCCCCAATGGCTTGATGATATCGAACGCCCGGAACAGCAAAAAGCCGACAGCAAAGAGCCACCAGCTTTTCGGCAGCAGCCACAGCGTCACCCACATTCCCATCATTTCGTCTATCACTATCCTGCCGGCATCGTGCCCCCAGCCCTTCTCGGCCAGGGTGGCGGCCCAGACCCCCAGAAAGAAAAGCGTGATGATGAAGGAAAACTGCAGCCAGATGTTCAGGTCCGCCCCGAACCACCAGATGACAAGCCCCGCCAGGCTTCCAGCGGTGCCGGGGGCAAAGGGACAGTATCCTGCAAATCCGGCCGAGGCCAGCATTTTAACAAACCAATTTCCGTTATTATTCTTCATCGAATTTCTGATTTATTTAGTATTAATGTCTATCTATCCAATTAGCTCAGAAACCTGTTTGAACAACCGGTGCCAACCATGGTTGTCGCGTTAAATACTATCAGTGAGCATCGCAGTTGACGGCGGTTAATAGCTTGTCTGGCCTGTTTGAGGGCTGGCCAAAGCCCGAGTTCAGACAAGCCCGCCGGCAACGAGAAGCGCAGCGCGGGCCCGCTGACCTGTCCGCCGAAGCAGGGGCGTAGGCGGGAGCTTTAGCGTAGGCGAGGCCCGGATAGTATTTTGCGACGAGCTTTCCTTCGATTAGACAAGCACGATGTCTTCTCAGGACATGTTTAAGTTCTTTTTCTGGAGCCTGCCCTGAGAAGACAACTTGCCTTACAAGCGAAGGGGCGGCACAAAAAAGAAAAAGGACATAACGGTCCAAGACTTATTTGAGTATTTCCTGCTTTCATGGTTTCCTTATGAAAAAGCCCCTGTAGCTACATGTTCCCCTTGAACAACCCCAGGATCAGCCAGCGGCTTTTTATCAAGTAATCCAGCCCCGAGACCACCGTCAGCAGCATGGCTAGGAATATCAACCCGTCAAGCGCCGAAACGTAATTTGCCAGCTGATATTCAGAAATATATGTCCCGCTGGCGGCCAAGGTATCCCGGTAACAGATGAAGACCAGCACCGCCAGCACCGCCAGCATCTGGCTGGAGGTCTTGAGTTTGGCCAGAATGCTTGATTCCATGATGTGCCCCCGGTAGGCCACCACGGTCCTTAAGCCCATGATCAGAAATTCCCGGACGATGATAACCATCACCATCCAGACACTGGAAAGCCTTAGAGCCACAAAGGCTACCAGGGCCACCGCTATCAGCAATTTGTCGGCGATGGGATCCATGATCTTGCCAAAGCCGGTCTGCTGGCCGTTGCGCCGGGCCAGGTATCCGTCCAATAGATCCGTCAGCGAGGCCAGCAGAAATACCGCCAGCGCCGCATACCGGCTGTAGACGTTGTCGTACAGCAGCAACGCCATGAACACCGGGCTGACCAGCGCCCGGCCCAGGGTAAGTTTGTTGGGAAGGTTCATAATAATAATGAATTTATCAGATTTGACCCGGATCTGTCAATCAGGTTTTCACAAAATCATCTTGACAGAACTGGGTATTTCAGGTATCATCAAATCAACGTTTTTTCAGGAAAGGAGAACTGCATGAAAAAATACTTGCTGTTGGGACTGCTGCTGGCATCGGGTCTCTGGAGCTTGGCCCGGGCCGAAGTGAACGTCAACATCAACATCGGAATTCCTGTCATCCGGGTTTCTTCTGATCCGGTGATGACGGTGATCCCCGGGACCTACATCTACTTTATAACCGAAAGTTCCGAGGATATCTTCTTTTACCAGGGTTACTGGTGGCGGCCGTACAAGGGGCGCTGGCACCGGGCCAATGGGTTCAACGGGCCCTGGACGTTCGTCAAGCCCGGCCGGGTGCCTCCGGGGATGCTGAGACTTCCTTCGGGCTGGCGCAAATTGCCGCCCGGGCACCCCATGGTGAAACATTCCCTGGTCAAGAATAACTGGAAGCAATGGGAAAAGGAAAAACACTGGGATAAGAAAGCCCAAAAGAACGATGCCGGCGGCGGCAAAAAGGACAAGACCAAAGGCCCTGGTAAAAAGTAACTCCTGCCAACTCCGGTCATAAATAAGCTGCCCCGATCCCGGGGCGGCTTTTTTGTTAACCAGATCACTTAATTTGAAGCATAGCACTCTAAGGAAAACGAATACATTTTATAAGGAAGCCAGGAAAGCAGGAATCAATCAGGGTTCCCACAGTTTAGTATTCATAGTTCGACACACTCACCACAAGTGGCTTCATGGATTCCTAATAAAAAATGGTACTTATTTATTGACTCCATTAATATTATTTCTTCCGGCCCGTTATCTTAAGGCCCCCACCTTTATGAAAACAGGCGAGGCTGAAATTTCCGCCTCGCCTGTTGCAGTTGACCGGATGCTACCTGGCCGCCTCGGCCCCTTTCTGCAGGGCCTTGACGTTCAGGGCTATGATCTCCGGCTTGGCCCGCTTGAAGACCTTGGTCAAAGCCTTGGAGATGGCCTCGATGGAAACGGCTCCGGTCGCACCGGAGAAGGCCCCCAGGGCCACCATGTTGGCGATCTTGGTGGTGCCCAGCTCTTCGGCTATCTTGTTGCACTCCACATAAACGACTTTGATGTCGGTGCGCCTGGGCTTGGAGTTTACCAGCGAGCTGTTGATGATCATCAGCCCGCCCGGCTTCACCAGCGGCTCGAACTTGGCCAGGCTGGGTTCGTTCATCACGATCACAGTCTCGGGCCTAGAGACCACCGGGGTGGCCACTTCGTCCGAAGAGATCACCACCGAGCAGTTGGCGGTGCCTCCGCGCATCTCGGCCCCGTAGGCCGGGAACCAGGAGACGTGCTTGTCTTCCAGCAGACCGGCCTGGGCCAAAAGGATCCCGGCCGAGATAACTCCCTGGCCGCCGAATCCGGAGATTCTAATTCCCTGATGCATCAGTTGGCCCCTCCTTCTTTTTCAGGTGAACGGAAAACCCCCAATGGATACATGGGCATCATTTTTTCGGCTACGAACTTTGCCCCGTCCAGCGGGGTCATCCCCCAGTTGGTGGGGCAGGTGGAAAGCACCTCCACCAGGGAAAAGCCCTTTCCGTCGATCTGGTTCTGAAAGGCCTTTTTGATGGCCTTCTTGGTCTTGATCACGTTCTGGGCATTGTGGATGGAGGTCCGCTCCAGGTAGGTCGCGCCTTCCAGCGGGGTCAGCAGTTCGCAGACCCTGATGGGAAAGCCGTTCACCTTGGGATCGCGCCCGGCCGGGCAGGTGGAGGCCTTCTGTCCCACCAAAGTGGTGGGGGCCATCTGGCCGCCGGTCATCCCGTAAATGGCATTATTGATGAAAATGATGGTGATGTTCTCGGAACGGGCCGCCGAGTGGACGGTCTCGCCCATGCCGATGGAGGCCAGGTCGCCGTCGCCCTGATAGGAGAACACGATGCACTCCGGCTTGGAGCGCTTGATGCCGGTGGCAATGGCCGGACCGCGGCCGTGGGGGCCCTGGATCATGTCGCAGTTGAAGTAGGAATCGGCGAACACCGCGCAGCCCACCGGGGCCACGCCCACCGTTCTTTCACGGATGCCCAGTTCGTCCAGACATTCGGCCACCAGCCGATGGACTATGCCGTGCCCGCAGCCCGGGCAGTAGTGCATTTTCATGTCGACCAGGCCGGCCGGTTTTTTATTCAGCAGTTCCATTATTTACGCCCTCCCTTCTTTTTAGCAGCCTTGGCGCGTTTGAGGTTTGGCGTTGAACGTTTTACGGGCCGGGCTTTGGCGGCCTTGGCCTTCTTGGCAGTTTTCTTGGCGGCTGGTTTGGCCTTTTTGACAGGTGCTTGCACCGAGCGAGGTCGAGGTGTGGCCGCCGTTTTTTTGGCGGGTCCGGAGGTTTTGACCTTCTTGTACACTTTCTCGATCTCGGCAAAGACCTCTTCGCTGGCGGGGATTCCGGCCGGCCGGGCATACAGGTCCACCACGGCCTGACCGTTGATGGCCAGGCGCACGTCCTGCACGAACTGGCCCATGCTCATCTCCACCACTAAGAAATTTTTGACCTTTTCGGCCATCTTGGCCAGGGCCTGGCTGGGGAAGGGCCACAGTGTGATGGGCCGGAACAGCCCGACCTTAAGCCCCTTATCCCGGGCCATCTTCATGGCGGCTGAAGCGATCCGGGAGGATGTGCCGTAGGCCACGATCACCAGATCGGCGTCCTGGCAGTTCCGGGTTTCGTATAAGACCTCCTTGGCTTCGATCTCCTGGTATTTCTTCATCCGGACAAAGTTGATCTTCTCCAGTTCGTTCTCCCGCAGATCGTAGGATTTGACTATCCTTTTGCCCCGTCCGGCGGCCACGCCCAGCTCCCAGCCCTTTTCCTTGCGCGATTTGGGGTCCACGGTCTCGAACTTGAATTCCACCGGCTCCATCATCTGGCCCAAAATGCCGTCGGCCAGGATCATGGCCGGCATCCGGTACTTCTCGGCCAGTTCATAGCACTTCATGGGGAAGTTGCCCATCTCGTCCACCGAGTTGGGGGCCAGCACAATGGTCCGGTAGTCGCCGTGGCCGCCGCCCCGCACCGACTGGTGGTAGTCGCCCTGGGAGGCCGCGATGTTGCCCAGCCCCGGGCCGCCCCGCACCACGTTGGCGAAGAAGAACGGCAGGTCGGCCCCGGCGCAGTAGGAGATGCCCTCCTGCTTAAGGCTGATGCCGGGGGACGAGGACGAGGTCATGCTGCGGATGCCGGTGGCCGCCGCCCCGTAGATCATGTTGATAGCCGCCACTTCGGACTCGGCCTGAATGAAGGCCCCGCCCACCTCGGGCAGGCGCCAGGACATGTACTCCGGCACTTCGTTTTGCGGAGTAATGGGGTATCCGGAAAAGAACCGGCACCCGGCCCGGACCGCGCCTTCGGCCATGGCTTCGTTGCCCTTCATTAAGATTTTTTCACCCATTATATTTCTTTCTCCTGTAAAATATGTTTCGTTTTTCGGGCACTGATCTCTGAGGTTTTTACAGATGGGAAATATCCGCGTTAATCCGTAAAAATCTGTGTGAATCCGTGTTAAATTATTTCCAGACCGAGATGGCCAGGTCGGGACATATCTGGGCGCACAGCCCGCAGCCGATGCAGCAGTCCTGCTTGGCCAGCTTGGCCGGGTAATAGCCGGTAACGCTGAAGGTCTGGGACATGGAGATGCACTCCTTGGGGCAGGCCTTGGTGCAAAGCTCGCAGCCCTTGCAGCGGTTCTCGTCCACCCTTATTTCGGGCATGTTAAAACCTCCTGATATTATTAAATTATATGATTGGTTATTGTCTAATTTTCAAAGGAAACCCAAAAAAGTATTCTAACAGAATTGATTTTATTTTGCAAGGGCAAAATGTTCTATTTTTTGTTTTTCTGCCAGCTTTTATTATTGACAAGCCAAACATTAAGTGATATCCTAAATGAGTATGAACAGAAACTGCTTAAATATATGAGACGCTGTAACAAATGCCAACGCCCTCTGCCGTCCGGTAGCAGTTTTTACCAGCTGAAAGTAATGCTGCAGCAGGGTTTTGACGGGGTGATCAAGCTTGCCAGCGGCACCGACCTGGCCTCGCTTCTAAAGAAGATAGACGACCAGACGGCCGGGGTGCCGGAGCAGTTGCTGGAGGGCGAGGTCCACCGGGAGTTCCTTTTCTGGCTCTGTCCCCGCTGCAAGGAGAAGTACTGCGCCAATCCCTTGAACCTGCCGCTGGACAAAAGCCACGTTCCCCAGAATGTCTCGGACCTGGAAGACTAACCGCCAGTTTACAGTCGGACCGTTTACTGTTTAGCGTTTGCCATTTTTGTTCCATTACACTGAGCGGCGCTACGGTGAGTCTGCAGAACCCGTTGAACCGTCGAAGGACTGCATTCGTTTTCGTTTTCCTTTTTTCGTTTTTTCCCAAAAATCACATCCCAAACCACAAATCCCAAGCTATAAGATGCCCCACACCCGCTTCGCTCATCTTCACGTTCACACCGAGTACAGCATCCTGGACGGGCTGATCCCGGTCAAGGACCTGATCGCCAAAGCAGTGCAGTACAAGCTACCGGCCCTGGCCATCACCGACCACGGCAACATGTTCGGAGCGCTGGACTTTTACACCCAGGCCCGCAGCGCCGGCATCAAGCCCATTATCGGGATAGAGACCTATGTGGCCCCCAAGAGCCGCACCGACCATGCCCTGTCCGAGACCGATGACACCTCCTATCATCTGCTGCTTTTGGCCCGGAATGAAAAGGGGTACAAGAACCTGCTGGTGTTGTCCTCGCTGGCCTATCTGGAGGGCTTTTACCGCAAGCCCCGGATAGACAAGGAGCTTTTGTCGCAGCACGCCGAAGGCCTGGTGGCCATGTCGGCCTGCACCAAGGGCGAGATCCCCCAGGCCCTGCTCAAGGGAGACAAGGAAAAGGCCAGAGCCGCCGCCTTGTTTTACAAGGACCTGTTCGGGCCCGATTTTTACCTGGAGATCCAGGACCACGGGATGGAAGACGAGAAAGTGATCAATCCCGGGTTGATCGCCCTGAGCCAGGAGCTGGGGATCGGCCTGGTGGCCACCAACGACGTCCATTATCTTGAGGCCAAGGACGCCAAGGTCCACGATGTGCTGCTCTGCATCCAGACCGGCACCACATTGGACGACGAGAAGCGCTTGAAGTTCTCCAACCAGAGTTTTTATTTCCGCTCGCCCGAGGAGATGGTAAAACTTTTCGGGCACATCCCCGGCGCGCTGGAGAACACCGTGGCCATAGCCGAGCGCTGCAACCTGACCCTGGACCAGCTGACCTGCGGCAAGATGCACCTGCCCCATTTCACTGTTCCGGCGGAATTTCCCAGCCAGAACGCCTACCTTAAGCATCTGGCCGAGACCGGACTGGGCAAAAGGTTCGGCCAGCCCACCCCCGGCCAAAGGGAGCGGCTGTCAAAGGAGCTGGAGATCATCGAGAAGATGAACTTTGCCGGATACTTTCTGGTGGTCAAGGATTTCGTGGATTACGCCAAAAAGAGCCAGATCCCGGTGGGCCCGGGCCGCGGCTCGGCGGTGGGCAGCCTGGTACTTTACAGCCTGGGAATCACCGACGTCGATCCCCTGCGGTACCACCTGCTGTTCGAGCGCTTTTTGAACCCAGAACGGATCAGCATGCCCGACATCGACATCGACTTCGGGGACAACAAGCGGGACCGGATGATAGACTACGTGATCGAGAAGTACGGCAAGGACAGCGTCTGCCAGATCATCACCTTCGGCACCATGCAGGCCAAGGCGGCCATCCGGGACGTGGCCCGGGCCTACAAGCTGGCCTACAGCGAGGCCGACCGGCTGGCCAAGCTGATCCCCTTCGGCAAGACCATAGCCGAGTCGCTGAAGACCACCCCCGACCTGGTGAAACTGATAAAATCCGATCCCCGGTTCGTGGAGGTGATCGAGGTGGCCCAGGCGGTGGAGGGCCGGATCCGCAACGCCTCCACCCACGCCGCTGGAGTGGTGATCACCCCCGGCCGGCTGACCGACTACCTGCCCCTGTTCAAGAGCCCCAAGACCGGAGACATCTCCACCCAGTTCGACATGGGCTGGCTGGAGAAATGCGGCCTGCTGAAGATGGATTTTCTGGGCCTCCGCAACCTGACCGTGATCGAGCAGACCCTGGAGATGCTGGCCGCCAAGGACGTTAAGATCGACATCGAAAAGATCCCCTACGACGACGCCCTGACCTTTGAACTGCTGCGGCGGGGCGACACCATCGGCCTGTTCCAGCTGGAGTCGGCGGGGATGCGCGACCTGACCGTCAGGTTCAAGACCGCCTCCATCGAGGACCTGATCGCCATCATCTCCCTGTTCCGGCCCGGACCCATGGACCTGATCGAGGATGTCCTGAAGCGCAAGAACGGCCAGGAAAAGATCGAGTACGAACACCCTTTGCTTGAGCCGATCTGTAAAGAAACCTACGGGGTAATGATCTACCAAGAGCAGGTGATGCAAGCGGTGCAGGCCTTGGCCGGCTACAGCCTGGGGGCGGCCTACCTGATGCTCAAGGCCATCAGCAAGAAAAAACAGGAGGACCTGGAAAAACAACGCCCGGCCTTCATCAAGGGATGCCACGCCGTCAATAAGATGTCAAAGGAAAAGGCCGAGAAGATATTCGATATATTGGCCAAGTTCGCCGGTTACGGCTTCAACAAGTCCCACGCCGCCGGCTACGCGGTGCTGGCCTACCAGACCGCCTATCTCAAGGCCCACCATCCCTTGGAATACATGGCCGCCCTGCTGACCAGCGTGATGGGCGACACCGCCAAGACCATGGCCTTCATGGCCAACTGCCGCGAGTCCAAGCTGGCCCTCCTGCCCCCGGACATCAATAAGAGCCTCTATGCCTATGCCCCGCCTGCGGGCCATAGCCCTTCGGCGGGCGCAGGCCCGGAGGAGAAGTCCATCCGGCTGGGTATGGGAGTGGTCAAGAACGTGGGTTCCTCGGCGGTGGAGTCGGTCATCAAGGCCCGCCAGGCCAACGGCGATTTCGGTTCCATAGAACAGGTATTGGAGCAGGCCGACGCCCGGCTGGTCAACCGCAAGGCTTTGGAGAGCCTGATCAAGGCCGGCTGTTTCGACAGCCTGGACCCCGACCGCACCGCCCTGCTGGAAAAGCTGGACGACCTGATGATCCGGGCGGCCCAGGCCCGGGAGGATCAGATGAAGGGCCAGACCCTGATGTTCGACGCCGGAGCGTCAGTCCCTCCGGCCGCAGCCAAGACCCAGGCGGCCCCGGCCAAAGCCCCCCATCCCATAGACCGCAAGGCTTTTCTGGTCTACGAGAAGGAATCCCTGGGATTCTATCTTTCGGGGCATCCCTTGGAGAAGCACACCGCCGAGCTGAAGAGCCTGGCCACCCACACCATCAGCCAGCTGGCCGAGCTGGACGACAACGACCAGGTGATAGTGGGCGGGCTGATCTCCAGTTTCAAGATATACACCCCCAAAGGTTCAAAGCCCATGGGCTTCGTCAGCCTGGAGGATCTGACCGGCTTCTGCGAAATAGTGGTCTTTGCCGACCTGTTCGAAAGCAAGCGGGAGTTCATAAAAGAGGACACTTTGGTGCTGGTGGCCGGCAGCGTTTCCACCAAGGAAAACGAATACCCCAAATTAGTGGTGGCCGACCTGTTCCCGCTGGAGCAGGCCAGCGGAAAGCTGGTGGAGTTTTTGGAGATCTCCCTGGAAGAGGACCAGCTGGACCAGAAATTCAACCAGGCCCTGACCAAATTGTTGGATGGACACCCCGGGAACTGCCCGGTGGTATTCTCGGTTAAGGGGGAGAACGGCCTGCCGGTGAAGATCAAGCCCAAGAACATAAAAGTGAAAGTGGAGCATCAGCTGTTCACCGGACTGACAGAACTTTTGCAGGGCCCGCATTTTAAACTGGGCGGCAAATGGAACCCGGCCCCGCCCCGCAAGAGGGGCAACTACCAGCGCAACGGT
>CAWAAX010000005.1:0-60189 GCA_963780225.1 uncultured bacterium | reverse complement strand
GGATCAGGACCTTTTCGCCCTTTTTCAGGTCCAGGCAATACCGGGTTATGACCTGGGCGTGTTTTTGGATCAATAAGTCCATGCTAACCTCTTAAGAAAAATTGCTTGGAAATTCTTAAATACTAATTCCTAATTTCTAAATAATTTCGAAGTTCTAAACCTTAAAGCACAAAACAGTTTTGAGAATTAAGAAAACTCAATATTCGTATTTGTTTAGGATTTCGGCTTTAGAGTTTAGAATTTAGTATCCATTAGATCGTGGTCCTGATCGGCAGCACCCGCGTGGTGATCCCCGGCCCATGAAGCCGCTGCTGTAGGGCATACGGGGTTTCGTTATGCAGAAAACGGTGGAAGATGCTTTCCCTAGTGAATATCAGCTTGCTGGCGAAGATGGTGGATCTGGGATACTCCTTGGCCACCTCCTGGCAGAGCAGGCTGGCGGTCGATCACCTCGGTGCCCACGTCCATCCGGTAATCGGCCGGGAAGCCGAAGCGCCGGGCTATGTCCACGTATTTCTTCAGCGATTCCTCCACCGAATCCTTAAGGGCATCGACTTCCTGGGCGCCCTTGAAGGAGCCGGAATCAACTACCGCCACCGAGATGAAAATGAAATTCTTGTAAAGCTTGGGGAAATTGCGGATTACCGAAAGCAGGGTGTGGACCCCGAAGCCATTATAGTCGTTGACCAACACCACCGCCGTCATCTCCTTGGGGTTAAGCGGTTCCACGTTCTTGGACCCGCTGGTGGGAATATCCAGCAGCATCTCATCCAGTTCCCGGGACCCCTTCTTGACGGTCTCATAATGGTTGTGGATCCGGTAACAAATTATTATCAAAAGGGTGGTTATGGCCAATGTCAGCCACCCGCCCTGGAGGAATTTTTCGTACATTGCAATAACCAAGATGGTTAAACAGAGGATAAGTCCTACAATATGAACCGGAATGTGCTTCTTCCAGTCTTTTTCCCGTTTGCGATTAACGATAAAATAGCGGATCATCCCGGTTTCAGAAAGGGAAAATGTCAAGAAAAACGTTGATGGAATACATGATCACCAACACCGAGATCGAACCTCCGGTGTAAAATAACAGCGCCAGCGAAGATATACCCATTAAAAGGATGCCGTTGTTCATGGTCAAACGTTCCGACAGCGAAGCGAACCGGTGGGGCAGCCATGAATCCACCGCCATGTTGGACATCACTCTCGGTCCGTCAATGAACCCTGTCTGGGCTGCTACAAACAATAAAGCACCTTCCGAGAGAATCGTGATTAACGCCAGCATTTTACCGAAAGACCACTGTCCGAACAAAGCATCGGCCAAAACCGCGTTCAATGTCCTGCCATGCACCGGCTGGACCCTCAGCAACAGATAACACAGGAACAATCCACCGGCCGTCAGGGCCAGCGAGCCGGCCATCAGGGCCATGGTCCGTTTGCCAGTCTGCACCCTGGGTTCGCGCATCACCTGCAAGCCGTTGGAGACCGCTTCGATCCCGGTATAGGTTCCGGCCCCCAGCGAGTAGGCCCGTACAAAAATAGCCATGATCCCCATAAAACCTATGGTCTGCATATCGATTTTAAAGGAATTATGGACATCGCCGATGATGGGGGCAAAATCAAAAGTGTGCGAGAATATCCCATAACCAATCATGAAGATATGGGTCAGAAAGAATACCACAAATATTGGGGTCAGCGCTGTAACCGATTCTTTTATACCCCTCAGGTTAAGAAGTATGAGGATGATTATGAGTAAGGCGCAGAAAGGGATCTTGTAAATATGATACTGTAACGGCAGAAAACTAAACAGCGCTGCTCCGCAGGAAACAATGGAAACCGTGATGGTCAAAATGTAATCCACCAGCAGGGCCGCGCCGGAGACCACTTCGGCCTTCTCCCCCAGGGTGTGGGTGGCCACTATGTATCCACCGCCGCCGTGGGGGAAATGCTCGATTATCCGGGAATAGGCGTATGAGATTATGAAAACGGTCAGGGCGGTGGCCAGAGCCAGAAATATTGCCAGATAGGTGTGCGAACCCAGCGCCCGGAAGGCTCTTCCGGCCCGTAGGAAGATAAGGACGATCCGTCGGCCCCCAGCCCTATCCAGGCCAGCAGTGCCGCCAGCGAGATCTTGTGGAAAGATCGTGGGATCGTCCCCACGTCCTTGGGGCCGCCGATGACTGTACGGCGGAACTTGCTCACTAATTTGGTGATGAATTCCGACTCGGAAAATGGCATATCATTCCTGTAATAGTGTTGATGGTGGTATTTTCTCTAGCCTTGGCCCTTAAAACTAAAGCCTTTTATTTTTACAATAAAAGGCAAAAAGGCGCTCCCTGGTCTGGATCCAAGGCCATGCCGTATTTTATTTAGTTTTACAAAAGTGGTCGGGGTAACCCGATCGCATCGGGGCGACTTCTTGGTCCATCATTTAAAGTGGTCGGGGTGAGAGGATTCGACTCCAACTTCTGGTCCCGAACCAAGCGCGCTACCGGGCTGCGCTACACCCCGTTTGGATTTAATTGATCCTTTAAAAATAGACAGGAGTTACAGGATTTCTTTTCAACAGACATTCCCATGTCATGTCATCCCGTTGACCCTGCCTGATGTTGAAAATGGTCGGGGTGAGTGGATTCGAACCACCGGCCCCTTGACCCCCAGTCAAGTGCGCTAACCGGACTGCGCTACACCCCGACGCAAACAGTAATTATACGAAAAAATCAGTTTTAATGCAAGCAGTATTTATTATTTTAATTCCGGGGCCTTCCGGTCCAAAACAGCCAATACCTGCCTCAGCTCTCCGGCAATGGCCTTGACCCCCGAACGGTTGCGCCATTGGTTGAAGGGAATTTCCAGCTGGTCCCTCTCCTTTTCCTTGATCTCCTTCAGCCGGTTGCGGGCCCCGGCGATGGTGTAGCCGTCCTGGTACAAAAGTTTTTTGATCAGCAGCACCATCTTGATATCGTCCACCTGGTACTGGCGGCGGCCGCCCCTGGTGGTCTTGGGCTTGAGCGCCGAGAACTCGCTCTCCCAGAACCTCAGGATATACGGCTCCAGCTCCGCTATCTGGGAAACCTCCCGGATGTTATGGTAGACCTTCATCCGCTCGGATTTGTCCATCCTGGGTCTGGCCTGCGGCTTTTCCGCCACCGGTGCTGTTTGCTCGTCCATTTCCTAAGCCTCCATAAATGAGATCATTTGGCCTTTAAGCTCTTTTTCTCTCCGGTATGAATGGAGCAGGCTGTTCTGGCAGAAGGTGCAAAGTTTGGAAAGATGAATGTCGTCAGGCATAAGACCGGCAGTGATCAATTGTCGCCGGTTCTCGGCCTTCAGGTCCAGCCGCCATTTGCCGCCGCCTCGGGCATTTTGACCGCCGGATCAAACCTGTCGGCCACTTCCGGGCCGACCTGATAGCAGTCCTGCTCGATGGCCGGGCCGATCACCACGGCTATGCTTCGCGGTTCAAGGCCGTATCCCGACATGAACTGCTGCAGTCCCTTTGGGCGATGCCCAGGGCGGTGCCCTTCCATCCGGCATGGATCAGGCAGACCGCCTTGTTTCCCTTGTCCGCCAGGAATATGGGGACGCAGTCGGCGGCAGTATGAATGGTTATTATTATGCCGGGAACTTCGGTCATCAGTCCGTCAGCCTCGATCTTTCTGGGGTAGTATCGGAATATTCCGGCGGGATAGTTTCTATGTGATCGCCGTGGACCTGATGGGTGACCGCCAGCCTGCCCGCTTCCCAGTTTCTTGTAAACCTGCTCCTTGTCTATTTCCCGGCCGTTTGACTTGATGACCATCCCGTGCTTTATGCCGTAACGGTTCAGGATGTCAAAGCTCACGATGTTCAGGCCGTTCTGTTCCAAGATCAGTTCTGCGTTCATTTTTCGGACTTGGGATCACGGGTCATCAGGGCCTCCACCGCCTGGCGGGAGATTTGTCCTGGAAAAGCACCAGGTACATCTGCTCGGTGATGGGCATCTCGATCTTATGTTCTTTGGAAAGTTCGTAGGCCGCCTTGGCGGTATTGACCCCCTCGGCCACCATCACCATTTCCTTTTCAGTGTGCGTCCAGTCTTTGTCCCTGGCCGATCCTGCTTCCACGATATGGTTGCGGCTGTGGGGGCTGGAACAGGTGGTGATAAGGTCCCCCATTCCGGTCAGGCCGGCAAAAGTGGCCGGATCGGCTCCCAGGGCTGTTCCCAGCCGGGTGATCTCGGCCAGGCCCCGGGTCGAAAAGCGCCCCCTTGGTGTTGGCCCCCAGCTCCATCCCGTCTATGATCCCGGCTGCGATGGCGATAACGTTCTTCAAACTCCCGCCCAACTCGGCCCCCGCCACATCGCTGCCGGTGTAGACCCGCAGATACTTGGACATTAGGGCCGACTGGACTTCTTCGGCAGCGGAATTATCATTCGAGGCGGCCACGGTGGTGGCCGGCAGGTGGCGGGCGATCTCGGAAGCGATATTGGGGCCGGAAAGAACCACCATTCCGGCCTTCTCCTTCAGGGTCTGAGAGATGACCTGCGACATCCGCAGGTCGGGTCTTGTCCTCCAGACCTTTGATGGCGCTGACTATCACTGTGTCCGAGGAAAGCAATGGATAGGCTTGTTCAGACCTTCCTGAGCACCGATGACGGCAGCGCCAGGAAACAGATATCAGCCCCCTGCAATGAACGCACCCAGTTCCGGGCTGACCGCGACCCCGTCCGGAATGGTTATCCCCGGCAGAAACTGCCGGTTCTGGCGGGTTCGCTGGATCTCTTCCGCAGCTTTTGGCAGATACTCCCAAAGCCGCACCCGGTGGCCCTGTTCAGCCAGGATCACGGCCAAGGTGGTGCCCCAGTTGCCTGCTCCCAGGATACAAATATTTTTATTATTGGTCAGCATATAAGTAAAATATCCAAACACGAAACACGAAATACGAAATGCTAAACTCTAAACAAATTCAAATTCTCCAATTCCCCAAAGCCTTGGAGCACTTTTGCAATTAGAATTTTGTCTTTTTGAAATTATTTAGAATTTCGTAATTAGGATTTAGTGTTTTCAGTTTCCGTTGGCTTCTTTGTAAAGGAGATCCTGTTCTCCTTGCCATGCATCAGCCGCACGATGTTGGCCTTGTGGGTCACCAGTATCAGCAGCACCACGAACCAGCCCACTGCCAGCATCGGCGCAAAAGGATCTTCGCCCTTCAGTATCAACTGAACGGCCACCCCGATGGGAAAGACTATCGAGGCGCAGATGGAGCCCAGCGAAACATATCGGGTGATACCAAAGACCAGGGCAAAGACCAATAATGCCGCCACCAGCGGCAGTGGCGCCAGCCCCAGCATGGCCCCGGAAGCCGTGGCCACGCCCTTGCCGCCCTTGAACTTCAGGTACGGAGTGAAGACGTGCCCCAGAATGGCAGCCAGGGCGGCGGCAATGTGGAACCATTGCTGCTGGGGCGTGGCGACCGGCCAAAGCATTTGGACCAAGAGAACGAGCAGCAGGCCCTTTACGGCGTCCAGCAGGTAGACCGCAATCCCCGGGCCTTTGCCAATGACCCTTAGAACATTGGTGGCCCCCACGTTCTTGCTGCCGTACTCCCGGAGTGTCGATCCCTTTTAGTATCTTTCCGGCCAGGTAGCCGAAGGGAATTCCTCCGGACAGGTAAGAGCCTATGATGAATAGTATTCTATATGGCATGTTTGCTCTCTTGTCGTATCAATTCGTACTACGAATTTTCAAGATATTCCTTGTATTCCTGCCTGCCCGCCGACCTGTCCGCCGAAGCAGTTGCGTAGGAGGAAGCTTTAGCGACCGCTTACGCTATTACACCTACTGCCTCGTGCGCCTTAGCTACAGCGGTGGCGCAAGGAGGGGTTTCCTTACAGAAATATGATTTACTTGCTGTTTTCCAGTTCCGCCCGGAACTTAGGCCTCTTCCCAAAATCCAGCATCTGCCGCTTCTTCCAGCCCGAGGGCGCTTTGGACTTCTGGAACATCAGCCTGATGGGCGTGCCGGTGATGGCCAGCCGGGTGTGCAGGCTGCTCTGGAGGTAACGGAGATAGTTGGTGGGTATCAGATTCGGCAGGTTGCTTTCTATCACGAACCGGGGCGGGGCCTGGCCCTCCTGTCTGATGGAGTAAAGGGTGATGTCCTTGCCCCTCACCGCCGGCGGGTGCAGTTTCTTGATGGTATCCTCAAAGGCCTGGACCACCACCGCCGGTTCAAAGACCTTGTTCCAGTGGTGATAGGCGTTAAGTATCTTCTGCAGCAGGTTAAAGACCCCGTCGTTGTTTATGGCCGAGGTGAAGACGAATTCGGCGAAGTTGACAAACGCCAGCTGGCCTTTAAGCCAGCCCAGGTAATTGGCCTTGTTCTCTTCGGTCATCAGGTCCCATTTGTTGATCACCACCACCAGGGCCTTGTTGGAGGTCTCCAGCATGGCCACCAAAGTGGTGTCCAGATGGGACAGCCCCTCGGAGCTGTCCAGCACCAGCACCCCCACCTGGCAGCGCTCCACCGCCCGTTCGGTCCGCAGCCGGGTGTAGAATTCCACGTCGTCGTGGGCGCTGGTCTTGCGCCTTAGGCCGGCGGTGTCCATCAACACGAATTCCTGGTCGTTCCAGTTGAAGATGGTGTCCACCGAATCCCTGGTGGTGCCCGGCACCGAATCCACTATCACCCGCTCCCGGCCCACGATGGCGTTGACCAGCGAGGATTTCCCGCATTGGGCTTGCCCACGATGGCCACATGGACGGCCTTGTCATTAAGGTCCTTCTCCGGGCTGGGGGGCAGTTTATTGACCACATCGTCCAGCAGTTCGCCGATGGACAGGCCCGGACCGGCCGCTATCAACAAAGGTTCGCCCAGCCCCAGTTTCATGAACTCGTACGCCTCGGCCTCGTCCTTGGGCTTGTCCACCTTGTTGACCGCCAGCACAATGGGCTTCCCCTGCTTGCGGACCATCTTGGCTATCTGGGCGTCGGCGTCGGTCATGCCGCTCTTGCGGTCCACCAGGAACAGCAGCAGATCCGCCTCTTCCATGGCCGCGTCCACCTGGCGCTTGATGGAGTTCTCCATCCGGTCCTTGGTGTTGGGCACCAGCCCGCCGGTATCGATCAGGTAAAAATATTTCCCGTTCCAGTCGGCTATGGCGTAGTTGCGGTCCCGGGTCACCCCGGGCATGTCGTCAACGATGGCCTCCTTGGATTTAAGGATCCTGTTGAACAGGGTGGACTTGCCCACGTTGGGGCGTCCGATGATGGCTACGATGGGATAATTCATGTGGTTCCAGTCTGTTTATGCATGGTCAGATCCTGAATCTATCTAGGACGCTGATTAACGCGGATTAGTATTGATTATTATCATAAATGGGGACTAAGGCATCTTTTAAAAATATTTCCTGTCTTCCTGGTTTCCTTATAAAATAACAGCGTCGTCTATGCTATTTTCTCAGTTCCCTGGCCTTCTGGTATATAGCCTGGTTCTGCTCGATGTATTCCGGGGTCAGCGTCAGGCCGTGGGCGTAGGGCTTGCCCTGCTGGTCGATGGTGACGAAGGTGGCG
This sequence comes from uncultured bacterium, assembly GCA_963780225.1. Lineage (GTDB taxonomy): Bacteria > Edwardsbacteria > AC1 > AC1 > EtOH8 > UBA5202. Next base: position 52,638 of record CAWAAX010000005.1, on the reverse strand, counting down.
AAGCTGGTGACGTAGGGCACGGTTTCCTGATTTGCAAAGACCTGTCCGTAGACCGTCAGGCTCTTCTGTCCCAGGTAGGCCAGCTGGGATTCCACCCGGATGATGTCGCCCCGCCGGGCCGGCTTGATGAAGCTCATCCCGTGGACCTGGACGCAGACCACGTCCTCCGGCCTCTTCACCGCCTGGGCCGCGCAGATGAAACAGGCCTCCACCATCCATTCGGACATCCGTCCGGCGAACAATGTGCCGTGATGGTTCAGGTCCTCGTATTTCACCAGGTGGGATATGGAAGTTGTCTCTGACATTCGTTAATTCTATCCTTTCGTCTGAACCCCGTCTTGGCGCCTGCGTTTAATAGTACTCGATCACCGCCGGCATCACCGAGATCACCACGATGGCGATGATCACCAGGCTGAAGTTCTTCTTGATATACGGCAGGTTGCCGAAATAGTAACCCATCCAGCCGAAGATATTGATCCAGGCATGCCCCCGATCACGTTGTAGCTCATGAAGCGCCAGTAGGACATGGTGCCGATGCCGGCCACGAACGGGGCAAAGGTGCGGACGAAGGGCATGAAACGGGCCAGGATGATGGTGATCCCGCCGTATTTCTCGTAAAAGGCGTGGGCCTCCATCAGGTGCTTCTTGTTGAGCAGTTTCACGTTCTCCTTCTGGAATATCTTCGGCCCCACCCAGTATCCTATCCAGTAATTGACCGTGTCCCCGGCCACCGCCGCCAGGCACATCAGGATGATCAGCCACTTGATGTCCAGCGCCCCCAGCGCTGCCAGTGCCCCGGCGGCGAAGATCAGGGAATCCCCGGGCAGGAACGGCAGCACCACCAGCCCGGTCTCGCAGAAAATGATGGCAAACAGTATCAGATAGGTCCAGGTCCCATAGTTCTGAATTATAGTGGTCAGGTACTTGTCCAGGTGGATGAAAATGTCGATGAATTGTAAGATCATATCCTTCCTCTGAGTTTGGACCAGGCCAGTCCCAGGTATTCGTGGAACAGGGTCTCGGCCGCTATGATATTGTCTGAATTGGGGAACACCCGGTTAGGTTTGAATTTTGGTTCATCCTTGACCAGAAAATGGGTGGGTGCGGGGATTAATGCCACCCCCTGCTTTCTGAACAGGGCAACCGAACGCATCATATGGGCGGCCGATGTCACCAGGACCACTGTATCTCCTTTAACCATTCCTTTAACCAATCGGGCCTCATCATCGGTATCCAATGATTTATCCTCCAGGCTGATCGCAGAATCTGGGATGCCCAGTTGTCCAGCCAATCCGGCCATTCCATAGGCCTCGGACTGGGTATCAAATACCGCGCCTCCGGAGAAGATGAGTTTGGATCCCTTAATTTGCCGCCAGATCCTGATGCCTTCTATGGTGCGGATGGCCGAGCCCTCGGTCAATTGTGAGGTCAGGGGGACTTTAAGATCGCTGGTCATGCCCGCACCCAGCACCACCACCCATTTGGCCCCGGTGGCGTTGGAGTCATCAAACAATGGATATTTACGCTCCAACCCTTTGAGCAGGCTGTTTCCGATCAATCCGTAACCGGTAAAAATAAATACAATAACTCCCACCGAAATGAGCCATAGCCCTGCTTTTTTATGTTTTTCCCGCCATAATAAGATTAACCCCGAGATCAAAAAAAACAGGATAAGGGTCATCGGATTAAGAGTATAGCTTAATATTTTCTTGAGCAGGAACAGCATGGTTTTTATCTTTACTTTAAGAGATGTTTTAACTAAGAGACATAACTATAATTATGCAAGTGGGTTATGATAACATAATAAATCCAGAAAGTCAAGCTAATTTTAATGACAAAAGGGAGCGTAAAACGCTCCCTTTTGTTTGAAAACAGGTCATTATAAATCTATTGCACCAGTCCCCTGCGGTAAGCATTGCGTACACCGGCCTGATCCTGAATATAGGTTTCATTGGCAGGGTCCAGGTCAGAGGCTTTCTTGTAGGATTCCAGGGCCTTGTCATAGCTGCCCAGGGCTTCGTAGGCCACCCCTATGTTGTGCCACAGCCCCGGATCGCCGGGCAGGGATGAGGCCGAACGCTCCCATATCTCAGCCGCCCGTTGCCATTCTCCGGCCTTGGCATACTTGCTGCCAATGTCATTGGGATCGGCCTTGCTCTTGATCAGTTTTTTGGCAACGTTGACATAATGTGGGGAGATGTCGCTCACAAAAGCATCGGTTACCTCGTTCAGCAGGCCGCTCAATATCTGGTCGTCTCCGGGAATGTTATCCTTGAACCACTTGTTATAGCTGGCCGACTGGGACTTGCTGGCCACCACCTTGCCCGATACTATGTCGATCAGGCGGTAGTTGATGGAAACCGTCCCGCTCTTAGTGGTCCGTTCCTCGTCCACCAGCACAGTTTTCATGATCTCCTCTTTGACCTTGTAGGTCTTGTCGCTGAAGGGTTTCTTTTTGAACACCTCTTCGTAGCGGCCGGTGCCCTCCTTGCGCTCTACCTTCTCGGTCCGCCGGGAGGTCTCCACCCTGTAGGCGAGTATCTCGCCGGTGATGATGGCGTCTACCCCCAGCAGGCCGCCCAGCTCCTTGACAGTATTGGGGTCCACCGCCCCGGTCAGGTTGAACTTGTGCTCGGACATCACCGAATTGATCTTCTCCCTCTCCAACATCTCGTAATATCCCTGCTCGGCCAGCTTGGAGACCAGCACATTGCCCACTCCCGGACCCAGGTTGCGGTTGTAGGGATCGACGAAGTCTACCACCGCCACCCGCTTGATGGCCGGGATCTCCAGCCGGGGTTTTTCGGTCCGGCGGATGGCCACCAACACCGGTCCGCAGGAAACAACAGCCAGAACAATGACTGCAGACAATGCCAGAAATTTCTTCATTAAGCTCTCCGTTATTATTTAACCGCCAAGACGCAAAGAACGCAAAGGTTGAAAAGCTCTGTGTCTCTCCCGCCACCGCAAGAAGGCTCATATAGGCGGGTCCGCCTTTGGCGGAGTGGCATATCTATTGTTTGCGTCCCAGTTTCATATCGCGTTCCTGGTTCCAGCGGACCCATTCGTCCTGGCTGTCAATAATAGGATTGAAGTTGACTATGCCATAGGTGCCGTCGGCATTGATGGTGATTTCCATCTGAGCTTTGACGATCTGAACCCACTGCTCCAGCTTGACCTCCACCGGTCCGGCTATCTCCTGCGGGCCCTCAATCTCCCCTTCCCGGCCGCCCTGCTTCTTCTTCTGGTTGGCAAAGAAGTCGGGGTTGACCACCACCTTGACCTCGCCCTGGTATACTGCCACTTTGGTGCTGCTGTCGGGCATCACCGACATCCGGTAGATCGTGCCCCGGACCGCGGCCACCGCAGTGGGCGATTCCAACTCGAATTTGCTCTTCTTGCTGACCTTGTTGACGTTGGCCCAGACCTTGCCGCTCCAGACCTTGCCCGTGGCCGTCAGCCCCTTCTTGGAGTCCTTCTTCAGCTCGTCAATGGCCAGCTGGGTGTTGGCGTCCACCCGGATGATGCTGCCGTCCGAAAAAGCTATCTCGGCCCGGGCGTCCTCGGTGCTCTTGACCTTTTCCCCGGCGGCCAGGGGCTGGTCAAAGGTTACTTTTTTCCAGTCGTTCTTCTCCGGCTTCTGGGTCTTGACGTCGCCCACCACGAAGGATACCTTGGCCACCGGGGTGGCCTTGGCGGTAAGCTGGACTGTGGTGACCGTCAGACTGACCAGCAAAACCGCGGCCAGCAGCCACAGCAGGCCGGCGTTGTTTTTATTGATTCCGGACATCTTCATTCTCCCTTATTGTTAGTTTGCCGGCCGGACCTTTTTGGCCGTCAGCCTGAGGTTGATGCGGTTGGCGGTCCGGCTCAGTATCTTAACCGAAAATTTGGTGAAATTCTTGTAAAGCAGTTCCTGGGCCAGCTGGCTGCTGTTGAATTTGGTCTCCACCTCCACCAAGCCGGTGTTGCCGGTGATCTCCCGGTCATTGACCGCCTTGACCCCCCGGACCTCGTATTTCAGGACGTTGACCAGCTCCTGGTACAGGTCGTAATTTGAGGCCCCGGTAACGTTCAGGGTGACGGTGTTTCCGCCCCGGGCGAATTTCTTGACGATCTCTTCGGCCAGATAATCGGCCAGCTTGGCGGAGGCCTGTTCAATGGCCTTGGTGCCGCCGGTGATCTCCTCGATGTGCACCGCCCGCCCGGTCTCCACCTTGGACACCAGGATCCGTCCGTCGTCGGTGTTAAAGGCTTTGACCGAGACCGTGGCCTGGATGGACTTCATCCCGCCCAGCATGTCGTTGGCCACCGTGGCCTCCTTGGCAAAGGATTTTCCGGTGATGATCACCTCGGCCCCGGCCCGTTCCCCAATGAAGGCCGCCGCCTGGGCGTCCCCGTCCAAAGCCGCCAGGGCCTTGTCCCGGCGGATGCTCTTCTCGGCGGTCTCGGGATCCACAAAGTCAAACCCCTTGTTGCGCATGGTTTCTATGATGGTGTTTTCGGCCGTGCCCAGCTGGGCGTCTATCCCGCCGATGGCCGAACTCCCCACGTTGCTTTCGGTGATCAGCACCATCAGCTTGGGATTGCCGGCGCCGCGGATGATGTCGGCCATGTCCTCCTTGATGGCGCCGGAACGCACCAAGGCCTTGACTTTGACGTTGTAGCTTAAGCCGCCGTCGGCCTCGCCCTCGCTGATTATGGAATAGTTCTTGATGTAGCCCTTGGCTTTGGAATAGATGTTGTCCTCCACCACCATGGCGTTCTCCACTATGGTATTGGAGCTGATCACCGCCCCGGTCACCTGCTCCACCGCGTTGCGCAGGGCATCCTGGATGGCCACATCCCGGGCCTGGGCCTTGTCGCCGTTCAATACCGAAGCGGCGCCATCGGTGGTGATGGTTTGCGTTGCCTCCTGGGCTGCCGCCAGGCCGGAGAACATCAGAAGAGCCAGGCTAAAGTATAATATTTTTTTCATTTTGTATATGGAGTCCTTTCGTAGTTAATAATATCATGTCTTTTGATCACATGAACCTCTCCCTTTCCCCCTCCCCTCGAGAGCCTGCCCCAAGATACGCTTTTATGGTGGCTATGAGGGGGGAGGGAGGGGTGGGGTTATACAAGCCAACAGTCAAAAGGGAGAACGGCGTTTTAAAAAATTTCCTTTTAAAAGGCTCGCTCTCCCTTTTATGCATTGTCATCCTGAGAATAGCTTCTTGTTTAGCAAGCCGAAGGATAATCTGTGGATTCTTCGGAAGCGGAGCAATAGGGCTAACCTCAGAATGACAAAAAAGAGGTTACTGTTTCAGGACTATGATCACCCGGCAGTTGTCGTAGATGTCGGTGTTGTCGGCGATCACCGCCACATTCTGTACGTCGTTGTCGGAGATGATCAGGTCGGCTTTGTTAAGCCCCGAGGATTTGACGGCCTTGACCACCAGTGGATTGCTGCCCACCCGGGCGGCATTGGCTCGGGCCTCTTCCATGGTCTTGGCGTAGACCACCACGCCGTTCTTGACGGCTGATTCCCGGGGAACGAAATCTTCCCCGTAGATTCCCTCGCCCGATTCATCCAGGATGTTGGGCACCATGGCCGGCATAGCATCAGTGGAAGAACCATCTATGATCAGGCCGGTGTAGGTCTGGGGCTCCTGGGCATTGAAGGTGGAGGGCAGGTTCTGGTAGGTGGGGGTCTTGCCGCCCATCTGTTCGGGATAAAGCACATCGCCCACCTTGCCGGTTAAAAGCATCTCCATGTCCACTTCCACCGAGCCATCCGACATGTAACGGGGCTTGGAGGTAAAGCGGAAGTTCTTGACGATGCCTTCCACCTGGGTCTTGATGATGTCGGAGCTCATCATGGCGTTCTCCACCGTGGTCTCGGAGGTCAGCAGCACGCCGTTGAGGGTCTCGATCATGTTGCGCATGGCGTCAAGCTGGGCTGCCCGCAGGGCGTTCTTGCGCTGGGCCGAGGGCGGAAGCTTGGGATTAAGGGCCCCGATGCCGGTGGATTTGACCGACTGGTCGGTCCAGTCCACCATGCCGGCGCCCTGGATGTTCTGTTCCACCTGGGCCAAAGCCAGAGAGGCAAAGCCAAGTATGGCCAGCAAGGCCAAAGTTTTCTTAAACATTTAAAATTTGCTCCTTATATTTGATTTACCAAAAATTGCTAAAGCAAAATATCAGGGTTCAATGAATTAAAAGGCCACCACCTCCTGTCAATAAAATATTTATTTAGTTATTACATTGGGGAAATTAGAAATGTACAATACAGGAAGCGATTATGTTACTATTATTTTCCGCAATGGAGTATTTGTATACAGAATTGTCAGAATAGTTACCCACCCACCTATAAACATCTGATTTGCCGTATTCGTAAGCAAGGTCTAACCAAATATTCCCGAATTTCATTCCAAATCCACCTGTAAATACCATCCCGGTTATGCCGGCAGAATCACTATTAGTGATGTTAAAGGTCGAAGCATCAATAGTGTTTTCGACATCTGACTGCGTGACTAAAGGTGCTGTCCTGAAACCAAGACGAATGGGAAATACCGCATTGGAGCCTACAAATACGTACTCAATTCCTACTCGGAACTGATTGATATCCCGCCATCCTTTATTTTCGGTAGTGTCAACTATTTGCCCGTAGCTGTTGTAGTATTGCCATGTGAATTCTGAAGTAGAGTAGTTCCTGCGCTCATAATCGGCAGCAATAGTCAGTTTTTCGGTCGGTTTGAATGCCAGACCAACACCTATCATCAGGGGGTAAGTTGTTTTTTGATCGGGGTAAGTTGTATCGAAGTCCGCATAACTAGTTTCTTCTGTGTGTGTGCTATATTCATCGGTTATTGTGAACGGTAGCCGTACCGTTGCTCCAATATTCAAATTCTTACTGACCTGAATCAAGGTCCCGGCATTGATGTTAAACCCTGAACTTTCATACTTTCTCTCATAATCATATGTATAGCTACTCGTCTTGCTGGTCGTCACCGAATTGTGGGTTAAACCATTGACGATTATATTTCCGGCGGCGCCGATCATAATTTTTGGGGTTAATTGTAAAGCAACCGCAGGTGAGATGGCATCGATTCCACCCCGTACTGTATATGTCCAATTGTAAGTTGTTGAATCCTCTTCATAGTCATATCCAAAATCTATAAGCCGTTGGTAGGCAATTGCGAATACAAGATTATTTTGACCGTTCATGATTTTCACAGGCACTGCAAAACTGAAAAAATTTGGTGCAATATGATTTGAGTTTGACGTAAACGACTCATTCGCGATTAGGGGAATTGTAGGATCATTGATGTCAATTTCAAAAGTGTATTTTTTTAGAGCAAAACTACCAACTGCTGAAGCTTCCATTTTGTCTAATTGTGCAATACCGGCAGGATTCCATGAAGTGGCTGTAGCATCATCGGCTAAACCAATAAATGCCCCTCCCATTCCGTGGGCCCTTGCCCCACCACCTAATATGTTATAATCAAGCGGTAGTACGCTAAATTGTGCGGTTGCAATACCAGCCCCAGCAACCAGCAGGGCTAATACCAGACCAACTTTACGCATTTTTTCTCCTTTTGTTTTGGGTTTGTTTTGTTTACGTTATAAGTACTCGGCCACCACACTTGCCTTTTAACGGATTGCTTTTTTCATCAAATATCTGCGTTCCCAAAATGACTTTTTATCTTCTCATCCTCTCAACTTCGCATTTTCTAAACTTCCAAGCCCTCCTACTTGGCCACTACTTTTTGGCCCACGGCCAGGGTCTGCCCGGCTTCCTTCTCCAGTATCTGAGCCTCGGACATTTTTTCCTGAACCTCGGTCAAAAGCAGTTCGCCCACCTTGGTCACCTGCTTGCCCAGGATCTCGCCGGTAACCGGGTGCTTGATCTCCTCGCCTTCCTTGTAAACCACCACCTTCATTCCCTTACGCATGCCCTTGGCGGTGCCGATGTCCAAAAACACCTCTCCGGTGGGGTTGGACTTGATGACGTAGCCTTCCACCAGCGGGATGTCGTTGTATATCTGGATGGAGATGTCGGTGGCCATGGTCTTGATGTCTTGCAGGGTATTCTGGCCGCTGTAGGCGTCCTTGGCGGTGATCACGCCACTGCTTTCGGTATCTATCAGCCGGGCATCCATGCCGATCCCGGTGGCGGTGGAGGAAATGGAGCCCATCAGAATGGCATCAACTCCCAGTATCTTGCCGGCCTTCACCGCCTTGGCCGGGTCCAGAGCCCCGGTCATTCCCAGTTTCTGTTCGGTCATCACCTTGTCGATCTGGGACCTTTCGATGATCTTGAACCTTTTAAGGCTGTACAGCGAGGTGATCATCTTGTCCTGGACGGTGTTGGTTATCTCGGCATTGCCGCTCCGGTTGTCGAACGGCAGCACCGCGATGGACAGCCGGGAACCGACCTGGGTGACCCGGGAGGGATCGTAGGTCAGGGCCCCCACCGGCAGTTTGCCCTTGTCCAGGGCCACGGCCTGGTGCTGGCGCTCGGCCCGCTCGATGCTGTCGCGCTGAGCGGCCAGCTTCAATTCCTCTTCGGCCGCCTTGCGGGCCGCTTCGGCGCTCATATCCCTTTTACGGGCATCCAGGGCCGCCTGCTCTTCGGCTATGCGCTTTTTCTCGGCATCCAGCCGGGCCCTTTCCCGGGCCAGGTTTTCGTCTTCGGCCCTGGAGGCCACCGTGGTTGGCGGGGCTTCGCCCTGGCTTATCTTAGCCCAGTAATCCTTGGACCGTCCGGTGGATTTAAAGGCCATGGAAAGCTCCATCTCCTTTTTGGCCTTTTTCAGGTCGCCCAGGTTGTAGTAGCAGATGGCCATCTCCCTGTGGGGGAAATAGTCAATGAAATGCATGCCGTAGGTCTTGAAATTCGGCCGGTCGGTGAATTCCAGGGAAACTGCGCTCTTGAACTCGTCAATGGCCCGGTCCCACTGGGTTTTCTTCATATATGCCAGCCCGGCCTCATAGTAATTATAACTCTGTCCGCCCGCCCAAACCAAGGCCGGAACACAAGCGGCCAAAAGGAACATGATAATCAGACTTTTGAATTTTGACATCTTGGATACTTCTCCTTCTTTTTATTATATAACCACATTTTTATTTTAAAGTCAATAGTTTCATAAAATAATTTGCATTATTTTATTTTTTATCTGGCATGGACAGTTGAAATTGAAATACTTGGCCCGCTTTATGCATGAACTAACGGCAATTAACTAGGCTAATCATTCCATTGCATTGCCACGAGCTTTAGCTCGTGGTTGAAGATAAAAAAATCTCTTGGGGTTTCAACCCCAGATGACGAATCCACATGCCCATATAGACGACATAGTGATCTCTTCCTCTTCCTCTTCCTCTTCCTCTTCCTCTTCCTCTTCCGCTTTTAGCAGGGCTTCTTCAAGCACCAACCGCTTAAGCTGTTATATTTACTGCCCCGTGCCTGCACGCTGTAGTATCTATTCACGGCAGCTGTTTCGGCACGCAAGCGTGCGCCCTTCCGCTTTCGCTTTCAATTGGCTGCCTCGAGTGCCATAGCTTTTAGCGGTGGCACTAGCTACAGCGGTGGCGCTTCGTGTTCTCTCTGGGGCTAATTTATCCTCCGACCTGTCCGCCGCAGCAGTTGCGAAGGCGGAAGCTTTAGCGGAGGAAGAAGCCCATCGGGTTTCATTAGATTGCCTGCCACGACCTTAAGGTCGTGGCAATAAGTCGTGGCAATAAGAGTACCCCGCCGGACAGCCCCGATTAACGAATAACGAGTTTCTATTTACTTGGTAGATGGCGGATCTATCGGGTACTTCCCATCCAGACAGGCGAAACAAAAGTCCTGGGGCCTTTCCAGGCAGGATTTAAGTCCGGCCAATGTCAGGTAATTAAGGCTCTCCACCCCCACAAACTCCCGGATCTCCTCCACCGACTTGGTGGAGGCTATCAGTTCGCTGATCCGGGGGGTATCCACCCCGTAAAAGCAGGGGTGTTTGATGGGCGGCGAGGCGATCCTCAGATGGATCTGTTCGGCCCCGGCCTCCCGGATCATCCCCATTATCTTCTTGGAGGTGGTCCCCCTGACTATGGAGTCGTCCACCACCGCGGCTTTCTTGCCGACCACGATGCTTTTGACCGGGTTGAACTTCAAACGAACGGCAAAATCCCGGATCTCCTGGGTGGAGCCGATGAAGGTCCGCCCGATGTAGTGGCTGCGGATCAGGGCCAGCTTGTACGGTATGCCGTTCTCCTCGGCAAAGCCCAAAGCGGCGTTGTTGGAGGAATCGGGCACCGGCATCACGAAATCGGCCCCGGTGTACTGCTCGCTGGCCAGGCGCTGGCCCATCATGAACCGTTTTTTGGCCACGCTTTCGCCGAAGATCACGCTGTCGGGTCTGGAGAAATAGATATGTTCAAAAACGCAGTGTTTATAAGGCTTGGCATCTATCAGTATCCGGCTCTCCACCCCCTGGTCGGTGACGGTCAAAAGTTCTCCGGGGGTCACTTCGCGTTCAAAAATGCCGCCGATGGTGTCTATGGCGCAGCTTTCGGAGGCAAATATTCTGGTCGCCCCCTTGCGCCCCATGGCCAAAGGACGGATGCCCAGCGGATCGCGAAAGACATACATGGTGCCCTGGAACATCAGGATGGCCGAATAACTGCCCAGCACGGTCTCCATCATTCTTTTAACGGCCTTGGCCATGTCGCGCTCCTGCTCATAGTAACAGGCAATGCTGGCCACGATCACTTCGGCATCGTTGGATCCGTAGGGGGTGAAGCCCTGGGACTTCAGGTAGCGGGTCTGCTCCAGCATGTTGGTGATGTCGCCGTTGGAGACGATCACCATCCGGCCTTCCTTGGTCTCGGCGTAATGGGGCTGGGCGTTGGCGATGGAGCTGTCTCCGGCGGTGGGATACCTGGTATGGCCTATTCCCATCCTGCCCTTAAGCTCGGCCAGCACCCCGGGCTTAAAGATGTCGAACACCAGCCCCTTGTCCTTGACTATCCTGGACTGCTGGCCGTCCCACACCGCCATCCCGGCGTTGTCCTGGCCCCGGTGCTGCAGGGAGAAAAGACCCAGGTAAAGCACCTCCGAGGCCTTTTCGTGGTTGAATATTCCGCAGACTCCGCACATATTGGTAAATTGAAAAGTATGAAATAGTTAACGGGCTGTTTATATGAGAATTATATCATAAATATGCATCTTGTCAACAGAAACAACGGGAATTTATCATAGCGGTCGGCGTACAGCGTACAGCGTATAGCTTAAAGCATTCAGAATATTAGTTGACTGCCCCGCCCTTTTTATAGTATCATCATTTCATGAATATTCTTCATCCCATAAACTTGAAAGACCACCAACTGCTGGACAGCGGCCGGGGGCAAAAGCTGGAACGCTTCGCCGGGCGGCTCATCTCGCGGCCCGAGCCCAATGCCGTCTGGGAGAGAAAGCTGGACGGCGATATCTGGGGCCAGGCAGAGGCCAAATTTACAAATGGGAAATGGGAAATGGGAAAATGGTCTGGTAAACCGTGGATATTCAGCTACCGGGATCTGAGATTTGAGCTTAAACTCTCGCCATACAAGCACACCGGCATTTTCCCCGAGCAGGCGGTGAACTGGGACTGGTGCGGAAAGTTGATCAGAGACTGTGGATACCGGCCCAATGTCCTGAACCTGTTCGGCTACACCGGGGCGGCCACGGTGGCCGCCGCCGCGGCCGGGGCCAAGGTGACCCAGGTGGACTCCTCCAAGCCGGCCGCCCTGTGGGCCCGGCGCAACGCCGCCCTCTCGGGACTGGAAGAAACATCCTTCCGCTGGATAGTGGACGACTGCGCCAAGTTCGTGGAGCGGGAGGTAAAAAGAAAGGCCCGGTACGACGCGGTGATCATGGATCCGCCCTCGTTCGGCCGGGACCACAAGGGAAAGATATTCCGTTTCGGGGACGATGTTCCTGAGTTGCTAAATAACTGCGGCAAGATATTGTCCGATGAACCGCTGTTCTTCCTAGTCAACGCCTATTCCACTAATTTCTCGGCCCAGGCGCTTAAGAACCTGCTGGCGGACATCCTACCGTTGGACAAGATAGAATGCGGTGAGCTGCATTTGGAGGAAAAGGATACCGGCAGAAGCCTGCCCTGCAGTATTTTTGCAAGATATAGTTTCTAATAGAATATGATAGAAGAAGCCCAATCCACTTGGATTGGGCTTCTTCTAATTTTCTTTCTGAATAATGGTTTGTGATTTTCGATAACTGTTCATATCTGAAAACAACAAAACAATTGTAAACTCACCTTTAAACATACTACGCAATTTATGCCAATTTTCTTTAAGGTAATAAGTTGAACCAATCGTGGCAAATTCTGTTATCCCTGCTATATAAAAGTAAACTGTATTATTAATTAATACTTTTTCAATAAAGCCGTATTGACCTGTGTAAGTATTATTGTCATATTTTATTGATGCATAACCATTTGTAAAATGTGTTTTTGTTTTTTGTTCCAACAAAACCGCTGCGCGATTGAATGCTGAAGAACCAACTGCAATAAAGCTTTCTTGTAATAAAACATCATCGGGTATAGCTGGATTAACTAAATCAATATTTATCGTAACATCAGATATGAATATTTTTGACAATATACCAGGACTTTCCGAAACTGAAGGCAATATATAATTAAAAATATCCTTTAGCATTAAAGCAACTTTGTTCTCTGCATATGCAAATGCAGGCCCGCTGAAATTACGCCGTTTACCATCGACTCCAATTGCGCCACCAGGTGTAACATAAATATCCGATAAAAATATTGACAACTTTTTCTGCTTCACTATCCCGAAAAATTTTAGCAGTTTAACCCTTTTGCGAATAATAACCGACCAGGCAATAAAAAATACAGCACAAGTATAGGCTACGCTTGCTGCTATATTAGTAAAGAAATCACTCCAAAAATTTGATGGATTATTAAAAAACAAAAAGTACATTAATTATCTCATTTAAACGGTATTATTTTAGGTGTAAATACATATTTTCTACTTTGTTTTTATTATTCTATCTATCATTTCAATAATTCTATCAACTAACTTAGGTTCACAAAATTTACCACAGGATTCCTCATATTCAACGTATGTGTGGCCTGAAATATCCGATGGTGGAACAGGACTAGTTATATTTTTCAAAGGAATAATTTTTACCCCCCAAGTTAATGCAACACCAACCTCAATCATAACGTTGGGGTTTAGATCAGAGACATCAAAAATAGCGATATCAGAGCTTATAATTTCCCGTGCAATATTATTGAATAGATGTTCACCTAATCCGGCTGTCAATTTATTAAAAACTAAAGTTATTTGTTTATTTTCGCTGGTATTATATGTGTTTAAACAATTGTGGAGGTATTTTTCAATATTACTAATTAATAAACCAGTATCATAGTAAGATGATTCATATTGCAAACCTAAAACAATGTATAATGATAATTTATCGTTTTTTCTTTTGTTCATATACGCCCAATCATTTTCTAGAAAACCGTAGGGCGAACCAACAGGAAATACTGTTTTAAAATCATCTTTTAATGTTTTATTATGCAATATTTTAGAGTAATCTGCATTATCCCTATGTTTACCAGGTCTCAATATTTCAAGTATCTTTTTATCTCTTCTATAGATATACTCACCCTTACTTTTAAGAATGATTGAATATTGTGAGTTTTTTATTCCATCATCTTTTAACAACTCAATCGCACCCAATGTGACTAGATAATCAATACCTTTAATAAAATCAGACTTTTCAACACCACATTTTTCCAATAGTATTTTATTATCGATTCTTTCAATTTCATTTTCTACTAAAAATGAAAGAATGATTTTGCCGTTTATTTCTATTGGGTTAGGCATTATAATCTTTTATGCCATCTTATCCGGGATCGCCTCTTCCCAGGCCCTTCTCAGCTCACTTACCGGCAGGTCGACCAGACCCTTAATGACAAATCTATCGCTTCCCACCTTCCCCAGCTTCATAACTTCAACCCCAAGGCGTTTGGCCTCGGCTTCCAACTTTCCGGCATCCTCTGGATTACAGGAGACCACCGCCCGGGACTGGTTCTCGGCAAACAGCTTGTGATCATTCCGTCCGGTCAGCCCGCTGAGATCGGCGTCCAGACCCAGCTCCCCTCGCCTTTCGGGAGAGGGGTTGGGGGAGAGGTCGCTGATACAGCACTCGGCCAAAGCCACCGCCAAGCCGCCCTCGGAGCAGTCATGCGCCGATTTTATCAGCTTGGAGCCTATAGCTGAAAGCATAAAGCCATGCAGCGCCTTTTCCTTTTCCAGGTCAAGTTCCGGGCACTTCCCGCTTACCAGGTTGTGTACTGTCTTCAGATATTCCGAACCGCCGATGTCCGGCTTGGAGCTCAGGTTTCCGGCCAGATAAACAACGTCCCCCTCTTGTTTGAACCACTGGGTGGTGATGTTCGACAGGTCCTCGATCAGTCCCACCATGCCGATCAGCGGCGTGGGATATACGCTGTGGGTAAGGCTCTCGTTATAAAAACTGACGTTGCCGGAGATCACCGGTATCTGCAGTGAATTGCAGGCGGCTATGATGCCCTCCACCGAGCGCTTGAACTGGTAAAAGACCTCCGGCTTGTAGGGGTTGCCGAAATTGAGGCAGTCGGTTAGGCCCAGCGGCTTGGCCCCGGAGCAGGCCAGGTTGCGGGCGGCCTCGGCCACCGCAATGGCGGCCCCGGTGAACGGCTCAAGGTAAACATAGCGCCCGTTGCAGTCGGTGGTCAGGGCAATGGCCTTCTTGGTGCCCCGCACTCTTAAGACCGCTGCATCCGATCCCGGCAGCACCGCAGTGTTGGTGCGGACCTGATGGTCGTATTGTCTGTATACCCAGCGCTTGCTGGCGATGGTGGGCGCCGCCAGAAGTCTTAAAAGGGTTTGGCCGGCATCCTTGGGCTGAGCGACGGTTTCCTGGTCGAACCTGTGCAGTTCGGCCAGATATTCCGGCTCCCGGCTTTCCCGGTGGTAGACCGGGGCATCGTCCACCAGGGCGTTCACCGGGATGTCGGCAAAAACTTCGTCCTGCCACTTTATTCTGACCTTACCGTCAGCTGTGACCTTGCCGATCACCGCGCAGTGCAGCTCCCACTTGTCGAAGATGGCCTTGATCTTTTCCGCGTTCTCCGGCGGGGCCACCACCACCATCCGCTCCTGGGATTCCGAAAGCATGATCTCGTAGGGGGTCATCCCGGTCTCGCGCAGCGGTATCTTGGAGACGTCCATCTCGATGCCGGTCTGGGCCCGGGAGGCCATCTCGATGGACGAGCTGGTCAGGCCGGCCGCCCCCATGTCCTGGATGCCCACCGCCAGTCCGGAGTCTATCAGTTCCAGAGTGGCCTCTAAAAGAAGTTTCTTGGTGAAGGGATCTCCGATCTGGACCGAGGGCCGCTTGGCCGCCGACTGCTCACTCAGCTCCTCCGAGGCAAAGGTGGCCCCGTGGATACCGTCGCGGCCGGTGGTGGCCCCCACCGCCAGGATGATGTTGCCCACCCCCTTGGCGATGCCCTTCATGATCTTCTTGTTCTCCACCAGACCCAAAGCCAGCACGTTGACCAGGGGATTGGTGGTGTAGGATTCGTCGAAGAAAACAGAGCCGCCGATGGTGGGCACCCCCACGCAGTTGCCGTAGTCGGCGATGCCGGAGACCACCCCCCCGAACAGGTGGCGGACATGGGCGTCATCCAGCGAACCGAAGTACAGCGGGTCCATCAGGGCGATGGGCCGGGCCCCCATGGTGAAGATGTCGCGCAGGATGCCTCCGATGCCGGTGGCCGCGCCCTGGTAGGGCTCGATGGCCGAGGGATGGTTGTGGCTCTCCACCTTCATGGCCACCCCCAGCCCGCCACCGATATCCACGATCCCGGCGTTCTCGCCCGGCCCCTGCAACACCTGGGCGGCCCGGGTGGGAAACAGTTTGAGCATGGCCTTGGAGTTCTTGTAGGAGCAGTGCTCGGACCACAGCACCGAGAATATTCCCAACTCGGTGTAACTGGGGATCCGGCCCATGATTTTCAGAATGCTCTGGTATTCCTCGGCATTGAGTCCGAAGCTTTCGGCCAGTTTCAGGTTGACCTGGGGTTCTTGCGTCTTGCTCATGTGGTTTATATGTTTCCTTGTGGTTTGAATTACGGGTTGAGATTTCTACCAAAATAACTTTTATCTGACTGGATGTCTGCCTGCCGTTGGCCGAGTGGCCGGCGTAATGTTAGACATGGCGCGCCATATATACAAGACCTGGAGATTTAGGTCTATTAATGAACGTGCTAAAAGACCGGGAGGCACTCAATGAATTGTTTTTTGCCTAAAGAAGATCCCGAGCCCTTGCTCATTTTGCGTGCGGGTTTGGGTTTCTTGTTCTTGATATGATTGACAAAATAATCCACCACCTGGGGATCAAATTGTTTGCCGGCATGGGCCAGAAGTTCGGCCTCGGCCTGCTTTTGGGGCAGACCCTTGCGGTAGGGCCGGTCGGCCGTCATGGCATCGTAGGCATCGGCTACGGCTATTATCCGGGCCAACAGGGGAATATTGGGACCCTTTTTGCGGGCGGGGTAACCGCTGCCGTCGTATTGCTCGTGATGGTCTCGGATGATCACCGCCGCCTGCTCCAGCTTGACAAAGCCCGAAAGGATATGGAAACCCCGCTCGGCGTGATGATGTATCTCCATCCTTTCGTCGGCGCTGAGCTGGTCCTCTTTTTCCAGTGTGTACTCATCCACTCCCAACTTGCCAAAATCGTGCAATAGGGCCGCCACTTCCAGCGTCAAAAGGTCCTCGCGGGAGAGGTCCATTCTCAGCCCAATGGCCAGGGAATAAAAAGTAACCCGCACCATATGCCCGTCATAATAGGGCACCAGTTCGTCCACCTCCTTGGCCAGTTTGCGGATTTTGGGCAAAAGATCTTCTTTGGGTCCGGCCAATATTTTATCCAGCCGGACCAGCAGTGAGGTGATGGCGGCCACATCGGTCTTTTTATGGGCGGGGTTCTTTTTCATCTAACCTTTTGGAGATGGGCTTTGATAGAGTTGAATATCAGTTTGCCCTGGTCCGAGCCCAGCAGTTTTTCCATGGCCCGCTCGGGGTGGGGCATCATCCCCAACACATTGCCCCTTTTGTTGACGATGCCGGCAATATTGTTGACTGATCCGTTGGGATTGTCAGCGTCTGAGATCTTTCCGTTCTGATCGCAGTAGCGGAACACCACCTGGCCGTTGTCCTCCAGCTCCTTCAACGACTTTTGGTCTATGTAGTAGTTGCCTTCCTTGTGGGCGATGGGTATCCGTATCACCTGCTTTTGGGCCAGCTGGTTGGTGAAGGCCAGGTCGTTGCGCTCCACGGATAGGTTGACCGTCTGGCAGACGAACTGCAGGCCCCGGTTGACCATCATGGCCCCCGGCAGCAGCCCTGATTCCAGCAGGATCTGAAAACCGTTGCAGATGCCGATCACCAGCCCGCCCCGTTCGGCGTAATCCTTGACCTTCTGCATGATCGGGGAGAAACGGGCGATGGCCCCGGTGCGCAGATAATCACCATAGGAAAAACCGCCAGGCAGGATGATGCAGTCGCAGCCCTGCAGATCGGTCTCCCGGTGCCAGATGTGAACTGGTTTTAAGCCCAGCCCTTCCTCCACCGCCTGGTGGCAGTCGTAATCGCAGTTGGAGCCGGGAAAAGTAATGACGCCGAACTTCATTTGCTCTCCCCGATGGTGAATTGGTATTGTTCGATCACCGGGTTGGTCAGCACCTTCTGGCACAGCTCCTCCACCAACATCTTGGCCTTGGCCTGATCATTCAGATCAAGCGTAAGCTGAATTAGTTTGCCCATCCGGACATCCTTCAGCCCCTTATAGCCTATGTTCTCCAGGGAGCGGTTGAGTGTGGTTCCCTGGGGGTCCAGCACGCCATCCCTTAGGGTAACGCGGATCTCTGCCGTCAGCAATTTTTGTCCTCCGATATTTATATTTTCATTAATTCCGCCACTAAGGCACTAAGACACCAATTTAACTTAAAATTGAGAATAGAAAATCGTAAATCGTTTTGTGCCTTAGTGTCTTAGTGGCTGGGTATAGGTGTCTTTCTTCTTTTGCTGGCGATCTTGACCACCAGCCTCCGGATCAGACCGAATAAAATATACAGGAATAATATGGGAAAGATCACCAGCTGGGGCCGTATCACCAGTCCGATCATGGCCAGCACCAGCAGGCTGTATATCAGATAAGACCGTACGCTCTTGGACGCCAGCTTTGGAAACGGCGGATATTCCACCGGGCTGACCATCAGCAGGGCCAGCAGGGCTAAAAAGAACGGCATCAGGATGGGGGCGACCAGATCTATCTTCAGATAGTTGGAGAATATCAGATACCCGGCCACGGCCCCGCCTGCGGCCGGGGTGGGCAGGCCGATGAATCCCGCCCTTCTCCAGCAGGTTCTTCTGCTCCACGTTGAAACGGGCCAGCCGGATGGCGCCGGATACCACGAAGGCAAATCCGGCCAGAACCCCGGCCAGGTTCAGGTCCATCAGGCACAGCGGATAGATCAGCATCACCGGGGCCAGCACAAAGGATACCATGTCCGACAGCGAGTCCAGCTCCACCCCAAAGCGGCTGGTCTGGTGGGTCAGCCGGGCCACCATTCCGTCGGTGGAATCGAAGAAGGCCGCCAGGATGATCAGCCAGGCCCCGCGGTAGCTGTTGCCCCTAAAGGCTTCCATCACGGCCAGCATCCCGCAGAACAGGTTGCCGCTGGTGAAGATGCTGGGAAGGAAGGACGGGGTTTTGATTTTGTTTGGAGGCATAGTGGTATGCAATTTATGATTTATTGGACTTCATTTATGCGACACCGTGATTTATCCGACGAAGTATTTGCCTTCCGTTACGAAGTCGGAACGATATCGCTATTGATCATCAGGGTTCTCTCGAACCTCGGTTCCAGGCCGCACCAGCGGTCTTGTCGAAGATCCGCCTTTGGAGGAATGGATTGTAGCGATAGACTTTAGGCTATCGCGCTATGGGAAAAGTTTACCTATTGTCCCAGCTGCAATTCCCCCAAAACCGTTACCCCGCCCTTCACCTTATCCCCCACCTTCACATTGATCTTGGTCCCTAAAGGCAGCATCAGGTCTATCCGGGAGCCGAACTTCATCAGCCCCATCCTCTGCCCGGCGGTGACTGAGTCCCCGAGCTTCGGATAGCAGACCACCCGGCGGGCCAGGATCCCGGCGATCTGTTTCATCAGTATCTTTCCGTAAGGGGTTTCGATCCCCAGGTGCATCTGCTCATTGGCCAGCGAGGCCTTTTCCTCAAAGGCCGGCAGGAATTTACCTGGATGATACTGCTGGTAGATCACCTTTCCTGTTACCGGTATCCGGTTGATGTGGACGTCCATCGGCGACAAAAAGATGCTGACCTGCAAAACCTTTTGTTTGTGGAGAAATGTGTCCTCGGTCTCCCGGACGATCACCACTCTGCCGTCGGCCGGCGAGGCGATCTGCCCCGGTCCAAAACTGCCGCTGCGGGCCGGGTCGCGGAAAAAATAGACCATGAACAGGAAAACAATGGAGAAGCCCAGGGTCAAATACAGCAGCAGTGGCCCCCGCCAGAACATCCAGGCGGCAAAGGTGGCCAGGGCAAACAGCAGAGCTATTAAGATGGTGGCAAAACCCTCGGGTGCGATCTTCATTGATTTATCTGCCTATCTATGGTAAATCCTAAACCCTAATATCTAAACACTAAACAATCTTTAATTTACAATTTTCAAAACCATAAACTGTTTAAGGTATTTAGTCCTTTGGTATTTATTTAGGATTTAGTTTTTCGTGCTTAAGATTTTATTATTTATGTTGCCTCTTCGGTGATGTTCTTTATCACCCGGCTGCCCCCCTGGGCCTGGGCTTCCTTGATCTTCAGAGCCGCCAAGTCGAACATCTCGGCCATGGTGAACCCGTCATCGGGGAAGGTCATCACCGCCAGGGTCACGGTCAGGCTCTGGGAGGCAAAGGCCTGGTCAAGGTTGGACAGCGAGTCTTCGATGATCTTCTTGATCTTCTCGGCGAACTGCACCGCCTGCACCCGCTCGGTCTCCAGCAGGGCCACGGCAAAGGAGTCCTCGGACATCCGGCAGGAGACGTCTATCTTGCGGACGTACTCGTTAAGCAGGGCTCCCACCTTGGCCAGCACCTTTTCGGCGGCCTGGGTGCCATTGGCTTCGGTGAACGGAGTGAAGTTGTCCAGATACAACAGGGTGAACGAGAGTTTATGCCCGAACCGTTTGGAGCGCGACAGCTCGGCCTGGGCCCGTTCCTCAAAATAGCGCCAGTTGAATAAATCAGTCAGGCGGTCCTTGGTATATAGCTGTTCGAACATCCTGGCGTTCTCCATGGCCATGGAACCCAAACTCTGATAGATCATCAGCATATTACTTTCCTCTTTGGCCCGCTGAGTTATCTTGCCGATGGATACCAGCCCCAAAAGGACATTATGCTGCACCAAAGGCAGGCACAATACCGGAGCGATCCCGCTTTCCCTGGTGTTCTCGATATGCTGTTTTATTAGATTGCTTTCGGTGGCAAAATCCTCCTTGGTCATTACCAGCTTCTTGGCCGCGCAATGCCCCACATAACCGTCGCCGACCTTGATGCTCAGGGATTTTTTCATCTTCTCGTCCAGCCCTATCTGGGCGGCGGCAACCAGCACATGACCGTCTTCCACCGGTTTAAAGAAGATCAGTTCTTCGGCGTCAAATAGCTGCTGGGCAATCCTCAGCAGCAGCGGTGGAAGCTTTTCCTGTTCGATGTTGCCGCTCAATGTCCGGGCCAGCTCCAGCAGCACCATGAACACCCGGGTTCGTTCGTTCTTTTCCTTTTCCAGGTTGGCCATGTTGGACTTCAGGTTTTTGACCAGATCGCTCTGGCGCTGGTCATCCAATTGAAGCCGGGATAGTTCCTCCCGGGCGGTCTTTACATCAACCGCTTTCTTTCCGGCCCCGCCGATGCAAATCAGCCAAAGCACCCCAAACAGGGCGGCCAAGCCAAAGGCTATTATGGTCACGGACATGGTGCGTCCTCCTGAAGAATGGAACTCAACCGAGCCCTATTCTTTGGTATATGTAGTCAACGTTGCGCAGAAATTTTTTGATATTGAATATCTCTTCCATTTCCGCCTGGCCGATCTTTTGACTGATGTCCCCGTCCTTCAAGGCCAGTTCCTTAAGCGACCCGCCCTGTTCCCAGACCTGCATGGCGTTTCTCTGGACTGCGGTATAGGCCTGTTCCCGGGTAAGACCCTTGTCCACCAGGGCTAAAAGCAGGGCCTGGGAGAATATCAGCCCGCCGGAGGATTCGATGTTCTTCAGCATCCTCTGGGGGAACACCGTCAGTCCTTCAATCAGCCAAACCGCCTTGTTCAGCATGTAGTCCAGGGCGATGGTGCTGTCGGGGATTATCACCCGCTCGGCCGAGGAATGCGAGATGTCGCGCTCGTGCCAAAGAGCTACATTCTCCAGCCCCACCTGAGCGTTGGCCCTCACCAGCCGGGCCAGGCCGCAGATCCTTTCGCAGATGATGGGGTTCTTTTTGTGAGGCATGGCCGAAGATCCTTTCTGCCCCTTGGCGAAGGGTTCCTCGGCTTCCCGGACCTCGGTCCGCTGCAGGTGGCGGATCTCCATGGCAATCTTTTCCAGGCTGGCGGCGATCACGGCCAGGGTGCACAGGTATTCGGCGTGGCGGTCGCGCTGGACGATCTGGGTGGAGACCGGCTCCGGCGTCAGCCCCAGTTCCCGGCAGACGTACTCCTCCACCTTGGGGTCGATGTGGGCGAAGGTGCCTACCGCGCCGGAGATCTTACCGCAAGCTGCCGACTTGACGGCCCTCTCCATCCTGGCGATATTGCGCTGGTTCTCCTGCCACCATAGGGCGAATTTAAGACCCATGGTGGTGGGCTCGGCGTGGATCCCGTGGCTGCGGCCCATCATGATGGTATTTTTATGTTCCAGGGCTTTTCCCTTTAGGGCCGCCGAAAGTTTTTGCAGGTCTTCCATGATGATCTGCCCGGCCTCCTTCATCAGCACCGCCCAGGCGGTGTCCAGCACATCGGAGGAAGTCATGCCCAAGTGCACATAGCGCGAGGATGGCCCAATGTGTTCGGAAAGATTGGTCAAAAAGGCAATCACATCGTGATGTACCTCGGCCTCTATCTGATTGATCCTTTCCACCTGGAAACGGGCGTTGGCCTGGATGTTTTTAAGATCGCTGTCCGGAATATTGCCCAGCTGAGCCTGGGCCCGGCAGGCCAAAAGCTCCACTTCCAGCCATTTCTGGAACTTGTTCTCTTCGCTCCAGATGGCCTTCATTTTGGGAAGGGTATAACGTTCTATCATTTTTGAGAGTGTAGAGTTAATATTTTCCATCGACGGCAGCCATATCTTGCCGTTTTTAAGGACGTTTTTTTACAGTCTTGTTTTATTTGGCTGAAGGCTGGGCCGGGGTTGTTTCATTGCCGCCGATACAGAATGTGTGTGAACTCAGGATATTCATTATTTTCTATTTCCTGCCACAAAGCCAGATCAAATTCCGGGAAGCGGGTATCGCCGGCATATTCCTGTTTGACCCAGGAGACGTGCATGGCATCTGCAAGAGACAGTGCTTGTTTGTAGATGCTGGCTCCGCCGATGAAGAAGATATCCCGTTCCAGGCCCTCGGCCTTTTTAACCGCTTTTTCGAAGTCCTGGCAGACTGTTGCTCCCGGTATCTCCTTTACTGTGGCGCTGACCACAATGTTGTTCCGGCCCGGGAGCGTCTTGCCGATGGATTCAAAAGTGGTGCGGCCCATGATAACCGTGCCTCCCAGGGTAAGCCTTTTAAAGAGCTTCAGGTCATCAGAAATGTGCCAAGGCATCTTGCCGTTAAGGCCTATTACCCGGTTCCGGGTCATGGCCACGATGATTGTTTTTTGCGGCCCGCTCATACCGCCACGGAAAATTTTATTCCCGGGTGCGGGTCGTAGCCTTCCAGCGAGATATCCTCAGAAGTAAGCTCGAAGAAAGGTTTGTCGGCAATCCTGATCGTCGGTAGTTCCCGGGGCTCCCGGGCCAGCTGTTTTTTGAGCCCGTCTATATGATTGACGTAGATATGGGCGTTGATGATGGTATGGGCGAAACTACCAGGTTTGAATCCAGTCTCCTGGGCCAGCATCATGGTCAAAAGCGAATAGCAGGCCAGATTGAAGGGTATGCCCAGGGCAATGTCACCGGAACGCTGGGTAAGGTGGCAGTTCAGCCGGTCGCCGATGACACTGAAGCAGAAGGTGTAATGGCAGGGCGGCAGTTTGCTTTCGGCGGCGTTCCCTGGGTGCCAGGCAGTCACCACCATCCGCCTCAAGTTTGGTGTGGTAGGGTTTTGTTTAATTTCCTTAAGAGTGTCTACTATATACTGGATCTGATCAAAAACTTTGTCCCCGGTCTCTGGATCGGTAGTAACCCAGCGGCTGCCCCATTTTTCACCCTCGGCCGCCTTGGACGGAACAGGGAACCTGCGCCAGAACCTGCCGTAGGCTGTCTCAAGAAGGCCCTTCTCGTTGGCCCAGTCTCCCCAGATCTTGGTCTTATCTCTTAGATTACGGATATGTGCCTCGCCGCTCAGGTACCAGAAAAGTTCGTGGCACATAGCATTGAAATTGACCTTTTTGGTGGTCAACAAGGGAAACCCTTTTTGCAGGTCGACCTGGTAGAACCAGGCGAAACAACTCAAGGTATCCACCCCGGTGCGGTTCTTCTGTGCCGTCCCGTTGTCCAGAACATATTTTACCAGGTCCAGATATTCGCGCATTGGTTCAGTCTCTGCAGGAGTTGCATCTTACCGGAAGGTTTACTTTACCACTGAAACACGGAATGCGGAAATCAATGACTTTTCCGTGATCTCTGCCGTTCAGTGTTTCCGTGGTAAGCCCTGCTAGGGGATCTTGGTCAGGAGGAGAATTTTTCCTTGAGGGTGATGTATCTCAAATATTCGTCGATATCATTGAGGCTGGGCATTATCAGCTTGCGGTCCTCTATCTTGATCAGGTTCAGACTCAAAAGTTTTTTGACTATCTCTTCGGTTTTAAATGCCTCTATACCCACCATCCCGCCCAGGGTAGCATAGTCATAGGGGAAATCAATTACCACCCCATCCGGGGTGTGAGCCCCCCGCTCCTTAGCCATGGAGACCAGCATGGCCACCACCCTTCTCATTTCGTCGCGGATCAGCAGGAACTCCACCTGTTTGTTGGTCTCCCTTAAGCGCCGGGACATGGTCTCCAGCACGTAGGCAATCATGGGATTGTTCTTGAGCTGGGAGTCGAAGGCTTCCCGGTCCACTATCATCAGCTTGGTCTCCTCGATGGCCGTGGCCGTGGCCGAACGGGGACTGCCGTCGATCACCGCCATCTCGCCGAAGAAATCACCCTCTTTGAGCACCGCCAGGGTCTTCTCGACG
Organism: uncultured bacterium; assembly: GCA_963780225.1. Lineage (GTDB taxonomy): Bacteria > Edwardsbacteria > AC1 > AC1 > EtOH8 > UBA5202. Next base: position 28,125 of record CAWAAX010000005.1, on the reverse strand, counting down.
GTCCCGGCCGAGCGGGTGATTTTGACCGTACCGGAGCGTATCAGGAACATCTCGTTACCGGGGTCACCCTGTTTGAATAACAGTTCTCCGGCCTTGAGCAATTTTTCAAATTCCAACCCAGCCATAATTCTCCTTCTATGAAATCCGGCAGCCTAAACGCATGAAACAGTAAATCTTTCGGGATTTGGAATTTAGGTAACCTTTGGTTTACTGTTATAATATCTAAATATACCATTATCAAAATAATAATTCAAGACTAAAAGTAAAATAAATCTTTAAGTTTGATCCGGAATGTTGTATAATATTTTTCATGCCGTTATCCATCAAATTGAAAGCCTACGCCAAGCTCAACCTTCACCTTGAAGTGCTGGGCAAACGACCCGACGGGTATCATAACCTTTGGTCCATCTTCCATTTGATCTCGCTGTGCGATGAACTGGAGTTTGAGCCGTTGGAGAATGGCCGGATAGTCCTGTCGTGTGATAACCAGCACCTGCCGGTCAACGAAAAGAACCTGGTGGTCAAGGCCGCCCGGCTGCTGCAGAGATCCTTCGGCAGCAAAGAGAAAGTCTTATCTCAGGATGACAAGCTGCCAGGGGCTAAGATCGCTCTTAACAAGAACATCCCCATCGGGGCAGGCCTGGGCGGGGGATCTTCGGATGCCGCGGCCGCCCTGCTGGGCCTGGCTGAGCTCTGGGGCATGTCACTCGGCGATCTTGAACTGCACCGGCTGGCGCTGGAACTGGGCTCGGATGTCCCGTATTTTTTGACCGGCGGCACCGCTGTGGTCACCGGACGGGGGGAGAACATTGAACCATTGACCTGGAATCAAGACTATCATTTCGTGATAGTCTATCCCGGGTTCGGGGTTTCCACCGCCTGGGCCTATAAAAACCTTAAAATATCATTGACAAAAGAGCCGGGATTTAGTAAAATGATTGGTAATGATCTGTCTTTGGGACCAGATCCGGAACAATTGGCAAAAGCCCTTGGCAACGATCTGGAAAAAGCGGTCACACCCTTGCACCCCCAGATAGAACAGGTCAAACAACAATTGGTCAAAAGCGGCGCCCTGGGCGCCCTGATGTCCGGCAGCGGTTCTTCGGTCTTCGGGATATTTGCCGACCCCGGTTCCGCCCGCCAGGCCGTCTTAGAACTGAAACCCCAATGGCCCTGCTGCTTTTACGCCGTCAGCCAGAGATCCTAAAGAAGTTTATCCTAAATTAATACAACGAATTTTCATCCACCTAGCTATAAACGGACGAAAAGGATAACTTGCATGAAGATCACCGAGATCAGGGTTTCGCTGCGGCAGAAGGACAACGACAAACTTTTGGCCTTTGCCAACGTCACGTTCGACAATGCCTTTGCGGTGCGCGGCATCAAGATCATCCAGGGAACCACCGGACCCTTCATTGCCATGCCCAGCCGGAAAATGGCCGACGGCACCTACAAGGACATCGCCCACCCCATCAACGCCGAGACCCGGCTGATGCTGGAAAAATCAATTCTGGACGAATACCACAAGGTGCTTAAGGAAGGCCCCTCCAGACCAGCCGAGACAGAGATCCCGACCGAAGAAAAATAACAGGAAATATTCCATTCCCACGAAAAGGCACGAAAACGATACAAAAAGGCCGAATATACTTTTCGTGAGTTTAGTGGGCTAAAAAAAATAATTGACAGTAGGTCGCTGCGTCACTGGCCATAAAGGTCCAGAGACATCTCCGTGCGGCTTACCAAGCTTGACTCTTTCAAGCGGCCTGGTGTCAATTTTTTATTATCCCGACTATAGCTTAGCCACAAAGACACAAAGACACTAAAACACTAAGCACACACTGAAGAAGCACCAAAGTGGCAAGGACACTACTTCCCATTTTTTAATTTCCTATTTTCAGCCCTGTATCATTGCAGTATACAATAGCATTCGGGGTCGTCCAATTGGTAGGACACCAGCCTTTGGAGCTTTAGAACCAGGGTTCTCCGCCGGCAGCATATATGAATTCCCCGGCGACGGCGGATCTGCCGCCGCTCGGCAGTATAGCATGACTGCCGGCAGAGAGTCCCCGCATAATATGCCGTATTTTATTTACGTCCTAAAAAGCGTCCCTAACGGCACCAGGTATATCGGTTCTACTGGTGCTATTGAAGAACGGCTGAAAGCGCATAACAGCTGTAAATGCAAGTATACTAAAAACTGTAGACCTTGGGTTTTAATCTACAAAGAAGAGTTTCCTTCTTTATCTGAGGCAAGAAAGCGGGAAACATTTTTAAAAACTGGCCAAGGCCGGGAGTTTCTGGACAAAGTATTAAGATAGATTTTCGGGGGTCGTCCAATTGGTAGGACACCAGCCTTTGGAGCTGAGAACCAGGGTTCGAGTCCCTGCCCCCGAGCCAGACTACGCTATATACAATCAAACCAAGCAAGAGGCTTCGTCTTGCAGGCCAGAACATTTATTTATACTAGGCCACATTATAAATATTACCGGTTAAGTTTTTAGTCCCTTGTCCGCCGAAGCATCTTTTATCATTGCATTTATCTGCATAGGCGGGCTGCCCCCCGAGCCAGACTACGCTATATACAATCAAACCAAGCAAGAGGCTTCGTCTTGCAGGCCAGAACATTTATTTATACTAGGCCACATTATAAATATTACCGGTTAAGTTTTTAGTCCCTTGTCCGCCGAAGCATCTTTTATCATTGCATTTATCTGCATAGGCGGGCTGCCCCCCGAGCCAGACTACGCTATATACAATCAAACCAAGCAAGAGGCTTCGTCTTGCAGGCCAGAACATTTATTTATACTAGGCCACATTATAAATATTACCGGTTAAGTTTTTAGTCCCTTGTCCGCCGAAGCATCTTTTATCATTGCATTTATCTGCATAGGCGGGCTGCCCCCCGAGCCAGACTACGCCATATACAAGCGAATTAAACTAGAGGCTTCTTCTGGCAGGCCAAAACAAATGTCTACGATAGGCCACCATAATATCAGATATGTAGTCCCTTGTCCGCCGAAGCATCTTTTATCATTGCATTTATCTGCATAGGCGGGCTGCCCCCCGAGCCAGACTACGCTATATACAATCAAACCAAGCAAGAGGCTTCGTCTGGCAGGCCAGGATAACAGCATTCGCCAATCAATCATTTAATAGATATGCAAAACGAAATGAAGATCTTTTCAGGGACCGCTAATCCCGGGCTGACCAAAGATATCTGCAAGGTCCTGCGCCAGCCCATGGGCGACTGCACCATCTGTCATTTTTCGGACGGAGAACTCCGGGTCAAGATCAACGAAAACATCCGGGGGGCCGATGTTTTCATCGTCCAGCCCACCTTCTCCCCCGGCGACAATCTGATGGAACTGCTGATCATGATCGATGCCGCCAAAAGGGCTTCGGCCAAGCGGATCACTGCGGTCATCCCCTACTTCGGTTACTCCCGCCAGGAGCGCAAGGACCAGCCCCGGGTGCCCATCACCGCCAAATTAGTGGCCAACCTGATCACCATAGCCGGGGCCAACCGGGTCCTGACGCTGGACCTCCACGCCGAGCCCATTCAGGGATTCTTTGACATCCCGGTCGATCATTTATATGCCTCGCCGGTTCTGATCCGCCATTTCATAAAACACAAGCTCAAGGATCTGGTGGTGGTGTCGCCCGATACCGGCGGCGTGCCCCGGGCCCGGGCCTTTGCCAAGCGGCTGGGCAACCATACCCCCCTGGCCATCATCGACAAAAGACGGCCCGGCCCCAACCGGGTTGAGATCCTTAACGTAGTAGGCGATGTAGCCGGAAAGAACTGCCTGATAGTCGATGATATTATGGACACCGCCCGCACCATCAGCGAGGTGGCCATCATTTTAAAGAAGAACGGGGCCCGGGACATTTACGCTTGCGCCACCCACGGGGTCCTCTCCGGCAGCGCCATAGACGCCCTGAAGCGCTCCCCCATCAAGGAGCTGGTGCTTTCCGACACCATACCGCTGACCCCGGAAAAAAAGATATCCAAGATCAAGGTGCTTTCCATCGCCACGCTGCTGGCCGAGGCCATCCGGCGGATCCACCAGGAAAAATCGGTCAGCTCGCTTTTTGTTTAAAGCCGGAACATGAAATTAAAAAAGAATTAACCACCAACTAATAGCACAAGGAAAGACAACTGAAAAATGAACGAAGTTAATTTGACAGCCCACCGCCGGGAGGAGACCGGCAAACAGCGGGCCAAGAAGATGCGCCGGGGAGGAAAGATCCCGGCAGTGCTTTACGGACACGGCCAGCCGGCCATCTCCATCTTTATAAACTCGGCCGAGCTGATCCCCCTGTTCAAACTGGCCTCCCACGACAACGTGATCATCAACCTGGAAATGGCCGATGACAAAAAGCAGATGAAGGCCCTGCTGCGCCAGGTGCAGACCGAGCCGTTGAGAAACACCCTGCTGCACATGGACTTTCAGGAGATCCTGCTGACCGAGAAGATCAGGATCAACGTCCCCGTCGTCCTTACAGGAGAAGCCACCGGCGTCAAGAACGAGGGCGGCAGCCTGGAGCAGACCCTGCATTCGATAGAGCTTTCCTGCTTGCCCACCGACATCCCGGAGAAGATCGTGGTCGACGTCTCGGGGCTTAAGCTGGGGCAGACACTGCACATCTCCGACCTCAAACTGGAAAAGGCCGAGCTGCACGGCGCTCCCACCCAGCCGGTGGTCAGCGTGCTGGCCCCCAGGGCCGAAGCCGAGCCGGTAGCCGCCGATGGCGCAACAGCCGCAGTAGCCGTTGTAGCCGAGGGTGCTCCCAAGGAACCGGAACTAGTGGCCAAGAAAAAGAAGGAGGCCGAGGAAGAGGTTTAGGCCTGTCCCTCCCTTATGCTTTCTTCAGCTTCAGAAAAGAAAACGAACATCTGGTGTCTGGCCGGACTGGGCAACCCCGGCCGGGAATACAGCCAAACCCGCCACAATCTTGGATTCATGGTACTGGACCTGCTGGCGGAACAGCTTAAGCTCAGCTGGAAAAGGCGGGCCTTGTATTCCTGTGCCGGTGACAACAAGCGCGGGCTGTTCCTTTTAAAACCCCTGACCTTCATGAACCAAAGCGGACTGGCCGTGGCCAAGGCCCTCAGCTATCAGAAGATCCCGGCCTCGCAACTGCTGGTGATCTGCGATGACGTCAACCTGCCTCTGGGAAAGATAAGGCTCCGGGCCAAGGGCTCCGACGGAGGGCATAACGGACTGAAGTCGATCATCAAGCACTTAAGCAGCCAGGAGTTCGCCAGGCTGCGGCTGGGCATGGGCCCGGTCCCCGAATCCCTGGACATGGCGGATTTCGTCCTTTCCAGTTTTGCCAAAGCGGAAAGGGCCGAGGTCGGGTTGGTGGCCGAACTGGCGGCCAAGACCGCCGCTGAAGTGGTCCGGGCCGGGGTGGAGAAGGCCATCATCAACTTAAATAAGCAAAATATATCCTAAACCAATACAAGGGAGTTTAAACAAAATTGAACGCTTACGAAACAGTACTGATCATCGATCCGGCGGTTGATGAGGCCGGAGTGGACAAACAGGTGGAAAAATACTCCGCGCTGATCAAGAACAACCAGGGAGAGATCGTCCTGGTGGAAAAATGGGGCCGCCGCAAAATGACCTACCCCATCAACAGCCGGCGGGAAGGGTTTTACGTCTGCCTCCAGTTTAATTCTCCGGCCTCCCTGCCGGCCGAGCTCAACCGCAACATCCGGCTGGACGAAAGCATCATCCGGCACCTGACCATCAAGGGCCACGTGCCCAGCGCACTGGTGGCGGCCGCCCTGGCCCCCGCTGCGCCCGAGGCGGTCCCCGAAGCCGCTCCCGAAGCTGTCATCGTCTGATCCGGCGTCCTTTAGTTTTGTAAAATAACCTGATATATAGATTACAATCATTTAAGGATCAAGCATAATGTCAGAATTGCGTTTAGCCGATTTGAACCGTGTTTTCATGGTGGGCCGCCTCACCAAGGACCCCGAGCTCCGGCAGACCACCAATGGGACCAGCGTGGCCAATTTTACCATCGCCCTTAACCGGCGTTACAAAAGCGCCACCGGCGAATGGAAGGATGAGGCCACCTATGTGGGCGTGGTAGCCTGGCAAAAACTGGCCGAACTCTGCAAACAGTATCTGGCCAAGGGCCGGGCGGTGCTGGTGGAAGGAAAACTTCAGAACCGCAGCTGGGAGACCGAGGACGGGCAAAAGCGCAGCACCATAGAGATCCGGGCCGACCGGATCGAGTTTTTGGACCGGGAAGGACGGCCTTCTGTTGGAACAGTAACCACCAGCCAGGAATCCAGTCACGAGCCGGTTCACGGCGAGGAGCCTGCCTTCAGCAAAAGCGATGACGACCTCCCCTTTTAGATCATTCAATAGAACCGTACCAATAATCGGAGCATCATTATATGACCGAGCTTAAGATACCCAATCTGAACCGGGTGCTGCTGGCTGGCCGGCTGACCCGGGACCCCGAGCTGAGATTTACCCCCAGCGGTACGGCGGTCTGCAATTTTTCCATGGCCCTCAACCGCCGTTTTAAGGACCAGGCCGGCAACTGGCAGGACGAGCCCACTTTCGTCAACGTGGTGGCCTGGCAGAGCGCGGCCGAGAACATCGGCAAGCACCTGCACAAGGGCAGCCCGGTGCTGGTGGAAGGCCGTTTGGAAAGCCGCTCCTGGGAGACCGAGACCGGTCAAAAACGGAATTCCCTGGAGGTCCGGGCCGATAACGTCCGGTTTTTGGAGCGCTTCGAATCCACCGCCGCCGCCCCCGGCCCCGAAGAACCTTCGGAATCCCCCGATATCTGATATAATAATAACTCAAGGGAGTGCTGAACGTCCGAAGACACCGCGAGTATATTTATAAGGAAACCAGGAAGGCCAGGAAATAACCGGGATTACAATTAGATACGACTCACGGTTTGATAGACGCACCACAGGCGTTTTTCCTGTATTCCTAATAAAAATACGGCTTTTTCTAACCCTATCAATAAACCAATAAATATACCCTAAACCATCTTAAAGGATATTCATGAGAGAAACCAGAGAAAGACGAGACCCTAACGCTCCTCCGCGGATCATGCGCCGCAAGGAATGCAAATTCTGCCAGGACAAGTCAGAATTGATAAACTACAAGGACGACAAGAAGCTGCGTCATTTCATGACCGAGCGCGGCAAGATAGTGCCCCGCCGCATCTCCGGCAACTGCGCCAAGCACCAGCGCCTCTTGAACGACGCCATCAAAAGGGCCCGCCACCTGGCGCTGCTGCCCTTCATCTCGGAACACCGTTAATATAATCTTGCAGGAGTGAAATAATAATGAAAGTCATACTGACCCAGGATATACCTTCTTTGGGAACCAAGACCCAGGTGGTCGAGGTCAAGCCGGGCTACGCCCGCAACTACCTTCTTCCCCAGGGCAAAGCCATGCTGGCCGGGGCCGGAAACCTGAAACAGCTGGAACGGAAGATCCAGACCGAGGCCCTCAGCCTGTCCCGGAAGAAAGCGGAAGCCGAGGAGCAGGCCAAAAAGCTCAACGAGGTTTCCTGCACCGCCACCGTTCAGGCCGGCGAGGACGACAAGCTCTTCGGCTCGGTGACCGCCGCCGACATCTCCGAACTGCTGGCGGCCCAGGGCGTCAAGCTGGACAAGCGCAAACTGATCCTGGAACAGCCCATCAAGGTGCTGGGCGTCTATAACATCCCCATCAAACTTCATCCGGAAGTGGAGGCCAATATAAAACTATGGGTAGTTCGCCAATAAACTTAAGCGGCATTTTAAAGCCCGGCCAGATCAGCCTTAATCTTAAGGCTCAAAGCCGCGACGGGATATTAAAGGAACTGGTGGCCCAGACCTCGCTGAACGAAAAGGCCCAGCATATGCTGCTGGTCAATTTGAAGCAGCGGGAGGAACTGGGCTCCACCGGCATCGGCAAGGGCGTGGCCATCCCCCACTGCCGGTCCCTGCTGTTGAACTCCCTGTCCCTGATAGTGGGCCGGTCCAAGAACGGCGTGGACTTTGAGGCCATCGACAAGAAGCCCTCCCGGCTGTTCTTTCTGATCATCGCCCCGCCCCACGACCCCCAGAACCAGTACCTGATAGTTTTGGGCAAGATCGCCCAGCTGGCCAAGGGGCTGACCGCCAACGACGCCCTGTTCACGGCGGATACCCCCGAAGAATTCATTCTCCGGATGGACGAACTGGAAAAGAAACTTTAATACACGGAAGCTGATAAAATGATACACCCCCAACTGGAGTTGCTGGTAACCCTGCACGACCTGGAACTGATGATCAAGGAATCCACCGAAGAGGCCAACAAACAGGAAGCCATGGGTTTTAAGATCGAGGCCAGCCAGGAGCACCTGAACAAAGCGCTGTCCGAGGTTGAAAAACAGGTTGATCCCGAGATCCTGAACCGGTATAAAAAGCTGAAACAGAAATACGGGCGCCCGGTGGTGCCGGTCATCAACGGGGTTTGCTGCGGCTGTTACATCATGATGCCCACTTCCCAGGCCACCAATGTCAAGAGAAACCAGACCATCACCAACTGCGGCAACTGCGGACGGTTCTTATACTGGCCGGCAGTATAGTTTTCATCGTAATATTTTAAACAAGGAGAGATACATTGGGTAACATTTGCGAGATCTGCGGCAAGGGCGTCAGCTTCGGTCATACCATCAGCCACGCCCATAACGTGGGGCCCCGGCGCTGGAATCCCAACCTGCATACCGTTCACGCTTCGGTGGCCGGCAAGACCAAGAAACTTGAGGTTTGCACCCGCTGTCTGCGTTCCAACAAGGTTCTAAAGGCCAAATAGCCCTGCCCCATTCGTAAAAAGGCTGCCGGAAAGATACCAGCAGCCTTTTTATGATATTAACTGGAGATAACAGCTGGATAACTTTTATAAGGAAACCAGCCTGTGCGCCGAAGCAAAGCGTAGGAGCGGAATACAGGAATCTATAAAGGTTTCCACCGTTTAGTATTCATGGTTCGACACACTCACCACAAGTGGCTTCATGGATTCCTAATGAAAATGTAAAATATATTTTCCGCCCTTGTTAATATTATTTGTTTATAAAATTGATCATGACTTATAAGCATTGCCCAGGTTGCGGCGGACCGCTGCAAAAGACCAGGCTTGACGGACACCGGCGCCAAAACTGTCCGGCCTGCGGCTTTGTCTATTACCGCAACCCGGCCCCGGCGGCCGGATGCATAATATTGATCAAAGGCCGGCTGCTTCTGGTCCGGCGCAAATATGATCCCTACCGCGGGGACTGGTGCCTGCCGGCCGGTTTCATGGAATACGGGGAATCGCCCAAAGCCTGCGCCCAGCGGGAGATTTTTGAGGAGACCGGGCTTAAGATCAGGGTGGGTGAATTGATCGGGGCCTACAGCGGGAAAGACGATCCCCGCACCCATGCAGTATTGCTGGTTTACCTGGGGATCACCCAAAACGAAAACTATCTGGCCGGGGATGATGCCAGCGCCATAAAACTCTTCCCCTTGGACAAACTGCCCAAGAACATCGCCTTCAAAGCCCATATCCAAGCCATCAAGGATTTTTGCCGATATGCCGGTATCAAAACCTAAGGGCCGGGTGCTGGCCCTGGACCTGGGCAAGCGCCGGGTGGGCTCCGCTATCAGCGACGAGCTGGGCATCACCGCCCAGGGACTGGAATGCTTTGAGATCCGGGGCCGGCAGGACCTGCTGGCCAAAATAAAGGATTACCAGTCGCGCTTCCCCATCACCGCCATTGTGCTGGGCAAACCGTCCCACCTGGACGGCTCCCCCACCGACCTCAGCCGGATGGTGGACGAGACCCGGGACTTTTTGGAGAGGGTGCTGGAACTTCCGGTGCATTTGTATGATGAAAGGTTCACCAGCAAGATCGCCCAGCAAAGCATGCACCAGTCCGGAATAAAGCTTAAGAATAACAAGCGTCTATTGGATAAGACTGCCGCTACTATAATTCTTACCGATTATTTGAAAGACCATGCCGTCAGTTAATAAATACATCACCGGACTGTCCCTTTTTCTGGCCGTCGTCGTTCTGGGAACCGCCGGCTATCTGCTGTTCTTCGTCTCCCCGGCCGGCGATACCGGATGGGAAGCCCAGATAATAACCATCACCCGGGGGCAATCCACCACCCGCATTGCCAATAACCTTTACCAGAAAGGCGTGATCAGCAGCCCCCGCAGCTTCAAATTATTGTCTTCGGCCCTGGGTCTAAACCAAAAACTCAAGGCCGGGCGTTATAAGTTTGAATGGCCACTTTCTTCCTGGGAAGCTCTGCAGCAGCTGAACCGGGGCGCAAACATCTACAACATGCTGACCATCCCCGAAGGCCTGACCATGGCCCAGATAGCCGGCCTGCTGCAGTCCGCCACCGGCAACGACAGTTCCGGACTGCTGGATAAATTCAACGACACCGCCTTTTGCCGCAGTCAGGGGATCCCGGCCAGAAACATGGAAGGCTATCTTTTCCCCGACACCTACTCCTTTGAATGGGAAACCCCGGCCGACAGGATAGCGAGTTTGATGCTGGAGCAATTCCGCCAACAGATCCCCCCGGAATGGGACCAGGAGCTTAAAAAACAGCGCCGCACCCTGCACCAGGCGGTGATCATGGCTTCGATGGTGGAGGCTGAGGCCCGGGTGGACTCGGAACGGGCGGTGGTGGCCTCGGTCTTTTACAACCGTTTGAGGCTGCGAAGGCCTTTGGAATCCTGCGCCAGCATCGAATACATCCTTCCCCGGCGGAAAAAGACCCGGCTGACCTACGCCGATCTGGAGATAAAGTCGCCATACAACACCTACCGGCGGATAGGCCTTCCCCCCGGCCCCATCTGCAACCCCGGACGGAAGTCGCTGGAAGCGGCGGTCTTTCCGGCCCGGACGGAATATCTGTACTTCGTGGCCAAGGGAGACGGCAGCCATGTTTTCAGCCGGAGTTTGAGGGAACACATCAATGCCAAGAACCGGATACAGCAGAAATAGCATAAAGTAAAATAAAAAGCCCCGCAGTTTGCGGGGCTTTTTATTTTAAGAGAGACCTAACTCCCTTATATCAGATTCATTGTTTCTCCACTTCTCCTTGACCTTGACAAACAGTTCCAAAAACACCGGACGGTCCAAAAACTCCTCTATCTCCTTCCGGGAATTGATCCCGATGGCCTTGACCTTATGGCCGCCCTGGCCTATCAGGATCGGCTTTTGGGATTGTTTTTCCACCCAGATGGTGGCCTTGATCACGTCCTTGCGGCCTTCCTGCTCTTTGAATTCGTCAATTATCACCGCGGTGGCGTAGGGCACCTCGGCTCCGCAAAGCTCAAAGATCTTTTCCCGGATGATCTCGGCCACAAAGAACTTCTCCGGCTGGTCGGACACCATTTCATCGGGATAGAACGGTTTGCCCTCAGGAAGAAGTTTGATCAGGCCTTCTTCCAGTTCTTTCAGACCGAATTTCTTCAGGGCTGATATAGGATATATCTGATCCAGCCCGGTGGCCTGGTTCACCTGCGCGATCAGCTCCAGCACTCCCTCCTTGGGTACCGCGTCGATCTTGTTCAGCACCACGATGGTGTTTTTGCGCCGGTACTTTTGCAGATAATTCCAGTCCTCGTCATGCCAGCCCTTTTGGGAATCCACCAGAAAGGCCAGGACATCGGACTGGGAGATGGAATTGACAGCGATCTTCAGCAGGGCGTCCTGCATGGCATAGCGGGGATCCAGCAGTCCCGGGGTGTCCATCAGGACAACCTGGTGCTGGTCGCTGGTGAGGATCCCCAGCACCCTCTGCCGGGTGGTCTGGGGGCGGCGGCTGACCGCCGCCAGCTTCTGGCCCAGCAGGGCGTTAAGCAGGGTTGATTTTCCCACATTGGGCCGCCCGGCCAGGGCCACGTAACCGGATTTAAAGGGCATTGGTACCGCTTTCTGAACTTTCGACAAATTCATAATATTGATGGAACCGATAGACAGGATTTTCATTAGGAATCCATGAAAACAGGAATACTAACTTACCGGGACCAAGAACAATTCCTGGGCTTCCTGGTTTCCTTATAGAAAAAGTAAGGAGGTCAATGGAGTTTATTTTTGGGGGATCACCAGTTCATACTTTCTGACACCTGACTCTATCTCCGTTCCGTAAAGTTTGATGGAATCCGGCTTGGAGTCGCCCTTGGAATAGATGTACATCTTTTCGAAGATCGAAGGCTGGCTGTTGATTATCATCTCGGCCCGGACTGTTCCGTTCTGCAGGAATATCTTGATCAGCCTTTCCTTGAAAGGCTTGAGGGTCATGTTGAAATGTTTGCCCGAGGGATCCGGCTCCACGTTGTAGCCATAGGCCATCTTCTTCTCGATGAAGGACAGCGGCTCGGTGGTCTGGCCGGTGGAATCCTTGGCCCACATTATCCAGAAGGCCTTGATCGGCTCCTTGGCATTGATCTCGCCGTTTTTGGTTATGTTCGCCTCGTAGTAAAGTTTGTTGCTGTTCTTGGTCCGTTCTATCAGGAACAGGGGCTGGGTGGTTTGGGCCAGCACTATGCCGGACAGTACCAGGCACAACGAAAGGATCAGAATAGCTCTTTTCATTTCAACTCCTTGCGGCTGGATTTATGTTTCCAGTTTATTACTTGAGCCGGACACTGGCCGATGCACTCCCCGCAGGCAAAACAATCGGCCCGGAACTTTTTATCGTGATAAATTCCGCTCATGGCCTGGGTGGGGCAGACTTTTACGCACTTCTGGCATTTAAGGCACCCTTCCCGGTTTATCCTCGGCCGTAACAGGCTGACCTGTTCCGCCAGCCACCCGGCCAAACCGAAGGGGCAGAACAGCTGGCACCAGGGGCGGTAGAAGAAAACGCTTATCAGCAGAATGGATCCTGTGAAAATCAGCCCGGCCAGGCCAATGTCCCAGTTGCTGACATTGAATAACTTGAAAGGATCTACTTCGCCCACCCAGTCCAGCCCCCAGGCAAAGGCCAGCAGTACAATAGATAAGAACACAGCCGAGCGGATGCTGTTGGTCAGCCAGAACGGCAGTTTGAACTTCTTGAATGGAATGAAGTGCAAAATGTCCTGCAGGGCCCCAAAATGGCAGCCCCACCCGCAGATGGTTTTGTTGGAGATGAAGACCATCAGCAGGAAGACAACGGCCGCAATCATCCGGGGCGGAAAGACCACCCCCTCCTTCCCCAGCAAGACCACGGCGTCCTTGATTGTTCCCATGGGATTTGGATCGCTGCCGTATAAAAAGCCGAACAACAAGGCGGTTCCGGTCAGCCAAAACAAGCGAAGTTTGGTTGATGCTTTTTTCCTGACCAGTAATATTGTAGCGGCAAAAAGCGCCAGGATCCACAGCCCGAATTTTGATACGATCTGTTTCCAGTTCTTGGCGTTCTCTGTGGTCTGCAGTACCATTAGCTTGCGGATGACTTTTTGGGCCTGAGCCAGCGGAATGCCGGCTTCGGCTAAAGTCATCTGCGCCTGGCCCGAATTGAGTTTGAAGCCCTTCAGCAGTTTTTCCACCGAAAGACCGTTGTCCGAAGCTATCTTCGCTATGGTCCCGGCGGTGTCTATTTGCAGAACGATCTGGTCCCGGCTCTCGGCCCAGGAGCTGCGAAAGAGCGAAAGCATTATTGCCAGGAATAGTATGGCTGCTGTTTTATTGAGATATTTTACCGGCATAACCACCTAATTGCAAATATTCCCTGCATTTCTGATTTCCTTATAGTATTGAAACGCCAAGTTAAGTATTACTGAAATGTTTGGCGGCTGCCGCCATCTTGTCCAGCACTGCCGAGCATTTCATGTGATCGTCCACAAAACCCCGGACGCTGACGGTAATCCCCCGATCGTCCACCGTGGCGGCGGGATGGGCGGAGATTAGATCCAGCAAGGACCGCTGGTTTTCCATGGTCATCAGGTACTTTATCTTCAGGGGATCGCTGCCTGTTACCTGAATCTTCTTGTCAAACGGTTCATTGCCGGACTGCACCTCTTTGCCCTTTTGGCCCAGGATGAACTGCTTCAGCAGCAGGCTGTTGGCATTGATTTTAAGCCCCAGGCCCAGCGGCCGGGGAAAATTTGTCTTAAATTCAGTATAAGTGGTCTTGTCCCGTTTGACCACGGTTACTTTCACCTCGTTGCCTTTATACTTACCGGTCAGGGACAATGGGGACATCATTGCAATCAGGTCTTTGACAAAACTGTTTCCGGCCAGCTTCTGGGAGTCCTGGTAAGTATTGAAATCCCGGGCATTGCTGAGTCTTTGGGGCTGGCTGTTCATTTGCCGGAAAAGCTGGCCCTCGCTTAACTGCAGTCCCAGTTTCATGGCGATGTCCTTCATCTTGGCTTTCTGCTTCTGCCGGCCCAGGTACCCCAGATAGAGCATCAGCGGAAATACGCCTATGAAAATGAGAAACGGGAGATTGGGCATTATGAATGATAGTATGTTATCCATGATGATATCACCTATTTACTAATTGTTTTTTAACTCTCATTGAAGGCATTACCGACCGACTCTCGATCCCCACTTTCGTTTGCATACCTGCTTGTCCGTCTCAGTGCAGGCTCTCCCGCAAGGATGGGGTAGTCAATCATCCCTCCCCGCAACGGGGAGGGAGCGAGGGAGAGGTCAAATTCATTTATCTTCCAACAACACCTGCGGCTTGTCCCCAGCAATCTGCTTTCCCTCCACCCCTTCCAGCCGGTCCTCGAACTTGACCAGCCGCTTGTCCACCTCCTCATACTTCTTCCCGGCGTTGGAGATGTGGCTGCCCAGGATGTCAAACTCGTCGCGGAACTTTCCGAAGTCGCCCTTGAGCCGCGAGAGCGAATCTATTATCTCCTGGGCGCTTTCCTCCACCCGCATTCCCCGCAGGCCCAGCACTATGGCCTGAAGATAGGCGTAGAATGAATTGGGCGATACCGGGATCACCCGTTTTTCAATGGCATAGGTGGAGATGGACTTGTCCTCGCCGAAATTCTCGTCCTTGATGATGGTCTCGTAATAAACATTCTCGGCCGGGATGTACATCAGGGCAAAGTCAAAGGTATTTTCGTCCGGCAAAATGTATTTGGAGGAGATTGCGTCCACGTGCTTCTTGACGTCTGAGACGAATTTGCGGCGCCAGCTCTTGCGTTCCTCGTCGCTTTGGGCCTCCAGCATCTTCTTGAAGTTTTCCAGCGGGAACTTGGCGTCTACCGGCACCAGCCGCTTGGAGAGCTTGACCACCGCGTCCACCTTCTCACCGGAGCGGAATCCGTACTGCAGTTCAAAGTGGTGGGGCGGCAGGATCTGGGCCAGCAGGTCGCCCAGGAAGAACTCCCCCATGCCACCCCGCAATTTGGGCGAGCGCAGGATCTGGGACAGAGAAGCGATGTCCTGCCCTATCTCTTTGATCCGCTGGGTCTCCTGGTTCATGGAGCCCAGGCTCTTTTGGACGTCGCCGATCACCCGGGCCGCGTTGTCCAGCCGCTCGCCCACGGTCTTGGTGTTGGTCTCCAGCCGTTGGCTGACCGTGTCCAATGACCGGCCCAGCTTGGCGTCCACCTCCGAAAGCCTTGAATCCAGCACCTGGCGGGTCTCCTGCAGCCGGGAATCCAGCGAGAGCTTGGTGTCCTGCATCCATTGGGCCACCAGGTTCATTGCCTGGTCGTTCTTGGCCGAGTCCTTCAGCTCCCGCATCTGGCGGCTGAAGGCCTGGAACAGGAACCAGAAGCCGGCCAGCATCACGATCGCCAGGGAGGCCAGCAACAGATATGTCGTCATGATCCGGAACCCCATTTTTTGTTTATCATGTCAAACCAGAAAGGCTTTTGGGCGGAAAGCTTGTCCTTGGCATCTTCCAGGGCTTTTTCGGCCGATTTCTGGCCCAGTTCTATCAGACTCAGGGCCGATTTCAGGTCCCAGCTGGAGACCTGCCCGGTCTGCAGTTCTATCAGGATATCAGCCTCCTTGCGGGACATCTGCGATTCCTTGATATTGGCGATCTCCATGGAGCGTACCCCGATCTCGAACAGGCTGTCCGGCTCGAACTGCCCTGGCATGAAGGAAACGGCGATGGTGACGTCAGGCTTGAACCTTTTCAAGGATTCCATCGGCAGGGGATCCAGTATGCCGCCGTCCGACAGCAGCCAGTTCCCCATCTTCAAGGGCGCGTAGACGATGGGCACCGAGCAGGAGGCCCGCACCGCCGGGGCTATCAGGTCGTCCGGGTGGTTGGGAAAGTTTATGGCCTTGCCGCTGATCAGGTCCACCGCCGTAACGGACAGGGGCAGTTTCATCTCGTTGAAGCGCCTTTTGGTGCCGATCAGATGATCTACTAATTTCTCGATAGGTTCCGAAGACAGCAGGCCCTTTTCCCGGAAGACCATGGTGGGCGACATCAGCTTGGTCCATGATATCTCGCGGGCGATCTCCTCCAGCCGGTCGGACCTGAGGCCCGAGGCGTAAAGGCATCCGATCAGGGCCCCGCCCGAGGTCCCGGCCACCACGTCGGCCTCCAGGCCCCTTTGTTCCAGGGCCTTGATGACACCGATGTGGGCCAGGCAGTAGCCCACGCCCCCGGAGAGGGCCAGGCCGATCTTTGGTTTGTTGGTCATATGATGGTCGTTTGTTTATTGGTTGATGTTAGCCCCAAATGCCTGAACGCCAGGTCCGTAGCCTCCCGCCCTCTTGGCGTGCGTTTTAGGAAACCCTCCTGGATCAGATATGGCTCGTACACTTCTTCCAGCGTATCGGCCTCCTCGCTGACCGCCACCGCCAAAGTGTTCAGGCCCACCGGCCCGCCGTTGAATTTCTTGATGATGGCCTCCAAAATCCTCTTGTCCATGTCGTCCAAACCTAATGCATCGACCTCCAAACGCAGCAGGGCCGAGTCTGCTACCTGGTCGGTGATCTTCCCGTCCGATTCCACCTGGGCAAAGTCCCTCACCCGGCGCAGCAGGCGGTTGGCCACCCGGGGCGTTCCCCGGGAACGTTTGGCGATCTCCCTGGCTCCCTTTTCGGTGATGTCGACTTTCAGGATCTGGGCCGAGCGGGTGATGATCTGCTCCAGATTGGCATGGGTATAGTAATCCAGCCGGTTGATCATCCCGAAGCGGGCCCGCATCGGCGCGGTCAGCAGCCCGGCCCGGGTGGTGGCTCCGATCAATGTGAACTTGGGAAGGTTAAGCCGCACCGAGCGGGCGCTGGGGCCCTTGTCGATCATGATGTCCAGGCAATAGTCCTCCATGGCCGGGTAGATGTACTCCTCCACCATCCGGTTGATGCGGTGGATCTCGTCGATGAACAGCACGTCGTGCTCCTGGAGGTTGGTCAGGATCCCGGCCAGGTCGGCCGGGCGCTCCAGCACCGGGCCGGTGGTGGCCTTGATCTGGACCCCCATCTCGTTGGCGATGATGTGGGCCAATGTGGTCTTGCCCAGGCCCGGAGGCCCGCAGAACAGCATGTGGTCTATGGCCTCGCCCCGCCCCTGGGCCGCCTGGATGAAGACCTTCAGGTTGCTCTTGATCTTGTCCTGGCCCACGAAATCGCCGAAGGTCTGGGGCCGGACCGAGCTGTCGAACTCCAGATCGCCTTCCAGGATATCGGGTATGGTGATTTTGTCTGTCATAACAGTATGAAGTTTTTATTTTTTGCCACTAAGACACTAAGGCACGAAAATATTTCAACTTATAAATAAGCTTGGTGTCTTGGTGTCTTTGTGGCTAAGGTTCTATACGTTCCAGTAGTAATTTGGCATCTTCGTTTCCCAGTTCCGCCGCCTTGCGGGCATCCGTCAGGGCAGACTCCATGTCACCCTTGATGGCATAGACCCCGGCCCGGTTCAGGTAGCCGTCGCTGAAGGTTGGATCAATTTCTATCATTTTGTTGAAATCCGAGATGGCCTTGGCATAAAGTTTTTGCTGCAGGTAAACCGCTCCCCGGTTGTTGTAAGCCTGAAGGTCGGTTGGATCCAGTTTGATCGAGTTCGCGTAATCTGCCATTGAGCCAATTTATTGTTTTTCAGAGCTTCGTAAACCAGTGCCCGATTATAGAATGATTTCGAGTGATCCGGTTTCAGCAGAATGGCCTTATTGAAATCCTTCAAGGCCTTGGCATATTGCTTCAAACCGTAAAAGGCTATCCCGCGGTTGTAGTACAGACGGTGGTCCCCGGACATCGTCTTGACCGCCTGGTCGTAATCAGTCATTGCCTTCTTAAGATCCCCGGCCCGGGCGTAGGCAATGCCGCGGTTGACCAGGTTAGTGCCGTTGAGCGGGTCCAGTTCCAGCGCTTTGCTGTATGCCAGAAGCGCGCCGGTGTGGTCATTGGCCATCAGGGCCGCCATGCCCTGCTGGCTCAGTTCCGAGGCCGAAAGCTGGCGGGCATTCTCCAGGTACTTGATCTGATCGGAGAATTTGGAGGCCTCGGATGAAGCCTGGGACAATTGCCGGTTGAGCTGGGCGATCTCCTTTAAGGCCTGGTCTGTTTTTTGTCTAAGAGCTTCCAGCTCGGCCGTCTTGTTCTGGTCATCCCGCAGGCGTTTGACCGCCAGGTCCACGCTGTCCGGGTCGGCGTCCATCTGGACCTTGATCCAATACTGGGTCCCGTCCCATTTTTCCTCGACAAGTTTTGTCTGCACGGCTCCGGCGGTGAAAATGGAGACATCGTCGCTGACCACCATGCCGTTCTGGACGGTGGTGGAGCTTTTGAGGAATGTTCCCAGTTCTTCCAAAAGCAGGCGCTTGGCCTCGGTCATGGCAATGGCCCGGCAGGTCAGCCGGCTGTCGTATTCCCCGGCCTGGTAGGTGTATTCGCGGACGAATGACTTGTTTTCTGCATTTACATTAACTGTAAACAGTAAACTTATTAACGCTGAGAGCCATAAGCTCTTGGATACTGTTCTCATTTTACTCCTTTATCCCCTTGAACACTTCCAGCACTTCTTCCACGCTCTTGGCCTCCAACAGCCTCTGCCTCGGCTCCTCCCGGCCCACCGCCAGGGTTATAAGTTTTAAGACTTTCAGGTAACCGTTGACATTGTCCCCGGCCGAGATCATCAGAATAAGTTTCACCGGCTGGCCGTCTATGCCGTCGTAACCCGCTATGGCCTTTTTGAGCTTGATGAATATCACCACGATCTCGTCCGAGGCCGCCCCGGAGCGGGAATGCGGGATGGCCACCCCGTGGCCCAGACTGGTGGGCGAGTCGTTCTCCCGGTGCCACAGGTTGTCCAGGAAAGCTTTTTTGTCGTAGACATAGCCGGCCTGCAAAGCCTTCTGGGCCGCGTCTTCGAACAACTCCTCCTTGGTTTGAGCCTCGGCGTCTATGATGACCAGGTCGTCCTTGAAATAATCGGCCAGGCTGGGCTGAATGTTCTGGGACAGCGAGACCGCGTAGTCCACCGCCTTGTACAGGTCGTCGGGGAAGCTGTCGGCGCCTATCTTCTGGATGATCTCCAGTTCGTGCAGCACCTGCCGCACATCCGGGCGCAGGCCGGACAGGATCACCCGTTTCTTCTTGGCCTTCATCCGGCTGACCACGTTCTCGATGGCCTGGGCCCCGGAGAGGTCCAGCACCGGCACGTTCTTCATGTCCAAGATCAAGGTGTCGGGCGAGGCCTGGGTCAGCTCCCGGGAAAATGTCTTGACCGCCCCGAAGAACAGCGGGCCTTCTATGTTGAAGACCGCTATCTTCTGTTTTTTCATGATCTCCTTGGTCTCCGGCGACAGGCCTTTCAGCTCGGACTCGGTCCGGGGGATCACACCCAGCTTGCTCATCCGGTTAAGGAAGAGCATGGTGGCCAGCACCATCCCTATCAGCACGGCGGAGATCAGGTCGGCGAACACCGTCACCAGCATGGTGGTCACCATCACCAGCGAATCGGCGGCCGGGGTCTTGGGGATCATCTTCAGCGGCTCCCACTCGAACATCCCGATGGCCGCCATCATCAGCACCCCGGCCAGGGCCGCCAGGGGGATGAACCGGCGATGGGCGCCAGGAAAAGAACCACCATCAGCAGGAACAGCCCGCAGATGACCCCGGACAGCCGGGTCACCCCGCCGGAGCGGATGTTGATGGTGGTCCGGACGATGGCCCCGGTCCCGGCGATGCCGCCGAACAGCGCGGCCAGTGAATTGCCTATGCCCTGCCCCACCAGCTCCCGGTTGCTGTTGTGCTCGGTGTTGGTCACCGTGTCCACCACCACGCTGGCCAAGAGTGTCTCCAGACATCCCAGGATGGCGATGGTGAACCCGGCCGGAATGGCCTTGCGCCAGGCGGCCAGCGAAGCGGTGGGCCACGAAGGCAGCTGCAATGACCGGGGGATCTCTCCCACCAATTTCAGGCCGCCGGCATCATAAAAGGAGAATCCCTGCCAGTTGAAACCGATGTTGAAAAGGGCGTAGTGCGAGGCGAAGAAATAGGCCACCAAAGACCCCAGCACCAGCCCTATGAAAAGTTTGGGCAGCGACCGGTTGAACATCGGGGTCAGCACTATGAAGCCGATGGTGATGGCCGCCACCAGCGGGGCCGCGGCAAAGGTCTTCAGCTGCTGCAAAAAGATCAGGATGGCGATGCCGTTGGTGAAGCCCACTATCACCGGCTGGGGCACAAAGCTTACGAACCGGCCCAGCTTGAAAAGACCAAAAGCCATCTGGATGATCCCGGCGATCAGGCAGGCCAACAGCAGGGCGTTCATAGCCGCGTGGTAGTTTCCGCCCCGGCTCACTTCCACAAAAACCTCGGTCAGCACCACGGTCATCCCGCCGGTGGGTCCGGTGATCTGCTGGCTGGTGCCGCCGAACAGCGAGGCCAGGATGCCGGTGAAGATTGCGCCGTAAAGCCCGGCCACCGCCCCCCGCGGGTCTCCATTTGTTGCCAGGATGCCGAAGCCCAGGGCCAGGGGCAGGGCCACGATGGCCGAGGTCAGCCCGCCCAGCAGGTCGCCCTTGATATTCTTGAGGTCGAACTTCAGGTATTCTTCGAAATTGAATTCCTTGAAATACTCCACCGGGTTGAATTTCTGGGTCAAGCCCGCTATTTTTGCAGTGTACTGTTGCATGGTTCCTTTTACTTCCCTTTCAACGCTTCTCTTATTAATTGTTCAACTGGAATGCTATCCCCCAGCTTGGCCTTGGCCCTGTCCAATGCGCTCTTAGCCTCGGCGAAATTCAGCCCCAATGTCATCAAGGCTTCTATCACCGGATCACTCGGCCCCTGTCCCCTGTCCTTTGATGCGTCGGCAGACCATCCACCACCGCCTCGGCGATCTTGCCCTTCAGCTCCACCAGCAGCCGCTCGGCCGTCTTCTTGCCGATCCCGGAGATCGCAGGTCAGCATGGTCATGTCCTGGTTGGCCACCGCCTGCTCCAGGTCGCACGGGGCCATGTGCGAAAGCAGGGTCAGCGCCAGCTTGGGCCCGATGCCCGAGATGCCGATCAGTATCTTAAAGACCTTGCGCTCCTTGTCATCGCTGAAACCGAACAGCTGCAGTACGTCCTCCTTGACGTGCAGGTAGGTCAGCAGCTTGGCCTGGTTGCCCGCCTCCGGCAGTTTTTCAAAGGTGTTCAGCGAGATGCTGATCTGGTAGCCCACCCCGTTGGCCTCGATCACCGCCTCGGCCGGGTATTTTTGGATCAGGGTGCCTTTGATGTGATGGTACATATGTTATCCTGGATTTTTCTAATTATCAGATGTTTCCCCTTCCCTTGTGGGGAAGGGGTCAGGGGCCTGCCCTGAGCATTGTCGAATGGGTTAGGTCCGGGCGATTCGTCTAATCGCCCCTAAATTATTCACGTCCAACATTTTCGCCGCCTTTGACGGCACCCCGCCGACGGCGGTGAACAAACCTTTCATAACAGTTTCCAACATTTCAAACTTTTGCCACGGCCTTTACCTTGGCCGTAAATTGCCTCCTCTGCAAGTGGCACATCGCCACCGCCAGGGCGTCGGCCTCGTCCTCCTGGGGATTTACCTTCAAACCCAGCAGAGCCCGGATCATGAAGCTCACCTGCCCCTTGCCGGCCCGGCCCTGCCCCACCACCGCCTTCTTGACCTCCAGCGGAGAATATTCGAAAAGCTTGCAGCCGGTCTGCTCCACCGCCAGCAGACAAACGCCCCGGGCATGGCCCATCACCAGCGCGCTGTGGACGTTCTTGCCGTAGAAGGTGGCCTCCACCGCCGCTTCCTGGGGCTGGTATTTTTGGATGACCTGGCTCAATCCCTGGTGGATGGTCAGCAGGCGGGCCGAAAGGGAAGCCCCCGGCCGTGCCTTTAGGCACCCGAGGGCTATTACCTTGCTTTGGCTACCGCCGCATTCTATCAGGCCGTACCCAGTTTTATGGCTTCCGGGATCTATTCCTAAGATTATCATAGTTTTCAACTGGGGTTTTGCCACAAAGACACTAAGACACAAACACGAATAACCATTAAAAAATAAGATTATCTGCTTTAGTGCCTTTGTGACTTAGTGGCTGGTATAAATTTATTTGTCCAGTTTGGCCATCACGTCGGCCGGGATGTCAAAGTTGCTGTAGACCTTCTGGGTGTCGTCGAACTCCTCCAGCGCGTCCATCAGCTTCATCATGGTGGTGGCCTGGCTGAAATCCAGCTGGACCGTGTTCTGGGGCAGCTTGGTGACCTCGGCCGAAAGAGTGGGAATCTTCTTGTCCTCCAGGGCCTTTTTAACCGCTTCGAAGGCGGCCGGGGTGGTCAGCATCTCGAATGTCCCGTCTTCTGGCGTGACATCATCGGCTCCGGCGTCCAAAGCCACCGACATCAGGGTGTCCTCGTCGGTGACCGAGGAATCCACCGAGATCAGCGCCCTTGGTCTCGAACATCCAGGACACGCAGCCCTGGGAGCCCATGTTGCCGCCGTTCTTGGCCAGCAGGTGGCGCAGCTCCGAAGCGGTGCGGTTCTTGTTGTCGGTGACCGTGTCCAGCATCACCGCCACCCCGTTGGGGCCGTAGCCTTCGTAGGTCACCTCTTCGTAGACCACGCCCTCCAGCTCGCCGGTGCCCTTTTTGATGGCCCGGTCGATGTTATCGGCCGGCATGTTGGCGCCCTTGGCGGACAGAATGGCGGTCCGCAGCCGGGGGTTCATGTTGGGGTCCCCGCCGCCGTTGCGGGCGGCAATGGTTATTTCCTTGATCAGCCTGGTAAAAGCCTGGCCCCGGGCGGAGTCGATGCCGGCTTTTTTACGCTTGATAGTTGCCCATTTAGAGTGTCCGGACATTTTATTTTAACCTCCGTATATCAAAAATTAGAAGATAATTTACGCCCAATTATTGCCGTAATTGGTTGATAAACTATAATTTTACCGCAAAAGCCCGGAGTTGTCAAGCGTTAAAGGCCGTTGTATCCCCGTCGGAAAGCATTATCCAAAGATCAATGCAGTTTCGGCCCGAAGGTGGTGCTGCTGTAATGCTTGCCCCATTCCTTTTTGATGCTGACCATGATCACCAAATTACCGTCGGCCATGCCTTCGACCTGCGATATCACCGTGCCTACGCTGATCTTCCAGTCCGGGGCGTTGCGGAACGGCCTAAGGTCTATGTCCATGCCGTAATCGAACCGGGTGGAGGAATAGGTGGAATCAGAGGGAATGCCTGACATCCACATATAATATGGCGAAGTATATAATATCAACAGCCAGGGCATGGTAGTCGTTACCGTGGTACTGTTCCAGGCAAAGCGTCCGAACGGCACCAATGAGACATAGTAACCCAGCGGAATATCGGCTACCAGGCCCAAAGGCAGGCTTCCTTCCATGGTATTGACTGAAAATTTGTATCCGCTGTTCGCAAAGTTAGCCATCTCAAAATCGGTTCCGTTGAAATCAAACCCCATAAACATGGCCAGGGTGGGCTTTTTGGCGATAATCTCCCCGGCAATGTCCCTCTTTTCCCCCTTAACCAGGTCTATCACCATGGTGGCCCCCATGGCCATGGCGGAGGCCGGATTATCTTCGACGATATTGGTCGTGGGGTCCTTGAACGGCACGTTAAGTCCCAAGTACATAAAATGGGACAGCAGTCCGAAACCGTTGGTGAAGCCCCGGGACATCTCCATGTTAAAACCCTTGCCGGTGGGCGATTCATCCATGTCCGAGTCTTCCGGCAGGCCCAGTTTCATGTACATATAGGTAAAGGTAAATTGCTTGGTCCCCTTGAAAAAATCCAGGCAGGAGATGGGCGGCGGGGTGGGTTTTAGTTTTATCCCGCCGTCATCCTCCTGGGCCAAAAGCGGCGAGACCAGAACCAGAGCCATTGTCAGGACGATCAAAAGTTTTTTCATTTCTTTTCTCCATTATTAAGCTGTTTGGCATCCACCATTCCGGCGATTTTTGTTACGATCTGGTTGACGGCCTTGCGGGTGGCCATGCCGATGGTGGTCTCGTCAAATCCGGTAGTTCCGAATTCAAAGGTCAGGGCCACGCCCTGGGTGGTGGTGCTGCTGGTGCCGATGCCGGTGGCCCCGCCGGTTATCTCGGCTGTTTCCGAATCCACCATCCTGGCGTCCACCACCACCCTGGTGGTGATGGTCTTCTTGCCGCCCACCCCCACAAAGGCCGAGGTCTTGCGGATCCCGAATTCGCTGACCTCGCCAATAAGTACGGCCTTGGCCCCCAGCATTTTCCCCACCTTGGCCGCGGTCTGGGCGGTAACGGCGCCGCTTAGCCCCAATTTCTGCTCGGCAAATATCTTCTTCAGCACTTCATCGTTGCGCTCCACCACCGTAAAACGGCCCGAATTGACCAGGGCCGTTATCAGCATGCTGGAGATGCCCCGCCCGATCCGGGGATCCTCAAAGTCGGTCTTGTTATCCAGATCCAGCACGGCGATGATCTGCTTCCTGCCGGTATAGGGCGGCAGATCCAATTTCAAATCTGCGGTATTCTCCAACGGAGGCATGGTGGTAGTAGCCGCACAACCGATTAAAAAACAGATCTGAAGGACTAAAAATACCTTTTTCATTTTCATAGTGTCCCTTTAGGATTGATAAAAATTAATGCCGCCCACTTGCGATCAATGTTTTTTACAATAGATTAGCCGCGAAGTCATTTCTTTTGAAACTCCTTTACGTCAAACTGCCAGAGCAGGAATGCCCAGGTGTCGGCTGTTTCTTCCAGATATTGCGTTTTGGTTGAGCCAATACCGTGGCCAGCTTCGTAGTCAACCCGGAATAAAATAGGTTTCCCGCTGGCGGTGGCCGCCTGTAGCCTGGCTGTCATTTTTGCTGATTCCCAAGGATCAACCCGCGGATCGTTTATTCCATGGGTCAAAAGAACTGCAGGGTAATGCACGCCGTTTACGACATGATGGAGAGAACTCATTTCATACAACCCTCGGAATCCCTCTTCCGTCTTGGTGCTGCCGAATTCCGGGATATTCGGCACCCCATTCGCAGTCGTTTCCATCCGGACCATGTCTAACGATCCAGCGCCGATGACCGCAGCAGCGAAAAGATCGGGGCGCTCGGTAATTGCCCTTCCGATAAGGAGGCCACCCGCGCTGCCGCCTTTGCAGGCCAGCCGGTCCGGGGAAGTGTATTTTTTGTCAATCAGGTACTGGGCGCAGGCGATGAAATCCTTCCAGCTATTCGGCTTCCTGAGCTTCTGTCCGGCAAGGTGCCACTCCTTTCCGTACTCACCGCCGCCGCGGACATGGGCAATGGCAATGACCCCGCCCCGTTCGAGCCACCCAATATTCATCGGATCAAAATTGACGGAAGTGCTGATCCCGTACGAGCCGTATCCCGTCAGAATGGTGGGGTTTGTCCCGTCGAATATGATTCCAGATTTATACATAATTGAAAGAGGAACGAATACGCCGTCATGGCTCTTTACTTTTACTTCCTTCGACTCATAACCGGGGACATTGTCAAATTGCCCTTGCGGCTTGAGGCCGGTATCGGTGAATGTCTTTTTTTCTGGATCATAGTTATAGATTCTGCCTTCAGTTGTCCAAGTACTGGTGGTGACAAATACGCCGTCGATTTCCCGGTTCGAAGATATTACGTAACCTGATCCGTTGTTCGGAAGAGAAAGTCCCTTCGGTTTCAGGGAAGTATAATCAACCCGAATGATACGTTTATATCCTCCGTCTAAAACACGGACATACAAAGCGTCCTTTGCCGGTGAGGCGCGTTCAATGACAACCTCACCTGGAGGAATAATAATCTTTGCCTTCGCGAAATCGGGTCTTGCCAATGGCGTACGCACTAATTTATACCGCGGGGCGCCTTTTGCGGAAATCAAGTAGATGTCATCCTTCATAATTGAGAAGTCCACCACTGAATCCGAAACATCGCATATTTTAACCCAGGGAGTATTGGGCTGGGCAATGAATTCCACCGGCACACAATAGAGGCTCAGCTCATTATTGTCTCCATGCTGGATCTGGGCAACAGCAAAACGCGAGCCTTTTGTTACCCAGATACTCGGAAAGTCAGTTGGTTCAATGTTCACTTGTGAAAACTGCCCAGATGAGAGCAAGAGTTGATCCTGGTCTGCATTCTCGCCCAAGTGATGCAGGTAAGTGCGGGAATTGTTATATAATTCTGTGCGCGGTGTTTCGGGGGTCGTCTTTTGCCACCTGGCGTAGACGAACGATCTGCCATCCGGAAGCCAGTTTGGTATGCTGTACCAAGAATCAATCCGGGCGATGGAATCCGTCAGGTCCCGGCCCGCCGCAACATCAAGTACATATAAAGTGGTCACCTCCGAACCATTCCTGGTTATACCGTAGAGGATGTATTTCCCGTCCGGGGACGGGTTATAGAATTGCAACGAGTGATGTCCCCCCTCAGATGCATTGCGTTTCTCGGGATCGACCAAGAGTTCTTCCGGGCCCTGCAATCCGTGCCGGATATAAAGTTTCTCGACGTTCTCCGAAGAAAGCATTTTATAGTAATAGATAGTTCCGTCCGGGCGGCGGTTAAAGTAGTAACTTCGGTATGGAGCACCGCTATCGAGTTCGTTGATCCGGGCCATCAACGCATCGTGTCCGGGGATTTGTTTTAAAACCGATGTCGCATAGTCCGCTTGACCTTTGATCCAGGTTTTAACCTCTGTATTGTTCAGGTCTTCCATGTAACGGTAGTTGTCAACAACCTGCATTCCGTAGAACTCATCTGTCACAGGCCGGACTGGTGCGACAGGGATCAGTATGTTGGATATCTCCCTGCCGGTCAGGGAATCCTCAAGTTTTGTCTTATTGTCCAATTCTGGGATGGCTCTGATCTCCTTCTTGCCGGCATAGGGCGGCAGGGTTGACATCCGGGTAGCGCAACCGCCTATAGCCAAGATTAAAAGGACAAACATAACAAGTATGTTATTTGCCATGAGATGGTCTCCTAAAATAAATATTGTTTTGTTTAAGAAAGACCAACCTATCGCCCCTACAATGGAATTGTGATATTTCCCGTGCTTCGGTTCTTCCATGTTTCTGTGGTAAAATCTTTTTTTATTCTCTGTGTCTCTGTGCCTCAGTGGCATATACAATCTCACTCTCCGAACTTCTTCTCCCTTACCGTCTGACCGCCCTTGCCGTCCTCCACCACATAGCCCAGGGCCAGGATCTGGTTTCTGATGACATCCGAGCCGGCCCAGTCTTTGGCGGCCCGGGCCTCTTTGCGCTTCTGCAGAAGTTGTTCCACCTCCGCGGGAAGACCTGAGTCCTTCTTGCTATCCAGCAGGTTCAGTCCCAGCACCCGGTCGTAATCGCCTATCAGCGCCAGTTTCTGGGCGGGGCTGAGGTCTGAGGACTTCACCGTATCCCACAGTACCGCTATTGCCTGCGGCATGTTCAGGTCGTCGTTGATGGCCGATAGGAACTTGTCCTTCCACCCGGAAATCTTCCCATCTTCGGAATTTCCCATCTTCTCACCTTCGGAACTTCTTAGTTTAGCTATCTCAGCTCTCAGATTCTCCAGCGCCCGCTGGGCGGCGGTCAAAGATTCGTAGGTAAAGCTTAACTGTGACCGGTAGTGACCGGTAAAGCAGAAATAACGGTAGCCCAGCGGATCGTATCCCTTGTCAATCAGGTCCATCACCCGGAAAAAGTTGTTCAACGACTTGGACATCTTGCCTCCGTCCACCAGAAGATGCTCGGCGTGCA
>CAWAAX010000004.1:0-228216 GCA_963780225.1 uncultured bacterium | reverse complement strand
TACTTGCGTCCGGCGATGTCCGGGATCTGGGTGGCGGTGAAGGCCACCACTTGATAATCCTTGTTGTTGCGGAAATAGGTGTTGAAATTATGGAAGTCGCGCCCGGCGGCTCCCATGATCAGAACTCGTTTCTTGGCCATTTTTGTTCCTCCTGATTGTGCGGCCCTAAGGATATTAGGACCTGGTTTTTATTTATTTTACTATTTCTTGGGAAATGTTGGGGGCTTTGGAACTCTACCCCCCGCCTGCTTCTATAAGCAAATGACTGCGGCGGGCAGGCCGGCCCCTCTTTGCATTGATGTCACCCTGAGCCCAGTGCCTTGCTTGACAAATCGAAGGGTCAGCGCAAGCATTGCCACGACTTTATTGCCACGACCTTTAGGTCGTGGAAGACATTCAACTAAATCCGGTGGGCTTTAGCCCCAGAGAGGCTTAAACTATGATTTCTCCATGTGGGGTTGAAACCCCAAATTTTTTTAACCCTTCAACCACGAGCTGAAGCTCGTGGCAATGGAACAGGAAAATCTAGCTTAGGGTTCAATAAAGCAAGACCGGCCTCTTGAACGGTCTATTCAGTCAAAGGGGTCTTCTACCAGCCAGATTACTATGTAATTGTATTGCATTGACATAGGCCTTACATTAGTTTTAAAAGTAAGATTATAATTTTAACACTTATAGAGGTTAAAGTCAAGGCTAAAACCTGCTGGGGGAACCCTATGCTGTATGCCCCCAAAGGGGCAAAAATCAATAGCCCATACATTAATGTATGGGCTATTAAATAAAACCACAAACCAAACCTATCAGGCCGTTCACGGCCTTTTGTCCGCATTGACAACGTTATAGGCCATTAGCAATTCGTTGTATTCTTGCTCGAACGCTTTTGCCTTATGATGTTCTTCTTGGTTCAGGATATACCGGCGGACTGTATCCAATTGCGATTCAGCCAATGAAAACGCGCCATACCCGATCTGCCAATTGAAATGAAATTTCATCAACGCCTGTTCATTGACCCAATGAGACGATTCGCCTTTCAACAGGCTTACCACCTCGGCTATGCTACGTTTCAAACCAAGCTCGATCAGGCAATGGACATGGTCTTCTGCCCCGTTAATGGTATCGACATATATCCCTTCGGTTTTTGCTTTTTCCCTGATATGAAAGATCACCTTGCTCTTTATCTCTTTAGTAAGATAGGGCAGGCGGTCTTTGGTGCTCCAGACCAGATGGATCCATATTTTGGAATACGAATGGGGCATTTTTATTCTCCTAAATTTTTCTTAGCTATGTTATTAAACGATAGTATATAAATCATGTAGGACAAAAACAGCTTAGTCCAGGCATAAATATATTCATAGCCCATACATTAATGTATGGGCTATGAAACCAAAACCCGGAACCGTTTATGTTCCCCCAAATATAAGCCCCCAAAGCCCATTTTATGCTTGACATAGCCGAAAGCAATATTATATCATTAGCGATTACACGGCATCACCCATTTTCAATTTTTTCCTGTATTCCTGCCTTCCTTATAAAGGTAATTCCCCTCAACCACTTGGGAGCTCATCAAAAAAACCATGCACATCACCGAATACCTCCAGAACCGCAAAAAGACCCTGGTCTCCCTGGAGATCACCCCGCCCGAAAAGGGCCACAGCATCCAGAGCATCTACCAGGCCGTGGACCTGCTTAAGCCCTACGACCCCTCCTTCATCAACGTCACCTACCACCAGCAGAGCATAGTCTACGAGGAGGTGGACGAGGTCATCCGCAAGATCCCCCGCCGCAAGAAGCCCGGCACCGTGGGCATCTGCGCGGCCCTGGCCAACAAGTACCAGATAGAAACCGTGCCCCACCTGATCTGCGGCGGGTTCAACAAGTACGAGACCGAGGACGCTTTAATAGACTTCCACTACCTGGGCTTCACCAACCTGTTCGCGCTGAGGGGCGACCCCCCGCCGGGCTTCGGCGAGTTCGAGCCGGAGAAGGACGGCCACCGCTATGCCTCGGAGCTGGTGGAGCAGGCTTCCAACCTGAACAAGGGGAAATACCTGGAGGAACTGGATGTGGCCGATCCCACCAATTTTTGCGTGGGCGTGGCCGGCTACCCCGAAAAGCACTACGAGGCCCCCAACCTGGACGAGGACATCAAGCATTTAAAGGAGAAGATCGCCGCCGGGGCCAGCTACATCATCACCCAGATGGTCTTCTCGGCCGAAATATTCAAGAACTACGTGGACCGGGTGCGGGCCGAGGGCATCGACGTTCCGGTGATCCCCGGCATCAAGGTCGTTACCAGTCCCCGGCAATTGACCGCCATCCCCCGGGATTTTCACGTCAACCTGCCCCAGGGCTTGGTGGAACGGATACTTTCAGCCAAGGACCCGGCCGCGGCCCGCAAGGCCGGGGTGGACTTCGCCACCGAACTTTGCGCCGGGCTGTATGAACAAAAGGTCCCCTGCCTCCACTTCTACACCATGGGCAGGGGCCAGGCCGTGGCCGAGGTGCTTTCTAACCTGAAACAAAAAGGCATAATATGAAACAACACCCGGAAGGCTTTCTGGAAAGCTCCCGCCAGAGAATTTTGATCATGGACGGCGGCATGGGCAGCCAGCTTTTAGCAGCGGGGCTGAACGACGGGGATTACGGCGGCCATCCCGGCTGTCACGAGTTTCTGTGCCTCTCCCGGCCCGATGTCATCCAGAAGATACATAACGATTATCTTTCGGCCGGGGCCCAGATAATAGAGACCGGCAGCTTTGGCGGAGCAAAACACATCCTGGCCGAACACGGCCTGGCCGATAGATGTTTTGAGATCAACCAGCAGGCGGCCCGGCTGGCCAAACAGGCGGCCGGGGAATTCTCCCAGCCCGATGATCCAAGATACGTGGCCGGTTCCATGGGCCCCGGCTCAAAACTGCCCGGACTGGGACAGATCTCATTTGACGAGCTGGTGCAGAGTTATCTGCCCCAGGCCCAGGGCTTGCTGGCCGGCGGGGTTGACTGCTTTATAGTGGAGACCTGCCAGGACCTGCTGCAGCTGAAGGCCGCGGTCATCGCCATTGACCGGGCCATGAAGGAGCAGGATCAATACAAGCCCATCATCGGCTCGGTGACCATCGACCAGAGCGGCCGCACCCTGCTGGGCAGCGACATCGCCGCGGTGCTGGCCGCGCTGGAGCCCCTGCCGCTGGCCGCCATCGGCCTCAACTGCAGTCTGGGGCCAAAGGGCTTGACCGAGGCGGTATACTACCTGGCCCGGCATTCGTCAAAGCTGTTGTTCCTGATGCCCAACGCCGGCCTGCCCAAATTAGTGGACGGCCGGACGGTCTATGATCTGGAGCCTTATGATTTTGCCGCCCAGATGAAATATTTTGCCTCCGCGGTGGGCCTGAACATCGCCGGCGGCTGCTGCGGAACGACCCCCGAGCACATCCGGGAACTGGCTTTGGCCTTAAAAGATATCCCGGCCCGGAAGCCGGTGGAAACCAGGACGGCCCGGATCTCCTCGCTCTACCAGTCCCAGGACATCAGCACCGAGCCCAAGCCGCTGATCATCGGGGAGCGGACCAATGTGTCAGGCAGCAAACTTTTTAGGGAATGCCTGCAAAAGGACGACTACGAAGGCATGATGAAGGTGGCACTGGACCAGCAGGCCGAGCAGTCCCACGCCATAGATCTTTCCCTGGCGGCGGCCGGGCGGCAGGAGGTTTTGGATTACCAGGTCTTCTGCTCCATGCTCAACACCCGGCTCCAGCTGCCGGTGATGATAGACTCCACCAGCCCCCAGGTGGTGGAAGAAGCGTTAAAGCGCCTGGCCGGGCGCTGCATAGTCAACTCGGTAAATCTGGAGGACGGAGGAAAAAGAGCCAGGGAAACCTTTGAGCTTTGCCGGCAGTACGGCGCGGCCGTGGTCTGTTTGACCATTGACGAGCAGGGCATGGCCGATACTGCGGACAAGAAAATAGCCGTGGCCCAAAGACTGCATGCTATGGCCCTGGAATGCGGGTTGTCCGAACAGGATCTGCTGTTCGACTTCCTGACCTTCAGCCTGGGCTCGGGCGACGAGTCGCTGAAGAACGCCGGCAAGGAGACCTTGGACGCCATCACAAAGATCAAATCCCAGTTCCCAGGTTCCTTCACCGTCCTCGGCGTCAGCAATGTTTCTTACGGCCTTTCGCCCCAGGCCCGCAAGGCCCTGAACTCGGTGTTTCTGCGCCGGGCAGTGGAAAGGGGTTTGGACGCGGCCATCATGCACGCCGGGCGGATCATGCCTCTGCACCTGGTGCCGCCCCAATTAGTGAAACTGTGCGACGACCTGATTCTGAACCGGCAGACCGGCTCCAAGCCGCCGCTGGAGGCCCTGCTGGCCTTCTTCTCCCACCACAAGATCGGGGAGGAGAGCGTGGCCCACCAAAACTTCGTGGCCCCGGCCCAGCGGCTGGAACAGCACGTGCTGTCCGGCGACAGCCAGGGGCTGGAGCAGACCCTGAAGGCTTTGTTAAAAGAGGAAACTCCCCTGTTCATCATCCGGGAGGACCTCCTTCCGGCCATGGACAAGGTGGGAAAACTGTTCGGCCAGGGCAAGCTCCAGCTGCCCTTCGTACTGCGCTCGGCCGAGGTGATGCGCAGCGCCTCGGATATTTTGAAGCCGATGCTGGGGAAAAAGAAGGCCGAGGCCCGGGGCTCCATAGTGCTGGCCACTGTCCGGGGCGACATCCACGACATCGGCAAGAACCTGGTGGCCATGATCCTGGAGGCCAACGGTTTCAAGGTGATCAACCTGGGGGTCAAGCAGAGCGCCGAGCAGATCATCACCGCCGTCCGGGAACACCAGCCCACCGCGGTGGGCCTCTCCGGCCTGCTGGTGGAATCGGTGAAGGCCATGACCGAATACCTGGAGGTGTTCAAGGCCCAGGGCCTTAGCCTGCCGGTGATCTGCGGCGGCGCGGCGCTGAGCCGGGACTATTATGAGAAGACCATGCTTCCGCTTTATCCGGCTGTCCATTTCGCCCAGGACGCCATGGACGGGCTAAAGGTGATGCAGCAGCTGACCGCCCCGGAAAAATCCGTAGCCCCAAAACCGGTCACCAAGGACAACCGAAGATCAGAGGACTCCGAAGATAAGAAGGTCCGCATTGCACCGGCCAAGGCTAAACCGGAAACGAAACCAGCCAGTTTAAAGGTTCGGGCCTCACAGAGCAAACAAAAACTTCCCTTTGAGGGAAGCAAGGTGGAGAAAAAGATCCCCCTCTACCTTTTACTGGAGCATCTGAACCGCCGGTCGCTCTACCAGTCCCGCTGGCAGATGGTCTCCGCCAAGGCCGGCCAGGACAAGGCCGGACAGCAGACCGCATTGGCCGATACCGCCTTCAACGAGATGTGGGAGATGGCCA
The DNA here is from genome assembly GCA_963780225.1 of uncultured bacterium. Classification (GTDB taxonomy): domain Bacteria; phylum Edwardsbacteria; class AC1; order AC1; family EtOH8; genus UBA5202. The sequence continues at coordinate 222,823 of CAWAAX010000004.1, read as the reverse complement.
TCAAGAAGGATGTCTTTAAGCCCAAGGCCGTTTACGGGTTCTACCGGGCCAGGTGGAAGGGTTACCAGCTGGTGGTCTTAAAACCCAAGTCCCAAAAGGAATGGCTGACCCTTACCTTTTCTGATAAGATCCGCAATAGCATTCCCGCCGGCTCCCGGGAGGAAATGACGGTGGCCCTGCAGCTGGTGACCCTGGGCAGAAAGGTAAGCAAGCGCTGCCGCAAATTGAACCAGGAGGGAAAAGTGCAGAAGGAATTTTTACTGCACGGCCTGGCCGCCGAGCTGACCGAGGCCCTGGCCAAGTGGAACAACGCCCGGATCAACCAGCTGGCCGGCTGGGAGAACAGCGTCAGGCTAAGCCCCGGCTATCCGGTCTGGCCCAAGCTGGCCCAGCAGGAGAAGATGTTTTCCGTGCTGAAGCCGGTCAGAATAAAAGTGACTTTAAGCGAATCGCACCAGATGGACCCGGAATTCAGCACCAGCGCCATCATCTTCAATAAGGAATAGGTTCGCAGTCCGGGAACAAGAAAAACCGCCCCAGTCATGGGGCGGTTTTTCATTTGGTGGTACTGACCTCTCCCGTCCCCTCTCCTAACGCATTAGGAGAGGGCTGGGTGAGGTCCCAAGAAAGGAATGCACGAATTCCTTCCTGGATTCATGGTTTCCTTATAAAACCTGTACTGAGATTGGCCACCAGCCATGCTGCCGAAAGTATAATCCATCATTGTCTTCAGTGTCAATTAGTGTCCATTATTAGCTACTCTTCAGACCTGCTCGGCGGCTATCTCGCTTATCCCCCGCAGAATGCAGTTATCCACCCATTTGCTTCCCTCCTGCTGCATCTTCACCAGGTACTCCTCGGCGTAGGGCCAGACGTTCTTGAGCATGGCCGTTTCCGAGTTCTGGGGCACGAACTGCTGCAACACCCACTTTTTGGCCCCCTTGATGCTTTTGCCCATCTGTTTGACGTTCTCCAAACTGTGGAACAACGGCACCAAAGTGGTCCGGAACTCGTAGTCAGTTTTGCCGGTCATCAGTATCTCTATCGAGCGCTTGATGTCGTCCAGGTTCACCTTGGTCCCGGCCGCCTGGCTGTAGATGGGATCCAGGGTGGCTTTCAGGTCCATGGCCACGTAGTCCACCAGCTTTTGGTCCAGCAGCATCTGTAGCATCTCGGGATTGGCGCCGTTGGTGTCCAGCTTTACCAGCAGGCCCATCTCCCGGAGCGATTCGGATGAACTGCGGCAGATCGGCATGCACGGTGGGCTCGCCGCCGGTGATCACCACCCCGTCTATCCAGCCTTTCTTGCCTTTAAGGAAATCGTGGATCTTCTGCCAGGGAACTGTCTCAATGCTCTGCGGCTCCTTCCATAACTGGTGGTTGTGGCAGAAGGGGCAGCGGAAGTTGCAGCCGGGCAAAAAAAAGACTGAGACCAGCTTGCCGTCCCAGTCAATTAGCGATGTCTCTATGAAACCTTTTATTTCCATTTTACCTTGCGGAGCATTGATGAATGTCGGGCAGTAGTGATACAGTGGTTATACGGTGGTGATACTGTCGTCCAAACAATTGCTTGCCCATAGCATATCGATTGTAGTCCCTATTGTATCACGACTGTAATTAGTCCTCCTCGTCCGGGCCGGACTCGCCCTTGAAGGCCTTGTCCAGATGCGGTTTCAGTTCCTTGGAAAGCGGCGGCCGCTTGACCCAGCGGTCCAGCTCCTCCTTTTTTTCTTCCAGCACCACGGTGGGAATGTCGGAGACCTCGTAAAATGCCCCCTCGGCCAGGCCGTCCATGGTGTCCATGTCAAAATAGTTGACCGGCACCTGTCCGGTGTATTTCCACTTGTCCAGAAAATAGTCTATCTTTTCAATGGCCTGCTTGCAGACCTGGCAGCTGGGCCGCCCGAATACTTTTATTTCCATTATTTCCTCTTATGCTTTCTTGCTTTCGACAGTGTCATCCTGAGTATTGCTCCGTGCCTGACAAATTGAGAATGTCATCCTGAGTGTTGCCCCTTGCCTGACAAACCGAAGAATGTCATCCTGAGTGTTGCCCCTTGCCTGACAAACCGAAGGATTCTTCGGCTGGCCAGGTTGTTTTGTCCTGCTCAGAATGACCCTCCCACCCCCTGAAGGGTGTCACCCTGAGGATGCCCCGCTTGACTTACTTTCGAAGGGTCACTTTACCTGCGACTTATACCTGTCCCTCAGTTCCCCTATCTTGCCCTTGTTCCAGCCTTCCACGATGGTGAAATAACCGGTAACCCGGGTGATGTGGTTGACGTCGCGCCCGGCCACGGTTTGGGCCTTGATGTCGCTCCAGTCATGCTTTTCTATGGCCTCATAGCTGGCGTGGATTTTGGTGTCGTAGCGCTTGTTGCGAATGTAGACTCCGCCGTCCTCTTCGTTGAATTCAAAGGACTGTTTTTCCGAGGTCAGTTTGTCTTTCAGTTCCTGCAGTTCCATGTTTTTATCTCCTCCTGTTGGGGCAATTCATCCTACTACGCCGCCATTAAAGGCTTCGTCGGACGAGTGAATTGCCCTTACTTTAGTTATTTGTCTTTTGATCCGTCCCTGTTTCTATCATTTAGATGCCGGGAAAAGGGAAAGGATTCGTAGGTTTTGAGAACTCATCCCTTGCTCCCTTCTCTTTAAAAGAGAAGGGCCGGGGTTGAGTTTTTGATCGTCTCCAGTATTCAGTATTCAGTAATTAGAACATCAGCGTCCAGGCAATGGTCATGAATATTTCCTTAAAGCTCACAGTTATGGGAGTAAGCTGTCGGCCCGCTGGTAACCGTCCCGGTCCTGCCCTCATCGTCGGGGCAATAGTCGTCCTGGATGATCTCGAACTTGATCTTGTCCAGCCCGGCGGACTGGAAGCCGAACTTGGCGCTAAGCGAGGAAAATTTATTGGTATAGGCGCTGACCCCGGCTCCGAAAGCAATATAGGTGGAACTGCCGGTAAATTCGGCCCACTGCACCAGGTCGCCGTCCAGATAGGTCCGGTAGCCGGCCCCGGCCAGGGATAATTGGCCTACGCTAAATTCCAGCGACAGGTTGGCCACCTCGGCCCCGGAGGGATCTTTGATGGGAAAGATTGCCCGGGCCCGGCCCCCGAAAACCACATTGCTGAAATCCAGCTTGTGCTTGGTGTACCATTCGCCGGCGGGATAATAGACCCAGATAATACCCGTTGTAATAGAGATATCCGGTGCTGGTCCACTTCAGCTCGCCGGTGGCCCCGGGCGCCATGAAGTTCGCGGCAAAGAACGGCCCCACCGAAAATTTATCATCGAGCCGCAGCATCAGGTCAAAGTCCAGCCCCATTCCCATGGAGGTATGCTTCTCGTCCCAGGTGATCTCGGTGGGCGCCGGCACTGCCTGGGTCCAAAGCTGCTCCAGGTCCTTGTCATCGCCCAGCAGGAAGCCCATCTTAAAGCCCAGATCAAAATCCACCCACTCGTGGGTCTTGCGGAAAACGACCGGCGCCCGGGGTTTTCTGGCCCTGGTTTGCCTGGGAGTCTCTTCCGGCACTACCGTTTCCACTGGCGGAGCTGTTACATTCTTTTCCCGGGTGAACTTCAGGATATCAGCGTAAAGAACGGTTATGATCGAGCCGTTGCCGGTCTCGATCTTGACATAGGCGCTGGGGTTGGTTAAGCTGGCCCCCTCCACGATGACGCCCCTGATGATGTCGCCGTTCTTCAGGTAGATCACGTCAAAGTATTCCTGGGCCATGGCGGCCCCGGCCAGCAGGAGCAACAGAGCGGTGATTATTAATAATATGCGTTTCATGTTTTCCCCTTAATTAATGGATTGCTTCACTTGCCGATCCTTCTGCTCCCTCGCAATATAGCCTGCCCTAAGCGTTGCACTGAGCAAGACGAAGTGTATATCGAAGTGAAAAGCAAGAATGCCTTACAGTCGTAGGGACTGGTTACCAGAATACCAGCTACTGGATAGTGGCTACTGTCTACAGTCCGAAGCTACTTGATCTTCTTTATCCCCTCCACCGTCTTCCGGCTGCAGTTGGGGCACTCGTCTTTGAGTCCCCGGTAGACCTTGCCGCAGCTGTTACAGGTGGTGAATTCCGGCGAGAAGGCGATCTGGGCGTTGCGGGTGTTGCGGAAGGATTTTACCACGAAATTGGCGATGGAGCTGGGAGTGGGGTGGGAATCCGCCAGCCAGATGTGGGTCAGGGCCCCGGCCTCTATCATGTCGTGGAACTTGCCCTCCTGTTTCACCCGGTCTATCGGGTTCATCTGATAAGCCACGTTCAGATAGGTGGAGTTGGTGTAATATTCCGTACCCTCCTTGGGGCTGCCCTTCACCACTTTCTCGGCGTCCTTGGGGAACTGCTGCAGGTCCAGCTTGGCAAAGCGGAAGGCGGTGCTCTCGGCCGGGGTCTGTTCCAGCACGAACTTCATGCCGTATTCCTTGGCCAGCTCTTTGATCTTAAGGTGCATGTAGGCGATCATCTTCAGCCCAAACTTGAAGGCTTCTTCGCTTTCATGCATCTCCTGCCCGGTATGGTGCTGCACCATTTCGTTCAGCCCCAGCATCCCGATCAGGAAGGTAACCCGCCCCATTCTTAAGTAAGGCTCTCCGTCCTTCTCCATGGCTAAAAGCGCCAGCGGGCCCTGGTCTTTCAGGTTCATCAGTTTTTCTATGAACTTGCGCTTCTGCTGGTGGCCTTTGACGGCCAGGTGCAGGAACTCGTCTATCTTCTTGTAGAGCTGGTTGGTGTCGCCCTTGGCCAGGTAGGCGATCCGGGGAAGGTTGATGGTGATGTTCTGCAGGGCCGAATAGCGCATCTTCCAGGGGGTGTTGGCGTCCCTAAGGTCCCGGTCGTCCAGTTTGAAGGCCAGCCGGCAGCATTCGGAGATCTTGGCGGTCTCGCCCCGGTCGAACACGAAATAGGTGTTGCCCTTGTCGGCGGCCACCGAGGAGATCAGCTCCAGATATTCCTGGTGCCCCGGGGTTAAAAAGAACTTTTCGGTGATGTGGGCCTGGGGCTTGGGGAAGAAGAACGGCCGTCCGGTGCCGTCGCCGCCCTTGTAAACTTCGAACAGGGCCCAGGCAAAGCGCTGGGATTCCCTTAAGTAATCGCCGTACTTTTTGCCGGTGTACTCGCCGCCCGGCCCGATGGCCGGCACGTTCTCGAAATGCTTGGGGGTCTCCCAATAGATGTTGAGGTCGGAGAAAATAGCCTGGCCGCCCCGGGCCACCGACTGCTGGCTGTATTCAAAGATCATCATCTGGGCCAGCTGGGAGATCTCCCGGTCGGACATGCCCACCAGGAAGGGGGCAAAAAAGACGTTGACCGCGTCCCAGCCGATGGCCCCGGCAAAGTGCCCCTGCAGGGCGGCCGACATTTTTACCATGTGGGCCAGCAGGGTGTCCGGGTGCTTGGCCGGCTTGGCTATGGACAGGGCGTTGGGCAGGCTCAGGCCGAATTTTTTGACATACTCCAAACTTTGACCCGAACAATAGGGCCGGTTGATGAACCCCAGGTCGTGCAGGTGGATGTCGCCCCGGCTGTGGGCGTCGGCCACGTCGGGGGAAAATACCCGGGCCAGCGCAAACTGCTTGTTGATGGTCTCGGCCAGGGTCATGTTGGTGGCTTCCGGATTGTGGGGAATGTTGGCGTTCTCCCGGTTGCGGTCGGTGAGGACCTTCTCCACGTCGTAGAGCGGCATGCCCAGCCGGGAGTGCCTTTTGCGGGCCTCCTCCAGGCCGTATTCTATCAGCTTGGCGTCCACCAGTTCGCGCACTAAGGACGAGGTCAGGCGCTTAACCTTGGCGTCCACGATCTGCTGTTCCACTTCCGCCGCTATCTTCTGGGCGGTCTCCTCGGCCACCCCGGCCTCCTTTTTGAGGGCCTTGACGATCTTCTCCCGGTCCCACTGGGCCACGTTGTCCTCGGAGGTCTGGATGAACAGCGCCAGGTCGGTGGCGTCGGAATCCCGCACCACCTCGCCCATCTGGACCTGGCGGATATTGAAATTCTGGCGGCGGATCTTGGAGCGCTGGTCGCGGTAAAGGATGAAGGCCTTGGCGGTCTTGGCGTGACCCCGCTCTATCAGCACCTTCTCCACCGCGTCCTGGATCTCCTCCACGTTGGGCAGATGCTGGCCCTTATCCGCGTGCAGCAACAGCTCCACCTGTTCGGCCAGGGCGTCGGCCAGCAGATGATCGGCCCCGCCCACCGCCTGGGCCGCCTTGAATATGGCCTCGGCGATCTTGCGCCGGTCAAAGTTGACGATCTCCCCGCTGCGCTTTTGCACCACGTTGAAGGGCATCAAAGGCTCGGTGTTGATCTGCTTGTCCTTGGCATTTTCCACCATCAAAAACCTGGGAGTTTCGGAGGAGTCCTGGGGCGGCTGGCCGCTGGCGGACAATTCGACGTCGGGCGGGTTCATGATGCTCCTTAGTTAGTTGCAAGTTAAATTCTGTGCAGAAAGAAAACTATTTTTTATTAGGAATGCATGAAACCAGGAGACCATTCCTGTATTCCTGGTTTCCTTATGAATACGGACCATCCAAGTCAGGTTTTGTTTTTGGGTTCGTTCTTCTGGGCAAAGCTCTTGGCCGCTTCGGCGAAATCCGCGGCCTCCCGGAACGAGCGATAGACCGAGGCAAACCGGACATAGGCCACCCCGTCCAGCTTCTGCAGGGCGTTCATCACCATCTCGCCGATCAGCGGGGCCTGGACCTCGCTGTGACCCTGGGCCTGGATCTCGTTCTCGATGTTGTCCACCAGGCGCTCCAGCAGGTCTATGCCGATGGGACGCTTCTCGCAGGCCTTGCGCAGCCCGGACATGATCTTCTGGCGGTCAAAGGGCTCGCGCCGTCCGTCCTTCTTCACGATCATCAGCGAGGACTCGATGTACTCGTAGGTGGTGTAGCGGCGGCGGCACTGCAGGCATTCACGGCGGCGCCGGATGGCCTGCCCGTCCTTGGAGAGCCTTGAGTCTATTACCTTGTCTTTGGGAAAACCGCAAGCTGGACATTTCATTAAGGGATATCCTCTATTTTGTAGAAGGGGCTTAATTATGCCACTATATATGGGTGTTTGTCAAGGGAAAAATCATACAAGATAAAACATTTATATTGCGATTTTTAAGCCTTTATAGGGCATCAAGGTATGCTAGTTGCATTATGTGACAATATATTATAACTTTTACTCTTATTTATTGCTATCTCTTTATCTTGCATGTTGTTGTACGATATAATTGATGCTCCTGTTGTATTCTGTGGTTTTATGGTTATTCTGTATACAAACTGCGTTGGGTTCGGGAGAAACGCAAAAAGGAAGCGCTTTGCGCTTCCTTTGGAATTTTGTTTTTCCCGCCGTATTAAAATAACTATAACCCTTTTGCACATTGTGTGCTTTTTGTGGCTAATTAAAACCTACCCTGGCCGGTACACTTCCATCCACTTGGAAACAATACTATCCCAGCTGAAATTACTTTTCAAATGCTCATCCGCGCCCTCAACTAATCGTTGCCTTAACTTCTCATCCTCCAATATTCTTTTTACTGCCCTGGCCAAGGCCAGAGGATCCTTCTGCGGCACCAGCAGGCCGGTCTTTTCGTTGATGATGATGTCGGTGATCCCGCCTATATCACTGCCCACCACCGGCACCCCGTAGTGCATGGCCTCCAGCAGAACCACCCCCAGCATCTCGGTGTCGCCCCGGGAATCTATGATGCCCGGCTGGACATAGACCGCCGCCCGGCGGTAATGGTCTATCAGTTCCTGCTCCGACACTTTTCCGGCAAAGTGTACCCGGTCCGTTACTCCGAGCTTCTTAGACAGTTCCTGAAGTTCCGGCAGCAGCGGCCCGCCGCCCACCACCTCCAGCCTGGCCTGCGGCAGGTGCTGCATGGCTTCGATCAGATACCTGACCCCCTTGCGCTCCACCATCCTTCCGACCGTAAGGATCACTGGCTCCCCATATTTCGAATTCTGCCTTCTGCCTTCTGCCTTGGTGGAAAACCCTATGGTATAAGGTATGACCTCCACCTGGACATCCGATATGCTCCTGACCTCGTCAGCGGTAAAAGTGGAGATGGCAACCACCCGGTCTGATATCCTGATGGCCCAGCGCAGAAACCACTTCATGAACGGCAGGGAGTTCTTCACCCAACGCAGTTCGGCCCCGTAGAAAGTGGTTACCAGTCTGGCCCGGCAGGCCTTGCTGGCCGCCCAGCCGAACACGGCGTGCGGCATCGGCCAATGGACGTGGATCACGTCGTACTTGTTCTTACGGCACAGCTTGAGTATCCCGAGGATCCCGCCTATCAGGTAGAAGCCCGGAAGCATTTTATACAACGGCGAGCGGGTCATGCGGTCCACCGCCATTTCCTCGTGGGTCAGGTTCTCCCATCGTGAAAAGAAATAGCGGAAACGGTGCACCGGGATGCCCCACAGCACCTGGTCCCCCAGGCCCTGGTAGGAAGAAGTGAACACCTCCACCTCCGCCCCCCGGGCTTTGAGCTTTTTGAGCATCTCCACCAGCCAGGGCGTGATCACATCCTGCTCGTGCCGGGGAAAGGCGGTGACTATGTGCAGTACTCGCATGGCAATCAGATAAATTTGTGAATAGCATAGAAATACTTTACGGGGACACTGATAAACACTGATCATTAATACTTATTGTCGCATAGCCAGTGTCAACCAATGTCCAATATATACTGCCCTGTCAACGTTCCATCGTGCCGCCCCGGACTATGGCCCTCTTGCCCAGTTTTTTCCTGACCTGGTCCACCGCCTTTTCCAGGCTCTCTGTTTTGGCGGCTTTGGCTCCGTCCCCGCTGAACAACCCCATCTGTTCCGGCTTTTGTTCGAAGTTGGAGACCGATATTCCTATCAGCCTGATGGCATCCTTCTGCCGCCAGTTGTCCAGGAATAGTTTCTTGGCCGCCTGAAAGATCTCGCCTGCCGCCGCCGGTAGTTTGGAATATGTTTTTCCGTAGGTGTGGGTCTCGAAACCGGTGTAGCGCAGTTTAAGGGTGATGGTCCTTCCCTCAAACTGGCTGTCCCTCAAACTGCCGGCCACGTCGTCGCACAGGTAGAGCAAAGTGGAAAGCAGCGCCTCCTTGTCGGCAGTGTCCTCGTCAAAGGTGTTCTCCCGGCCGATGGACTTGGCCTCGTGCCCGTCGCAGACCGGATCGTCGTCCACCCCGCTGGCCCGCAGGTGCAGGTATTCCCCCATCAAACCGAGTTCCTTGGACAGCAAACTTTCCGGAATTGCCGCCAGCTGCCCGATGGTCTCGGCCTTAAAGCACGATTTGATCCTCTGCTCCGTCTTGGGCCCTATGCCCCACAGCTTGCGCAAAGGCAGGGGACTTAAAAAATCCGCCTCCCGGCCGGCAGGAACTATCACCAACCCGTCTGGTTTCCGGAAATCCGAAGCTATCTTGGCTATCAGTTTGTTGGAACCCATCCCCACCGAGGCGCTTAGGCCGCACTTCTGCCTGATGGCCTGCTTTATCTTCTTCCCCATCTCTTCGGCAGAGCCGAAGATCCTCTGGCAGCCGGTCAGATCAAGAAAAGCCTCGTCCACCGAGATCTGCTGCATCTGGGGCGAAAAGCTCAAGAGTATCTCCATGATCCGGCCGGAGACCTCTCCGTATCTCTGCATCCGCCCCGGCAAAAACACGCCCCGGGGGCAAAGCCTGAAGGCCTGGGAGATGGGCATGGCCGAATGGACTCCGAACTTCCTGGCTTCGTAGGATGAGGCCGAGACCACGCCCCGGCCCTTTCCCCCCTTGGGATCGGAGCCGACTATCACCGGCCGGCCCGCAAGCTCCGGGTTGTCCAAAACCTCCACCGCCGCGTAAAAGCAGTCCATGTCCACGTGGGCAATCAGGCGTTCCATTGAAATTATACCATAAATAATAATATTTATGTCAATTTTAAAGTAACCAACCTATAGAAGGCCGAAGCCTTTTGCTTCAGCCTTCCATATAAAGAACCAGATAGAATATTACTTCAGCACCACCATCTTCTTGGTGTTGTTGAACTCGCCCGAAGCCAGGCGATAGAAGTAGATGCCAGCCGTTACCTGCCGGCCGGATTCATCCTTTCCATTCCATCTTACATTATAATATCCCGGCTGCAGGTTTTCGTTCACCAGCGTCCGCACCAACTGACCGGATATGTTGTAAATTCTAAGGCTCACATTGCCCGGCTTGGCAACGGCAAAATTGATGGCAGTAATCCCGGCCATTGGGTTTGGAGCATTTTGCCGCAAGCTAAAGACGGTAGGCAGGGCAATAGCACCAGAGTCAAGTTGTGTGCCGGATTGTGCACTATTTGGGCCATCCCATAACGGCAAATAACTGACAATACCCAAAACTGACTTATCATCATTGCCGTCAAAGATATATTTAGCAATGATATTAGGTGTTGCCGTGCCCCAATAATTATTCTTTGCCTTTATATTATTACAGGTGGCATTGTACAGATTGTAGGGTAGATTATTAGAAATAATATTATTGCCTTCCACCCCATCGCCAAATACAGGGGCTGCATTGTCAGTTATTGTAATGCCATTACTTTTATTTTGGCTTATGGTAGTGTTTTTAAATATGGGTGAAGAATAGTCCCGGCAAATAATGCCGGCATTATTCGAAGTAATGGTATCTTCTATACAATCTGCGGTTGAATGCCCGCTTAAATGAAGCCCTGTTTCATTGTTGACAAAGTTACATGCGGTAAGAGACCCGGACGCATTTTCTTTTAAAACAAGGCCGTTTAGTGTATTGCCGGAAAAATCCGATGTTTGCAGTTTAAATTGGCCGGCAATGCTGGCACCTGTATTGTTATGTTCAAACTTGCATTGTGTCATGTCAAGCTTTTGATTTTCATCTATAGCTATGCCGCAAACGGCATGACGCACGATGCAGTTTTCCACAACACGAGTGATTATATCCTTTGATTCCACGCTTTTGCGGGCTCCACCGGGGTGTAGGAACACAATACCGCCCCAATCACCAGCTTGAGGTTTGAAGGCGTCGGATTGGAAGATAACCGGGGGATCCCCGGGTTTGTTTTTAAATTCAATTTGGCCATAGACAATTAATTCCGCCTTTGTGGTATCCAACCCGCCGGCAGCCGCATCGAAATTGTTGATAAATCTGATAATTGTCCCCGGTTCAATCGTCAGCGTTGCATCCTGGGGAACAACAATATCTCCGGCGACAGAAACTACGCCCGACCAAACAGCATCGGCGGCATCAATTGCATAGTAATAAAACGGGCGGTAATCTACTTCCCCGTAATCTTTATTCTCATTGTCGTCATAAATACGAGCGTCTACTTGTGCGGCCAGTCTCTTGTTCCAATAGTTACCTTCGGCTTTCATAATTATCGGCGTAGGTACAGCATAATAAAGATCATAACTGCCGTTGGTATAAAGCCTGTTACTGCCATTATCTTCAGATGAGATATTGCCTAAATCACCCAAATTCAGAGGGCAATTGTTAACCCCGGAAACATAAACGCCATAAATTGTATTGCCGGTAAAATAATTACTGGTGGCAATGGCAGTTAAATTGGGGCTGACATCGGTGTCGATGGAAAAACCGACTTCATTAGAAGTAAACCTATTATTTCGGATGGTCAGGTTAAAACCCGCTGTAGGGATTATTGAACCGTAACGAGTGCACCTGGCGCCAGTGTGGTTATAGGAAAACAAATTGCTTTCTATGATAATATTTGATGCCGCTGAAATAGTCCGATAACCGATACTTATGCCCGCCCACTCCCATATGTTAGTGCCATTTAAGGGGATAGCATTGCGGTAAAAATTATTGCCGGTTATGGTCATATTGAAACAATCACCATAGAGGTCCATACCTTGATATTCATTATCCTCAAAGGTATTGTTGGTGATAGTGCCCCCGATAGTACCACCGCCATAATAACCGGTATAATTATTGCGTATAATATTGCTGTCCAACGTTAAATTGGAATTTATTGCTTCTATACCTGTGCCGATAACGGCCGTTGAATCCACCGTTTTTATATAAAGAGAATCAGAAGCAGCTTTGGATGCACTCAAAGCAAGGGTTTCCACCTGTTTATTGTCGGCAATTAAATTATTTTTGATTATAGCGGACGAAGTATTGCAGTATATGCCGGTATTACAGTCTTGAATCCGGCTGTGGCTTATTAACGGCGAACTGCCATCTATTTGAATGCCAATCTCGGCATGTTCGATGGTGCAATAATTAAGCTGGGCCGTTGAACCCGGCATTGGCCTGATGGCGTACCAGTCGAGACTTTCGGGGAAAGGGATCGCTGACATGAACCTAACGCTATCTCCTAATGCCCCATTTACGATGAGATTTCCATTTATAATAAGCTCACACAGATTGGGGTTTATACCGCCATCCATCTTATCCTCCTTGGGATTAAAGACGACCACAGTGCCCGGACTTATGGTTAAAGTTACGTCGCTGGCAACAGTAATATCTCCATCAACATAAATCCTGTCACTCCAAGTAGTATTTGAAGTAATTGCGCCGGAAACATGTTGTACGGTGGCAACATTCGTGGCCAATAATACCGCCTGATAGGCGTTAACCCTTCCAAAACCGTAATACTCATTCCAATGATCTGGTCCGTAAGGATATCGTAAATAATCTACCGTATCGGCTGTCCATTTAATTATGCTATCCACCTGCCAATTGGTAAGGTTGGGGTTGACTGAAAACAACAACGCAGCCAATCCGGCTACATGCGGGCAGGACGCCGAAGTGCCGGTGAAATAGGCATAGCTGCCGTCGGCAATGAGGGTGGTGGTGTAAATATTGCCGCTTAGAAAGCCCAACAACCAATTATCACCGCCCGGTGCCACAACATCAAGGGATGGTCCATATTGACTGCTACACCATAACGTATCTTCTTGTATTGTTGCACCAACCGCAATTACATTATCACATCTTGCGGGATAAGCAACATCTAAAGCACCAAATGGTGAATTTCCGCTACTTGCGACTAAAACCACACCATTACTATATGCATCATTAATAGCAGCTTGAAGCAGTTCTACTTGCCAATCGCCAAACCCCATGCTCATGCTTATTACTTTAGCCCCGTTTTCTGTAGCATAAGAAATTGCACCTATTAGCCAGCTAACCCGTGGTTCCAAGTTTACAACGCATCGTAACAACATTAATTTGCTACCTATGCCTCCTGTTCCCCAACCACCAGCTACACCTGCAATACCGATAGAATTATTCGTAACAGCACCAATAATGCCGGCACATGCAGTGCCATGTTCAGCATCAAAAGTGTTATAAAACACATTGTTGTTTTGGTCTATAAAATTCCACCCACGAAGATCATCAATATAACCATTACTATCGTCATCAAATCCATTGTTGGGTATTTCATCACCATTCAACCACAAATTTTGCCGCAAATCGGGATGTAAGGTATCTATCCCGTTATCAATTACTGCAACAACTACATCTGGACTGCCGGTAGCTATATCCCATGCCGAAGATAAATTGAGCCGGTCATTAAACAGCCCCCACTGTAAGTACCAATATGTATCATCTGGTATGCCATGCAACTCACCAATGTAATTCGGTTCAGCATAAAGCACATTAGAGTCAAGTATATATTGGCGACATATTTCTTGGACATCTGAAGATTCCGGAAATTTTAAAAGGAGCATTTGGGAAACATTCGGTAAACAAACGCTTTCTTTTGGTATAAGCTTCTCATAATCAATAATGCCAAGGTTCAAGCCTAATAAGTCCAAAGAAACAATGCCAGTGCTAGAACCTTTTTGTGGGAGACTTGAAATATTTGTTTTCAATTGTACAATTACTTCACCATCTACCCAATCAGTCTCTGCCCAACAATAAGCAACCAATACAAGTGATAGACATATTGTTGCAACTATAATTATTATCTTTTTCATTTTACTTGTCTTTCTATTTATAGATTAACAAGACATTACTATTTGCACTTAATGATAGATGCGCAATTGCCCGGCCAAAAGAAGGGTTAAGGAATTGAATGCCGAAAATGTATTCCACATTAGTTGGCGCTTCTATTTTATTCCAAGTATTGCCGCCATCAACAGTATGTATCATAAAAGTTGAATACGTCGGGGCGGCTGGTAGCATTCCCGCCATCCATCCATAGGTTTCATTACAGAAAGAAACCGCAGTTATTGCCCCAAAGGTATCACTCGGTTGATATTCCCAACTTGCGCCGCCATTAGAGCTATGATAGCCTTCTATCCATATATTGCCTGACTCTAACACTTCTATTTTATCGTATGGTGTTGCGCCAGTTGGCTCCGTTGTTTGTTGTATATACCAGTTTGCACCACCATCTGCAGTAGCATATACTTTCGTCCTGCTTTTTGCCCAACCCTGATTGGCATCTATAAATTCCATTGAGACTATAGTACTGTCAAATAATTCCACCTGCTTGACCCATGAGTTTCCCCCATCGGTTGTATTATAAATATTACCCATTACTGACAACCATCCAGTATCTCTATTAATAAAATCTAATGCGCTACCGGCAAATGGTGCCGTTAAATCCTGCCAAACAGAACCACCGTCAGTCGTTTTTAACAATGTGGCTGCGCCACCTCCACCATAGACCCAACCAAAAAGATTATCAACAAAATCTACATTGTGGAAATATTGACCCCCACCGCCATACTGCATTGTCCAGGTATAACCTCCATCTATAGTGTGAAGGATATAGCCCGGATAACCCAGTACCTCGTCACACCCCACCGCCCAGCCTTCGTTCTCATTTATAAAACACAGATCTTCCAAGTACCCGTTATTCCAGGGTGACGCTATGGGTATTTGCACTACTTCCCATTGCCGGGGGTGTAGTTTTACATTCAGTTCAATGCTGTCATTGGCAACAACTTCAACTGCCGCGCTATTCGGCCTCCAATCAACTTTCTCTGCATTGACAGTAAAGCTGCCGCCGCCCATACCAACAAAAATATAATTGCCAAAGCTATCGGTAACGGTTATGTAACCGCTTACATTCAGGCTTACAGTTGCGCCAGCCACCGGTTGGCCGGTTAAACTATCAGCAACTACGCCTTTAATGACGGTTTTGTCCAAAGGGAGTTGCACCGGCTGTTTTTTTGAACAACCGATGGCTACGACCAAAGCTATCAATAAATAATAGGCCCTTTTCATTTTGTGTTACCTCTATTTTTGTTCAGAATACCAGATTATTAACGCAAAAAGCCCCTGTCCGTAATTTTGCAACTACGGCCAAAGGCTTTTATTCTACCCCTTAGGCAAGCAAATAAAAAGTATGAAACTTTTATATGCTCCATTTTTGATTATATCAAAATATAGCTTACCCTGTCAAGGCAGGTTATTTAAAATGCTGTTCCTATTTCCCGGTTGTGGCAGGCGGGGTTTTAGCCGCGGCCATGCTGTCTATTTTAAAGGGCTGAATGGTCCTCTCCGGCTGGCCGTCGTTGTTCTCGTCCCAATCCAAGGTAAAATCTTCCATGGTGGAGGAAATGCTGATCTCGCCGCTCTGGTCCTGGCCCGCCTCTATGGCATATTGCGCTTCCTTGACCTGAAGATGGTTCCAGACTTTCAGCATCAGGGAAAGTTTTCCGGCCGCCGTTTTGCTGATATTCATTGTTATTTCATCTCCGCCCTTGAATGAAGCTGACTTCTTTTCGGCGGAGGATTTGTATTGCAGATTTGGTATGCCCCGGTTGATGAAGAACTCTGCGGCGCTGCCGGTCTGCAATATCCGCTGTTTCTGGGCCTCCAGGTTGGCCTTCTCCTGCTCGTGCAGTTCCGGCTGGGCCAGGATCATTTCCAGGACGGGAAGATACTCCTCCTTGGTGGCCGGCCCGGTGTGGCGATCGGTCTCGTCGTAAAAATCAAGCCGGGCGTCGCCCAGGAACTCCAGCGAAAAGCCGAACTGGACGCCGGCCGGGATGGGGATCACCCTGGCGCTGTCGGCTTTGACCGCCGTGCTGTCGGCGTTAAGGCTGATGGTTTTTGGAGTCTTGTTCTTGAAATCGTCGCGGGGCTGCGCCCGGCAGCCCCATAAGGACAGGACCGCACAAAACAGGAATACAGGGATTTTGCGTTTCCGGTTCATGACCGTTCCTCCTTTAGGTTCTTTGGTTTGCTGTCTATGGAATAATTGCAATCGGTCTTAAGGCAACAATGTTCACAATCCGGGCGGCGGGGATGGCAGGTCTGCCTCCCGTGGGTGATCAGGTTCACATGCAGGTTGAATACCTGTTTTGGGGGAATGATCGGCCCGATCCGTTCCTGGAAACTTTCAGCGCTTTCTTTTGGAGCCGCCCAGCCCAACCTTTGGCAGACCCGGTAGACGTGGGTGTCCACCGGAAAAACCGGCATCCCGGCCCCGAACAGCAGGGTGCAGGCGGCCGTCTTGGGCCCCACCCCGTCGTAAGAGATCAATTGGTGATAGGCCTGGCCCGGTGATAGTTTCTTAAGATATTCCAGCGATATCAGCTCCTGCTCCCGGGCTATCAAGTTCAGTAGTTTTGAGATCCGTCTGGATTTTATCCTGGCCAGGCCGCCGGTCCTGATGGCTGATTCAAGGGCCCGGGGCCGGGCTGCCGCCGCCGCCTTCCAGCCGGGAAATTGTTTTTTCAGCGAAAGATAAGCCCGATGGCTGTTGCTGTCGCTGGTGTTCTGGGAAAGGATGGTCTCCACCAGGGCGTCCAGCACCCGGGGATATCTTTTGGGGGCGGGCATTCCATGGCATTTCAGCAAAGCCTGATGGACCCGGCTGATCTTAACGGTGATGTTATCCTTTCTCAAGTTTCCCGGCCATCATGGTCCTGAACGCTGTCATCACCTGTTCCACGCTGATCCCGGTCATGCACTTTGGATCCGGGCAGCTGGTCTTGTTGCATTCCAGGCAGGACAAACTTTCATTCCTTAGTATCACGTGCGGCACTCCCCAAGGGCCCTGGCCCAGCGGGCGGGTGGGGCCGTGAAAGTTTATCACCGGAACCTTGAAGGCGGTGGCTATCTGCACCGGACCGCAGTTGTTGCCTATCACCAGATCACAGCCGGACAACAGGGCCGCCATCTGGCGCAGGCTGGTCTGGGGGATAATCAGGACCTTGTCCTCTGCCCCCCTGGCTATCCTTTGGGCGCTTTCCAGTTCCGCGCTCAGGCCCCAGAATATCATGACCCGGATGTTTTTCAATGAAGACAGCTCGCGGGCCAAGCTGGAAAAGTTTTGCTCCGGCCAGCGGCGGCAGGAACAGCCGCTGGTGGCGACCAGACCCACCACCGTCTCTTCCGCTTTGATGCCCCACCCGCCCCAGGCCCGGTCCTTGAAGGCGGTTTCCTCCGGCCTCAGGTTAAAGACCAGTTCCTTTGACTTGACCGGGATCCCCAGGGCTTTGAGCGGAAAAAGATGGAACTCCACCTCGTGGCCCTGGTTGGCTTCTTTGGACGAAAGCACTTTGGTATAAAACAGACGGCGGTAGCCAAAATCAAAACCCATCCGGGTTTCAGATCCGCTGGCCAGCGACAGAAAAGCGGTGCGGGGCGAACCGAAAAGATCTATCACCAGGTCAAACTTCCGGCGTCTCAGATCCCTGATGAAATTGAGCTGGCTCCGGAAACTGCCGGGATCAAAGGAAATGACCTCGTCCAGGCCGGGGTTGTTGGCCAGCACCGGGGCGCAAAAGCTCCGGCAGAGGAACGATATTCTGGCCCGGGGAAACCCCAGGCGCAGGTTGCTCAGCAGGGGCGTGGTCCAGACCACATCGCCCACCCCCAGCATTTTAATGACTAATATATTATTGGGGCTGTTGCTTGTTTCCATTAACCTTCTCATTTGCGCTTGGCGTATTTGCTGGGTGCTGCTGGATCTCCCAAAGTTTGATGTTTTTCACAAAAGTATAATAGGCCGAAAGAGTACATAAAATGAAACCCTCCCTGCCGTCCAAAAATCCCAGTTTAACGATATACATTTTGATAAAAACAATTAACGGTTTTAAAAAAACACCGGAAGTCTTGAAGCGGCACCCCGATTCATGCATCTGTTCGGCTGCTAACCGGGTGTATTTATTGAATTTCACAAAATAATGGGCCAGGTCGGGATCTGTATAATGAAGCAACGCTTCTTTGAGTTTGACCACTTTACCGTCAACCATTAACGTCTCATGTACCTGCTTGCCGTCAAATTTTGCTTTTTCTTTTTTAAACAACCGCGTGACGTAACCGGGGTACCAGCCGCAATGTTTTATCCATCTCCCTAAAAAATATGCTTTCCGGGGAAAAGCTAAGGCTGAAAAATTTGGGTTTGATTGGATCGTCCTGGTTATCTCTTTGGCAAGCTCCGGGGTCATCCTCTCATCGGCGTCTATCCACAGGATAAGATCTCCCGAGGCCTGCTGCAAGCCCCAGTTTTTTGTGGCGCCGAAGCCTTGCCATTCCTTGACCAACACCCTGGCCCCTTTGTTCCTGCTTATCTGCTCGGTTTCGTCGGTGCTGGAGGAATCAACCACCACGATCGTCTCGCCGGCAAACCCCTGCAGACTGTCCAGACAGGGCCCGATATTATTTTTTTCATCCTTGGCAATTATCAATGCTGAGATCATTTATACTCTGCCTTGTCTTGATTGTTTTCTTGATTTTCAGAAATTCCTTGTCTGCTGCGTAAATTGGCTGAAAGCACTAATACAACAGCCAGAAACGTCTGCGTTTCTGGCTTGGGCCGGCTATGATCTTTTAATCTTTGACATTTTAACCGCAGGTTTACTTCCGTCAGTATCAAGACTTATACCCTGGCCGGATTTTTTGGATCTCAGGTCATTAACTATCCACAAGGCCGCGCCCAAAAGGTCCTGAGCCAGACAGTTGACCTTGATCTTTTTAACCCAGGCCTCCCGGCCGGTTGACTTGCCGCTGAGCACCAGTATCTTTTTGGCCCCCATGTTGCGGGCAAATTCCATGTCGCTCTGGCTGTCTCCGATCATGTAGGAACGGGAAAGGTCTATCCCTAATTCTTTCCGGGCCGCCAGGGCCATGCCGATGCCGGGCTTGCGGCAGGGGTGCTTCTCTTCGGGATGGTAGGGACAGTAATATATGGCATCCAGGCTGGCGCCCTGCCGTTTTAGGAGGGCTTTAAGACGGCGGTGGATCATCTCCAATGTCTTGATGGTCAGATATCCCCGGGCCACCCCGGACTGGTTGCTGGACACCACCGTTAAAATGTTGTTTTGGTTCAGCAGCTGGATGCCCTCGGCCGCCCCGGGCAAAAGCTTCACCTGCCCGGGAAGTTTGACGTAGTTGGTGTCGTAGTTGATGGTCCCGTCCCGGTCGATGAATACCGCCGGACGGAAACGGTTCAAGGCTGATTTTTTAACGGCGTTGGATTTCATCTTTTCAGTTTCACAAAATTTCTTTTTCCCACCTTAAGGATGGCCCCGTCCTTGATCTCCACCTCGGCGTCAACGCTGGTTATCTTTTGGCCGTCCAAATGCACCCCGCCCTGCTCTATCAGTCTCCGGGCCTCGGAGCTGTTCTTGGCGCAGCCGGCCCCGGTGATCAGTTTCACGATCCAGACTTTGCCGGCTCCGGGGTTATGCTCCGGAAGGTTCTCCGGCAGCCCGCCGTTCCGGAACATCTGGTCAAACTCGGCCGAGGCCGCCTCGGCCCTGGCGGGTCCGTGATAAATAGCCGCAATGTCCCGGGCTATCTGGGCCTTGATGTTTCTGGGATTTTCCCGGGCATCCAGGCGTTCCTTGATATTCTTCAGCTGTTCGTCGCCGTAAAAGGCCGCCAGCTGGGCATAGGTCAATATGGCGGAATCGGGAATGGACATGGTCTTGCCGAACATCTCCTTGGGGCTGTCCTTGATGGCAATGTAATTGCCCAGCGATTTGCTCATCTTGTTGACGCCGTCGGTACCCACTAAGATCGGCATGGTCAAAACCACTTGGGGCTCCATCCCCAGCTCCTGCATCAGCTCCCGGCCGGCCAGGAAGTTGAACAGCTGGTCGTTGCCCCCGGCTTCCACATCGGTGTTGAGATGGACCGAGTCATAGGAGACCATCACCGGGTACAGGAACTCGTGCACTCCGATTGGGGCTTGGCTTTTGTGGCGCTTGCTGAAGTCGTCGCGCTCCAGCATCCGGGCCACGGTGAACTTGGAACTGAGATTGATGACATCGCTCAGGTTGAGCTTTGACAGCCATTCGTTATTATAGGACACTACGGTCTTATTCCGGTCCAGCAGCAGGTAAACCTGCTCCATGTAAGTGGCGGCGTTGTTTTGGACCTGTTCCCGGGTCAGCGGTTTGCGGGTCTCGGACCGTCCGGTGGGGTCGCCGATCATGGCGGTAAAATCGCCGATCACGAAAATAACCCGGTGCCCCAGGTCCTGGAATTCCTTCAGTTTCTTAAAACAGACCGCGTGCCCCAGGTGCAGGTCCGGAGCCGAGGGATCGGCCCCGTATTTTATGTTCAGGGGCCGGGATTCCTTTATGGACCTCTCCAGCTTTGACAGCAGGGCGTCCTCCGGCATCAGGTGCAGAGTGCCCCGTTTTATTATTTGCAGTTGTTCTTTGGCGTTCATGGTTTTTATGCTCGATTTTTTTTACGTTGATCCGGAGGTTTCAGGCCCTATCTACTTTTGACATTTTATCATACTAACTTTTTGCTTGCAAGCATAAAACAAATAAAAAGGCGCTGGCCGGCAGGAGAAGGTAAATATTCGGCTGGATTGAATACCCCGTGTTTAAACAGCGCCGGATATTCCCCAAATACAAAAGAGACAGGGATTCCCTGTCTCTTTTGTCACAGACTTTAAATATGAAGCCCGACGCTGTTGGGCAATTATTCAATGATCTGTTTGATAGGTTTGCAAATCTTAATAGCCACAGCCTCAATTGTTTGAACTTTTACATAATCACCATAAGATAGCTGATCAAACGTAGAAATTACTTGGTCGATTACAACCACAGTATTTTCGGTTGTAGATAAGAATACCTCTCCATCTAATGTCTTCACTGTCAGAGTGTTAGGGTTCAAAGTGATGGCGGTAATTGTGCCCTGTACATTGAACGGGTTCCCGGCCAACGGATTCGCAGCCTGAGCTACTGTAAATCCGGCCAGTAAAAGGCCTAAAACCATCAGGACCAAATACAATTTACGCATTTCCAATCACCTCCTTTCGGCAATATTGTGGATATGCCACCCACCCATCAACAATACTCTACAGCATATTAAGCATGAAGTCAAGGTCTTTTTTAGTGAAACACTCTAAACAGGTAGATCTATTCTCTCTAAGGTTGCCTTTTCCGTCTACAAACAAAGAGAGGGACAGCATCAGCCGTCCCTCTCTTTAATTTCTGTTTTGATATTATTCCGCTACAGGCTTTATTGGGCGTTGGCGCTGGTACGGGTACTGCCGCTGCCCGGCTTGATGTAGATGTCCAGCGTGCTGGAATAGCCTTCGGCGGCCAGAGTCGGCTGATACAGCACGACCTCGGGATCGTTGGCGCCGAACAGGTCTAAGGGATTCAGGTTATTCAGTTTGGTGTTGCGACTGTAGGTCTGAAGCACACCGTCGGCGTCTGTATAGGTGGCCGTGGGATCCAGGTTGAAGGTTAAGCGGTACCAGCCCGACTTTACAGCAGCGTCCACGTCCCGGACATTCCAGTTAAAGCCGTAGATGCACTTGCCGCCCATATTGATTTCGGCCGAGTAGGCGTCCAGCGGACCGTCCACGAAGTACTTTTCATAAACCGGGCTGTCATACACCGTCAGCACCGGGACCCCGTTCTGGGCGTCCAGCTTCTCGATCTTCAGCCGGGCAACGTTTGAATAGACGGTGACCATGTTGGCGTCATAGGTGGTGCTATTGGTGACAAAGACCTCGTCCAGCTGGGTTCCGCCCAGCGAGTACATGTTGTAGCCCTTAAGCGGCGTAGCCAGTACCTTAAACAGCACTATCTCTACCCGGACCTTGGACTTGTCGGTCCAGGTCTGGCGGGTCATGTTGTCGGCCCAGTCCAATTCAACGCCGATCACGCCCATGGTGGTGCCGTCGACCGATTGAGCCTGCCACTCGTTAATCGAGGGATTGCGGTAGACGGGATAGCCGTCGATAAGGGTGGCATCATAGGGAGTGGTGAAGGTTTCTTCCCCATAGGTGCCCCTTAGTCCGGTAAAATGGGCGCAATCCTCGCCGGTCAGGCCATGGCCCTCGGCCCAGACCACGGGCATGGACAAACAGTTGGTGTACACGGATGGAGCGGCTTTGGCAATAGAGACAGTTGTTTGCGGAATTGCGCTGTCAACTATGCTGGTTGCCTTCTTGGAACATCCCCAGATCATCCAGCTGGCAGCCAGAACCAGGGTAATTTTAAATACGGCGGAATTTTTCACGAAACGTTCTCCTCAATGTTTATGGTGATGACGTTATGGAAAAATGGAACCCTTCTTCGTCCGCAAAGAGCAACGCCTTGGCGCTGCTCTTTGCGATGAAAACAAATGCTTAAATATGTCCGATCGGATCGGGGTTCCCGTCGGGATCGCCATTCACGTATCCGCTGGTAATGGGATGGCCGTTGGTGATCAGCAGAATGCCGCACATGTGGGGAGAAGCCATTGAAGTTCCACTGATGGTATTGTAAAAGCCGTCATTCCAGCAGGAAAGGATGCTTATGCCCGGCTCGCAATAATCAATGGGAGGATTGCCGTAGTTGGAAAAATAGGCCCAATTGTCGTTGATGTCCATGGCCGAGATGGTCCAGACGTAGGGGCCGTTTACTCTGGCCGGGGAGTAATTGTTGGCATCATCGGATGCGTTGCCGGCGGCCAGGGCGAAGAATATGCCCTTATTGGAGGCGGCCAGAACAGCATCATCAATAGGCTGATAAATGCCGCCGCTTAAACTCATATTGGCGGAATTCCCCGCTTCGCCGACGCTGGCCACGTAGTCTACCCCAGCGATGACTACAGAATAGGGGCCGCTTCCTCTGTGATCAAGAACTTTAACCGGGACCACCGTGGCTCCGGCGGCTACGCCGATCACCCCGATGGCGTTATCAATGGCGGCTACGGTGCCGGCGCAATGGGTTCCGTGTCCGTTGTCATCATCGGCGGTGAGGGTGCGGTCAATAAAGGTCTTCTGGCGGATAATGTCGACGGTTAAGTCGGGATGATCAAAATCGATGCCGGTGTCGATGATCCAGGCGGTCTTGCCAATGCCGCTGGCATGGCCGACCCGGACGATGCCGTAAGGAACCGATTGAGTAGGCGTAACCGGAACGGGTTTGGATGCGACCTTTATTGAGAACATACGGTCAGCTTCGATGTAAGAGACCCGGTTGTCCGCCCTCAGGGCAGCCACTTCCTGGTCGGTAAGGTTGGCTGAGAATCCAAATATGGCGGTGCCGTAAGCCAGTTTGATCTTTCCGGAGGAGATGCCGTTGTCATTCATGATGGCTACAGCTTTTGATTTGGCATAGGCCGTGGCCTGATCATATTTGGCGGAGCTGTTAGATTTAAGAGCGCCCGCCTCTTTTAGCACTATCACATATTGTCCGGGGATGATGTTATCTGTTTGCATGGATACCAGGTCGGTCGTTTGCGGGGTCGCCTGGTCAACGACACTCGATGGATTGTTGGAACACCCCCAGAGCATCAAGCTTGCAGTCAAAACCAGCAGGGCCTTCACAGTGGCTGAACGTTTCAAGAGAATCCTCCTTTTGGGTATTGTTAATGGTTTTGGTATAACCTTCCTCCAATTTGGAGAAGATTGAAAATCAGTATACAACTTTCCCGGAGATAATGTCAATATGTTAAAAAAAATAGTTTTTACCGGAGTATCACCAGTTTTTTGGTAGCGGTAAAAGTTCCGGAATTCAGCTTATAAAAATATACTCCGTTAGCCGCCAACCGGCCCTGGTTATCCCGGCCATTCCAACTTACCGAATAATAATTGGCCTCCTGCCTGCCGTCCGCCAAAACCTTCACTTCCTCGCCCAGCAGATTATATATCTTCAAGCTGGTCTGTCCGGGATTCTTTAAGGCGTATTTTATTGTGGTGGAGCTCTTCACTATTGGGTTGGGATAGTTTTGGGAAAGCGCATACATCCTCGGCGCCGCCAAAGGCAGATTCTCCGTTTCCACATAGGTCAGGGGGGCAAAGGCCGAAGCTCCCCATCCGCCGTAGCCGTAATAATTGACCGGCAGGGCAGTATATTTGTAGTCCTCGGTGGCGCTATTGTCAATAAAACTGTCAACTATGCCCGAACCGAACTGGTGAACGGCATAACCTACCGAGTCGGCCGAGGCCGGCGGCTCGGTGGCTGTCGAAAGCTGGCGGTAGATTATGTACTTGTTTATCTTCTGCTGGTCTACGTTCGGCTTGAAGAACTTCACCAGATTGTTGGACGGCCCGGTCTGGGTCACCGACACGCTCTCCGGCGGGCTGGGGATGCAGAGATCGGTAATGTCTATCTTATATATCTTGCCTTCCTCCATGCTGGAGCAATACAGATAATGCTTGGTGCCTTTGGCGTAAGGCTTGTATGCTACTGTACCGGTAGGCGCATAAGTCACTCCCAGAGAATCGGTGGCTTCATGAGCCAGGCCATAGCTCCCGTAGGCGCCCCCGCTGGAGGGAGAGGGCATTATCTGTATTATGGAAGCATCCACCGGGTTGCGCCGGATGATTAGATAGATGTCTATGGCCGATGTCCAGAAACTGGAGCCATCGTACTCGATGGCCCGGCCGTTCCAGGCATTGTAGCCCCAGCCGCAGTCCTGGGCGCCCCAGGCAGAATCATAGAATGCCCACCTGGTGCTGATTTGGGCCGTGGCATTGTTCACCTGGCTCAGGCCCCAAATGGAATCGGTGCTGAATTCACTATAGTTGACCTGATTAAACTGCTGCCAGTAGACCAGCAACGAATCCCCGGCTACCGGGTCCGGACCAATGGTGTCTATTACCGTTGGACCAAAGCCCAGGCCGCGTATTCTTCGCATTAAGGGGTTGCCAGCCCATTCACAGTTGGGAGCCTCAAGTTTTGACAGCAGTGTGATTCCCCGGTTGGTGTGATACACCGAGTCTTGGATCGAATACCACAAGTTGCCGTAATTATCCACGTCTATGCCGCCAATATACATGTTGGAATTGTCCAAGGTTACCTTATTATTCAAGGAACCGAAGGTGTCGGCCGCCTGCAATGGGTTGTTAAGCGTGTTCTTGTTCACCTTGTATATCCTGGTTTGCCAGGTATTATTATCCAGATTGGCGTTGGCAATTATCAGGGTGTCCCTATAAATTGCCAGATCGGAAGGCTGGATCCGGTAGTTAAAGTCCGCCCCTCCTACCAAAATATTCTGGAAATCGTACACCTTGACCACGTTCAGCGGGCTGATCCGCAAAACAAAATAGCTGGTGCTGCTGCAGGCCGGAGTGGTGCTTTGGAATTTTACCGCAAAGGTAACGTCGGTAAAACGCGGAGCGTCGCTGCTTACTGCCACCACGAACGGCTGGCTGGAGGCCTGGCTGTCATTGACCAAAGAGCCGCCCCCCACCGTCTTCCAGGCAGGCGTTACCGTCACGTACTGGCTGTTACTGACGGCATACAAAGAGCACCGCGCCCCGGCAGTTATACTCGCGAACGGGTTCATCACAAACTGTTGTGTTATTGCCGTGCCGGTTATCACCGGATCGTTCACCACCGTGAAACATATCCCACCACGGCTGGCCGCGGCAGGCCGGGCGGCCACGCTGAAGACATATACGCCCTTCCTTGAAACATCGTAATAGTGTGCCGTTATTTACACGTGACCCTGCCCCGTTATTGACGAAAGTCACCGACACCGAGTCGGTCTCCCAGGGATCCAACAAACTGTTGTTGTTATTGGCCGTGCCGGTTATCACCGGATCGTTCACCACCGATGAAACATATCCCACCAACGGCTGGGCCGCGGCCAGGCCGGTGCGGGCCACGCTGAAGGACATATACGGCCCTTCCTTGGAAACATCGTAGATCCAGGGCCCGGTGATGGCCGCACAGCTGGTGGAAAGGGTATTGATCCACGAAGTGGGAACGGTGTTGGAATCCAAGGCGGTCTCGCTATAGCCTCCTGGATTATAATCATCGGCCGAATAGGCGGCATTGGCCTCATTGCGGTTGTAGTTAATGTTTCCTACCGCATAGGCCGGATTGGGGTCGTAGCCCGGGTTTTCCACCCAGCTGTAGAAGGCGTCAACTACCGGCGGACCGTCGTTGAAGGTTACAGCCCCGCCGTACATTCTGGTATCTATATGGGTGATTATTATGCCGCTCTCCGGCAGGCCGCTTTCATAGGGATAATGCCGTTGACGGTTCTCCACCAAGAATAATTGCGAGGAATCGTTGAAGGCATCGTTGCATATCCGCCACAGTCTGATGCCGGTGGTGATATCTCCGTTGCGGGCCGCTCCGGCCGAGTCGAAGACCGCCACGGTGTATCGCCCGTCGCCGTTATGGACGCTGGAGATGGAATCGGTAGCCGAGGCATCTATCCAGCCGTCTATACCGTTGTCCAGCACTCCGTCTATATCGTAGTTCAAGTGTCCGCCCACAAAAGTAGGCTGGTCGCCGCCCAGAGGCCCGCCCCAGCTGCCTTCATCCATCAGGCTCCACATTCCCCAGGGAACCGAGGTATAACCGTAATCGTAAAGATCCGGGCCGCCCAGCTGGTGGAACATCTCGTGGCAAAACACTCCCAGTTGGCCGTTCTGGGGAACGAATATTACTTCATTTATTAAGCCAGCTTTCCCATCAGCTTTTATGTTAAGCCCCCAGGCGGACATTGACCAGATATCGCCCAACCTGCCGGATTCATCCTGTCCCGGCCCGGGATGTACTATAACCAGGCCGTCCTGCAGGCTGTCGTTGTTTAGATCAAAATCAACATAGGGATCGGCCGCTTCCACGCAGGCTTTGGCATAAAATTTTGGGATACCATCGTTCTGAAAGGCCGACCACCAATCCATGCCCGAGTTTCGGATGGTGTCAACTCCGGTGATCTCGGCCCCGTTATTCTGGGCCCAATATACCTTCTGATAGGTCATATCCCAATAAAAATTGGACATCGATCCCACCGTGCTGGAATCATATATTACCGGATTGGCCGAATCGCGATCGCCCATTACCAGCCAGATCATATGCCGGTAGGTATCCTTGGGAAAAGGATTCCATGGATTGTAATTGGAGCTCAACGGATCATCTGTTTGCTTGGATGAAAACACGGCAAAGGTGCTGTCGGTAAAATCGCCCAACAATACGTTGACGTAATGTTTGCCGGACGGAGCCTTGGATGGGCTTAATTTTGTGGCATCCTTGCCATAGAGGAAATCGGTAGACAGCTTATGCCTGGCATCTGCCGTCTTATTGATCATTTTACCGGCATTTTGGGCCAACTGCGCCACTGCCATGGCATCGGGACGCAAGTGTAGCGAAAACGGGCAGTCGCTTTTACCAACTATGTGCTCGCTGGCAACCAAAAGCCCATTTTCCTTTTTTGCATAGCACCAATAGCCTGTGGCTTTATTGACAATTATGGAGAACCCCTCCTGCGTCTCGGCAAAGGCAAAATGTTCGTCGCCTTTTACAACACCTGTAAAGGAATTACCGTCTGGCTGGTGCAATGTTATTGGCTTTGGTTTTGCCTGGACAGCAAAAGCATTTGCCGCAAGGACCAATAACACCAGAACCACTAACCCACGGGTGATGCGCTTCATGTGTTTCTCCTGTTTTTGTTTATTGGTTATTATTCCCAAAATTCTTCTATGCCAGGCCCTTAATTAACTGCCTCTGCTATTATAAGGTAACCCCAAAGTAAGCATGGGGGGAATATGGTTTCAATTCTTAAATTGTATCAATTATTTTCATAAAATACAAGTGATTCGTTCTTTTTTTCTTCATCAGCTTGCCGAGGGGCTCCTGGCTCCACCTGTCGAAGTCACACTACAAAATCTGGGAATAATCAACAATGTTTGAATGGCACGAGAACGTTGGCCAATCGCCTACTATTTTTAACCTGTAAAAATGGCTTGACTTGAAATGCCTTTAAACGCTATAATTAGGTGTTAGTTGGATTAAATGATTTTATTCTGCGCCCGTAGCCCAACTGGATAGAGCAACGGACTACGAATCCGTAGGTTAGAGGTTCGAATCCTCTCGGGCGCACCAGTTTTTATGACTGAAAAAATACTACAATATATGCGGCTGGCTATGCGGCTGGCCCAAAAGGCGGCCCTTAACAACGAGGTCCCGGTGGGGGCCGTGGTTGTTTATGGGGGCAAGATAGTAGGCCGGGGCTGGAACCAGGTGGAGACAAGAAGGGACGCATCCCGCCACGCCGAGATCATAGCCCTAAGGCAGGCCGCAAATAAACTGGGCCGCTGGCGTCTGACCGGATGCACCTTGTACGTGACCTTGGAACCCTGCGCCATGTGCGCCGGGGCCATGGTGCTGGCCCGGATCGACCGGCTGGTCTATGCGGCGTCCGACCCCAAGGCCGGAGCCTGCGGCTCGGTGTTCAATATCGTCGAGGATAAGCGGCTTAACCACCGGATAGTGGTTGATCGGGGATTGCTGGAAAAAGAGTCTTCGCAAATGCTGAGAGATTTCTTTAAAAAACGACGCTCTCAAAGACCCTGACATCTGTAAACCAAACACTGTAATCTATAAGCGGAATGGAGCCACCGCCGCAGGCGGGGTCCCGCCAAAGGCGGGAAAGGCGCACGACAAATCATTTACTGGATTCCCATTAATTGTTGATTAAATTAGCGGAGAGTTGGCCGAGCGGCTGAAGGCGCACGACTCGAAATCGTGTATCCCGTGATGAACGGGATCCGGGGTTCAAATCCCTGACTCTCCGCCATTTTGTAGTTGCGAACCCCGGATCAACAAAGTTGAGGGGTTCTCCGCCGGCAGCAATTATATTCTGACCTGCGACGGCGGATGCGCCTCTGGCGCAAAATCCCTGACTCTCCGCCATTTTGTAGTTGCGAACCCCGGATCAACAAAGTTGAGGGGTTCTCCGCCGGCAGCAATTATATTCTGACCTGCGACGGCGGATGCGCCTCTGGCGCAAAATCCCTGACTCTCCGCCATACTACGTCATATAAAAGTAAGGCAAGCAAGAGACTTCGTCTGGCGAGCCAGAGTCTATTGTCAACCTAAAACCAGCAGTCTCTCAACATTATTTTCAATCCCGGCCGACGGCTTTTGCCATCGGCCTTTGTCATTCACATATCCTTGTAATAAAAAGGTTTCGTCAGCTTTATGTCATCACATCTCGGTGAAATTGCCGCCCTGATAACCGCCGTCTGCTGGACGGTCACCGCTTTGGCCTTTGAACCGGCCACCAAAAAGATCGGCTCCGTGGCGGTCAACCTGATCAAGTTGTCCCTGGGCGCGCTGCTTTTGGGCTGTTTTACCCTGGTCACCAGGGGAATGTTCCTGCCGTTTGACGCCTCCGCCCATACCTGGCTGTGGCTTTCGCTGTCGGGGGTGGCCGGGTTCGTGATCGGAGACTATTGCCTGTTCAAGTCCTACACCATCATCAGCGCCCGGGTGGCCATGCTGGTGATGGCCCTGGCCCCGCCCATGGCAGCGCTGATGGGCTGGCTTTGGCTGGGGGAAACCCTGACCCCGATCGATATCTGGGGCATGGCCCTGACCCTACTGGGGATCTCCCTGGTGGTTTTGAAGAAAGATGCCGGATCGAACCAGCTATCCTTCAAGCATCCGGTGGCCGGCATTTTGCTGGCTTTGGGGGGAGCGCTGGGACAGGCAGGCGGGTTGGTGCTTTCCAAATACGGGATGCATGGATACCACCCCTTTGCCTCGGCTCAGATCAGGGTGATAACCGGGCTGGCCGGGTTCGCCATCCTGTACACCGCATTGGGCGGCTGGCGCCGCCTGCCGGGGATATTTAAGGACCGCGAACTGATGGGCCAGCTTACTCTGGGTACCACCTTCGGACCTTTCCTCGGTGTGTCTTTCTCGCTTCTGGCGGTGCAACACACTTCTACCGGCATCGCCTCCACCATTATGGCACTGGTGCCGGTGCTGATCATTCCGCCATCGGTGATCCTGTTCCGGCAGCGGGTCAGTTTAATGGAGATCATCGGAGCAGTGGTGGCGGTGGCCGGAGTCTGGCTGTTATTCTTTAAATGATCTTGTAAAAAGAAATAACGTGATTTCAAGCAAAACAAAGACCACACCGGCCAAAGAATGGCTGGTTTACATCCTTAAATGCGGGGATGGAAGTTACTACACCGGCATCACCAATGACCTTCCCAAACGATTGATGGCTCATTCTACCGGAAAAGCTTCCAAATACACCAGGTCAAGACTGCCGGTGAAGATAGTTTGCCGGGAAAGGCAGAAAAACAAAAGCCGGGCTCTACGCAGAGAGATGGAGATCAAGAAATTATCCCGGGAACAAAAAACGCTTTTGATCAAGTCCCTTGGTAAAAAGAAAAATCCCCCCGCCTGAAGCGGGGGGATTTTTTATTCCTGTTTTATAAGGTCTTTTTTTCTTGTTCGGTCCCTTTACCTCCAGTCCTCCCCGTTATGCTAAGGCCGATTATTCCCAGAATCACCAGCAACGCAGAGATTATGCTTATGGTCCGGCCGGTATTGAAGATTTTGGAATAATATTTAAATTCCACTTTATGACGTCCCGCCGGAAGGATCACCGCCCGGAAGGTGTAATCCGCCCGGTAGATCTTAGCCGGTGCCCCGTCCACAAAGGCCTGCCAGGCCGGATAATGGTTATCGCTAAAGACCATTATCCGGGGCTTAGCAGATTCGACGGTCATTACCACCTGATTGGGCTGGTAAAAATCAACCGACACGACCCGAACACCTTCCTGGGGAACAAACCCCGCCGGGTTCTCCTCCAATATCACTGATTTGAAGGGGTCAAAGTCCGGCTGCTTCATCCGGTTAAGGATGCGGTCTCCTGTCTTATACTCTCGTAACGGCCCACTACCCAGGCCCTGGGAAGGACGGTTTGGTTTTTGTATATCTTCACTTTTCCGTTATAACAAGAATCCGCCAGCACAAAACTCGGATGGTTCACCTGTTGCTGCGTTAAAATATATTTTACATTAAGGATATTCATAAATTGCCCGCGACTGGCCAGCAGGTTGTGGTAATCCGGGAACAAGCTGGCCGGTGAAGTCCCTAAAAACTCATTGTAACGTTTCAACGGATTAGGATGCTCTCCACCGAAGTTGCAGGACCGAACAAGGTTAGATAGCTGCCCTGCTGGTGGACCTGCAGGGGCCAAACCCGGTATATGCCATTGCCCTGGTCCTTTTCCAGCGCCCGCACAACTTCATCCTTGGCAAAATAGTCGGCCGGAGGATCCACCACTTTTATGAAATTAGCGTCCACCCTCCAGAGTTCGATAAATATCAATATTCCCGCCGATATTGCCCACCATTTAAGCCGGGATGGTTCTTTTGGCCAGCAAAATTATTAGTGCGGAGCCGATTATCAGAAAAACAAAAAACACCCAATAACCCTTGAGCATCTCGCCGTAACTTTGCCACAGCGCCTGATTGCCCCAATTTTTGGCCGCAAAAACCGAAAGCATAGAGGTCATCCCCTCCTTGGCGGAGAAAACAAATCCCGAACAACAGGGTCAAACCAAGACAAATCAACAGCACGGAATTAATTTTTTTCCGGTACTTGCCGTCCATAATTCCTGGACGCCCGGGCCGCCAGTACCGCGGCGGCAAAGGCAGAACAGTATTGAAGATCATGGCCGGGCTGCGGAACTTGGACATCCCGGGAATCAGATAATAGACCAGGTAATACAACGGCGTGAATCCGCCGAAGGCCACGGTCAGGGCAAAGACTCCCGAGCAATATGAAGAATAGCTTCAACTTTTTCCGCCGGCTGTACAACAACCCGTATTAAGAGCCAACAGGAAAGGAATAACCCCGACGTATTCGGTGTGGAGTTTCAGGTCCCGGCGTCCCCAGTACCAATGGGTGGGTCGCTG
The DNA here is from genome assembly GCA_963780225.1 of uncultured bacterium. GTDB lineage: Bacteria > Edwardsbacteria > AC1 > AC1 > EtOH8 > UBA5202. Next base: position 190,753 of record CAWAAX010000004.1, on the reverse strand, counting down.
TCGGAATTCTTGTCTATCAGACCGGAGAACTCCGGCCAGACGACGTTGATAATCTCCTCCGGCGGCATGGAATAGGAAGTGGCATAAGCGTAGCCCTTGTCCTGTCCCCGGGCCGAGAATTTTATGTAGTCCTGAAGGGTCAACGCCTGGACCGCGTAAAGAGAAAACCCGGCGGCCAGCATTAACAGGCCAAGAGCCAGTGTTTTAAGGATATTGTTCCGGTTTTTCTCTGACTTGTAATTTTGATATATCCGGGCCACGGCAAAAAAGAATCCGGCCAAGAGAAGGTAATACGACATTTGGACGTGGGGTGACATCAGGGCCAGCCCGATCACCAAGCCGGCCAGCAAAGCCCACACAAGCTTCCTGGTGCCCACTGTTTTATCTATGAACAGTAGCAGCCATGGCAACAGCGCCGAGACCGCGATCTTGGCATCATGACCGGCGTAAATCAAGCTGACCATGGAACTGGTGAACATATAACCCACGGCCGAGATAAAGGATGCCGTACCGGAAAAACGCTTGATTCTCAGAAAAAGATATGTGCCGATGCCAGCCAGCAGTACATGCAGAAAGTAACTGACGGCGACGATCTTCTCCGGAGCCAGCTTAAGCCAGTACAAAACGGTCATCGGGAAATACCAGTAATCGCCGGACATAGTGCCGACGCTGGCCAAAGGCACTCCGCCGTATATCTGGGGATCCCACAAGGGAACCGTCCCAAATTGCTTAATGCTTTCCACGATGAAATTACGGGTCATATAGCCCCCGGCCACGAAATCGCTGCCGAATAGCATCAGCCCGGAGAACAGCGCCCGGTTGAAAAACAGCAGACTCAGGGCCAGCAGCAGACCGGCCGCCAGCCAGAAATTATTCAACGGATCACGGCTTGCCAGGACCGGAGTTTTAGCGGCCGGTATTGCTTTGGGATTTTGTTTTTTCTTCATGATCTTTTCTAATTACTGTTTTCTGAATTTCAAACCGATCAAGGCCACCAGAACCTCAAACAGCGTGATCCACAATCTGGCCAAGATTGAGATGATGACCGCCAGTGGAACCGGAATGAAATATTTCAATAAAAAGGCCATGGCCCCTTCCCTCACCCCCAAACCACCGGGAGTGATCAGGCTTAAAAAACCGACCGCCCAGGCTCCGTTATAAAGGCCTATTGCTCCCGGCAGGAATTTAAGGCTGATGGGATATATGGCCCGGATCAGGCAAAAGAATGCCGCCCCCTGGATCAGGGCGGAAATAAAATACAACAACACTGCCGCGCCAAACCTGGCGGGGCTGGTTGCCAGGGTTACCTCCCGTTTCAGGAATATTTTGGCCGACCAGCGCAGGAGAGCGAAAAGCAAAGGTGAGAATAAAAGCACGATCAGGATCGCTGCCGGCAGGATCATCAGCCATATCCAGGAAGGTACACCTTGAGCCAGCATGAAGGGAATGCAAACTATGCCAGCCAGCAGAGAACCCAGCAAAAGTCCCATCATTTCTATGATCATGGCCGTGCCGCTTATCTTTTCGGAGACGCCCTCGGCCTTGCACAGTATCATCCTGCCGCCCACCGCCCAGACATGCCCGGGAATGTACTTGGCCAGAAAGGAAGCAGTGATCACCCACCACGACCGGGCAAAGCTCATCTTGTATCCCAGCCCTTCCAGAATGATCTGCCAGGCATTTTATTGAGCAGGCGAAAGAAGCAAACAAACCCAGGTATGAGAAGACCAGCCAGAAATAATTGAACTGTAGGCTGGAGAAAGGAATGTCCTTCCAGCCCCGGTATAACTGGTTTCCCAGGAAATACGAAATAACCAGAACCACCAATAAGGCGGCAGATTTTTTGACGGCCGGCCCGGATAAAAAACGCTTCATACTGCTTTTGGCTTATGTTTCAGCACTACCATGATATCATAACACAAATGTAAACGTTTTGAAAAATACTTCTGAACAACATTTATCGGGATCAGACCGGCTTTCCCCCGGACATAGCTTATCTCAAACTTCTCCCGGCAAAGCGCTTCCAACTCCGGCCAGCTCAGTTCGGAATAATGGGTGGGGTCCGGGGCCTGGCCGCCGAACCATTTCCAGAAGAAGGTCATCCAGCGATATACCGGGCGGTTGGGTGTGGTCAGCACTATTACTCCATCGGACCTCAGAACTTGGCCCAGTTCGGCCAACAGTTTTTGCTGGGCTGCCCGGTCAGGCAGATGCTCAAGTACTTCGATAAATAAGACCGTATCAAAAACCGACTGTTTGAACGGAATTGCCGTTGCATCCAGTTCAACCAATTCGGAGGTGCTGGTCTTTAGATTTTGCAGACGGGCGCGGGAAAGATCGCAGGCTACTACTCTAAGACCCTGCAGCGCCATCGGGCCGGTGAAGGCCCCATCGCCGGCTCCCAGATCAAGCACGGTCCCTTTGGCGTGGCTTAATATCTCCTGATGCCAGTCGGAATATTTGGACGAGCGGTAAGTCCTTTTTGAGACTTCCTCCTCCACCCGCTGTTTGTAATAACTGTCTTCTTTCAACTTTTACCGCTGTTGTAATTTTGGATTATATATACTCCTTTGCCATAACTATATCACAATTTCTCAAATCAGGTCAATAAAAAATGGTCAGGCTTTCCAGGTTGAGCCTGACCATTTTTATAACAGTTATCTGTCTACTTTAAAACAACTATCTTGGCGCAATAGACATCGTTTCCGATAGCCGCCCGGCAGAAATATATACCTGAAGGCACCCTGGTTCCTGATGAATTGGACGCATCCCAGTTTAGCTGGTAGCTGCCGGAATTTTGATTGGCATTGATCAGGTTGGCCATCAACCGCCCTTCGATGTTATATACGGATATCTTTACATTTTTATTGGCGGTTATTTGATAGCTCAACCAAGCTCCCGAAAAATCATTTTTTCCTACTGCCTTGAAGGATTCTTTGCGAGCGTCATTCTGTGATCCACCGGTAATCCCGGACGCTACTTCATAGACCAATGAATAATCATCGACCGTCGGCGTTTCATAATAATCATTGGCTGTGGTCAAGGCCTGATACTGGCTGTATTTTGAATTTGGCAGGCCTGCCTTCGCCCCGGATTTAACCACCGGCTCCCAAGCGCTCCAGGTCCCGTCATTGGGGTCCGGTGTGTTGCCGGTCCTTAATTGCATTTGCAGGGCGCATCCGGCTGGTATGGTGGCGGTCCAACTGCAGGCTCCCCATTCATAGGTATCGGTGCCGTTGCCGAAAATCGAGGAATTATAGGTCTCGGTTTTGCCCCGGTCATGGACATTCCCGTTATCCTTGGTGGATATATGGCCGTAGGTTGACGGGATCGAATCGTAACTATTATATCCCGTCTTGGACACCCCATGGAAGATGTAGCTCCAAGTGCTGAACGTAGCTCCGTAAAAACCCTCGCCCTGAACGCTGTTGGTAATCAACACATCGTTTTCGCTATTGCTGGATATCTTGCCTACAAGAATACCCTGCGCCCCATGGCTGGGCAGATCTGTCCTGAGGTTGAAATCCGGCCCCCAGTAAACATATGAAGGGACATCATGCGTATCAACCGTATAGGGCAGGCTATCCCGGTCATACCAGTTGGCAAAGACTACATCCTTATCCCCATCGCGGTCAAGATCAATCACGGTATTGGAATAACCTGCCTTGGTCGGTAACTCCGTTCTGGGCCTGGAGGTAAAACCAGTAGCAGACCCCCAGTAAATATATGATTTTATGTTGTAACTGGCGCCATCGTGAGAGTTGCTGAAAACTATGTCCAGCCAGCCGTCCTTGTCTATATCGTCCACGGAAACACCGTAGGCCCCGTGGGTCTCAAGTTCATCCGGGCTGTGGAATCGTAATAAACCGTGCCAGTCCCTTGACCATAGTAGACGTACGATGGCAGGTTGAAGGTAAAACTGCCTCTGTATACACCCTGCCGGTTGGAAAAAACCAGATCAAGCTTTCCATCCTTGTTAAGATCCGCTACTGCAATGTCGGTTGCCCCTATGGTAACTATCTCGGTCCGGCTGCCGGAGCTGAAACCAGTCTTGCTGCCCCAGTAAATATATGAATTGACATTGTTGGAATAATCCGCGTTCTTATGGTTAGCAAAGATGATGTCTAAATATCCATCATTATTCAGATCCACTACATAATTTGCATGGGCGCACATGGTTGGCAACCCTGTGGTATCGCCAATCTGAAATCCTTCTTTACTGCCCCAATATATCAAAGAGTTTGTACAATAACTTACATTATCGTTGTAACTGCTGAATATAATATCCAGGTGGCCATCCTTGTTCAGGTCAGCAATGGAATTGCCGGTAGCTCCGTGGGTAGGCAGCCCCATACAACTGTCTGCCGAATATGCCCAGTCGTGCTTGCCCCAATAGATATAGGAGTTGATGTTGAAATTTCTAGAGTCATCATGCATGTTGCTTATCACTAGGTCCGGCCTTCCGTCTTTATTGAGATCGTAAAAAGCTCCCGGGGCCGTTTTAATACAACCGCTGTCGCTGCCATCGGTGGATGTGAATACGTTGGCTTCAAAATCACCATCGACAAAATCGGCCTGCGTTGATTCCACCCAGGTCCCGGCAAAGGAAACTGCCGTGGTTAGAAACAAACAGGCTAAAGCCACCAGTGCAAAATATGACTTTTTCATGACTGGCTCTCAACTTTATTGCGATTAAATTAACCCTTTATATAACAATGCTACTCCTGTTTAATACTTTTGTCAAGAAATGTTTTCAAAAATGTTTTGATAAACCTTAAGCGTCTCCTCCGCAGTCTTCTGCCAGGTAAAAAGCCGGGCTTGCTTCAATCCCTCGGCCGTCATTTTTTGGGACAAACCCTGGTCCGACAAAACCAAAAGGATCGCTTCCTTCCACAAGGTATCGTCCCGGGAATCTATCATCAAGCCGGCATCCCCCATTACCTCCGGAATAGATGAATTATCAGCGGCGATCACCGGACAGCCGCAAGCCATGGCCTCCAACGCTGGCAAGCCGAAGCCTTCGTACAACGAGGGAAAAGCAAAGACATCGGCGGCGGCATAATAATGAGGTAAGTGTTCCTTGGGCACCGACTCCCGAAACAAGACCTTCGAGGCCAATCCTTTCAGGGCAATGAACTCTCTATCCCTCTTGCTGACCGGACCTACTTTGACCAATCTGACATTGGAATTTCCCCGGGAAATCTGACTGAAGGCCTTAAGCACCGTGATGAAGTTCTTCCGGGGAGCGGCGGTACCCACTTGCAAAATTATCTTTTCGTCCTGCGGCAGCCCCAACAATTCCCGGCTGGCCCTTTTACTGTAAGGTTTGTATTCCGGGGTAACGCCCAGCAGAACCGGTGTGATCTTTTGGGGATCCATTTTGTATATCCTTACCAGGTCGTTCTTGGTGGCCTGGGAGATGGATATCACGTGGTCGGCTTTCTTTATCCCCGAGTAAAGGAAGGTCCGCCAGCATTTCTCCAGCAGGGTCGAGGGCATGAAAAGAGGGATCAGATCCAGGCAGGTGACTATTCTTTTATTCCCGGCCTTCAGGAACGACAGGTTCTGGCTGAGTACATGGACGTTTTTTTGATGCCGGTAAGACCGGCTGCACTGCCTCCAAAAGAGCGGCTTGGGGCTCTTGATCCCGACATTTATTGTGGACTCCAGCCCCTTGGCCCCGTAGAACTCGCAACTGCCTTTTTGGCTGTTATAATAGGCCATTTTCACCGGTGTCAGGTCTTTGAGGTTCCGGTAAAGGTTCCAGGCATAGACCCCAGCCCCGCTGTGTTCCGGCTGGTCATTGATTATCTCGATGCAATCGGAATTGTTCATGTCTGCACCCTCAGATTCTGTTAATCAAAAAATGGGCGGTTTCAGGCCGCCCATTAAGAGATCTTAAGTTTTAAAACTCTACGCTGATATCCGCTCTCAGTGGATTCCCCAGCCCTCCCATCGGAACATAAGCCACGTCCAGCCTGTATTTCCGGACGTAAATTCCCAAACCACAAGCCATCCCGGTAAAGTCGTCCAGATCGGAGCCGGTCTTAATGTCCCCCATGGCGCCGTTGTATCCCAGCCGCAGGGCCAAAGCATCCTTGGCAAAATACTCCAGGCCCAGCTGGGCTTTGATCCCGGTATCCACGGCCTTAGAGGCCGCCAGGGCAATTGTCAGCCGGTTCATGACGGGCCGGTAGGCCAGCCCGCCCCGGAAGGTCAGGGGAAGTTTCTCCTTTTCAGTGACAAAGGCTTTGGCGGCCACCCCCAGGTTCAGTACCGCAAACCCGGCGGTCAGGCTGCTGCCATACTTATGAGGGCCTTTAGCCTTGAACAGGAATTTAGCCGCCTGATCCATGTCTATCTCATATAATGCCCCCAGGTCCACGGCCACCGCGGCGGCCGAGTATTCCTGCACCTTGTCGTAGACCCCTTTCAGCGCGGCCCCGGCAAACAGCTGGGAGGTTATGATCCGGCCGTATCCCAGCGACAAAGCCAGGGTATTGTAGCTGAAGGTGTTTCCGGTGCCGGTGGGCAGGTCCAGGGTGGTCTCTTTGATGGAGCCGCTGTTGAGATAGGAGATCCCGGCGCTGTAAGTGCTCCATTGGTCCCAGGGCTGGACATAGCTGACGCTGCCGGTCTGGATGTCGGCGGCATAATTGGTGTAGCCGGCCGAACCCTGGCGGCTTTTGATCAGCGACAGGCCGGCCGGATTGTAGGGCAGGCCGGCCAGGTCGTCGGAAGCCCCAACCAGGGCTTCGCCCATGGACACGGCCCGGGCCTTGAGGGGCAGCCGCAGGAATGAGAAGCCGCAATCCTGAGCCAAAGCAAACTCTGCCGTATAGGACATTACCGCCAGGAACAGGAGCGCCTTCTTCATGACTTTACTCCTTGATATCAGATCTTTTATTGGCCGAAAGGAACAGCACGTTGCACCAGCGATTGTTGGAGTCCACCATCCGGCTGTCGTCAAAATTGAACGATGGGCGGGAGAGCACCGCCGAGAAATCATCCCGGTGTTCCCACAGCCAGTCCTGTATCTCTTCCTCGTCCAGCGAATTTAGGAAATATATGAACTCCTCGATGGTAAAGCCGCTCTGCCCCCGCTCCTCCAGCCAGTCCTCCACATCGGGACTGCTGACGCTGGCCAGCAGTTCAAAGATGTCATCCCAGCACTTTTGGGGCACTATCTTGTTTTTGATGTAGCTTTTAAAATAAGTCATGGACCTCTTCCGTAAATGTTGGTTGCTCCCTTGCCCGGACCGAGGCGGACCAGGGCCGCCGGGAAAGGGGGTTAAAAAGATAATACTGTAATTTTCACTGTTTGTCAACAGTTTTAAGACAAAATTATGCCGCCCGCTGCTTCACCCGCCGTTGACAGCCAGATCCGGAACCCTCAGTTTTTTGACCTCCCGGACGATCATCACTGCGGTGATGACCGCGGAAATGAGGTCGGCCGCCGGGCCGGAGACCCAGATCCCGTCTATCCCGAATACCGGGGGCAGGATCAGGATCAGGGGGATCAGCACTATCACCTGCCGGAGCAGGTTGAGGAACAGGGAGGTCCGGGCCTGGCCGATGGCCTGAAAGAAATTTCCGCTGACCACCTGAAAACCCACCACCGGGAACATGGCCAGCAATATCCGCATTCCCCTGGTTCCCAGCTCCATCAATTGCCGGTCGTCCCGGTTGAACAGCCCGATGATGGCCTGGGGAAATATCTCCACCGCCAGGAATCCGGCCGTGGTGATGACTGTGGCCGCGATGATGGAGATCTTCAGTGTCCGCTTTACCCGGGAGTGCCGGCCGGCCCCGTAATTGTAGCCGATGATCGGCTGGGCCGCCATGTTGAGGGCGATGACGCAGAAGACCACCATCATGGCCACGCTGTTGATTATGCCCATGGCCCCCACCGCCAGGTCGCCGCCGTACCTGATCAGCTGGATGTTGAACAGGGTGCTGATGACGCTGCCGGCCAGCTGCATGGCGAAGGGCGCCATCCCGATGGACAGGATCCCCAGCACTATGCCCCGCTGAAGTTTAAAATTGGCCGGCTTCAAACGCAGGGCGCTTTTGCTACCGGTAAAGTGCATCAGCACCCAAAGGCTGGTGGCGGCCATGGAGATCACCGTGGCGATGGCCGCCCCGCTGACCCCCATCTTGAAGACGAAGATGAACAGCGGGTCCAGCACGATGTTCATGACCGCCCCCAGGAGCATGGTGTACATGGCTATTTTGGCATTGCCTTCGGCCCGGATGATACCGTTCATCCCGAAACCGATCCCCTGGAAAATATTCCCCCACAGGATGATGGTGATATACTGCCGGGCATAGCCGATGGTATCGGGGCCGGCCCCGAACAGAGCCAGTACCCGGTCCCGGGCCAGCAGGCCGGAAACAGTAACGGCCAGGGAAATCATCAGCAGCAGCATGAAGGCATTGCCCAGTATCTTTTCGGCCTCGCCCTTGTTCTGCTGGCCCAAGCGTATGGAGACCAGCGAGGAAGCCCCCATTCCCACCAGCATCCCGAAGGCCATGGCGATGATCATGATGGGAAAGGTAACGCTTAAGCCGGAAAGGGCCAAGGCCCCCACTCCCCGGCCAATGTAGATCCGGTCGACTATGTTGTAGATGGTATTGGCCATCACTCCGATGATGGCCGGCACGAAATATTTCCAGAGCAGTTTCCCCACCGGGGTCTGCTCTAGTTCCTGAGAGCGGTCCAAATCCGTATCCTTCTGCTAAAACAATAATGGGTGCGTTTCCGCACCCATTAGATCAGCGGTATGCGAGGTAAATAATCTGTTTATTCATCTGCCTGGACTGTCTTTAGTGCCGAGTGACAGTATTCAGGCCCTTTTTCAGCTTGTGCCGGGGATGAGTGCTGACCGAGTTGATGGCGTTGACTATAGCCACCAGCACCTGGGTCTTGAACTGGTCGTGGGCCATGTTGACCATGGTATGGATATGCCCCCCTTCGCTGACCACGTACTGCGAAGGCAGCTGGTTCAGGGCCAGGGCCATCACGTCCAGCTGGCAGACCCGGCAGCAGCAAATGCCGGGACGGGAAAGCATCACCCGGGAAAGTTCTTCCTTGACAATCCGTTCCATGTAATTGGTCAGTTTGGGCATAATCCCTCCATATGGCTGGTGAATTTATTTTTCGTGAGATCTATCGGTTTAAATTTTTCAATTATTCCTTGGGCAGAATGGAAGCCCCCATCTGGCTGGCGTTGAAGTTTATTCTTTCAAAATCGCTCAGCAGGTCCAGATGAATGGTGCTGGTCTCCCTGGATTCCTTCAAGCCCTTTTGAAGCCGGTCCAGATGTTTTTTATACAACTCCCTTTCCAGGGCATAGACCAGATCCTTGCGCTCCAGGGCCTGGCGGGCCAAGCCAGTATCATTGGCGGCAAAGGCACCGATGGCGATGTCCAAGGTGGTCATAGTCTGGCGGTGGATCTCCCGCAGATCACAAAGGCCCTCCTGGGAAAAGGCCAGATGTCCATCGATCTTTTTCCGGACATGACCCATGATGTTCTTGCTGATCACGTCTCCGATGTGCTCCAGGTTGTTTACCACATATAAAAGTTTGATCCCCCGGTTTGACTGATCGCCAGAAAGTTCCTGTTGGGCTATTTTGGCCACATAGGGCGTGATGGCCTCCTCCAGCAGGTCCACTTTGTCGTCGTCGTCCACCAGCTGCTGCTGCAGTTGGGTGTCATTCTTCTCGATAGCTTCCATGGAACGGCCCAGCATCGCCTTGACTATGTCGGCCATCCGCAATATCTCCTGGGAGACCTGTCCGATGGCTAAAGACGGGGTTTCCAGTACCCGTTCGTCCAGATACTTCGGCCCAAAAGCTTTTTGACGGTCCAGCTGATTGGGGACTATCCGCCGCAGCAGTTTTTCGTAAGGCACCAGAAAGGGCAGGAAGATCAAAGCCGCCGCCAGGTTGAACAGAGTGTGGGCGTTGGCGATCTGCCGGGCCGGCTCCCCTCCCATCCGGAGCACCAGGGCAGTGAATGGGTTTATCAGGACGAAGGCCAGCAGCCCGGCCCCCACTTTGAAAATGGTATGGCCCCAGGCCACCAGCACCGCCTCCTTGGTCTGGCCCCAGGCGGCGACCAGGGCGCTGCCGCAGGTGCCGATGTTGGCCCCGATGATCACCGGAATGGCGGCCGGCAGCGGGATCAGGCCCTGAAAGGCCAGGGTCAATAGTATTCCGATGGTGGCGGCGCTGGAGTGGACCAGCAAGGTGAAGGCCGTGCCGATTAGGACTCCCAGCAGCGGACGGCCGTCCAGGTGCAGGAACATCTGGGTGAACCAGGGCAAAACTTTTAACGGAGCTATGGCCTCGGAGGTAAGTTTAAGCCCGAAGAATATCAGCCCGGCTCCGAATATGATCTGGGGATAATAGCGCCAGGCCCGTTTTCCGGCGATGGTCATCAGAAAAAACCCTGCCGCCACCAGGATCAGGGAATAGTCAGACAGTTTGAAGGCTATCAGCTGGACGGTGACGGTGGTGCCGATGTCGGCCCCCAGGATCACCCCCAGCACCTGGCGCAGGCCGATCAGGCCGGCGTTGGTCAGCGAGACCAGCATCACGGTGGTGGCGGTGGACGACTGGATGATCACCGTCACCAGGGCCCCCACCCCCATCCCCATCAGGCTGTTGTCGGTCAGGCTCCACAGCATCTGCTTTAACTTGACCCCGGCCGCCTTCTGCAGGCCCCGGGAACTGAAGCGAAGGCCGAACAGGAACAGGGCCACTCCGCCCAGCGAACCTAATAATGCGAACAGCCACCAATGGGGCAGGAAAGAGTGCAGTGTAAAGGTCACCCTCTGCTCCGGACCGGCGGCCAGCCAGGCGTTGATGTAGACCGGCTGGGGTCCGGTATTGGAGGTCGCCCGGCACCGGGCATAGCCCTGGACATCGGTCCTGGCCTGGGCGCTGTCCAGCCGGGCCGCCTGGCCCCCGGCCACATCGAACAGAACTTTGACACCGGACAGCGGTTCCCCTTTGGCATTGGTGACCTGGACCACCAAAGGCTGGGCGGCCGCCCTCCCGGCCACCACCACCTGCCGGTCCCCGGAAACATCCTGTCCCATGGGATCGGCGGCTTTCTTCAGGGTCATCTGACAGAAGGCCTGGCCGGCCATTAACAGAATGACCAGCAAAAGTAGTGCGTAGTTCCTGATCCGGATAAGCCGGATACTATAAGGAAACCAGGAATGGCAGGAATTTTTTCTTGGTTTCATGGGTTCCTTATAAATTATTCTTTACATTGCCGGGCATCAGCGGGTCAGGTCCATCTCCACTACGAACGATCCCTGGTAGCCCAAGGCCTTTGCCCGGGCCTTGAGGTTGTCGGCATCCTGCCGGGTCAGGCAGTTTCCGGCCTGCACCTTGTAATAGGGCAGTGCTTCGGCAATGTATATCTGCTGGTCCTTGAACTTCCAGCGGGCTTCCTCGGCCACCCGGCGGGCGTTCTCGATGGAGCCGGAGACGAAGAGCTGGACCCGCCATCCGTAGACCTGCTGTACCGGGCCCTTGCTGCCGGAGGGGACTAACATGCCGGAGTTGTCCTGCGGGGCCGGGGCTTCAGACTGGGGCGCCGGGGCGGCAACTGCCGGCTGTTCCGGAAAAGGCGTTTTAGCCGGGGCTTCAGCCACCGGTTCCACCAAAGGCTTTTGGGTTTCCTGTTTATTGCCAAAACACCCGGTCAACAGCAGGGGCAGGGCCGCAGCCAAAAGAATTTTGTTTTTCATTACTGAACAGACCTCCTGTGTAAAAATGCGAATAGGTGAATATTCTGGGAATAAATTTTATCGTGATTCTGGCCCGGAACAAAATCCCGTAAATTCTGTCTTACCTAGGGTGACGATAGCTATTTAAAGGTACTTTTTCCCGTTGGGCTGCTTTTTCAATTCTTCAATGACCTTGCGCACCTCCTGCACTTTGGAACGGTGACAGACCAGCACCGCTCCCTGAGATTGGACGATGATGATATCCTTGAGCCCCAGCGCCGCCACCATCCCATCGTCGCTGTAGACCAGATTGTTCTGGGACTCTATGGCCAGACAGTTGCCCACCAGCACATTTTGGTGCTGGTCCCGGGGGTGAAAGCGCTCCACTGCCTCCCACGAACCTAGATCGTCCCAGCCGAAGTCGCCTTTGATCACCACTACCTTCTCCGCTTTTTCCATCACCCCGTAGTCGATGGATGTTTTTTCCACTTCCCGGTAAAATTCGGCGAATATTTCCGGGCCGGCGCTTAAACCCCCGGCCTTCTGCCAAGTCTTCAGTTTTTTATACAATTCCGGCAGATGTTTTTCAATTTGCTCGAGAATGGTTTTAACTTTCCAGACGAATATCCCTCCGTTCCAGTAGAAATAACCGCTTTTGAGAAATTTATTGGCCGTGAGAGAATCCGGTTTTTCCCTGAAACTTTTAACCACAAAACAGGGAATGCTGCAGCCGGGAAGCATCTCTCCCCGTTCTATGTATCCGTAACCGGTCTCGGGCCGGTCCGGCGTGATGCCTATGGTTACCAGATATTCCAGCCGGGCTAAAACCGCTCCCTGTTCCAACGCCTGCTGGAACTTGGGCACATCTTTGATAAAGTGGTCGGACGGCAGCACCATCATCACCGCCTCTGGGTTTTCCTTGGCGATCTCGGCGGCGGCCACCGCGATGGCCGGGGCAGTATTGCGGCCAGCCGGCTCGCCGACCAGCTTGGGTCCAACAATGCCTATCTTCTCTATTGATTTCACCAAATCCTCACCGGTTACCACCCACTGCCGCTCCACCGGCACTAATGACCCCACCCGGTTCAGGGTCTCGGCCAGCATTGAGCTTTGGCCGGTCAGGGTCAATAATTGCTTGGGCATATTGCTGCGGCTTTTGGGCCAAAACCTTTCCCCCCGGCCGCCGGCCAAAATTACGGCGTAAAGATTTTTCATCAAGCTCCTGTTGTTTTATTGAAAAAGACTGTTAAAAACTCAATTGGTAAGAGACCTTCATTCCCCGGAAAGGCGGCTCATAACGGCAGAAGCCCCCGGAACAGACCAACCCGCCTTTGTTTTGGCCTATGGACATATCCAGCTTCTGCGTCTGTCCAATGCTAATGGTGGTTCCGGCCCGTCCCCACCTCTGCTGGTTTTCATATTCCGGCAACCTTTTATCCGAAACCTCCATCTGGCCGTAAACATTGATGAATCCAAACGGGACCCAGCTTAACCCGGCCCTTATTTCATTAAATTGCATCGGTCCGGAAATATACAAATTATTGAACCTGTCTCCTTCAACCCTCAAGGTTAAAGCTTTTTGCTCGCCGTATAGCCACTTACCTTCCACTCCGCCGCCTTTATATTTTCTTCTGATGACTTCGGTTTCCAGGGAATCCTCTGTCCTGGCCCTGGCCTCAGCTCTGACCACTAATTTAGCAGACACTTCCCAACGCCCTTCAAAATAGGTATCCTCCCATTTTGAGCCGTTATTATCAGTCTCAGCCGTTGAATAGTTGCCATGCATTTCCATGAATTCCCAGGGGGAAACCGTAAAATCTATCTGTAATCCTTGCTCATCAGCCGCCTGATTCAGCAGTCTTCCATCCCTGTTGCAAGTGGGCGGGGCGTTGACCAAACTGTTCATATTCTTGTAATCTTTATAATCCACCACTACTCCAATGCCGGATACAGCCCAGCTAATGGAGGAATAAAAACCTTTGCCTTTGACATCATCCGCTCCGATCCACCCCAGGGTGGGATCCAGTATGCCGTAGGTATGGCGGGCGTCATATTCGCCGTATATTTCTAAAGAGGAGATCCTTAGGCCGGCATTGCCCCCAAAGGATTCCTCGGCCGGTTTGTTGTAATTTATATCCTTGGGCCTGTCGGAAGCATTGGCCCGCAAATAGGCGCCGCCGATATCCAATTTGCTGAATGGCGTCAGCTTGATTTCTCCACCGTAATAGCTCCGGCTGTCGACCCGGGAGGTATTTTCAAACACCTGGCCGGCCAGGGCTTTGACTTCCAATATTTCCCTGAAGCCTCCGGTAAAAGTAGCGCCCTCAAGCTCCCGGTCGAGCTTCACCAGGTTATCGTTAACGCAATTCAATATGATCCCCCGCCCCAAAGCGGCATAATAATTCCCCAGCCTTAATTTTATCTCCTCTTTTTGCAACTCCAGATATTTCTTGGATATCCCTTTGAACACAGTGGAATCGTTCCATATTTCATCGTCCTGCTGATACCTCAGGCCGGCCTTTATTTCGAGTCCGTTTTCAATGGCCCCTTTGAGATGCATATCCAGTATTTCCTTATAGCTCATACTGTATCCCGGTTGGGAGATCCACATCTCGGCCTGGTTGCTGCCGGAAAGATTCCAGGCCAATGAATTCAGAGTGAATAGCGAAACCGCTATAATAATAAAAATGATCTTCTTCATTTTGCCACCTCCAAATGTAGCCTGAGCCGGCGGACCAAAAGCGGATCTTTTTTTGAGGTCAGGGTCAGTGAAGCTTCGCAATGCCCGGCCACTATTGGCGTTAGATGAACCACTAAACTTGTCAATGAATCACCTGCCGCCAAATATTTTTTATATGGGACTGAATAACAAAGGCCTAATATATTGCACAATGCAGGGGCAACATAAAATGAGGATGGTACAACCAAACTATCCGGCAAATCAAGCCAAATGGTGTCTGATTGGTTGCCAATATTTTTAATTGTAACCGGGTATTCCGCTGTGGCGCCAACAGAGGCAGACAGAAGGGTATCCGTTGCCGTCAGGGAAAAATCTATGATAACGATGAAGACAGATTTTAGGTAAAAATTAACGCTTTTTATTGTGGTTGGTTGCTTGGTTGATTGAACTGTCAAAGCCGTTTGAAAATCGCCAACCGTTGACGAACTAAGTTCCACCGTAAAACTTGCCACCGAATCTCCCGGATCAAGAGCCAATGGGTACGGCAGCGACAATGGTACGCCCGAGGAACCCCTTATAACCCGGTTGAGATCGCCGGGCAGGGATAGACTGTCCGGCAGGTCCAGCCAAAAAGTGTCCGGTTGATTGCCGGTATTTTTGATCTTAAAGCTGTAGCTGGCGGTAGAATCCAATCCGGCTGTTATTACGGTATCGCCCGAACTTAGAGTAAAATCCCAAACCGGTTCCGATAAATTAACAAAATCGGACTGTAATATCTCTTTACTGAAATTATCCTGAACGATCGCCGCCAACCATAAACGATCGGTCCGCCACTTCAAAGTGTCTATTAGAATATTCCCCTGTTTTAGAATGGTATTCCCCACAACCAGATTTAGGGAAAGGCCGGAAGCGTCCGGGACTATGTCCCGGCAGACAAAACGATGCAATTTTAGGCCATTAAGCGCACTGTAATATATAGAATCCTCCAGCACCAGCACCAAAAGCCTGGGATCGTTTAAAGTTGTTTTAACCAATGGCTGTATGGTTGCGCTATATCCCAGTATCCCCTGCTCGATCCTTGCTGTAAGATCAATTTTAACTTGGCTATTTAAGAGAATTCGATTATGGGCCAATACGAAATAGCTTTGGTAGGTGTCCAGAGTAGTACCCACCTGTGATGCCAATCCGTCGCACCAGATGGTAGGCCAGGCATCCACCCCGTAAAACTGCCCCCGGGCTTCCGATTCGGCATTGCCAAAGGTATCGGTTAAGGGATGATATTCGATGATCGTTAATGAGTCGCCCATCTCTTCGGCCAGCCTCTCCAGCGCAGCATCAGAAGTCGGACAATTGGTGCACCAGGTAGCGGTGAATAATTCCATCACCACCCGCCGCGGGACACTATTTGCCGCCTGTTGCACTATCGTAGGCAGGCGTTTGCCGCAGCCGGCGATGATGAGGATCGGTACTAATAAATATAAATACTTCCTATTCACAGCGAATCTCCTTATGGGTTAAACTATATCGTATCCCGGATCGCTTTATTTCCCCCGGGGATTGCAGATCTTATGATTTCAAGTATATTATTTTCCAATTCCGTTTCATCACCGGCTTTATACCCGCTATGACGGTATAATATCTTTCCCTCACGGGAAATAATGAATATCCCCGGCACATCATTCAACCCAAAAGACTTCATGACCTCCTGTTCCGGATCCAGCAGGACTGGAAAGGTAAAGCTTTTCCCCTTGATCAAAGCCTTTATCTTGTTTTTATCCTTGACGCCGTCTATCGAGATGCCATAAAAAGATATTCCGCTGTCCGAATAAAGCTCATGGAACTTCTGAATATGCTTTAACTCCTCCTGGCAGGGATGGCACCAGGTAGCCCAAAAGGATATTACCACCGGCCCTTTTTCCAATATTTCCGATAATTGCACTCTTTGATTTTCAATGTCTCTTAATTTGAAATTCAGATCGCCGGCCATTCCGGTTGCACATAGAACCGCCGCCAGCGTAACTGCTATCAATATTTTCTTAAAATTCACCCCGTCCTCCATTTTAGACGAGAGCGCCCAATCGTTTTATTGGGCACCCTCGTTTTTAAAATAGTTTGCTATTTCAAAATCGTCAGCTTTTTAGTCGAGGTAAAACCTTTGGTGTCTAATTTATAGAAGTATACCCCGTTTGCTACCTTGGCCCCTGTATCGTTCCTGCCGTCCCAGGTCATGTTATACTGGCCCGGTAATTGCCGGCAGTTGACCAGGGTTTTTACCATCCGCCCCATAATGTCATATACACCAACCCGCACTTGACCTTCCGTCGATAGATTGTATGAGATGCTTACATCACCGGATGCCGGGTTGGGATAACTGGGCAATAGTAATGTCCGCAGGACCGGCCTGTCCTCTGGTTGGCCTTGCAAACCGGTAATTAATGACAACAACGGAATGCTGGCGCTCTGCCATATGTTCTTGGTGTCGTTGCTCTGAAGAAAAGCGATGATCTGACAATCATCTTCCACATAAGGCGGGGCATAGCCGGCCGTCGGGATGGAGAAGGTAGCGGAATCGCGAAGAGTTTCGCCCATATTGATGGCAATTGATCTTCCGTCCATAGTGGGCAGTACCTGGCGATAGACCTGGTGGTGAATGGGATCGCCGTTGGTTCCGGTATAAAGGATGCTGTCCTGGATGATCATATAAAACAACCGCAGATCGGAATCGATGATCCGGCCAGTGGAATTCAGGGTGGCTATTATCCGGCCGTTTTTAGCTGTCGAATTATACGTGCCGCTTAATGACAAGGTCAATGGAGAGACGGCATTCTGACATAATTTAAGAATACTGGAACGATAATCGCTGGTAGTGCTGCCTGGGACTAAGATTCCACCAGCAATAACATATGGCACAAAATTAAGGCCATAATAGGTTCTCCTCTGCCGGATATCCATGGTGTCATCCAACAGGTTCAAGTAGAAGGGGTCATTGTTGGTGGGCCACCAAACATGATATCGGACAAGGACCATCGAATCCTGCAGATCGGCAAATATCATGGTTCATACTATCATTAGCCGCCGGACAGTACCCGCAACTGGTACAGGTGAACATTTCAGTCATGATTTTACGAGGAGAGTAATAGCTATAAGTTCTGCCGTATAAAGTATCGTTGGCTTTTACCAGATCGCCGGACAATGCAGTCCAAACAGTATGGTCAAACACTTCCCCTGCAGGGGATGGAGTCCATAAAGGAAAGGTTACCGTGATGGTATCCCCGGCCGCCAGATTGCTGACGTTCACGCTCTGGGAATATACTTCGGTGCTGCTGTATGATATCCGAAAGTTAACCGGAAATGATGCTGTGCTGGTGCCCATGATTCTTTACCAGTACCTGGGGGGCAACCGCACTGTTTTGATAAGTCTGTGGATTTTTAATAACCAGTGCGGTGACATCCGTATGTTTGCTGCGGATATTTAACCTGGACATTATCAAGATAAAGATTATTTCCCCATTCGGAATATGCGGTAAATTTGATCATATTGGTTCCAGCCGGAAGAGCATATTTTTTGGTATCCCATTGGGTGGGATCCGGCACAAAAGGCTCCGCTACAGAGCCACCGGTGTTAAGCGGGGTGCCATACAAACATATTAAATGAGCCCAATTAGATCCACCGTCAGTGGAGGTCCAAATTGTTAGCGAATCCTTGACTCCCGCATTGGTGGCATAGGCATGGTCAAAATAAAGCGAATCATTTGCACCGGTCGGTGTACAAACAAATGTAATCAAATCCTGGATATTTGCCGATAGATAAGCATTGTAGAAATCGGCTTTGGCACAGCCTGTTCCTACCCCATAGGCACTGCACAAATCGGTTCGCGACCACATATAGGCTGCTCCTGAAATGCTCCACCCAAGAGGCGGGAAAACTTCAGCCTCAAATCCCTCATTAAGAATCGCTTTGGTTGCAGCAGGTATCTTCTGAACAGCTGGTGTTGATATAACATCGGACGGCATAGGGCAAACGGATTTGGAGCTGGTAACGGCATAAACCATCGTTGCCGATAAAACAATTACTGTTAACAGGAACCGTTTCATTTTAACCCTCCATTTTAATTATTGATGGTTGTTTAGCAATCGTAATACAATTCAAATTCATAAGGATGGGGCCTCAAATTAAGGGCTGCCACTTCTTTTGACTTCAACCCGATCCAGGTTTCTATCAGGTCCTTGGTGAAAACCCCGCCCTCCAGCAGGAACTTGTGATCCCTTTCCAGAGCATCCAATGCCTCGGGCAGCGAGGTGGGCAAAGTGGGTATCTTTTCCAGGTCGGCCTTGGACAGGCTGAACAGGTCCTTGTTCAGCGGCTGGCCCGGGTCAATCTTGTTCTTGATGCCGTCGATCCCGGCCATCAGCATGGCGGCAAAGGCCAGGTAGGGGTTGCAGGTGGCGTCGGGCGGGCGGAACTCGTAGCGCATGGTCTTGGGATCGGTCAGGTAGCCGGGGATCCGGACCGCCGCGGTACGGTTGCCCACCGAGTAGGACGACCTGACCGGGGCCTCGTAGCCCGGCACCAACCGGCGGTAGGAATTGGTGGAGGGGTTGGTAAAGGCCAGCAGGGCCGGGGCGTGCTTTAACAGGCCGCCCAGATAATGCAGGGCCAGATCGGACATGTTCACTAGCCCGCCCTTCTTGTAGAAAAGGGAGCTGCCGTCCTTGGCCAGGTACTGGTGGACATGCATCCCGCTGCCGGGCTCGCCGAACAGCGGCTTGGGCATGAAGGTGCAGGCCAGACCGGCCTGGAAGCAGGCATTGCGGACGATGTACTTGACCAGCATGGCCCGGTCGGCCATCTTGGTCAGGGTGTCGAACATCACCTCGATCTCCATCTGCCCGGCCCCGCCCACCTCGTGGTGGTGGTATTTCACCGGCACCCCGCACTGCTCCATGGTTTTGCAGAGCGAGGAGCGGAAGTCGAAGAAACGGTCGTGGGGCGGGGCGGCATGGTAGCCGCCCTTGTGGGCGATCTTGTTTCCCAGGTTGGGGTTCTCATCCTTGCCGCTGTTCCATTGGGCCTCCCGGGCGTCGACCTCAAAAAAGCTGTGCTGGGCATCGTTCTGGTAGCGGACCGAGTCGAACAGGTAGAACTCGAACTCCGGGCCCCAAAAGCTCTGGGGGGCGTAGCCGGTCTTGGTCAGGTACTGCTCGGCCTTCTCGGCGATAAAGCGGGGATTGCGGTCGAACTTCTCGCCGGTGGCCACGTCTATCACCTCGCCCAGGAAGGACAGGGTGGGCAGCTTGGCAAAGGGGTCCATGAATCCGGTATCGGGCGCGGGGATCACTATCATGTCCCCGGCCTTCACCTGGGTGAAGCCGGCCACGCTGGAGCCGTCGAACCCTATGCCCCGGCCGCGCTCAAAAAGCTCCGGCTTCAGCTCGTGAGAGGGTACCGTTATCTGGTGCCATTTCCCCAGCAGGTCCACGAATTTTACCGCGACAAATTCCACCTTGTTCTTTTTAGCCATGGCGAAGATCTGCTTTAAGGTCATTTTTGTCTCCCGCTTTTTTAAGGCTTTAAAAATGTGTATAACCCTGGTTTGTTAATATTTCTCTTTTGCCGTTTTGGGCGATGATGCTGACCTGATCGCCTTTGACCACCTGGCCGATGATGGTGCAGGCCGTTCCCTGTTTTTGGATCAGGGCTCTGGCTTTTATGGCTTCCCGGGGCGGCAGGGTGAAAAGCAGTTCGTATTCCTCCCCGCCGTAAAGACAGTATCTTTGGGGATCGCGCCCCAGCATCTTCCCGACGATGATCGCCTGCTCAGCCACCGGCAGGGCCCCTTGGTCTATTAGGATGCCAACCTTGCTGGCTTTGGACAGGTGGTGCAGTTCCGAGGCCAGTCCGTCGGAGATATCTATCATCCCGTGCAGTTTGAACCGGGAAGCCAGCAGCTTTGCCTCTGCCACCCTTGGCTCCGGCCGCAAGTGCTTTTTGGATAATTTTGAATTCAGCAGTTCCAACCCCGCCTGGCTCCCTCCCAGATCACCAGTAACAAGGATTGCATCTCCTAACCTGGCTCCGGAGCGCAGCCCGGCATTTTTGGGATCACATTCCCCCATCAGGGTCAGGGTTACGGAGAGCTCCCGGCTTTTGACGATGTCTCCCCCGGCGATCACCACCCCGTGTTTTCCGGCCAAGGCTTGCATCCCGGCGTACAGTCGGTCTATGTCCTTGATGCCAACCTTGCCGGGAAGCGCCAAGGTGACCAAAGCCAGCAGGGGGTTCCCCCCCATGGCCGCGATGTCGGAAAGATTGGCCGCCATGGCCTTGTATCCCAGATCGAAGAAAGAAGTGTAGCTCAGGTCAAAGTGCACCCCCTCCACCATGGTGTCGGTGGTGGCGGCGCATATTTTGCCCGGGGACAGTTTAAAAAGAGCGGCATCATCGCCTATTCCCAACAGGATCCGGCTGTTCTTGGGGACCATGCCCGCGGTCTTTTTTATCCGGTCTATCAGGCCGAACTCACCTATTTCGTTTATTGTTTTTGTCACAGAGCTTGTCCTGAGCAAAGTCGAATGGACACAGAAACACAGAGGTTTATAAAATATAACTGTTCCAAGATTTCAAACATAAAACTCCGGCCTACGGTCTTTGAAAAGCTCGTTCAGCGGAGTCACCCTCTTATTATCCGCCTTTTTGGGGTCGATGTCAACCACTCTAACGGCCTCAGATTTACCGGGAGCCATGGCCAGGATGCTTTGGTCCGGGCCGGCCATTATGCTCTGCCCGATGAAGCGCAGGTCGTGCTGGCTCCGCTTTTCCCGGCCCGTCCGGTTGGCGGTGATGGTGAAGACCTTGTTCTCCAGCGCCCGCACCGGCATGGAGCGGGGACAATAGGGCAGCACCAGGTTGGCCGGGTGGCAGATTATCTGAGCGCCCTGCAAGAGCCAGGCTGCGGGCGGCCTCGGGAAAGAACCAGTCGTAGCAGATCATCATCCCGATCTTAGTTTGACCGGCCCGGTAGACCTTGAAACCGGTATCGCCCGGGGCAAACCACTTCTTCTCGTTCCAGAACAGGTGGGTCTTGCGGTAAATGTCTGTCTTGCCCGAAGGGCGGATCAGGATGGCCGAGTTGTATGTCTTGCTCCCGCTTTTCTCGGCGAACCCCGCCACCAGGATGGTCCCGGTTTTCTTGGACAGCAGTTTCAGAGACTTTATGGAAGGCCCGTCGGAAGTTTCCGACAACTGCCGGACCTCGTCCATGGAAACAAAGTTATAGCCGGACAGGCACAGCTCCGGCAGCACCAGCAAGTCGGCCTTGACGGAGGAGACCAGCCGGTGTATGGTGCTTAGATTTTTAGTTACCTGGCCGAAAGCCGGGTTGAATTGAACAAAGCCTATCTTCATGGTTTTACATGTCATCCTGAGGTTGGCTGACGTCGCCTGGGCGATCGAAGGAACCAAGTTGCCCTTCGAAGTATATGTTCGAGATTTTTCATCAGACATTGAACTTGATATTGATCACATCCCCGTCCTTGACTATGTACTCCTTGCCCTCCTGCCTAACATAGCCCTTTTCCCTGGCGGCGGCGTAGGTGCCCACCTCGGTCAGGTGGTCGTAGGAGACCGTCTCGGCCCGGATGAATCCCCGCTCCAGGTCGGAGTGGATGGCCCCGGCCGCCTGGGGGGCCTTAGTGTTTAAAGGAATGGTCCAGGCCCGGCACTCGTCCTCGCCCACGGTGAAAAATGAGATCTGGCCCAGCAGCCGGTACGAGGTGCGGATCATCTTGTTCAGAGCCGGCTCGGATATCTTCATCTCTGCCAGGAATTCTTTGGCTTCCTCATCCGACATTTGCGCTATGTCCATCTCGATGGCCCCGCACAGGGCGGTGGCTTCCTGGCTGCTGGCCGAGGATAAAGCGCTCTGCAGGGCGGCGTAATCCACCCCTTCCCCGTAGTTCAGCACCGGCAGCAGCGGCTTCTCGGTCAGAAGTTGGAAGCTGCGGAGGGCCTTGGATTCTTCCGGGAAAAGGTCCAGCATGTGCAGCGGCTTTTCGGCCTCAAGGTGGACCCGGCATTTATCCAGGATCACCAGTTCCTTGTCCAGCTCCGGCCGTTTTACCTTTTTAATGTCTATTTTGACCCGCTCGATCCGCCGCTCCACCATGGACAGGTCGGACAGCAGCAGCTCGGTGGCGATGGTCTGGTAATCATCCACCGGGGATGGGGCGCCGGAGGCGTCGGCGAAGCCGCGCAGAACCAGGATCATGGCATCCACCTTGTGCATCTGGGTCAGGAACTCGGTGCCCAGGCCCCCGGAATCGGAGACCCCCTTGGCCATGCCGCCGATATCCACGTAGGTAATGGTGGCCGGGACCTTCTTCTTGGGATTGAACATGGCGGTAAGCTTGTCCAGCCGGGGGTCGGGGACCTTGACCACGCCCATATGCACGTCGCAGCCGGTGGAGTATTCTCCGACCTTGATGCGGAACTCCGACCTTGATGCAGGATTTGGTCAGGGCGTTGAATATGGTTGTCTTGCCCGACTGGGGCAGGCCGATGATTCCTAGTTGCAAAATAGTTCCTTTGTTTGTATTATGAATGTCAAAGATTTAAGCCTGATTTCATTCATTCCGAAATTTTATTTTATCACAATCCAACCCTGCATTCAAGCATAAAACAAAGCCCCGCCAAAGTATTTGGTGGGGCTTTGCCGGGCAGTTTTACCGTTAAAAATAGGTGTAGCAGACGGGCTTGTTTTGGGCCCTGAATATCCGGTCCACCGTGTTCAGATAAGCCGGATCGGAGATCCGGGACAGGCCCAGGCGGTGAAGTGTTTTGTAATCCACCGCCCCCATCAGCAGGGAGGAGAATTCAGGGACGTCCAGCCAGATCTCCGCGTCGTATTCCTGCTCGTCTGATATGGTCAGGGCGCCGAATTCCACCTGGGCCACCAGCGAAACGGCATTGGCCGGCAGAAAATTGTCGGAGATGTTGAGTTTAAGCCTGCAGTTCTGTTCCCCGAAATTATGACCTTTCATCTCCTCCAGCAGCCTTCTGGTATTGAGCGACCGGTACATCATCCCGTAACCAGCGGTGGCGGTCTGCTGGAACAGCGGCGGGATCAGGTTCTCCGAGCCGTCCCGGATGTCCCCGAACAGCCAGTTCAGGTGCTCATCCTGGGTGATGAAGACCACCTGCTTTATCTGGTCGGCCTGGCTGTGCAGGAATGTCATCAGTTCCATGAGGATCTCCGGATCCTGATAAACTAATTCCCGCACCACCATCTCGGTCTGCAGGAAATTGGCGTCGGCCGGCTTAAAGGAAAAGGTCAGGTATCCCAGCACCTGATCGGCCTTTTTATAGCCGTAGACCTTGGAATCCGGGCTTTTCAGCAGCCCCTCGGCCTCGGCCTGGGTCTTCTCCATCATTCCGTGGTGCTCCCGGCCGAACTGCCGGGCGCAGACCAGATATTCCTTGAGATCGCCGGTCTCCAGCCGTTTGACATGGCTTTTGGTGCTTCCCTTGGGCAGTTGATCGGGCCTGGTCCTGAACTGAAAGGCCCGGGTGCCGTAGCCGAAACCCATCTTCTTGTAAAAGTCCGGGCGGAAGGGATACAGCGTGGCCAGGCTGTAACCCTTCTGGCGGTAGTGTTCCAGAAAATAGGCGATCATCTCCCTGCAGATCTTTTCCTTTTTGTGGAGCAGGTCCACCGCCACCATCCCCACCCCGCCGGCCTTGATCTGGGTCTCGTACATTTGCAGGTTCAGGTCGTGCAGCCGCATCCCGCCCAGCATTTTCTCGTCGCGGAAAAGCCCCCAGAAGCTGACTCCGGGATCGTCCTCCTGGTGTTTTACCAAACGTTCCTTGAGTTTCTGCTTGTCCTCGGGCGTAACGATCTTGAAACCGGGATAGGCCTCGGCTACGATGTTGACATAGCGGTCGAGATCCTCTTCAAACAGGCGTCGTATCTGGCTCATACTGCTCCCTGATTTTTGGTTTTACCGGAATTAACTGCAAAAGGGTACCCCAACCAAAGTCAAACTGACAAAGTTCCAGTTTCCAATTTCCCATTTCCTATTTTTTTCTGGCAAGGAAGTTCAGTTTCACCCAGCCCCAGTTGAGCCACAGATGCGCCATGACAACCAGTACCATGGCCAGCCCGGCATACTCATGCAATTCTTCGGCGACCTCGGCATTCTCCATCAGTCCGGTAAAGGCCAGCACCCCGGTCACCGCCTGGACGGCGAACAGCGCGAACAGCGCCAGGTTCAGCCATTTTAGTGTTTTCTGCTTGTTCATGATACTCCCGACAGTTTACAGTTTATATTTTGCAATTTGCATGCACCCTGAGCATGTCGAAGGGTTGCAATTTGCATTCAGTTGTTAGAATCCCCTGTCCTTAAGTTCCTCAAAGCTTATCCCCCGCTGGGCCAGGCCGTCGTAGGAAAACAGCACAATGTCGTTGATGCCCGCCCGCCGCAGTTCCCGGGTCTTCTCCATGATGCCCTCCATGCTGTCGCGCCAGGCCCCCAGCCCCACGTAGACCTGTCCCGCCCCCTTGTAGCGCACCGATTTCTGGGCCAGCCGCAGGACGGTGGGAGTGTCCTTGGAATAGTCCATCAGCACCACGAAATCCACCCAGCGGTTCAGCAGCCAGTTGGGCCAGTCCTGGCCGAAACCTGCCCGGGCCTCGTCGGGGTCGGGCTTGACCGCGGCCGATAGCTTGACCCAGGGATTGAATTTTACGATGTCCATCTTAAGCTGGGAGACCAGGTCCGAGATGTTGTACATCCGCCACTGGTACCAGGTGTCCCAGTAGGGCTTTAGGCCGGGGTCCCCGGTGAAGAAGGCCATGGGATCCACCTTATACTGGCTGTAAAAGGCATTGCGGCTGGAAAGGTCGTAGGAATAGTTTAGGTTGCCGTAGCGCACGTAGTCTAAGTGGATGCCGTCCACGTCGTACTTGAAGAGTATCTCCCGCACCAGCTCCCGAAGATACTGCTTGACCTCGGGACTGGCCGCGGAAAGATAGACCCCTTCCAGGCCCTTCCGGTCCAGCTCCTTCTGGCTGTAGTCCTTTAACGAACGGCCCTCGGCATCGGCGGCGAACCACCCCTTGCCCTTGTAATAGACATGCCGTTTGTCCCTGGGGTCCGCCTCGGACGACCAGATGAAGTAGACGTTGATCCAGGCGTGCATCTTTATGCCGCTGGCCTTGCACTCCCTGAGCATCAGGGCCAGGGGGTCGAAGTCCTTGGAGACGCAGGCGGCAGTGGGCAGGTTTTGGGAATTGTAGTAGGCCTCGCCCTTGGCGAAGAACTGGACAAAGAGGTCGGTGATGCCGGCCTGCCGGGCCGAGCGGACTATCTTCTTGACGCTGGCCGGGCTGGTCAGGGAATAGCGCACCACCCACATGCCTTTGACCTGGGAAAAGGCTAATGTTGGGAGAAGTATCAGAGCTAAAGTAAGCAGACGTAAATATTTTTTGGAAGGTATCATGTATTATTTTAAGGGAATTTGGTTAAGGCCAAACCTATTTATGCGATACCGTGATTTATCCGACGAAGTATTTATTTGCCAGTACGAAGTCGGAACGATATCGCCCCCGGCCCCGCAGAAAGCGGAGCCTCGCCGTTGGCGGGGCGTGGCTATTAATCATACACAAAAAACAAAAAAGGCGCAAGGCTTATTTCTAAACCTTGCGCTGTAAAATTCATCCCAAAAGTCTACTTCTTTACTTCAGCTTTTTTCTCTGTTTTCTTCTCGGGCTTGTCCGCAGACTTGTCCGCCGAAGTTTTCACGGAGGCGGAAGCTTTAGCGGAGGCGGGCTTCTTTTCCTCTTTGGGCTTGCCCTCGGTCTTTACTTTCTTGCCCGGTTGTTTCTTGGCCGGTGCTTGCGCTGAGCCATGCCGAAGCGTGTGGGCCTTCTTTTCCTTTTCCTTCTTCTCGCCTTCAACCAGTTTGGCCTTGGCCGGGGCGCCGTAGAGCTCCATCAGGCACAGCAGGGCGGCGTCGCCCTTGCGCAGCCACAGCTTGGTGACGGTGATGAAGCCGGAGTTCTTGTCCTTCATCCGGGGCATGATCACCTGGAACAGCTTCTTCAGGACATCCTTGTCCTTGACCACCCGGCCCACCTGGCGGATGGCAGCCAGGTCGTTCTGCTTGGAGACGGAGATCAGGTGCTCGGCCACCCGCTTGGAGGCCTGGGCCTTGGGGAAGGTGGTCTGTATCTTTTCGTATTTGAACAGCGATGTCACCAGATTGGACATCAGGGCCCGGCGGTGGGAATGGCTGCGGCTCAGCTTTAAGGTGTCTTTGCGGTGTCGCATGTATGTTTACCCTATCTCAAAAATTTTAGTTCTATCTTTAACCAGAGAAACCAATGTCTACTAATGTCGGTAATGTCCGATGCCCGTCCGTCCGTAGTTTATCAGGCCTTCTTCTTCTTGGCGTCGGTGTACTGGTCCACCTTCATCCCGAAGGTCAGGCTCATGTTCTTCAGGATCACCGAGAGCTCGGCCAGCGACTTGCGGCCGAAGTTCCGGTATTTAAGCATCTCGCTTTCGGTCTTCTGCACCAGGTCGCCCAAAGTGAAGATGTTGTTGGCCCTAAGGCAGTTGGCCGACCGCACCGAGAGCTCCAGCTCTTCCACCGGCTTCATCAGCATGTCCCGCATCTTCACCATGTCGTCGTCCAGGCCCTCTACCTTGCCCTCTTCGCCGTCTTCCCCGAAGGAGCGGAACAGGGTCAGGTGGTCGCGCAGCAGCTTGGCGGCCTGGGAGACCGCCACGTCGGGCTTCACCGAGCCGTTGGTGTGGACCTCCAGGATCAGGCGGTCGTAGTCGGTGCGCTCGCCCACCCGGCAGTTCTCCACCAGGAAGTTGACCCGGGAGACCGGCGAGAAGATGGCGTCCACCGGGATCAGCCCGATGGTGTTGAACGATTTGCGGAAGACCTCGGCCGGCACGTAGCCCCGTCCGTGATCCACGGTCAGTTCCAGCTTGAACACCCCGTCCTCGGAAAGGGTGGCGATGTGCTGTTCGGGGTTCAGGATCTCCACCTCGGCGTCGGATTCTATCTGGGAGGCCTTGACCTCGCCCTTGCCCGAAGCCTTGAGATACAGGACCTTGGGATGTTCGGAATGCAGGCGGAGCTTTATCTTCTTGATGTTCAGGATGATCTCGGTGACGTCTTCCACCACGCCCGGGATGGTGGAGAACTCGTGGAGCACGCCCTCGATCTTGACCGCCATGATGGCCGCCCCGGGGATGGATGACAGCAGCACCCGGCGCAGGGCGTTGCCTAAGGTCAGTCCGTAACCCCGTTCCAGGGGCTCGGCAATGAATTTACCGTAATTGGGTCCGTAAGTTGCTTCGTCTATCACGATGCTCTTGGGCATCTGCAGGGTATTCCATCTCATAATTGCCTCCAAAAGTTTTGAAATTGAACCCGGCCCAAACCGCTTGAGCCGAGCGAGGCTTCCCGAATGAGGACCCTTTTAAAGCCTTGTCAAAGAAAGCTGTATTATGTTAATAACGGCTTTTTAAATAGGATCCTTTCGGCATTACTTGGAGTACAACTCCACGATCAGCTGTTCGTTGATCTGCATCCCGATGCTGTCCCTGGTGGGGATGTTGACCAGCTTGCCCGAGAGTTTCTCCTTGTTGAGCTCCAGCCAGGGCACGGGGGTCCGCCCTTTGGTCGCTTCCAGGGCGCCGGCAATGATCACATTGTCCTTGCTCTTGGTTTTGACCTCGATGGTGTCGCCGGGGCGCAGCAGGATGGATGGAATATTGACGACCTTGTCGTTGACCAGAAAATGCCCGTGATTGACCAGCTGGCGGGCGGCCGAGCGGGATGGGGCCAGCCCCATCCGGAAGACGATGTTGTCCAGCCGGCGTTCCAGCAGGGACAGCAGGTTCTCGCCGGTGACCCCCTTCATGCTGGAGGCCTTCTCGAAATAGTTGCGGAACTGGCGTTCCAGGATGCCGTAGATCCGGCGGACCTTCTGTTTTTCCCTCAGGTGGATGGCGTAGCCGGTGGGCTTGCGCATCCGGTCCTTGCCGTGCTCGCCCGGGGCATAGGGCCTCTTGTCAAAGGCGCAGTTCTTGGTGTTGCATCTTTCGCCCTTTAGGAACAGCTTGGCTCCCTCGCGGCGGCACAACTTACACCTGGCAGCGGTATATCTTGCCATTTATATTTAAAAACCTCCTAAAAAATTACTTTCCGAATGTCTGTTCCCGGTTGGCATTGGCCCTGGTTTAGACCCGGCGCTTCTTGGGGGCCCGGCAGCCGTTGTGGGGCACCGGGGTCACGTCGCGGATCACGGTCACGGCCAGGCCCGAGGACTGGAGCGACCTGATGGCGGATTCCCGTCCGCCGCCCGGGCCCTTGACCCAGGCCTCCACCCGCTGCATCCCCAGCGAGACCGCGGTCTTGGCGCAGTTCTCGGCCGCCATCTGGGCGGCGAAGGGGGTTGATTTGCGCGAGCCCTTGAATCCGGCCTTCCCCGACGAGGCCCAGGAGATGACGTTGCCGCTCTTGTCGGTGATGGTGACGATGGTGTTGTTGAAGGTGGCCTGGATGTGGGCGATGCCTGAAGATTCGATCTTCTTTTCTTTTTTCTTGACCTGCTTTTTCTCTTCCGCCATTTTCCCTCTTTTCGGTAAAATCTTTTATCTCTGGCCGGCCCCTATTGCGGGGACCGGGAGCATTTCTTTTGACCGGTCCGCTTTAAGGCGGCAACCGGGGTTTGGGCTACTTCTTGCCGGGGG
The DNA here is from genome assembly GCA_963780225.1 of uncultured bacterium. GTDB lineage: Bacteria > Edwardsbacteria > AC1 > AC1 > EtOH8 > UBA5202. The sequence goes on along the minus strand of CAWAAX010000004.1, from coordinate 161,552 downwards.
CTTTTTTCTTGACGATGGCGCCCTTGCGCGGTCCCTTGCGGGTGCGGGCGTTGGTCTTGGTGCGCTGGCCCCGCACCGGCAGGCCCTTGCGGTGCCTGACCCCCCGGTAGCTGCCGATCTCCACCAGACGCTTGATGGCCAGGCTGACCTCGGTCCGCTTGTTGCCCTCCACCTTGAACTCCTGTTCGATGATGCTGCGCAGGCGGCCCACTTCGTCGTCGCTTAGGTCCTTGACCCGTTTGTTGGGGTCCACCTTGGCCAACATCAGTATCTTTTTGGCCGAACTCCGGCCCAGGCCGAAGATATAGGTCAGGCCTATCTCCACCCTTTTCTCCCGGGGTAAATCCACACCAGCGATTCTGGCCACTTTTTATCCTCTCTTAAAAATAACTGTGTAATTGATTGGCTTGGGAACGGGTTTAACCCTGGCGCTGTTTGTGGCGGGGGTTCTTGCAGACCACCCGCAGCACGCCCTTGCGCTTGATCAGCTTGCAGTGCTCGCAGATCACCTTGACCGATGCCTTGACTTTCATGGGAATATATCCTTAAGTTTTTATAGATTTCATTTATTGCTATTCAGGCTAACTTGGCAACGTACATGGAGACTTTGTATATATTATTCACACCAAGACACAAAGTTCACAGGGGAAATATTTTAATTCAATTCCTTGGTGTTCTTGGCGGCCTTATAAGCAATTGTGAGGTCAATAAAATTTCATGTTACTTGAAGCGGTATATGATCCGGCCCCGGGTCAGGTCGTAGGGAGACAGCTCCAGGGTCACCTTGTCTCCGGGCAGGATCTTGATGAAGTGCATCCTCATCTTGCCCGAGATATGGGCCAGGATCTTATGGCCGTTGGGAAGCTCCACCCGGAAGGTGGCATTGGGAAGGTTTTCCAGCACGGTCCCTTCGACCTGTATCCCCTCTTGTTTGGCCATTTTTTATCGGATCTTAATTGTTGGAGTTTATATTACCGGGTTACTATCAGCGGTTGGCCGGCGGTGACCACCACCGTGTCCTCGAAATGGGCGGAGAGGCTGGAATCGGCGGTGACCACTGTCCAGCCGTCGGACAGGAACTTTACCTGGTGGCCTCCGGCGTTGATCATCGGCTCTATGGCCAGCACCATTCCCTCAGCCAGCGCCGGGCTGGAACCGGATTTGACGTAATTCGGTATCTCCGGCTCTTCGTGCAGTTTCTGGCCCACCCCGTGGCCGCACAGGTCGCGCACCACGGAAAAACCGGCGGACTCCGCCGCCTGCTGAACGGCCCGGGAGATGTCGCTGACCTTGGAGCCGGGACGGGCGCTTTGGATGCCCAGTTCCAGGGCCTGCTTGGTGGTGGCCAGGAGTTTTAGGATCTCCGGGGAAGGGGCCCCGCCGACATAATAACTGCGGGCGGCATCGGCGATGTACCCGTTCTTTGAGGTTCCCACGTCTATCCCCACCAGGTCGCCCTCCCGCAGGATCCGTTCCGGCCTCGGTATGCCGTGCACCACTTCGTGGTTGATGGAAATGCAGAGGGTGGCGGGATAGCCCCGGTAGCCTTTGAAGGCCGGCGCCGCCTGGTTGTCGATTATGAAGTCGTAGGCCAGTTTGTCCAGCTCGGAGGTGGCCGTTCCCGGTCTGACCTTGGGGCCCAGAACCTTCCAAAGACCGGCGATCACCTGTCCGGCCGACCTGATCCGCTCGATCTCCCAAGCCTGGCGGATGGCGATCATTTATATTCCTGCAGCACGGCGCTGACATCCTGAAATACTTTGCCGGGCGCGGCATTGCCGTCTATTTGCTTGAGCAGTTTCCGGGAGTCGTAGTACTCCAGCAGGGGCTGGGTCTGCTTAAGATACACTTCCAGCCGGTTCTCCGCGGTCTGTCGCTGGTCGTCCACCCTTTGCTCCAGTTTGCCTCCGCACTTGTCGCAGATCCCTTCTTTTACGGGGGACTGGAAGAGCAGGTTATAGATGGCCCCGCAGCCGGAGCAGATCCTTCTGGAGGTCAGCCGTTTTATCAGCTCCTCCCGCTCCACATTTAAAGAACAAGCTATATCAATCTTCAGGTTCTGCTGTGTCAGAGAGTCTTCCAAGCCCTGGGCCTGGGCCACCGTCCGGGGAAAACCGTCCAGCAAAAATCCCTGTTGGGCATCCGGTGACTTGAAGCGCTCTTTGATCAGGTCCAGGATCAGGTGGTCGGGAACCAGTTCTCCCCGGTCCATGAACCCCTTGGCTTTCAGGCCCAGCGGGGTTCCGTCCTTGACCGCCTGCCGCAGGATGTCGCCGGTGGAAATGTGGGGCAGGCCGAATTTCTGGCAGATCTGCTTGGCCTGGGTTCCCTTGCCGGAACCGGGGGCGCCTAAAAGGACCAGTCTCATATTAGCATCACAACTTTCGCCGGGGGTTAAAGAAAACAATAGCTCCTGTAATCAACGCCAGCTAACCAATATATTTTCCTGTTTTCCTGGCTTCCTTATAAATTCATTTTCTCGGGACCAGCAATTACATCCGCCCGGTCCGGCCCGAGATCTTTCCCTTTTTGATGAAGCCCTCGTAATGGCGCATCAGCAAATGGGATTCTATCTGCTGCAGGGTGTCCAGGGCCACGCCCACGATGATCAGCAGGGTGGTGCCGCCGAAGTAGAACGGAACGTGAAAGGCCCTCATCAGGAAGGTGGGCAGGATGGCGATGGCCGCATAAAACACCGCGCCGGGCAGGGTGATGTGGGTCAGGATCCGCTCGATGTATTCCGCGGTCTTGGTGCCGGGCCTGATCCCGGGAATGAACCCGCCGTACTTCTTCATGTTGTCGGCCAGGTCGGCCGGATTGATGACGATGGCGGTGTAAAAATAAGCGAAGGCGATGATCAGAAAGGCGTAGAGCAGATTGTAGAGCCAGGAGCCGGTGGCGAACAGCCCGGCCAGGCCCTGGGCCCAGTCGGCCTTGATGTAGGTGACGATGGTCATGGGAAAGGCCAGCACGCTCTGGGCGAAGATGATCGGGATGACACCGGCGGTGTTGAAGCCCAGCGGGATGTAGGTGCTCTGGCCGCCGTAGACCTTGCGGCCCACTATCCTCTTGGCGTACTGCACCGGGATCTTGCGGGAACCCTGGGTCATCAGCACCACGATGGCGGTGACCCCCACCATCAGAAGGGCGATGAAGGCCAGCACCAGGATGTTGAGCTCGCCGCCCCGGAAAGAAGTGATAGGTGCTGATCACGTTGCCGGGAATGTTGTCCAGGCAGCCCACGAAGATGATCATGGAGATGCCGTTGCCGATGCCGAACTCGGTTATCTTTTCCCCCAGCCACATCACGAAGATGGTGCCGGCGGTCATGGTGATCATGGTCAGGATCCGGAACCCGAAGCCGGGATTGGGCACCACCGCCAGGCCGTTGGGGGCCAGGGATTCCAGGAATATGGAGATGCCGTAGGACTGGAACAGGGCCAGCACCACGGTGGCATAGCGGGTGTACTGGGTGATCTTCTTGCGGCCCTGCTCGCCTTCCTTCTGCAGTTTTTCCAGGAACGGGATCACCGCGCCCAAAAGCTGCATGATGATGGAGGCCGAAATGTAGGGCATGATCCCCAGGGCAAAGATGGTGGCCCGGGAGAGGTTGCCGCCCACGAACAGATCGTACATCGAGAACAGGGTGCCCCGCTGGGCCCGGAAGAACTCGGCCAGGGCCTGGGTGTCAATCCCGGCGGTGGGCAGATGCCCCCCGATCCGGTAGACCACCAGTATCCCCAGGGTAAAGAGTATCCTCCGCCTCAGTTCAGGGATCCGGAATATATTCTGGATTTTCTCCCACATCGTCAGCATCCAAATTTAAATTATAGTCTTTTATTCGGTCCGGTGGCTGCTGAGCACTTTCAGCACTTCGATCTTTCCCCCGGCGGCCTCGATGGACTTCTGGGCCGAGGCCGAAAAGGCATGGGCTTTCACCGTCAGCGCTTTCTTGAGTTCTCCCTTGCCCAGGATCTTGACCGGCTGGTTCTTCTTCCGGACCAGGCCCAGGGTGAACATGGATTCGGGGGTGACCTCTTTTTCCTGGGTCTCCAGCGCCGTCAGGTTTACCACCTGGAATGTCTTCTTGTCGAAAGCCGTGAAGCCGCGCTTGGGCAGGCGGCGCTGCAACGGCATCTGGCCGCCCTCGAACCAGGAGGGGACCCTGGCCCCGGAGCCGGCCCGTGATTTCTGGCCCTTGTGGCCCTTGGTGGAAGTGCCGCCGTGGCCCGACCCGGTGCCGCAGCCTCTCCGCTTGGCTTTTTTGACCGATCCCTTGTTGGGCTTGATCTGATCCAGTTTCATTTGCGGCTGCCTCCTTCTTGAATCTCCTCAACTTTTAGCAAATGCTCCACCTTTTTTACCATCCCCCGGATCTGCGGAGTGTCGGTCTTCTCCACCGTGTGATAAAGCTTGCGGATACCCAAAGCCTTGATGGTCCGGTACTGGACTTCGGTCCGGTCGATGGTGGAGTGCACCTGAGTTATTCGTAATATTTTTTTGGGCACGTTAATTTTCCTTTATGGCGGTATGCGGTATGATGAAAGACTGTTGGCTTAAGACTGCCGCGCGGTCAGACTGCGGCCGGTGTTTCTGCGGCCGGGGCTTCCGGTTTCGGCTCTTCGGCCGCCTGCGGTTTGGCCTCGGGGGCCGCAGCTGGGACGGCGCCGGCCTTGCCCCGGTTGCGCTCTTCCATGATCTCGGCCGGCTGGCGCAGCTGGGACAGCCCGTCGATGGTGGCCTTTAAAAGATTGTGGGGATTGTTGGAGCCCAGGCTCTTGGTCAGGATGTCGGTGACGCCGCAGACCTCCAGCACCGAGCGCACTACGTTGCCGGCGATCACGCCGGTTCCGGTGGCGGCCGGCCTTAAGACCACTTCGCTGGCGCCGTATTTGCCCATCACCATGTAGGGAATCTTGCCGTCGACCACCGAATATTTTTTAAGGCTTTTCTTGGCGTCCTCATTGGCCTTGCGGATGGCCTCGGAAACTTCGCGGGCCTTTCCCTTGCCGATCCCCACATGACCGTTTCCATCACCCACCGTCACCAACGCGGTAAAACCGAAGCGCTTGCCGCCCTTTACCACCTTGGCCACCCGGTTGATATGGACCACCTGCTCCTTGAGCTCGCCCAAACCATTCAAGTTGATCCTTGCCACTGGTCTTAATCTCCCAAATATTTTTTAGAATTGCAACCCGGCTTCTCTGGCCGACTCGGCCAGCGCCTTGATCCTGCCGTGATAAATGTATCCGCCCCGGTCGAACACCACCTGCTTGATGCCCTTGGCCAAAGCCAGCTGGGCGATCTTTTTGCCCACCTGCTTGCTCTGGGCCAGCTTGCCTTTTTCCAGGCCCTCCATCTTGCCGGAGGCCGCCAGCACCGCATGCTTGGTGTCGTCTATCACCTGGGCATAAATGAACTTGTTGCTGCGGAAGACGCAGAGCCGGGGCCGTTCGGGCGTGCCCTGAACCTTGCGCCGGATCCGTACATGCCGCCTGAGGCGGGCGTCTCTTATTTCTTTTGCCTTGTCTGCCATTTGTATAATACCTATTTTTGCTTTTATGAAAATATTTCCCGGGATTGGTTCGACCTTTATCAGGACCCGGCTGCTCCGGCCGCGGTCTTGCCGGCCTTGCGCCGGATGTGCTCGCCCTGGTAGCGGATGCCCTTGCCTTGGTACGGCTCCGGCCGGCGGAATCGTCTGATGGTGGCGGCCACTTCGCCCACCAGCTGCTTGTCTATGCCCTTGACCACCAGGCTGCTCTGGTAGGTCTTGTCCAGCACCTTCAGGCCCGGCTCATCGGTGATGTCGAACTCGATGCCCTTGGGGGCCTCCAGGTTGATGGGGTGGGAAAATCCCAGGTTCAGGGTCAGGCCCTTGGGCTCCTTGATGGCCTTGTACCCGATGCCGTAGATCTGAAGCACCTTGGTGAAACCCTGGCTGACCCCGGTGACCGCGTTGAACACCAGGGCCCGGGTCAGGCCGTGCAGGGACCGGTCGAACTTCTCGTCCGAGGGCCGGATCACGGTCAGGACGCCGTCCTTGAGCTCCAGCTTCATGTTGGGATGGATCTCCAGCTCCAGGGTTCCCTTGGGCCCGGTCACCTTTACCTTCTGGCCGGACACTTCGGTCTTTACCCCCTGGGGGATCTCTATTGGCTTTCTGCCTATCCGCGACACTTTATATATCTCCTTAACTCAATGTAGATAAAACTTATTAAGAAACCAGGTAGGTTATTTACCACAGGTAGCAGACCACCTCGCCGCCCAGCTTGTTCTTGCGGGCCTCCCGGTCGGTCATCAGGCCCTTGGAGGTGGAGATGATGGCCAGCCCCATTCCGCTGCGGACCCGGGGCAGCTTGTCCTTGGGGGCGTAGACCCTTAAGCCCGGGGTGCTGCGGCGCACCAGGCCCTTGATCAAATGCTTTCCCTCATCATCGTAGCGCAGGTAAGCGCGGATCACGTTCTGCTTGCCGTCGGCGATGTACTTGAAATTGGCGATCAGGCGCTCCCGCAAAAGGATCTTGGTGATCGCCAGCTTCATTTTGGAGGCCGGTATATCCGTCCTCTTCATCTTGGCTTTCCCGGCATTGCGGATCCTGGTCAGCATATCGGCAATGGGATCGGTCATCGACATCTTGTATTATCTCCTAAAAATGCTCTTGTAAATCTTGGTAACGGCTTAAGGACCAATTTTGATCCCTACCAGCTGGCCTTGACCATTCCGGGGATCTCGCCCCTGAGTGTCATTTCCCGCAGGCAAATCCGGCAGATGCCGAAGTCCCGGTAGAACGCCCGTGACCTTCCGCAGCGGCGGCACCGGCTGTGGTGCCGGACTTTGAACTTCGGCCGTTCAGCCTTTTGAATCATCGCCTTTCTGGCCATAGAACTTGAATATCCTTTTTGTTAAAAAATATTGGACTTGATGCTTATTTCTGGAAAGGCATTCCCATCAGGCTCAGCAGTTCCTTGCCCTCTTCGTCGCTTTTGGCGGTGGTCACAAAGGTGATGTCCATGCCCACTATCTTGGATATCTTGTCGTAGTTGATCTCGGGAAAGATGATCTGTTCCTTGATGCCCATGGTGTAGTTCCCCCGGCCATCGAAGGATTTGGCCGGCATCCCCTTGAAATCGCGGATCCGGGGCATGGCCACATTGACCATCCGGTCAAAGAACTCGTACATGGTGTCGCCCCGCAGGGTGACCATGGCCCCGATGGCCAGGCCGGCCCGCAGCTTGAAGTTGGCAATGGATTTCTTGGATTTGCGGATGGAGGGCTTCTGCCCGGTGATGGTCCCCAGGTCCTTGGCCGCAGCCTCCACTATTTTGGGGTCCAGGATGCCCTCGCCCAGGCCCATGTTGACCACGATCTTGGAAAGGGCCGGAGCCTGCATCGGGCTCTTGTAGCCGAATTTCTTGATCAGGGCCGGCTTAACTTCCTTTTGGTATTTTTCTTTTAAACGCGCCATTTCTCACTCAAGCAAAATTTTACTTTTGCGTTTTGTTTTTGATTTTGGGTTTACGATTATGTAATTACTCTGACACCAAGTCACCAAGACACAAATTTAATGTTCAATTTATTAATATAGTTTGGAGCCTTTGTGTCGGAGTTTACCCTGATGTATAGAAGGGTGGCTAAATAATTAGGCTTTGTCCAGCATCTCGCCGCAGGACTGGCAGACCCGGGAACGTTTTCCGTCGGCCAGCACCCGGGCGCCCACCCGGACCCCCTTGTTGCACTTGGCGCAGACCACCATCAGGTTGGAGACGGCCACCGGGGCCTCCTTTTCCAGGATCCCGGCCTTCTGTCCCTGCTTGCGGGGCTTGGTGTGCCGCTTGATGAACTGGACGCCCTCCACAATGGCCCGGCTCTTCTCGGGGAAGAGTTTGAGCACCTTGCCCCGTTTGCCCTTGGCCTTTCCGGCTATCACCACTACCGTGTCGTTCTTCTTTATCTTCATATTATTTCCTTATATCACCTCGGGGGCCAAAGATACTATTTTCAGGAACAGCTTCTCCCGGAGTTCGCGGCCCACCGGCCCGAAGATGCGGGTGCCCTTGGGTTCGTTCTTGTCGTCGATGATCACCGCGGCATTCTCGTCGAACCGGATGTAGGAGCCATCCCGGCGCCGCACTTCCTTCCTGGTGCGGACCACCACCGCCCGGGCCACTTCGCCCTTCTTGATGCTGCCGCCGGGGAGCACGTCCTTGATGGCGATCTTGATTATGTCCCCGATGCTGCCGTAGCGCCGGGTGTGTCCGCCCATCACCTGGATGCACATGCATTTGCGGGCTCCGGTATTGTCGGCCACGGTCAGTCTGCTGTATTGCTGTATCATTTCAACCCACCTTGTTGCCTGTTGATTTTATTGATTGCTTTTAAAGACCCCTGGAACCTTACTTGGCTTTGCTGATGACCCCGTCCAAACGCCAGCGCTTGCACTTGGAGAGCGGCCTGGTCTCCACTATCCGGACGGTGTCGCCCTCTTTGGCCTCGCTCTTCTCGTCGTGAGCCATCAGTTTGCTGGTCCGCTTTACCACCTTGCCGTAAAACGGGTCCTTGAACTTGCGCTCCACCGCCACCACGATGGTCTTGGTCATCTTGTTGCTGGTGACCTTGCCGGTCCGTTCCTTGCGTAAATTTCTCTCGGTCATAAAACTCCTAAAATTGCTGGATATTATGCGGTCTTGGCGCCCGAGGCCAGCTTGGATTTGCCCAGCTTGTCTTCCTGAAGCACGGTCTTGAGGCGGGCCACCTGGCGGCGGGATTTTTTGAGCTCGGTGGGCTTGGGCAGCCCCTGGGTGGAATGGCGGATGGTCAGATGAAAAAGGTTCTGCCCTTCTTCCTTGAGCTTTTGTTCCACCTCGGCCCGGGTCATTTGGCGAAGTTCTTTTACCTTGGCCATGTTATATTACCTTTATGGTGCGATCGCGCTCGACGATCTTGGTTTTAATGGGCAGTTTGTGGGAAGCCAGGCCCAGGGCCTTCTTGGCTGATTCCGGGGGAATGCCGCCGATCTCGAACATCACCCGGCCCGGCTTGATCACCGCCACCCAGTGGTCCGGGGCGCCCTTGCCCTTTCCCATCCGGGTCTCGGCCGGTTTCTTGGTGGACGGATGGTCGGGGAAGATCCGGATCCATACCCGGCCGCCCTTTTTGGTGAAGCGGGTCAAGGCCACCCGGGCGGATTCTATCTGGCGGTCGGTGATCCAGGCGGATTCGGTGGCCATCAGCCCCTGATCTCCGAATTCCACGAACTGGCCCCGGCTGGCCGTCCCGGTCATGCGCCCCCGGTGCTGTTTACGGTGTTTTACCCTTTTTGGCATCAACATTTGTGTGCTATCTCCAAAGTATCAAAAAGACTTGATGGTGTAGAAATATTTTCCCAGGTTTGTTAAGGTCTGGCTTTTTTTGACAGGATCTGCCGGATTGTTATTTAAGATCAATTCCGGGAAATCATGTTAATCCTGTCAATTCCGTTCTTGGTGTTACTGCCTGACGGCCTGGCGGGGCGGAAGCTGCTCGCCCTTGAAGATCCAGACCTTGATCCCGATGCAGCCGAAAGTGGTGTGCGAGGTGGCGGTGCCGTAGTCGATGTCTGCCCTTAAAGTGTGCAGGGGGACCCGGCCTTCGCGGTAGGTCTCGGTCCGGGCGATCTCGGCCCCGCCCAGACGGCCGCCGCAGGAGATCTTGATCCCCTGGGCTCCCATCCTTAATGATCCCTGGACCGCCTTCTTCATGGCCCGGCGGAAGGAGATCCGCTGTTCCAGCTGGCGGGCGATGGAATCGGCCACCAGCATCGAATTGATCTCGGGTACCTTGACCTCGGCGATGTTCAGGTGCACTTCCTTCTGTCCGGTCAGCAGCTGGACCTCGGCCTTGAGCTTTTCGATGTCGGCTCCCTTGCGGCCGATCACGATCCCGGGACGCGAAGTGTGGACGGTGATGGTGGCCCTTTTGGGGGTGCGTTCTATCTCGATCTTGGCCAGGCCGGCATTGGCCAGCTTCTGCCGGATGTACTGGCGGATCTTCTGATCTTCTTCCAAAAGATCGGGAAAGTCTTTTTTGGCGAACCAGCGGGAATCCCAGGTCTTGATGATCCCCAGCCTTAACCCGATCGGATTTGTCTTTTGACCCAAGGCTTATTCCTCCGTATCTTGTTTTGGTTGACCGTCGGAAACCCGCACCGTCAGATGGCTGGTCCGCTTCAAACGGCGGTCAGCCCGGCCCCGGGCCCGGGGTCTCATTCTTTTCCAGGTAGCGCCTTCATCCACCCTGATCTCGGAGACCTTGAGGGTGTCGGGATCGAACTTGGCCTTGCCGGCCTGCTCCACCGCCGAAGCTACCGCCGACTGGATGGCCTTCAGGATAAGGGGGCTGGCGGCCCGGGGCACGAAGCGCAGGATGGACAGGGCCTGGTTGCAGTTCTTTCCCCGCACCAGGTCGGCCACTATCCGCATCTTGCGCGGGGTGACCCTGACGAATTTTTGTCTGGCTAAAGCTTCCATAATACTCAATAGTGTTTATTTATTTTTTGGCCGGGGCTGCCGCTGGAGCTGATGCCGGAGCTGCTCCGGGGGCACCGGGAGCGGTGGTGGTTTCGGTCTTCTTTCCGCCCTTTTTGTCTACTTCCTTGCCGGCCGCGCCGTGCTTGCGGAAGGTGCGGGTGGGGGAGAACTCTCCCAGCTTATGGCCGACCATGTTCTCGCTGACATAGACCGGTATGAACTTGTTGCCGTTGTGGACCGAAATGGTGAACCCCACGAATTCCGGGGGGATCATGGAACGCCGGGCCCAGGTCTTGATCACCTTCTTGTCGCGGGCGGCGTGCATGGCTTCGATCTTGGCAAACAGCTTGGCATCGATGAAGGGTCCTTTTTTTAGGGAGCGGGACATTACTTTCTCCTCTTGACTATAAACTTGCTGGAAAGTTTTTTACGGTTGCGGGTCTTCTTGCCTTTGGATAGGAGTCCGGTGGGGCCGCAGGGGTGGCGTCCGCCCGAGGACTTGCCTTCGCCGCCGCCCATCGGGTGGTCGTGGGGGTTCTTGACCACGCCCCGGCTGTGGGGCTTGACCCCCAGCCAGCGGTTGCGGCCGGCCTTGCCGATGGAGATGTTCTCGTGTTCCAGGTTGCCCACCTGTCCTACGGTGGCCAGGCATTCCAGGCTGATCATCCGCACTTCGCCCGAGGGCATCCGCAGCTGGGCGTAGCCGGCTTCCTTGGCCAGCAACTGGGCCGATCCTCCGGCGGTGCGCACCATCTGGCCGCCCCGGCCCTTGGTGACCTCGATGTTGTGGACCGAGGTGCCCATGGGGATCTCGGACAGGGGCAGGGCGTTGCCGTTCTTGATCTCGGAGCCGGGGCCGGACATCACCTTGTCGCCCAGCTTCAGTCCCAGCGGGGCCATGATGTAGCGCCATTCTCCGTCGGCGTACTTCAGCAGGGCCAGCCGGGCCGAGCGGTTGGGATCGTACTCGATGGCGGCCACCGTGGCGGCGATCCCGAATTTATCGCGCCGGAAATCTATCATCCGGTAGGCCCGTTTATGCCCTCCCCCGCGGTGGTCGGCGGTCACCCGTCCGTGATTGTTGCGTCCCCCGCTTTTGCGCATGGCCTTCCTCAGGCGTTTGGGAGCCAGAGGCTTGGTCAGCTCTTCAAAGGTGTAGCCGGTGCGGTGCCTTAATCCGGGAGTTACCGGTTTATAAGACTTGATCCCCATTTATGTATCGTCTCCTAGTATTGCTGGTGCTTGAAAAATCATTTTTAACCAAGACCCGGAAAAACTAAACCCCGTCGCCGATATCCAGCTTCTGGTCCTTGGCCAGGGTCACCACGGCCTTCTTCCAGTCGGGGCGCTTGCCCTCGTTGCGGCCCTGCCGCTTGATCTTGCCCCGGACGTTCATGGTGGCCACATCGGTGACCTTGACCTTGAAGACCGACTCGATGGCCCTTTTGACGTCATGCTTGTTGGCGTTCTTGTCGACCTCAAAAGCGTAACGGTTATAGGCCTCTTTCAGGGCGGTGAATTTCTCGGTGATCAGGGGTTTTTTAATGACCTTGTTCAAATCTTTCATTTGTTAAAGACCTCCTTTAAGGCCTCCACGCCGGCCTTGGTGAACAGCACTCTGTCGGCCCGCATGATCTCGTAGGTGTTCAGTTCCCGCACCGGCCGGATGGCCAGCCCTTTGATGTTGCGGCCGGAGAGCAGCAGTTCCGAGGTAGGGGCCACGTCCAGCAGCAGTACTTTCTTGTCGGACAGCTCCATGGTCTTCAGCACCCCGTAGACGTCCTTGGTCTTGCCGCCGGAGGTCACGGCGTCGATCACCGCCAGACGGCCGGTCTTGAACGAATCGGTCAGGGCCGACTTCAGGGCCTGGCGACGGCTGGTCTTGGGCATCTCCCAGGAATAATCCCGGGGATGGGGGCCGTGGGCCACGTAGCCTCCCACCATCAGCGAGGAGCGGTTGCTCCCCTGGCGGGCCCGGCCGGTGCCTTTCTGCTTGAACGGCTTTTTGCCGCCGCCCCGCACGTCCTCGGCATTCTGGGTGTTGGCGGTTCCCTGCCGCCGGTTATCCAGGTAATTTTTTACTGCCAGGTAAAGCAGGTGCTGATTCACCCTGACCCCGAAGATGTTCTCGGGCAGGTCTATATTCCCTGTCATTTTTCCCTGGGCATCATATAGATTTGCGGACAACATGTTTTATGCCTTCTTTTTTATGATCTTTTGAACGACCAATATCCCGTCGGGGGCGCCGGGCACCGGGCCCTTGACCAGGAGCAGGTTCTTTTCGGCGTCCACTTTGACGATCTTTAGGTTGCGGACTGTGATCTGGACATTGCCCATCTGTCCGGGATAACGCCGGCCGGGATAGACCCGGCCCGGGGTGGATCCGGCTCCGGCCGATCCGGGACGGCGCAGGCGGTCGGTCTGACCGTGGGTCTTGGGGCCGCCCTTGAACCCGTGGCGCTTGACCACGCCCTGGGTGCCCCGGCCTTTCATGATCCCGGTGACCTTGACCATGTCGCCCTCGGCGAACAGGTCGGCCTTGATCACCTGGCCGGGTTTGAAATCCTTGGCCTGGGCCGTTCTGATCTCCTTGATGAAGCGCAGGGGAGCCGGGGCTCCGGCCTTGGTGAAATGCCCCTGCATGGCCTTGGTGGTCTTCTGTTTTTTCTTCTCCACAAAGCCCAGCTGGACGGCAGAGTAGCCATCAAGCTTGCCGTCCTTGACCTGGGTCACTACGCAGGGTCCGGCTTCGATCACCGTCACCGGGATCACCGCGTTGCCCGGCCCGAAGATCTGGGTCATCCCTATTTTTCTGCCTAATATTCCGTTCATTGTGTCTTTTACTCTGCTACTTGTTTACTCTTTGAGAGCTTTAAGCCATCTGCTTACAGCTGTTATAATCCGGTCTTGATCTCGATGTCCACCCCGGCCGGAAGGTCCAGCTTGGTCAGGGCGTCGATGGTCTGAGGAGAGGAGTGCCAGATGTCTATCAAGCGCTTGTGGATCCGCCGCTCGAACTGCTCCCGCGACTTCTTGTCCACGTGGGTGGAGCGGTTGACGGTATAGACGGTGCGGTTGGTGGGCAGCGGGATGGGCCCCGAGATCCTGGCCCCGGTCTGTTTGGCCGTGTTGACTATCTCGGCCACCGATTTGTCCAGCACCGCATGGTCGTATGCCTTTAGTTTTATCCTGATGTTCTGAGCCGCCACTTTTTATATCTCCTCGAGAGTTTTTTATTAACCGATTTGACTGTTTTAAATTTCCTAATTTCCCATTTATCCATTTCCCATTTACCTGGGAGGGGTCTTTTAGTCCGGCAGGATCTCGGTGACTGTTCCGGAGCCCACGGTCCGTCCGCCCTCGCGGATGGCGAACTTCAGGCCCTTCTCCATGGCGATCGGGGTCAGCAGCTCGCCCTCGATGGTCACGTTGTCGCCGGGCATGATCATCTCCACCCCCTTGGGCAGGGACAGGTTCCCGGTGACGTCGGTGGTCCTAAAGAAGAACTGGGGACGGTATCCGGTAAAGAACGGGGTATGCCGCCCGCCCTCTTCCTTGGTCAGCACGTAGACCTCGCCCTTGAACTTCTGATGGGGGGTGATGGTCTTGGGGGCCGCCAGCACCATGCCCCGCTCCAGGTCCGCCTTCTCGATCCCCCGCAGCAGCACCCCCACGTTGTCCCCGGCCTGGGCGTCGTCCAGCAGTTTCCGGAACATCTCCACCCCGGTCACCACCGTATCCCGCGTCTCGCGGATGCCCACCCGCTCCACCTTGTCGCCCACCTTCACCTTGCCCCGCTCGATACGCCCGGTCCCCACCGTGCCCCGGCCCGTGATCGAGAACACGTCCTCGATGGCCAGCAGGAACGGCTTGTCTATGTCTCTCACCGGATCGGGTATGTAGCTGTCAACCGCGTCCATCAGACGCTGGATCGACTGCACTCCGATCTCCGATTTGTCTCCCTCCATGGCCTTCAAGGCCGAGCCCTTGATGATCGGGGTCTTGTCCCCGGCGAACCCGTACTGGGTCAGCAGGTCCCGGATCTCCATCTCCACGATCTCGATCAGTTCCGGGTCGTCCACCTGGTCCACCTTGTTCAGGTACACCACCAGCGCCGGAACCCCCACCTGACGGGCCAGCAAGATGTGCTCCCGCGTCTGGGGCATCGCGCCTTCCGAGGCAGCCACCACTAAGATGGCTCCGTCCATCTGGGCCGCTCCGGTAATCATGTTCTTTATATAGTCCGCGTGGCCGGGGCAGTCCATGTGCGCATAGTGCCGCTTCACCGTCTCGTACTCCGCATGGTGCACGTTGATGGTTACTCCGCGGGCCTTTTCCTCCGGAGCGTTGTCGATCTCCTCGTAGCTCTTGGCTAGGGCCAGGCCCAGTTCCGACTGATGCTTGGTGATGGCGCTGGTCAGGGTCGTTTTGCCGTGGTCCACGTGACCGATCGTCCCGATGTTCACGTGAGGCTTATTACGCTCAAATTTCTGCTTGGCCATGATGGTTTCTCCCAACTAACGATTAAGAAATATTTCTTTTATCATTCCCCGCTAAACCCACAAATTGAGCAAAACTCTTTTTGAATGTTTTAGTGTCTTTAGCGGGAAGGTACTATTGGTTAGATTTATTTAGTTCCGCTTTTAGCCATGATCTCTTCGGATATCGAACGGGGCACTTCTTCGTAATGGTGGAACTGCATGGTGTAGATGGCCCGGCCCTGGGTTAAAGACCTTAATCTGGTGGCGTATCCGAACATCTCGGACAGGGGAACCATTGAGGCTATCACCTGGGCGTCCTTGCGTTTTACCAATCCCAGTATCTTGCCCCGGCGGGAGTTGATGTCTCCGATCACTTCTCCCATGTAAAGTTCCGGAACCACCACCTCCACGCTCATCACCGGCTCCATGATCACCGAGCCGGCCTTGCGCAGGGCCTCGTTGACGGCTATCGAACCGGCGGCCTTGAAGGCTATGTCCGAGGAGTCCACTTCGTGATAAGAGCCGTCGACCAGGCTGACTTTGACGTCCACCACCGGATACCCGGCCAAAATCCCTGCCGCCAGCGCCTCTTTGACCCCTTTCTCCACCGAGTTGATGTATTCCTTGGGGATGGAGCCTCCGACGGTGTCATTGGTGAATTCAAAACCCAGGCCCGGCTGCTGCGGCTCCAGTATGATCTCCACGTGTCCGTACTGTCCCCGGCCGCCGCTCTGGCGGATGAACTTGCCCTCGGCCTTGGCCGCCTTGCGGACCGTCTCCCGGTAGCTGACCTGGGGCTTGCCTACGTTGGCCTGCACTCCGAATTCCCTCATCATCCGGTCCACGATGATCTCCAGGTGAAGCTCGCCCATGCCGGAGATGATGGTCTGTCCTGTTTCCTCGTCGGTCTTGACCTTGAAGGTGGGATCTTCTTCGGATAATTTCGAAAGAGCGTTGCCTAATTTATCCTCATCGGCCTTGGACTTGGGTTCCAGGGCCACCGAGATCACCGGATCGGGGAAGTTCATGGATTCCAGGATTATGGGATTTTTCTTCTCGCACAGGGTGTGGCCGGTCTTGCTGTCCTTTAAGCCCACCACGGCCGCGATGTCCCCGGCCGAAAGCTTTTCCACGTCCTCCCGCTTGTTGGCGTGCATCAAAAGCAGCCGGCTGACCCGTTCGTGTTTGCTGATGTTGCTGTTGTATACTGCCTGTCCGGCTTCGATGGTGCCGGAGTAGATGCGGACATACGATATCTTTCCCACGTAGGGATCGGTGGCGATCTTGAACACCAGCGCCGCCAAAGGCTCGTCCGGGTCGTCGTGGCGGTCTTCGTGCTGGCCGGTGTCGGGATTCAAGCCGGAGATCGGGGGCAGGTCGGGGGGGGCCGGCAGGTAATCCACCACCGCGTCCAGCAGCGGCTGCACTCCCTTGTTCTTGAAGGATGATCCGCACAGCACCGGAAAGATCTTGATGTCCAGGGTTCCCCGGCGGATGGCCTTCATCAGGAGCTGCTCCGGAATGGGCTGGCCTTCCACGTATAAATTGAGGGCCTCTTCGTCGTACTCGGCCACCTGTTCCACCAGGAAGTTGTGGGCGGCCTGGGCCTGGGCCAGATATTCTTCGGGGATGGGGCTCAGTTTGGGGTCCTCGTTCTCGCCCGCATCGTAGATGATCGCCTGCATCTTGACCAGATCCACCGCTCCGGTGAAGGTCTCCCCGCTGCCGATGGGCATCTGGATGGGCACCGCCTTGGCGGCCAGCCGTTCCCTCATCATCTCCACCGCATCGTCGAAATCCGATCCCACCCGGTCCATTTTGTTGATGAAGGCGATCCGGGGAATGTGATAGCGGTCGGCCTGGCGCCAGACCGTTTCCGATTGCGGCTCCACGCCGCCTACCGCGCAGAACAGGGCCACGGCCCCGTCCAGGATCCTTAAGGAGCGTTCCACTTCCACCGTGAAGTCCACGTGGCCCGGAGTGTCTATGATGTTGATCCGGTGCCCGTTCCAGGAGCAGGTGGTGGCGGCCGAGGTGATGGTGATGCCGCGTTCCTTTTCCTGTTCCATCCAGTCCATGGTGGCGGCGCCGTCGTGAACCTCGCCGATCCGGTGAACCTTGCCGGTGAAGAACAGTATCCTCTCGGTGGTGGTGGTCTTGCCGGCATCGATATGGGCCATGATGCCGATGTTTCTGGTCTTATTTAACGAAGAAGCCTGGGTCATTTGAATTCCAACTTTACTTTCTGCATTTTAACCGTCCGCCATCCCTTCGGCCAACGCCCAAAGGAAGGCGGCTGGCTGAAAGTCATTTTCTTTCGTCGGGAACTGCAAATGGCGTCAGGTTTCTCATTTTACAAATCTTAACTTTTAAAAAGTCAAAAATCTTTTTGTGTTAGTCCGGGCTTAAGGACTTAAGAAAAACCAGGGAGTGCTTTTAGAAACGGAAGTGGCTGAAGGCCTTGTTGGCCTCGGCCATCTTGTGGGTGTCTTCCTTCTTTTTGACGGCCCCGCCCTCGTTCTTGTTGGCGGACATGATCTCTCCGGCCAGACGGTCGCGCATGGTCTTCTCGGAGCGGGCCTTGGCCGCGATGATCATCCAGCGGATGGCCAGGGCGGTACGCCGCTCGGGCTTGACTTCAATGGGCACCTGGTAGGTGGCGCCGCCCACCCGGCGGGGCTTGACCTCCAGCACCGGCTTGATGTTGTTAAGGGCCTGCTTGAAGGTGTCGATCCCCGGCTGCTTCAGCTTCTGCTCCACGATGTCGATGGCCTGGTAGAAGATCTTCTCGGCCACGCTCTTTTTTCCGCTCTTCATGATGTTGTTGATGAAGATGGTGACCATGGGATCGTGGTATTTGGGATCCGGCAGGACCTCGCGTTTGATGACTCTTTTTCTTCTTGGCATTTTATATCAGTTCCCGATTTTCAGATTGTTGGATGTTTGTTGGGACAATTGCCCTTACTTTGTTGGGGCAATTCATGAATTGCCCTTACCTTTTCCGTGTTTCAGCGGCTGGGCCCGGTTATTTTTTCAGGCCGGGCTTGGCTCCGGCCTTGATCCGCTTGGTGCCGTACAGCGAGCGGCTCTTCTTGCGGCCCTCCACCCCGGAAGTGTCCAGGGTGCCGCGCACGATGTGATAGCGCACGCCGGGCAGGTCCTTGACGCGGCCGCCCCGCACCATGACGATGGAGTGCTCCTGCAGGTTGTGGCCCTCGCCCGGGATGTAGGAAAGGATCTCAAATCCGTTGGTCAAACGCACCTTGGCCACCTTGCGCAAAGCAGAGTTGGGCTTCTTGGGGGTGGTGGTGTAGACCCGGAGGCACACGCCCTTGCGCTGGGGGCACGAGTTGAGGGCCGGGGCCTTGGTCTTCTTGCGTTTGGAATTTCTTCCGGAGCGGATCAGTTGGCTGATGGTTGGCATTAATTCTCCTTGCCCTAAAGATAATTTTTAAAGACAAAAATAGCCTTATCCGGTTTTCATCGCCGCGACGAAAACGGAAATGTTTTGTCAAAAATTTTTGTAATCGATTGGAATCCCAATTATATAATATTTACAGTATAAAAGTCAAGATGCTTTAACAATTATTTTTATAATTCTTTGGGCTAAAAAAATAGTTCCCCCCAAAGTACAAAACAGGGTCGTTTTTACTGTTTCTTAAATAAATATTTTACTTTTATGGCCGAATAGACCGATTAAAATCGTCATACATATAGTGTCCATGGGTAATCGAGATACCAGATATTGAGTAAAAAACAAACGGGGCTTTGTTAACAAAGCCCCGTTTTACACCAACTTCCTGTTAGAATATTCTCTAAATAGAACTACGCGTATTCATCAATATGGGAGAAACCATTCTACCACCATTTTTTGAACCGACAAGAAATCCTTGACAGTTGAAGCTTTGTTTATTAAGTCTCTTTTGGGGTTGTTGCATTTTTTTGTAAAAAAACTGTCCTGTTTTTCAACCCTATATTTTCTTTAACACGTATTTATTGTTCTATTTTGTACTACCGAGGAATCCTCGGTAGTACCAGGGAATAAACTATAACTAATAACTTAATAAGGGCCAAGGAATCTCTCACCATTAAAGTGTATTAAATGAGAAGGATTATCGGCAACCCACACCTCTGTTTCCCATGCTATATCTCCAAGATACCTTGCCATTATAGACCGATTAGGGAAGCATGTAATAAATACAAGTGGTGCTTTTGATTTTGAAAATAAAGCAGCTAACTCTTCATGCCTTTTGCTGTCCACTGGACCATGGCTGGTGACAGATTCAACAAGAATCAACCACTTCTTTTCTTTATGGTAGAATACCACATCTGGCATCTTGCCATGTGAATCAATCTTAACACCTAAATTAGCCAAAAATTCCTCATCAAAATAGCCCCATTTATTGCCAGTGTCACCAGCATAGATTAATACACCACTAGGAACAAAACGAGAAGCAAACTCCTCAATAATCGCCTTAATTAATTCGTTATGCTTCCCAGGGCTTAATTTTATGTTCTTGCCCTTCGCCAACCGAACGGGAACAAGTTGATACGCTCGTTCACTAGCATAACGTTGGGCGAGGGATTTGCTTTGCGATAAATATCCAGCCAATGCAGTCGGCCATCTCGAAGCTCCGTAGGTACGCAGCAACACTAGCATTTTAGGTGCTATTTGATATACCGCTTTGGGACTGTTAACGGATCGGGATGCGTCATCTGGATTATACAAAGCAATGCCAGCAGCAACGAACTGATGGATTGTTTGTCTCCGAAATGTTTCTCGCGTATTGGGTTTATATTTTTTCCCATAATGAGATCGAGCCCAATCCATTATTGGAGTTATGCCAATCAAGGGGTTTTCTGCCTCAGCCCATTTCTTACCAGGAGAGAGATTCAACAAGGCCAACAAACAAAGAGCGGAACGTTCATTCTGTTGGGCACGAGGCAATCCCAGAGAAGACAGAATCTTAAGGGAGGCAGATATATTGCTTATTGGTCTCATAGTATGTCCTTAATTTCGTTATCGATTAATTCTTGTGAAAATCGCGGCTGATTCTTTGCCCATCTGCCAAGTTTTTCCAAAAGCAGCCTGCTGGGATATTTGAGTTGTTTAAGATCAGTGGCATTGACTTGTGTATGCCCGCTAAATTTACGGAAATGCTCATCAATAAGCGTCGAGTTCAAATAAACAGCCAATCCACGAGCAATTAATTCCGTAAGACCTTGCTTGGCATGATGAAATACATTTAAATGGTTTTCAAACCCAATGTATTTTGAGTTAGATATATTTGGGGTAACAACGTTTGCAACTATCCTTCGTTTTTCTTCTTTCGACGAAAATCTACGAGTCATAGTGTAATAACCATTGGGGTATAGCCACTTTTTTGTTTCCGGGGTTAAATTTATTGCATTAGGCTTCTTACATGCATTCTTTGGCCATTCTATCGATTTCTCTCCGAAATGACAAGGATACAACAAGGGGACCGAATGGGACGAGGGCATATCGGTGATAAATTGATCAACACGGAAATCCACCACCGGGCCAGTGGATACTTCTATATTAAGGTCAGCAAGAGTGTTATCAAACGGCAACGATGATGACGTATTCAATCCGTTATGTACGGTTGGAATGTGTATGAATCCTTCTTGATCACCCGGATTAACTATGTCTGAAAATTGGTGGTCAGCAAGGTGATAGTCAATAAACTGATCATCTGTAGAGGTGGATACAACTACATTCCCTTGGCGAGCAGAGCATTCAAGCAATATAACAACATTCTCTTGAAGAACCTTGTCATCTTTAAACGCCTGATCCCTAGAAGTGAAAAGATGAATATGTTTTAATGCCGCCTTCTTGAAAATTAAATCACGAAAAGGCCGATAGTACGGACCGTTGCAAAAACTACGTGGGATTATCGCAACGATATGGCCACCAGGCCTCATTAATCCTATTGTCAGAGCAACAAACGCAGAATACAAATTTACGGTTTCTATGCCAACTTGTCGAAGTAAGTGGCGGTGACGCGAATCGCTATTAATTTTCCTGTATGGCGGATTGAGTATGGCATGAGTATAACGAGGTCCATTGCCAAATGCCAGCATATGAGCAGCGTCTTCAATAAAATCATGTTCAAGTATATTAACTTTGCAACAGTGAGGGTTTGCAAATATTGACAGTGATTTATCTAAATGTTTCCGAAGGGTGCTATCAATTTCATATGCAGTAACCTCAATATGTTTGAAAGAAAATCCCTGAGCCTTCCATCGATGTAAAAAAGCAGTTGATAACGAACCAACACCCGCACCGGCATCAAGCAGATGCGTTGAAGCCTCGTTACCCACAGGAAATAATGAGGCCATATAATTGGCTATCGTACTGGGCGTCAGGAATTGGCCCAAATGGACTTTGGTCGCATGATCAAGTCCATTTGATGCTTCAATCCGTATTTGGTCAATTTGAGATAATATAGTCATATTGGTTTTTCCATTATTGATTATAATAGGTAATCATCACATTGTCAATCTGATAATATACCTCAGGCATGACAATATTTTCCAATGACCAAGCCCCGCTACACTTCGACTTTGCTCAGTGTCCGGCGGGGCTTGTGGGTTGAATATGGAAATATTTATTCTCTGCCTGCTGTTCCTGGGGTTGCTCCTCCTCGATCTTGAAGTTGCGGTAGCGCCGGATCCCGGCCGCCGTTGGATATTCCAGAGATTAGAACAACCGCCCGTTATTTTAATTTCTTTCTATGGAATTTGGGCAGGTAGTTACCTTTGGATACCACCGTCCGCCCCAGTTCTTTTTCCAGCTCTTTTCTGGCTGTCCCGGCTACCTTCCCGCCCCGGCCCGCATCCTGTCTTAGTTTTGGCAGACCTCGGGAATCTTCCTGGCGGTGTATTTCGGTGGTTGACCTTTCGCCCAACATGGTAAATATCAGTTCAAAATCATCCATGTGGTCCCGCAGGTTCTGCCGCTTAAGCCCTTTCAATTTTTTGTACTGGCTGGGGGTTACTCCGAAAGTGGCTTTTGATATTTCGGCCGTCAGGATTTCGTAGTCCTTTTCCCTTTGGGCATCCCTTTTCTTCCATTCATCGGTCAGCTCTTCCCGGATGGCAATGCCCCGCATCCTTTTTTCGATCCAGCCATCGGGATATCCTTTAAGCTGGTAGAGCATCCTGGTCCGTTTGGCCGCCAGCTCCGGGTTCTCTATCTCCTGCACCCGTTCGTAACCAACCTTGGCCAACCAGCGTTTGAACGGCTCGGCCTTGGGCGAGGGGACTGACTGGATGATGCGGAAAATGCCCTCGGTATTGGCGCAGAGCATTTTTTGCTTCCCGCCTTCTGTCGGCACGTCAA
This sequence comes from uncultured bacterium, assembly GCA_963780225.1. Lineage (GTDB taxonomy): Bacteria > Edwardsbacteria > AC1 > AC1 > EtOH8 > UBA5202. The sequence goes on along the minus strand of CAWAAX010000004.1, from coordinate 139,199 downwards.
GGGTATGTACAATTTGTACCCACCCCTTGGACAGTTCGGGATCGCGCTGTTTCATTCGTTGGATATATTGTTTGGGGTCGTTTGAATCGATGAGAGCCAAAACAACATCTTCCACCACAAACCACCATTCCTTTTGAAACAGGGTTTTTCGGACCTGCTTTCCCTTAAATGTCGCAATTTTTGTGTTTTCCATGGATCCATCTCCGGGGTTTTGAACTGTCATGCTGTTAAACTTCATCTTAAACTGCCCGGAACTTATCGTCCCGGTTTCAATAAGAATACACCAGTCCGGCGGACAAATGCAAGTAAAAAGATATCCTATTAATTAGAAGCGCATGGCCGGACCAGCTATGAACACTCCTGAACTTGAGATCGTAAATTGCGACCTCAAGTTCATACATATGTCATTTTATGTTTTTCTTATTGTACAGCCAAGCGATGACAAAAACCGTTTATATTGATAGCTAAATTATCGTCAAAAGCAAACCCCGCCGCACTTCGACAAAGCTCAGTGATCAGCGGGGTTTCTTATCCAAATTAAAATATTTTTTATTTCTCTGCCGGCTGTTCCTGGGGTTGTTCCTCCTCGATCTTGAAGTTGCGGTAGCGCCGGATCCCGGTCCCGGCCGGGATCAGCCGGCCCACTATCACATTCTCCTTTAATCCCAGCAGCGGGTCCGATTTTCCCTGGACCGCGGCTTCGGTCAGGACCCTGGTGGTCTCCTGGAAGGAGGCCGCCGAGACCCAGCTGGAGGTGGAAAGCGCCGACTTGGTGATGCCCATCAGCAGCGATTCAAAAGTGGCCGGACGCCCTCCCTCGTGCAGCACCCGCTCGTTCTCCTCGCGCACCGAGGCCTTGTCCACCTGGTCGCCTTCGATGTAGATGGTGTCGCCCGGATCCTGGACCCGCACCTTCTGCAGCATCTGGCGCACTATCACCTCGATGTGCTTGTCGTTGATGGCCACGCCGTTCAGCCGGTAGACCTCCTGGATCTCGTTGACCAGGTAGACCTGGACCGCGGCCGTGCCCCGGATCCGCAGGATGTCGTGGGGATTGATGGAGCCCTCCGTTATCTTTTCCCCGGCCTTGACCTTGTCGCCGTCCCGGACGTAGAGATGCTTGTTCAACGGGATCAGGTAGGCCCGCTCCTCGCCGTTCTCGTTGCGGACCAGCACCGTGCGCTGGCCCTTGGCGATCTCGCCCAGCTTGATCCGGCCGTCTATCTCGGAGACCACCGAGGGATCGGCCGGCTTGCGGGCTTCGAACAGTTCGGCCACCCGGGGCAGACCGGCCGTGATGTCGCGGGTCTTGGATATCTCGCGCGAGGTCTTGGCCAGGAACTCGCCGGCCGCTATCACCTGTCCGTTCTGGGCCATGATCCGGGCCCCGATGGGGATGGGGTAGCTGGACAGGCTCTTGCCCCGCTTGTCTATGATGTTGATGTGGGGATAAAGGTTCTTGTTCTTGTCCTTGCTCTCGATCACCACCGGACGGCGCATCCCGGTTATTTCGTCGAACTCCTCGGAGATGGTGACGTCGGGGATCATGTCGGCGAACTGGATGGAGCCGGAGTGCTCGGCCAGGATGACGGCGGTGTGGGGGTCCCACTCGAACAGGGTGTCGCCGGGGGCCACCTTGGCCTGGTCGGCGGCCTTAAGCACCGAGGCGTAAGGCACGCTGTAGCGGGTCTTGATCCCGGCCTTCTCGCCGTGGAGGATGATCTCGCCGTCGCGGTTGATGACCACCACCTCGCCCGATTCCTTGGCGATGGTCTCCAGCGACTTGAACTCCAGGGTTCCCGGGATCTTGGCCGAGACCTTGGACTGGGCCGCGATCCGGGCCGCGGTGCCTCCGATGTGGAAGGTGCGCAGGGTCAGCTGGGTGCCCGGCTCGCCGATGGACTGGGCGGCCATCACTCCGGTGGCCTCTCCCATGTCCACTATCCGGCCGGTGGCCAGGTTGCGCCCGTAGCACTTGCGGCACAGGCCGCGCTTGGCCTCGCAGGTCAGGACCGAACGGATCCGGATCTTCTCGATGCCGGCCTCGGACAATTCCTCGGCCGCGTCCTCGGTGATCTCCTCGCCCGCGGACACTATCATCTCGCCGGTGATGGGGTTGATCACGTCCTCCATGGCCACCCGTCCCAGCACCCGGTCCCTAAGCGACTCGATGATCTCCTCGCCTTCCTTGAGGGCGCCCCGGTCCTCGCCCATGATGGTGCCGCAGTCCTCTTCGGTGATGATGATGTCCTGGGCCACGTCCACCAGCCTTCTGGTGAGGTAGCCGGCCTCGGAGGTCTTGAGGGCGGTGTCGGCCAGTCCCTTGCGGGCTCCGTGGGTGGAGATGAAGTACTCCACGATGGTCAGGCCTTCCCGCAGGTTATTGATGATGGGGGTCTCGATGATCTCCTGTCCGGTCAGGCGCTTCTGGGGCTTGGACATCAATCCCCTCATCCCGCCCAGCTGGCGCACCTGCTCCCGGCTGCCCCGGGCCCCGGAATCCAGCATCATGAACACCGGATTGAAGCCCTGGCGGTCGTCGGCCAGACGCTTGATCAGGGCCTCGGTCACCTGGTTGTTGACGTGGGTCCAGGTGTCGATCACCTTGTTGTAGCGCTCGGTGTCGGTGATCACGCCCTTGCGATACTGGCCCAAAATCTTCTCGGTGGCCTCGATCCCCTTCTTGACCAGTCCCTCCTTCTCGGCCGGCACGATCACGTCGGAAAGGCTGATGGTCACCCCGGCCTGGGTGGCGTAGGTGAAGCCCATCTTCTTGACCTCGTCCATGAACATGGCGGTCTTGAAGTTGCCCAGCTTGCGAAATGACTGCATGGCCATCTTGTCGATGGCCTTCTTGTCCAAAGTATCGTTGACGTAGCCCAGCTCCGGGGGCACTATCTGGTTAAAGATCACCCGGCCGGCGGTGGTCTCTATCTTGCGGTCGTTGACCTTGATCTGGATCTTGGCGTGCAGGGCCAGAATTCCGTTCTCGTAGGCCAGCATCACCTCGTTCTGGTCGGTGAAGGCCTTGCCCTCGCCCTTGACCCCGGCCCGGGGCTTGGTCAGGTAATAGCAGCCGATGACTATGTCCTGCCGGGGGGTGATCACCGGACGGCCCGAGGCCGGCGACAGCACGTTGTTGGTGGAGAGCATCAGGGTGGCGGCCTCGATCTGGGCCTCGTAGGAAAGCGGCACGTGGACCGCCATCTGGTCGCCGTCGAAGTCGGCGTTGAAGGCCTCGCAGACCAGGGGGTGGATCCGGATGGCCTTGCCCTCGATCAGCACCGGCTCAAAGGCCTGGATGCCCAGGCGGTGCAGGGTGGGGGCCCGGTTTAAAAGAACCGGATGCTCCTTGACGATCTCCTCCAGGATCTCCCAGACCCCGGGCTTTTCCTTTTCCACCAGGCGCTTGGCGCTTTTGACGCTCTGGACGTAGCCCTTTTCCTCCAGCTTTTTCAGGATGAAGGGTTTGAACAGTTCCAGGGCCATGCTCTTGGGAAGCCCGCACTGGTATGGTTTCAGCTCGGGGCCGACCACGATCACCGAACGGCCGGAATAGTCCACCCGCTTGCCCAGCAGGTTCTGGCGGAACCGTCCCTGCTTGCCGCGCAGGATCTCGGACAGGCTCTTCAGCTCGCGGTTGCCCCGGCCCTTTAAGGCCCGGGAACGGCGTCCGTTGTCGAACAGGGCGTCCACCGCCTCCTGCAGCATCCGCTTTTCGTTGCGCAGGATGATCTCCGGGGCCCGCATGTCGATGATCTTCTTCAGCCGGTTGTTGCGGGTAATAACACGTCGGTATAAATCATTTAGGTCAGAAGTCGCGAAGCGCCCTCCCTCCAGCGGCACCAGGGGCCGCAGGTCCGGCGGGATCACCGGGATGGCCGAAAGTATCATCCACTCCGGGCGGTTGCCCGACTTGCGGAAGGCCTCCACTATCCGGAGCCGCTTTAAGACGTTCTTCTTGACCTCGGCCGAAACCTCCAGCCTTAAGCGGGAGCGCAACTCGGCCGACAGGTCATCGATATTGATCTCCTTGAGCAGTTCCCGGATGGCCTCGGCTCCCATATGGGCGATGAAGTCCTTGCCGTATTCCTCCTCGGCCTTGATGCACTGGTCCTCGTTGATCAGCTCCTTCTTCTTGAATCCCGAGGAGCCGGGCTCGATCACGATGTAGCTTTCGTAATACAGCACCCGTTCCAGGTCCCGGATGGAGACGTCCAAAAGCTGCCCGATCCGCGAGGGCAGGGACTTGAAATACCAGATGTGGGCCACCGGCACCGCCAGGTCTATGTGCCCCATCCGTTCCCGGCGGACCCGGGACAGGGTGACCTCCACCCCGCAGCGGTCGCAGATCACGCCCTTGAAGCGGATCTTTTTGTATTTGCCGCAGTTGCACTCCCAGTCCTTGGTGGGTCCGAATATCTTCTCGCAGAACAGGCCGTCCCGTTCCGGCTTAAAGGTGCGGTAGTTGATGGTCTCGGGCTTGGTCACCTCTCCCAGCGACCAGCCGTGTATGATCTCCGGCGAGGCCAGCTTCAGCTTGATGAAGTCGAAATCGGTGGCCCTGACCTCCATCTCTCCGGTATTGGCAGTTCTTTCGGGGGTCATCGCTTAGTCCTCCTTATACAATTGAACGTCCAGGCACAGGCCCCTCAGTTCGTTTACCAGCACCTCAAAGCAGGCCGGGGTGCCGGGCTCGGGCAGGTTGTCTCCCTTGACGATGGCCTCGTAGACCCGCTGTCTTCCCTGGACATCATCGGACTTGACGGTCAGTATCTCCTGCAGGGTGTAGGCCGCCCCGTATGATTCCAGGGCCCAGACCTCCATCTCCCCGAAACGCTGGCCGCCGAAATGGGCCTTGCCTCCCAGGGGCTGCTGGGTGATAAGGGAATAGGGCCCGATTGACCGGGCGTGGATCTTGTCGTCCACCAGGTGGGATAGCTTGAGCATGTACATCACGCCCACCGTCACCGGCTCGTCGAACGACTGTCCGTTCCGGCCGTCATAGAGGGTGACCTTGCCGTGTTCGGGCAGGCCAGCCAGTTTCATCTCGGACTGAATCTCGGCGATGTTGGCCCCGTCGAAGATGGGGGTGGCCACCTTGAAGCCCAGGATCTGGGCGGCCCATCCCAGATGGGTCTCCAGCACCTGTCCCAGGTTCATGCGCGAAGGCACGCCCAGCGGGTTCAGGATCATGTCCAGGGGCCGGCCGTCGGCCAGGTAGGGCATGTCCTCCTCGGGCACGATCCTGGCCAGCACGCCCTTGTTGCCGTGCCGTCCGGCCAGCTTGTCGCCCACCATCAGCTTGCGCTTGCGGGAGACGAAGACCTTGACCAGCTTGATGACGTCGGCCGGGAGCTCGTCGCCCCGCTCCACTTTTTCCTTTTCGATCTGCAGTTCATACTGCACGGCTTCGATGGCCTTGCGGGCCGAATCCATCAGCTTGACGGCCTTGGCTCCCAACGCAGGATCTTCGCAGATCTGGGCCAGGTCCTCCAGGGGGGTCCTTTCAAATTTTATCTCGTCCAGCACCGCTTCCGACAGGCGCTGCCCCTTGCGGGCCAGCAGTTTTTCCCCGTCCTTCAGGGTCTGGTTGCAGGGCTGGTCCAGCAGCAGTTCCCGGATCCGGCGGTCGCGCTCGTTCTTGATCCGTTCGGAACGCTTCCGGGCCTCCTTCTGCATCTCTTCAATCTTGCGTTTTTCCTCTTGGCTGCTCCTTCGGTCCTGACTCTTGCGGGAGAAGACCTTGACGTCGCAGACTATCCCGTCCATGCCCGGAGGCGCCTTGAGCGAGGTGTCCTTGAAGTCCCCGGCCTTGTCGCCGAAGATGGCCCGGAGCAGTTTTTCCTCGGGGGTGGGCTCGGTCTCGCCCTTGGGGGTCACCTTGCCCACCAGGATGTCGCCGGCCTCCACCCGGGCGCCGATGCGGATGATGCCGTTCTCGTCCAGGTCCTTCACCGCCTCCTCGCCCACGTTGGGGATCTCCCTGGTAACCTCTTCCGGCCCCCGCTTGGTGTCCCGCACAAAGCACTCGAAATTCTCGATGTGGACCGAGGTGAACTTGTCGTCCTGGACCATCTTGTCGGAGATGATGATGGCGTCCTCGAAATTGAAGCCCGACCAGGGCAAAAAGCCCACCAGGCAGTTGATGCCCAGAGCCAGCTCGCCCCCCTCGGTGGATGAGCCGTCGGCGATGACCTCGCCCTTCTTGACGGCCTCTCCCTCGCGGACTATGGGCTTGTGGTTTAGACAGGTGTCCTGGTTGGAGCGGCGGAACTTGGTAAGATGATAAACGTCGTACTGGCTGTCCTTCAGGAAATCCACCTCGGCGATGTCGGTCTTGGCCGGCCGGATGAAGACGCAGTCGGCGGTGACCTTTTCCACCACCCCGTCCCGCTTGCAGAGCACCATGGTCCCGGAATCCACCGCCGCCTTGCCCTCCAGCCCGGTGCCCACCACCGGCGACTGGGGCTTAAGCAGGGGGACCGCCTGGCACTGCATGTTGGAGCCCATCAGGGCCCGGTTGGCGTCGTCATGCTCCAGGAAGGGGATCAAGGCGGCCGAAAGGCTCACCAGCTGCTGGGGAGAAACGTCCATGTAGTGGACCTCCTGGGCCTTGGCCCGGGGAAAGGTCTCGCGGTAGCGGCTCAGGGCCTGTTCTCCCAGGATCTTCCCGCCGTCGTCCACCGGGGTGTTGGCCTGGGCGATGGTGAACTGGTCCTCCTCGTTGGCCGAGAGGTAGTCCACCTCACCGGTCAGCTTGCCGTTCTTAAGCTTGCGGTAGGGAGTTTCCAGAAAGCCCAGCTCGTTCACCCGGGCAAAGCAGGCCAGGGATGCGATCAGCCCGATGTTGGGTCCTTCCGGGGTCTCGATGGGGCACATCCGGCCGTAGTGTGTGTAATGCACGTCGCGGACCTCGAACCCGGCCCGTTCCCGGGTCAGGCCGCCTGGTCCCAGCGCCGAAAGGCGCCGCTTGTGCCGCAGCTCGGCCAGCGGGTTGGGCTGGTCCAGGAACTGGGACAGCTGGGAGGAGCTGAAAAAGCTGTTGACGGTGGAGGAGATGATGCGGGAGTTGACCAGGTCCTGGGGGGTGATGGAACCCTGTCCGTCCCACATGGCCATCCGCTCCCGGGTCATCCGGGCCATCCGGGAGAGCGCGGCCGAGAACTGGTTGGAGACCAGCTCGCCGACCCGTAAGATCCGGCGGTTGCCCAGATGATCGATGTCGTCCACTTCGCCCTGGTTCATTCTTAAGGACAGCAGGTAGCGGACCACTTCCACAAAATCCTTTGGCCCCAGCACGTTGGCGGTGGAGATTTCCTGCCCCAGCCTTTTGTTCAGCTGGTAGCGGCCCACCTTCTTCAGGTCGTAGCGCTTGCGGTCAAAGAACATCTTTTCGATCACCGCCTTGGAGAGCTCGGGGTTGATGGCGTCTCCGGGGTGAAGGATGTTGTAGATCTTGGAGAGGGCGTCCTCCTTGGAGCCCTTGTTGTTGTCGGCCAGCATGGTGCGGGGAATGATGGCCGGGTCCTTGACCGGATCGATGGCCACCACCTCCACCTTTTCCACCTTGGACAGCTTGAGGGTGGCCAGGATCTCGGGGGTTATCTTGTGCCCGGCCTCGGCCAGCACTTCGCCGGTCTTGGGGGCGCTGACGTCGCTGAAAAGATAGCGGTCCAGGGCCTGCTTTTCACCGGCCAGGGAGATGGTCTCCGGCTGGTGGTAAAGGGAAAGCAGGGCCTTGTTGGTGGCATAGCCCACCGCCCGCAGCAGCAGGGTGGCGTGGAACTTGCGGTGCTTGTCGATGGAGACCCACAGCAGATCGTTGGGGTCCAGGGTCAGCTTAAGCCAGGAACCGCGGTAGGGAATGATCTCGGCGGTGTAGATCCTTTTTCCCGAAGGATGGCTTTTTTCGGCGAAGAAGGCCCCGGGAGAGCGGTGCAGCTGGCTGACCACCACCCGCTCGGCTCCGTTGATCACGAAGGTGCCGGTCTCGGTCATCAGCGGCACTTCGCCCAGGAAGACCTCCTTTTCCACCACTTCCTTGGGCTTGCTCTTGGGATCGCTGGGATCCTTAAGCGAAAGCCTAAGGATGGACTTCAGCGGGGCGGCGTAGGTCATGTCGCGGTCGTGGCATTCGGAGATGGAATAGCGGGGCTTGCCCAGGCCGTAGGAGATGAAATCCATCGCCATCCGGTTCTGGGCGTCCTCGATGGGAAATATCTCGTTGAATACCGACTGCAACCCTTCGTTCTTGCGTTTTTCCGGAGCCTGATGCTCCTGCAAAAAGTCCTTGTAGGAATTGAGCTGCATGTCCAGCATGTTGGGCAGCTGGATCCCCGACTTTATTTTGGAATAATCTTTTCTTTTGACCGGTTTCAAAATAACCTCCTTGATTAAAGGGGTGTCTGGAATAAATAACCGATGTCAGATCTGGATCAGCCCGGACGGCGGGTAAAAAAGCAGGTGGCCGCTGCATTTGTCTGATGATTAAAGCAATGCACGGCCGCCAAAAAAGCAGCGTTTGACGGAGCCTTTAAATGTTTCCGCAGCACCGCAGCCGCAGATGGCCCCCTCAAACGCCGTTCAAGATCTATATCTTTCTTGCGGCAACCACTGCCGCAAAAAGTTTGGCTATGTTTTTACCGGATATTATTAAGAATGCAGGTTTTTACTTGAGTTCCACTACGGCTCCGGCCGCTTCCAAGGTGGTCTTGATCTTCTGGGCCTCGTCCTTGGTCACGCCCTCTTTGACCGGCTTGGGAGCGCTTTCCACCAGGTCCTTGGCTTCCTTGAGGCCCAGGTTGGTGATTCCGCGGACTTCCTTGATCACCTGGATCTTCTTTTCTCCGCCGGAGACCAGCACCACGTCAAAGGAGGTCTTCTCCTCGGCCGGGGCGGCGGCGGCTCCGCCGGCTGCGGCTGCGGCCACCGGGGCGGCGGCCTTGACGCCGAATTTTTCTTCCAGGGACTTGACCAGCTCAGCCAGCTCCAGCACCGTCATCTGCTCGATGGCTTCCATTACGACTTGTTTCTTGTCCGACATTTCCTTTTGCTCCTTTATTTGCTCTTTGATTTATTTTCGGTTTTGCCGCCGTAGTTTACGCGACGAAGCTTTTATGTTTGCTATTACTTATAAGCGTAGTTGAGCGGCACCCCGCCATAGGCGGTGGTATTGTTTTTATTAAGGGAACCTGTTTTTAGGACTGGGCTTCCTTTTGCTTGGCGATGGCGTCCACCGTGCCCACTATTTTCTGCAGCACTCCGCCCAGGACCCCGACAAACGAGGCGATGGGAGCCTGGAGCCCGGCCAGCACCATGGAGAGAAGCACTTCCCGGGAAGGAAGCAGGGCCAGCTGTTTGACCTCGCTGGGACTGACCACCTTGCCTTCGATCAGGCCGATCTTGACCGTGGGCTTGTTGCCCTCCTTGGCGAACTCGGTCAGGATCTTGGCCGGGATGATGGCGTCTTTCAGTCCGAAGGCCAGCCCGGTGGGCCCGGTCAGGTAGTCGGCCAGCATCTCGTAGCCGGCGTTCTTGGCGGCCAGCTTGGCCAGGGTGTTCTTGGCCACCCGGTATTCCACCGAGGCTTCCCGCAGTTTTTTGCGAAGTTCGGTGGCCTGGGGAACGTTCAGACCGGTAAAATCGGTAAGATAGACCGATTTGGCGGTCTTCATTTTCTCGGTCAGTTCCAGGACCTTTTGTTCTTTATCTGTTTTTGGCATTTTTATAATCTCACTTTCCTAAAGCCGACAGTTCGGTAAGGGCGACCCTGACCCCCGGGCTCATGGTGGAGGAAATGGATACGCTTTGGATGTAAGTGCCCTTGAGCGATGACGGCCTGGCCTTGACTATCTCGGACAGCAGCGTATTGATGTTATCCACCAGTTTGGCGTTGTCGAATGATTTCTTCCCCACCGCCACATGGAGGTTGGAGTTCTTGTCCACCCGGTATTCTATCTTTCCGGCCTTGGCTTCCTTGACCGCCTTGGCCAGATCAAAGGTCACGGTCCCGGTCTTGGGGTTGGGCATCAGCCCCCGCACCCCCAGAATCTTGCCCAGCCGGCCCACCTGGCTCATCATGTCCGGAGTGGCTATGGCCACGTCAAAATCGGTCCAGCCTTCGGAAACCTTCTTGATCAGGTCGTCGCTGCCGGCGAAATCGGCCCCGGCCGCTGTGGCTTCGGCTTCCTTTTCGCCCTTGGCAAACACCAGCACCCTCATTTTCTTGCCGGTGCCGTGGGGCAGGATCACCGTTCCCCGCAGGTTCTGATCGGCCTTCTTGGGGTCCAGCTCCATTTTGATCGAGACCTCAAAAGCCTCGTCAAACTTGGCGTAAGCCATCTGCTTTACCGCCTCCACTGCTTCGGCCACGGTGTAGGTCTTGGTCAGGTCTGTTTTCTGGGCTGCCAGATTGTACTTTTTCCCTCGGTCCATTTTCCTCCTTCCTGGTTCTAAGCGGCGCCCTTAGCTTGGTGCATGGGAATTTGTTATTTGAAAACTTGTGAACCCTGACTATGGTTCCTGAATCCCCCGATTCCCAATTTTTCAAATTGCCCATTAACCAAGGCGGTGCGCCTCCCAGCGTTATGTTTATATATGCCCTGTTTAAATGTGTCTATCCGGAGATATCGATGCCCATGCTGCGGGCAGTTCCCTTTACCAGCCTCATGGCGGCTTCCACCGAAGCGGCGTTCAGGTCCACCATTTTCTTCTGGGCGATCTCCTTCACCTGGGCCTCGGTGACCTTGCCCACCTTGTTGCGGTTGGGCACGCCCGAGCCCTTGGCCAGCCCGGCCGCCTTTTTCAGCAGCACCGCGGCCGGCGGGGTCTTCAGGATGAAGCTGAAGCTCCGGTCCTTGTAGATGGTGATCAGGCAGGGAATGATCAGCCCGTCCTGTCCCTGGGTGCGGGCGTTGAACTGTTTGCAGAATTCCGGGATGTTGGCTCCGTGCTGGCCCAAGGCCGGCCCTACCGGGGGTGCAGGATTGGCCTGCCCGGCCGGGATCTGCAGTTTTACCAGGGCGGATACTATTTTTGCCATAAGGGTTTATCTCTCTTTTTTTTAAATACTTGACGTCCGGGCAGAAGCAGTTCCTTTTTATATATGGAACGCCGGGGCGCCTGAAGATTTATATTTCGTTGATCTGTATGAAATCCAGTTCCACCGGGGTGGTCCGGCCGAAGATGGTGACCATCACCTTGACCTTGCCGTGCTGTTTGTCCACTTCGTTGATGATCCCGGTGAAGTTGGCAAAGGGCCCGTCCACTATCTTCACCGAGTCGCCGGCATGGAACGGGATGTCTGCCGGGCCCGCCACCTTGATTCCGTCTATCCGGGCCAGCAGCCGGGCGGCCTCGGCGCTCCTCATGGGCTGTGGTTTGCGGCGCGAGCCCAGGAAGCTGGTGACCCCTGGGGTGGAGGAGACCGCGTTCCAGACGTCGTCGGTCAGGTCCATCTCCACCATCAGATAGCTGGGATAAAGCTGCTTGGCGGTGGTCTTGCGCTTGCCGTGCTTGATCTCGGTTATTTCCTCGGTGGGTATAAGCACCCGGCCCAGCTTGTCCTGCAGTCCCAGCCTTTGGGCCGACTGCTCCAAAGCAGACTTGACCCGGTTTTCGTGCCCGGAGTATGTATGAATTACGTACCAGCGCATTTTTGGTGCTTATGCCTTATTAATGTATTAACCCAGGATCAGTGTAATCACCCGGGTAAGCCCCTGGTCCACCAGGGCTATGAACACCGTGACCACCAGCGAGACCACTATCACCACCATGGTGGACTGCGTCAGTTCCTCGCGGCTGGGCCAGCTGACCTTGGCAAACTCGGCCTTGGTGTCAATGAAAAACTGTAATATTTTTTTGAACATCTCTGCTGCTCCTGTCCCGGTTTTTCCGGGTATTTATGGATGCCTGGGCCGGGTGCCTTGCTGTGTTGCCATTACCGAGTCCCTGAAGCCCTGAAAGCGCATTTTAGATGGCAGGCCAGGAGGGACTTGAACCCCCAGCATCCGGTTTTGGAGACCGGCGCTCTACCAATTGGAGCTACTGGCCTATACCAAAATCTTTAAGGGAATTACTTGGTCTCCTTGTGGGCAGTATGCTTTTTGCAAAAACGGCAGTATTTCTTGAACTCGGCCCGGTCCGGATGCTTGCGCTTGTTCTTGGTGGTGGTGTAATTCCGGCGCTTGCAGGGCACGCAGGCAATGGTGACTATTTCTCGCATTTTACAACCTATTACATAAAGTATTTTTTATTAGGAACCCCTGAATCCATGAATTTTTCCTGTTTTCCTGGTTTCCTTTTGTTTCCAATTTCCAATTTATCCATTTCCCATTTACCTGGGAGGGGTCTTTTAGTCCGGCAGGATCTCGGTGACGGTTCCGGAGCCCACGGTTCGTCCGCCCTCGCGGATGGCGAACTTCAGGCCCTTCTCCATGGCGATCGGCGTCAGCAGCTCGCCCTCGATGGTCACGTTGTCGCCCGGCATGATCATCTCCACCCCCTTGGGCAGGGACAGGTTCCCGGTGACGTCGGTGGTCCTGAAGAAGAACTGGGGACGGTACCCGGTAAAGAACGGGGTATGGCGTCCGCCCTCTTCCTTGGTCAGCACGTAGACCTCGCCCTTGAACTTCTGATGCGGGGTGATGGTCTTGGGGGCCGCCAGCACCATGCCCCGCTCCAGGTCCGCCTTCTCGATCCCCCGCAGCAGCACCCCCACGTTGTCTCCGGCCTGGGCGTCGTCCAGCAGTTTCCGGAACATCTCCACCCCGGTCACCACCGTATCCCGCGTCTCGCGGATGCCAACCCGCTCCACCTTGTCGCCCACCTTCACCTTGCCCCGCTCGATACGCCCGGTCCCCACCGTGCCCCGCCCCGTGATCGAGAACACGTCCTCGATGGCCAGCAGGAACGGCTTGTCTATGTCTCTCACCGGATCAGGTATATAGCTGTCAACCGCGTCCATCAGACGCTGGATCGACTGCACTCCGATCTCCGATTTGTCTCCCTCCATGGCCTTCAAGGCCGAGCCCTTGATGATCGGGGTCTTGTCCCCGGCGAACCCGTACTGGGTCAGCAGGTCCCGGATCTCCATCTCCACGATCTCGATCAGTTCCGGGTCGTCCACCTGGTCCACCTTGTTCAGGTACACCACCAGCGCCGGAACCCCCACCTGACGGGCCAGCAGGATGTGCTCCCTCGTCTGGGGCATCGCGCCTTCAGAGGCAGCCACCACTAAGATGGCTCCGTCCATCTGGGCCGCTCCGGTAATCATGTTCTTTATATAGTCCGCGTGGCCGGGGCAGTCCATGTGCGCATAGTGCCGCTTCACCGTCTCGTACTCCGCATGGTGCACGTTGATGGTTACTCCGCGGGCCTTTTCCTCCGGAGCGTTGTCGATCTCCTCGTAGCTCTTGGCAAGGGCCAGGCCCAGTTCCGACTGATGCTTGGTGATGGCGCTGGTCAGGGTCGTTTTGCCGTGGTCCACGTGACCGATCGTCCCGATGTTCACGTGAGGCTTATTACGCTCAAATTTCTGCTTGGCCATGATGGTTCTTTAAACTCCTGTTTTAAGAATATTGTTTTTCAGATCTGCCGGGATTGTTTTGAATTTAAAAAGTGGAGCCCACCACCAGGGTTGAACTGGTGACCTCGTCCTTACCAAGGACGCGCTCTACCGACTGAGCTAGGTGGGCTTTTAGCCGTAAAAACAATAATAGACCCCTACCCCCAAGGCTTTAACTTTTTACTTGGGGGTATGTTTTTAAGGCAAAGAATGATTATTATATCAAAAATCCACGAAAAGTCAATACCAAAATTGAATTTGTCAGCATTTTTTATGCCGTTTTTTCAACCCGAACCGGATCTAAGCCAACAATGACTTCTGCCGCCTACCCGATACTAATCATCTGTTCCCTAAAATCAATTCCCGGTCACCTGTTCCCAAAGTCTTGGTGCGCCTGGCCCGAGTCGAACGGGCGACCTGCGGATTCGAAGTCCGACGCTCTATCCAGCTGAGCTACAGGCGCTTCTCACAGAAGTTGAGAAGATTTGAAAATCCGAAGCTATGCTCTGTTTTCTTTTCTGATCCTCCCATCTTCTCAGCTTCGGATCTTCGGATCTTCAGTATTAAGGCTTCAGATTTTAGAGAGCGCCTGGTCCAAGTCCTCAATCACATCCTGGGGATCCTCAATGCCCACCGCGATCCGCACGAAGCCCGGGGTCATCCCCAAAGAAGCCAGGTCGGCCTCGGAATAAGACAGATGAGTGGTAGAGGCCGGGTGGGTGACCAGGGTGTCAACGCTGCCCAGGCTGACCGCCAGCTTGCAGAGCTTGAGGTTGTTCTGGAACTTCCGGCCGGCCTCGCGCCCGCCCTTGATGTCTATGGCCAGCACTCCGCCGTAACCGCCGCTCATCTGCTTCTTGGCCACGGCGTGGGAAGGACAGGACTCCAGACCGGGGTAGCAGGTCTTTTCCACCTTGGGATGCTTCTCCAGGAACTTGGCGATGATCATGGCATTCTGGGAATGGCGCTCCACCCTCAAAGGCAGGGTCTGCAGGCCGCGGGACATCAGCCAGGCGGTGAAGGGCGCCATGCTGCCGCCCAGGTTCTTGTAGGCGATGGGCTTCATCTTGTCGATCTCGGCCTTGGAGGCCACCACCACTCCGCCGGTGGTGTCGCCGTGTCCGCAGATGTACTTGGTGGCCGAGTGCATCACGATGTCGGCTCCCATCTGGATCGGCTTCTGCAGGCAGGGCGTGGCGAAGGTGTTGTCCACCGCCACGGTTATCTTGCGGGCCTTGGCCGCCTTGATGGTTTCAACCAGGTCTACTATATCTAAAGTGGGATTGGCCGGAGTCTCCAGGTAGACCAGCCTGGTCCGGTCGTTGATCTTCTTGTCCAGCAGGTTGTGGATGTCGTTGGCCGGAACGTAGATGATCTCGATGTTCATCTTGGGCAGCAGGTCCTTGAACAGCCCGAAGGTGCCGCCGTAGATGGGGGCCGAGGAGATGATGTTGTCTCCGGGACGGCAGTAGGTGAAGACTATGGCCGCGATGGCCGCCATGCCCGAGGCGAAGGAAAGGCCGTCGTCGGTTCCTTCCAGCAGGGCCAGCCGCTTTTCAAAATCCTGGCAGGTGGGGTTGCCCAGCCGGGAATAAACAAAGCCCGGCTCCTGGCCGGACATCACCGCCGCGCCGTGCTCGGCCGAATTGAAGACGAACTCCGAGGACTGGTAGATCGGCATGGAGACCGGCTTGATCTTGCTCAGGTCCTGCATCCCGCCCCCGTGCACCGCCAGGGTATTGAACCGTACTTTTCCGTGAGACATTGTTGCGCCCTTCTATAAATTTATTTTTTAAGATTTACATTATAAGGAATCCATGAAGGACAGGAATTATTTTGGAGAAACTGATAATACCTCAGGTTAGACTTAGCCTCTCCAAAAAAGATCTGCCTAATCTGCGCAAATCGGCGTCCCATAAAAGACCCCTGTTTCATCCATACCAGATGAAGACGATGATTTCACTTCAGTAACGAGATCAGCACCCCGGCCGCCATGGCCGTCCCCAGCACCCCGGCCACGTTGGGCCCCATGGCGTGCATCAAAAGAAAGTTGTGCTTGTTCTCCCTCTGTCCCTCCACCTGGGTCACCCGGGCCGCCATCGGCACCGCCGAGACCCCGGCCGATCCGATCAGGGGGTTGATCTTTCCGCCGCTCAGGAGGTAGAACAATTTTCCCAGCAGCATCCCCCCGAAGGTGCTGAAACTAAAAGCTACCAGCCCCAGCAACACTATCTTTAGTGTGGAGAAACTTAGGAAATTGGCGGCCTCCATGGTGGACCCCACCGAGGCCCCCAGCAGGATGGTAACGATGTTGCACAGCTCGTTCTGCAGGGTCTTGGAAAGCCGCTCGGTTACTCCGCTCTCCCGGATGATGTTCCCCAGCATCATGGTCCCTATCAGGGCGATGGCCTGGGGCAGCAGCAGGGCGGTGATGATGGAGATGGCGATGGGAAACACGATCCGCTCCCGGTGGCTGACCTGCCGCAGCTGCTTCATCTCGGTGGTCCGCTCCTTTTTGGTGGTCATCAGCCGCATGATGGGCGGCTGGATCAGAGGCACCAGAGACATGTAGGTGTAGGCCGCCACCGCGATCGGTCCCAGCAGGTGCGGGGCCAGCTTGCCGGCGGTAAAGATGGCGGTGGGGCCGTCGGCCCCGCCAATGATGCCGATGGCCGCCGCCTCGGGCAGACTGAAACCCAGCGAAACCGCTATCAGCAGGGCGGCAAACACTCCGAACTGGGCGGCCGCGCCCAGGAGAAAGGTGATGGGATTGGCCAGCAGCGGCCCGAAATCCGTGAGTGCGCCTATCACCATGAACATCATGGTGGGCAGCACCTCGGTGGAAACGCCCACGTTATAGATCATGGTCAGCAGGCCCTCCGGCCCCACCACGTTGGACAGCGGCAGGTTGGCCAAAAAGGCCCCGAAACCTATGGGCAGCAGCAGCAGCGGTTCGAAGCCCTTAAAGATCGCCAGGTACACCAGCACCAGCGAGACCAGGATCATGATGCCGTTGCCCAGGGAGAGATTAGTCATCCCGGACATCTGGATCAGCTTTGACAGGTGTTCAAAAATGATGCTCATTTAAGGTTGCTCCTTTGGGCCGCTTCCTGCAGGGAGACTATCCGCCACGAGCTTTCCGGACCGGAGGCATTCCTCTCCGGTTGGGAGATGGCGGCGGATCCGGGTTCAACGCCAAGCTCCGACGACAATGCGCCCATCACAATGGCGGCCAGCTCCTCCTCGTCCCCGGCCTCATTCACATATACTGCCGGTATCTCAGGCGCCGGGCCGCCCAGGGGATGGACCACCGGCTGGTCGTTTCTGCCGGCCATGATTCCCACCATATATATCACCCCGGCCATTATAGCCAAGGCGATGAAGACTATGCTCTGGGAAATCACGCAGACGGTCAGGGCACCGCCCATTCCGGTAAAATCCGACATTTTTGCCTTTCTTTTATTTGCCGCAGGTTTCCTGCAGCTTCTTGGTCAGGGCCGGGACAACCTCAAACACATCCCCCACGATGCCGAAATTGGCCACCTTGAAGATGGGGGCGTCGGGGTCCTTGTTGATGGCGATGATGCAGTCGGACGACTGCATGCCCACCAGGTGCTGGATGGCCCCGCTGATGCCGCAGGCCACGTAGAGCTTGGGGGCCACCGTCTTGCCGGTCTGGCCCACCTGGTGGGAATAGGGGATCCATCCGGAATCCACCGCCGCCCGGGAGGCGCCCACCGCCCCGCCCAGGGATTTGGCCAGGGCCTCTATCAGCTTGAAGTTCTCCGGGCCCTTCATCCCCCGGCCGCCGGAGACGATGATGTCGGCCTCGGTCAGCTTAACCATGCTGGTGAGCTCCTCCACCACTTTCAGAACCGAGGTGCGGGAGGCCGGCATCTTCTGGTCGTAGGGAACATTGATCACCTTACCCTTCCGGGAGTTGTCGGGGACGGCCTCCTTCATCACCTTGTGGCGGACGGTGGCCATCTGGGGCCGGTGGTTGGGGCAGATGATGGTGGCCATGATGTTCCCGCCGAAGGCCGGCCGGGTCTGCAGCAGTATCCTCTTCTCCTCGTCGATGGCCAAAGCGGTGCAGTCGGCGGTCAGCCCGGTGTGGACCTTGATAGCCACCCGGGGGATCAATGCCCGGCCGATGGTGGAGGCTCCGCAGAGCACTATCTCCGGCTGGTGCTGGTCGATCAGGCCGGCCAGGATGACGGAGTAGGGCTCGTCGCAGAAGTTCTCCAGGGACGGATGGGACACCGAATATACATTGTCGGCCCCGCGTAAGACCAGCTCCCGGCAGGCTTGCTCTATGCTGTTACCCAGGATGACGGCCGAAAGTTCCACCCCCAGGGTGTCGGCCAGCTTGCGGCCCTCACCCAGCAGTTCGTAGGCTATGCTTTGGACCACCCCGGCCTTCTGCTCGGCAAAGACCCAGACCCCGTGATACCCGCTGATGTCGGCCTTCTCCACCTTGTCCTGGCGCAGCAGGATGGCGTCGAAGCCGCAGGAAGAGACGCAGGCCCCGCACAGGGTGCACTTGTCGTCGTCAATAACCGCCAGGTTGTCCTTTAGGTTGATGGCCCCGTAGGGGCAGGATGACAGGCAGGCTCCGCAGCCCACGCATTTGTCCTGGATGATCTCTATATCGCTCATTTTGCTCCTGTAGAAGATGGAAGACAGAATATTGAATTTACAATATGGCTTTCTGTATCCAGTATCCAGTCTCCCGTATTCAGTATTCAGTATTCAGTATTTAGTATTCTGGTCAGATGATCTGCTGTTGCTTGAGTCCGTTGACCACGGCGGCCACCGCTTCGTTGACATCGCCCTGCAGCAGCACTCCCCCGGTCCGGGCCGGCGGGGTGAAGATCTTGACCACGTTGGTGGGCGAGCCGTTCAGCCCGATGTTCTTCTCGTCGGCCCCGATGTCGGCCGCCTTCCAGATGGTGGTCTGGTACGATTTGGCCCGCATCTTGCCTTTAAGCGAGGGCAGCCGGGGCTCGTTGATCTCCTTGACCACGGTGAACACCACCGGCAGGCTGGTCTCAACCACATCGTAGCCGTCCTCCGTCATCCGCCAGACCTTGGCCTTCTTATCGCTGATCTCCTCGATCTTCTTGACGTAGGTCACCTGGGGGATGTCCAGGAACTCGGCCACCCCGGGACCGACCTGGGCGGTGTCGCCGTCGATGGCCTGCTTGCCGCAGAGCACTATGTCACAATTCCCAATTTTTCTGATCCCCAGCGACAAAGTATAGCTGGTGGCCCAGGTGTCGGCCCCGGCAAAGGCCCGGTCGGAGAGCAGCACCGCCTCGTCCACCCCCATGGATACGGCTTCCTTGAGGGCCTCGATCACCTGGGGCGGCCCCATGGAGATGACGGTGACCTTGCCCCCCAGTTTTTCCCGGATCCTCAAGGCCTCCTCGATGGCATACATGTCGAAGGGGTTGATGATGGACGGCACGCCCTCCCGGATCAGGGTGTTGGTGGCCGGGTCTATCCGGACATCGGTGGTGTCCGGCACCTGTTTGATGCAGACTATGATGTTCATATTATACCTGTAATGTTGATGCTGAATTACCAGAGTTTGACCCCTCTCCTTCGCCTCTCCCCTGGGAGGAGAGAGGTGTGCCCCAGTGCGTTATTCCCGTGCCACGCTCCGCCGGACACTGAGCCGCCGAATTGAGCTTGCCGAAGTTTAAGTCGAAGTGTGGCGGGGCTTCAGCGCGCAGGCACGAAACGCACAAAAAATGACCTTAAAGTATTTGGTGTTGTTTCGTGAATTTCGTGGGCAATGGCCAAAAAAGAAGATTACACAATAAACATCGTGTAATCTTAGTACAGAATTTTGATTTTACCATAAATTTTTATAGCTGTCAATTCAAATACGGCGGCCGATGGATCACTCCACCGCCGGCGACTCCGGGTGGATGATCAGCGACGGAGCCAGAGGCTCTATCACCCGCATCCCCTTCCATTTGCCGCCCCGGAACCTGAAATAAAAGGCCAGCCCCAGTATCACCACATAGGCCGAAGCGATTGTCCAGGCGGTGTATATCCCGGCTCCAAAGACGGCGAGGGCCAGGTAGCTGGGAACGACCAGGGTAAAAAGGGACAGGATCAGCAGCATGTACATCACGAACTTGGTATCGCCGGCCCCCTTGATGGCTGAGGAGAATATGATGTTGAAGCCGTCGAACAGGGAATAGACCGCCACGAAGCGCAGCAGGATGATGGTGGTCCGGCGGATGGCCTCGAACCGGACGGGATCGGCATGGGCGGCATAGGGCATCAGAAAGACCTGGGGCCAGAAGAAATACAGAAGGGCCACTGCAGTCATGTAGACGAAGGTCATGTGGAACCCGGAATAGACGCTGTACTGGGCGGTCTCTGGGTCGTCCTGGCCCAGGTACTGCCCCACCAGCACCGAGGCGGTGATGCCGAAGCCGATCATCGGCATGAAGGCGATGGTGTTGACGTTGAAGGCGATGTTGGTGGCCGCCAGATTGTCGCTGCCCAGCCGCCCCACTAAAAGGATGAAGAAGGTGAACCCGCTCATGTCCAGAAAGAACTGGACCCCGTTGGGAAATCCGTATTTGAGCAGGGCGGAGAGCTTGGTCCGGTCCAGCCTCCAGCCGCTTAAGGTATGGAAGGCCCGGTTGTATCCCGGCCTGAAGATCAGCGCCGAATAGGCGATGACCGAGAACACCGCCGAGAAGACCGTGGCCCAGGCGGCCCCGGCCATGCCCATCTCGGGGAAGCCGCCGTGGCCGAAGATCATCAGGTAATCGAAGACCACGTTGACCGCGGTGGCCCCCAGGTTGATCCACATCACCGGCATGGTCTTTCCCAGCCCGGAATAGAACCCGGACAGGGCCGAGGACACCAGGGCCGGAAAGGCCCCGGCGCAGAGTATGGCGAAATATGTGGTCTCGTACTTTTGGACCAGCGGGTCGTGCCCCACCGCCTTGAAGATGGCTCCGGCCCAGGGGATCAGCAGCATTACCGCGATGGACCCGGCCGCCGCCACATAGACCGCCTGCCAGATGACCGGACCGATCTGCTTGTTCTGCTTGGCCCCGTAATACTGGGCCACGAAGGTTCCGGCGTAACCCACCGTCCCCAGGAAGATGGTCATCACCGCAAAGTTCAGCATCCCGGCCGGCATGGCCGCAGCCAGGGCCTCTGGTGAATACCAGGCCAGGTACATCCGGTCCACAAAATGCTGGACCGCCCAGGAACCGGTGGACAGGATCAGGGGAAAGGCGATAAGAAGCACCTGGCGGTATCCGCCGGGTGCTTGCCATCGGGTCTGTAAATAACCCCTGGGATTTTTAAAAAATGAAATGATTGCTATTTCCCTTGTACGATGTATTTGAAGTATAGAATCTCTGTTAACGGTTGGGCACCTGACCTCACCCTCACTCCCTCCCCGATGCGGGGAGAGCTTGCACTGAGACATGCAAAATATCATTGCGAACGAAAGTGGAAGCCGTCAGGCAGGTAGAGGTCTGTCCTGAGCAAGACACCCTGCATGGTTTCCGAAGGATCACTCCACCACCATGATGGCGCACTTCAGGTACTGGGTCTCCCGGCAGGCCAGCAGCACCGGATGGTCCTTGGACTGGTGCCGGAACTCCAGCAGTTTCAGTGTCCGGTTGGCGTCCCGGGCAGCGTCCACCAGCATCACCTTGAACTGCTCGTCGTCCACGTGGTAGGAGCAGGAGCAGGAAAGCAGGATCCCGCCGGGGGACAGCAGTTTCATGGCCCTTAAGTTTATCTCCTTGTAGCCCTTCAGGGCCGACTCGATGGATTTCTTGTTCTTGGCGAAGGCCGGCGGATCCAGGATCACCACGTCGTATTTTTCCCCGCTCTCCACCCGCTCCTTTAAGGTGTGCAGCACATCGGCCGACTCGAACTGGCAGAGGCCCGAAAGGTTGTTCAGCCCGGCGCTTTTGATGGCCTGCTCGATCGCCCGGTCCGAGATGTCCAGCCCCAGGACGGATTTGGCCCCGGCGGCCGCGGCGTTAAGGGCAAAGCCCCCGGTGTGGCAGAAGCAGTCCAGCACGCTCTTGCCCTTTACATACTGGCGCAGGGCCAGCCGGTTGTCGCGCTGGTCGTAGAACCACCCGGTCTTCTGGCCGTGCTTGATGTTGACGGCGAATTTCAGCCCGTTCTCCTCTATCACCACCTCGGGCTTAAGCGCCCCCAGCAGCACGCTTTCGGTCTCCCGTAAGCCTTCCAGCACCCGGGAGTAGCTGTCGCTCCGCTCATAGATGCAGGCCGGGTGCAGCACTTCGGTCAGGGCTTCCACGATCAGGTCCCGCCGGATGTCCATTCCCAGCGACATGATCTCCATCACCAGCTGGTCGCCGTAACGGTCCACCAGCAGGCCGGGCAGGCCGTCGGACTCGCCGTACAGCAGGCGGTAGTCCGAGCTTCCGGGATACACGGACTGCCTGAGCCGGGCGGCAGCGGATATCTTGGTGACCATCAATTCCAGGTCCAGCTCCAGGGCGCCCCGGGTATACAGCCGGACGGCGATCAGCGATTTGGGATTGTAGAACCCGGAGCCAACTATGTAGCCCCGGCTGTCGTAGACCTGGGCGGTCTGCCCCGGCGTCAGGTTGTCCGGCAGTTTGTCTATCTCGTTGGAGAACACCCAGGGATGCCCGGACTTGATCCGGCGTTCCTGATTCTTGCGTAAAGTGATCTTTTGCATTTCTTCTTTCTTTGTCGGGACATGGCATGCCATGTCCTTGCTTTCTGTTGGGGCAGGTTTAAAACCTGCCCTTACTTTATTAGTGCTGGGGCGGCTCCACATGGATGGTCAGGCTGACCTCGGGCAGCTCCTGGCCCAGTTCTTCCTCCAGATGGTCCGTCAGGTTATGGGCCTCCTCCACCGTTTTATCGCCCTTCACCGAAAGGTGGAACTCGGCAAAGACCCGGTTGCCGCTGCGCCTGGTCTTGATGTCGTGGAAGTCCACGAACAGCTGGTCGTGCCGCTTCAAGACCTCGATGATCCGGGCCTCCTCCTCCGGGCAGGACTGGTCCATCAGTCCGGTGGAGGATTTTTTCATCAGTTCGATGGCCATCTTGATCAGCAGGCCGGACACGGCCAGGGCCAGGACCGAATCCAGGAAATACCAGCCGGTAAGTTTTGCCACCGCCAGACCCACCACCACCGCCACCGAGGACAGCACGTCGGAAAGCAGGTGCTTGGAATCCCCCTCCAGGGCCAGGGACCCGAACTTGCGGGCGGTCCGCAGCAGCAGCCAGGAAAGCAGGCCGTTCAGGGAGGTGGCGGCCAGGGAGATCATCAGCGCCACATTGACATTGGTCAGCGCCGCCGGCCTTATCAGCCGGCCCACCGCTTTTTCGGCTATCATCACCGCGGCCACCAGGATCAGTATCCCTTCGATCAGGCTGGAGATGTTCTCCACTTTCTGATGTCCGTAATTGTGGGTGCGGTCGGCCGGTTCCTCGGAAAGGTAGACGGCGTAGATCATCAGCCCCGAAGCCAACAGATTTACGATGGATTCCAAGGCGTCGGAAAGCAGGGCCACCGAGCCCGAGAGATAATAGGCCGCCAGCTTCAGCACGAAGATGACCAGGCCTCCGGTCAGTGTCATCCAGGCCACGTTCTTTTTGGTGATGCTCATAAAGTCTCTTTCGTGAAAGTTCTGGAGGATCTACTCCTCGTTCTCGGCTCCGGGCTTCACCCGCCGCGACCTTCTGCGGTCAATGTCCGAAAGGATCTTCTTGCGCAGCCGGATGGACTTGGGGGTCACCTCCACCAGCTCGTCGTCGGCGATGAACTCCAGCGCCTCCTCCAGGGTCATGATCTTGGGCGGGGTCAGCCGGATGGCATCCTCCGAGCCGGAGGACCGCTGGTTGCCCAGCTTCTTGGCCTTGGTCAGGTTGACCACCAGGTCGTTCTCCTTGGGCCGTTCGCCCACTATCATGCCCTCGTAGACCCTGTCGCCCGGCCCCACGAACATCATCCCCCGCTCCTGGATGCCGTCCAGCGAATAGGAGGCGGCCACCCCGGTCTCCATGGCCACCAGCACCCCGTTCTGGGTGGTGTTGATCTCTCCCTTGTAGGGCTGGTAGCTTTCGAAATTGTGGTGCATGATCCCGGTGCCCCGGGTGTCGGTCAGGAACTGGCCCCTGAAGCCTATCAGGCCCCTGGCCGGTATGATGAATTCCAGCCGGGTGCGGCCCTTGCCGTCGGCCTTCATGTTCTGCATCTCGGCCTTGCGCCCGCCCAGCCGCTCCATCACCGGGCCCACATAGGCGTCGTCCACGTCTATCACCAGGTATTCAAAGGGCTCGCACAGCTTGCCCTCGATCTCCCGCATGATCACCTCGGGCCGGGAGACCGCCAGTTCGTAGCCCTCCCGCCGCATGGTCTCGATCAGAATGGAAAGGTGCAGTTCGCCCCGTCCCGAGACCTTCAGCGAATCCGGGGAGCCGGTGTCGTCCACCTTAAGCCCCACGTTGGCCTTCAGCTCCCGGTACAGCCTGTCCCGCAGCTGGCGGGAGGTCACGTACTGGCCCTCCTGCCCGGCAAAGGGGCTGGTGTTCACCGAGAACAGCATGGCGATGGTGGGCAGGTCAATGTCCACATAGTGCAAAGCCTCGGGCTTCTCGGGGTCGGCGATGGTCTCGCCGATGTCCACGTCCTCGAAACCGGCCATGGCCACGATGTCGCCGGAGCCGGCCTCCTGGATCTCGATCCGCTTCAGTCCCTCAAAGCCGTAGAGCTTGGTGATCTTGCCGGTCTCGATGCTGCCGTCGCGCCTGATCCGGGAAACCTTACCCGTCACTTTGATGGAGCCGTGCAGGATGCGGCCGATGGCCATCCGGCCCACGTAGTCGTTGTAGTCGATGGAGGTCACCAGCATCTGGAAGGGCTCGCCGGGGTTGCCCTCGGGCTCCGGCACCTTGTCCACAATGGTGTCTAAAAGCGGCAGGATGTTCTGCTGGGGATGCTGCAGGTCGTTGGTGGCGGTGCCGTTCTTGCCCGAGGAATAGACCACCGGGAAATCCAGCTGCTCGTCGGTGGCGTCCAGCGAAACGAACAGGTCGAAGATCTGGTCCAGCGCCCAGTGGGGCCGGGCCTCGGCCCGGTCCACCTTGTTGATCACCACGATGGGCTTTAAATGGAGCTTCAGCGATTTGGAGAGCACAAAGCGGGTCTGGGGCATGGGGCCGTCCACCGCATCCACCAGCAGCAGCACGCCGTCCACCATCGAGAGCACCCGCTCCACCTCGGAGCCGAAATCGGCGTGGCCCGGCGTGTCCACGATGTTGATCTTGTAGCCCCGGTAATGGATGGAGGCGTTCTTGGAGAAGATGGTGATCCCCCGCTCCCGTTCCAGGGGGTTGGAGTCCATTACCAGTTCCGGCACTTCTTCGTTGTCTCGGAATGTGCCGCTCTGCCGGAGCAGGGCGTCCACCAGGGTGGTCTTGCCGTGGTCCACGTGGGCGATGATGGCTATGTTCCGGATCATTTTTTCAGTGTTGTTTGACATGTGTTCCAATTACGTTTATATTAAAGATTTTTGTTTATGGAGCCCCACGGGCATAGCCCGTGGTACCAAGACCTAAGTTACCCCGCCGTGGGCTGGGTTATCCGCTTTATGTTGTCGGCGACATCCGCCGACCTGTCCGCCGAAGCGTAAGCGCAGGTGGAAGCATCTTTTCTATCGCATTCATCCACCCCGATAAATCGGGGTGGTGTTCTGCGTAGGCGGATAAAATAATGCCCGTTGCCTGGTTTATATTTCCCTGACATAATTTTTCAATTTTTGAAGGACCAGACCAATGTTGTTGATCACTTCTTGGTTTGAGAACCGTATGATCCTCAATCCGTTTTTCTTTAAAGCCATTTCTCTCTTATTGTCGTTATCTTTCTGAGTTTCATGGATCCCGCCGTCTATCTCCACCACCAGTCTCTGGTCGCCGCAATAAAAGTCGGCAATGAATCCATCTATGACCTGCTGACGGTGAAAATGCATGCCATCGATCTTGTTGGCCCTTACTGCATTCCAAAAACAGCGTTCGGCCAAGGTCATATTGCGGCGCATCGCCTTGGCCAGGGCCAGTTTTTCCGGGTTCACTCTCTGAAAACGGGTTACGCTTTGTTTAGGTTTAATTGGCATAGCAAGGGGTAATGCGTGATATCATTTTGACCTCTCTCCTGCCTCTCCCCTGGAAGGGGAGAGGTCACAGTCTTCCCTCCCCTCCCAGGGGAGGGATAAAAGGGAGAGGTTACTTTTGGGGCTCCCCGGTTATCTTGTACCTCCCGCCCTCTTTCTTCTCTATCTTAAAACCCTGCTTCAGCAAGGCCTCGCAGGCCGCCAGGCGCACGTAATCATCCTCGTCCTCCAGAGCTTTCTTCAGGGATTTCACCGCCTTCTTGTCGTTCCAGCCGTCCAGGCCCCGGGCGGCGCAGGCCCGGATCTCGAAATCATCGTCCTTCAGCGATTTCAGCAGGTGCTTGAAAACCTGTTCCTGGCGGATGGGGGCGATGACCTTCAGGAGATTGATCTTCACTATCCGGGCCTTGGATTTCTTGTGAACCATCAGGCTGTCCAGATGCAGGGACAGGGAATCCGGGGAATAGTTCTGCAGATTCTGGAAGGCCAGCGAGGAAAGGTTGGAATCTCCCAGTATCCTGATCAGGGCCGGCTCGGCCGGATAATAGACCGTTCCCAAAAGTTCCGACAACGCGCTCTCCCTGATCCCGGCCGGTTCCTGCCCCAGCAGGGCCGCCCATTTGGCCGGGCGCTGTTTGGGTTTGGCCTTTTTGGCATCCATATAACCGCCAATAGCCTTGGTATAGATCGGCAGATCGGTCTCGGACAGAACCACCGCCCCCTGCTTTCCGCCGAAAAGGCCGTAACAGGTTCTGGGGCTGATCATATTCTTAGACAGATAGCTTGCGGGTGCAGTGGTTGGCGACAAGAAGAGCAAAACCTTTTGACCTTCGGTCAAAATGCGCTTGTCGCTTTTATACTCATCGGTCTGCAGGATGTAAATGGCCCTGTCCTTGGCCTTGGGATTTAATGGGCCTTTGATGGATTTCTCGTATTCCACCTTATACAGGTAATCGCTGGTGATCACGCTGTCCCGGGACTTGGCTTTGACCTTGGCGGCTATAGGCCGGATCTGCCCGACGGTGCTGTAGACTATGATCTTGGCCCGTGTCAATCTTCTCGCCCAGCAGATATTCCTGGTTCAGCGCGGCATGGACAGAGGAAAATAGCCCGAAGAAAATCGTTGCAACAAGTATAATTTGGTATTTGGGATTCGGCATTTTAATATTTGATATATGCATTTTGCCTTCTAGTCCTGAATTTTTCAAAGGATTATTATTTTGCCTTCTGATTTCTGCTTTTTACCCTGAGCTTGTCGAAGGGTTGTTTTTCAGTTTCATTCGTACCTTATCGCCTCGATCGGATCCAGCCGCGAGGCTTTGTAAGCCGGATAAAGGGCCGCCAGGAAAGTTATCAGTATGGTGGAAACCGAGACCAGGACAAAGTCCCCGGCCTGCATCTGCACCGGCAGCTTGTTGATGAAATAAACGTCGGCCGGCAGGGTCACGAACTGGTATCTGGCCAAAAGCAGGCACAGCGCATATCCCAGCCCCATTCCCAGCGCCGTTCCGATGCCGCCCACCAGCAGCCCCTGGAACATGAATATCTTCATGATGCTTTTGGAGGTGGCCCCCATGGATTTAAGTATCCCGATCTCCCGGGTCTTCTCGATCACGGTCATGATCAGACTGCTGATGATGTTCAGGGCCGCCACGATGATGATCAGGGCCAGGATCAGGAACATGGCCGTCTTCTCCAGCTTCAGGGCCGAGAACAAACTCCAATTCAGGTGTATCCAGTCATTATAACGGTATTGCGGACCCAGCAGTGTGGTGATCTTCTTGCCGACCTCCGGGGCCTGGTAGATGTCCTTTATCCTTACCTCTATCCCGGTGACAGCCGGGCCCATCTCCAAAAAACTCTGGGCCTGGTCCAGCCCGATGTATCCCAGGGTGGAGTTGTACTCGTACATCCCGGCGTCAAAGATCCCTGTCAAAATGAAGCGCCTGGTCTTGGGGATCAGCCCAAAGGGGGTCTGCTTCATCGACTGGGACGAGGTTACTGTCAGGGTGTCGCCCAGGTAGGCCCCCAGCCGGTCGGCCAGGTCCAGCCCCAGGATGATCCCCGGCAGGCCGGCGTACATGGTGTCAAACTTCAGCTCCCCGGCCACCATGTTCCGGGAAATGTCGGTGACCCCGTGCTCCAGCTCCGGATCCACCCCCCGCAGCACCAGCCCGTCCACCTTGTCCCTTTTGGCCACCATGCACTTGGTGTAGATGAAGGGCGAACTGCTTATCACCTCGGGCAGGGCGTTGATCTGGGGAACCAGCTCCCGGTATCCGGTGATGGGTTGGTTCTGGTATTTCAGCACTATCACGTGGGCGGTGGTGCCCAGGATCTTGTTGCGCAGTTCGGTCTGGGCTCCGTTCATCACCGAAAGCACCGTCAACAGGGCGGCCACGCCCACCGTCACCCCGGCAAAGGAAAGGACGCTCATCACCGAGATGAACCCGGTCCGCCGTTTGGCCTTGAAATATCTTTTGGCTATGAAAAATTCGTAGGACATTTAACCGACTGTAAACTGTAAATTGTAAACTGTGAATTGTTAATTGTTCGGGTCACTCCGGTTTCATGGTCGGGAAGAACACCACCTCGCGCACCGTCTCCGAGTTGCTGACGATGGCAAAGAACCGGTCTATCCCCACCCCGAACCCGCCGCAGGGCGGCATGCCGTGCTCCAAGGCTTCCACGAAATCGGCGTCGTACATCTGGGCCTCGGCGTCGCCCTTTTCCCGGAGCCGGGACTGTTCCTCGAACCGTGATCTCTGGTCCAGCGGATCGTTAAGTTCCGAAAAGGCGTTGCCGATCTCGGCCCCGGCGAAGATGGGCTGAAAGCGCTGGGTGTAATTTGGCCGGTCGGCGTGCTTCTTGGCCAAAGGCGAGATGTCCAAAGGATGGTCTATCAGGAAGCAGGGCTGGACCAGGTTGGGCCGGATCATCTTCTTGTAGAGCTGGTCTATCAGCCGGCCCCGGCCCAGCTTGGGATCGGGCTTGATGCCGTGCTTCTCCAGTTCGGGCTTCAGTGATTCGGCGGTGGGGAATTTGTCCAGGTCTATTCCGGCCTTGTCTATCAGCAGCTGGCGGTAATCGTAGCGGGGCCAGGGACGGTTGAAATTCAGGATCTGGTCCTGGTACTTTATCTCCAGGGTCCCGAAGGTTTCCTTGACAATGTGGCAGTACATCTCCTCGGTGAAGTCCATCAGCGTCTGGTAATCCACATAGGCCCAGTAGAATTCCATTAAGGTGAACTCCTGCAGGTGCTGGGTGCTCATCCCCTCGTTGCGGAACACCCGCCCGATCTCGTAGACCTTCTCGTATCCGCCCACGATCAGGCGCTTCAGGTGCAGCTCCAGCGAGATCCGCAGGAAAAGGTCCAGGTCCAAAGTATTGTGGTGGGTGATGAAGGGCTGGGCGTCGGCTCCGCCGGGGACCAGCTCCATCACCGGGGTCTCCACCTCCATGAAGCCCTTGGAATCCAGGAAATCCCGCAGGGATTTGACGAACTTCGTCCTTTTGACGAACAGCTCCTTGACCTCGGGGTTGGCGATCAGGTCCAGGTAGCGCTTGCGGAACCGGGTGTCTACGTTCTGCAGGCCGTGGTATTTTTCCGGCAGGGGCAGCAGCGACTTGGACAGCAGGGTCAGCTTCTGGGCCTGGACGGTGAACTCTCCGGTGTGGGTCTTGAACACCGGGCCCTTAACGCCGACGAAGTCGCCGATGTCGTAAAGTTTGAAGGCCTGGTAGGCTTCGGCCCCGACTATGTCCAGCTTGGCGTAGCACTGGATCTTGCCGCTGGGGTCGGACAGCTGGAAGAACGAGGCTTTGCCGTGCCCCCGCACAGCGGTGATCCGTCCGGCGATGTCCATCATTTCCTGGGAAACGATGAACTGCTCGGCGTCCTTAAGTATCTGGGCGGCGGTATGGGTGGCCTGGTATTTGGCGGGATAGGGGTTGATCCCCAGTTTGCGGAGTTCTTCCAGCTTGTGGAGCCGCTCGGCCCGCTCCGGCACCTGTTCAAAATGTTCGGACATTTATTTAATCCTTTTAAATTGTTTTCTCATTCAACTAATCAAGTAACGCCGTTAAAGCCACCTTGTATATCGTCTCCAAACCCTTGTCGGTCTTTTTTAAATGAAACTTCGGCTTCCATTGCATTTCGGCCAAAGAATCGCTGATGGTGAATAAGGCGCTCAATTCCACCTTGCGGTATTGCGCCACCGCGAACAAGGCGGAGGCCTCCATCTCCACCGTGGCCACCCCTTCTTTCTGATACTGCCCGGCCTCGGCCACCGTTTCCCGGTAAGGAGCATCAATAGTCCAGCTGGTCCCGGTGGTATATTTGAATTTAAGTCCATCCAGCGTCTTTTTTATCTTTGAAGTCAGCTTCCTGGAAGCGCAGGAATATTTTGCCGGCTTCAGGTAATGGTATGACGTCCCCTCGTCCCTGATGGCCCTGTCGCAAACGATTAGGTCGCCGATCCTGATGTCCTTCTGCAAAGTTCCGGCGGTGCCAATGGAGATGAACTTTTTAACGCCCCAAGCTATCAATTCTTCCACCCGCGTCACTGCCGCCGGAGCGCCAAACCCAAAACCGCCGATCACGGCCACCTGGCCGCCGGTCTCATCCAGTAAAAGCATGCCCCGGCACATTTCATCGGTCTTGGTGGCCTTGTGATTTTCCAGGATGTGTTTCATCAAGCCCGGCTGGTAGCAAAGGATGATCCCGTCCGGTATTTTGAAACTTGTCCCCCTTCCCCTCTTTTTTTGATAGGCAATGAAGTCACGGGGGGCAAACATCGCTTCCTGGGCGTGCTTATTTTTTAGATTTGGAAACGCCATGTTTATAATTCTGCTGTATTTATGCTGACAACAACTCTATCCTGATCCCCAATGCTCCGTACTTTTCTTCCTGTTCCCGGGTATATATCTTATAAGTATTTTCCATCATCCATTCCATAGTTTTCCCGCTGCAGCCCAATTGGTGAAAAGGAAAATTCTGGTAAAGACTTTTAAAATCCTTGTAATGCAGCAGCTCCAGCACCCTTACGCTCAATTTTTCCCTGCCCTCCGGCAGTTTGTAGAAAATTATCGTATCGCCGACCTTTAACTTTTGCCGTTTTTCGTCATTCAAACGGATCTCTATGACTTTTCTACCAGACCTCATCTCCTCAAAAAGCTCTGGCAGCAACCGCATTTGATGTTCCATGAATTGTCTCGTTGATAATTGAATACTTTTCCTCTAAGTACTTTCCCCGCCTCTGATGGATAACTTGTTGGGAAGAGTGCTTTCCCAAGATACTATCCGGCATGCACCATTGAATTGTTTTCCTCGATGAAAGGCACCAGTTCTCCACAAATGTCCTTCAAATTATTGAACCGGCAAGGCAACCCCCGGCCAGTCAATATGCTTGGCCCATTCATTAACTGAAAGTGAAGATGCGGGGCATCGGAATTGCCTGAGTTACCCAATCGTCCGATAATTTGCCCTTGTTTTATTGTCTGGCCTTTTTTTACCTTTAAGCTTCCGGGTATGATATGCCCATAAAAAGAATATTCATTCCCGTTATGCTTAAGTACTATATAATTGCCTGTCAACGCCGCAACAAACCCATATTTTTCTCTGAGCTTGCCCCATTCATGTTTATCCAAACGAGAACCAAATCCCGGGGGATTTTCTGGGATACCGTTAAAGCACTCTGCCACCTTGCCGTCAGCTATAGCATGGATGTTCTTTCCGTAACCTGGATAATCTTTGTTGGCGATCTTCTTTTTTGAACAGAACTTGAAATCATTGGTTATCTGAATAAGGTCCATGGCAAATTCCTGGCTATACCACTGGCGATGAAAATAAATATTATCGTAATTGTTGATAGCCAACCAGGCCCCCTTCAGCGGAAATATATATCTATTTTTATTCTCATACTTAACGATCGGGATCCTGGAAACCGCCTTTTTCTCTTTACCGTCCTGGAGATAATATACGGACACAACACATTCATCAACAGGTTTTTGATTAAGAATTCTAAAATGTTCTTGTAGAATGCCGGTTTCCTGACCTGGCTTTAAAATTGTTTCAGTGGACATGTTCTCATTGTCCCATAATTTTTCAGTCCCTAAGATTAGTTGAGATATTTGAGCCGGGGAACTGCTAATGCGAGCCACTCTTTCCGCAAGCTTTTTTGTCAGAGATTTCAGACATCCTGAGGTATAGACCATCTTTTTTACAATTTTGCCCTTAATCTTAATATCAAATACTATTTTGCTTATCTCAACAGTATCTGGTGTCGTATTCTTGATCTTCACAGCCCGCACTAAAAAGTCAGACTCAATATTCGAGTTGACCTTCCTGCAGGCATTGATCATGAAATCCTTGGGAAGAAAAGTTATCTTCATTACATATCCCTTTTCTCATGCTTTTTATTTGCTTACCCACGGCGAGCGTACGACTGTCGGCTGCAGGGGTGAGGTCCAACAAAAAACACCGAATCATTTCTTTATCCGGTGTCTCTCAGCCTACCCTTGATCTTAAAACCCTTTAAAGACCAGGCAAACCTTCGACCCCGGTTATCCTCCACTTGTCCTTATGCTTGAACTTGACCGCCAAGGGATAAGGGTTCCCGAACGACCCCAGCAAAAATCCCTGTTCCCCGCCCCGGGAGACAACCACGATCACCTTGATGGTGTCCACCGCCGTGTCGTCCTGTACCAGGACCTTCTGGTCATCCATCACCACTTTTACCTTTTCAAATTCCATGAAGAACAATGCCAGCGCGGTGTCGGCCTTGGCCCTGGTCATGGCGCCCTGGCTGAACTCCTCATCGATGTTGGACATGATGAAGGCCCGGTCCTTTTTAAGGAACAACTTGACCGTCCGTTCCATGGTGGACTTGATCCTGGCCTGCGGGCTGAAGAAATTATTGTAGATCGTCAGTCCTATCACGACCAGCAGGACAACCGCCAGCGCCAGGATTATTTTATTTTTCAAAGCCATTGGTTTTTTAGATATTTTTATTGGATACTGATTGACAGGGATTATATTATCCTTCCCTGGCCCGAGAAAAATACTAATAACACAAATTGAGTTTAAAATAAGTTTGTGGTTTTTGTGCTTCTTGTGGCAAATTGGAATTTAATCTGTGTTACTCTGCGTCCCAAATGTGCCCTGTCAGCCCAGTCTGGCCGCTATCTTGCCCAAATACTCCTCCGCCATCTTCTCCGCCTGCTCCCGGCTGTCAGCTTCGGCGTTGACATGGAACAGCTCCCGGTAGGGATCGGGTATCACCTGCACCCAGTCGCGGCCAAAGAAGAGCTTCAGCCCGTCTATCATCTCCCGCTCCCGGTGGGCCTTGGTCTCCTCGATCAGCGCCCGCAGCACCTCTCCCTTCTTGCTCCAGTGGCAAACGATGTTCTTCCGGATCAGGAAACTCTGGGGGATCTCGGTATAAAGGTCCTCCATCTTCGTTTTGGACAAGGCCATCATTTCCAGGATCTTGCAGACGGTCAGCATGGCGTCGAAGGCTGGTTGGAATTCTGGGAAGATGAAGCCCGCCCGGCGGCTGGCGATGAATCCCACTTCCGCCCCTGAGGCCATCTCCATCAGAGACCGGTTGTCTATCCGGCTGCGTTTTACAATGACCCCGTATTTTTGGGCCATCTCTTCGATAACCCGGGAGGCCGTCACCGGCACGGCCATGGCCTTAATCTTCTGGCTCTTCAGCACCAGCAGGGTAACGGCCAGCATGGCCTCGTCGCCGCTTAGTATCCTACCCCGGCCGTCCACCAGAAACACCCGCTCGGCCCCGCTGTCCAGCAGAAACCCGATATCGGCCTTGAGCGACTTCACCGCCTCGGCCAGCCCGGCCTGGGACTGCTCGAAATCCTCCTTGGTCTTGGTGATTTTGGCGGGATTAAGCTGGGCGTTAAGGGCCACTACCTCCAGTCCCAGTTCGCCCAAGATGGAGGGGAAGATGGTGGCCGCCGCCCCGCAGGCGTAATCTATCACTATCTTGAAGCCGGCCGTTTTAATGGCCTGGGTGTCGATGTAGGAAAGCAGGCCCTCCCGGTAGCTTTCGATGGTCCGCTCGGGGAATTCCAGTAGCCCGGTGTCGTCGGGCTCGGCCCGCTTGAAATCCTCGCGCAGGAACAGCCGCTCCAGGCTTTTTACCTTGGAGGGCGGCAGGTCCTTGCCGTCTCCGTCAAAAAATATGATGTCCACGAATTTTGGATCGAACGGCGATTTGCGGGCGTGGATGCCCCCCATCTCCTTGCCCGATTTCAGCTGGTAGCGCAGCAGGGGTATGGGCATGGACCTCAGGTCTTCGGCATTGACCCCGGAGGAAAGCAAGCCTGACAGCAGGGCCCGGTTGAGCATCCGGCTGGCGGGGTGCCCGTCCCGGCTGGTGGCCACCAAAGCCCCTTGTCCCAACAGCGCTCCGTAGGCCGCCCCCAGCTTGGCCGCAAATTCCGGCGTCATCTCCGTGTTGGCCAGCCCGGTCACCCTCGGCCCGGCAAAAAATTCCTTCAGCCAGCGGTCGCCCCAGATCAGGCTGGAGGTCAGGATGGAATCCTCGTCTACCACCTTGCCTGGCCAGATCTTGATGTTCTCCAGCACCTGGGCCCGGGCACCAATGGAAACCTGGCTGCTGATGATGGCGTTCTGCGCTATTCCCGCGCCTTCGGAAATCTTCACCCCATCGCAGATTATGGCCCCGGCTACCCGGGCCCGGTCCTCGATGATGCTGTCCGTCCAGACGATGGAGTGCTCGATGAAAGCGTTCTGGCCGATCTGGCAGTTGTCGCCGATCACCACATCGTGAAGATGGGTACCGGCCCCGACTTTTACGTTTCGGCCCAGGATCACGGCCCCGGAAAGGTTGGTATTTTTGGCCTGGATGCTGGAACCCTTGCCTACCCAAATGTCCTTGCCGATCAGGTTCAGCCTGTCGCCGTCCACATCAACCTTGACATTGCCCTTGAGCACGTCCCAGTGGGCTTGGCGGTATTCCGCGATATTGCCCACGTCCCGCCAGTAGCCCGAGGCTACATGCCCGTAAAGCGGCAGGTTCTTCTGAAGCAGTGCCGGGAACAGGTTCTGGGAAAAATCGAATTCCTGGGCCTTTGGTATCAGATCAAAGATCTCCGGTTGGAACATATAGATACCGGTATTGATGGTGTCCGAGAATACCTGGCCCCAGGTTGGCTTTTCCAGGAAGCGCACGATCCGCCCGTCCGGATCGGTGATCACGATCCCGTATTCCAGCGGGTTCTGGACCCGGGTCAGAGTGATGGTGGCCAGGGCTTTTTTGCCGGCGTGGTTCTTGATTATATCTGAAAGATCAAAATCGGTCAGCAGGTCGCCGGAGATCACTATGAACGGCTCCTTCAGCAGGTCCCGGGCCATGCCTACCGCCCCGGCCGTGCCGTAGTCGGCGTCGGGCCTCAGGTATTCGATATTCACCCCGTAACCGGACCCGTCCTTGAAATGCCCCGAGATGGCCTGGGCCTGGTGGAACAGCAGCACCACCATGTCGGTGATGCCGTGCCCGGCCAGCAGCCGGATGATGTGCTCCATCATCGGGCGGTTGACCATCGGCACCATGGGTTTGGGCAGGGTGCAGGTCAGGGGACGCAGCCGCGTCCCGAAACCTCCGGCCATTATCACCGCTTTCATTTGCTATGCTCCACCGATAATTTATCCCGGTCGGGCTTGGACTCGGTGAATATTTTCCCCAGCAATTTTTCCTGCCAGCTGTCAAGCTGCTGCCCCCGGCGGCCCATCACCGTCCGGGCGGTGGCCAGGGCCTTGTCCAGCTGGTGTTCCCAATGCTTTTCACTGCACCCCCAGCTGAAGGGCGGCAGGTATTTTTTGACCGGGCCGCCGAAGACGTTGCAGGCCGTCCCGATCACCGCCCCGGTATTGATCAGGGTGCCGATGGCGGTCTTGCTGTGGTCGCCGATGTAGCAGCCGGCCTTGATCTGCTTGGAATCCACAAATTTACCGTCGGCCCAGACCGTGATGCTGCCGTAATTGTTCTTGAGGTCGGAGTTGCAGGTCTGGGCCCCCAGGTTGACCCAGGAACCGAGATAGGCGTGGCCCAGAAAGCCGTCGTGATGCTTGTTGCTATAGTGCATGATGACCGATTCTTCCAGCTCGCCCGCTATCTTGCAGTGGTGACCGATGGAAACTCCGGGCCGGAGCCTGGTCCCGTCTATCAATGATTCCGCCCCGATAAAGCAGGGCCCCTGAATGTAGCTGGGCGGATTTACCTTAGCTTTCTGGTCGATGATGATGGGACCTAACGTCGCGTCCAACACCACCCCCGGCAGGATCTGCGCCCCCTTGCCGATCTTGACGTCCTTGCGCTTGCCGATCAGGTGAACTCCTTTGGTCAGCTTGACCCCGCCGTCCTTGAAAAGTTCAAAGTCTTCGGCAATAGCCCGGCTGTTGTAATTGACCAGTTCCCACAGATGGCTGAATATCTCATCCTTGGTCTCAAAACTTCGCATTTTGGGTACCAGGGAATTTATGAAGCCTTCAGTGGGCTGACTATTCTTTACCAGTTCCAAAAGATTTTTATCGAATATCTTGAAGGCCTCCACCGTCCGGCCGGAGAGAATCACTGTGTCTGTCTCGGCCTTGGCCAGCCAGTTCACGGTCCGGGCAGTAAGCCTGGCCCGGCCGTTGATCAGGAACAGGGGAAGCCCGGCCTGAATGATCTCCTGGCCTTCCAGTCCGGCGGCCTTCAGCACCTCCTGACGCTCGGGCAGGGCCCAATAATAAGCCTTCTTGGCGCCCAGCCTTAAGAGTAAGGAATGCCTCAGGCAATAGCCTCCCAAAAGCATACCCCAGACGGGCCGCAGACAGGTCAGGGGATAGAGGCCTTTATAGCCCTCGTCCTCGAAAAAAGCTATTTGTTTCATCAGCGGAAACCCTGTAAATTGTTGGAATTACCCTTTATAACCTTTAATGATACCGCAAAAACAGTGCGATTGTCAAACAAAAAAGCGGCGCTTAACTTTGTAAGCGCCGCTTTTTCCAGAGAAATGTTTATACTCTCTGTGCCTTTGTGTCTCTGTGGAGTAATCGGTGGACCCCGATCACTGCTGGCTCATTACCACGAACTCTATCCTCCGGTTCTCCGCCCGGCCCTTGACCGTCTTGTTGCTGGCTATGGGCAGTGATTCCCCGTAGCCTTTGGCGGTCAGCCGGTCCCCGGAAATGCCCTGGTTGTTGATCAGGTAATTGCGCACCGACACCGCCCGGGCCTCGGACAGCCTCTGGTTCTTGGCGTCGCTGCCCCGGCTGTCGGTATGGCCGCCGATCTCCACCTTGATGGTGGGGTTGTTCTTCAGCATCTTGGCGGCTTCGTCCAGGATGCTGTAGGAGGACGGAATGATGTCGGCCCGGTTGGTCTTGAACTTGATGCCGTTCAAGACCACTTTCTCGCCCTTCTTGGGAATGGCCCTAAGCGAAAAATTCTGAATGAAGGTCTGCTTGTCATTGACCGGCACCGGTGCGGTCTCGGTGTTGTATCCGTCGGCCTGGACCTGCACCATGTAGATATTGGGGGGCAGGTTAATGGAGAATATTCCGTTCAGCAGGTCGCTGACCGCCGGAGTTCCTACCATTACCTTGTCGGGTCCAAAGACACTGATGGTGGCCCCCATGGCGTTACCGGTCTTGCTGTCTACAATCTTGCCGGTGATGTTGCCCTTGGGGAATTCCTTGCGCCGCAGTCCGAAATCCACTATCATGGTCTGGCCGGCGGTGATGGTCACCGCCTTTTCCTGCCACAGGAAAGAATCTCCGGCCGTGGCCCGGACCCGGTAAGTTCCGGCTGGCACGTTGATGGAATAACTGCCGTCCGGTTTCAGCATGATAGGCGCACCATTGTTGATGGCGGGCGAAGTCAGCGTGGCATCAAGCATGGAATCGGTGCCGGCGATCATTACCTTTCCGGCAATGGCGGTAACCGGAGGAGGCGTGAACTTCTTGATGGTACCCGAGGTAACCGAGAACCCGAATACCGCATTCCAGTTGGGCGAGGTGGAGCCATTGAAAAGTTTGAATTCGCAGCCGCCGTCCATGGTAAAACCGCCGGGGGTGTTAAAGCGGATGCCGGGAGTAATGCGCGAGGGACTGCCCCAGGTAAAGGTCTGGCTTTTGGCCTTTTCCCCCGAAGCTTCAACTAAGAACGTGACATAGGGACCAGCGGCCACTTCAATCCCCGCTCCCCACAAGACCTGATTTTCCCGGGTCACGGTGCCAGGTTCGGCCGGGTTAACCCAGCTGGCGGGATCAGTTGTATCATATAGGGCGCTATTATTAGTAATACTGGTATCGGGGTTGGCTAAGACCAAGGTGTCATAATTGATGACATATCCCGGTTTGGCATTGCCGGGCTTTAAAAAACCCAGGTTGCCATGCAATGAGGCCGGGCCCAATGTCAGTGTACCCAAAAGTTTGGCACCGAAATCCGGGTTGTGGGCGACAAGTTCGGTAAAGCCGTGGGCCACCAGGTTAGAATCCGGATACTCGGGGGCCGCGGTGTTGTCTGTGTACATGTAGGCCGCTGTTACCGGAAGCCCTATCGAAACGAACGGCTCCGCGCCTACTGCGTAGGAGAAAGGCGCTCCGCCGTATTCCTTTGAAGAATAACTAAATTTGGTCTTGATCAGCACATCCTGCACCCAGAACAAAGCCAGGTCGTAATTGAGTCCGTCGTAACGGCCCTCTACGTTGGAATGCCGGTCGTACGTGGCGTAGATCCTGGGACCCATAGAAAACTCAAAGAAGTCCAGCGGGGCATAGGTTATCATCAGCCTAAGCATGCCCCGGTAATGCTTGTCCGGCTCGCCGTTCTTGGTGGTGGTGTCGCCCTGATAAAAGGGATTTCCTTTTATCATGTCCATTCCGGTGAAGTCGGACTGCAGAAAACCCACCGACATCATCCCTTTGCCCATGGTCCGGGCCGAGGAGACCTTGAACAATCCGCAGCCGCCGTCAAAGGCCGGGGGACGATAAGCCTGAGCCAGCCCGGCCCCGGCCAGCATTATCAGAAATAAGACTAATAATCTGTTGATCCTCATTTTTAAGCCTCCAAAATTTTAGGGTTTTCAAAATGCCTTAAATGTTAAATATAACAGGATTGGTAACTATTTGTCAAGTGTTAACCGGTTTGGACAGATGCTATTTACGATCATTCAAGTAATACCAGGTGAAAGCTGTCATAGGAGAAACCTTTTAACCATCAGCGTTCCAGCAGCCTTAAAACCTCCTCCATATCCCCGGGTAGCGGAGCCTTGAACTCCAGGTATTTGCCGGTGGAGGGATGAACGAACCCCAGCACGGCTGCGTGCAGTGCCTGGCGGTCAATGACCTCCAGCAGTTCCTGGGCCAGTTTTGGATCGGCGGAGGCGAACTGGGAGAACAGTGACCTGGAACGGCCTCCGTAATCCGGGTCCCCCAGCACCGGATGCTCCAAATGCTGCAGATGCACCCTTATCTGGTGGGTGCGGCCGGTCTCCAGTTTCAGCTCCACCAGCGAGGCGATCTGGTATTCCTTTAAAACCTTGTAATGGGTGACCGCCTGCCGGCCCCTTAAGCGTGTGACGTCCATTTTTTTTCGGTCGAAGGCCGATCTTCCTATTGGAGCCGAAATAATGCCCTGGGGTTCCCCAAAAACTCCCCAGACCACCGCCCGGTAGCGGCGAACTATTTTGCGGGCCTCCAACTGGCGGGCCAGCAGGGTATGGGCCTGGTCGGTTTTGGCCACCAATAACAGACCTGAGGTCTCTTTGTCCAGCCGGTGCACTATGCCGGGCCGCTCCCGCCCCCCCACCTGGGAAAGGTTTTGGGCATGGAAAAGAAGGGCGTTGACCATGGTCCCCTGGCGGTTGCCGGCCGCCGGGTGGACCACCATCCCGGCCGGCTTGTTGATCACCATCAGGTCCTGGTCCTCGTATACCACGTCCAGGGGGATATCCTCAGCCAGCACCTCCCGCCGGGGGGCGGCCAGCTGGTCCTTTTTGATCTCGATCTCGTCGCCGGGTTTCACCAGATAGCCGGGGGGTTTAAGTTTTCCGTCCACCAGCACCCGCCCGGATTCAATGAACTTCTGCAGCTGATTGCGGGAA
This sequence comes from uncultured bacterium, assembly GCA_963780225.1. Classification (GTDB taxonomy): domain Bacteria; phylum Edwardsbacteria; class AC1; order AC1; family EtOH8; genus UBA5202. The sequence goes on along the minus strand of CAWAAX010000004.1, from coordinate 99,326 downwards.
TAGTTCATTCCCTGGCAGCTTAGGTACCGGTCCAGCCGCACCCGGCTTTGGGCGGAGGAAACGGTTACGGTTATTATCTTAAGTTCATCCGGCATGTAAACAATTCAATTTACGATTTGCAATTTACAATTTACATTTTGAAAATTAATGTACGTTGTCTTTAGTTCTCCATCCAGCAGTGTTTATACAGCTCGGAGCCGAAGGGCCGGGGCCGGAATCCGTGAACGGTATTTCTGACCGCCGTGGATTTTACCGTGTGATACATGAACACCCAGGGGGCCTCCTGCACGATCATCTCCTCAATCTTGCGGTAGCGCAGCAAACGTTGGCCGGGGTCGCGGATGGTAACAGCATCGTCCAGCATTTCATCTATGGCCGGTGACTTGAAGAAGGCCACATTACCGGCCCGGCCGGTGTTCTTGGAATGGAACAGGGGATATAGGAAATTATCGGGATCGCCGTTATCCGAGGACCAGCCGTTGAACGACAATTGAGACTGGCAGCTGTAGGTTTTTTCCAGCAGGGTTTTCCAGCTTAGCGAATTGATCTTGATGTTGATGCCCACTTCTCTGCAGTTTTGGCTGACGATCTCGGCCCTTTGTATTTGAGCCTTGCTGTCCCGGATATCCAGCAGGTATTCCCCGGGCAGGCCTCCGGAGTAGCCGGCTTCGGCTAAAAGTTTTTTGGCCCGGTCGGGATTATAGATGTACCCGGCCAAGTTGGGATTGTAGGCCCAGAGTTCCGGGGGGAAAACTCCTTTGGCCGCCACCGCATCCCCCGCCAGCTCGGTGGTTTCGATCAGCGCTTTCTTGTCGATGGCGTAGTTCAGGGCCTGGCGCACCCTTAAATCGGCAAAGGGCGAAACCCTGGAAACATTGATGCAAAGATACTGCACATCAAGCAGGGGCAGGGTTATCACCTTCAGGCTGCGGTCCGGGGAAAGTGCCCGGCGCTGCAGGCTGTTGACGTCGGTGATATCCAGCCGGCCCGAAGCCAGGGCCTCCGCTTTCTGGCTGTCATTCAGGTCGATGGAATATTTTATACCGGACAGCGATATCCGGCGCTCGTGGTAATGGGGATTGGGCTCCAGCTCCAGCACCTTTCCAGGTTCCCAGGATTTTAAGGTGAACGGTCCCGAGCCCACCGGATGGCGGGAGAAATCCTGGGCGCCATCCTCCACCAATTCCCGGGGAACGATGGCGGCCATGGTGCAGGCCAGATTGGAGAGGAATGGCATAAAGGGAAACTGAAGCACGATTTTAATGGCATACTGATCTATGACCTGCAGCCCAGCCACCTCTTTGGCTTTGCCCTGGCTGTATTCGGAGGAGCCTTTAATCATCTCCACAAAAGCCTGGTTGGGCGATTTTATCTTGGGGCTTAGGAGCCTCTCCAGGGAATATTTCACGTCCGAAGCAATCAGTTCCCGCCCATGGCTGAATTTTATTCCCCGGTGGAGATAAAATGTCCAGCTTAATCCGTCCGGAGAGATCTTCCAGCGCCAGGCGATGGACGGGATCACGCTGGCTCCGCCGCCGAACTGGACCAGGCCTTCAAATATCTGAGCCGCTATTTTGTTGGAGGTAGCATCGGTCATCATCACCGGGTCCAGGGTGATGGGATCGGAATTGATGTCCACCTTCATTTGGCCACCGATGTAATTTTTCAACCCGGCCGATTCAATTTCCGCCCGGCCCAATGAACCCATTCGTTCGAACCAAGCCAGAGCTTCCCGGCCTTTCAGCAAAAATCCCGAGAAACCCTGCAGCTTGGCCGCCACTTCCGTGTAGCTCTGGCTGTACTGACTATAGCGGCGGAAAATGTCCTGGTGGAGCGATTGCTGGCGGTCGATGCCCGATCCGGCCCCGGCCACTATCTGCTCCAGCCCTCCTCCCGATTCCCGGGTGAGGTCCAGGGATTTCTTGGCCTGGGATATTGATTCCAGGCTGGTAACCATGATCTTCTGTGTCTGCCGGATGGTTCCGCTGGTCTGGATGAACTGCCCGGTGACCTGCTTTAAAAGAGGATCTATCCTGGCCGAGTCGGCGGCCGCCTGCTGGGAAAGGGACTGGGCCTGGGCTACAATTCCCCCGAAATCTCCTTCGCCCTGGCCCATCTCGGCCACTTCCACCGCGGCGTAAAATGAAAGCAGTTTTATCTGTTCGGTAAAATCCTTGATGGCCGTGCCGATCTGGGATATCTCCCCTAATTTACCTTCCATCCCTTCCCGGTCCGCCTCAAACTCATCCAGCCAGGTCTTTACCCGGGCCAGATCATCAAATGATTTGGTAAGCCCGCTGTTCATTTCGTCAAAATCCTGGCGATTGCGGCCGATGGTTTTGCCCATCCCATCCAGGCTGGACTTGATACGGTTGATATTTTCGAACAAAGCCTCCAGATTTTGCCATAGGGTCCCGGCCAGCTCTTCCTCGGCCTCCAGCGCCGTTTTCTGCTCGTCGATGGTGGACTGCAGGTCACGCCAACGTTCGGAGGCCACCTGCAGTTTGGCCTTAAGCATTATCCAGTTGTTCCGGGCCTCGTGGAGGGCGGCCGGGTTGCCGGCAGTTTCCCATAAGCCTAAGGCTTCGTCCATCTGGTTTTTGGAAAACTCCACCTGTCCCATTTCGCCGGTTTCGGTTGAGAGCACCAGGGCCGACACTTCCTGAGAGACCGACAGTCCCTCGGCACTCTGGGTAATGTTTTTCAATCCCCCCACTAATTTATTCTCCAACTCCCGCTGTTCTTTGACCATCAGGCCTATCCGGTCAAAGTCCTCCACCATTTCCTGATTGGACTGGTACAGGGAATTGAGTTTGTCCTTAACCTGTTCGGCCTGGGATTTCAGCCCATCCACCAGGTGCCGGGATTCCAGCACCCCGGAGGTCATCTGTTGGATCTTGTTTTTGACTCCCGCCGTCAAGTTGGGGACCAGGGAGGCCGTGTTCTCCATCTCCCCGGCCAACCGGCTCATGTTCTCGGCGATCACTCCGAATCCTTTTCCCTTGCTGCCGGCATGGAAGGCCCGGATCTCGGCATTGCGCACTAATTGTTTTATCTTGACTGACAGCCCGGCCATCAGACCGGCCAGTTTTTCCAGCTCGGCCGTGGTGGTAAACAGATCCTCGAGCTCCACCGCCGACCGCTGATAACTCTGGTCCACCATTTCAAAGGAATCCAAAGCGCCTTTCAACTGCTGCTCGGCCCGGGCGATCACCTGTTTGTATTCCTGACTGTTCCCAGTCACCAGGGACGAGGAATTGGCAATGGCATCCATCCCCTCAAAGGCCTCGGCCAGGGCCGTCCCGAAACCATGGATATTGGCCAGATGCCCCTTCTCCTCGGCGGCCAGGGCGCTGATGTTCCCCGATAGTTCCGGCAGGATCTTCAGGAACTCGTCTATCTTCTTAAGCACGTCAAGCAGGTCGTCAGACGGCTTCCACCGGTCACTGGCTGACTCCAGCATTTGATAGACGGGTTCGGATGTTGAGTTGAAATTAAATAGTTTCATTTCAGCCTGGCTATTTTTGATTGATAATCAACATTTACCAGAAACTTTTTTGGACACTTATTGACACTTCTGGTGAAAAGGGTTCTGTGGTGAATTGATTTAATCTGCTTAATCTGCGGATAGTAAAGTCCCATCGTTTCAACTCCCAGTTCTCAGAGGTCCACCTTCTCCGAAGCTATCTTCTGCCCCATGAATATCTCTCCCAGGTGGTCAAAATGCTCGCAGGCGTCGGTGGTCAGGTAGCGGCAATTCCCGTGTTTGGAGACCTTGGACTCATGCTCCGGGTGCCGGGCCAGGTAGTCTTTGAGACTCGGCGCCACTAATTCATCCTGGGAAAGTATCCGGACCTCCGAAGGAAGCAGCGCCTTGATCTGCGGCAGGATCAGGGGATAATGGGTGCAGGCCAGTAATAGCGTGTCGATTTTAGGGTTTTGGGATCGGGTCTGGTCCCAGTATTTTTGAATGTAGTATTTCAGTCCTTCGCCCTCCAGCTCCCCAGCCTCCACCAGCGGCACCAGCATGGGGCAGGCCTGCTGGACCAGGTTGACCCCGGGGGCGTGCTTGGCGATCTCGATGGCAAAGCTGTCGGAGCGGACCGTGCCCTGGGTGGCCCACAGCGCCACTTGATTGGTCTTGGTATAGTTGTGGATGACCTCCACCGTGGGCCTTATCACCCCCAGCACCCGGCGTTCGGGATAGTGTTTGGGCAGGTACTGCTGCTGGATGCTGCGCAGGGCCTTGGCCGACGCTGTGTTGCAGGCGATCAGCACCAGGGGACAGCCCTGTTTAAAAAGATAGTCCACCCCTTCGGTGGCGAATTTCAAGACCGTTTCAAAGGAGCGGTTGCCGTAAGGGGTGCGGGCGTTGTCGCCCAGGTAGATGTAGTCGTACTGCGGCAGCAGCCGGCGGATCTGTTTGAAGATGGTCAGCCCGCCGAAGCCGGAGTCGAAGATGCCTATGGGGAAAAGTTGGGACATGGGAAATGATTTTTGTGTTTATTGTGATAACGTGCTTATGATCTTATCCTTTTATCCCAGGTTGCCTGCGATCCGGCCGAACATTTTTTCCGGCTGCCAACCAAACCTTTGGCCCCAGACCATTCGCTTGGCCAGTTTGGTTTCCTTAAAACCATTCTCCAGCATGAAGGCCATGCCCCGGCTATTGCCGGCCGGCAGCACGTTCTTGTTGGAACGCGATAGTTTCAGCTTTAAAAGATCCAGCCCGGCCCGTTCGTTGTCGGCCATTACCAGGCCCTCGCCCAGATCGGGAATATAGTAGCCGTCTATCTTACCGTTGCTTTGATGCACAAAGGACCCCCCCAGCTTGGGCTCCAACAACTGCTCACGATTCTCACCGGATAGAGCCCGGTCCAACTCCAGTATACCGGCCCGGTGTTCCTCCCGGCAAATGGCAATATCTGCAGAAGGATTCCCGCTTTCCAGCGGGGCTTCCCTTTCGTAAAAGACATAATCCTCCTGGTCCGTAAAGCCAATTTTTTGGTAGACCGGGCGGCCCAGGTCGGTGGCGATCAACGAAACCGTTTTGCATCCCTGTTCCCGGGTGATGTCCAGCAAGTGAGCGGTGATAGCGCCGCCGATGCCCTGTTTCCTGTTTTCGTGGTTCACGATGATGTGGGCCAGCCAGGCCGTGTCTTTCAGGATGATGGCCGCGCCAATGCCGGCGATCTTTTCGTTGACCTTTGTTTTTACCGGAAAACAGAACGGAAATTCCAGGTAAAACTTGAAGGCCGGGATTATATCGCCCCAACCCTCGGGCTGCAAGGAACCAAGAAAATCCAGGTCCTGGTTTATTATTTTTTCGAATATCATATTTTTTAATTAGACAGTCTGCAGAAACCGGAATCAAAGATACTTGCAATGTCCTCTTTGGTAAGTATATTCTAATTATTTTTCTTCACGCGCCCCCGGGTCACCCAATATATCGCAAAGATCGTGGCCCCCAGCTCCAGCATCATCGGCCAATGCTTGGAGAAATCAAATGCCCCATTACCGAACGTGGCCATGTTTACCTGCCGGATCAAAAGAAGTACGCCCACAAAAAAGATCATTACTACCCAGCCTTCCCAGGAAATGGGCACCCATAGCCTGTAACCGAGCGCCAGGAACCAATGCTTTTTCTCTTTTTCCATGATGCCTCATCCTTTGAAAACTGTAAATAATTCCTCAATCAAATTTTCTGGTCAGCGTCCCCTGGTGAAAAATCATTTTCCATTGCCCGTCTATCAACTGCCAGATGGAACTGCGCAGGGAATACTTTTTGTTCTCATCCGGCTGGGAATGTTTTATCAGTTTGAAAGTGGCCAGCGCCAGATCATCCTTCAGCATTTTAACTGCAAAGTCATATATCTTAAAATCAATGTTGCCGCAGGGGAAACAATCGTTGGCTTTGTAAACATAGACATCTCCCGAACTGCAATACTCCACCAGTTCCTGGCTCAGGATCTTGGCCACTTCCCCAGGCGAGTTGCGGATCTCCGGCTGTAGTAATTTATTCTCAAGCTCGTAGATGATTTTTTCTATTTGCTTTGCATCCATTTTTGTTCCTCTGCAGATGGGTTCACTGCTTCGCGCTGATGTCATCATAAATCAATTTTGCCGCCCGAACTGCGCTCAGCTTTGTCGTGTCCACCGGCAGGTTTTTCACGCCGGGGATAGGGGTGTACAAGTCGTATTTATTGAGAATCTCCCGCAGGACCTTCGGGGAACGGACCTTTTTGTATTTGGCCCTGGTTTTGCTCCTTGCCCGGTTGAAAAGCTCGTCTTGGTCGCACAGAATCTGATAAAAATATATCTTGGAATTGGCGGATTTGGCTATGCGGCACATTTTTTTGATGAATGGAAGATCTTCCGGGTGACCGTAGCAATAAGTTATTATCAGGCCAGGACCCTTTGTTTTAGCCGCCAATTCCAAAACTTTTAACCTGGTTGCTCCCACTAATTCTCCGTATTCAGGCGACCCCCAGGGAAAGAACTGGATGGCAAAATCGACCGTCAGATGGTTGTGGAATATTTTAAAACCGGTAAGCTTCGAAAGTTTCTCTGCCACCGTGAGTTTGCCGGAGGCCGGAGGGCCATAAAGGAATAATATTTTCATTAAATATTTCGCATCTTTTCGTGTTCCTTCGACTCGGCTCAGGACAAGATTTCGTGCCTTCCGTTGGCCGGTGGTTGAGTTCCGAATAGGTTTATTGAAATCACCGATCACTCAGCCCGCGGCGGGGTGTACCGAAACCACCGGCAGCCCCTACTGCCCCAATTCCTTCTTGTACTTTTGGGCAAAAGCCTCCAGTCCGTCGGCGATCGCCCGGGCGATCTTCTTCAGGTTATCCGGCTTCTTCAGCAGCTTCTCCTCGTCCCGGTGGGATATGAACGAGGTCTCCACCAAAATGGCCGGCATGTAGGCGCCGTTCAGCACGTAGAACCCGGCCTGGTTGATCCCCCGGTTGGGCACGGCGGGAAGCTTTTTGGTCAGCGATTCCTGCACCAGCTCGGCCAGGTCGCTGGACTCGGTCAGGAACTCGTTCTGCACCATGTCCCATAATATGAACTGGACGTCATCCTGGTTGGCCACGTTCTTCTGGGGCTGTTCAAAGTCGATGGCCGAGTTTTCCATGGCCGCGGTGGCCCGGGCATCGTCGGTCTTGGCCAGGGACAGGAAGTAGGTCTCGGAGCCCCTCATGGTCTTCAGTTTCACCTTTTTGCGCGGGGCCGCGTTGCAGTGGATGCTGATGAAGACATCGGCCGCCTCCTGGTTGGCCAGCTTGGTGCGGTCGCCCAGCGGGATGAAGGTGTCGTCCCGCCGGGTCATCACCACTATCAGATTGTGGTCCTGCTCCAGGATGGCCTTCAGCATCAGGGCTATCTCCAGATTCACATCCTTCTCGCACAGGCCGGTGGGGCCCACCGCCCCGGGGTCCTTGCCGCCGTGTCCGGGGTCCACCACCACCTTTTGGATGCCCTGCTTTTCCGGGATCTGATTGCGGCGCCGGGCCTCGGGGATCTTGATCTGTTCCGGACTGATCCCGCCCAGGCTCAGCTTGCGGTCTTTTGAGTCCCAGATGATGCTCCGCCCCCATAAAGGTATCAGGAACCGGGTGAAAAGCTCCATCGGAACGTAGAGCTCGCCCTGATAAAGCCTGGCCGGATTGAACAGGTTGTAGGATTTTCCGTCGGCCAGAAAAAAGGTATTGTCGGCCGAAAAACGCAGGGTATGTCCCGGAAGTTTAAGGTCGGCGTTGCCGGTAAGCTCGGACCAGGTGGCCTGGGCGTTCCAGTTGGCCGACAGGTCGGCCAGGCTCAGGTACTCCTCCTTGTCAAATGTCACCGTCTCGGTGATCCTGGCGCCGCCCCGCCCATCGATGACGGTCATCTGGTTGGGGGCCAGGGAGGCCCAGCCCAGCAGGGGACATAAAAGGATTATTATTACCCGCTTCTTCAAATACTGATCCTGTCGCTGTTGATTATTTATTGCCTGTGATCCCGGCAAATCTTTCTTCTATCATCGCCATATTGTTTTTCCAAAGGGCTTTCTGCCGTATGACCAAGGCATTCCTCCGGCTGACGGCTTCGATATCCGGAGGACGGCGGATCAGCTCCTTCAACAAACGGGCCAGGAAAGCTTGATCCCCGGCCGGAAAGAGATATCCGTTTTCCCCGTCTGTTATCCACTCCCGGTTGCCGGGAATGTCGGTTACCACCGGAACGCAGCCGCAGGCCATGGCCTCCAGCAGGGAGACAGAGGTGCTGTCGGATATTGAGGTGGAAACATAAATGTCGGTTTTCTGCAAAAGACCTATCACCTCCTCGTGCCCCAGGGAGCCGAGGAAATCCACATCTCCCGTAACATTGGTCTGCCGGGCTAAACTGGCCAACGCTTCGGTCTGGCTGCCCGTTCCGGCCACCGCCAAACTGATCCGGCTGATTTCGGACCCCAGCAGGGGCAGCGCCCCGATCAGGGTGGCCACATCGTATACCGGCTCCAGCTGCCTGATGCTGGCGATCAGTATTTTTTTATCCGGCGGCCAGCTGTTTTTGCGGGAAGTGATGATTTCTTCCTCAATGCCCATCGGGACATTCAGAATGCGCCCTGGCTCCACCCCTAATTCCTGCAAGGCTCCAAAAAGGTTTTCCCCGTCGCAGGTCACCGTCCGGCACCGCGAAAGTACATGCCGCGCCCGCCATAGATGCAGCGGCGATCTTCGGGCCGAGATCAGGATGTCCGAGCCCCAGATTGAGACGGCCAGCGGCGACAAACCGGCCAAAGCCGAGATCCAGCCGTAGTTCGGCAGAAAATGGGCGTTGACCAGATCCGGGCGCAATGAGCCGGCCAGGCGCCTGACCTGGGGCAGGATGCTGAGATACCTCAAGGGCCGCGGCAGGGGCGGAGCTTTCAGCTGATGCACCTCAGCCCTGGTCGGCCCGGCCTTCTCCAGAGACAGCAGGTGCACCTGGTGCCCCCGCTCTGCAAAGTAGTCGGCCCAGCGCAGGACATGGCGGTTGCCGGCATCGCCCAGCAGCATCAGCTTCATCCCGCCACCCCTCGCCTGATCTTCTGCAGCAGGTTCATCCAGCCGGAGCGGCGGATGTAAGAACGGTATTCCCGGGGCTGCCCCCCCCAGGCCTGTTTGAAACTAACGAGCCCCAAGGCTCCCGGGGGCGAAGCCCCCAGGTTGACCTGCCCGATACCGCGGTCGGCGGCCATGGTAAAAATGTCGGAAAACAAAGCGTCGCTGGGGCGCAACCCGGCCCGGGCTTCGGAGGACGCCCCCTCCCAGTAATAGACGGTCTGGCCGTCTACAAAACTCAGGGCAAACCCTAGTATCTGCTGCTCCTTTACCGCCAGCCGCCACCACAGCCTTTTGGCCGGGCCTACCGATTGATAGATGCTGTGGTACAGTCCCAGGGGATAGCGGGTGGCCTGGCCCATCCGGCGGTCCCGTTCCTTTATGATCCGATAACAGTCGTTTATTTCCTCCAGCGTCTCAAGCGGCCGGGTTTGGACCCCGTGATTCCTGGCCTGCAATGCTCCGCGCTTATGCAGATGAACGGGGTTCTTGTTGTATTCCTCCATGTCCGTAACATGGGTTTGCAGCAGGGTGCTTTTAAATCCAAACCGGCTCCAATCCTGCAAACCGGAATATTCCACGATATTCTGCAGGGCCACAAGCGGTCCCGACATGGCCTTGGCCGTGTCTTTGGCAAATGATTCAAGCTGGCCGGCGCCGGTGCCGGCCAAAGCCAGGATGCCGCCGTAAGTCCCGAACGGAAGCGATAAACTCTGCCGGATCCCCGATCGGACCGAGGTCACGAAGGGCAGGCCAGCCTGATACTCACCCTGTCCGTTGTCGCTCACCGCAAAAAATGGCCGGTACCCCCCCATTCCCCGGCAGCAGGCGTCTATCCAATCCAAACCGTGATAGAAGGTGGAGTGCGGCGATCCCTGCAACAGGATGTTCCAGGCTTTCTCGCTCAAATGAGAACGGTCAATTATCTCCGTAGCCATAATGCTTTGCGATAAACTTCCACTGGTGTATGGTTTAACCTTGGATTAAAAAATATAAAAACAGCCGGCGGCAACTCCTGCCTTGAGCTTCGTTGCGATTTTCAATTGACGGCGGCCCTGGCGAATGATCAAATCCATGATTTAACTTTTAATTATATCCTAACCTGTTGTAATGTCAATAGAAAAATGCCCCGGCCATTCCTAAAAATCCTGCTCGGAACATCCGGGGACAAAGTAAGAACCCCTCCGGTTGGGACGGAGGGGTTCTTGATTACCGTATATTAATGTACAGTAATTGGCTGATTAGCGCTTCTTGTTGAAGCAGTCCGAGCAAAGCACCGGACGGTCGCCGGTGGGCTTGAAGGGGACTTCGGCTTCGTTGCCGCACTCGGCGCAGGTCACCTTGAACAGCTGGCGCGGTCCGCGCTTGGCGTTCTTGTTGTTCTGACGGCAATCCGGGCAACGCTGGGGCTCATTCTGAAAGCCCTTCTGTTGGTAGAACTCCTGCTCGCCGGCAGTGAAGGTGAATGGCTTGCTGCAGTCTTTGCAGGTGAGGGTCTTGTCCGTGAAACTCATGTTTCTCCTTGGAATTGTGGTTTTTTTGTCCGGAGGAATAAAAAAATCCGTTTTGGTTTAACAACCGAAACGGGATTCTACTTCTCCAAACGTTCTATTGTTACTGTTGCAATAATAACATAATAACAGCAACTTGTCAAGGGGTAAACAAAATTATTTTAATATTTCTTGCTTTGGGACCTTTGGGCAGAATTTGGCTTAATTCACATGGTTAACATACTCATCCGGATATTCTCTTAAATACGGGATATTTTATTCTGGTTTTTTAATCATGTAAATCCGCTTACGCTATCTATTAGACTTCCTCGAGTGCCATAGCTTTAGCGGAGGCACTCCTGTCTGCCTTTGGTAAAAAATCAATGGTTGACAGCAGCATGGGTTTTGGAATATAATCCCATCTTCAAGGTGCCCCATCTTTTTTGGGGATAATCGGGAATCCCGTGTAAACCGGGAGCTGCCCCGCAACTGTGAACCGGCGTTATGGTCGCGATCAATCAGCCACTGTCTTAAAAGGACGGGAAGGCGATCCGGCTGCCGGCAAGCCAGGAGACCGGCCTTGATACAGGGAACTGGGACTGGATTACTGGGTTTTGTTCACGACCCCCAAGCATCCATTCCCTATTCCCAAGGTTTATTCCGGCTTCGCGGGAAGGCCGGGCTGAAAAAGCATTCGTTTTAAGATTGCCAGCCCGTTCTTCCGGCTAAAAAGGCCAGAGGAACGGGTTTTTGTTTACAAGAATAACCCACTAATTACGAACGCCGCCTGTCATGAAACGATCCCTTTATTTCATATCCCTATTGTTTCTCCTGGGATGCAGCGCCCAGCCCCGGCCGCATGGTAAGATGACATTGAGCATCACCGACGACCTGGGCCGAACCGTCAGCCTGAACCAAGCCCCGTTAAGAGTGATCTCCTTTGCCCCCAGCCTGACTGAGATGGTCTACGCCCTGGGCGGAGAGGGCCGGCTGGCGGGGGTCACCGCCTGGTGCAACTGGCCGCCCCAAGCCAAAGAAAAGACCGTGGTCGGCGACATGATGAGCCCCAACTTCGAGCGGATGGTCTCGCTTAAGCCGGACCTGGCTCTGATGATCGGCAGCCGGCCCAGTCCGCTGCTTGAGAAATTCGAAGCCCTGAACATTCCGGTTCTCTGCTTTAAGGACGAGACCGTGGCCGACATCCAAAGGGCCTTAAGAGTGCTGGGCCAGTTGCTGGAATGCCCAAGCCGGGCGGATTCGTTGAACCGGGAAATGGACCTTCAGCTGGCCGCCATCCAAGCCGCGGTGGATTCGGTGCCTGTGGGAAAAAGACCGAAGGTCTTTGCCGAGCTGGGTTCCTCCCCCCTGTTCGCCGCCGGGGATTCCAGCTTCATCGGCCAGATGATAGCCCTGGCCGGCGGGATCAACGTCACCGGGAACATCCCCTCATCATACGCCGCAGTCAACCCCGAACTGGTGGTAAAAAATAACCCCGATATCATCATCGTGCTCCACCCCCAGGCTACAAAAGAACAGATCGAACAGCGGCTGGGCTGGCAGAATGTCTCGGCCGTCAGAAACGGCCGGATCTACCCCGGGCTGGATCAGGACGTGATCCTGCGCCCCGGCCCCCGTTTTACGGAAGGATTAAAGATACTGCATGGGATATTCTATGCGCCGTGACATCAAAGCCTGGTATTATCTGCTGCCGGTAAGTCTTCTGACCATCCTGCTGGGACTGGCTTCCGGGCCGGCCGGTTTTGGCCTGCTGGCTGACCCACAGGTGATGGCCATCCGCCTGCCCCGGGTGCTGTTGGGCATGCTGGCCGGAGCCGGGCTGGCCTCGTCCGGCGCGGCCCTGCAGGCGGCCCTGGGCAATCCGCTGGCCGAACCTTATCTGTTGGGCGTCTCCGGAGGCGCGGCCTTCGGGGCGGCTTTGGCCCTGCTGCTGGGCCTTTCGGCCGGGGTGGGCGGGGCCGTTGGCCTTCCCTTGTTCTCGCTGGCCTTCGGTCTTTTAGCCCTCTATGTCGTCTACAATTTGAGCAAAGTGGGATCCAGACTGCCGGCGGAGACTGTGATCCTGTCCGGAATAATTGTTAATGCCTTCTTCTCGGCCCTGATCATGCTGCTTTTGGCTTTGGCCGGGCGCCAGCTTCAGGAAATGATCTATCTTTTGATGGGCAACCTGGGGATGATCTTCGGCACCCAGAGCCTCTATCTGTTGTGGGTCTGCGCGGCCATCATCATAGTATGCACCGCCTACCTCTGGAGCCAGGGGCGCAACCTGGACCTGCTCTCTTTGGGGGAACAGCCGGCCCAAAGCCTGGGGCTTAAGGTGGAGAAGCTGAAGGTGCGGATACTTTTGGCCTCGGCCCTGATGGTGGCCGCCGTGGTCTCGCTGGCCGGAGTGATCGGCTTCGTGGGGCTGGTGGTGCCCCATCTGGCCCGGATGATTTCAGGCCCCAAAAATTCCCGGCTGCTTCCGCTGTCGGTGGTGCTGGGGGCAAACCTCTTGGTGCTGGCCGACGCCCTGGCCCGGACCATCGCCCCCCAGGAGATCCCGGTGGGGGTGATCACCTCGCTTTTGGGCGTGCCGTTCTTCATCTACCTGCTGCGGCGCAAAAAGAGGTCCGGGCTGTGATCGAAGTAAAAGATCTTTCATACCAATACGGGCCGTTAAAAGCCCTGGACGGCGTCAGCTTTTCCCTGCCCCAGGGAAAGGTGGTGGGCCTGCTGGGACCCAACGGTTCCGGCAAAAGCACCCTCTGCCTGTGCCTGGCCGGGATGCTGGATAAAAAAGGTTTTTCAGGAGAAATAAAGTTGGCAGACCAAGATCTTGGGGGCTTTTCTCCCGAAAAACTGGCCCTTAAGATGGCCGTGGTATTCCAAGACAATATTTTTTCATTTGACTTCAGCGCTTATGAGATAGTACTAATGGGCCGCAGCCCTTATTTACGGCCCCTCCATCCCGAAGGGATCGAAGATCACCGGATCGCAGAAAACGCCATGCGCAACTGCGATTGCTTCGATCTTAAAGATAGGCCCATCAGGAGCCTTTCCGGGGGTGAGCGCCAGCGGGTGGTGCTGGCCCGGGCTTTGGCGCAGACTACATCGGTCCTGCTTTTGGACGAACCCACCAACCACCTGGACCTGAAGCACCAGAAACAGATCCTATCTCTGGTGAGGGAACTGGCCGAGTCCCGGGGAGTATTGTCGGTGGTGGTGCTGCACGACCTGAACCTAGCCGGACAGTTCTGCGACCACCTGCTGCTTTTGGACCGGGGACGCCTGGTGAAGCAGGGAACCCCGGAGGAAGTTTTGACCCCGGAAAATTTGAACCCGGTATACCAGATCGAGGTCCATAAGATATCCCATCCGGTAACCGGACGTCCCCAGATAATAATCTAACCGTTTAACATAAATTAGATCGAGGCCCACATGATTCTATCCCTGCTGGCAACATTTCTTTTGACCGCTGCAACCATGGACAGCACCTCCGACAGCACCAAGAGCACCGCATCCATTCCGGACAGCACGGCCGATTCCATAGAACTTTTGGACAGCACCGCCGCCGTCAAGACCAAAGAGATGAAGGATTCCCTGGCGGTCTATATGCTGAAGGGAATGGTGGTCACCGCCACCCGGACCCCGCTGGCCGAGCGGTCGGCCCCGGCCTCGGTGACGGTGCTGGAACCCGAACCACTGACCCCGAACGTTGACGCCGCCAACCGCCTGTCCCAGACCGCCGGTGCTTCCCTGGGCGGTAACGGTGGCCTGGGCAGCGCCCTGTCGCTTTCCATCCGGGGGGCGGCCACCAACCAGGTGCTTTACCTGCTGGACGGTTTGCCGGTCAATTCGGCCCAAAATGGAAGCTATGACCTGAACCGGATACTGAGCCAGGCCGAAAGGATCGAGATCGTGCGGGGGCCGGCCTCCAGCCTGTATGGGGCCAATGCCGTGGCCGGGGTGATCAACATCATCACCCGGGATTCCAAACAACTCAAACCGTATTCCAAGATAAATTTCGAAAAAGGCGGCTACAGTTCCCAGGTTTGGGAGGCCATGGTCTCAAGGCCTTTGGCTCAATGGGCCTCCCTCTCCATGGGCGCCACCTGGAAGAAGACCGGCGGACAAAGGGTCAATTCCGACTACGACGGCACCAATTACTTTTTGGACCTGTTCGCCCAGCCCTATGACAGGATCGAGACCAAGCTGCGCTACCAGGAATACAAGTCCCAGAACGGCGTGCCGGGCTCGCTGCTATATCCCTCATCCACCAACCGGCAAAAAGACTGGGGAAAGGATTTCAGCTTCAAGGCCAGTTATGACCAAAACAGCTTTGTGGCCCTCTCCCGCAATTCCATAGAGAACATGGGGTATTCTTTGGTGACCAGCCGCAACTACACCCTGCAGACCAACGTAGAGGGGCAGTACCAGCATTCCTGGATGCCTGGGCTGAGTACCACGGCCGGGGCTGGATACCAGATGGTGGAGAGCTATATAACCGGGGTGGGAGAGCCCGAGCTGAGACACAAAGCGGCGTTCCTGATCCAGCAGGCGGAACCGTTAAAAGACCTGTTGATCGTGGGCAGCGCCAGATACGACAAGGACTTTGCTTATAAGAGCCAGGTATCACCATCTCTTTCCGCCAATTATGGTGTGTCTGAATATCTGAACATCTACACCAGCTATGGAAAATCATTCCGGGCTCCCACTTTGAACGACCTTTACTGGTACTCCGTCGATAACTACTACGGCACCAATTTTGTTTATTCCGGCAATGACAGCATTCTGCCTGAAAAAAACATCCAGTTTGAGGTCGGAATTAAACTGGGCACGGCAAAAACCAAAGGCTCCCTCTGCTTTTACCGGTCCAGTACCACAGACCTGATCAACTGGGGGCAAATGGTTTTTGTGATACCGGACACTCTGTTCACCCAGGTTGCGAATATCGGCAGGACCCTTTCTCAGGGGGTCGAACTGCAGGCTAGCCACACGATGTTCGGCCTGGTGACCATGGACATCAACTATACCTATTGTCTGGCGGTACAGGACACCGTTGGCAGGCCAAAGCTGGCCTTCAGGCCCCTGCATACTGCCAACGGCTCCGTTTCAATCAACGATATCCAGATCGTGCCCGACCTGAAGCTGGGCTGGAAGTTCTGGTCCCAGTATAACGACACCCAGTTGGACAATATGTACAACCAGACCCTGCCCCGTTATATCATTAGTAACCAAGTGCTTTCCCTGAAAATCGTGGATGCCCGGGTCTATTACAAGGTGGAGAACCTGTTCAACGCTAATTATGAAACCCGCTACGGCTATCCCATGCCCCGCCGCACCCAGTCGTTCGGAGTGACTTTGGAATTATGGGATTAGTCTTTCACTTGGCATCTGAAGCCCGGCCTTAAATTAGGCCTCCTTCGGCAGCAACACTTTATTGCCACGACCTTTAGGTCGTGGCTTTGTAATGAAATTTATTGGCTTTAGCCAAACTTGTTTGATTTCAATCATTACTTAAGCGTGTGACGTATTGCTTCTTTTGCTGTTACAGCGACACCCCAGCTTGCCCCGCAGAGTGGGGCTGGAGCGATGGTGCTTTCGTCTAAAGCCGGCTTATTTTCTTCACTTGTGGTGAGTTTGCCGAACTATTTTAATTAATCCACGACCTAAAGGTCGTGGCTAATTGAAATTCCTATACATAAATTTAAGCCGGGCTTCAATATTTAGTTTGACTTATCCCCCTGCTTTGTATAAAATTGAACCATGGAACAGAAATTAAAGATAGCCTGCCTGGTCTCGGGCGGGGGCACCAACCTTCAGGCCATAATCGACAACATCGAGGCCGGAAAACTGAAGGCGGAAATTGCCGCCGTGATATCCAATGTTCCCGGGGCCGGGGCATTGGACAGGGCCAAAAAACACGGCCTGCCGGCTTTCGTGGTCGACCACAGGGATTTTGCCTCCCGCGAGCTGTTCGACCGGGAGCTGGCCGCCATCATCGACCGCCAGGGGGCGACCCTGGTCTGCCTCTGCGGGTTCATGCGGATCTTCAGCCCCTTCTTCGTGGAACATTACCCCGGCCGGGTCATCAACATCCACCCCGCCCTGCTGCCCGACTTCGGCGGCAAGGGGTTTTACGGCCACAAGGTCCACGAGGCGGTGCTGGCTGCGGGCAGGACGGTATCCGGCTGCACCGTCCACTTCGTGGACAGGGAAGTGGACCACGGCCCCATCATCCTCCAGCGCACCGTGCCGGTACTGGCTGACGACAACCCGGACGACCTGGCCGAACGGGTTCTGCAGAAGAAGCACATCGCCTATTCCCAGGCCATCGAACTCTTTGCCCAGAACCGGCTGGAGATAAAGGACAGAAAGGTCCTGATCAAACCATGATCCAAAAACGATCCATGCAATTCATGTTAGCAGGTCTCACCAGCCTGCTTTTATTTTCGGCCTTCCCCATTTTGACGCTTTGGCCCCTGGCCTTCGTCTGCCTGATCCCCCTGATGTCCGCGGTTAAAGAACTTTCGGCCAGAAAGACCTTCCTGCTCTCCTGGCTTTCGGGAACGCTCTTTTACATCGGCCTGCTGCACTGGATAGTCTTCAACCCCGCGGTGGAGGGCTGGGTAAAACCCCTGCTCTATCTGGGGGTGGTGCTGATCGGCTTCTATCTCTCTCTATTTTTTGCCCTGAGCTTTGCCCTTGCCAAATGGCTGGCCGTCAGGACCAGGATCCCTTTCTGGGCCTGGCTGGCAATATGCATTCCAACGCTTGATCTTCTGCGCAGCCAGGGGCTTTTGGGATTTCCCTGGGGCAGCCTGGGTTATGCGCTTGTCCCCTGGACCAACGGGATCCAGATGGCCGCGCTGACCGGGGTTTACGGTCTGACCTTCTGGGCGGTGCTCATGAACGGCCTGCTGTTTGGTCTGGGATCAATTATTTGGAGCCAGCGGGCCGGTTTGTCAGAAACTTTCAGAAAGCCCAAAACAATTGCAATGGCCCTGGGTTTGGTTTTACTGCTTCTGCTTCCCCCCTGGCTGGGCAGCCTGGCCGTCCGTTCGGTGGAGAAAATGTCTTTAAGCTCGCCCCGGATGAATACCGCATTGATCCAGGGCAACATCCAGCAGGGCATGCGCTGGGACAAGGAATTCCAGCGTTTCAACTTTGAGGAATATAAAAGGCTGACAGTGGAAGCCTCCGCCCAAAATGTTGGCCTGGTGGTCTGGCCGGAGACGGCCCTGCCGTTCTACCTGAGGTTTCAGGCCGAGTACGGCAACCAGATGCGGCAGCTGGCAGACCAGACGAACTCCCTGATCCTGACCGGGGTCCCGGACATGGCCGCGGATGAAAACCAAAAGGAACTGTATTTCAACGCCGCCTTCCTCTTTGCTCCCGGACGTGGCCTTCTGGGAAGTTACGCCAAGAGCCGGCTGGTGCCCTTCGGCGAAAGTTTCCCCTTAAAGGACAGGATACCGTTCCTGAAGAACGTCAATTTCGGCGAGGGGGAGTGGACCGCGGGCTCTGATACCATTGTATTTGAAACGCCTGAGTCCGTCCTATCCTGCCTGATCTGCTTCGAGTCCATCTTCCCGGAAATATCCCGGCATCAGGTGAACAAAGGCTCAAAACTTCTGGTCAATATTACCAACGACGGATGGTTCGGACGCTCCGGGGCCGCCATGCAGCACGCCCAGATGGCCGTGCTGCGGGCGGTGGAGAACCGCCGGGCCGTGGCCCGCTGCGCCAATTCCGGCATCTCCATGTTCATCCTGCCTACGGGCAAGGTTCTGCAGCCCACCCCACTGTATCAGCAGACGGTAACGGTGGAGTCCCTTCCGTTATTTAACAACAGTACCTTTTACAGCCGTTATGGGGACGTGTTCCAGTATGGCCTGATCCTGCTGATCGCCATTGGGGTTTTGGTCCCCTTGGTCAGAAAACGGTCATAATAGTTCCAGACACAAGACACCAGGACGCCGGTAAGTTTGCCGGCGTCTTTTTTTATTTTTTATGGGGAATAAAAACCCGCTTTCTCCCGTATATTCTACAGAACTAAAAAAGGAGCAAGCACCATGAAGAACATATTCTGGCTGTTACCGCTGGCTGGAGCCCTGCTGGGGTTCGCCGCAAGCTACCTGGCCCTTTACCTGAAGCTTAAACTGGCCCCCGTTCCCGGCTACACCAGGGCCACCTACCGGGCCATCGAAACCTTTGACCTGAAATCGGCCCTTTTCAGCACCGCGCTTATGATGGTTCTGGCCATGGGGGCGGCCGGTGGTTATCCGGTTATCAGGAACCTGCTGCAACCGGAGCAGACGGAACCGGACGGCGGTAACCGGGTAATCATCCCGATGCCCATGGACTCCCTGATCCGGATGATCCCCCAGCCCAATTCGGTTGACCCCAATAAGAATTCGGAACCACAGGATCTGGGGCTGGTCAAGCGCCCGGCCCTGGGCAGCCGGATAGTTTTGGTGGACGACAATGTTTCCGACACCACCGAATTCGACGACCGGACCAACAATGACATAGTGAACTCCTTTTCCAACCGGAACAGCCCGGCCAACGACAGCCTGATCCGGAACGCGGTGATCGACAACAACTCGGACCTGCCCAAGCCCGGAGATTATGTAGCCTACAGCATATCGCCCGCTCCCTTGAACGTACTCCGGCCGGTCTACCCCTCCATCTGCCGGACCATGGGGGCCGAGGGCAAAGTCACCCTTCATGTGCTGGTGGACAAGAGCGGCAGGGTGGCCAAAGTCAGGGTGCTTAAAAGCTCGGGCAACGAGGCTCTGGACGAGGCGGCCATGGAGGCATTAAGAGCCTCCACCTTCTCGCCGGCCCTGCAGGGCGACCAGCCGGTGGCGGTCTGGTTGAGCTACCCTGTGGTGTTCAGCCTGGAGTGAACGGCTTTGACCTTAGATACAAATAAAAACGGGACGCTTTTAGCGTCCCGTTTTTAATATTAGGCAGTCACCCATTGCCTTCCGCACATCACCCTGAAATCGCAGTACCGGCACTGGTTCTGGGTGTCATCGGTCCCCTCAAAGGGCAGGGCGGGATCCCGGATCTCGCCCACCAGCCGGGCGATGGCCTCCAGACAGTCCCGGTAATTCCTGTCCCGGGTTTCCTGATCCTTGAACAGGGGCCGGGACTGGATGGACTTCCCCCCCAGCATCATCAGTTCGCTGTCCACCGTATTGGGATCAACTTCGGGATTGAAGGCGCAGTACAGCATGATGTAGAACGGAAGCTGCACCGAGCTTAAGCTCTTGGCCCAGTCCTGGCGCCGTTCCAGGTCGAACTTTTTGAAGGAGGGGACCTTGGCCGAGCCTCCGGTCTTGTAATCCACGATCACCACCCGCCCACCCCTCCTGTCTATCCGGTCCAGGGAGCCGTTGACCGGCACCGCCTTCAGCCCGGGCAGGGCATCCACCGCCCCTTTCAGCCTTTTTTCGCAGCCCAAAACCTCCGGGGCCGGTTTCAGGTGGCTGTGATACTGCAGCAGCTGGGCCATCCTGGTCCTGATCTGGGAGGCCACTAGGTACATGCCCCCGTCCAGGGACTGGCCCTGCAGTTCTTCGATGACCTGATCCACCAGGGCGTTCATCCGGGCAAAATCCTTTGGCTGGGGAACGAAGGGCCGGCCATTGAAATCCTCGAAGAATAATTTCAGGATCCGGTGGACGGTGGTGCCGGTCTGGCGGGCCTCGATGTCCCCGCCCACCTGGTCCGGCTCCCGCAGCATCAGCAGGTAGTGCTGGTAAAACTTCAGGCCGCAGCCCAGGTAGCTGTCCAGCATCGAGGCCGAAAACGACAGCCGGGATACCGCCTCCATCATGGCCGGGGTCTTTGAAACCCTGGGCGGATCCTGCTGGGTGAAGGACTCGGCGTACTTCAAAAGCCTGTCCCCGCCGGCCGAGATGCTTTTTTCGGCCTGCTGCTTTTCCCAGACCAGCTGCTCCAGAAACCGGCTGCGCTGGGCCCCGCCGCCGTGGCTGTAGAACAGGCTGACTTCACGGGCCCCGTAAATCAGGTTCTCGAAATGATAGCGGGCGATCAGCTCCCTTTGCAAGGATCCGGGAAGCCCCAGCTGGGCCCGCAGGGCCTGGGGCAGGATGGCATCAGGCTTCTTCCCCTCCGGCAGGATGCCGTCGTTGGCGTCCAGGACCATCACCCGGTCAAAGGCCAGGTCCCTGGTCTCCAGAAAGCCCAGCACCTGCAGACCGTTTAGGGGGGTGCCGGGGAACGGAACCCGGGACTGCCGTACAAAACCATCCAGCAGGCCGAAATATATCTTGGTCTCGGAAAATGACTGTCCGGCCAGAAGCGAGTTCTGAAGCTGCTCCAGGCATCCTGTCATGGACATGAAATATTTGGCGGCATAAGGGTGCCTACCGGCCGGACTGTTTTCGGCCACTTGGGAAACTATGCCCAGGAGATTTGCGGCGAAGGCTGAGACTATACCCGGCTGCTCCAGCGGCAAAAGCAGCAGCCGGTGCAGGAAAACCAGATGGGCGTAAAACTCCTCCAGATTCCAGCCCCGGTCCTCCAGCCCCAATAGTTTTTTCTCCAGCTTGGTTCTGATCTCGGGATTGTTTTCAATTTCATCCAGGGTTACCAGCCTCCGGCCCCTTTCGTTCAAGACCTGCTCCAGGGCATGCAGCAGTATCCGGGCGGGAAAGCTGGCCTTTCCCAAAGCCAAATTCTTGACATAGGGGTGCAGCATCAGCCGCAGATAGTCCGGCAGAAAATAACCGTTCTGGTCCCGGCTCTCCTGGACCCGGGCCAAAATCTGCATCAGGCCGTAGAGCGGGGTGCGCTCCAGCGGATAGCCCAGGGAGATGTTCCAGGGAGAAGTAAGCCCTGACAGGGTGTGGTGGATCAGGGGAAAGACGGTATCAGGCCGGGGCAACACCAGCACCGTGCCGTCCAGTTTTTCCCCGGCGCCATCCAGCAGGGGTTTAAGGCCCATCACCTGGCCGTGGCTGTCGGTGGCCCGGTAAAAGTTGACCTTTGGGGGAGCCTGCTTTTGTCCGGTCTTTTCCGGGGAGATCTTAAGCTGCGAAACTATCCGTTCGATGCCCGGTCCGTCCCGCAGCACCAAGGACACGTTGTCCCGCTCGGCCAGTTCTTTGAAAATCTTCAGCTCGGATCCGGTCAGGGCGTGGAAGCCTGCCAGGATCACAGTTTCAAAGGACGAAAGATCCAGCTTTTTTATGTTTGAGGCGGCATAAAAGTAGCTGCCGGCCCGGGTGGTAAGATTTTGCGATTCCAGCTCCCGGTAAAATCCTTCATACCATTCCGCCAGGTGCGGCAGCATCTCCTGAAAGCGGGCCGGCCAGGACTCCCCGGCCAGGGCCTGGACCCCCTTGAGCTTTGCCGGGGTGATCCCCTCAATCCGCAGCTCCTCAAAATCGGCCTGTAGTTTGAAGCCCCAGGCCATGAATTCCTCAAAGGTCAGCGGACCGCCCTGCTCCCCAGGCAGTCTCTGGTCCTGGTGCAGCTGGAACAGCAGCGCCACCCCGTCGGCGGCCAAAAGCGGGCCGGAAGACTGCCCCAGTTCCAGGGCCGCCCAGTCCACCCAATCGTCGATGGAGAAGAGGCGGGGGGCTAGGAAGGGTTTTATGCGTTCCTGTTTGAAAAGCGCCCGCAGCAGAAAATGGGAGGGCCGGCGGCCGGGAAAGACCACCATGGTTTTGGAGAGGTCCGCCTGATCTTCGGGGATGATCCGGCAGACATGGGCTGCCAGGTCGGCCCCCTGAGGCAGCAAATAAGATCTGCTCATGGCCGCACCTCCTTAACATCGCCGTCCAGATAGACGACCCTTCCCTCCAATTTTTGGCCGGGGAAAATTCCTGACAGGGCCTCCAGATATCCCCGCACCTGGGCCTGGTGCTGCGCCTCCTGCCTGGGATCATCGGCCTGGCCGGTTTTAAAATCCACCACCGTGACCGTATTTCCGCCCTTTACCAGACGGTCCACCCGCAGCAGCTCGCCGCCTGAGCCCACCAGCTGGGCCTCGCAGAGCGCGGACTGGCCCTCTAATTTGGCAAAGAACGGGGCCACCTCCCGGCGCGAGAGCAAAGCCTTGACCTGCTCCGCCAGCGCCTTTATGTCCCGGCCCGGGACCAGCGCCTGGTGGCGGCGGGCCAAAGCCAATAGCCTGGC
The DNA here is from genome assembly GCA_963780225.1 of uncultured bacterium. Classification (GTDB taxonomy): domain Bacteria; phylum Edwardsbacteria; class AC1; order AC1; family EtOH8; genus UBA5202. Next base: position 76,567 of record CAWAAX010000004.1, on the reverse strand, counting down.
ATCCATATCATCCGGCAGGGCTTGCATGCCCTCCAGCAATTTATGGTAAAACTGGCCCAGCCGGGCCTTGAGATATCTCTCCCCCTCCCAGGATTGCTCCGGCTCCCAGTCCGCGCCCGGCTCCGCCCCCCGCCCGATCGAGGGCTGGTCGGGTATGACCAAAACCTCTTTTGGGGAAAGTGTTTCCTTATGTCCCCGATCTATCAACGGGAAAAGCCTGGGGTACCATGACCCTTTGGAGGAGCCCGGTTTGCCTGGGGCCCCGGCCTTTTTGGGCTGGGATGGCTGGTAGATCACCAGGTTGTAAAGTTCATAGCGGGCCCGGGTGCAGACCACGTACAGGGAGTTAAGTTCCTGCACCTGGTCATCAGCCAGAAACTCGTCCTGCAAAACAGCCAGATCAGGGGAATACCCACTGGTGCGGCCGGCGATGTCTTTGGTGATCTTGTAGAGGGTTATCTCCTCACCGGTTTTTCCGTAATAGATCCGGCGGTTGTCCCCGGCCTCGTCGTACAGGAGATTTATCACCACCGGAAAACCCAAACCCTTGGACTTGTGAAAGCTCATCAGCTGCACCGCCGGAACATTCTCCGGTAGCTCCAGGGAAAAAAGCTCCGGCTCCGGCCGCTGGCAGGTTTCTATAAAATCCTTGAGGCTGCCCCGGCCCTTTGATTCCGCCTGATTAATGGTCTCCAAAAGCTTCAGCAGGGCCGCCGCCTCCTCCGGGAAATTTTGGAATACGCCCAGGCGGCTCAGGGCCAGGCAGATCAGGTCGTACAGGGGATAGTACCCGGCCAGCCGGTAGAGGTCGCTTAAGAACTTTTCCCAGACCGGGGCGAACCTGGGGTCCCGGCGGCATTCCTGGTAGTGGTATCCGTGCGGCCCGGCCTTCTGCCCCGCCAAGAGCAGGATATCGTCGGCCAGGGCCTGGCTCCATTCCAGCCCGGCCGTTTGGACGGCCGAGGCCAAAAGCCGGCCCCGGACCACCGAACCCCAGGCCAGGTTGTCGATGGGCGAATCCAGAAAGCGCAGCAGGTCCAAAAGCTCAGCCACCGCCCGGCGCCGGCGGATGTCCAGCCCGCCGGATGATGAGGCCGGGATGCCGGCCTGGGTCAGCCAGTCGATGGCCCGTCCCAGATGCTTGTTCTTGGGGGCCAGCACCGCGATGTCCTGGGGCCGGTAACCCCGGGACAGCACCTCCCGGACTATCGAAATCAGCGCCACCCTCTCCGGCTCCTGATCCGCCAGGCCTGGCGCACCGGTTTCGCCTGAAATAACGGCATCACCATCCGTGCCAGCGCCGGCAATGGCGGCAGTATCCATGACAGTATCAGCGTCGGCAGCCGTATCCTGGGCATTGCCGGGATCGTCTTCATTCTCCGCGGTTCCGGAGCCTGCCGCCCCCTTGGGAATGTGCACGGTGCGGACATAGCCCCGGTTTACCGTTTTCTCCGACGGCCGCTGGACATAGGTCAAAAGCCCGGTGCGGTCGGGCCCCAAAACCCCCTCCCCGATCAGCTGGTTCAGATTGTGATGGAAGGCCTGCTCCACGTATTCCAGGATCACCTGGCCGCAGCGGAAGTTTTCCTCCAGGCCGCCCACCTGCGAACTATCGGCCACGCTGGCCGGAAGCCAGACCAGCGGTTTGGCCTTCCCCTGAATATCCTCCTGAAGCTGTTTCATTATCTTGTAATCGGCCTTGCGGAACAGGTAGATGGCCTGCTTGAGATCGCCAACCAAAAAGGCCGAACCGCCCGAAGCCAGGGCCTCGGCCAGCAGCGGGTGCAGGCTGCGCCACTGGGCCAGGTCGGTGTCCTGAAACTCGTCGATCAGGTAATGACAGAGCCTGGACCCCAGGGCCAGGTAGATCCCGGGGATCATCTCCTTGTCCAGCTGCCGGGAAAGTTTCCGGGCGATGTCGTCGATATGGATCACCCCCCGGCGCCGCTTGGTCTGATCCAGGATCTGCTTGAAGTGATGGTAGGGCTGGTCGTAGGCGGCATAGTGGCTTTCTGCCTGGGCCGAGGCCAGGCCGGCCACCACCGGCCCCAGTTTCCCCCACAGCCCCTTGGTCGATTCATAGACCTCCAGTTGGTCTTTGGGGCACTTTCCCTTGAGCATCGGGGTGTGCCCGCTGTGGTAGGTGGACCGGGCTAGTATCTTGTCCACATTCCCCTGCTCCAGGTAGGAGGCAAAGGCGTCGCCCTTCATCTCAAAGCCTTGCTCTTGGGCGGTGCTACAGATCTGCCGGTAGACCTCCCTGATGATCTCCAGGCAGCGGTCTCTTTCGGCGGTCCGGTCCCTGAAGGTAAATTCCCCGGATTCCTTGGCCTCGATGGCCAGGAATTTTTCAAAATTTTCTCGCATCAGGGGCTGGGGATCCCAGGCGAAGCTGCCGCCGGAGTCGTTGAGCAGTTCCAGAAACCGGCCCATCACCGCGGTCAGATCCCGGTCCCGGCCGGCCTGCTTCAACAGCAGGTCCAGGGAATAGTCCAACAGCTCGCCGTAGCTGGTGGTCACCTGGAAATCCGGCCGGAAGCCCAGCTCCCGGGCCGAGGCTTGGGCCAGCCGGTTGGTGAAGCTGTCGATGGTCTGGACTTGGAAATCGGAAAAGTGCTCTATCACCCGGTCCACCATCCCAAAGGCCAGGCCCGGTATTTTCTCCGCCTCCGTCTCCAGCAGACCCGCGGTCTGTTTTAAAAGCTCTTCGTCGCCGCCCAGGCCCAGCTCCTTCAGCCAGCTTAATATCCGCTGCTTCATCTCCCGGGCCGCGTTGTTGGTGAAGGTGATGGCCAGCAGGTGGGGCAGCTGGTTGCGCTCGATCCGGGAGGACAGCAGGAACTGCACGAAGCGGCTGGCCAGGGCGTGGGTCTTGCCCGAGCCGGCCGAGGCTTCGATCAACAGCAGGTGGGGAAACCGGTAGAGGCTGTCTTTTTCCAACACTTGGGACATCTGCTCGCTCCTTTTGGTTTGGTCTTGAACCGCCGTTTCCTAATATACCAGTTAAGCGGCGGGATAGTCAATACCTCTTGTTAAATGACTTGAAGCCTTAAAAACCAGCAGGTTGATATTACATCTGTTTCATTGGCTCTTTACGGCATTATACCGCCCGGGAGCGACAAAAACCGCCACAATACTGAAGTCATCAGAACCGGCGGCAATAAAAGAAGCGGGGCCGTCATGACAGCCCCGCTTTTTGATTTTTTTGCATTATGGCGGAGGGGCAGGGATTTGAACCCTGGATACAGCTTTAAGGCCGTATAACGGTTTAGCAAACCGTCGCCTTCGGCCACTCGGCCACCCCTCCGCAAATGAACCCTTGTGTTTTTTATTTGTCTGGCCCGCCAGACGAAGCCTCTTGCTTGCCCGGTTTTTTATGGAGTAGTCTGGCGGAAGCGAGAGGATTCTACGCCTCAGGCGTATCCGCCGTCGCTTGGCCAGTCCGAATTCCTGCCGGCGGAGAACCCCGCAGATTTCATCTGCACCAGGGGTTCGTCCATAATGGCGGAAGCGAGAGGATTCGAACCCCTGGTGCCTTTCAGCACAACGGTTTTCAAGACCGCCGCCATCGACCACTCGGCCACGCTTCCCGTGAACTTATCCTTATTTTATCACTTAAAATACTGGCCTGTCAACCACTTTTTACGGGCCGGCCGGATTATGCCGTGGTAAAGATGTTCCGGATCTCCCCCACATACATCCTATGGTAATCCTTCTTGGGGTAGTTTTTTTCTATCTCCGGGGCCAGGAACTTCCTGGGATCAAGGTCGTCAAAGTATATTTTTTTGCATTCCAGCACCATCCGGGCTTCCTTGAAATAAACATTGCCCCTGGGGGTGACAACCGGGGTCAACCCGGCCTCTTTGACCTTGTCGCCGTCCCGGCCGGACTTGGTGCCGCATAACTTGAGGGCCGGGCGGCATTTTTTCCCAAAGAACGACAGGGTGAAGTCTTCGTACTTATTGGCGAACTTGTAGGTGTGGCGGGTGGGACGGACGAAAACGAAGGCCACCGGCTTGCTCCACAGCGTCCCCAGTGTCCCCCAGCCGCAGGTCATGGTGTTGTAGTCACCTTTTTTTCCGGCGGTCAAAAGGAACCACTCGTCCTCCATCAAAGTGAAGGGATTGACCTTGAGTTTTTTGGGATCAAGTTTTTTCAGCATATTCTCTGTTCAGTTTAGCTTTTGGTGTCCATTCGTTTGGTGTGCAAGGCAGCCATACTCAGGACAAGTTTTGGTGTTTGATGTTCATTCGTTTGTTAGGCAAGCCGCCCTTCCTCACTCCTACGGCGTGCCACGCCCCGTCTAAGGCGAGGCTCCGCTTTGCGGGGCCGTGGGCAGGCAGGACAAGTTTTAGCGTTTAGTATTTATTGTTCATTGTTCATTGTTAACTGTTTATAGTTGCCCCGCCAGCCAGTCCAGGGCCTTTTCCCGCTCGCCGAATACCTCTATATGGCGGCCCGAAAGGCGGATCAATGACTGCAGCACCACCCGCTTGATCCCGGAAACCCCCACCGCAGCGCTGGCCAGGACGTAAGGTGTAACCGCCTGGGAAAATTCCTTCATGGCGTCCACCGCCTGGGCGGTGTAATGGGCCTTGATGACATCAGTCAACAGCCGCACCGACTTGGGGGGCTGTTTCACAATAATGGCCTGGGCCTCCTGAAAGGCCGCGATGTTCTCCTCGGCGTTTTGCGAATGGCTGACATCCAGGGATAGTATCCGGATCTTGTGGTGTTCAATGAAACCTACTTTGGCCATGGTTCTTCCTTAGTTGAATTGTGCGCTGACCCCTAATTGAATTGCTTGATGAGTTTTTTTCGTTGATCCAGGTCGGCCGCCTGTTTGACCAGCGGGCCGGGCTTTAGTTGCGGAAGCTGGTTTTCCAGGGGCTGCCGGTCGTTCTTGTAGATGACCCCGATCGGTATTTTCTCCCCCCATTCACACGCCTTGGCAAAGGCTTTTTGCCGGTCTGAAGGATCGTAGTCCGGCTCCAGTTTGTAGACCCTGTCTTTGTACCATTGAAAGGTGTTAAGCTTGTTAAAGGTGACGCAGGGCTGCAGGATGTCCACCAGGGCAAAGCCGGGGTGCTTGATGGCCTGGGCGATCAGCTCCGCCAAATGGTCTGCGTCCCCGGCAAAGCCCCGGGCCGCAAAACTGCAGTCGGCGGCGATGGCCAAAGCCAGGGGGTGCTCCGGGGCGTTGTAATTGCCGAAAGGCGTGGTGCCGGTGACCAGTCCCGGTTCCGAGGTGGGCGAGGTCTGGCCCTTGGTCAGTCCGTAGATCTGGTTGTCGTGTACCAGGTAGGTGATGCCCGGGTTGCGCCGCATGGCATGGATGAAGTGGTTGCCGCCCTCGGCGTAGCCGTCGCCGTCCCCGCCCTCGGCGATCACCTGCAGGCCGTGGTTGGCCAGCTTGATGCCGGTGGCCACGGGGAGGGTCCTCCCGTGCAGGCCGTTGAACAGGTTGCATTTCAGGTAATGCGGCAGCTTGGGGGCCTGGCCGATGCCCGAGGAGAACATCACCTGGTGGGGCGCGATGTCCAGGGAGGCTAGGGCCTGCTTGACTGCCTTGAGGATGGCAAAATTGTAGCAGCCCGGGCACCAGGCGCTTTGGTCTTCGCTTTTATAAATATTTACATCCAACATACTTTACTACTTTTTCATTAGGAATCCATGAAGGCAGGAATTACTTTGAGATCACCCTTTTTACATCCACCACTTTTTTATTAGGAACCCATGAAGACAGGAATTACTTTGGGATCACTATTTTACATTCACCACCTTATTATTAGGAATCCATAAAGACAGGAATTACTTTGAGATTACCCTTTTTACATCCAATGTTAACTTGCCAAAGTTTAAAAGTAATCCATGCTCTAACTTCAATGCTTTCAGATACGATCTGACAATGGCATAATGTATGTCTTCTATATTCTTTATCGCCTTAAGTTCAACGACTATGGTCTTCTCCACCAGAAGATCCAATCTGTGTTTTCCTACTTCTATTGCGTCATATTCTACAGACATTTCCATTTGCTGATCAACCATCAAACCAATTTTTCTAAGTTCAATGACCAGCGCGTTTTCATATATCGATTCAATGAATCCGGGCCCAAGTTTTTTGTGGACCGTTATTGCGGCTCCGATTATTGCCTCTGTCAGTTTTTCATGTTCTAATGCCATAATATCCTGTGTTTGATTTTCCTGCTTTCTTGGTTTCCTTATAAAGATTAACCTAAGGCGTCGTAAGTATCCGGGTCATTTATTTTCCTGTATTCCTGGTTTCCTTATAAAGATTAACCTAAGGCATCGTAAGTATCCGGGTCATTTATTTTCCTGTATTCCTGGTTTCCTTATAAAGATTAACCTAAGGCGTCGTAAGTATCCGGGTCACTTATTTTCCTGTATTCCTGGTTTCCTTATAAGGTTAGACCAAGGTGTCGTAACTATCAACTATATACTTCGCCGTCAACGGCCGCCCGTCAAACTTGCGAATGGAACTATCCGCTTTGATCTTAGTCTCTGTCAGCAGCAGCTTCTCAAACTGCCCGGTGGCGTTCTGTTCCACTACGATGATCTTTTTAAAACCGGACAGCAATTCCACAGTTTCTTTTGGCAACGGAAATACCTGTGGAAAATGCACCGCCGCCACCTTCTCCCCCTTTTCCTGCAGTAGCTGGATCGCCTCCCGCACCGCCCATTTTGAAGAACCGAAGCCGACCAGGACTGTTTCCCTGGAATCTCCGAAGACCTCAGGACCAAGAGAATCCTCCTTAAGGCCTTTGAGCTTGGCCAGACGCTTGGCCGTCATCTGCAAGCGGATCGCTGCGCTCTCGGCGATGTGCCCCTCCTCGGTGTGTTCGTCGCTGTCCCAGTACTGCACCTCCTCGGTATCGCCGGGAATGAGCCGTGAAGAGACTCCGTCCGAGGATAGGTGGTAGCGCTTGTAGGAACCGGAAGCCTGATCCCAAGAAGCCAGGAGTTTGCCCCGGTCAATGGAAATTTTATCCAGGTCAAAACCGTCCACGGTCCAGAACGAGTCGTTCAGGTTCTGGTCGCCCAGGACAATCACCGGGGTCTGGTACCTGTCGGCCAGGTTGAAGGCTTTTTGCATGGCGTAAATTGTTTCTTCGGCGTCGCCGGGGGCCAGAATGGCCCGGGCGAACTCGCCGTGCCCGCCGTACAGGGCGAACAAAAGGTCCCCCTGCTCGGTGCGGGTGGGAAAGCCGGTGGCCGGGCCGGGCCGCTGGGCGATGAAGACCACCAGCGGCGCTTCGGTCATGCCGGCCAGCGAGAGGCCCTCGGTCATCAAAGCGAATCCGCCACCCGAGGTGCAGGTCATGGCCCGTACTCCGGCCACCGAGGCCCCGATGGCCATGTTGACGGCCGAGATCTCGTCCTCGGCCTGCTCCACCAAAAGACCGGAGACCTCCTTTTGCTTGGCGGCGCAGTATTCCATGATCCCGGTGGAGGGCGACATGGGATAGGCCGAAAGGAACTGCAGGCCCGAGACCAAACTGCCGAACCCGGCCGCTTCGCTGCCGGTTAAAAGCATCTTGCCTGGGTCTTGTGGAAGCTTTCCGGTGCAGGGTGCAGTAGGGGCAGACGCCCTTGAATTCCCGCTCGGCGTAATCGTAACCGGCCCGGGCCGCCCGGATGTTGGCCTCCACTATAAGATCTCCCTTGCGGTCGAACAGGTCGCCCAAGGTGTCGGCCAGCACATCGAAATCGTATTCCATCAGGCTGAAGCACACTCCACAGGCCGTGGAATTGAGCATCAACTTGTTCTGGGCCGCCTCCAGCGCCAGTTTCTCCAGCGGCACCGGGAAATGATTCAAACCCTGGTTTCTGATTTCTGATTTTTTATTTAATACTTCGTCATAGACCACCACCCCGCCCTCCACCATCCCGGGCGAATGGATGTCAATTGATTCCCGGTTCAGGGCGATCAGGATGTTGGACCTTTCCGACAAACTGCCCACCGGCCGGTCGGAGATCCTTAAAGACGCAAAATTGTGCCCGCCCCGGATCCGGGACATCAGGTCCTGGTAGCAATGGACGTAGTAGCCCTGGCGGGTAAGCGCCTTGGCCAAGGTGTAGGAGATGGTCTGCATCCCCTGTCCGGCTGCGCCGGCTATGGTGATGGTGATATCGATCATAGATATTTAATAGCCCCGGCCTTAAGGCCGGGGCTAAAATAGATTAAACCTCCAGTTTTTCGCCCTCCCGGGCCCCAAAGATATGGATCTTGGTATTGGCCTTGATCTCCTCGATTATCTGCTCCAGCTGCCGGTCGGTGCGCTCCGGGTCGTGGTGGTGAAAGCCCAGCGACTTGACCCCGGCGTCCTCGGCCAGCTTGATTACCTCCCGGAAGGTGGAGTGCCCCCAGCCCCGCTTGCTTTTGATCTCGTCCTCGGTGTACTGGGCGTCGTGGATCAGCAGGTCGGCCCCGGCGCAGAACTCCACGAATTTCTTGTACTCGGTCTGGGGATTTTCTATCATCAGCTCGTTGTCAGTTAAAAAGCAGAAGGTCTTGCCGTTGTCATGGACCTTTACCCCGTAGGTCGGCACCGGGTGGTTGTTGCGGATGATGTCGCAGTGCATCTCGCCCAGGTTAAAGCCCTCGTCGTCGTCCACCACCTGGTAATTGATGTTGGACTGCACCTCCTGCAGCTTGGCCGGAAAGACGTAGCCGTCCATCTGGTCGTAAAGGGTGGAATAGAGGCGGCCGAAGCTCTCCTTGGCCCCCAGGAACCTCAGTTTGAAGCGCGGCACGTAGATCGGCAGAAAGAAAGGCAGGCCCTGGATGTGGTCCCAGTGGACATGGGTCACGAAGATCGGGATCTCGGCCACCTCTTTTTCCTTCAAGAGGTTCAACCCCAGTTTGCGGATACCGGTGCCGCAGTCTATTATCAGCCGCTGGCCCTTGGTGGTGACCACCTCCACGCAGGTGGTGTTGCCGCCGAAATCAACGGTGTCATGCCCTGGCGCCGGGATCGAGCCCCTCACTCCGTAATGGGTGATCTGCATAACTCTGCCTTTTTGGTGTTGCTGGTTCCATTTACTTTTGATTGTTCGTCGGTTCAGACTCCCATGTGTTTTTAAAATACCGGAGATGGGCTGATTTTTAGATCACAGCTGGTTCCGGGGCACGAACTCCTCGTCTTCAAAATCCTCGTCCACTCCCTCAAATACCTCCTTGCCGGCCCCGCATTCGGGACAGATCCAGTCTAATGGGAGATATTCAAAATAGGTCCCCGGCCTTACATCACCGTCCGGATCTCCCAGGTTGGGGTCATAGACGTAGCCGCAGATTGAACATCGCCATTCCATTTTTACCTCCCCATTTTATTGTTGTCGGGATTATTTGATTGCCCCTGGGCCAGGGCCTTGACTATCCGGCCGGACGGTATCAGCTGATCCAGATGCAACAGGTATACCTCGCGGTCGCCGTCGCGCCGGGAATCGAACATTATTGTCTTTTGATCGGGGAAGATCCCGAAAGCCATGTCCTCGGCAGGGTTAACGGTCAGCCGGATATTGTCATCTTCCCGGCGGTCGTAAAGATAGACCTCGTCGTTGCCCTGGCGGGAAGAGGTGTACAGCAAATATCTCCGGTCGGGAGAAAGCACCGTGGGGATTCCGGCCCGAAAAGAAGGACAGTTGACCTGCCTGGCTGCCCCTCCGGCCAGGGGCCACAACTTCAGCACTTTCTGATTTTCCTGTCCCTGCTGATAGAATACTTGGCCGGATACAATGTCAAAATAATCTTTATCCCCTTTCTCCTGCGGATCGGTTATTATCCTTTGAGCAGAGGCGCTCTTTCCCAGGGAGATCCTCCAAAGCCCCCAAAAAGGCCCACTGTCGTTTAAAAAGAATAACTCGCTCCCGTCCGGTGAAAACCTGGGACACGAATTATTATATTTGTCCGCTGTTAATCTCCGCTCTTTTTGTGACTGAAAGTCAAAAAGGTAAATCTGGTCCTTGCCGGTGCGGTCTGAAATGTAGGCCAGAGTTTTTCCATCCGGGCTGAAAGCCGGCATGTATTCCAGGGCTGGGTTGTTGGTGATCCGTTTTTGATTTTGGCCGTCGGCATCCATGACATATATCTCGGGGTTTCCGTCCCGCTTGCTGGAAAAGGCTATCTTTTCCCCGTCAAGCGATAGTACCGGCAGTGCGTCGTTGCCCTGTGCAAAGGTCAGCCGGGTCAACTCATAGGGCTCCAGCCCCAAAAATACCGTCACTTTTTGCCTTAAGAAAGTATCCTGGGCCGCCTTAGGATCCAGCCGGCTTAATATCCCGTATTCCTTGCAGGCCGGTCCGGCCGAATCGGCCAGACAATAGGCTCTAGCCAGGTAATAATGGCCCTGGGGATCCTTGGGGGAATCTTGCACGGCTATGGAGAACTGCCCGATGGCCTTGCCCAGATCGCCGATCTCCATAAACTGCCGCCCCTTGTTGATGGCCGCATTACGCCCGCAGCTTAAGGTTGCCAGGGCCAGGATCAGACAGACAACCGGGATCCCAAGTCTTTTCGATCTCATCTTTCTTTCCATTTGATTATTTTAAGCATCTGCCGGTTAAAAGTCAATAAAAAATTCAGTTGCCTTTTATTTTTGCTTGTGATATAGTTTCACGTGTTGGAGCCTCAGGGCATCGCCCAAAACTTTTAACAATTTAAGATACCACGACTGCATTTTTATGTCAATACCCTTTTACTTTTTATCTGACGTCCACCTGGGCGCAGGCGCTCCCGAACCGGAACGTCTCAAACTTTTAAAACTGAAAAAACTTTTTGCCTTGATCAAGGATCAACCAGGTCCTTTGTACATCCTGGGCGACCTGTTCGATTTCTGGTTCGAATACCGGACTGTGATCCAGTCCGAACATTTTGAGGTTCTGGCTGAAATGCTGGAACTGCGCCGTTCCGGGATGGAGATCATCCTGTTGACCGGTAACCACGATTATTGGATGGGGCCTTTTCTGGAACGGCAATTAGGGATAAAAATCGTCAAGAATGACCTGACCATTGAACTGGACGGCAAAAAGGTTTTGCTCTGTCACGGCGACGGCCTGGATCCGTCGGACCGGGGGTACAGGATTTTGAAGGCAGTACTGCGGAATCCCCTGATTATCTGGCTTTTCAGGTTGATCCATCCCGATCTGGCTATCTCCTTCGCCCATTGGTTCTCAAAATATTCGCGCAATCACCTGACCAAAAACAAATGCGTGGACCAGGCCCCCTTGGAACGGCAGGCCGCCAGGTTTTTTGCCCTGGGCTACCAGGCGGTGATGTTCGGCCACACCCACCAACCGGCGTTGAAGGACATGGAGGGCCATGTCTTCCTGAACCTGGGGGATTTCTTTAAGAATTTCACTTATGCAGTTTACCAGGACGGAAAATTCAGATTAGAAAAGATCATTGACTAGATCAACAAATACTTTAAAAGATAACTGGAGATAGTTCCACCATGTCAAGCATTACAAAACTCTGGGCCCGGCAGATCATCGATTCCCGGGGCAACCCCACCGTGGAGGTGGACTGTCACCTGGCGGACGGAAGTTTTGGCCGGGCCGCGGTGCCTTCTGGCGCCTCCACCGGCCAGCACGAGGCGCTGGAGCTCCGGGACGGCGACCCCAAAATGTTCGGCGGCAAGGGGGTCAAAAAGGCGGTGGACAACGTCAATAAGATCATCGCCCCGGCTTTGACGGGAATGGACGCCCGGAAGCAGGTGAAGATAGACCGGACCATGCTGGAACTGGACGGCACTCCGGCCAAATCCAAACTGGGGGCCAATGCCGTGCTGGGCGTTTCCCTGGCCGCGGCCCACGCCGCCGCCGCCTGCTCCGGACTGCCGCTTTACCGCTATCTGGGCGGGGCCAACGCCAAGACCCTGCCGGTGCCGATGATGAATTTCTTGAACGGCGGCAAGCACGCCGGCTGGAACATCGAGATGCAGGAGTTCATGATAGTCCCGGCCGGAGCCAAGACCTTCGGCCAGGCCATTCAGATGGCCAGCGAGACCTTTGCCGCCCTTACCAAGATCCTGCATAAGAAGGGTTACCCGGTAACGGTGGGCGACGAGGGCGGCTTCGCTCCGCCGCTGAAATCCAATGAAGAAGCTTTGCAACTGCTGGTGGAAGCCATTGAGCAGGCGGGATACAAACCGGGCCAGGAAATCTTTCTGGCCATGGACCCGGCTTCCACCGAGTTCTTCAAGGACGGATTCTACCAGGTGGGCGGCAAAAAGCTGAGCTCGGCCGAGATGGTGGAGCTCTACGCCTCCTTCGCCTCCAAGTATCCATTGATCTCGCTGGAGGACGGGCTGGCCGAGGACGACTGGGACGGCTGGAAGCTTTTGACCGAAAAGCTGGGTAAGAAGATCCAGCTGATCGGCGACGACCTGTTCGTCACCAACGTCAAGCGCCTGCAGATGGGGCTGGAGCAGGGCGTGGCCAATTCCATTTTGATAAAACTGAATCAAATCGGCTCCCTGACCGAAACTTTGGACTGCATCGGCCTGGCCCGGGCCAACCGATATACCACCGTGATCTCACACCGCTCGGGCGAGACCGAGGATACCACCATCGCCCAGGTGGCGGTGGCCACTAACGCGGGACAGATCAAGACCGGCTCCATCTCCCGCAGCGAGCGGGTGGCCAAATACAACCAGCTGATGAGAATTGAAGAGGAACTGGGCGGAACCGCCGTCTATCCTGGACAATCCGCCTTTAAACAGTAAATGAGCCGTTCGGCCAAAAATAAAAAATTCCGCCAAAAGCTGTTGCTGGCCCTGATCCTGGGAGTCACCGGAGTGGTGGTGGTTTCCTTTGGCTTGGGAAATTACGGCTGGATCAAGATGCTGAAAATGCACAAACGGCAGACCTCCTTAAAACGGCAGATCCTCGTCAACCTGGCCCACAACGAGATCCTAATGCGGGAGATCCGGTTGGTCAGTGAAAACCGGCTGGTCATCGAGGCCATGGTACGGGAGAATCTGGGAATGGTCCGGCCCGGAGAGGTCTCCTACCGTTTCTATTCGTCGGACTCCCTCCGGAAACGATAACTGGCCATGAGGGACTCCCGTAGGCCTCGTATGGAGCCCCACGGGCATAGCAGTGCTTGTACGCCGGAGTAGAGGTACGTAGGCGTAGTACCAATACCTAAGGTAACCCGCCGTGGGCGGGTTTATCCGTTTGATGTTATCAGCGACATCCGCCGACCTGTCCGCCGAAGCGTAAGCGCAGGTGGAAGCGTCTTTTCTATCACATTCATCCACCCCGATATATCGGGGTAGTGTTCTGCGTAGGCGGATAAAATGAACAAAAAAAGGGCTTTCCCGAAATACCGGGAAAGCCCTTTTTCCGTTATCAAATTTTAGACCCTTAGGCTGCCTGCAGGATGGATATTTTTTCCGACAGCTCTTTGGCCCTATTCTTATCAATCAGTAGTCCGGCCGAGATCATCACCCAACGCGAAAGGTCTGGCAGGTGATCCTTTTCCAGATAATCGAAGATCACCCCATTCATGTGGCGCTTGGTCTGACGGTCCAAAAAAATCTTGGAGGCCGGCCCCAGATAAGGGGTGGTGGTCTCTAAAACTTTTTGCGCTAGCTCTGTCACTGGCGGCACCTTTATTTCTCGTTTTCGTTTGGGTTTTCGTCCTGGTTCATCATAATTTTCAAACTGGCCTGCATCCGGGAGAAGGATTCCGCCAGATCGCCGATCTCGTCCCGGCGTTTGACGTCAACGACCACATCCATTTGGCCCAGGCTGATCTTGGTGGCTGTCTGATTCAGCTTGTTGATGTCCCGGATGATGGTTTTAGAAAATAACAGCACTATGATCCCGGCCAGCAGTATGGCAATACCGATGATGTAATAAATGGTGTTCTGAATGAACTGCTGACGGGCGATCACTTCCTTGCTGTCCATATCCACCCCCAAAAGCCCTACCGAATTCCCCAGCGAATCCCGGAGGGGAGAATAGCCTGAAAGCACCACCCCCCACTCATCGGAGGTAAATTCCCTGTCGGCGCTGTTGTGCTCAAAACCTTCCATCAGGTCCTTGTAATTCGGCCCCTGTTCATAGACCTGCCCGATGGAGGCCGCGTCTTCCTCAACCCCGTAATCAGCATCGACAACAAATTCCACCCCCTGGGCGCTACGGCGCATGGTGTAAATATATTTGATATTGGGGTTATTGGCCCTGATCTTCTGCAGCCGGCCTTGGAGGGACAGATATTCGGGTTTCTGTTCATCACCGGATTTAAGCCCGGCATGCAGATCCCCGTCTATCAGGGCAGCTACCGCAGCGGCGGTGGAGCGCAGTTCACAACCCATTTGGGCTTTGAGCGCTTTTTGAGTGGCGTCGTAGGTGTTGAAAAATGCCAGTCCCGCGATCACCACTATCAGCAAGAGGAAACTCAGGGTCAGTTTGGTCTGGAGACTGTGGATCATTTTGGTCATAGGGACTCCTGCAGTTTAAATATATGTTTCATTATAAATACCAGTCAGGTTTTTGTCAAGCTTTAAAAAAGACGGGGGACAGAAATACCTTGACACCGGCCCCAAAGTTTGGTATTATTATAAATTACCTATGGAAATACGTCGCGGGGTGGAGCAGCCTGGTAGCTCGTTGGGCTCATAACCCAAAGGTCAGAGGTTCAAATCCTCTCCCCGCTACCATTATATTGGGCCTTAGGGACGAGGCCATCGGCCCAAGCAGATTTACTTGGGCTTTTGCTTTGAACTGAAAGCAAAGGACTAAAAGCTGAAAACCATGACCTTAGGGCCTTCATAAAGTGGCGGCTTAGCTCAGTTGGTTAGAGCAGCGGAATCATAATCCGCGTGTCCGGGGTTCAAATCCCTGAGCCGCTACCAGAATATTCAAAGCCAGACGAAGGTCTGGCTTTTTTACTTTTACTGGCTTTTTATCATGAAACCATGAAACCCCTTGTAGTGAGTATACCGAACTATGAATACTGGCCGGCGAAAACTCTGATTAATCCCTACTTTCCTGACTTCATTATAAAAAAAAATTTGGTGTACCTGTTCAGGCCTTGAGTGTAAATGATGCGCCTGTCAACCCCGTAGGATTAAGATATCCAACGGGGAGCAACCGCACTTCGACCTTGGCTTCAATAAGGATTCGACAACAGCTCAGGCTAGCAACACAGCCCGGCGGACATCGGCAGGGCTTCGATAAACTCAGTCTAACAGCTCAGTCGGGCCGCTCAGTGCAAGCATTGCCACGACCTTTAGGTCGTGGCAAGCAATCATGTAAAACCGGGGGCTTTAGCCCCAAAGAGGGAATTAAAGTGATTACTTTGCAGGTATCAGAAGATGAATTCGCCATCTCCGCCGCAGGCGGACAAGCGGGGTTTAAACCCCAAGAGATTGTTTTTGATACTTCAACCACGAGCTAACGCTCGTGGCAATGAAAATAGAAGCATTAGCCTAAAATATAGATGTTATTTCCCCGTGGCCTGAACAGTTACAATTTGGTTCCCTTCCGTCATTATGCCGTCAATCATTCGTTCTGGTTACTATAGACAGAAAAACCGCCCCGTAGACTTGTCCTCCTGTGTCCCGCCAAGGCGGGAAACAGGAGGATTGCGGGGCGGTTTTTTATTTACAGATACCGGAGGTTACATCCCCGAAACCCGGTAATCCCGCACCTTCAGCCCACTCTGGAAATAGTTATACCACTGCTGCATGGCTTGGCGCTGCTTAGTTTGCAGAAGCTGCTGGGCGATCTGGGGCGCCTGCTGTCCCAATAGAGCCTGGTCGGGGACTATGTGCTTTTCCACCTTTATCAGATAGACCCCGTATTCGGTGGCCACCGGACTGCCGACAATTCCCAAAGGCTGGTTAAAAGCCGCGCCGGAGAATTCATTGCGGGTGCCCACTCCCGGCACCATATCATCGCGGGTTATCAGGGCGGTGGTGTCGAACCTGGCACCGGCGGCAGCCGCCGCCTGCGGCATGGTCTGCCCGGCCTCGATGGCTGATTTTATCTGCTGAGCCAGGGCCTTGGCCTGGTCCATGGCCCGTTCCCTGATGATGGTCATCTTGATGCGCTGTTCCACGTCGGCCAAAGGCTGAACCCCTTGCTTGCGCTTCTCCAGCACCCGAACCACCACCAGCGCCCCTTCGTTCTCCATCACATGGCTTACCGTCCCGGCCTTTTCGTCAAAGGCAAAATTTAAAACCTCGGGAAAGGAACCCAGCCCGGGAATAAAGGAGCCCCGGGGCAGAAAGCCGGTGGGCGTGGCCTGCAAGCCTTCTGCTTGGGCCGCCTTTTCAAACTCCTCGGTTTTTGCCCGTTCCGCAAAGGACTCGGCCTTGGCGCGCAGCTGGGACAGGGTCTCCTCGCCCGGTTGCTTACGTAGCAGGATATGACGGGCCCGGACTTTTAGCTTTCCGGCTTCGGTCTTTCTTTCCTCCACCTTGACGATGTGCCAGCCAAAACTGATCTGGAATGGCTTGGATATCTGCTTGGGCAAAAGCTTGAAGGCCACCTCGGCAAAGGCCGGGTCCATGGTCTCTTTTTCAAAGAAACCCAGGTCGCCGCCGTTGATAGCCGAACCCTGATCCTCGGAGTACTCCATGGCCAGGGTGTCAAAATTGGCGCCGGGCTTGACCGCCTGGGCATAGACGTCATCTATCTTAAGTTTGAGTTCGGCCAAATCTCTCTCGGTAGGCTCTTTGGGCAGGGATACGAAGGTCATCTTTACCCGCTCCGGAGCCTGGAATTCGTCTTGATGCGATTTGTAATAGGCTGCTATCTCAGTTGAGGCTACCTCTTCCTGAGCATTTAAGTACTTGCCCGGATCAACTGCGATGAAGCTGGCCTTGACCTTTTCGTTCTGATCCTGGAAGGCTTTGATTATCTCCTGGTCGGTCACCCGCACCCCGGCCAGCACCTGCAGATTCAGCTTTTGCTGGGGCAGTTGTTCCCTCAGCTGGTTCTCGTAATTCACCAGCCAAGCCAGGTTTTGGGGATTGGAAATAATGGACTGGTATTTTTGCATATCGAACTGGCCGTTGGTCAAAAGCTGGGGATCCTGCATCAGCTCGTTGGGCGGCCGGTTCTTGATGATGCCAACGATCTCATCGTCGTAAATCCTGATTCCATACTGGCGGTAAGCCTTTTGCATGATCATCGATCCCAAAAGCCCCTGCCAAGCCTCCTGCTCCATCTGGCGGAAGGTGGCCTCGTCGGGATCGGCTCCGAACCGGGCCCGGTACTGTTCCCGGCTGCGGCTCAGGGCTTCCTGATACTGGCGGGTGGATATCTCCTGTCCGCCGACTTCGCCGGCTATGCCCCGGGCCAGTTTGTCCTGTCTTTTTCCCAGACTGCCGCCGGTGCCCATGATGACATAGACGAACCCCACCACGAAGGTGACCACTACCACCCACATGATGACCTTCATTTTGCGGCGCATCATTTGCATGACCATAAGAATTTTTCTCCCTGCTGCTTATTTGTGCTTGGATTTTTGGTAAAATGACTAAGGTCAGGGTTGTAAGTTCCTAAAGACCCTGACCTTTAATTATAGCCTAAATGGAACGGGGATTCAAGGGAATTTTGGGCGGGCTGCTGCAGCTTTTTTGTATGAAATATACCCTTTCAGCCAGCCACCAGAAACGCCTTATACCCCAGATACGAGGCATACAGGTCGGCCACTGAGACCAGCTCGAACGGCGAGTGCATGGATAAAAGCCCCGGGCCGCAGTCCAGCACGTTCATGCCATGCTTGGCCAGGTACTTGGCCACCGTTCCGCCGCCGCCCTCGTCCACTTTGCCCATGGCCGCCGCCTGCCAGGGCACCCCGGCCTGGTTGAATATCTTGCGAACGTATCCCACGAACTCGGCGTTGGCATCGTTAGCCCCGCCCTTGCCGCCGTGTCCGGTGTATTTGGTGATGGCCACGCCGAAACCGGCCCGGCAGGCATTGGACATCTCGTGCACACCCTTGAAGTTCGGTTCCACTGCGGCGTTGACATCGGCCGACAGGGCAAAACTATTGGCCAGACACTTGCGCAGGCTGCTTTCGGAATACTTCGGTTCGGCCAGGGCCATCAGGTCGCCCAGGAAGTTGATGATGAAGTTGGACTGCATCCCGGTGTTGCCCTCGGAGCCGATCTCCTCCTTATCCACGCAGATGGCCACCGCGGTCCGCTCCGGAATTTTGATGTCGAAGATGGCCCGGACCGAGGTATAGGAGCAGACCTTGTCGTCCTGGCCGTAGCCGCCCAGAAAGCTTTTGTCGAAGCCCACGAACCGGGCCGGGGTCAGCGGCACGGCCTCCAGCTCGGCGCTGACGAAATCCTCTTCCTCCATTTTGTACAACCGGTGCAGGTGCTCCATCACCGCGGCCTTGACCCGTTGCTTGACATCTTTATCGGCCACCGGGATCCCACCGCAGATCAACAGCATCTCCTCGCCCTTGATCACCTCGCCGGCCTTGCGCTCGGATTGGTCCTTCTTGTTGAGGTGGGGCAGGATGTCGGGGATCACCAGGCAGGGATCTTCCGGGTCTCTGCCCAGGGCGACGTCCACGTAAGTACCGTCCCGGCGCACCACCCGGCCGAACAGCCCCAGCGGAACGTTGACCCACTGGTATTTCTTGACCCCGCCGTAATAGTGGGTCCGCAGCAGGGCCATCTGCAGTTCATCATCCTGGTAGAGCGGGTTCTGCTTCAGGTCCACCCGGGGGGCGTCCAGGTGCGAGGCGATCAGGTTGGCGCCCTGCTCCAGGGGCTTTTTGCCCAGCACCGCCAGCACAATGTTCTTGTTCTGGTTGAGGCTGTAGACCTTGGCCCCGGCCTGCCATTTTTTCTGCTTCTCCAGCGGGACGAACCCGTGCTTTTGGGCCAGCTTGGTCAAAAACTCCACCGCCAGCCGTTCGGTCCGGCCTTCGTCCAAAAATACTGAATAGTCCTTAGCCAGGGCAAAGAAATTTTTCTTGTCGCTTTCCTTGGCTGTTTC
Organism: uncultured bacterium; assembly: GCA_963780225.1. Lineage (GTDB taxonomy): Bacteria > Edwardsbacteria > AC1 > AC1 > EtOH8 > UBA5202. The sequence continues at coordinate 57,571 of CAWAAX010000004.1, read as the reverse complement.
CCAGATCGACTTGGGATCCATTAAAAGCTTGTGCTCTTTGGCCATGATGGTTCCTTAATTTTTTATATTTTAAAAAGTATTAATGTACAAAGTAGTAAAGTAGTAAAGTAGTAAAGCCTGGTATTTTAAGTTTTGCACTTTGAATTTTGAAATGTGCATTTAGTGCTTGGCCCCCTTGCCCCGTCCCAGTTCCTCGCGCATCAGCTCGGCCCAGGAAGTGGCCGGATATTTTATGACCCCCTCCTCCCAGCACTTTAGCGCTTCCCTGGGATCAGACAATCTGTCCCTTAACAGTAGGCCCCTCTGGTAGCAGGCCTCGGCCGCCAGCGAGGAGTCTTTGGAGGTGCTGAACAGCCTGCCCCAGTATTCGACTGCTTTTTTATGGTCCCGGGCGCTTATAGACATCTCCGCCAAACCGTAAAGGGACAGGTCGGATAGCTGGCCAAAAGTGTCGCTTTGGATCACCTGTTTATAGAATATCTCCGCCTGGGGATACTTGTACTGGTTCTGGAGTTTGAACCCCTTGGCCCATTCCTGTAAAAGATTTATTTTATCAGTTTTATGGTCACTAATCAAGAGTAATCGTGACAGGGCATCGTTGACCACGTCGTTGTCCGACCCCAGCAGGGATGCCTGCCGGTAAAAGGCCAGGGCTCCGTCAAAATCTCCGTTCATCAGGGACTGCTCCCCGGACTGGAAAAGGGCCGGCTGGCGCACCTTCAGGGGCTTGGCGGAATCGCTGAGGGCAGAGTAGACCGACTTGGCGCTGTCGGGCAGGTCCAGGGCGATGAAGCACCGGGCTTTCAGGAACTGGCTTTCTGTTCGCAGGGAATCGGGCCAAGATCTTTGCTTGTTTTTAATGATCTCCAGCGCTTCGCCCGGCTTATGGCTTTGCTCCAATAATAGACGGGACAGTTCCAGCCCGGCCCGGCCGTCATTCATGTTGCGGTAGACCTGTTCGGCCTTGCCGGTTTGGTTGTTCTCTGTCAGCAGTCCGGCCAGACGGTGTTGCCAGTAATTTTTGTCCGGGGGATCCTGGGAGATGTATTCCGTTACGATATCAATGGCCAGGCCGGAGGAAAGGCCGAGGGAATTGAGTAGCCGCCCTAGGATCGTCCCAGAAACATTTTTGTCTTTTATCTTTTTGCAGCGGTCCCAGGCCCGCTTAAGATCGGTGCCTTTAAGGTAAAGCCCGGACAGCAGGGCCTGCCAGGTGTCGCTCTTGGACTCACCGGCAGCCTCCAGCAGTTTGGCGGTGGGCAGGTAGCCAAACACCGGGGCGATCTCTTCTATCTTAAGCCGGGCGATATCGGGCAGGATTTCAAAAGTGACGGCCCATTCAGGCAAAGCCTGGGGGTAGCTTAATTGGGCCGAATAGATCTCGGCCAGTTCCCGGGCAAAGACCTTTTTGTTCTTCAGAGTTTTACGGCTCCAAAGATAGAGTTTCAGGTGCTCATCCTTGGCCCCGGTCTGTTGGAGGATGATGGCCGCCTGCCGGAACAGGTTTTGGTCCTTGGTCGGCTTTAAGGCTGTCTGGTATTTTCCCAACGCGGCGGAATGCTGGCCGGCCTTGGCCAATGACGCGGCCTCCTGCCAAAGCTTTTGGTCAGGTTTTTGGGCCTGGGCAAACGCAGTGATAAATAACAAGACAATTATTGTATGGATTTTATGAGGCATCTTATTTATTCTTTGTGTCTTTGTGCCTTGGTGGCGAACATATGTCACCGCCCCAGCGACTCGTAATACTTCTCCAGCAATTCCCTATACTCCAGCGGATACGGCTGGTTTCTCCAGTCCGGCAGATTCTTCCAGGCCGGGTCGCCCTGGTTCGGCTTTGCCGGCCGGCCCGGCGCCAGGTTTTCCCCCGGCTGGGCCTGTCTTTGCGGCGAGGTGTCCTGCTCCTTTAATGAATGCCCGGCCGAAAGCATCCGGGCCAATATCTTCTCCTGCCGTTCCTGGGTCTGGCGGTCGAACTTATTTTTTTTCATGTCGTCGATCACCTTCTCCATCTCCTGCACCAGGTCGTCCAGCTTTCCGGCCTGGTCGGGACGGCCCCCGTATTTCTGGTTGAATTCCTCCATCCCCTGGCGCACCGCCTCCTGTTCCGCGGCCAGCCGGGCCATCTGGCTGCGGGCGGCCTGGGACATCCCGCCCTGCTCACCTTCCGCCCCGGCGGGCATGGGCATCAGCCCCTGGCTGGCCTGGTTGATGTTCTGCTGCATCCCGGACATGCCCTCCAGGTCGCCCATCATGTCGCCGGACCCTGAGGACCCGCCGCTTTTGGAGGAGGACTGGATCAAGGCCGCGGCCGACTGGTTCAAAAGCCCCTGGGCCGACTTGCCGCTGGTCCCGGCCTGCTGGCCCCGGCCTTCGGAAAGTGACTGGGCGGAGTTCTCCATCTGCTTGCCGGCCTCCTGCAATGCTTGGGCCGCCTGGGGCGAGAGCAAGAAGTTCTTCCGGGTCAGTTCGTCCAATTTCTGTTTGACCCGGGAAGCCTGCCTCTGCAATACCTGCTGTCTCCAGGCCAGTTCGGCCGGGTCGTCCGAACTGTTTTGGATCCTCTGGTTCAGCTGTTCCTGCTGCTGGGAAAGTTTTATCAGTTCCTTGGCCTTGTCCCGCATGGCTTTTGAGGCCGCCTTGCTGCGCTGGGAGCCCATGGTGTTCTTGGCGCTCTGCAGTCCGGCCGACAACTCCGTCAGGTCGGTCAACGCTTCCTGCTGCAGCTCTTGTGCTTCCCGGTTCTGCTTGGATTCCATCTTCTGTCCGGCCTGGCGCATCTTTTGGGAGGTCTTCTGTGCTTGAGCCTTCTGCATGGCCTGCTGCATTTTTTGGGAAGCCTCGCGGTTCCCCTCGTTCATCTGCTTGGCCAGTTCGCTCATCTGCTGCAGTGAAGTCTCCAGATCACGGGCCAGTTGTTCCTGCCTTTGTTTGAGATTGTTTGAGGCTTCCTTGTCGGGGTTTTTAGCCAAGCTGTCTTTGAGAGCCTTTTGCTCCGCCGCCATCCGGTCTGCCTCCTGCTTGAGCAGGGACAGCATCCGCTCCTGCTTAAGTTCCTTAAGCGAGGCGATGGCCGCATCTAATTTTTGCTGGAACTCCTCCTGTGACAGTTTGAAATTCTCCAAAGCCTGTTCTATCTGCTTCCGGTCCATGTTCTGCAAAGCCTGCTGCATCTGCTCCATCGACTTGCGCATCTCCTCGCTGGCCACCTGGTCAAACAGCTCTTTCAGCTCGGCCAGTTTCTCCACGGTCTGGAGATCGAATTTAAAGCCCTGGGCTTGCCCTGAGATCGAATCGTGCCGAGCTTCCGAACGGGCCTGCTGTTTCACATCCTGGCGGGCCTGCTCGGCGGTCTGTTCCATCCGGCTGACCAGCTCCTCCTGCTTCTTCAGGGCCTCCTCCACCGCGGCCTTCTGCTGCCAGTCCATCTTGCGGTTCTCCTTTACCGCCTGGCTTAAGCGCTCCATCTCCTGCTTCAAGGACTGGTTCTGCTTTTGGGCCTGGTCCAGGTTCTGCTGGTAGGCCGAGTCGGCCTGGGCCGCCGACTTGTAAAATTCTTCCTTGGTGGGCACCCGGAATTTCTGGATGTTGGACTTTGAGCTTTTGGGGCCGCTGACGGCGTCATTGTCCCAGACCTCGGCCCAGTATAGCACCGAATCGCCCGGCAGCAGGAATGACTCGGAACTGTTCCAGGTGAAGAATATCTGGGTGTCGGAAACGGCAGGACCGATTTTCAGCTGGTAGACCTTATCGCTTTGAGTGTCCCGGATATGCAGGGCGGCCCGGCTCAAGCCGTAATCATCGGAAAATCTGAGCTGGATATCCGCCGGCATTCCCTCGGGCAGGGGGCTGTCATCGGCCGGGGCCAGTATCTCAGCTGTCGGCCGCAAGTCCTCCAACGCGCTGATGGCATATTCCAGGCCGTGCAACAGGGTGTCCCCGGTTCCGCCTTTGGCCCAAAGATGATATCGTGAATCTTTTTGAACCTTGAAACTCAGCTTGAACAAGACTATCATTGATATCCTGGGCCTCTGCCACCAGGCCGTCGTCGTGGATCATCCCGGCTGCCTGCAAAGACTGGCTGGCCCGGGCGGTCAGAGATACTTTGGTTCCCCTGGGCGCGGTGATGCTGCCGTCGTTCTCCTGAATATATGGCCGGATGCCGGTGTAGGCCGGGGGCGATATCTCCAGCCTGAGATCGCTCAGGGTCAGGGGCTGGTAGACCTGAACCATGTAAACTGCGCTCTGTCTGCGGTCCTGGATGATGCGGTAGCTAAAGGCTTGGCTGACATTCTCCATCCTGGCGAACAAACGGCCGCTGCCGGCATCCTGAAATTTTATTTTCTGAGACTGGTTGTGTTCCTGGATCAGCAGGTCAAACCTCGAACCAACCGGGTTAGCTAAAGACAACTCCGCCGTAAAGTTTTCCCCCCGGGCCAGCCGGGCATGACCGGGGCTGATCTGGACCCCGTCCCAGTCGCCGCAGATGCCGTCAGGATCATGGAACCTTTGCCAGGTAAGCTTGCAGGAACCCGGCCAGATCAGCAGGGTCAGGACCAAGGTTGCAGACAATGCCAGCGTTGTACCCTTAAGCTTCTGTGACGGCCCGGGGAATATTTTCTTATAATCAAGCTGGTCCAGCGCTTTTGTCATTTTGTCCTGCAAGGCCAGCAACAGGTCGGGGGAATAGCCTTCAAGGGACAATTGAGTATCCTCCCACTGCAGGGCAGTGGACAACTCCTGGCACAAGCTTGGTTCCCGGGCTTCGATCATGGCGGCGATTGTTTTAGGGGAGACCGGTTTGAATAGGTGATAGAGCAGATATATTACACCGGCTGCGGCCAGGGACAGCGATGACCGGGCCGCAAAAGACCTGATGCCGGAAGGCAAGATCAGCAGCACATCCAGGCAATGCCACAGGAGCGCCCAGCCCAGGGAAAGGAGCGCTGCCAGCCAAAGCTGTTTTCTGAGCAGAGATATTTTGTATCTCTGACCAGCCTTTTTCAGTCCTGATTTTACAGTACCTATGTTGTTACTGTTTGTCACTGTTTACTTCACGGTCTGGTCAATGCATACCACAATATATTGATGCCGGCCTTGAACGCCTCTTCCCTTTTCTCGGCTGGGTCGTTGTGGTCGTTGGTCCAGCCGTCGGAGATGTTGGTGTTGAAAGTATAAAAGACCACCAGCCTTCCCTGGTAGAAAAGACCGAAGGCCTGGGGCCGCCCCTTTTCGTGCTCGTGGATCTTGGGCAGGCCGGCGGAGAGATCGTAGTAGCAGGTGAACAAAGGATTATCCGGCGGGAGTTCCTGCAGTTCGGCCTCCGGGAACACCCGCTTCAGCTCCCTGCGGAATGATTGGTCCATCCCGTAGTCGTCATCGGCGTAGAGGAAACCGCCAGAGGCCAAAAAGAGCCTCAGCCGCTCCACTTCGCGGGCCGTGAACTTTATCTCGCCGTGCCCGGTGATGAACAGGAAGGGGTGCAGGAACAGGTCGTCATCGGCGGCCGAGAGCGAAACCTTCTCTGTCCTGACGCTGACCCCGGTGCGGGCGGAGAATTCCTTGAGAAGATTGATCTCCTCCTCGGGATCATTGTACCAGTCACCCCCGCCCCCGTATTTCAGGCGGACGATGTCTATGGGTCCAGCTGCAAGACTGTTAGTCAAAAGCGCGATCAAAAGGAATATGAAAATGGTAATGCGCATAGATTAGTATTTTACAACGCTGAATGCTCAAAAGCAAGAATAAAACAAAGCCGCCCCGCTGGACAGCGGGACGGCTTTTATAGTTTTGGAACAGTTTACTTTTTCTCTTCGTTCTTCAAGGCATGGATCCTGGTTTTCATGATGTCGTCTATGATCCCGTATTCCTTGGCCTCGTCGGACGACATCCAGAAATTCCGGTCGGTATCCTTGGCGATCCGCTCCACCGACTGCCCGGTGTGGCTGGCCAGAATGCCATTCAGCTTCTCCCGGATCAAAAGGATCTCCTTGGCGTGGATGTCGATGTCGGTGGCCTGGCCTTGGACGCCGCCCAGCGGCTGGTGGATCATGATCCGGGAATTGGGCAAGGCAAAGCGCTTGCCCTTGGCTCCGGCGGCTAAAAGCAGGGCCCCCAGGCTGGCGGCCATCCCCATGCAGATGGTGACCACGTCGGACTTGATGTACTGGATGGTGTCGTAGATGGCCATGCCCGAAGTGACCGAGCCCCCGGGGGAATTGATGTAGAACTGGATGTCCTTTTCCGGGTCCTCGGCCTCCAGGAAAAGCAGCTGGGCGATGATCAGGTTGGCCACGGTGTCGTCGATGGGCGAACCGATGAAGATGATCCGGTCCTTTAGCAGCCGGGAATAAATGTCGTAGGCCCTCTCGCCGCGGCCGCTCTGCTCGATCACAAATGGTACCAGACTCATAAATACGCTCCCTTAATAATAATTTCCCAGTGAAACGTTAGCCGGAAAAAGCAACGAGATTAAAATCAATCTCCGTGTCTCTGTGTCTCTGTGGCAAAGTTTACTTATTTTCGATGAACTCTTCCTTGACCGCGGCCGCTTCGGCTACCAGCTTGCCGGCCTTGGTCACTGCTATCCTGTCCTTCAGGTCGTCCAGCCGGTCCTGGCTGGAACTGAAGGTGGCCTTGATCTCCCCGGTTGTTTTGCGGTAATAGCGGGCCAGGTCGGCGTAGGACTCTTCCAACTCGGCCTCCGAAACTTCTATCTTCTCCTGCCGGGCCACCTCGGCCAGCAGCAGTTCCTCTTTGATCTTCCACTCGGCTATGGGCTGGTACTGCTCCTTCAGCTTGGCGTCATCGGGGCAGTCCTGGCATTCCTGACCGTCCTTATGCTTGTGCTGGTGGTGGTGACGCTCCTTGGCCTCGGCCACCATCTTCTCCAGTTCACTCTTGACCAGCGACTGAGGCAGTTCCAGCGGGTTGTCATCTATCATCTTCTGCAGCACCTGCACTCTTACCCCCTCGGCGGCCTCGGCGTTGGAGCGGGATTCCAGCCCGTTCTTGATCTTTTCCTTCAGTTCGGTTATGGTCTGGTACTCGCTGACTTTTTTGGCAAACTCGTCATCCAGGGCCGGCAGGTGCTTCTCCTGCACTTCCTTGACAGTGACCTTGAACACCGCTTCCTTGCCGGCCAATCCGCCGCCCTGGTAATCGTTGGGGTATTTGACGGTGATATCCTTTATAACCCCGGCTTTGGTCCCGGCCAGATTCTTATTGAACTCCGGCAGCACCTGGGGCGTGCCCAGATCCACCGGGTAATTCTCGCCCTTGGATTTTTCGGGGTTGTCCAGACCGGAAACCGGCACAAAATCTATGATCAGACGGTCGCCGTCCTTAGCCGGATTTTCGGTCTGCTTGTATTCGGCATACAGGCCCTGCAGGTATTCTATCTCCCGGTCCACGTCCAGGCCGGATATCTTGCGCAGGCGCTTGGTGGCTGGCAGGCCCTTGTACTGCTTGATGGCAACCGGGGGCAGCACTTCAAAAGTGGCCTTGAACTTGATGCTCCGGTCGGCGGTAAAGTCCAGGTCCGAGATCTCGGCCCGGTTGATGGGCACGATCTTGTGGTCCGCCAAAGCCTTTTCGTAGGACTCCGGCACCAGCCGCTCGATGGCCTCGGCCTCGATGCCCTTGCCAAAACGGGCCTCCAGCACAGTACGCGGGACCTTGCCCGGGCGGAATCCCGGGATCTTGGCATTGCGGCTGTAATCCAGATAAAGTTCTTCGATGGCGGCCTTGACCTGCTCGCCCGGCACCTCGATCTCAAAAACACGCTGCCAAACCTTTGGTTCCTTTAACTCGACCTTCAAAATGTCTCCTTTTATGATTATTCTGTGTCATCCTGAGCGGCGCATTGAGTTAATCGAAATACCCGGCTCCATCATTGGCTGTCCGAAGGATCTCTTTGAAATGGGCCGGATTCTTCGAGGGCCGAAACCAGAAAGTATTTCTCAGAATGACATTATAGTTACCCTTTTGGTGCGAAGGGGGGGATTTGAACCCCCATGCCTTTTACGGCACCAGATCCTAAGTCTGGCGCGTCTGCCAGTTCCGCCACCCTCGCAAACCTTGAAAAAACCGGGGGATACAAAAAGTAATTATAACAAATATAACCGCCAGCGTCAAGGTTGGCCGGCCAGCCGCCGGGCTTCTTTTAAAAGATAGGTTTTGCGGTTGTTTTTTGGGGTTTCCAGCACCATTTCAAAAAGGCGCTTCAATATCCGCCCCATTTCCGGCCCCGGAGCAAGGCCCAGTTCCTTCATCAGGTCGTTCCCGTCTACTTTCAGGTCCTTGATGGAAAAAGCCGGCTTTTTGCCGAGCTCCTCTTTCACTGCCTGTTTGAAGGACTCCAGGTAACTCGTATCACCCTCCATCCCCTGGGCCAGGATGTCGGCCCGGCGCAGCTCTATCAAGTCGTCCAGGCCCTCCAGGCCGGTCTTGGATATCAGCCGCCTTAATCCCTTGCCGGTCTCCGGCACGGCGAACATGTGCTTGGCGACAAGCCCGGTGACCCGGGAGGTGATCTGGCTGGAGTATTTCAACTGGGCCAAAATCTCCCCGGCCATTTTTGCCCCCAGCTTGTCGTGGCCGTAAAAATGGGCCCCGCCTTCCACGACCTCCCGGCATTGGGGTTTGGCCGCGTCGTGCAACAGGGCCGCCAAACGCAGTTCCAAAGTTTTAGGCGCAAAATCCGCCGTCTTGATTGAGTGTTCAAAGACCTTGTAGCGGTGAAAGCCCCCGGGCTGGGTGACGTCCACCCCCTGCTCCAGCTCGGGCAGCAGTACCTTGAGCAGGCCGCTGCGCTGCATCAGCCAGAGGCCGATGGACGGCTGATCGGACAGCAGCAGCTTGTTCAGTTCCTGCTGCACCCTTTCCGGGGAAACCGTGGAGATAAGTTTGGCGTTCTTTTTGACGGCCTTGAAGGTCTTTTCCTCGACCGAGAACTGGAGCCTGGCGGCAAACTGGCAAGCCCGCATCATCCGCAGTGGGTCCTCGGCAAAGGCGTTTGGCGAGACCATCCGGATCAACTTGTTTCTGATGTCTTCAACTCCACCACAAGGGTCTGTCAGTTCCAAATTTTGCCTTCTGCCTTCTGATTTTTTAATTTGCAGCGCCATGGCATTGACGGTAAAGTCCCTCCGCCCCAGGTCCTGCTCCACCGGAATATCGGGATCATACTCCACCGCAAACTCCCTGTGCCCCGGCCCGGTGCTTTGCTCCCGGCGCGGCAGCGCAATGTCAAAGGTTTTCACTTTGGAGTTTGAATTCTTGCCCTGAGCGGGGCCGAAGGGTTGCACTTTGAATTTGAGTACTCCGAAGGATCGCCCCACCAGTTCCACCCGGCCGAATCGTTTGAGCAGCCCGGCGAGCTCGTTCATCGGGATGCCGGTGACCAGGTAATCCACCTCGTCCGGCTGGAATTGGGAAAAGCGCTTCGGGTCTAAGTTCCCCGAAGCATCCAGGGCAAAGTGGATGCGGTCGCGCACCGCCCCGCCCACCTCGTAAAGCCGGCCGGCGGAGTTGATGGCGGTTATTATTTCCGAAGAAAGGTACATGAGGATGTTTTAGCAGAATCTGTTTTAATTTAATGGGATTTACTCCATACTTAGCTGTAGGGCGGGAATGGCCTCACATTATCTCCTCCAGTTTCTGCCGGGCCGGATCGAAGTTGAAGAACCTGATGATAGAAGGCACGAATATCAGCACAAAAAAGACACCGAAGGTTAGGATGAAACATCCTGTCATCAGCGGGCGCAAGGGGAAGACCTCGCCCAGCCAGCCGCCGGCTGCCATAGCCACCGGAGTCAAGCTGCCGGCCATGGTGCCCAGCAAGCCAAAAACCTTGCCCCGCATCTCGGCCGGTACTGTGATCTGCATCACCGCACTGATCAAAGCGTTGACCACGGCCAGCGACAGGCCGATCAAAGCTGCCATTACCGACATATAGACCATGTTCAGATAGGCCGGAAGCAGAGCCATGCTGGCCGCGCTCATCAAGGCTCCCAAATAAAAGATCGTGAATCTTCTATTTATGGCAATTTTTATGACGGAGGTCAAAAGGTACCCGGCAAAAGAACCGGCCGTCAGGATCCCCATCACTATCCCGTATTTGGCGGCGCCGAGGAATGGCGTCTTCTGGAACAAAGGGAGCACAAGGAAGAAACCCATATTGGCAAAAAAGTTGAGCACCCCGAAGATCAGGAAAGAATATTTAAGTCCTTTGAACCTTTTGACGAACATCAGCCCGCCCTTCATGTCCTGAAAGAAACTCAGCTTCTGGGACTGGTGCTTGACGGCCGGGATCTTCATGAACAGTATGGCCGCCGCCGAGAAGATGTAGGAGAACCCGTCGAACAGGAACATCAGCGGCGCTTTGAGCGCTTGGTACAAAAAGCCGCCGCCCGCCGTGCCGATGATGCTGGTGCCGTTGTAGGCCAGGCTGAAAACCGAGTTGGCCTGGACGATCTGTTCCGGCGGCACGATGTCCGGGATGGCCGAGCTGACCGCCGGGCCGAAGAACGACCCGCAGATGCTTAGGACTATGCCTGCGGCGAAGACCATCCAAATCTCCAGCATCCCGGCCCAGGCCGCCAGTCCCACCCCGGCCGAGGCCAGTCCCCGGACCATATCCATGGCTATTAGCAACCGTCTGCGCTCGGTCCGGTCCACCCACACCCCGGCGAAGGGGGAGATCAGCACCCGGGGTAAAGTGGAGACGGCCATCAGTGTCCCCATCAGGCCGGTGGAGCCTGTCTTCTCCAGCACCCAGAAACCCAGGGCGATGGCGTAAAAATTGTCGCCCAGCGAGGAGACCAGCTGTCCCTGCCAGAGGAGGAGGAAATTGCGGTTCCACAAAGAAGGGGGCTTTTGTTCTCCCATGATACTCCCTTTGTTCCTCTTTGAGTTAAAACCTGAGTGAATAGCTAAGCTTGGCCATGAAATAGTGGTCGAACTCTTTGGTGATCAAATTGCGGGGGTGATTGTAGGCCAGATAGAACATCGAGCCCGGGTTGACTTCGTATCCCAGAAGAATATTGGAGTTGAGGGCCTCTACCGCTTCCACCTGGAAAGGACTTTCGGCTGGCATGGCTATCCGGGTGCTGGTCTGAATGTACGCCCGGGTGAACAATTTTTGGGTGACCTGGTAAGAGATACTGGTATTGGAGACCCACTCCCATTTGCTTTGGCCCCATTTGACCGCTACAATGGACGGGATCACCGATATTTTTGGATAGGGAACAAAGGCAATGAGGGTGATGTTCTCCCGGAAATTCTGCCCGTACTTCCACCCCATATAAAAAGAATTGGCGATCCCGGTCTGGCCATTGACATTGGTTTCGAACTCAGCGCCTGCCTGCCGGTTGAAGAATTCTTCATCGCCGTAACGTTCATAATTACTGCTGGCACTAACTCCAAAACGGATCTTGGACGACGTGACCAGATTGGTTCCCAATCCAGTTCCTAAGTAAGTAATTCTTCCCCCGATCTCCTGTTTGTGGTTTATCACTGCACCGGCATCAACGTATTGAAAGGCCCCGCTCAAGGCAAATTTGCGGTAGCCTTCGGCATAAAGGCCCCACCGGTCAATGTCATAAAAGCTGATGAAACCCTGGGGCACCCAGAATTCCTGGCCTATCCTGCTTAATTTGAGGTCGTAATAGTCGATGCCCGTTTCCCATTTAAGATCGGCCACCCCAGCCCAGTCATCCCCGCTGATGCCGGTGTTGGCTGACTTAGCGGCCTGCATCGTCAGTTTTAACGGACCATGGATGGGTACGTTCAGGTCCAGCCCTCCGGCCCGGCCATATACGCTGTCGTTCTGCTTGTTGGTGGCAGTGATCCCCAGCACGCTCTGCCCCCAGGTCGGATATTTGAGACGCACCAGGGAATAATTGTCCTTGGTATCGCTGGTCTGGACATCCAGGCACAGCAGTTCGGCCCGGCCTATCTTGCCGTAAATCTTGGCTCCGGCCTCTATCTGGTTCATCCGGCGGGTGTAGAAAAGCTTGAGCGGGGTGTAAAGAATGCTGGACCCCTCCATGAAGAAAGGCCTCTTCTCGGCCAGGTACAGCTCCTGCCATTGGTTATAGGACAGGTTGAACTGGAAGGGGTCAGCCTCTATCTGCCCGAAATCGGGCAGATAGGTGGCATTAAAATTCAGATCGGATGTGATGCTGTATTTAAGGTCCAACCCGGCGTTGAATTCCAAAGAATCAGTACGGTGCTGGTACTGGGCCAGACCGAACGGCAGAAGCTCGAACCTTTTGATCTGGGGATCGATTGTCAATCCGGTCAAAGAACCGTACTGGGAGACATGGCTCCATTTCTTTAGCGGCGACCAGCTGGAGGTTTCCCAATGGGGCCTTTCCACCCTGTAAAAGTTGATGCCCCAGGTCATGGAATCTGCCTTGTTGTACCGCAACTCGGAAAAAGGGATGACCATTTCCAACACCCATCCCAGGGAATCGCGGCCGGCCCGGGCCTGCCACTGGCAGTCCCAGTTGACGTCTACCGTTCGCCCTTCATCGATGATCCGTCCATCGAGGCGGGTGCTTTGGGGATTGACCGCGAAATAGTAGGCATTGTTCTTGTCGTTGTATGTGTCTATGGTCACTTCCAGACAGTCATCGAAATAAACAGCCCCGTCCCTCTGGTTGCAGGCGGCCTGCATCTGGTCCGGCTTGTCCTCGTACATATAAGCGGCCAGGTAGAGATTTTGCTCATCATAGCAGACATATGCTTTGGTAGGCTGAGTGACCGGGGCGTCCGGATTAGGTTCCACCATCATAAAATCAGTGACCATGGCCGCATTTTGCCAGCAGGGATCGCTGAGGCTGCCGTCTAAAACAGGAGCCTGTTCGATCCGGACCGACCGGAGGCTGGGGGCTTGGGCAAGGGAAACTGATGCCATAACAAGTAACAGCAACATTATTACAGGCGTTTTGACAGTCATAAAGCCTACTTCCTTTTAAAGTTTGTTGTCTTTTCCCGATTATAGTATTGCCAAAGGATCCTCTATTTTGGCTTACATCCTTTGATGACAAAAAATTGTTTGGCGGAAAATAAATAATATGTGCCGTTGTTTAATTGCTGTATATATGCCTTTTTTCTTGCGCGGTATTTTTTAAGTAATGTCAAATATCTATTATAATCAGACTGGGTTCCGCCGCCGGCAAAAAATGTTTTTTTATAATTATCTCTTTCCCTTTTCTTCTCACTTGGTTTTTCGCTGCTGCGAACCGATTCCTTCCACCAGCTGATATCATACTTCTGCTTTGGCGTTTCATATGGGGGTATCATAAAAAACGGCTGACTGCTCATCTTTGCGTCGATACCCTTGAAGCCGGCCTCTTTCATCCACAAAGGAACATGGGGGGCCGTATCCGAAATGCCCAGCCCCAATTCTTCCCTGCCTTTGGCGCAAATGTATGACATTTTACGAAAAAACAGATTATCCTCGACTGGTATATCCGGCAATGAAGATACCCCGCGTTGCAAAGCCATTGACAAATGATCCGGCTCCTTGCAAAGCACTACCCCACCCGGCTTTAATATGCGAAACATCTCATTTACGGCCTTCTGTTGATCGGATAGATGCATCAACAAGGTTTGACACATCACCACATCGGCATAATTGTCGGGATACGGAAGATTATATGCATCCCCTACTTTGTATTCGGCAGTGCCGCCCTTGGCCCAGTTTGGCGATAGTTTTTTTGCCTCAGTTATCAGTTTGGGACTTATGTCCACTCCGTAATATTTGCCACCCTTGCCGAAATGTGGCCAATATAACGTTCCCAGATATCCCAGGCCGCAGCCCACATCAACTACCGTCTGGCCTTGCTTAAAACCGGCCCATTTGGCCAGCAGTGCCACATATTCAGGCTCCCATAAAAATTTTCGCTCTTCAATGATCGCCTTCTTGTACCACCCTTTGGCCCATTTGTTTTTGGCTGGCTTTCTCATGGTTGCCTCTTAATGTGTTTGCCGGGCTGGCGTTTTCTTTCATAATCTCCAGCCCCTTCCCATCCTTCGTTCTGGTTGGCATCCAGCGCATACCGCTGTTTCAGCTTCCCGGCCGCAGCCCGCTCGACGAAAAGGTCTTCATCGGTATAGGGATTTTTTCCGGTGTGATACATGGCGGCCGAGGCCGTCATGGGCAGAGGGATAAAATCCTGGACCTGCTCCACGGCCAGGCCGTTCTTTTTAAGGAAGCGATTTAGTTCCAGCATATCATCATACTTGCAGCCCGGGTGGCTGGAAATCAGATACGGCACCAGATACTGCTCCCGCCTGCTCAGCCGCCGGAAGATCTCCAGGAATTCTACGAAAGTATTGATGCCCGGCTTGTTCATCTGTTTCAGGACGAAAGACGAGCAGTGTTCCGGGGCGACCTTAAGGTGCCCCCCGGTGTGCTCCTGTATCAGTTCCTTCAGATATTTACGGTCGTGCAGCGCCAGATCGTAGCGCACCCCGGAGGCCACGAAGACCTTCCGCATTCCCGGCACTTTCAATGCTTCGTGCCAGAGCTTGACGCTGGGATGCTGGCCCGGCTTCAGGTTTTCGCAGATCTGCGGGGCCAGGCAGCTGGGCTTCCGGCAGAATTTCTCCCGCCCGTCGGCTTTGCACCCGGTGCCGTACATGTTGGCGGTCGGCCCGCCGATGTCGCTGATGACGCCCTTGAAATTTTGGTCCCCGGCCAGAAGTTTTATTTCGTTCACGATCGATTCCGGACTGCGCGACTGGATGACCGGGCCCTGATGAAAATACAGGGTGCAGAAGCTGCAGCCTCCGTAACAGCCCCGGTGCGAGGTGATGGACCATTTGACCGTCTCCAGCGCCGGGACCGGTTCTTTATATGAAGGATGGGCTTGGCGCTGATATGGCAGGGAATATACCGCGTCCAGCTCTTCGGGACCCAAAGGCATGGCCGGGGGATTTACCAACAGGTACCGATCCCCGTGCTTTTGCAGCAGCCTTTTGCCAAAATGCGGATTGGCCTCGCTGGACGCAATGACGAAAGCCTGGTTGAATGCTTCCTTTGAACTTGACACTTCCTCAAACGACGGCAGCTCGGCATATTCCGAAGGTCCGAACTTCGGAAGTTCAGAGGTTCTGACTATGACCGCTGTTCCCGGCACGTTCCACAAATCTTCATTCTGCAATTTGCATTTTGCATTTATCACTTCAGCAATCCTGCAGATTGCTCGCTCCCCCATCCCGTAGACCAGCATATCTGCCTTGGCGTCGAACAGGATGGAGCGCCGCACCGCATCGTCCCAGTAATCATAGTGGGCCAGCCGGCGCAGGGAGGCCTCTATCCCGCCTAAAACGATCGGAACATCCCTGTATGCCTGGCGGATCAGGTTGGAGTAGACTATCACCGCCCGGTTGGGGCGCAGGCCGTGGCGGCCGCCGGGGGAATAGGGGTCGTCGTGCCGCAGTTTTTTGTTGGCGGTGTAATGGTGCAGCATGCTGTCTATGTTCCCGGAGGTGACCCCGAAGAACAGCCGGGGCTGGCCGAGCCGGGTGACATCAGCTGGGCTGCGCCAGTCCGGCTGGGCGATGATGCCCACCTTAAAACCCTGATCCTCCAGCACCCGCCCAATCACCGCCGCGCCGAACGAAGGGTGGTCCACATAGGCATCGCCGGTGACCAGGATCACATCGCATTGATCCCAGCCCAGGGCTTGCATTTCTTTTTTGGTGGTAGGTAAATGGCTCATATCAGTAAATAAATAAAGGGGCCGCTTTGTCAGAACGCCCCCGGGATGTTTCTTTAATAAAAGAATTCAGGCCAGCCCCGGGTTTCCCTTGGAATGCTCCCCGATCAACTCCATCACCCTCATAGCCGACCAGGCCACCATCGGGTTGCACCGCTCCTGGTGGATGACGTCCATGTACTTTTTCCGGTCATTTTCGTTCTTCATGTCCAGTCCGGTCAGTTCCCGGCAGGAGGAATGGCCGAACCTTTCCACGAATTCGTTGTAGAACTGGTCGGCCACCGGATAACAGGGGTCCCGGCTTTCTTTGGCCTCATCACGTCCCAGGGCAAGACCGATGGCCATGATTGCACCGGACAGGGCTCCGCAGATGCCACCATTGCGGGCGATGCCGCCGCCGAATCCGGTGGCCATCCGGGGTATGCATATCCCATACTCCTTGGAATCATATCCCATCTGACTGCAGAGTGACAATAGCACCGACTCGGCGCAGTTGTATCCGTTATTGAAATACTGCTTGGCCTGTTCTTCGATGTTCATTTTTTCACCACTTGGGTTCTTCTGTTATCTGGTAGGTGCTCTGGCAGTATGGGCAGTTGATGAAAACCGCCCCTTCCTTCACCGTCACAGTGTCCTTGGAGAGCGGCGCCCCGCATTGTTTGCACTTCATCTGCTCGGGCAGGGATTTTCCGGCCAGGTCTATCTTCTGGACGATCTCGATCTTCTGGGCCGGTTTGGGCTGGTTTTTCTTGAGTATCACGGCTATGGCGATCCCGCCCCCCATCAGGGCCAGCCCGGTGATGATCCGGCTTCCCGGATTGGCGGTGTACTCGGCCCGGGCCGACATCAGGAACAGCACCCCGAAGAATATCAGGATGGCGGCGATGATATAACCGGCTGTTTTCATCTGAAACCTCTTTTCCGACATTTATGCATTTGGATCATTTTGTTCCGGGACTTGATCAGGTCTTCCCAATCAGCGTCAGCACCAGCAGGATCAGCGAAGCCAGCACTATCCCGGCCACCGAGAGCAGGGCTGCGATGTTGTAGAATTTTGAATTGACGTGGTTCCCCATCACGTCCCGGTTGTTCAACAGCAGCAGGATGAAGATCAGGATGATGGGCAGCAGGACGCCCTGCACCGTCTGGGCGAACAGCATCACCTTGATCAGGGGCAGGCCGGGGATCAGGATGGCCGCCCCGCCCAGTATCAGCAGCAGGGTGTACAGGCTGAAGAATATGGGGGCCTGGCTGAAGTTCTTGTTGATGCCGGTCTCCATCCCAAAGGCCTCGCAGATGGCGTAGGAGGTGGACAGGGGCACGATGGAGGCGGCCATCATCGAGGCCACGAACAGCCCCAGGGCAAAAAGCACCGAGGAATATTTTCCGGCGATGGGGGCCAGGGCCAGGGCGGCGTCCTCGGCGTTGTGCACCGGAATGCCGGCCTTGAACAGGGTGGCGGCGCAGGTGACTATGATGAAAAAGGAGATGAAGTTGGTGAAGAAGGTCCCCACAAAGACATCCAGCTTGGCGTAGTTGTAATGCTTCATGGTGATCCCCTTGTCCACTATCGAGGACTGCAGGTAGAACTGCATCCAGGGGGTGATGGTGGTGCCGATGGTGGCGATGAAGATCACCCAGTAATCAGCCTTCCAGACCAGGGTCGGCTTGACCAGGCTGCCCACCGCCAGGCCCCAGTCCGGCTTGGCCATGAACCCGGCAATGACATAGGCGGCGAAGAACAGGGCCACTATCAGAAAGAACCTTTCCACAAAACGGTAGGAACCTTTGACCACCAGAAGCCAGAGGGCCAAAGCCGTCGCCGGAACGGAGATGTATTTGCTGACCCCCAGGATCTCCAGGCTGGCCGCGATCCCGGCGAAATTGGCGATGGTGGTGGTGAAATTGGCCACCAAAAGGACGATCATGGCGAACAGCGTCCAGCGCAGGCCGAACTCCTCCCGGATCAGGTCGGACAGCCCCTTGCCGGTGACCGCCGCCAGCCGGGCCACCATCTCCTGGAAGAAGGCCAGCACGAAGGTGATCAAGAGCAGCATCCACAGCAGGGAATACCCGTAGCGGGCCCCGGCGATGGAGTAGGTGGTGATGCCTCCGGCGTCGTTGTCGGCAAAGGAGGTGATCAGGCCCGGCCCCACTATGCCGAAGATCAGCACCAATTTTATCCAGAGTTTCTTCATGTCAGATCAGGCGTTTGCGGTGGGAGCGTTTCCATTTTTCCGGGACCATCAGTTCTATCACATCGTCCACCGTGATCACCCCCAGCACCTGCCGGGCATGGTTGACCACCGGCAACATCACCAGGTCGTACTTGGAGAACAGGTCGGCCACCTCGCTTAAGGGGGTATCCGGGCGGACCGAGGGGGTGTCGGCAGCGATCAGGTCGTCGATCTTGGACTGGGGCTGGGCCACCACCAGGTCGCGCAGCGACAGCATTCCGGCCAACTTTTCCCCGGCCTCGGTCACGATCAGGTTGTAGGCCACTTCGGGCTCGGGCTGGTCGGCCCGGAATTTATTGAGCACCTGCTCCACCGTCAGCCCCCTGGTCACCGCCAGGTAATCGTTGTTCATGATGCCACCGGCCGAGTCCTCCGGGTACTGCAGCAGTTCCTGGACCTCGGCCTTTTCCTCGGATTCCATCTCGTTCATGATCTGGCGGGCGGTCTCCTGGGGCAGGTCGGAGATCAGGTCGGCGGCGTCGTCCGGCTCCATCTCCTCGATGATGTCGGCGGCGTCCTGGGGCTTGATCTCCTCCACCAGGTCGCTCTGCATCTCCGGCTCCACCTCGGTCAGGGTCTCGGCCGCGGTCTCGTCGTCCAGCCGCTCCAAAAGATCCGCCCCCTGGGTGACCCCCAGCTCCTCCACGATATCGGCGATGTCGGCCGGATGCATCTTGGAAAGCTTTTCAAAGCTGGATTTCAGGTCGGGGTCCAGCGGCTCCACGTCGGCCCAGGCGATGCGCCGCTGCATCTTTCCCGGCTTGGGCTGCAGCGATTCCGGCAGGCCCAGCCGGTTCAAAAGCCCGGCCAGCCCGGCGTCCACCCAGCGCACCAAAAAGCGGTCGCCCTCCTGCTCCACTTCGATGTCGTTGACCCGGTAAACTTTTTTCTTCCTGGTATCCACCACCTGCTTGTCCAGGATGTGCTCGGCCAGCCGGATCTGGCCGTCGGCCGGAGCCAGCTCCGGGCATTCGCTCAGGCTCCGCTTCAGATAGATGTAGCGGTGGCCCAGCGATTCCACGTCGTTCAGGGAAATGCTCCTCTCCCGTCCCTCATTGTCCAGGATCACCAGGCCGGCCAGTTCGGCCTGGGTGGGCCGGGCGTTCATGACCCAGTCCACCAGTTCGCCCAGATGCTGTTTTTTGAAATGCACCTGGCGGTGAAGATAGTGCGATAGGTATCTCATAGGTTTATCAGGTCCTTCAGCATCTCCTGGGAGATGGAAAGTTTTATCCGTTTCATTTCGTTGTCGAACTGCTCCACCAGGTCCCACATGATTATGTTCTCCATGATCTTTACGTTCAGCAGATTGGCCACCCGCACCAGCCGCCGCCCCGCCCCCAGCCGGTACAGCAGGCCCTTGATGCCGGTCTCCACCCCCACCAGCCGGAGGTGCTCGTTGAAGGCCTTCAGCTTGACGTCGTTGACCCGGAGGATCTTCCGGCCTTCGTTGTCCACTATCTGCTGGTCCATCACGTTCTTCTTCAACAGCAGTTCCCGCTGGTTCAGCTTGCCGGTCTTCACTTCGCTGAAGGCGATGCCCAGGGCGATCCCGTCCTCATCCAGGCTTTTCACCTGGCGCCAGGGGATCACCGCCTCGAATTTGGCCGAGCCGAACAGGCTGATCCTCAGCTTGACCGCCACCACCAGCGAGGAGACATTGGGGAATTCCTCGCCCATGGTGATGGCCAGGTCGGCCACCCGCCCGATCTTGGTCCCTTCCTTGTCAAAGACCCAGAGGTCCAGGAAGTCCTTGGTAAAGCTGGTGGCCTGCTCCGGCAGGGAGATGTTTGTTTTGCTGTTGGGCATTTTTAACAGTTTGGCGTTTGGTGTTTGGTGTTTAGAGTTTACAGTTGACCGGTTTTCAGCGTTAAGCGTATACGTTTCCCATTTTACGTTTCACGTTTCACAGTTTGGGCAGATACTCCGTCAGCTGTTTGAAGAACCGCACCGCTTCCGGGTCCCTGAATTTCTGGCTCCACAGGTGGGCCGCCAAACCTGACTGGCACAGGCCGTAGTATCCTAAAACTATCTGTCCCACCGCAATGTAACCGGTGGCCAGCTGCCCCATCCCGAATAGCAGACCCACCGCGATCTGGGCGATGGCCGTGGTTCCCAGGATGATCTGACCGAAGCCGAACACTATCCCCACCCCGAACTGGGCGATGGTTATGGCGCCTATGCCGAACTGCCCGATGGCGATCCAGCCCCTGGCCACCCGAAGCTTGCCGTTGCGGTCCTTGCCGACCGAGACGTGAACCAGCGGCCAGCCGTAGTAGGATGATTTGGACTTCCAGTCGAAGCCCCACCCGTTCCAGGTTTGGTTGGCCGGCTGGGGCGCCCCGCAGTGGGGGCAACTCCGGGCATTGGGGCTGACCTCCTTCTTGCACTCCCGGCAGCTGGAGAGGCTCATTTTTCCCCGACCTCCAGTTCGGTCTGCGGCTCCTCTTTTTCCGGCAAATCCTCCTTGGCGTCGTCTATCAGCTGGCGGACCCGGGGCGGCATGGCCAGCTCCTCGGTGGGATACCGGGCCAGGATCTGGGCCAGGATCCGGGTCTGCTCCTTGGGCATCATCCGCTTGTTGATGATGATCTTCTCGGTGCCCTTGAGTTTGCACCAGCCTCCCCGGCCGTCGAACTCGTCGAATTTGATGGACAGGCCCAGCTTTTCGGCCAGCCCGGTCATGGTCTCGATTATTTGATTGTCGCGCATATTTGTCCGTTATTTGATTTCGTTTTTCATTTTTTATTTATGGTCGGTCGGTCAGGGTTTTTGTCATCCTGCGCCCAGTATAAAGGATTTTCGATGATATATTGTCTTATTCTATCATATGATTTATCATTTCGGATGACATGTTCAAAATAATTACGTTGCCATATTTTGTGGCCCGGCGTATTGCGCAATTTATTTATTTGACGGGTCACCGCCGCCGTGTAACAACGGATGATGGTTGGCAATGATCCGGTGACGGGTTTACCAAAACGTTCGGTCGTACCCGTAGGGGCACGATGCATCGTGCCCCTACAATGGTCATCATCAATTATAATCAATACCCCATGAATATGATTTGGCATAACCACAAATTCGTCCGGCATGACATATGGCCGTAATTCACCGGTTTTAATCCATTCGTTACGAGCAATTTCTCCGTATGGGTTTAATATCATTTGCCCATTGGTTATTTCGCCAAACAAACATTTGCGGTCACGGACGCAAATTGTAACGTAATATGCCCCTTCCTGCGAATAATCATATTCCGGTAGGCGAATGGATCGACGGTGATTCAACATGTTATTGTTTCAGATCTTTTTCTTCTATCACCTCGGCCTCAAACACAAACAACTTCGTCTCCTTCTCCCTCCAGGCCCCGGCCGGCAGGCCCGCCTTGTGCGCGCAGAGGTAATTCAAGGTTTCCTCCCGATTCCAGCCCTCCTCGGCCGCCACCTGCGGCAAAAACACTCCGGAGCGCCCGCCCCGCTGGACTATGATTCCATGCTGTCCGGGAATGAACTCCTCCGGTTTATCTATCTGCCTTTTTGGCGTCAGCACCGAGATCTCGTATTCCAAATGCGGCAGTTCTGCTTCCGTGACCCCGGGAAAGCGCGGATCGTCTACCGCCGCGGCCACCGCCATCTCGGCCACAGCCAGATACAGCGGCTTGATGCCCTCAATGTACCCGATGCATCCCCGCAGCTGCCCCTGTTCTTTTAAGGTGACGAACACCCCGCGCAGTTCGGCAAGTTTTGGAGTCAGAGGAATGAACTTCGGCTTGGGCAGTCCCCTGACCTCGGCCTCTATTGCCTGGTGCGCTATCCGGAAAAGCTCTTTTTTTTCTTCTGTGGTTAACATGTCTCTTAAATAATCTGTCAACTGCGATCCGGGTATTTTATTTTTGATTTCTGATTTTTTATTTTGTTTTATAAAGTCCCGCGGCCAGATACCCCACCACCTGCTCCTTCTCGCCCGTTACATCTCCCGAAGTCCGGTAGTCGTAGACCACGCCCTGATCCGCCCCCAGCAGTTTGCAGGCGATCATCACGGTCACTATCGGCCCGCCCCCGCAGGCCTCGCATTTCTCGAAGGCCAGCTCCCCGGCCAGTTTTTCGGGATCGTAGTTCTCGATGCCCTTGACCACCTTCTGGTCCAGCTTCTTGGCTTCGGCCTGTGAGTGAAAGTGGGACAGGTCGCTGGAGGCCAAGAGCAGGATCCCTTCACAGTTTCCATTGAGCGCATGGACTATGGAATGGGCCAGCCTCTCGCAAGAAGCCAGCGAATGGTTGGACACCATGATGGGAACGATCTTAAAACCGGGATCCAATACCGTCTGCAGGAAAGGCATCTGGATCTCCAGCGAGTGCTCCTGGGCGTGGGCTGCCGGCAGATCGGTGATGTGGGTCTGGTCCTGGCTGATGATCCTCTGGCAGAGTTCAGAGTCGATCTCCACTTTGCCCAGCGGGGTCTCCCATTCGCCGGAGGCGTAGACCGCGGCGCCCTCGAAATAAGCGCGGTGGCTGGGGCCGACCATCACAACGGTCTTTATTTCCAGGCCTTTGAGATTCTTGTAGGCGAAAGCCGCCACCGGACCGGAGTATATCAATCCCGCGTGGGGGGACACTATCCCCAGCAGCTCGGAATCTGTGGGATATGCCTTGGCCGCCGCCAGGTACTTTTCGACCTCGGCCTTCAGCTTGGCCGCCTCGCCCGGATACCAGCTCCCGGCAATGATGGATCGTCTGGTACTCATACCGCCTCTCCGTTTTTACTGAATAAACCCCATAGCTGAAATATATTTGTGCCTTGGTGTCTTGGTGGCAAGGTTACCCCCGGTCCGCGAACTTCGGGTAGTCCATGTTGAACCGTTTTTTATGATAGATCTTCAGCGCCAGGTAGGTGCCCAATAGCAGTAAAAAGAAAACCGGGTGCATCATTCCCACCAGCAGCACCAGCACCAGCGAGCCGCCCTGGTAAGACATCATAGTCCAGCGCATCTTTCCGGTGATCACCGCTATCAGAAACAACGGCAGGGCGCAGACGGCGGCGATCAGGCACAGCCTGTCGTTCAGGTAATAAGCCAGTCCCGCCGAACCGGCCATCAGGGCCAGCCCCAGCCCGATGGTGACCGTTCCGCCCAGAAAGACCCCGGTAGTGATGTTGCCGGTGGCCTTGTCCGAATGGTAATCGGGAATGGTGGTGTTGACATAGACCGCCGCCACCGCCAGCATGTAGGGCGCCGCCGCCAGCCATATTTTTTCACTGTACTGACCGGAGACCAGCCAGCCCGCGGCAAAGGCCAGCCCGCCGTAGCCGAAGCCGTTGGCCGCCATGTCCAGGAATGGTTTGGCCTTGAACTTGAACGGCGGAACCGAGTACAGCAGACCCAGGATCCCCGAGGCCAGAATGATCACCGCGAAGGTCCGGCTGAAATAATAGACGGCCAGGGCCAGGGCCAGCACCATCAGTATCCCCGCTTCCGCCCAGATGCCGGACTTGCTGACATAGCCCTCGGCCACCAGGAACAGTTTCTTGTTGATCCGGTCGGTCTCGATGTCAAAGATCTGGTTGACGATGTAGACCGCGCCCATCAGCCCGCTGTACAGGGCCAGGGCCAGCCACAGCTTTCCCGGCAGCAGCCAGAGCGGCTTGGCGGGAACTCCCGCCTGGCGCTGGGCCTGGTAAAATCCCGCCAGCAGCATGGTCCAGGCCGGCACCAAAAGGATGGGCCGCAGGACGAAGAAATAATCCAGGATGTTTGGTTTTTTGTCGCTCATTTTAAATTTGTCTGAATTAACCCGTAAACTAGTAATGATAATCCTGAATATCATTATAGCAAGGGCGTTTAATGATGTCAAGAAAAGAAGCCGGAAACATTCGGAAAAAGTATAACGGGGCGCCGGTGGCGCCTGAATTATTAAAAGATTAAAAAAAACACTGCTTATTGAAAAAATAACTTGACAAGATAATCATTTTTATTATAAAATATGTCATTAACTTTAAATCTTAACTTTTTAAGGGTACCCAAAGGGGTGCGCAAAAATGATTAATTATACTGACATAATCGCGAATCTGCTTCCCATGGATAGTTTCCCTGGGATAATTGCGCCCCCATGCCACAGTTGAGTTGAATTGATCTTCTTTACAAGGCCTTGGGTTTGCGCAAAACCTGCGGCCTTTTTTCTTTTACCATTCTTCGCCCTGGCTCTGAGGCCGGACGAAAAGCCGCAGGAAAATTTTTAACCTGTGGCTTTTTTATTTGCCCGTCATCTCCCCAACCCGCAGAGGCGGTTCAAAGCGAGATCAGCCACGACACCGAAGGGAGGACAATATGCTGAAGATACTGGAACGCTGTTTAAAAGATGACCCAAAACTCTGCGAATTGCATGAATTGGATCAGATCATAAAGAGCATCTCGTTGCCGGATCTTAGGACCATCAGCGGAAAACCCATCATCAACTAAAAAACAGAGACATTGAGGTAAATAATGGACCTTTCAATCCTAGGCTGGGATGATCATTTCGAACAGAATTTCCGCTTGCTGGTCGCCGCCCTGCCTGAGAATAAGAACATCCTGCCCGGCCGGGTGGCGGCCGTCCATTTAAGCCTGGTAAGGGTCTTAACGGAACTGGGCGAGCTGGAACTGGCGGTCTCGGGGAAACTGCGGGACGGGATACTGACCGAAGGACTGCCGGAAGAATGGCTTACCGGGATCCCGGCGGTGGGCGACTGGGTGGCCTTTGACCACGACCCGGCCAACCGGAGCGGGACCATCAAGGCCATTTTGCCCAGGAAGAACTGCCTGACCCGCAACCGGGCCGGAGCCTTGACCGACCAGCAGACCATGGCCGCCAACATCGACACCGTGTTCATCGTGGGGGCTCTTAACGACGAGCTTAATTTCAGCCGGCTGGAGCGGTATCTGGTGGCGGCCCGGAACTGCGGGGCCAGCCCGGTGATAGTGCTGAACAAGTCGGACCTCTGCTTGGATCCGGCGGTAAAACAGAAGGAAGCGGAACGGGCGGCCCGGGAGATCCCGGTGGTGGTGGCCAGCGCCGCCCTGGACCAGGGGCTGGAAAGGCTTTGGGAATTTCTGCCTGTAGGCAAGACCTGCGTCTTCGTCGGCAGTTCGGGGGTGGGGAAATCCACCATCGTCAACCGGCTGACCGGGACCGATTCCCTGGCCACCGGGGAGCTGTCGGAATACAAGGACAAGGGCCGGCATATCACCAGCAGCCGCAACCTGTTTTTGCTGCCCAACAAGAGGATGGTGATAGACACCCCGGGCCTAAGGGAAATGCAGCTGTGGGACGGGGGCGACGGCCTGGCCCAGACCTTTGACGACATCGAGGAACTGGCCAGCGCCTGCCGCTTCAAGGACTGCCGCCATGACGGGGAGCCGGGCTGCGCCGTGAAAGAGGCCATGGAAAGCGGCGGGCTGGAGCCCTCCCGTTTCAAGAATTACCAGAAGATGCACCGGGAACTGGCGGCCCATCAAAAAAAGCAGGCCATGAAAAACAAGATCACGGAACACCGGAGCTCCCAGAAAAAAGTGCGGAGCGGGCAGCGGAGGGAAATGTTGGATGAGGAATGACCATTCCCCCGCTATTTTAAATTTAAAATGAAATTATTGGAATTATCTTATGTGGTTCGATGAAAGCGACGAAAATATTGAAGACCTGCCGTCCAAGAAGATCTACGACCGGCAGCTCTTGAAACGGATGCTTCCCCTGCTTAAGCCCTTCAAAATGAGGGTCCTCGGCGGCGGGTTGATACTGACCATCTCCTCGGCCCTGGGATTGCTGCCTCCCCTGCTGTTGAAGCGGGCCATAGACGTCAACATCGCCGGCAGCGATTTCAAAGGGCTTCTGCTGACGGTGGGACTATATGTCCTGCTCCAACTGGCCACCTTTGGGGTCAATTACCTGATGCTGGTGCTGCTGGAATCGCTGGGGGTAAAGATAGTGTCGGCCCTAAAGGAGCAGCTGTTCGGGCACATGCTGGGGCTGGACATCTCCTATTTTGACCAGCACCCGGTGGGACGGCTGATCGCCCGGGTGGAAAGCGACACCGAGGCCATCCGGCGGCTGTTCACCTCCACCATGTTCACGGTGCTGGGGGCGGTGGTCAGCCTGGGCGGCATGATATTCATCATGATCCGGGTCAGCCCCCGGCTGTTCCTGGCGGTCTCCACTTTGATCCCGGTGATAGTGCTGTTGACCGTCCTGTTCCAGAAGAAGGTCAGGCCGATGTTCCTGGTGGTCCGCAAAAAGTACGCCGAGATCGTGGCCTACCTCACCGAGATGGTCCAGGGGATGAAGGTGATCCAGGCCTTTTCCCGCGAGGAGGCGGTCAAACAGAAGATGGCCAAGCTCAACCGCTCGTATCTCAGGACCCTGCTCCCGGCCGATATAATGACCATGGGCTTCTTTAGCCTGGTGGGAGTTTTTGAGATAATGGGACTGGCCATCATCCTTTTGGTGGGCGGCAACATGGTGGCCAAGGGACTTTTGACCATCGGGGCCATGGTGCTGTTCCTGGGTTATCTTCGCCAGTTCTTCATGCCGGTCTACGCCTTCTCGGAGCAGGTGGGCGTCATGCAGCGGGCCTTTGCCGGCGCCCAGCGGGTCTTTGAGATCATGGACCTCCAGCCCCTGGTGGTCAACGCCGCCGGTGACTGCGGATGGACCCGGTTCAACGATTCCATTGAATTCAAGGATGTGAACTTCTCCTACCTGACCCGGGCCGGGAACGACGAGCCGGACTGGGTGCTGCGCGACATCAATTTCACCATCAACAAGGGGCAGAAGATAGCGCTGGTGGGCGCCACCGGAGGCGGCAAAAGCTCCATCATCAACCTGATGCTCAGGTTCTACGACCCCCAGTCGGGCTGCATCACCATTGACGGGACCGATGTCCGGAAGATACCGGTGGACAAACTGCGCCGCCATTTCGGCCTGGTGCTCCAGGACGTCTTCCTCTTCCCCGGGACGGTGAAGGAGAACCTGACCCTGGGATCGGAGATGAGCCGGGAACAACTGGACCGGGCGGTGGAGATCCTGGGGCTGAAAAGGATGCTGGACAAAATGCCCAATGGTTTGGAGTCGGAGCTGGCCGAGCGGGGCGCCAACCTCTCCCAGGGAGAGCGGCAGCTGGTCTCCTTTGCCCGGGCCCTGGCCTTCGATCCCCAGATCCTGATATTGGACGAGGCCACCTCCTCGGTGGACCCGATGTCGGAGAGGCTGATCCAGGAAGGCATCAAGCGCCTGCTGGAGGGCCGGACCGCGGTGATCGTGGCCCACCGGCTGTCCACCATTCTGGACGCCGACAAGATAATGGTGATCCACAAGGGCCGGATCGTGGAATCCGGCAGGCATCAGGAATTATTGGAAAAGAACGGTTATTATGCCAAGCTGTACCGGATACAGTTTGCCTGATGATCAATATTGATCATTAGCTAATCTTTATATTGCGATAGGTTGAAACCTATCGCTGGGTATCATCAAGGCCGCTGGTGCGGCCTAAAAAAGAAGGCTTGCATTGGCAAGCCTTGATGAAAACCAGCGATATCATTCATGGTATCGCTAATAAAAATCTGGATTACCGCCGGGCCGCCTATTCGGATTATCCCATTGAAAGATGCGGCGGGAATGACACAACTTCGCTATTCAACAACAAAAAATGTATTAGGACCATATGTCAGACAAGATAGAAAACAAAAAGGACTCCGGCAGCCTGAAGCTGATCTTTGGATGGCTTTACCGCTACTGGGGTGCTCACAAACTCAAGCTGCTGCTGCTGCTGGTGATGACCATGCTTCATACCGCACTGGCCATCAGCTATCCCGTCTTCTTCAAGCTGGTGGTGGACGGCCTGCTCAGCCAGCTTCCCCTGCAGCAGCTGAACCGCAACGTGCTGTTCCTTTTGCTGCTGGGAACCGGGGCGGCCATCGTCAACTGGGTGCTGATGTCCACCCGGGGCTGGACCAACATGAACATCGAGGCCGAGCTGAGGAACAGGATATTTGCCAACCTCACCAGGCTGGGGCCCTCCACCCTGTCCGGCCACCGGACCGGGGACGTGGTCACCCGGCTGACCGACGACCTGGCCGAAAAGTTCTCCTGGTTCACCTGCTCCGGTTTGTTCCGGGCGGTGCAGGGGCTGGCCTTGTTCAGCTTCATCCTGATCGTGATGTTCCGGATGAACTCCACCCTGGCGGCCTTTGCCCTGCTGCCGGTGCCGGTTGTGGCCTGGCTGTTCCTGTACAACGAAAAGACCTTCGAACGGCGCTTCCTCAAACTGCAGAACGCCATCTCGGCGGTCAATGATTTCCTGGAGGCCTGCTTCTCCGGCATCAGGGTGCTCAAGGTCTACAACCGGCAGGAACATCAGCGGCAGGGCTTTGCCCGGGCCATGGACCGCCGGATAAAGGCCGAGGTCAAGACCATCCAGTCCGAAGGGCTCTTCAATTCCTCCAATATCCTGGTCGACCAGCTGGGGGTGCTGGTAGTGCTGCTGGTCGGGGGGTATCTGGTGATCAAAGGGCGCCTGACCCTGGGAAGCTTCGTGGCCTTCAACACCTACAGCCTGATGATGATCGAGCCTTTGTGGAACATGGGCAACTTCTTCCTCTCCGGCAAGCGGGCCGCGGTCTCCTACGCCCGGGTCCGGGAGCTGGAGACAGCTTTGCCCGAGGTCGGCGATCCGTCAGAACCAAGGAGCATATCCTTTGAACGCTCCCTGGATTTTGAGCAGGTGTCCTTCAGCTACGGAAAGAACGACAAATACCAGCTGCGGGATGTCAGCTTCCGGGTGGCCCGGGGGGAGAAGATAGCCCTGATGGGCGAGGTGGGCTGCGGCAAGACCACCCTGGTCCATATGCTGCTCCGCCTGCACGACCCGGCCTCCGGCACGGTCAAGATCGACGGCGTCGACATCCGGGAATTCAAGCTGGCAGAACTTCGGAGCATCATCGGCTACGCCCCGCAGGAGGCCCTGCTGTTCTCCGAAAGCATTTTGAACAACGTCATCTTCCACCGGGACAACGTGGACCAGGACCGGGCGGTCGAAGCCGGGCGCATCTCCCAGCTGGAGAAGGAGGTCAAAGGCTTCGCCAACGGCTACGATACCCTGATCGGCCAGCGCGGCACCAGCCTCTCCGGCGGCCAAAAACAGCGGGCCTCCCTGGCCCGGGCCATCGTGGAACGGATCGCCCTGGGGCATCCCAAGATACTTATTTTGGACGACATCACCTCGGCCCTGGACGCCACCACCGAGGCCCTGGTCTGGCAGGAGCTGAACCAGAAGCTCCCCGGCGTCACCTGCTTCATCATCTCCCACCGGACCTCCACCATCGAACGGGCCGACCAGATACTGGTGCTGAAAGACGGAAAGATCGTGGAACAGGGCAGCCACTTGGAACTGCTGGCCAAGGACGGTTATTATGTGACCCTGCGGGAGAAGGAGAAACTGCAGGAGAACGGGAATGGAAATGGCGCAAAACCCATTGTTTAATAAATTGTTTGCCGTGATCAATAACTAAAGAAATACGAATCTTTTTAAACAACATCCAGGAGCAAACCATGATACTCATATTCTGATCCGGGCCTGTACAATATGGCCTGGCTAAAAAAGTCAACCTTCATTTATTGAGGGCCATATGTCCATTATAAACGTTAATGATATCTCCCATTCCTGGGATTACGGCGATCACCCGGTATTTCAGAACATCAGTTTCAGCCTCGACCCGGGGGAAAAGGCCGGCCTGATTGGACCCAACGGCTGCGGCAAGACCACCCTGCTCCGGATCATTTGCGGCGAACTGGAACCATCCAACGGGTCAGTCATCCGATCAAGCCAAGTATCCAGTTACGGATACTTGCCGCAGCAGACTGATGTGGAAATGGCTGTGGATCTATATACCTTCCTATGTTCCGCCGACCCGGAACAGCCGGCTCTTATGCCAGACCGGGAAAGCGGGGACCGAGAAAATTATCTTGGGCCTGATGCCGGACTGGACAAAGAAAAAGCCCGTTTTCGGGCCAGGGTCGAAAGAACGCTTAAAGGTTTTGGTTTCACCCCCGCCCAGTGGGCCCAGCCGTTGAATGATCTCAGCAGCGGCCAGCGCTCCCGGGCCTGGCTGGCCCGGACCATCCTCTCGGACCCGGAGGTCCTCTTTCTGGACGAGCCCACCAACCACCTGGACCTGGCCGGCCGGGAATTTTTGGAGGAATTTTTGCTGGCCTTCAAGGGCGCGGCCCTGATCGTTTCCCACGACCGGTATTTTTTGAACCGGGTGGCCGGGCGGATACTGGACCTGCGCCGGGGCAGCCTGCACGAGTATCCCGGCAATTATGATTCCTATGCGGCATTAAGGCTGGCCCGGGAGGGGCGGCAATGGCAGGAATACGAACTGCATAACAAGACCATTCGCAAACTGGAGACCGAGGCCACGGCCCGGATGGCCTGGTCGCAACGCACCGAGCGGGGATGGAAACGGGAGCCGGGCGACAAGCAGCCCGACGACAAGGC
Organism: uncultured bacterium; assembly: GCA_963780225.1. GTDB lineage: Bacteria > Edwardsbacteria > AC1 > AC1 > EtOH8 > UBA5202. Next base: position 27,081 of record CAWAAX010000004.1, on the reverse strand, counting down.
CAAGCGCTACGCCAAGAAAATGGCCCGGCGGGCCAAAGCGGTAAGGACCAAGATCGAGCAGAAGCTGGAGAGGGAAAAGGCTGACAAGCCTTTCGTGGAAAAGCGGGTTAAGCTGAAGTTCCCGCAAATTGACAAATTACCGGGTTATGCCCTGACCGCTGATAGCCTGGCCAAGAGGTACGGCAGCCATCCCGTGCTGACAGACCTTTCCCTTGACCTCCACCAGGGGGAACGTTTGGCCATCACCGGCCCCAATGGCTGCGGCAAAAGCACCCTGATCAAGGTCCTGGCCGGGGAGCTTAAACCCGATGCCGGACAGTTCCGCTGGGCCAAACGGGCGGTGCTGGGATACTATCCCCAGGAACAATTGGTCCTGGACCCGGCGGCCACGGCCTTGGAAGAAGTGATGAAATGCGGCTGCACGGCCGAGCAGGCCTGGACCTTTTTGGGAGCCCTGATGCTGCGGGAGGACTACGTTTTAAAGACCACCGATCACTTCTCGGCCGGGGAACGGGCCAAGATAATTTTGGCCCGTCTGCTTTTATCCGGAGCCAACGTGCTGCTGCTGGACGAGCCGACCAATCATCTGGACATCGATTCAACCGAAGCCTTGGAGCGGGCCCTGTTGGAGTATGCCGGAACCATTTTGATGGTAAGCCACGACCGCTATCTTACCGGCAAGCTGGCCACCAGGATGGTGCCCTTGGATCGAAACCCGGTTTCATAGCGCCCGCCGCAAAGGCTGTTTGCAAGTTTTTGGGAAATATGCTAAAATGATTATCCAATCAGCTCAGGAGACATGGAAACCAATAGGTACCGACCACGGTTGTCGCGTTAAAACGATCAGTGAGCATCGTAGTTGATGGCGGTTAAAAGCTTGTCTGGCCTGTTTGAGGGCTTGGCCAAAGCCCGAGTTCAGACAAGCCCGTCATCAACGAGAAGCGCAACGCGGGCCCGCTGACCTGTCCGCCGAAGCAGGGGCGTAGGCGGGAGCTTTAGCGTAAGCGTGGCCCGGAGAGTTTTAAGCGACGAGCTTTTTCTTTTGGTTCTTTGCTTTTTGGCGGCACAAAAAGAAAAGAACATAACCGGGTAAAACTTGCGTTTTTACCATATTCACTATATTCTTTCTACTTTTTCTGATCAAGTTAGATAGTCATTTATGCTAAAATCACCATACAAATGATACAACTATCCAACATATCGGTCTCCTTCGGCGAAAAGGTCCTCTTCAAGGACATCACCTGGAACATCGGGCTTTCCGAGCGCATCGCCCTGGTGGGTCCCAACGGCGCCGGCAAGACCACCCTGTTCAAGATCGCCCTGGGGCTCCAGAGCCCCACCACCGGGGGGGTGGCCTCGGCCAAAAAGATGCGCACCGGCTACCTGCCCCAGCAGGAGGTGGTCTTTAAGGGCCGGACGGTGCTGGAGGAGGCCTCCTCCGTCTTTGCCGACCGCCATGCCATGCGGGACGAGGCCGAGGAGCTGTCCCACCTGATGGCCGCCATGTCCCAGCACGACCCGGAACTGCCGGCGGTGATAGAGCGCTACGGCGAGCTGCATCACCTGTTCGAGGGCCAGGACGGCTACCAGCTGGAAAGCCGCACCAAGTCGGTGCTCCAGGGGCTGGGCTTCTCCGAGGACGATTTCTCCCGCCCGGTGGAGACCTTCTCCGGGGGCTGGCAGATGCGGCTGGCCCTGGTCAAGCTGCTGCTGCAGGACCCCTCCTATCTGTTCCTGGACGAGCCCACCAACCACCTGGACATCGAGTCCATGGAATACCTGGAGGGTTTTTTGAAAAGTTTCAAGGGCACCGCGGTGATGATCTCCCACGACCGTTATTTCATCGACCGCACCGTCAAGAAGATCTTTGAACTGGAGCACGGCCGGCTGGACATCTACCACTCCAACTATTCCGGATATCTGACCGAGAAGGAAAAGCGCCGGGAGCAGATGATCAAGCAGCAGGTGGAGCAGGACAAGGAGATCGCGCATTTAAAGGAATTCGTCTGCCGCTGGAAGGGCAACTACATCAAGCGGGCCATGGTCACCAGCCGGGAGAAGATGATCGAGAAACTCCAGCAGCAGCGGGTGGACCTGCCCTCCACCGTCAAGAGCTTCCGGCTGAACCTGCCCCAGCCCCCCTATTGCGGGCGCAACATGGTGACCCTGAAGGATGTCTCCAAGCATTACGGCTCCAAACAGGTTTTGAATAATGTGGACCTGCTGGTGGAGAACGGCCGCAAGCTGGGTCTGGTGGGGTTGAACGGGGCCGGCAAGTCCACCCTGCTGAAGATGCTGGCCCGGGTGGAAGCCCCCACCTCCGGGGAGATGGTGGAATCGCCCCAACTGCACCTGGCCTATTTTGCCCAGCACACCGCCGAGATGCTGGACGACAAGAAGACGGTCTACCAGCAGGTGGAGGACGTGATCCCGCTGGAAACCCCGGGCCGGATCCGCACCATCCTGGGTTCCTTCCTCTTCCCCGGCGACGACGTATACAAGAAGATCTCGGTGCTGTCCGGAGGCGAAAAATCACGGCTGGCCCTGTGCTGCACCCTGCTGCTGCCGGCCAACCTATTGATCATGGACGAGCCCACCAACCACCTGGACCTGAAGGGCAAGGAGATCCTGGAGCAGGCCCTGCAGGAGTATCAGGGCGCCGTGGTGCTGGTGACCCACGACCGCTACCTGCTGGACCAGGTGGTGGACACCGTGGTGGAAGTGGCCGGCGGCCGGATCGGAATATTCCCCGGCAACTACACCGAGTATCTGGAGAAAAAAGAATCCCTGCTGGCCCAGGGCGCTGCGGCGGCCCCCCAGCCGGTCAGGGAAAAGGCTACTGCCGCCAAACTTCCCCCGGACAGGCCGCTGTGGGAGGAGTCCAAGAAACTACGGTCCCAACAGGCGGCCGAACAGCGGAAGAACAAGCGGATGGTGGCCGAACTCGAGGAACGGATCCATTTGCTGGAAAAGAAGCAGAAGTCCCTGGAGTCCGGCCAGGGCGGCCTGGCCGATCCCGCCATTTACAAGGACGGGGCGAAGATGAAAGAACTGATGAACGATTTTGACAAGAACCGCAAAGAGCTTAAATATCTCTATGACCGCTGGGAACATTACAATGAAGAGAACGCCTAAGGCCGGAACGGTCAGGATCTTCACCAACGCCAGGATCCATGCCGTTGCGGACAAAAACACGGCCGAGGCCCTGGCCTGCGACGCTTTTACCGGGACCATCCTGGCGGTGGGCGCCAAAAAAGATCTGCTGGCCGGATACAGATCATTGAAGCCGGAGATCATAGACCTTCAGGGAATGACCGTCCTGCCGGGCTTCACCGACTGTCACACCCATTTTTGCGGCTATTCCCTGATGCTCACCCGGCCCAATCTGGACGGGATCGGATCGCTAAAGGGCTGCCAGGAAAAGGTCTGCTCTTATCTCCAGGGAAAAAGACCGGGGCAGTGGATCATCGGCACCGGCTGGAACAAGAACATCTGGGCCGAAGCCCGCCTGCCCCATAAAAACGATCTTGACGCCATAGCTCCTTCCAACCCGGTGTTTTTGTGGAGCAAGGACTGGCACACCGGGTGGGTGAACAGCGCCGCCATCAAGGCCCTGGGTTTGTCGCGCAGCACCCAGGCTAACACCGGCGGCGTGGTGGAGCTTGACGCCAGGGGGAGTTTGACCGGCCTGCTGCGGGAGGAGGCCGCCAATGCCTGTTATCTGCAGATCCCCAAGCCTTCCTGGCCGGAATACCGGCAGGCCCTGGCGGCCGGGCAAAGATCCCTGGCCGGGATGGGATTCACCGGTTTTCACACCATGGAGACCAGCGAAGAGTTCCAGGCCCTGCAGGACCTGAAAAACGAAGGCGCTTTAAGGCTGTCTGCCGTATGCTACTTAAGGCATCAGTCATTGGAAGATCTGATATCGCTGGGCATCCGGTCGGGGTTCGGGGATGAAAAGTTGAAGTTCGGGGGGCTCAAGCTGTTCATTGACGGCTCGCTGGGATCGCAGACCGCCCTGATGCTGGATCCCTACCAGAACAGCCGCTCCCGGGGGATCCTGGCCATGGACCAGGACCAGCTTCTCTCTTTGGTGACCGCCGCCTCCCGGAACGGGATCGCCTGCGCGGTACACGCCATCGGCGATGCCGCCAACCGCCTGGCCCTGGACATATTCGAAAGGGTCCGCGACCTGAACCCCAAATTGCGTCACCGGATCGAACACTGCCAGCTGGTGGCCCCGGATGACATCGCCCGGTTCGGTCAACTGGGCCTCATCGCATCGGTCCAGCCCGTTCATTATCCATCGGACCGGGACCTCATCAGCAAGCATTGGGGAGCAAGGGGACGGTATGCCTATCCTTTCGGCTCGCTGTCCAGGACCGGGGCCAGGCTGGCCTTCGGTTCCGACACCCCTATAGAGTCCCCCAACCCCTGGCCGGCCATCCAGGCGGCAGTTTGCCGCAAAGAAGAGAGGATCACTATCAAAGATGCGGTCAGGGCCTATACAGTCAATGCGGCCTATGCTTCCAATGATGAAGCGGTCAAGGGTACCTTGGAACCGGGCAAGCTGGCTGATTTCATCTGCCTGCCCGAAGACATATTTCAGATAAAAACAGATGCGATCGGGCGGTTAAAGGTAAAAAGGACATTTATCGGCGGAAAAGAAGTATACGGAGGAAAGCATTATGAATGATAATTATCTGCTTCAAGCAAGGGTTGCTGGAATTCTTATTGAAGATGGGAAATTATTAATTGTAAAGCAAATGTTATCCGATAAACGAGCGTGGTCACTTCCCGGAGGACGGGTTGAGAAGGGGGAAGAAAGTGGGGATGGCCTTATAAGAGAGATGGAGGAAGAGACTGGTTTAAGGACAAAGATAGTCAAATTGTTATATTTATGTGAAAAACCTGAGACCGATCCACCGCTTTTGCATATATCTTTCCTAATTGAGAGAGTTAGCGGTACAATTAGATTACCCTCTAACGAATTTGACGAAAATCCAATCACGGATGTAAAAATGGTTCCAATCGATGAGTTAGCCTTATATGATTTTTCCGATAAATTTATGAACTTAGTTAAAGACCAATTCCCCGGTGCTGGTTCATACATGGGGAATAAAGAAAATATAGGTTTATAACAATTACTGCATTGCCTTAAAAACAAAGAGGCGGAGATTTGTAAAACAAATCTCCGCCTCTTCTTATTGCGTAGTCTGGCCTGCCGGACGTAACCGGCAAATGATGTAGCCGCCATGCGTATTCTGGCGCGCCAGACGAAGCTGGCTGAAAATATTTGCTATTATAGCGTAGTCTGGTGGGCCCTCGGGGATTCGAACCCTGAACCAACGGATTATGAGTCCGCTGCTCTAACCGTTGAGCTAAGGGCCCAGCCTGAAATAGGCTTTAATTATAGCAAAATTAGCCCGCCCCCGTCAACTGCTATCGCAGCAAAAGCATTTTTTTAGTGCCTTTTATCCCTGCGGCTTCCAGTTTGTAGACATAGACCCCGTTGCTGACTTTAAAGCCTTTATCATCCCGGCCGTCCCATCTGACAGTATAGCTCCCGGACAGATGTTCACCATGGACCAATGTCTTCACCACCTGGCCAACTATGTTGTAGATTTTCATATTGACCAACCCTGGTTTTTCTAATTGATAACTAATAGCAGTGTATTGACTGAACGGATTGGGAGCATTCTGTTGCAGCCCGGCTACATATGTTACCGGCAGTGGATCGTTCTGCACTCCATTAAAATCATCCAGCACTCTTTCGATCAGGATCTTAACCTGGTCCTTTTCCATATAATACAGGGGATATCCCAGATAACAGGTCTTATAATCATCTCCCAGGTACCTTACCCCGCAGACTTTATTCTGATGGACGCTGTTATCGTTCTTAAAGTCCGCGGAATAGATCCCTTCGGCCGGGGCCACCGGCGTCAGCAACTCCACATATCTCAGCGTACCACCCCAGGTATTTACCGGGTATTTTGCCGCATCAACCGGTATGCCGGGGTAGTTCAACAACCCCTGGGCCGTCAAAAAACTGTCAACCGTGGTAGAAATGTCTATATGGCTTATGTGGAAGTAATCATATAAAATAGTCCCGGCCCCAAAATCTACCGGATAGGGATAGGTAAAGGTATCTCTCAGGTCCATACTCGGTTTCCAGCCGGCCAACAGCAACCTGCCCCCTATATCCAGATATTTCTTCAAACCCTCCAAGCATTCCCAAGCCAGCAGTTCGCTATAATCATCCGCCACCCATATCACCATACCATAGGGGGTATAATCTATATATTCCGGTTTGGAATTGCCGCTGTTATACTCGTACTCCCGGTATTGATTATCCCCTAAAACATAATGATACAAACTATCCTGGCTTGTCTCGGCGCTGGTATCCCCGGTCGCGCCCCCGTACGGCATATCATCCGTTTCGTCCACCAACAGGATCCCCTGGTCCATGGTGATCGGACGGCCGGGGATGGTATCGCTCCCCGGGCTGTTGTTGCCGTCATTGTCTATGGCCTTGACATAGTAATAGTACTTATTATCCCCGCCCAATGGTTTATCGGTGTAGGTGGTATCCAATGTCAGGCCGGCATTAAGGCTGTCGTACACCTCAGTACTATCGGTCCGGCGGTATATCCGGTAGCCCGCCAGGTCAAGCTCGTAGTTACGGTTCCAAACTACAACTATCCCTGAATCAATGGGCGTGGCGGTCAGATCGGACGGGGCCTTGGGGGCTGTGGCATATCTCGGCGTGGCGGTCACTTCATTGATCAACGGGCTCGGTCTGTCCTGGTCATCTATTGCAACCACCCCAATATAATACAGACTGTCGGCCGTCAAACCGGAGATCAGGCTTTCTTTGTATCCGGTGGTTACCGAATCGCTATACTCCCCCGAACTTCGTCCCCAGTAGGTCTTGTGAGCCACCACATTGCCGAATGTATCCGGCGGCCAGGTAACGAAAAGGTCTGTTCCGCTACCGACTTCTATCACCACCGGCTGAGAAGTTCGGGGATAATTTGATACGGTGGCCATTAGCCCTAACCCTCCTCGAATGATATTGGCCATGGCCGGATAATTGATATAGGTCGTGCTGTCATGCGATGAATGGATAATATCCATATTTAGGTTGTATTCTTGGCTGAAAGTGGTTGGGAACCCCAACTCCTGAAAGCTATAATTGTCGCTCATTCCGTTTCCGTGGATCACAGCTCTCATGCTGTCGTTGCCATCGTTTCCGTATTTCTCTGTAGACCAGCACAGCAAATAGGCAAAGACCTCCGATCCGGAGTCTGGTTGGGAAGCACAAAGTGTATCGTTTAACCAACTGCCTATGCAATCATAATTACTCATCAGACCGATATTCATGTTCTGCTGATATGCCTCGCCGGCATAATGGAGGCTCCCCAACAAACCGCTTTCCTCGGCATCAAAGGCGATAAACCTAACCGTACAGTTTGGGCGGTTGCCCGGTAACGCCAGCAATCTAGCCATCTCCAGCACCGCCGTGGTCCCGGAACCGTTATCGTCCGCTCCCGGACTGTAACTGGTATCGCCGTTAAGATTGATACTGCCACCGGCATCCCAATGCCCGCCGGCGATATAAACGATCGACGTGTCATTTAAACCAGGAATTGTTGCCACTATATTGTAACCGTATTTATTTGCCAGCGGATGATAGAACGAATCCAGCTTGACGTCGCTGATCCCGGTAGCCAGGAATTGATCCCTCAGCCAGAGCGCCGTACTGTCGTGGTTTGTCCTAAATATGCTATGGTTGAAAAATGACTGCAGGCCTTCCATATAATACTTGAGTGATAAAGTATCAACCTGGGCGGTCATAGAAGCAATGGCCGGATCGCAGGCCAGATGAGGGTTGACGATCAGGCTATCAGCCTTCGCAATTGATATTACACTGGATATCAGCAAAAAGGCAATAAGTATATTTCCGCCTTTATTCATTTCATTTCAAAATTGTCATTTTCTTGTTTAGAGCCTTATTACCGATGTTTAAGTGATATATATATACACCACTGCTGACCTTTAGGCCGCTTTCATCTCTTCCGTCCCAATTAATACTATAGGCCCCCGAGATCCGATATCCATCATCCAATATCTTTACTAGTTGTCCAGTTATGTTGTAGATTTTCAAATTGACCAACCCCGGTTTTTCTAATTGATAACTAATAGCAGTGTATTGACTGAACGGATTAGGAGCATTCTGTTGCAGCCCGGCTACATATGTTACCGGCAGTGGATCGTTCTGCACTCCATTAAAATCATCCAGCACTCTTTCGATCAGGATCTTAACCTGGTCCTTTTCCATATAATACAGGGGATATCCCAGATAACAGGTCTTATAATCATCTCCCAGGTACCTTACCCCGCAGACTTTATTCTGATGGACGCTGTTATCGTTCTTAAAGTCCGCGGAATAGATCCCTTCGGCCGGGGCCACCGGCGTCAGCAACTCCACATATCTCAGCGTACCACCCCAGGTATTTACCGGGTATTTTGCCGCATCAACCGGTATGCCGGGGTAGTTCAATAGCCCTCTTGCCGTTAAAAAGCTGTCCACGGAGGTTGATATTTCCACCCGGCTTATCCTTAGATAATCATGGATGAATGTTCCGGCCCCAAAATCTACCGGATAGGGATAGGTAAAGGTATCTCTCAGGTCCATACTCGGTTTCCAGCCGGCCAACAGCAACCTGCCCCCTATATCCAGATATTTCTTCAAACCCTCCAAGCATTCCCAAGCCAGCAGTTCGCTATAATCATCCGCCACCCATATCACCATACCATAGGGCGTATAATCTATATATTCCGGTTTGGAATTGCCGCTGTTATACTCGTACTCCCGGTATTGATTATCCCCTAAAACATAATGATACAAACTATCCTGGCTTGTCTCGGCGCTGGTATCCCCGGTCGCGCCCCCATACGGCATATCATCCGTTTCGTCCACCAACAGGATCCCCTGGTCCATGGTGATCGGACGGCCGGGGATGGTATCGCTTCCCGGGCTGCTGTTGCCGTCATAGTCTATGGCCTTGACATAGTAATAGTACTTGTTGTCCCCGCCCAATGGTTTATCGGTGTAGGTGGTATCCAATGTCAGGCCGGCGTTAAGGCTGTCGTAGGATGCGAGACTGTCGGTCCTTCGATAAATCCGGTACCCCGCCAGGTCAAGATCATAATTACGGTTCCAGGTTAAGGCTATGCCGGAGTCTATCGGCTCGAGGCAAACATTGGCCGGCGCTTTGGGAACTACTTGCGGTATTCCGGTAAACTCCGTGGCATAACAACTGCTGTAGCCATCCTTGTCCATGGCCCATATTGTGATAAAACATGTAGAATCAGCTTTCAAATTATCTATGGTGTCACTACTTGACAATCGTCCCGATACATATATGCTGTCACTATATATCCCGCTTTGACTGCCGATTAGCAATTTATAGCCCTGTACGTCTAGTTCCGGACGGGGAGACCATTGAACAAAAAGGTGGCTACCAGTACCTGCATCCCTTATTACCACACCATTGACCGGTCCCGGCATTCGGCCCAACACGGCCATCGTGGCAATCTGGGCTTTAATGTTAGCAGTATAGAATAGGGGATCTAAGTAGACAATGCTATCGTGCACAGAATTAATATAAATGTTATAAGTCCACCTACTCTCTATGGACATAACGGCTGGATATCCCAGATTATAAAAAGGCAGTGCATCACATAATGGCGGTGTTTGTGTACTTATGACAAGAGTTGGCACATATTTCGCCGTGACCATGGCAAGAAGGTTACGCAACCATTCCGTACCACCTGTTATATAACCGAACGAGCCCCACCCTAACATATCGCTATTCAATACCGCCCCAATATCTGTGTTCTGCGAATCTGCGGCGTTAGCATAGTGAGTGCTCCCGTAGAGCCCCAGTTCCTCGCAACCGAATCCAAAATACCTGATGGTGGGTTCGAATGATATTCCCCGGCAAACCCTGGCTGCTTCCAAAGCCACTGCAGTACCAGTAGCATCATCATCAGCTCCAGGGGCTACACTACTTGGATCTGGTGATCCATAGGAGTCATAATGCCCCCCTATGATGATTTCTCGTGTAGGGGTATACATTCCCATTGAACTTCCGATGACGTTACGGTCGTATCCCGCTGAATAAGCATCAACATAGAAGGTATCGAATACTGCCGGATATCCCCATGCCGTAAATTTATCGTGAATCCACTGCCCAGCCGCAGCGCCGCTATCGGTCCTTGAAAACCGGGTATAAAACGCGACCAGCCGGGAAATATATGACGCAATGCTATCGGTATTAACACTATCCACTATGTCCTGAACTATCGGATCAACGGGAAGCGAACTGCAGGGGATATTTGTTGTAAGCACCTGCGACCAAAACCTATCCACCAATGACTGTTTATTGATTGGCCGGATGCCATCTTTCATACCTTTATAATTTAGAATATCCTTTGATTCTATCTTTACCAGTGCTGTCCTCTCACTCTGCCAGATCGGAACATCCTTTAGCTCTTGAGCCTTATCATAGTTTGACACCATCACATACTTGGACAGATCAGGCTGACGGTCGATTATCTCTATTGGGTAGCCTTTTTGCTTCAATGCACTAATTTGGCTTTCTTCCGTTTCCGCAATGGCGGTATTGTCTATCAGTTCATAGGTAGGTATGGCAAGCTGGTGCCAGGCTTTCTTGCTCTCCATGCCCGGCAGTTCTACCGAGATCAATACCGGCCCACATATACCTTTATTGCTGGTAAGAACCAATACCGATATTATTGCCAGCAGGCATAGCCGTTTCATAGTACGCCTTCCTTTTATTATGGTATTCTCTTATAGCTTAACTATATATCTGATCCTGCTTTTTGTCAATGTTATTTAACAAAAACAGGCCGTCTTTAAAAGACGGCCTGTTCGCTTGCTCATTATTTTACTTCAGCAATATCATCTTCCTGGTTTGAGTCTGATCCCCGATGCTTAAATTATAGATATACACCCCGGCGCTGACCTGTCTACCTTTGTTGTCGTGCCGGTCCCATTTGATTGTATAGCTCCCGGCTTGTTGTGCCTCATCTACCAGAGTTTTCACCTTTTGGCCAGCTATGTTGTAGACATTCAACTTGACCTGCCCGGCCTTTGGCAGCTGGTAGCTTATTGAGGTCTGATCACTGAACGGATTGGGGGCATTCTGGAATAGTCTGACCACTGTTATCTGTCCCCTGTTATCTGTGCCCCCGCTGATCCCCAGCGGCTCTTCTCCAAACTCAAGCATCACCTGCTGGACTGACAGTTTCACCTGTTCCCGGTCCATAAAGTACAGCGGAAAACCGAAGAACACAGTCTTGCCCGAGTCCCGCACCGCGCAGGCTCGGCCTTCGTAGGGGCTTCCATTATTCTTCATGTCCATCACGTAGATGGTGTCGGCTCCGGCCAACGGGGTCAGAGCCTCAATATTCCGAAAGGTCTTTCCCCATAGAGTTGATGGATATTTCAAGGTGTCTATGGTGATGTCAGGGTACCCTTTTAAGCCTATGGCCGTCTTAAAGGAGTCCGTCAGGCCAGATAGCTCGGCATGCGTTATCTTAAACTGATCGTAAAGTATATTCCCGGAGCTAAAGTCCGTGGGATAGATGGTACTATTCCGGATGTCACCAGTCGGTTTCCATCCGGCTAACCAAAGTTTACCTCCATAGTCCAGATAACTCTTCATATCATTAACTGCCCCGGAGGCCAGCATGGTAGTATAGTCGTCAGACAGCCAGACTACCGTGGTATAAGGCCCAAAGTCACCCAATACCGGCTTTTGCAGGGTTGACCCATACTCGTAGGGTTCGTATTTATAACCTGCCATTATATAGTTGTAAAAGCTATCCTGTTGGGCATCACGTGGGAAACTTCCGGCGGTCCAGTTATTGGTCTCGTCCACCACCAATATCCCCTGGTCCAGGGTGATGGGGCGACCGTAGGCCGAGTCGGACAAAAGGCCGGCATTTCCATCGGTGTCCCGAGCTCTGATCTTGTAGTAATACCGGCTATCTCCAGCTAATGGCTTGTCCAGCAAAAAGGTATCCCCCGTGCTGGATAAACTGACAAACGTACCGCCGTCTATCCTGCGGTATATATCATATCCCGATAGGTCCAGCTCCAAGTTCTTATTCCAGTTCAGTGAAATCCCTGAATCCACTGGGGTGGCGGTTAATCCCGATGGCGCCAGAGGTACAGTTTTAGGAACACCGGATATTTCGCTAATCATAGGGCTTTCTTTGCCGTCGTAATCTATTGCTATGATACCGATATAACACAAACTGTCGGCAGTCAATCCGTCGATCGTGTACGAGGTACCGGCAATTGGCAGGGAATCCGTATAACTGCCGCTGGTTTTTCCCCAATAAAGTTTATAGCCGGTTACATTGCTGGCCGTGTTTGGATGCCATTGAATATATAACTGCGTCCCGTTCCCAACATCGGTAGCTGCTAAACCACTGACCTTCTGGGGATAATTGGCCAGCGTGCCCAAAAGCCCCATACCTGCCTTAATAATGCTGGTGCAGTAACGCATGCTCATGTAGGTGGTGCTGTCATTGGTCTGGTGATAAACAGTGCTGAATACCAGTTCTTCGCTATAGGTCACCGGAAACCCGCGGATGGAAAATTCCCAGCTGTCGCTGCCGTTTAAATACACGCTGTTATATTCCGGCACTAGGTTAGTGTCGGCCAGCCGGCCATACCATCCTGCCATTTGGCCCAGCATGTAGGCATAGCTTTCGGAACCGGGATTGAGTTTGGAGACAAAAGAGCTGTCGTTCCCTTTATATCCTATCATGTCGTAATTAAGCATGCATCCGATATTCATTCCCTCAGTCAGGGCTTGTTGGGCGTAATACTCGCTGCCATATAGGCCGTATTCCTCTGCATCAAAGGCGATGAACCTGACCGTGCAATTGGGCTGGTTTCCGGGCATAGACAGCACCCGGGCCATCTCCATGGCCGCCACCGTGCCCGATGCGTTGTCGTCGGCCCCTGGGGCCTGGTTATAAACATCAGGACTGTAAGAATCGTAGTGTCCCCCCACAATGTATACTACAGAAGTATCCAAGAGACCGGGAATAGTAGCGATGATGTTATGTTGTTGCAGGCCGAAACCGATGTCAAAAGTATCCGTTCGGATGTCGGCAATGCCCATGTCCAGGAACTGATTCCGGATCCATCCCACCACCGAGTCGTGGTTGGCGGCGTCCAGGAACCTGGTGTCAAATGACTGCATCGCTTCTATCCGGGTGCGGACCTGGGCGGAATCCACCAGATGGACCAGCGTTGCCACCATGGTATCCCTGGCCAAGCTTGAGGTATTGATGACTGCGGCCGGAGCTATCACCATAGACTGGGGATTAAAAGATTTAACCATATAGTCCCGCCCGCTTTTTACTCCGGCTGCGGCTACAGCAGCAGACTCCGTTAACACCATGTCTTTTCCCGAATAAATAGCCTTTATGGCTGGCAGCTGGCTGTTTCTTTTGAGATTTACCCAGCGAAGATTTTCCGATAGGCCGCGATAGACCAGGGAGGATCCCATCACCGCTTTGCTATCCGCTCCAGATAACCGCTTTCCCATCAGGGCTTGTTGGCCAGAGATATGATATAGGGGCCAGTTCTGGGATCCGGCCAGCCGGTAAACATCGGTACCCGGCACAAACTTTACCAAATAGAGCTCTACCGGAGCTGCCAGGACGGTCCCGGCTCCCACCGCCAGCAGGACCAAGGAAAAGATGAAAAGATTTCTTGCCCTCATGAGGTTCCTTATAAAAATATTTTGGATATTTGTTTCTGCCATTATTATACACTCACTTTTGCCCCAAGTCTACCCCCTGCCCATGGCCCTCAATTTTGCCACCCGGTCCTCGATCGGCGGATGGGTGGAGAACAGGCTCATCAGGCTTTTGCCCGAAAGCGGATTAACGATGAACAGATGCGACGAGGCCGGATTGGCATTCATCGGCGCGATCTGCACCCCAGCCTGAAGTTTTTCCAGGGCGCTGGCCAGCCCCTGGGGGGAGCCGGCGATCAGAGCTCCGCCTGAGTCGGCCGAGTATTCCCGGGTGCGGGAGATCCACATTTTGATCAGCAGCGCGGCTATGGGAGCCAGGATCATCATCAGGATCATTCCCAGGCCCCCGCCGCCCCGGTCGCGGTCCCGGTCGCCGCCGTAGCCACCGAACATGGCGGCGTAGCCCGCCATCCGGGCTATCATGGTGATGGCCCCGGCAATGGTGGCCACCACCGTGGCTATCAGGATGTCCCGGTGCTGGACGTGGGCCAGCTCGTGGGCTATCACCCCTTCCAGCTCCTGGCGGTTCAAAAGCTGCATGATGCCCTGGGTCACCGCCACCGCCGCATGCTGGGGGTCGCGCCCGGTGGCAAAGGCGTTGGGCGAGGCCGAAGGAATGATGTAGAGCTTGGGCATTGGGAGGGAGGCCCGGGTGGCAAGGGTCCGCACCATGTTGTAGAGCTCGGGGGCCTCGGCCTCGGTCACCGGCTGGGCCTTGTAGCTCATAAGTGCGATCTTGTCCGAGAACCAGTAGGCAACGAAGTTCAGCCCCCCGGCAAAAAGCAGGGCCATGATCGCGCCCTGCTGGCCGCCATAATATCCGCCCAGCAGAACCAGTAGAACAGTAAGCCCGGACATCAGGATGATTGTCTTAAAAAGGTTCAATTTTGGTGTCTCTCCATAAATATAATATTGATTTAAAACTGATATTCTATCTGGGCAGTTATTGTATTTTGTTTTAATGATATTGTGTTATCAATGCTATCACTTGTGGTAATTATTTCCTCATTAGGCGTATTTGGATCATCGCCATAATATTTTTGCACTTGGGTCCCCGTGGTTTTAATTCTGGTAATACTGTAGCCTCCGCATAAAAACAGAGTTTGGCCGCTTTTAAATGTAATGACTTTTATTCGTGTGGCGCCGGAAAGTGTATAACCGGAACCTTTACAATGGCTTTCAGAATTCTTGTATCTTAAAAGATGATCATCAAAATCATTGGCCATGGCATAATAATAATTACCTCCAATTATGAGGTCAATTCCTTCCTGATTTTTTAAATTAATATCCAACCCCACATAAGGCAGATGGTACTTCACATTATAGTCAAGGACATTGAGACCTTCGTAGTATTCTGGCAACACTATATAATAATAGTAAGGATCTTCATACCAGCCAGACAATCCTCTAATATCATAGTAATAACTTTGATAACGATATCCAACCCCCAAAACACAGGTTGCAAATTTATTCATGGGGAAACTATATCTGGCACGGCAATTTACCCCAAAGCTAATTAAATCGGCATCAGATTTGGTAGCGCCAGTAACCCATCTATGGGCTGGGTTGTCATCTCCAGGTAAGGTCACCCAATCGGAATCAGCCATTGCTTCCTTGGGATTGGTTAATACCTTCTCTATTGAAAAATCAAATCCATATTCTCTGCCTTTGCTATTAGATATCACTTTTTTACACGAAAAGTTCGCACAACTACTGATACCATCTATGGGAAAGGCTAAAAGACTATGTCCCTCTAGACCATAGTCCGGAAATTTTATATGAAATTCCGTATACCCCGACACTTTTTTCCCGGTAAAATTGACTGAATACTCCCACTTGGATGCTGCCTTTTTCTTTGCAACTAATGTCTGTACGGCTGTTTCAGACTGCACTATACCTGTGGTGTCCTGGGAATAGCCGGATGAGCTGACCAAAAATACGGTCAAAAACATAAAACTAATGGTCAGAACCTTTTTCACTTTGCTCTCCTTTTAATGTTAGTTTTTGGTTAAAAGTTTGTTTATAGTTACTTTCAGTTCATCCAGGTTCCCGGACTTTACTATGTAAGCATCGGCCAGCCAGGAGGAGAAATCCGCCTTGTAGGCCGGGTAGGCAGTATTGATGATGATGGGGATCCTGGGGTCAAAATCCCGCATCCAGCGCAGGGCCTCCAGGCCGCCCTCCTCGGCCGTCAGCTTCAGGTCCAGCACCACCAGCTCCGGCTTTTCCCTTTCAAAGCACTGCCTGGCCTCTTCGGCCGAGGCGGCGGTGGTGATCTGGTGACCCATGGCCTCCAGTTCCTTCTGGTACAACAGCCGGAGGTTCTGGTCGTCGTCCACTACCAGCAATTTACCCATTGGCTGATCCTTCCGTTTTATTGGGATTAGATTTAGCCACTAAGACACTAAGACTCTAATAATCTACTTCAATTTGCCATACTTTTGTGCCTTGGTGACTTTGTGGCAAGTATAATTTTACATATTCCCCCTAAACATTATACTGCCGTTTGATTGCCCGACGGCAGGCGGATCACAAACGATGTCCCCCGGCCTTCGGCGGAACTGACCGTGATGCTGCCCCGGTGGCCCTCCACTATCTTTTTGCTGACGGCCAGCCCGATGCCCAGCCCGCCCCGTTTGGTTGTGAACTTGGGCTCAAAGACGTGCTCCAGCTCCTGGCGGGGGATGCCCGAGCCGGTGTCGGAGATCGAGATCGCCAGTTCCGGACCGGCGTCCAGCCAGGTGCGTACCGACAGATTTCCGCCCAGCGGCATAGCATGCAGGGCGTTCTTCAGCAGGTTCATCAGCACCTGGGGAAACTGGCGGCGGTCTATCCAGACCGGGGCCAGACCTTCCTCCAGCGACAACTCCACTTTTATGTTCTGGCGGTCAAACTCGGTCTTTAACACACCGCTGCAACGTTTGACCACATCGTTAATGTTCTCGCTGACCAGCTCCGGCTCCTTGAACCGCGACAGTTCCAGGGTGTCGGTCAGCACCCCCTCCAGCCGGTCGATCTCGGAGCTGATGATCTTAAGCTGCTGGCCGAATTTGGGGTCTTCCGGCCTTTCCCGGATCATGGAATTGATGAACCCGCCGATGGAGACCATAGGAGTGCGGATCTCGTGCGCCAACACCGCCGCCATCTCTCCCACCGCCGCCATCCGCTCGGCCTTCAAAAGTTTTTCCTGGCTCTGCTGCAGTTCCCTCACCTTGTCCTTTAAACTCTGGTACAGCCCGGCGTTCCGGATGAAAGCCGAGACCTGTCCGGCGAAGATCTCCAGCAAAGTGACGTCGTCAGAATGGATCGGCATTTTGGTGACGGCATTGTCGGCCAGGATGATCCCCAGGGTTTCCTGCTCAGCCACCAGCGGGGCGATGATGAAGGAATTGACCTTCAACCAACCGGCCAGTTCCAGGGCGCCGGGAAGGGAGGAGGCATCGTTTACCAGCAGCGGCTTTTTTGATTCCAGAACCTGAATCAGGACATTGGACCGGTCGTTCAACGGGATCGAAATGTTTTTCACCAACTGGTTGACCAAAATGTTTCCCTGTACCTGGCGGTAGGGGGTCAAAGCCATTTCCAGGAATGAACGGGGTGATTTCTGCAGCTCGTTCCAGATGTTGAAGGCCTCTTCGGCCCCGCCCGGCCCCACCGCCATCTTCCCGACTAAATTTTTCCGATTGCCGTCCACCAGCAGCAAAAAGGCCCGGTTCAGGCTCAGGGCCTGGGCGGCGGTCACCCCGGTTAAAACTATATGCAGTACCTGCTCCAGATCCAAGGTAGTCTGCAGGGCCTTGGTCCCTTCGTTGAGGATGGCCAGTTCCCTCATCTTTTGCCCCAACTGGCGGTTGCTGGCCGCCAGTTCAGCATGGATCCCGCCCATCTCCTCCAGCAGTTTTAAGACGGTTTCCGCCATCACCTGGTCGGTGAGGCGCCGGCCGGTGCTGCGTTCCAAGGTTTTCTGAAAATGGGGGCAGTCCCGGCAGCACTGGTGCAGGCGTTCCCGGATGTCCCTGTTCTGCCCGTCCAGGCAGACCCGGGCTTCGGAAAGCCAGCAGTAGTCTTCCTGATTCTGCTTGACCGGGCAGTCCTCCCGGGTGCATATGACCTCCTCCCAGCACTTTTTGGTCATGGCTCCCTCACTATCCGGTCCGCCGGCCCGCCCCCGCTGTCGTCCAGCTCCTGATGCCAGCCGTTCTCCATTCCCAGCTCCTCCAGCCATTCCAGGGCCTGGCGGTATTCCTCAGAAGTCAAGCGGCGGTCGATCTCCGGCATGGCCGCTGTTTGATGCGCGGGAAAATACTGGGCCATCAGTGAAAGATGTACCGACGGAGATATTTCATTTGCTAAAAAGGCTAACGCTTCCCTGGTCTGAGAAAGCCGGTTGGGCAAAACCAAATGCCTGACGATCATACCCCTCCGGGCTATTTCATTTTGGCCGGTCTCAAGTTCACCGGCCTGGCGCCACATCTCTTTCAGGGCAGACCGGCAGACCTCGGGATAGTCCGGAGCCTGCGAATACTTTTCGGCCGCCTCCGGATCGCAGTAACGGATATCGGGCAGGTAAATATCCACCACGCCATCCATGAGTTTCAGGGAATTTTGGGAATCGTATCCGCTGGAGTTGTAGACCAACGGCAAATTAAAACCCCTCTCCACCGCCAGCCGCAGCGACAGCAGGATCTGAGCTGTCATGTGGGAAGGGGTGACGAAGTTGATGTTGTGGCAGCCCCGTTCCTGCAATTCCAGCATCATTCCGGCCAGGCGTTCAAAAGACACTTCCTGGCCCTGGCCCAGCTGGCTGATCGGCCAGTTCTGGCAGTAAACACAGGCCATATTGCAGTTGGCAAAGAATATGGTGCCCGAACCTTTGGTGCCCGAGATGGGCGGCTCTTCTCCCAAATGGGCGTTATAGCTGGAAACAACGGGCAGACGGCCGCTGCGGCAGAATCCCTTTTGATTTTCCAGCCTGTTTACCCTGCACTCTCTGGGACATAGCTCGCAGGAAGACAGTAGTGATTCGGCCTCCCGGCACCTGTCATCCAACCGGCCGGCTTGGAATATTTTTAAATATGAAGGCTGGTAAATCATCTGAATAATATACCTTTTAAATAACACTCTGTCAAGCCAAATAATCTTTTGCTTTTTTGATATGACGGTTTTAATCCAGACTGCTGTTGCTGCTGCGGGAAATTCTCAATGTACTTTTCAAAAAACACATTTTTACGGTTGGGTTTTTACCCTGAATTCCCGGTCAACCCGGAAATGGCACTGGTATCTCGGATAAAGGCTCGGTTATTTGGGGATTGACCGGATGCTTCTTGCTTGACTGGAAGTTATTCAATCCCTGACCACAAAACTGGCCAGCACCTTCTTCCTTAAGCCCCCGGAAAAGACTATTGACAGCTTCATCTCTTCGCCTTCGCCCTCCACCTCCACCACCTTGCCCCGGCCCCAGACCGAATGCCGGACGGCCTTGCCCTTGATGGTCCCGGTCTCCGGCAGGTCCTGGTCCATGTCCTCGGCCGGGACCCTGGTAATCTCGGTCTTTCCGGCCCGGCCCTGGATATCCAAAAGGTCGCGGGGCAGCTCGGCCAAAAAGCGCGAGGGCACGGCCGGCATCAGCCCGCCGAAGCGGCGCCGGGAGGAGGCCAGGCAGAGATGTAGGCTCTTTTTGGCCCGGGTGATGGCCACGTAGAAGAGGCGCCGCTCCTCCTCCAGCTCCTGTCGGGACTCCACCGAGGCCGAGTGCGGCAGCAGTCCGTCCTCCAGCCCGGCAATGTAGACGTGGTCGAACTCCAGCCCCTTGGCGTTGTGCATGGTCATTAAAGTAACGGCCTGGGACTGCGGGTCCCAGCGATCGATGTCGGCCACCAGCGACACTTCGGCCAAGAAGGCGGGCAGGGACTTGTCCTCCGACCGTTCGCAGAAGTCGTTGGCCGCGGCCTCCAGCTCGCCCACGTTCTCGGCCCGGCTGTCGGCCTCCTCGGAGTCGGGGTACTGCCCCTGCAGGTGCTTAAGGTACGAGGTTCTTTCCACCAGTTCCTTGATGATTTCTTCGGCGGTCTTGGTCAAGGCCATGGTTTTTAATTCTTCCATGAACCCGTGAAAAGCTTTGGCGGCGGCCTTTACCCCCGGCCCCAGGCCCGGCACCTGGTCGGCCTGCTCCAAAGCCCGGTAAAGGGAGAGCTTGCTTTCGGCGGCCCAGGCCTCTATCCGCATCAGGCTGGTGTCGCCGATGCCCCGGGGCGGCTCGTTGACTATCCGTTTTAAATTGACGCCGTCGGCGGGGTTGGCCGCCACCTTAAGATAGGCCATCAGGTCCTTGACCTCCTTGCGCTCGTAGAATTTCACCCCGCCCACTATCAGGTACGGCAGGGAATAGCGGCGGCAGGCGTCTTCCAGGGCCCGGCTCTGGGCGTTGGTGCGGTACAGCACCACCATGTCCTTGAGCGAGGCCTGGGCCATGTTTGATTTGATGTTCAGGCAGATCTTGTCGGCCTCGTCCCGCTCGTCCCAGGCCTGCCACAGGGAGGCCTTGTCCCCGGAAGCATTCTCGGTCCACAGGTTCTTGCCCTTGCGGCCCAGGTTGTTCTTGACCACCTGGTTGGCGCATTCCAGGATGGTCTTGGTGGAGCGGTAGTTCTGTTCCAGCCGGATGACCTTGGCCTCGGGGAAATCCTTCTCGAACTCCAGGATGTTGCGGATGTCGGCCCCCCTGAAGCCATAGATGGACTGGTCATCGTCTCCAACGACGCACAGCCGCCGGTTCTTGATTGAAAGGAGCTTTATCAGCAGGTACTGGGTGTGGTTAGTGTCCTGGTATTCGTCCACCAGGATATGTTTGAATTTTTCGGTGTATTCCTCCAGGGTGCCGGGGTTCTCCTGGAACAGCCTCACCGCGTTGACCAGCAGGTCGTCAAAGTCCATGGCCTGGTTCCTCAGCAAAGCCTGCTGGTAGGCGGGATAGACCCGGGCCACCTCCTTTTCGAAGAAGTCGTAGGCCGTCTTCTGGTATTCCTCCGGCCCTATCATCTGGTCCTTGGCCCCGGAGATCCGGGAGATCACAGCCCGGGGAGCGACCCGGCGCTCGGGGATGGCCAGGTCGGCCATGATCCTTTTGATCAGCGACAGCTTGTCGGACTCGTCATAGATGGTAAAATCCCTGCCGTAGCCCAGCCTAAAGCCGTCCTGGCGCAGGATCCGCCCGCAGACGGAATGGAATGTCCCGATCCACAGGCCTTCGGCCGGTCGCTTTAAAAGAGCAGCCACCCGCTGTTTCATCTCCGATGCCGCCTTGTTGGTAAAGGTGACCGCCAGGATGTTCCAGGGGGCGCAGGCTCCGGTGCCGGTAATGTAGGCCAAACGGTGGGTCAGCACCCGGGTCTTGCCCGAGCCGGCCCCGGCCAATATCAGCACCGGGCCGTCCAGGTAGGTGACGGCCTCGCGCTGGGGAGGGTTGAGATTGTTGAGCAGATCCATCGGTTGTTATATAGAATGAAAAGTAATTGAAAAGCGGAACCATCCGCAGACGTTGTAGTGAGCCCTTCGACACCACTCAGGGCAGGCTCTGCCGAACTATTAAACAGATTGATATTTAGTGATTAAATCATCATCCCTGAAATTAAAAAACACCCAAGAGTATTCCTGCATTCCTGGTTTCCTTATAGATGTACCCTCTATTCGCCTTTTACTTCTGCAGGCTAGCCAGCGGCACTTCCAGTATTATCTCCGCACTGTAATCCTCAAACATCCTGGTGGACCGGACCCGGGCCCCCGGAATATTGGCCGTCCCCCCCTGTGGCGATATCCTGCCCAGGGCTATCCCCAAATTCTTATAGGCCGTCACCCTGGCCGCCCTAATAGCCTGGGACTTGGTCATGCTTTCGTATCCCGGCACATCGATCTTGGTCTTGCCCTGGCCCCTGCCCCGGACCAGCAGATAATCCCCCTCTATCCAGGCGTCGGCGGAGGTGATGACCTGTGAGGCCACGGCCTCGCTGGAGGAATAGGTGATCTTGATCTGCCTGATCAAAAAACGTCCGTCGCCCAGGTACGGCACGCCGCCGTCGGCATAGAACAGTACCCTCAGCCGGTTGTCCGGGCCCAGATAGTCCAGCCTTCCGTCGGAGGAGGTGGTGTAAAGATACTCTGGGTTTTTGGTGTTCCAGCTGCCGGTGCCGTTGGTGGCCTGCCACAGCCGCCAGTTTGGGGCCAGTTTCTGGTTGCGGTAGCTTGGGTCATCATAGACCGTGCCGTAGTTGTAGACGTACATCTTCAGCCACTTGCCGCTCTGGTTGTCAAATGACAGTTCCATCTTCACCCGGTCAGATGATGGGGGCAGCGGCACAGAATATTCGGCGGCGCCATAGGTAAACGAGCCGGCCAACCGGGCGGATTGGCCCGCAGCCTTGGCATTGCGGGATGTTCCCTCAAAGCGGCTGCCGTCGATGGTTATCTCGGCGGCGGATGACAGGCCTGCGATCGCCAACACCACGGCCACGAAAGAAGTGCTCTTTCTCATGTTCCCTCCCCAATGTTTTTTGGGTATATTCTTTAACCTTGTATGATAACATCTTAAAATATGTCTGTCAATTGGTAAAAAATAAAAAGGACTGGCGAATTTATGGTCCTGTCCTCCGGGCCGGCTTCACCGCTCAGGTCTTTCTTTTTCTCTTGACTTTATCCGATAAATTGGTATGATTAGAAGTTATGAAGCTTTCCTTGCTATCCCCTTATCTTTTGGACTCCGGGCTTAAGCCCCGCCAGATCGCGGAGTATAACCGCCAGATCCGCTTGGGCACCGCCTATGCCGAAAGACTGACCGCCCAGGAGCGGGCCTTGCTGGTCCGCCTTTTAAGTGAAGATGAGCAGTCCCCCGGCACCGCCCATGTCATCACCGAAAAAGTACAGCAGGAGGAAAAAACCGAGGCCCTGCCATCCCTGCTGTTCGGAGTGCTGGCCCCGGACTGGGCTGGCCTGGCCGACGCCTGCCTGGGAACGGTGCACGAGGCCGGGCTGAACATCGCCTACACCCACGGCTTCATCCTGCGCCGGGATCGCCAGAAGCTGGGGGTGATCTTGATGGAGGTGGAGGTCAGCCCCAACCTGACCAAACAGGCTTTGGACCGGGCCCGGGGCAAGGTCCAGGAACGGCTGGCCCGGATAGCGGCCGACGACGAGGCCAAGAAGACCCTGCAGCGCCAGGAATCACGGCGGCTCTACGCCTTCACCGCCGTCACCGACGCGCTGAAGAAACAGGTCAACGAACAGGACCTCAAGGAAATAATGGGCGACAACGGCGAGGCCATAAAGTTCTTCGTGGCCCGCCAGGAATCCTACATCAACCAAAGGCCGCTGGAGGCCATTGCCCACCAAGTACTGGTCAACTTCCGGCTGAAAAGCCGGATCCGCCAGGGGCTTTCGGCCACCGAGATCGACATTGGACCGATTCCCTTCGGCCACAAGGAACTGACAGCTCTGACCATAATCACCAAAGAGACTTGGCTGACCTACGAGTTGCTGCTGCGGCTGATCGACCAGGAACTGCCCGGGTACCGCCGCTACGACGACTACGCCTATTTTACCACCGACAAGCTGTCGGTCTACCATCTGGAGATCACCGGACAGGACGACAAGCCCCTGGGTTCCCAGGCCGCCAAAAGCCTGGAGTCCAGGATAAAATCTCCGCCCACTTCCCGGGAAGCCCTGGGGCCCACCCCGGGAGTGGAACTGGTCCGAAGGAAGATAGTGCCCCCCATGCTGGACGAGGAGCGGGAGCTGAAGATCCCCCAGGGATACATCCATCCCCACGCCCCGGATAATTTCAAGCTGATCGCAGTGGCCTCAGGGGCCGATGCCGGACAGGGTTTGAACTTGGTGGCCGCCCTCTCCGCTGTGCCAGGCCTTTCGGCGGCCATGCCCGACAAGCCCAGCCATTTAAGCCACAGCCAGAACGGTCATGAAGTTATTCAGGAGATATCCATCATCGACATTTGGATAGACCGCAAGATCCTGTTCCCCGCCGGCGGCTTGTTTAACGAGGAGGAGATCTACACCATCGTAGAACGGACAATCCGGAACATCCCTATCTTTGGCCCCCGGCTCAGGATTTTTGACCGCACCAGCCGGGCCTTACGCCAGATGCGGCTGGCGGCGGTGGTGGAGCTGGCCCAGCAGGAGAAGCTGCCGGTGATGGAGATCAAATCCCTGTTCTATAACCTGGGGGACAAATGCCTGCTGAACCCCGAGATCCCGGACAGCGCCGTTTTCTCCCAGCTCAAGCTCTGGCGGCAGATCGAAAAACAGGATCCCGGCTCAAATAAAATAAGCTACCGACTGCAGAACCTTCAAATGACCTCGGACCAGGACCAGTATACCGCCCTGGCGGTGGCCCTGCCTTCGGGCTCGGATCTGTTGGTCAGAGTAATGGCCCTGGCCGGCAACTACCAGGTGCTGTCGGTCTGCCGCAGCGATCTTTCCCGGATCACCCTGCTGTTATTCTCTCTTACCTGCCACGACCTGCCCCTGAGCGAAAAGGAGCAGGCGGCCCTGTCCGCCAAACTGGACGAGCTGTCGGCTTGAGAGACTTTCCCTGAGATCTTCCCTACGCCTATCCGCCTATGGGCACTACCCTGATAATGGTGAAAAACACACGAAACCGGCGAAATGTTTGACCTTTTGTGTTTTTCCGTGTTTTCGCATTTCTGCCAACAGGGTCAACCATATTGCCACGGCCTTAAGGCCGTGGCAAGCAATCATATTAACCCAGAGGGCTTTAGCCCCAAAGAGGCAATTAAAGAGATTACTCTGTCTGTATCAGAATATGAATTCACCATCTCCGCCGCAGGCCGACAAGCGGGGTTGAAACCCCAAGAGATTATTTTTGCTCCTTCAGCCACGAGCTAAAGCTCGTGGCAATAGAAATAGAATAATGAGCGTAAAGCATAGATGCCATTTTCCCGTGGCCTGAACATTTATAATCCTGTCTCTCTGAGGTTGTAGAATTTATTATGCACCAAGCGATAACCTTTGATCTTTGGGAGACCCTGATAGCCGACTCCAAGGCTCTGGACAAAAAGCGCTCTGTTTACCGGGTGGAACGGGCGCATCACATCCTGCGCCGGGCCGGCTTTGATGTGTCCCGGAAAGAGCTGGAACTGGCCCATCATGCGGTTTGGGAAAGCTGCCGGAAAAAATGGGAGCGGGCCAGGGACATTTCTTTCGATGATCAGGTAAATCTTTTCCTTAACCTGGCCCAGCCGGGACTGGTCAAGGCTCTGAATTCCGTGGCTATAAGGGAGATCGGTGAGCATTACGCTAAGGCTGTTCTGCTGTACCCGCCCCGGATGATAAAAGGAGCCGATCAGGTCTTGCAGGGATTGTGCAAGGACGGATATAAGATCGGCCTGATCTGCAACACCGGCCGCACCCCGGGTTTCGTTTTGAGAAAACTGCTGACCAGATACCGTCTGCTGAAATATTTTGATGTTGCCCTGTTCTCGGACGAGACAATAGCCCGCAAGCCGGACGCTAAGATCTTCCAGCTGGCCTTAAAGGCCTTGGAATGCCCGGCCGGCTCTGCCCTGCATGTGGGGGACGACCTGAAGAACGACGTCCAGGGGGCGTTAAAAGCAGGAATGCAGGTTGTCTGGATCGAACAACCGGGGCAAAAGTCTCCACTCCACATAAAAAGAATAAAGAGCGTAGCAGGTCTTACACGACATTTAAAACAAGAACCCGGCCGTTAAAGGCCGGGTTCTTTGTTTGTTATAATAGATGTGAGCATTTTTATTAGGAATCCATGAATCCATGAAACCATGAGTCATAGACTGGAAAAGCCTTTATAGATTCCTGTATTCCTGGTTTCCTTATAATAGTATTATGGGCGTATTCTATGATCCTGTTATTGATCAAATTCCTTGGTAACTATAATTTTACTTCCAGCGCTTCAGCCTAAGACTGTTGCTGACCACGCTGACCGAGGAAAAGGCCATGGCCAAAGCTGCGAACATCGGGTTGAGCAATATGCCGAAGAAAGGATAGAGCAGTCCGGCGGCAATGGGAATCCCGATGACATTGTAGAAGAAGGCCCAGAACAGGTTCTGCTTGATGACCTTGCAGGATGGTCCGGGACAGCTGGATGGCTGAGGACCACTCCCTGCAGGTTGCCGCGAATGAGCGTGATATCGGACGACTCGATCGCGATGTCCGTGCCCCGAACCCATGGCCATCCCGACGTCGGCCATCACGAGCGCGGGCGCGTCGTTGATGCCGTCGCCGACCATCGCTACCTTCTTGCCGGCGGCCTGGAGCTTTTTGACCTCTTCGGCCTTGTTCTGAGGCATCACTTCGGCGAGGACATGGGTGATGCCCGTTTCCCGAGCGATCGACTCGGCGGTTTTCCGGTTGTCTCCCGTGATCATGTAAACTTCTATGCCCATGGCTTTTAATTTTTCGATGGCTGCCTTCGAGTCGGCTTTGACCGTGTCGGCGACGCCGAGAACTCCCTCGACCTTGCCGTTCACCGCCATGACGATGACCGTCTTTCCCTCGTTCTCGAGCTTCTCGACCGTGTCCTTTACGCTGCCGGCCATATCAATGGACCTTTCGCGGATGAGTTTCGGGTTGCCGATCAGTATTTTTTTACCGTTGGCCACCGCCGAAATTCCCATGCCGGGAAGCGCTTCGAAGTTCTCCGGTTCGGCGATGCTCTTTTCTCCTGCCGCGGCAAAGATCGCGCGGGCCACGGGATGTTCCGATCTTTTTTCGGCGGTCGCCGCCAGTACCCGGACTTCGCTTTCGGTCAAAGTACCTGTCGGGATGACATCCGTCAATACCGGTTTTCCGTTTTCGTGATGGTCCCCGTTTTATCGAGAATGACGGCGTCCAGCCGGTGGGCCGCCTCGAGGCTTCCCGCGTTCTTGATCAGGATACCGTTCTGGCCCCTTCCGTCCCCACCATAATGGCGGTAGGCGTCGCGAGCCCGAGCGCGCAGGGGCAGGCGATCACCAGCACCGAAACGGCGCTGACCAAAGCCTTGGTGAAATCATGGAAACCGAGGAACCAGGCGAGGAAAGTGATGATCGCGATCCCGAGGACCCGTCGCCGCCAATATCCCGGCGATCTTGTCGGCCAGCCGCTGGATGGGGGCCTTGCTGCCCTGGGGGTCTCTCCACCAGTTTGATGATCTGGGCCAGCACGGTCT
>CAWAAX010000003.1:0-198970 GCA_963780225.1 uncultured bacterium | reverse complement strand
GGGATGGCGCCGTTCTTCAGCCATACCCGGGTCTTCTCCAGGTTGATCCTGGCTTCCTTGGGGTTGGCCCCGGGCCGGTAGGTTCCCAGAGTGTCCAGCTGGGCTCCGTCCTTCTTGGAGCGGGTGGGCGCGACCACTATCCGGTAATAGGCGATCTTGTTGGCCCCCATCCGGGTCATCCTGATTGATACTGACATTAACCTGTCTCCTCCTTGATGTTTTTTGTTTGTTCTTTGTTTGTATTTTATTTTTTAAATCTCACCTTGTGCCAATATTAAATCAGCGGCATACATTCTGGCATTGTCTGAGTTGAATTCATACTTGACGTCAACTTCAAGATTCTCCAGGGTCAAGATTTTCCAACTTTTGCACTTATATACATACTGTTTTCGGCGTCTACCGGAAACATAGATTTCAAAGCAGATTACAAAATGATGAGCATCTTTTGTTACCTTGAAATTTTCTGATGGTGATAGATAAAACGAGCGCTGGCTTGTTTCAATATTTTCAATATTGAACGTTTTGCATTCTAAATAATTAGTTCGTCCAAATCCATCAGTAAACTCTATGTCTGGGTAACCCATAGATTTGTGTTTCCCATCGGCAGTAGTTGGTGTTCCAGATTTGTATTTCAATTTATTCAAGGCTGCTTTGACATATGGTTCAATATCATTGCCAACCTCATTGGGCCGTGGGCGAACAATGCCCTTTTTATTGACTGCCTTCCCCGTGTTCACTGCAACTTGTTCTAGCTTTTCCAACAAAGCTATGTCATTTTGGTTGCTCTTGTCAAAGGGCACAATTTTATGGCCCGATAAACCCTCTATTACAACACCAAGTGAAATGCCCTTAAGCGGTTTTAGCATTTGGGATATTACGCCTTCAAGTTCTTTCGAGTTGGTCATAATCAGCTCTTTCTGAATATTACAATTCTGTTAGAATTAGTGCCACCATCATTATTTTTAACACCCCAAATATTAGCGGTTTTTGTAAATATTTGCTGGTTTATCATAATGCAGACGCACTCGAACCCGGCATTAATACCAATCTCTACTACATGTTCATCCAATCTTACCTTGCCTTTTCTGACTTCACCGACTTCAAAAGCGACATAACCTTGTTTTTTTGTGACACGAAACAGTTCGGTAAAAACCTCACCCATTACTTTGCACCAATCTTCAAGCTTTTTAGTCATGGTGATGTTTTTTGAAATATTTTCAATATCAATATCATTAAACCAACAACGTAACCAGTTATCGTCGGCATATTGCACTATATCGAGAAAAGGCGGTGAAGTAACCGTCAGTTGCACGGAATTCTCAGCTATTTCTTCAGTTTTCCGGGCATCGCAATTAAGAAACAACGCCTTTTCGGAAACGCCTTTTAAAATATTTCCCTGCTCGGTTTTGACGTCTTTCAATAAATCTGCGGACTTATTTAAAATAATTTCCTTTGTATCCCTGTAATCAGGTATTTGATTCCTGGCGATATTAATTTTTTTCTGGTTTTCTGCTGCAATCGCTTGGTTTGGAGGCAATGTATAGACTGAGAAAAAGCCTTTGGAATGACCCGTCAATCTGTTCGTTGCTACCATCCTAATCCACAAATCTAAAGAATCTTCTTTCCCCTTATTTGTTTTGTTACTTAAATATTGTCTAATGGATAATAATTCTATCAATGTTTTAGGATGATAAAACATTGTCAAATCAATGTCGGATTTCAAATCATCAATTATTCTAATTTCATCCAAACGCCTTTTAAGGTCGCTCAAAGCAGGTGGCGTTAAGCGTGGTTTTGCAAGGGTTGTGCTTAGTGGGTTTATATCATTAGAAATAATATTCCTGTTAAGTAAAGCGGCTTCAAGAATTGTAGTTCCTCTGCCGCTAAAAGGATCATAAACTATATCCCGTTCCTTTGTAAACCGTTCAATGAAAAACCTTGGCAATTGTGCTTTAAAACAGGCACGATAAGATATTTCGTGTAATGAATTCGCCTGACGTTGTTTTGCAGTCCAAAATTCATTTATATACTTTGGTATTTTATGATCGCCAATAATAATATCTTCCTGCTTTGATTTGCTGCCAACCTCAAAAATACTTGCAGCAGGTTCGATAAAAACAAAATCCCTAAGATGGCTTTTAACATCAAACGTGTTAATATGTGCGGCTACTTTGTTCATGTGCTTATTGTGGTTTTCAATCTTTTTTGTTTTGCTTCAATATTTATCATATGTCCTATCGTATCACCAAGGCATGACAATTGTTTGCCGGACATTAACCTGTCTCCTCCTTGATGTTTTTTGTTTGTTTATCTTTATTACTAATTTGCCGTTCAAGTAAGTGGTATACGATGGGTATACTGTTGCGATACTATTGTCACACGATTGTTTGGACTATTGCGTCACCATTGTATCACCATCGGTTGGCCAATAGTATCACGACAGCCCGACAAAATCAGAACCCCTTCGGCATCTTGAACCCCCGGCCCTTGGAATTCATCATCTGTTTCATCATCCGCTGGCTCATCTCGAACTGGTTCAGCAATTGGTTCACCTGCTGGACGCTGGTGCCGCTGCCCAGGGCTATCCGCCGCTTGCGGCTGCCGTTGATGATCTGAGGCTTCTGCCGCTCCTGCGGCGTCATGGAGCCGATGATGGCCTCGATCTTCCCCAGCGCCTGGTCGTCAATGGCGGCGTCTTTTGGCAGGCTCATCCCGCCCGCCATGGCGGGCAGCATTTTCATGATGTCGGACAGCGAGCCCATCTTCTTCATCTGCTTCATCTGGCCGGCAAAGTCCTCCAGGTCAAAGCTCTGCTTGCGCAGTTTCTCCTCGAACTTTACGGCCTGCTTCTCGTCGAAGATGTTCTGGGCCTTTTCCACCAATCCCACCACATCGCCCATGCCCAGGATGCGCGAGGCCACCCGGCTGGGGTGGAACTCCTCCAGGGCCGAAAGCTTTTCCCCCACCCCGATGAACTTGATGGGCTGGCCCGAGATCACCTTCAGTGACAGGGCCGCGCCGCCCCGGGCGTCGCCGTCCAGCTTGGTCATTATCACCCCGGACAGGGGCAGGGCCTTGGAGAACTCGGTGGCGATGTTGACCGCGTCCTGGCCGGTCATACCGTCAACTACCAAAAGTACTTCGTGGGGTTTGACCGTGGCCTGCACCCGCTCCAGCTCGGCCATCATCTCGGTGTCTATGTGCAGCCGCCCGGCGGTGTCCAGGATCAGCACGTCAATGAGTTTCTTGACCGCCTCCTGTTTGGCTTCCTGGCAGATCTGGGCCACATCCTTAGAATCGAGTTTGAAGAAGTCGCAGCCCACCTGCTTGGCCAGGATCTCCAGCTGCTGCACCGCCGCCGGCCGGTAGATGTCGGCCGCCGCCAGCATGATCCGCCGCCCGGGTTTTGACAAATGCTTGGCCAGCTTGGCGCAGGTGGTGGTCTTGCCCGAGCCCTGCAGCCCGCAGACCATGATCACGGTGGGCGGCTGGGGGGAAAGCGCCAATGGCTGATTGACCGAGCCCAGGGTCTCCACCATCTGGTCATAGACGATCTTGACGAACTTCTGGCCCGGGGTGATGCTGGTCAGCACGTCTTCGCCCAGCGCCTTGGCCTCTACCGCGACCGCAAAGTCCTTGACGACTTTGTAGTTGACGTCAGCCTCTAAAAGAGCCCGCCGCACCTTGGCGCTGGCCTCTTTGATGTTGGCCTCGGAGAGTTTGCCCTGCCCGGTCAGGTCCTTGAAAAGCCCGGTGAATTTTTCAGTTAAGGAGTCGAACATTTGATTTACGATAGACCTAAAATACTTTGTTTAAAACCTGCTTCCCAACCCAAAGCCAAGCGTTAAACCAGTCGGTTTAAAATCCAACCAACTTGGCTGCGCTCCTAGGATAAAACAAGCCCCTATACGGTAATACAGATTTAAATCTTTTAACTTGCGACAGTAATATATGGAACTGGTCCACCAAAGATAATCAATTTTATTCCCACCCATGACAATAATTGGGCCTGTGCCTACTTCTCCCCAGGTTCTTTCTTTAGCATCAAATACCTTATTCATAATTATTGCATTCATAATTATGTTAGTACAAACCCTAATATTGTACATGGGTTTAAAACTTCTGCTGTAATTCAATGAACCAAACAAACCCGGACCAAACAACTCCAAAAACACATCATTCTTGGTTTTCAGGGCATATTTTTTCTCAGTGTAGGGTTTAGATGAATCAGGGAGCAAGCAACTCATAAATGAGATATCAATATCCTCCGTTGGCAGTGCGGCGACTGGTATTGCACTCTTGTCTAATGTCGTATCTGATCGGTCTCTTACATAAGTCCAGCTTAATTCCTTGGCTGTTTTAATAGAATTCGCTGGTTTTATTTCATACCCCCTTTGATAGCTGTCATTGTAGGATTTCACAAAAGCATTGTTTAAATATCCGGAGGCGTCTTGGGGCAAAATGAACTTGATCCTAACCGTGTCCAATAGCAAAAGCTTGCCCCTGGCACCATTGGCAATAAATTTAATTTTCCAAATATCGCCAGACCCACCTATATCTGTGATATCAGCATATCCATTGTATTCACACAATATTTCCTTTTGTTCATTTGGCAGATACCTGCTCTTCCAAACATAGCTGAACGCATTGAAATTGTTTTTTACCCTATCGGTAACGGCCTTTTTATTGTTCTCAAATGCTTTGAAATTGACGTTTATACCTTCTGATTCACCGGAGTTAGCCCGTGCAAACGGAAATTCAAATTGCACTTCAATCGCATCATCCGAGATATTTTTTAAGTTATACCGGCATTGCACCGGCACGCACATTCTCGATAACTGTTGGTGTGAAAGGACTATACTGGAGGCATCCAGCACAATATCGGCGGCCAGCAACTTTATCTTACTGTCCTGGACCAGTACCAGCCCGCCGTGTATGCCTGGTCTGTCATTCCCCCCTTCTGCATATAGGTTGAAGCAAGCTATTATAATAGCTGATATGAAAATGACTGCTTTTCTCATAAAATTCTGGTAAAAAAACCAAATAGAAATCGCCGTCAGCTTGTACTGAATGATCCCTCAAAATACCGCCAGGGATCAGGCGGGTCTGACAGCGATGTTTACCGGGGCTTGCCACAGAGGCTCAGAGGCACAGAGGGGTTAACTTCAAGAAGAACGGTGAATAGAAAATATCTCTGTGTCTCCGTGTCTCTGTGGCGAAATTATAGTCCTAAAGTTCTATGCTTCTCAGCTATAGTCTCGGCCAGCTTGTCCAGCGCCTCAAAGTCCTCTTTCTTCGGCGCGCCCTTGATGTAGACCGGCTCCAGCACCTCGGCCTTGAGGTTGGTTAAAAGCGACTTGATGATCTCCACCGCCTTGCTGCCCCAGCCGTAGGATCCGATGATGCCCAGGAATCTTGTCTTGGGCCTTAAGGCCCCCACCAGCGCCGCGGCGTACAGCCCCTGGGGATGCGGGCCCACCAGCGCGGTGGAGGTGGCCAGCACCACCGTGGCGGCGTCGACCAGGGAAGAGGCCAGCTCGCCGGTGTCGGTCTTGGTAAGGTTGAAGGGTTTTACGGCGATGCCCCTTTTTACCAAGGCCTCGGTCAGATGCTTGACCATGGCCTCGGTGCTGCCGTGCATGGAGACCCAAGGGATCACCACTTCGTTCCTGACGTTCTCCGAGCTCCAGTCCTTGTAGGCCTCCATGATGTGGAATGGTTTTTTGTAGACCGGACCGTGGCTGGGGCCTATCAGGTCGATGTCCATGGCGTCCAGCTTCTGCAGGTGCTTGACGATGGAGCTGCGGAAGGGCATCATGATCTCGGCGTAGTAGCGCTTGGCGCCCTCCAGCACCGTATCGTCGCAGGCGAAGACGTCGGTGGTGGCCAGGTGAGAGCCCAGGAAATCGCAGGAGAAGAGGACCTTGTCCTCTTTGAGATAGGTGAACATGGTCTCCGGCCAGTGCACCCAGGGGGCCAGGATGAACTCAAAGGTCTTGTCGCCCAGCGAAAGGATCTCTCCGTCCTTGATCACCTGGAACCTGTTCTCGGGAATGTGCAAAAGATCCATCAAAAAGCCCTTGCACTTCTCGTTGGTCACCACCACCAACTTCGGGAACTTTTCCGCCAGGAATCCTATTGAGCCGGAGTGGTCCTGCTCGGCGTGGTTGCATACGATGTAGTCAAGGTTCTTGACATCGTGCTCGGCCAGGTTGGCCAGCAATTCCTCGTACCTGGCCGGGTCCACGGAATCCACCAGCGCGGTCTTTTGGCTGCCCTTGACCAAATAGGAGTTATAACTGGTGCCGTGGGGCAGAGGGATCAGCTCGTCAAAGAGCCTCCGGTCCCAGTCCTGCACTCCCACCGCGTATATGTTCTTTTTCAGTTCTCTAATCATCTTCTCACAAAATCAAAAAATATCTGACCATACGAAATATTTAACCCTCCGACACTCCGTTTCTTTTGAACGGTGAAGGCAATAAGCCCGCCAGGATTGAAGTAGGTTATTTTTGTGCCTTTGTGTCTTTGTGGTTTAAAGCTCCGGTTTAGTCTTCCGGTTCAAAAGCTTCCTTGCCTGCCCCGCATACTGGGCATACCCAGTCGTCGGGAATGTCATTGAAAGCTGTTCCCGGCTTGACCCCATTGTCGGGATCGCCGGCCACCGGGTCATATTCATATCCGCAGACGGTGCAGGTATACTTCTTCATGGCTTTCCCTTTCTGTCGGGACACGGCATGCCGTGTCCTTACATTTAGATTGCCCTTACGATTAAGGATCCGTTACTTTATGTACGAGGGTGCGTTCTGCTGGGTCTTGCCGCCTTTTATTTTATGGTAGTATTCGTAGGTCATGGGCTGCCCTTCGGCCAGGATCTGGGATTCCACCACCTTCCCAATGAAAAGCGTGTGGCTGCCCAGCTCTACTGTCTGAGTGACCTCGACATCGAAATGGGCCAGACTGTATTCCAACAGTTTGGGGTTGCCGCTGGGGCAGATCTCGTATTTCATCCCGCTGAACTTATCCACCTGGCGGCCGCATTTGAAGCCGAAGGTGCCGATCAGGGTCAGGGGGGCCTCCTGGGACAGGATTGCGATGGAGAATTTCTGGGATTTTTTTATGAGCTCGTTGGTGTAGTTCTGGCAGTTCAGGCTGACCGCCATCAGCGGCGGCTCGGCCGTTACCTGAAAGACGGTGTTGGCTATTTGCCCGTTCAATTTGCCGGGCCCGTAGCTGGAAATCAGGTACATTCCGTAGCTGATCAGCCTGAAGGCGTTCTTGTCCATCATCCGCCCCTGATGGCTTTGATCTGGGCGGCCCGGTCCGGCATACCGAAGATGGCTGCCCCGGCCACCAGCACCTCGACCCCTGCCGACAACGCCTGGCGCGAGGTTTCAGGATTGATCCCGCCGTCTATGGAGATCAGGGCTTTTGTTCTGCCTTCTGCTTTCTGCTTTTTCATTTCTTTGACCTTGTCCAGAACCTCGGGCATGAATTTCTGCCCGCCGAATCCGGGATGGACGCTCATCACTAAGAAAAGATCTATCTCGCCGATCACCGCTAAAACCTTGTCCAGCGGGGTCTCGGGGTTGACCGAGAGCCCGGCCTTGACCTTGAGTTTTTTGATCTGATCAACCGCGTATTTAAGGTCTTCTATGACCTCGGCATGGATGGTGATGTAGTCGGCGCCGGCCTTGGCGAACTCCGGGGCATACTTCAGGGGATCGGTGATCATCAGGTGGGCGTCCAGCGGCAACCTGGAGGATCCCTTGACGGCCTTCACGATAAAGGGCCCGAAGGTGATATTGGGCACGAAATGCCCGTCCATCACGTCCAGGTGCAGCCAGTCCGCCCCGCCCTGTTCCACCGAGCGGATCTCGTTCTTCAATTCGGCAAAGTCCGCCGACAACAGGGAAGCTGCAATTAGGGTCATTTCACAAAATCAAAAAGTAAAATGAAAAACAAACATTATTCGTATTTTGTTTTCTGCTTTTGCCGCAACAGCGGCACCCCGCTGCAGCGGTGGCTGCCTTTAATTGGCGCTGACCGCCATGTTCACCGTGTCCCCGGCCTTGATCACAAAGCCCGGCTGGGGAGCCTGCAGTATTACGGTGCCCGGCTCGGCCGACTGGCCCGGCAGGTACTTGATCTGGCCTATCACCAAGCCCTGGGCCACCAGCGATCCCTGGACCTCGGCCAGCTTTTTGCCCATCAGGTCCGGCATCAGCATCTTGCCCTCGGTGGGTCCGCTGCTTAAAGTGAGCCTGATTCCGCTCTCACGAATCAGTTGGGCGCCAGACGGCGGGTTGGAGCAGACCACGCAGCCCAAAGCCACCGAGTCGCTGGATAGGCTGTCGATGCCGTCAACTTTAAGCCCGCTCCGGTCCAATAAATTT
This sequence comes from uncultured bacterium, assembly GCA_963780225.1. Classification (GTDB taxonomy): domain Bacteria; phylum Edwardsbacteria; class AC1; order AC1; family EtOH8; genus UBA5202. Next base: position 190,577 of record CAWAAX010000003.1, on the reverse strand, counting down.
ATGGCCCGGACCGAGGAGAGTCCCACCAGATAGGGTACCGTTATTTTTTCGGTGCCCCGGCTTAAGACCACCTTCACTTTGCGCCCGATCTTGACCATCATCTTGGGCTCCGGCTCCTGCTGGGATACCGAACTGTCGGGGATGCCGGGGTCGTACTGCCATCCGGCCAGCATTATGTCCAAACCCTTTTGGGAAAGGATTTCCTTGGCCTGGTCGAAGGTCAGGCCCTTGATGTCCGGCATCTCCACCACCGCACCGCGCCGCACCACCCAGGGCATCATCACAAAGTTACTCAGCAAAAAACCGAACAGAAATACTGCGGACAGGATCAGGACGATCCGCCAGAATTTGGGATATGTCTCGAAAATGTTGGCCATTTTTATTCTTCTGGTTCGATATCGGTGGTCACCCAGATGCTGACGTTGGAGCCCTTGGCCACCTTGGAGCCGGCCTGGGGATCCTGCCGGACCACCAGGCCCGGATCGTTCTCTTCATCGTAAATGTAACGGACGCTGCCCAGGTTAAGCCCGGCCTGCTTGATCATCTCCTGGGACCTGCTTTTCCCGTAGCCTTTAACCGCCGGCACCGCCACCTCCCCGGCCCCGGCGCTGACCACCAGGTCCACCGGGCTGTCCTTCTGGGTCTTGCTGTTGAAGGACGGATTGCTGGAGATGATCGCATCCTTGGGCACGGAGTCGGACGGCTGCATGGTGACCTGGCCCAGCTTCAACCCGGCCTGCTGCAGCATCACAGTGGCCTGGGGAAGCAGCATGCCCTGAAGGACCGGAACGCTGGAGCCGCCGCCGTTGGGCCATATTTTAATGGTGGACCCCTTGCGCACCTTGCCGCCCGGCACCGGATCCTGCTTGCTGACCGCGCCCTCGGGCACTGTGGCATCGTTGATGGCATCCTCCTGGTAGACCCGGAATCCCCGGCCCTCCAGAATGGACTTGGCTATCTCCACCTTCTTGCCGGTCACATCCGGAAGCTCGGACATGTCCATAATGGGCTGGATCACGCCCCAAAAAAGCAAGCTCATCAAAAGGCCGCTTAAGGCTCCCGAGAAGATGGCCGCTGCCACCGGCTTTTTACTGCTGCTCTGCTCGTAAATAGGCATGAAATACTCCGTAGTTTATGTAATATGTTTAATGGTTGGTTACCTTTGTCTGATCAGACGGGCGGCGAAGGCTCCGTCCATTCCGTGGAGATGGGGCCAGCTGCTGAAGAAACCGTCTTCCACTAATTCCCGGGGAATGAACTGTCCGGCATCGTCAAGGATGAATTCCGGGTTCTTGGCCAGAAACTTTTTCACCGATCCCTGGTTCTCCTCCGGCGTCACCGTACAGGTGCTGTAGATCAAAGCCCCGCCGGTTTTGACCAGCCCGGCCGCATTGTTGAGTATCTGCAACTGCAGCCGGGACAGCCTCGCGATGTCCAGTTCCTTTATCCTCCACCGGATGTCCAACCGGCGGCGAAGCGCCCCCAGCCCGCTGCAGGGCGCGTCTATCAGCACCAGGTCGAACTTTTTCCGGGCGGAAAAAACTGCTGCATCGGCGCAGACCAGGGAATACGACCTCAATCCCAGCCGGGTGAAATTCTCCTTGATCAAAGAAAGTTTTTGTTCCGAAAGGTCAACCGCCAGCAGGTTTCCAACATCCCCCATCTGCTCCAGCACCGCGCTGGCCTTGCCGCCGGGAGCGGCGCACAGATCCAGCACCTCATCGCCTGCCTTGGCCCGGGCCAGCTGGGAAACCGCCTGGCTGGAGGGATCCTGATAATAGAAACATCCCCGGCTGAACAATGAATCATCAGCCAGCCCCGCCGGGTTTTCCACTTCCAGTGCAGCCGGGATGTATCTATTGGCCGAGGTATTGATGCCCGACAGGTTTAAGTTTTCCTGAAGCTCCAAAACCCCTGTTTTCAGGGTGTTTGGGCGGATGATGACCTGGGCATGGCGGTTGTTGGCCTGCAACAACTCTTTTGTCCCCGCTTCTCCCAGTTCCTTTAGCCAGCGTTTTACCAACCAGAGGGGATGCGAATATTCTATGGACAGATCCCGGGCCTTATCCCCCGAACTTATTGGCTCCAAATGCCTTCGGTGCCTAATTATATCCCGTAGCACCGCATTTGTCAAGCCAATTATACTCTTGCGGCCATAGCGTTTGGCCAGGTTCACGCTCTCGTTCACCGCGGCAAAAGGCGGGATCCGGTCCAGCTTGGCGATCTGATACAAGCCCAGGCGCAGGATGTTCTGTTCCCAGGGTGTCAGCGACTTCATGCCGCTCTTTAAGGACCGGTCCAGCACCCAGTCCAGCCACATCCGGTGGCGCAGAACCCCGGCGGTCAGTTCGTGGGCCAGGGCCTTGTCCGGCAGGGAAAGGCCGCTCTCCTTCAAATTCTTTTTAAGGACCTGGTCGTAATAGGCTCCGTCGGTGCCGGCCTTGGAAAGCGTTTTTAACGCTACTTCCCGTGCTTCCACTTTACCTCCCGTCCCAGCAGCACCGAAAGCCCCAGGGCCACCTGATCCATGTCCACCAGGGTGTTGCGGCAGGGGCCGTGCGGCCGCTGGTTCAAAATGCCGTAGACCGGGATGGGATAGGCGTCGTGGATGCCCGAGACCAGGTCCCGCTCGCAGGCCACCGCCAGGATGGAGGTAGGCTTCAGCTCCACTATCACCCGGCGGGCCAGGGTGCCTCCGGTGGCCACCGAGATCTGGACCCCGGTCTCCTCGGCGATGGCGGCCAGTCCGGCCAGGGGGCATTTCCCGCAGCGCTTGCAGTTCCTGATATCGGAGGTCACCCGGTGGGGGCAGTCGGCCAGCTGCAGGCAGTGGGGCAAAAGGATCAGGATCCGGGCCGGGTCCAGCCGTTTGCCGGCGGCCCGCACCAGGGCATTGTTGAAGGCTACGAAGGATTCCCCTATCCTCTCCCGGCCGATCCCCAGCAGATAACCCAGCATCAGGTTCAGGGGATACAGCACCTTGACCGTCACCTGCTTCTTGCCGTGGGGAAACAGAAAATCCTTCTCGGTTAGGGCGGAGAGGAACAGCAGGAACAGCCCCCCCGTCACCACCAGCAGGAACAGCGCGGCGACGATGGCGGCGGCATAGAACAGCCAGTCGCCCAAATGCTGCAGCCGGGGCACTATCAGCCAGAAAAGCACTGCCACTCCGCCGATCAGGATCACCAGGCTTAAGAGGGAGAGGCTTAGAAAGGCTCTTTTATTTTCTTTCACTTTATTATTAGGCAACTATTTAAATCTTTAACCGGAATTAGCTTCTTTTCAATTCTTTCATCAGATCACCTGTGCTCAGATGAGGACAATGCACCAAGATATCTTCAATTAGTTCTCCGCTATTTACCGTCCTAATATCTACATAACCAGATGACTCCTTCCCGAACACATGAAACCCTATAATTGATTTTGTGTCGAATAGTTTTTTTCTGAACGATAAGCGTGTAATATCCTTATAACATATTTTATTCGAGTGTTTTTTTGTTATGAAATCAACCGCTTCTTCAGTCACAATTACTTTATAAATGATGTTGTTGGCACGTACCGGACCAATAACCAACATTAATACACCACTTAACAACATTAATACGGCTGCACCATCCCCTTCGAGAACAATCAAAGTTATTCCAACTGCAATAACAAACCACACAAGTATCGAATCTATATAAAATATCTTCTTGACGTATTTTTGGGGCAATAAGTATTCTTTCATGGCTGTACTGGACCTTCCTTTTTAATATAACCCATACGTTGGCCTGGTATGATACGATATCCATTTACAAATTCTTCACCGCTCATTTCCTTCTTATCCTGGGGTTTCACTTTCAGCAGAACCAAAGCCCCGTCACCGGTACTTATCACCGGACCCTTGTTCTTCTCTATTGAAACTACCAGCCCTGGAACTTCTTCGGTATTCAGTAACTTGTCCTGAGAAAGACTGGCCTGCTCTGCAAACGAATGGATTCGGTATTCAGTATTCAGTAGGGTTTCCAGGATCTCCAGCCTTTTCTCTTTGAACATGGTAAAAGCCCCGGGTTTTGGAGTAAGTCCCCGAACCTGGTTTTGGATCTCCAGGGATCTTCGTTTCCAGTCAATGTGCCCGTCCTTCGGTGAAAGCTTCGGGGCAAAGGTGACCTGCGCCTCGTCCTGCTTTCTAAAGGCGGACCTTCCCACCTTCATAACTTCTAAACTTCTAGTTATGAGATCCGCTCCCAGCCCGGACAACCGCTCCTCCAACTGGCCTGCATTTTCATCGTCACTGATCGCCACGGTTTCCTGCAGAATGATGTCCCCGGCGTCCATTCGGCTGTTCATCAGGATGCTGGTGATGCCGGTAACCTTGTCGCCGTGAAGCAAAGCGTGGTTGATGGGTGCCGCCCCCCGGTATTTTGGCAGCAGTGATGGGTGCAGGTTCACCGCCCCGTGCTTGGGGATATCCAGGATGTTCTGTGGCAGCAGCAGCCCGTAGGCTACCACCACCAGAACATCGGGCTGAAGTTTCGAAAGGTGATCAACTGTCTTAGTGTCTTTTAATGTCGCCGGCTGGCAAACCGGCAGATCCAGCTCCACCGCCTTTTGCTTGACCGGGGAAAAGGCAATACTGCGGCCCCGGCCCGCCGGCCTGTCCGGCTGGGCAAAGACCGCCAGTATCTCGTGTCCCTTGTGATGGAGGGCCTCCAGGGTGGGTACGGCGAAGGCCGGAGTGCCCATGAATACTATCCGCATTATTAAGCTACCACTTGATGTTCATTCCCAGCTGGAACGGCAGTTCCTGCACCATTCTGTCAAAGGTGGAAAGGTATCCGTAATCAAGGGTTATACCCAGCCTGGCGGTGATCGGGATATTTATTCCCGCGCTGATCTCCCCGAAGGGACGGTATAACGTCTCGCCTGTGCCATTCACTATGCTAGTCCACTGACCTGAACCCTCAGAATATTCAACTCCTGTGGTAGTGACCATTAAACGTCCCACATGCGAGACCATCACGCCCAAACCCAGCTTGAGGTTGCTCTGCAGCAGCGCCCTTGGCCTGAAAAGCCTGGCATAGGCCTCGACCGGAACCTGCCAGGATGCTTCCCCGCTCCAACCATCACTTTCACTGACGTATTTCTCAAACTTGCCCGATGGTTCAGTGCTGAAGCTTTGATAGCAACACGACCCGCCCACCGACAGCCAGCTTTTCTTGTGATACTCCACACCGCCGCCCACTTGCCATCCGTTGCCCCAGATGGAAAACGGCTTGGAGTTGTGATCAAACACTTTCCATTCCGGAGAGGCATTGTCCAGCCAGCCATAGTTAAAGTTTACGCTCCACTGGGCAAAGGCCGCCGCCGGTATAAGCGCCAGAATAAAAACGATGGCCACTGCTTTTTTCATTTATCACCCGTCTATTCGCAGGTTTCCTTCAGCTTCTTTTTGCTGCCGTAGATCAGCCACAGCAGCCCGCCCAACAGCGATACCCCCACCGCCACCAGATGGTAGACAAATCCCAGCGACAGGGCCTGGGAGTGGCTCAGGCCGGCCCGGCCGAAGAACACTATGAATGCCCCCTCCTGTAGGCCCCAGCCGTTGACCGACAGCGGGATCATGCTCACCGCCCCTATCACCGGCATGTACAGGAAGAAGGGGATGATGGATATGGTGATGTCCAGCGATATGGCGATGAAATAGGCGGTAAAAACCACGAACAGCTGGACCAGCAGGGACTGGACGAAGGCCCAGAACACTTCTTTCTTGTGGGTACGATAGACGTAAAGGGAATGGTAAAAATCTATCAGGTGGTGTTCGGCCTTTTCTATCAGGGGCAGCTTCAGCATCCACCGGAATTTTTTTACCAGGGTTTTGTTCAGGAACAGTATCACGAACAGCAGCGCCGCCGCGATGACTATGACCATGACCTTCAGCAGGAAAAGCTCCTCCCCGGTCTTGGCCACCAGGATCAGTCCGATGATGCCGGTGATGATCACCCCGAACAGCCCGATGAAGCGGTCCACCAGCACCGAGGCCAGGGCTTCCGATTTCTTGTTGCAGTCGTCCACCACCAGATAGGCCCGGGCCAGGTCGCCGCCCACCGTGGTGGGCAGGAAGTTCCCGAAGAACAGGCCGTTAAGAAAGTAGCGGAATAGCCTCCAGTACCCGGCCTTTATTCCCCGGGCCGCCAGCAGTATCTGCCAACGCCAGTTGCAGAAGGCGTTGACTATCAGATAAGCCAGGAAGGCCGCGGACAGGTACCACAGGTCTATGCTCCTCAGGGACTCGGCCAGCTCCCGCCGGTCCACCTTTAGCAGTATCCAGCCTATCAACCCCAGGCTGATCAATATCCGGAAGACCAATAACAGCGTTTTCTTCAGGGCCTGTTTCATCGTTTACCTTCCAATTGTTGGGCAGTTCTTTTTTGCTTGATGAAATATTCCAGGGCGATGCTGCCCGGGAACATCTGTTCTCTGATCCGGCGGTCGGAGACCTTTCTGAGCGCCTGTACCCGGCGGTGTTTTTTCCAGACCGTAAGGGGGTTCTCCAGCAACCACCAGCCCGCCTGCACAATGGCCCGGGCCCATTCCCAGTTGCCCGAGGCTACAGCCTTGGCGAAGGCGGCCGCTTCCAGCAGCATCCGGCCGGGCCAGATCCATAGAAGCGAGCCCAGGGAATAGTTCTTCCACATCATCAGCTGGCTGTTGCGGTGGTTAAGGTACATCTTGCGGAAATTACCGGTGGGCAGCGAGCCCCCGGAAAGATGGTAGACCACCGAGCCGGGAACGGAGATCACCCGCAGGCCCAGCAGGTGAAGCCGCCAGGCCAGGTCTATCTCCTCCATGTGCATGAAAAAATCCTCGTCCAGCAGGCCGGAGGCGTCCAGGGCCGAACGCCGGTAGATGGAGGCCGAGCCCGAAGCCCAGAAAATATCGGCGGGATGCCGGTCGTACTGTCCCTGGTCCTTTTCCTTTTCCTCGAACATCCGTCCCCGGCAATAGGGATAGCCGTAGGCGTCCATCAGGCCGCCGGCCCCGCCGGAATAGTCGAACCGGGTCCGGTCCTTAAGCCACAGGATCTTGGGCTGGGCCGCGGCAACGACCCCGTCCTTGTCCAGCTCTAAGACCAGCTTGTCCAGCCAGTCCGGCTTGACCTCGGTGTCGTTGTTGAGCAGGACCACATATTCCTCGGTGGTGGCCCTGATCCCCAGGTTGCATCCTCCGGCATAGCCCAGGTTCTTGTTTGACTTGATCACCTGGATCTGGGGATAATGGACCTTGGCCCATTCCGGGCTGCCGTCGGTGGAGGCGTTGTCCACCAGATAGACCGTGTAATCCGAATACCCCGTCTTGAACAGAGAAGGAAGACCATCCTCCAGCAGCTTCTGTCCGTTGTAATGGGGAATTATTATGGCGACTTTGGTCGGCATGGCGATTGTGACCTTATCCAAATGTTGGGGCAATTCATGAATTGCCCTTACTTGATATTTCAGACTCCCTGGGCCAGCCGCTCGGCCAGCCTGGCCGGCAATCCGGCCTTCAGTATCTTTTGCTGGGCCTGGGGGATGTCGTATTCCACCCGCCGGATGATCAGCTCCCGGCGCTGGCTGTCATAAACCGCATAGCAGGCCCGGGGGTCGCCGTCCCGCGGCTGGCCCACGCTGCCGGCGTTGATGATGTACCGGTTTCCCGGCTCCAGCCGCAGGTATTCCCGGCCCGCCATCGAGCATTCCCCGTCAGGGCCCAGCTGCCAGAATACCGGCAGGTGGGAGTGCCCGACAAAGCAGAGCGGCAGGGAAAAATGCTCGAACTGGTATTCGGCCTCGTCCATGGAAAGGATGTAGCGCCATTCCTGGGGTTTTTCCGGGGCCGAATGCGCCGCCACAAAGATCCCGTCAGGCCGGGACACCTCTTTCAAAAGGGGAAGATCATACAGCAGTTTTTTCTCGGCGGGATCCAAGACCTTGGAGGTCCACTCCACCGCCTTGCGGGCATTGGAGCTGAAGAAGGAGGTCTCCAGCCTTCCGGCCACCCCGTGATCGTGGTTCCCGGCCACCACGGTCCGGCACAGCTCCAGCGTCTCCCGCAGGCAAAGGCCGGGCTCGGCCCCGTAGCCCACGATGTCGCCCAGGCAGATCACTTCATCCAGCTGCTCATTCTTCAGGCTGGCCTTGACCGCGCTCAGGGCCTGATGATTGCCGTGAATGTCCGAGATGATGGCATACCGCATAACTTCACCGTAAATGAGTTTTGGGGTTCAAACCTGTTTCGCCATTTCCTTGTAGACATTGTCCAGGATGCCGTTGATGAATTTCCCGGACTGCCCGTCCCCGAATTTTTTCCCCAGTTCAATGGACTCGTCGATGGCCACCTTGGGCGGCACCTCGGCCGGCAGGTACATCAGCTGGGCCACTCCCAGCCTCAGGATGTTCCGGTCCACCACCGCCATCCGGGAGAGCTTCCAGTTCTTGGCCGAACGCTCGATGACCTGGTCGATCTCCTGGATATTTCCGGCCACCGCCTGCACCAGGCTGATGGTAAAGTCTATAGCCTGGCCGGAATTCCTCTGCCGGATGTCATACAGGGCCTCCTCCGGCGGGATACCGGTAAGCTCCATCTGGTACAAAGCCTGCAGGGCCAGCTCCCGGTATTTATGCCTGGTGCTCATTTGCTTTTGCCGAGCTTCTGGTAGAGGTCGGCCATCTCGATGGCAAACAGGGCGGCCTCCCAGCCTTTGTTGCCGGACTTGCTGCCGGCACGCTCCAGCGCCTGTTCCAGGTTGTCGGTGGTCACCACCCCGAAGATGGTGGGCACGCCCGAGCTCATGGACACCTGGGCCACGCCCTTGGCCACCTCGGCCGCGATGTAGTCAAAATGCGGGGTGTCGCCCCGGATCACCGCGCCCAGGCAGACCACGGCATCGTAGCGCTTGGAGGCGGCCAGCTTGGAGGCGGCCCCCGGGATCTCAAACGATCCCGGCACCCAGACTATGTCTATCTGGTCGGCCTCGGCCCCGTGGCGCAGCAGGCAGTCCTGGGCGCCCTCCAAAAGACGGGCCCCCACCAGATCGTTGAACCGGGAGACCAGCAGGCAGAACCTTTTGCCCTGGGCATTCAGCTGGCCTTCATAAACCTTGTGCTTCATTTTTTCTCCTTTATAAACAATGTTCATCTAATGTACTTTATGATCCCTTGTAAAATGGAATCTGTTAAATCTGCGCAATCTGCGGATAAAAGTTTACTTGATGGTTAGCCTTCAGTTGTTGACGCAGTTGCCAAAATCCAGCATGTGCCCCATCTTCTCCTGTTTGGTCTTGAGATAGCGGAGATTGGAGGGATTGGGGCAGATCTGCACCGACACCCGCTTGGAGATCTTCAGGCCGTAGCCCTCCAAAGCTGTGATCTTCTGGGGATTGTTGGTGATCAGGTTGATGCTGGTCAGCCCCAGGTCGGCCAGGATCTGGGCCCCGATCCCGTAATCGCGCTCGTCGGCCTTGAAGCCCAAAGCCAGGTTGGCCTCCACCGTGTCCATCCCCTTGTCCTGAAGCTGGTAGGCCCTCAGCTTGTTGACCAGCCCTATGCCCCGGCCTTCCTGACGCATGTAAAGGAAGACCCCGCTGCCCTTTTTGCTGATCATCTTAAGGGCCGAGGCCAGCTGGTCGCCACAATCGCAGCGAAGGGAGCCCAGGATATCCCCGGTCAGGCACTGGGAGTGGACCCGTACCAGCACGTTCTTTTTGCCCTTGACCACGCCCTTGACCAGCGCCAAGTGGTGGTATTTCTCGATCAGGTCCTCGTAGACCACCAGGTTGAATTCCCCGTATTTGGTGGGAAGCTTAAGGCTCAGTATGTTCTTGACCAGTTTCTGCTTGGCCCGGCGGTACAGGATCAGGTCCTTGACGGTGACGATCTTCAGCCTATGCCTCCGGGCAAAGGCGAAGAGGGCCGGACCCTTGGCCATGCTGCCATCGTCGGACATGATCTCGCACAGGATGCCCGAAGGATACAGCCCGGCCAGCCCGGCCAGGTCGGCTGCGGCCTCGGTGTGCCCGGCCCGGCGCAGCACCCCGCCCTCCACTGCCTGCAGGGGAAAGATGTGTCCCGGACGGGCCAGATCGGCCGGTTTAGCCTTGGGGTCGATCAGGACCTTGATGGTCCGGGCCCGGTCCTGGGCCGAGATCCCGGTGGTGGTGCCTTTGACCGCATCCACCGAAACCGCGAAGTTGGTGCCGAGCTTGGAGGTGTTGCGCTCCACCATGGGGGAAAGCTTCAGCTGCTCCAGCCTGGCCGCCGTCAGCGAAACGCAGACCAGCCCCCGGCCCTCCCTGGCCATGTAATTGATGGCTTGAGGCGTTACTTTGGCCGAAGCCATCACCAGATCGCCTTCGTTCTCCCGGTCCTCATCGTCCACCACCACGATCATCTTGCCCAGCCGGATGTCCTTCAGCGCTTCGGGTATGGTATTGAATTTCAGTTTCTTGCTCATCAATTCCCTTATTAAAATATCATTCCGCTTTTTACCACAGATAGCACATAAATCACATAAACGTAATATCGTTGCTTCGCAATAATGTTAGACGCGTTGGATTTGTGCCCTTTGTGCCTTTTGTGGTGAATGGTTACCTGCCCTTTACTATTGACTCCACGTATTTCGCCATCTGATCCAGTTCCAGGTTGACCCTGTCTCCGGTCTTAATGCTCTGGAGATTAGTGTTTTTCCAGGTATGGGGAATGACGGCGGCCTTGAACCCCCGGGCGGTCTTCTGGGCCACTGTCAGGCTGATCCCGTCCACCGCCACCGAGCCTTTGGTGATGATGTATTTCAGGTATTTGCCATCGGCTGAGACCTCGATGGTTGCGCCCTGGCTGTTTTTTATGACCTGCTCCACCCGGCCCAGGCAGTCCACGTGCCCGGCCACCAGATGCCCGCCCAGCCGGTCGCCCAGCTTAAGAGCCCGCTCCAGGTTGACCACCGTGCCGGCCCGGAGGCTCTTGAAAGTAGTGGTATCCAAGGTCTCCCGGCTGAGGTCGGCGGCAAAGCCGTCCTTTATGATCTTAGCCACCGTCAGACAGGCTCCGTTGACAGCAATGCTCTCGCCCAGCGCCAGGTCCTTGAAACCCGCCGTGATCTCTGCCTGTGCGCCGCTGGATTTAAGCTGAAGAGCCTTGATCGTCCCTGTTATTTCAATTATCCCGGTGAACATCAACGAATTCTCATTATATATTTTGCATTCTGCAATTTGAAATTTTCATTTTACAATATATCCTTCTATAAGAACATCCTTCCCCAGCATCCGGCATTCCATGTCCTTTAGCTTAAATGCATCCTTGAGCTCGGAGATCCCCAGTTCCCCCACCGCCGCCACGCCCTGGGCGCCGATGATGTTGGGGGTATAGATCATCACCACCTTGTTCACCAGACCCAGTTTAAGGAACGAGGCCGCCAGTTTGCCGCCGCCCTCGACCAAAAGACTGCAGTACTCGTCCAACCCCATCTGGTGGAGCAGGGCCTTCAGGTCCACGTAGCCCTTGGCGTCCTTGCCTATGGTCCAGACATCTATCCCCCTGGCCTCGATCTTCTTTTTCTTGTCCTGGTCGGCGGCCGAGGTGGTGACCATAATGGTCTTGGCCTTGCCATCGTTCAGCACATTGGAATCCAGGGAAAGCGACAACTTGCCGTCGGTTATGAATCTGGTGGGCTGCTTGCTTTCCGGGTTGTCCACCAGGCGCACAGTTAACTGCGGGTCGTCGGCCAGCACCGTGCCGGAACCCACCATCACCGCTTCGTGACCCAGCCGCAACTGGTGGACATAGCGCCGGGCCTCGTCGCCGGACAGGCCGGTGGTGGTGCCCTGCCCCATTGATATCCTGCCGTCCAGGCTTGCCGCCAGTTTCAGGGTCACAAAGGGCAGTCCGCTCTTCATGTAGCTAAAGTAGACCTCGTTCATTTTTACCGCTTCTTGTTCCATCACTCCACCGATCGTTTCAATTCCGTTTTTGGTTAATGTTTTGTGCCCTCCCCCGCTGACCCTGGGGTTGGGATCGGCCGTGGCATAGACCACTTTTTTTATCCCGGCCTTGATTATCGCTTCCGTGCAGGGCGGCGTCCGGCCCTGGTGGTTGCATGGTTCCAGCGTCACATACAGCGTGGCCCCCTTGGCCTTTTCCCCGGCCTGGTTCAGGGCTTCTATCTCGGCATGGGGCATCCCGGCCTTCTGGTGATAGCCCTGGCCTACGATCTCCCCGTTATTGACCAGCACCGCCCCCACCATGGGATTGGGACAGGTGCGCCCCCGGGCCCGGACCGCCAGTTCCAGGGATCGCGCCATGTATTGCAGGTCTGAGTTCAAGGTATCGGGCATGAAAAAATCCCCTAAATATGCTTCAGGGGATTGCATGGCTTAAAGCCTGATGGATGAAACCGGGATTATTGAAAGATCACTTATTCAGCCTTGATCAGCAATCCGATCTCACCGATCCATCAGTCCTTCTCCCATCCGGACTCTTACCGTCGGCTCCGGAATTCCACCGGATCAATCCGTTTGAACTTAAATAATCAGGTAAATTGGAAACTGGTTAGGACTTCGTTCAAACCTACCCCAATTAACCAGTTTACGAATTACTTGTTTGTCCAAACGGGTTCGCGGGCTTTTAAACCGCCGGTCGGGGAATTACGCCCCGCCCTGAAGGTGCTATAAATATAACTGATTGACGGTGAAAAGTCAAGTATTATCGCAGGCCGGAGCTATCCCAGGACCCCCTCCACAAACTCTTCTGCATCAAAGACCTTCAGGTCTCCCACCCCTTCGCCCACCCCGGCCAGAACCACCGGAAGCTTCAGCTCCTGGGCTATGGCCAGCATTATCCCGCCCTTGGCGGTGCCGTCCAGCTTGGTCAGCACGATCCCGCTGACCGGGATGGCTTCCGAGAAAAGCCGGGCCTGGGAAAGCGCGTTCTGGCCGGTGGTGGCGTCCAGCACCAGCAGTGTCTGGTGGGGCGCGCCGGGCATCTTTTTGGCAATGGTGCTGTGCACCTTTACCAGTTCATCCCGGAGGTGCTTCTGGGTGTGCAGCCGGCCGGCGGTGTCTATGAGAAGAACATCGGCATTTTGGGCCTGGGCGGCGCTGACCGCATCAAAGGCCACGCTGGCCGGGTCGGCCCCGGGCGCCGAGCCCACAAAGCCGGCCCCTGTCTTTTTAGACCATAGTTCCAGCTGCTCGATGGCCGCCGCCCGGTAAGTATCGGCCGCCGCCAGCATCACCTTATTCCCATTGGTGATGAGCATGTTCCCCAGCTTGCCGATGGTGGTGGTCTTGCCGGAACCGTTGACCCCGGCGATCAACCAAACCTGGGGCTTATCCAAGAATTCTGAATTCTGAATTCTGAATTCTGAATTCAGGGCCAGAATGGCGCTCATCTCCCGCTTCAGCCGTTCGATAGCCGTCAGTTCCTGGTCTCCGTTCTTGACCGATTCCAGCAGCTTTTCCGCGGCCTGGGGCCCGACATCCGCCAAAAGCAAAAGCTCCTCCAGCTCCCCGTATTCGGAAGCGCTCAGAGCTTTTTTCCCGGTGAACAGTTCGGAGATCCGTCCCAATACCCCCTGGCGGGTCTTGCTCAACCCCTCTTTTAGTGACTTAAAAATGTTCATGCGTCTTGTTCGTTCAATTCCAGACACTTCCAAAACAAACCACCCACCTTATCTTCTAATATCAGGCAATGTTGCCTTATTTTGAAATCCAGTTAAATAATTCAATTAACTTAGGAAACTGGTTAAATACCCGGTACCAACCCCGTTTGTCGCGTTAAAACGATCAGGGAGCATCGCAGTTGATGGCGGAAAAAGCTTGTCTGCGCCTGTTTGAGGGCTTGGCAAAAGCCCGAGTTCAGACAAGCCCGCCAGCAACGAGAAGCGCAACGCCCGGAGAGTTTTAAGCGACGAGCTTTTTTCTTTTTGGTTCTTTTTCTTAGTTGGCGGGACAAAAAAGAAAAAGAACATAATTAAGCATATGTCTGTGTTTTTACCAAACCCACCATATTCTTTCTACTTTCCCTAAGCAAGTTAGATTGGTATTCCCAGTTCATCATGTAAATCCTGTCTACTTCGGGAAATCATCCTTTTACCATTTCTTAAAACGCCAGAATATCATGAACCCGGCCACCGAGACCAGGGCCAAACCAATGATCATCCAGAAGGCCAGCGGATGGTCCTGGATGGGGATCTTGACGTTCATGGAGAAGGCGCTGACCACGAAGGTGGGCACCATTATTCCTATGGTGATGATGTTCAGGGTCTTCATCAACACGTTGAGGTTGTTGGAGACGATGGAGACCCGGGCGTCCATCAGGCCGGCCAGGATGTTGGAATAGATGTCGGCCTGCTTGTAGCACTGGTTGTTCTCGATGGTGACGTCGTCCAGAAACTCGTGTTCCTCCTGGGTAAAGCCGATCTTGGCGGAGTTGGATTTGAGCTTTTCGATCACCGTGGAATTGGAGTTGATGGCGTTGAGGTAATAGACCAGGCTTTTTTCCAGGGTGAACAGGTTCAAAAGATAGCGGTTCTCCATCGATGAGCTGATCTTGGACTCCAGCGAATCGGAGACCATGTTGATGATCTTCAAATGCTCCACAAAATGGTAGATGGACCGGTAGATCAGCTTAAGGGCGGCGTCGTTGATCGAGCTGACCTTGTTGAATATCTTGCCTTCGAACAGGGGAATGTCCTCGGAGACCACCACCACCAGCCGGTCCTTGAACAGGAACAGCCCGAACGAAGAGACCTTGAACAGGAACTCCTCCCGGGCCGAATAGTTCTGGGGCCGCTTTAGTATCAGGGCCAGATGATCGGGCTCGAATTCCAGCCGGGATTGTTCGTCCGGGTCCAGGGCGGAATTAAGGGTGTGTTCGTCCAGTTTCAGCTCGGAGACCAGATATTTTTTCTCGGCCTCGTCCGGGTTGATGAACATCTGGATGGGGCAGGCCGCCCCCTGGCCGGGGCATATTTTAAGATCGCTTAACTGATACCCTCTTTGCATCTATCGCTCCCTGTCTTTCCCCGTGTTCTTCCTGCCGGGACAAATGTGGTTAAAGGTCTCAGTCGAATTTGACCGAAACTATCTTGGAGATCCCCGGTTGTTCCATGGTCACGCCGTACAGCCGGTCGGCCGCCTCCATGGTCCGCTTGTTGTGGGTGATCACCATGAACTGGGTGCTGGCGGAAAAATCCTTGAGCATTTTGCAGAACCTCTGGACGTTGGCGTCGTCCAGGGGGGCGTCGATCTCGTCCAGCACGCAGAAGGGGGCCGGCTTCACCAGGTAGATGCCGAACAGCAGGGCGGTGGCGGTCAGGGTCTTCTCCCCGCCCGAGAGCAGGGTGATGGATTTCATGCTCTTGCCTTCGGGGGTGGCCAGGATTTCGATCTCGGCCTCCAGCGGGTCCTCGCTACCGGTCAGCCGGATCTCGGCCTCGCCCCCGATGAACAGCCGCTGGAATATCTGGACGAAACCCTTCTTGATCCCCTCCAGCGTCTCCAGGAACATGGCCCGGGCGGTCTCGTCGATCTTGGTGATGGAGGTCATCAGGTCCTGTTTGGCCGTCAAAAGGTCTTCCCGCTGCTTGGAAAGGAAGCCGTAGCGTTCCTCCTCGGCGTTCAGCTCCTCAAAGGCCGCAAAATTGATCGGCCCCAGTTTCTTGAGTTTTAACTTCAGGTCTTCGGTCCGGGTGCGGGCGGCGTTCTCGTCAAACTCTTCCGGCTGGGGCAGCCCGGCCAGCTCGGTCTGGTATTCGGCCTGCATCCGCTGGGCCAGGTTGTCGTACTCGTTATTCAGCGAGCCCAGGTCTATCTGGGACTGGGAAAGCTGCTGCTGCAGGTCCTCGTGTTCCCTCCGCACCTTGTGCATGCCCTCCTCGGCGTTCTTCAGGTCGGACAGCGATTTTTGGCTTTGCTTTTGGAACTCCTCCCGCTGGGACATGGCCGACTTGCGCAGGGAAGATTGTTTTTCCAGCTCCACATTGAGCGATTCGGCCTCCTGCTGCAGCTGGGCCATGCTGCCAAAGCTGTTTTCGTCTTCGGCCCTCAGGTCCTGGATCCGCTCCAGCGATTCGTTCTTGCGGCTCTCGGTCTCCTCCAGCTCCCGCCGGATCCCCTCGGCCCGGGCGTTCAACTCGGAGAGTTCCAGTTTTTGGGCGTTCACTTCGGCGGCCTTCTGGGTCCGCTCCTGTTCCAGACCCTGAACCTCCTGTTCCCTCAGGGTCAAAAGCTGGCTTTCGTCCTTGTTGTTTTCGCTGGATTCCAGGAAACCATCCTGCAGGGCGTTCAATTCCCGGCCCAGCTGGTCGCTTCCGGCCAAAACCGTTTCCAGCAGAATGGAGACCTCCCCTATCCGCTGGCGGCTCCGCTCTTCATCGGCGGCCAGTCCGGCCTGCATCCGTTCCGAATCCAGCAGCATCTTCTGGTGCTTCTCGGTCTCCCGGTCCACTTCTTCGGACCGCTTGGCCAGGTCGGCCGACTTGGCCCGCAGGGACTGGATCTGAGCGGTCTTGGTCTGCATCTCCTGGCGGGAGGCGGAGATCTCCACTCCCAGCTGCTCTATCCGCTGGTTTCTTTCCAGCAGCCCGAATTGTCCCTGGGGCATGCCTCCGGTGTATAAGGCCCCGGTCCGGTCCAGTTTCTCCCCCTCCAGGCTTACCAGGGTCAGTCCGGGGTTTTCCCGGCCCAATGTGAAAATATCCGTATCATTGTCCACTATGGCGGTCTTATCCAGCAGGCCGGCGATCAGCGGAAGGTATTGGGGAGGGCATTTTATGAAATCGGAGGCCCAGCCCCTGGTTCCTGATATTTTCTCCGTATTGGACCCTGAGCCGGCCGCAAAGGGGGCAGCCGGGAGCAGGGTGGCCTTGCCGGCCTTGGCGTCCTTAAGCATTTGCCCGGCCCGTTTCATGGCCTGGAGGTCGGGGACCACCAGCCACTGCAGTTTTTCGCCCAGGGCGGCCTCTATGGCCTGCTGGTAGCCCGGTTCCACCTGTATCAGTTCAGCCAGGGGGTATATCTCTGCGCCCAGCTCACTCTTTTGCGACAGCAGGTGCTGGGCCCCCTGGCCGTAGCCTTCATAGCGCTTATTAAGGCCGGCCAGCAGCTCCTGCTCCTTCTCCAGGCCCGAAAGAAAGGAGCCGTTCTGGGCCAGCTGGTTGTTCAACAGCAGCAGTTCGTCCTGGGCCTCCTTGGACTTAAGCCTCAGGCGGCTTCTTTCCTCGGCCAGCACTTCCAGGGCCTTGCGCTCCACCGCCACCTGTTCTATCAGCCCCGAAAGTTTTTGGGCCCGCTGCTCAATTTCCTGCTGCAGGATTTTCTGTTCGGCCAAAAGCTTGGCCGATTCCCTGGTGGCGCTTTCCTGGCGGCTGAGTAAGATGGCAATCTGCTCCTTGCCCTCGGACTCCTTTTTAAGGGCCTCCATCAGCTCGTGGCGGGCCTCGCCCAGGGCCAGCTTGGCCGAGGTCAGGTTGGACTCCAGCCGCAGCAGTTCGGCCTCCCGGCCCTTGACCTGTTCGGTCATGGAAGCCAGGGAAACGGAGGTCTGCTCCTGGGCGCTTTGATGTTCCTTGGAACGGGCCTCCAGCCGGTTAATGGCCGACAGCAGGGCCTTGATCTCGCCCTCCCGGCGCTGCATGGCCTGTTCCAGCCCGGACCGCCTTTCCCGGATCACCGCCAGCCGGTTCTCAATTTTCTGTATCTCTTCCGATACCAGCCCGATCCGGTTCTGGACCTCGGTGATCTGCTCCTCGTTCTGCTCCAGACATTCCCGGGCCCGGCCTATGGAATTCTCCTGTTCGTCCAGCTGCTGCTGCATCTCGCCCCGCCGTTCCTGCAATACCTTGATCTGGGCGGTCATTTTTTCCTGTTCCCGGCTCAGCCGCAGATGGTCCCAGGCCGCCAGTTTCAGGTCCAGTTCCTTCAGGTCCTGCAGAAACCGGTCGTAGACCTTGGCCTTGCTGGACTGGCGTTTTAGCGACCGCAGTTTTTTCTCCACTTCCTCCACTATATCCTGAAGGCGCAGCAGGTCCTCGTTGGTTGATTCCAGCCGGCGCTCGGCGGTCTTTTTCTGCTGGCGGTACTTGGCCACCCCGGCCGCCTCTTCAAACAGGCTGCGGCGAATGCTGCGGTCCTCCGACAGGATGGTCTCTATCATCCTTGGCTCTATCATCGAGTAGCTGTCAGCCCCCAGTCCGGTGTTCAGAAACAGGTCGGTGATATCCTTAAGCCGGCAGGTGCGGTTGTTCATCAGATATTCGCTTTCGCCGGAGCGGAACAGCCGCCGGGTTATAGAAACCTCGTTGTACTCCACCGCCAGCTGGCCGTCCTCGTTGGAGAAGATCAGGCTGACCTCGGCCATGGAAAGCGGTTTTTCGCCCTTAGTCCCATTGAAGATGACGTCCTCCATCTTCTCCGAGCGCAGAGTCTTGGTGCTTTGCTCGCCCAGGCACCAGCGAATAGCGTCCACCACGTTGGTCTTGCCGCAGCCGTTGGGCCCCACAATGGCGGTAACCCCCGATCCCGCTTCTATCGTGATCTTCTGGGGAAATGATTTAAACCCGAATATTTCCAACCGTGAAAGGTACATTTTATTGCTCAATAATTTATTAAACCGGGCCGGGGGACATAGTTTATGCCCTTAGCTTGTAAGTTTACCAAATAACTGTTAATACCGTCAATATAAAAATTAAGTGAATTCAAAATAACTGGGGAATGCCTGTTTTACCGGCAAATCTTTTGGTAAAAACAAAAACCAGCCTGCCTGAAAACAGGCAGGCTGGTTTTGATTTAAAGCATCAACCGTTGTTAAAAACTTTTAAAGCCGGAAACCAATTGATATGCATAATGGAAATTAACTTTGATGCTGTTCCCGGAAGTAGTTACGCTGTCCACGCGTATTTTGGCATAGTAGTCCCCGTTTAGCTTCAGCTGATAGGCATTCCCGGTATCTCCGACATTCAGCGTAACTGAAGTAGACGTAGTATTAAAAGTGGCCGGCACCGAAGTCCCCCACCCTCCGGAAAGAGGCTGGATTAAGGTTTCTAATCCGTAGTCGCCCCAAATCTTGGGATAGAGTATGGTGGGATTAATGTTCGGCGACCATAATTTTACCTGGGCGGCGTCAATTTTTTCAGCCACTATATCCGCAACTCTTACTGGAGCCACCACAGTGCTTATGTTTCTTGTCTTCAATAGGTTAATCTGGGTCGTGGTATGTGTGGTGTCTGTCCATGCTTTTGATCTTCGAGTAACCAATAACGTATCCGGCCAGTAACCGCAAAGCACCGAATCACCGGTGGCCGGAGTATAGGTGGTGGTAATTGGACTGACTGTTGAGTCAATTAAAGTATCCCGCCAGCTGCTGATGGCAACTTTATAAAGATTTGTGTCTATTGCAAGGGTCGTGGCTATCTTTCTTAGCTCCAAAACCGAATAAAGGCCTTTAGCCCCGGAGGTGGTATCAAACGGCACAAAGGCATATATCTCCGCCTCGCCTTCGGGCCTGGGCGAACTGAGGCACCAATTGGCAGCCCAGCTAAGCTGACCGTCCACCATGGTCCGGACGTAAAAGTAGTATTTTTGTCCTTTGATCAGTTTGGTGCCAATAAGGGGGTCTATTGACACCACCACGGAATCTATTCCGGAATACGGGCAACCGGGAACCTGAAAATATTGCAAACTATCGGCCGGAAGCTCTGCCAATCCTACCACGGAATCTGTGGCGAGTCCGGCATAGGTCATAGACCGAGAGGTACAGTAAACATAATACCCTCCAAAACCGCTCTGGGCTTCGGCCTCGGAGTTACGCACCCATTTTACAGTAACATTGACTGTATCCGGATAAGCGATTACCGAACTTGGCGCGTAGTTGGTGGGAATCGTGTCCTCGTATGGGGTCGGCTTTTTGCTGCAGCCTGCTATTACCAAGACTACGATTAGTGCAGCCATCGCCCACGGAAACAATTTACGGAACATTTTTGTATCCCTCCTAAATGGTTTTTGTTTTCTATTTAATTTTTATTATCTGACCAAAGTCAGTTTAATGGCCCGGAGGCCCATATCTGAATTCACCTGGGCTATATATATCCCTGCCGCCATTGATGCCTTAGGTTCCCAGTAGTAAAGAATTTCCGTCGTTCCCCCGTTAACCGTTTTTTTCTGCACAGACATTTGGTCAATGAACTGACCCAAAACATTGAATATTTTCACCTTCTGCATACTGCCGGTTGGTAACGAAAACAATAAAAATATTTTGTCCTTAAAAGGATTGGGCCAGGCCCTGATAAAACCGGCAGCTGGTTGGTAAAATCGAACATCGCTCCAGGAACTTTGATTTAGCAGGCTGTCAACTGATCTGATCTGGTAAAACCCTTCCGTGCCCGGTTGGCTGCTTAAGATATAGAAAGGGAGAAGTGAACTAACTGTTTCTATCCCTTTCGTGGATTCCGGATGGCAAACCTTGACGTCATCAATATAAACCCAATAACCCCCAGAAAACGGATTCCAGCTTATTCTGATCCTGGCCTGAGCGGTTTTAACCTTAGCCGAACAGTATTTTGGAAATCCTTCTCTATAAAAATTCCAAGTCCCCAAAGTGTCCCAGCCGACAATAGTGTCGACGCAGGACTCCAGAACAATTGATCCCCATATTCCTTCTGCGCTAAATCCAATATTTCCAGAAGAGTCAAATTGAATCACATTTTTACCGGTCATTTGGCCGCCAATGGA
Source organism: uncultured bacterium (assembly GCA_963780225.1). Classification (GTDB taxonomy): domain Bacteria; phylum Edwardsbacteria; class AC1; order AC1; family EtOH8; genus UBA5202. The sequence goes on along the minus strand of CAWAAX010000003.1, from coordinate 169,837 downwards.
ATAATAAGCAGTATCACCGCCGGCCTTAGGCACTATAACAAAACCTGTTTTTTCCCAATTTGATGTATCAGAAATTCCACCCCGGTCAATAAAATCAGTAATCAGATCTTGGCTGTGCCGGATTTGGTACAGTTCAATTCCTGACGGATCATACCCGTTCTCCCAAGTAAGCTTCCGAAACCCTCCAGGCCCTTGAACTAAATTAATATTTTGCGGAACCGGCGCGGTTGAATCTTTCTGAAATATCAACTGGTAGAGTAATTTATCCCACCCTGAAAGGCCGGACCATTTTAAATTTGCGTATAAATCTATGCCGCTTTCAAAATTATATTTACCGTTGGGATACCAAGCGGCCAGACCACTTGCTTTTTGGTTGTCATTTCCGGTAATGGCCTGGGCCATCACGCTGTTTTTAAACTGCTGACCGGCATCTAAAACTAATGTTTTTTCCGGGTCCGGAATTCTTTTTCCTATAAAATCAAGCGCCTGGGGCAGATCATAACTAGCAAAAGGCGGAAAACTTAAGACCGAATCGGAAACCTCGGCAGGATTGACATAATCTGAAACCGGCAATTCTCTTAACCGTCCGGTTAAAGATTTCAGGTTTTGCGTGGCGGCGGAAAGGATACCGATGTTGACCGCGGAACAGGTGGTCTGATATCCTAAGTCATTAAAGATATTGCAGGAATTTACCAGCCTGATTGCCAAGCTTTCTGCCGGAGTATTTCCGTCTATGCCTTTCCAGGCCACATCGTAAGGCATGCCATCCACCGGAAAAAGGGCTTCCGAACCAACGGCATAATGACAGAGTCCATTCAGCTCTGACAGCACTTCCGTCATCTGCATGGAACAAGCGTCGAAGACAACAATATCTATGGGTTGGCCGGCTGTGGAACTGATATCCGCCAGGGCCCCTCTTAACTCTCCCTCGGCCACACTCAACCAGTCTTTAAAATATTGGTCGTATCCGATATTTTTCCCTTGTTTACCCCAACCGTCTCCGTGATCCCACAAAACCAGCAGGTACTTTTGAGCGGGAAAAGTTTTTACCGCCCACCTGCCGAAATCTGCCAAAGCCCCAGGTGAGCCGCTATTGCTCTGTCCCAAATTTGCCAAAATGCTGGTTCCTTGTGGGAGAACTTGGTAGCGATACGCCCCGGAAGGAGAGTCTAATTGGACTATGATGTCAATACCCGGTTGGCCGGAGATCTTCTGCAGTTCTTCAATATCTGTTAAAGCCTGACTGTAGAGATCGTTATCGGCAGCCATATAAAACATCATAGTCCATTGACCGCCAAAACAATTATTTTCAAAGAACAGAATAAACAAAAGGCCTAAAATAATTCTAGAAATCAACCCCCGGGGCGGCATAATATTTTTTAGAGTCATAGCATCTCCCTACCCCAGCCGCCCCTGTCCCTTAAACGCCCGGCTTTGATAATTAAAAGGCCAAGGCTAAAGCAATACGATGAACCGTGCTTAAAGGACCGTAGTCGGCATAGGCATAGTCAATTTTGGTTTTTAGCATGCCGAAACCGTAGTTGACGCCCAGACCAACCGTCGGGCTGTAGGCATTGTCATCGTCCCGGGCATCTATATCTATCCGCATCCCGGCCCGGACAAACATCATTTTATTGAAGCCGTATTCCACGCCCATATTTTGTTTTTCACTGCCGTCGTTGGGATGGACATAATCAAAAGCCGCCGTAAGTTTATGGTTCGGATTGTCTATAAAATCATAAACTGCACCCATCCGGTAGCTCAACGGCAACGGAGAGGAGCTGGTGGCTAATTCTATCGTTTGGGCTTGTTGGGGACCGGTGCCGTAATCATGATAATCTGCTTCTTCCACCAACTGCCCTCCGGAATACTGGATATCGGTACCGAAGTTAAGAAGGGTGGCTGCTATCCGCAGACTCTTGAAACCTGTCTTGGCCATAACTCCCAAATCCATGGCAAAGGCCGAAGCCTTCATGTCCCAGATCCTCTGTTGAATGATCTTGGCGGTGGCGCCAAAGGCCACCTTGTCGGTTAAATTACGGCCGTATCCGATGGCAAACGCCCAGTCCACGCAGGTAAAAAATTCGCCATTGGGATCGCCCGAAAGCTCTACCGTGGTTACCGGCATTTCTCCGACATTGAGCACGGTCAGATTCAGGCCCAAAGTTCCATTGGCACCCATGGGCAAACAATAGCCAATGAATTCGTGGTTGATCTCGCCCAGCCATTGGTTGTGGGTAAAAGTTATTTCCTGTTTTTTGGCCTGGGCCAGACCGGCCGGGTTCCAATACATGGCAGTGGCATCGTCAACCACAGCGGTAAAAGCCTCGCCCATGCCCTCCGCCCTGGCCCCTGCCCCTATTTTAAGAAATTGGGCGCCCGCGGTTCCCACTTTAGAGAAGGTCACAGCCCCGGCTGGCCCGCCAATGGCCACTAACACCGCCAAGGCTATTAGTATATTCTTTTTCATGATTCCTCCCTGTTTTTCGTGATGTAAAATACTTTGTTTTATCGGGACCGGCGCCGGCGATTGAATAATTTCCAACCGCCGGCGGCTGAAGTTTTAACGGACCACCGCGAACTTGCCCACATGGGTCCCGATACCGGGGGCATCCACGTAATACAGATACACGCCGCTGGCTATCTGCTGCTGGTTCATGGTCAGCATTGGATCCCACCAGCAGGTACCGCCGTCCTGGCCGCCATTATCATCATGCTCCAGCACTTTGATCAGGTTGCCCGCCAGGGTGTAAATTTTAACTGTACATTTGGTGGGAAGATTGACAAACTGCAATTTATTGCGGTCGTTGGTTCGCTCCCAAATATTCCGGACTATGTAGGGATTGGGCACTACCGCGATTTTTTTAAGATCTACCACCGAAGCAGTAAACTGGTATTCTGAAGTGTTGATAATTTGGTACTCTCCCTCCACCGGGCCGGACAGGCCTGAGGTGCGGATTTTCCAAATATCGCCATTGGCCGGTTTGCGGGCCCAGACCATGTTAACGCCAAGAGTGGTCTTTTTGGGATTATTAAAGTACAGCCGTATTCCGCAAATGTTCATCCATTTCAAATAAAAGTTGCTGACATTTACTATATAGCGGCGTCCCAGCCCGGTTCCAGTACCACCAAAATTCCAGGAACTATTTAGCCAATTATTTAAAACAAGTGAATCGTAGGGGACTTTAACCACGATATTCTTTACTGAATCTACCACATGCCATACCTGCGCCCACAAAGTATCGGTCCGTGATAGACTGCCATCTATTTCGGGGTTGTGATCGAACCACCGGACTTCGTAGTTGCCGCTTCTGAATGCCCATCTAAGGTCCGGAGAACCAAACATGGCCCAGGTGGTATCGGTATAGGCAGCCGGGGTTAATACCTGGTTTATTCTAAAACTGGTTTTGGTAACCGGGCCGGCCTGGTTTATGATAGTAAGATAATTGCCCGGAGTAAATTTGATTGACTTGAACCACCGGATTGAATCCCGGTAAGTTTCATAGTCCATAGATGGATAAGTCCAGGGCACCAAAGTATCGCCATTCTCAGCCAAAACAGTATAAGAAAGTTTTGGGGTGTAGGTAAGATCGGTAGCTTGCTTGCCTCTGGTAACCGGACCCCAAACCTGGCGGTACTTGGCAGTTTTGATTTCCCGGGGCAGGTCAACCGTAGGGGTAAGCAACAGAGTTCTGCCGTAGCTTATTCCGGCATTTTCGCTTACCCAGGCCGTGGAAGCCAAATAATCGTTGGGTTCGCTGCGGGGAACGACCGGGGTGACATTCTCACTGGTCGTAGTCTCAAAATAGAGCGGCGTTTTGGAAATTACGCTGTCTTTGGCGGCGTTGAGTACCGACTGCCAGTTTACCCCGTAAGAGGTAACCGCATAATAATAAGTGAATCCGTTGATTAAATTTTCGTCAACGTAAGAATACTGCAGCCCGCTGTTGGATCCCTGAGTTAAAGCCGGCGCGGGAATTACCGGAAATGTGCTTGGGCTGGGTAAAGATGTTGGTATCCAGCTCGGAGAAATCTCATATGACTTATAAAGCAAGGGAGACAACGTTACCACCGAAGCGCCCCTTAAAGGTTCCGGGCCGGTTACCGTTATACCTAAAGTATCAACGGTAATATTGTCATCTTTATCCCATTGACCGACCAAATTCCATATTGCTCCGTCTTCGCTTTTATACAACTTATAACCTTGCAGGATGTTGGTCAAAAAGTTTGGATCGAATTTGGCCAAACTGGTGCTGTCGGAGGTTACTTTTTGATAATAGGCCAGATTTTTATTTTTGGGGTTGTTCACATCTTCGGCCGAGTTATCCCACCCGATTATGACCCGGCGATGGCCCGGGGTAATGGTCAGCGCCGGAGCCGGCGGCGGCCCGGGCAGCAGCCAGTTGGAATCATAGATCAGTTGGGCGGCCTTGGCCTTGGACCTGAGGGAGGCGATGGCCAGAGTATCGTTGATGTTCAAATAGGCGTAATCAAAATTGGCGGCCATGATGGCCACGATGGTTTTGGCGGTAGCGCCGGGAGCCATGTCTATGGGGCCGGTGGATTCCATAAAACGCTGGTCGCCGGCCGCCGGCTTGGGATCAAATCGAATGAACTTGCCGGTTTGATAATCATATCCGGCCAATTCCTTATATTGTGACAAGTTATCCATCGGGTCTATGTTGATGTTGAATACCTTAAAGGCAAACAACCCAATGGTGCTGTCCTTGTAAATTTGGTATCCGTCGGGGAAGGTGTAATCTTTAGTGGCCTTGGGGCTTTCCAAGAACATAAATCCTATGCACCCTGCGTCTCTTGTCCACTGTGACTCGGTGGGAGTTAATTGATATTGATAGGCCATATTGGTGGAGGCGTCAAAATAGCAGACATCGTTGGCTGCCGTGCCGCTCTCGTTTCCGATATCGTTGTCGGCCATGGGAGCCAGATAAACATCAAATAAGGTATCGGGCCCGGTGTTTTTCACTTCGAACATGCAGAATATTACATCCTGATTGGAGGGATAGTTCCACTGGTAGGTAGTTTGGGTTACCTCCACCTTAAGCGGAATACCGCCGGTAGCATGTCTAAGGACGTTCCAATCGTTATAGATGGCCCTGGTATCCACCACCGAAACCACGCTGTCACCCCCGGCGGTGGTCTTCAACGGCCAATCGCCGTCCAGCGAAGAAAATATTTTAACATCGGCTGCGGTAACCATCTGGGGCACCCCGCCGATTACTGCGCCGGCGGTGAATTCTCCGGTGCCGCTGTTGGCGTTGTAACCTATGGTGCACATAGTATCGCGGGTCTTGCCGGGCTTGGTGGACATAACCTGGGCTCCGATCCACAAGCCCCAGCCGTAGATGTAATTCATGGCAGGGGCCACCAGATCTCCGTTGACATCAACGGTCGGTGCCGGCCAAAAACCATAAGCATCGCCGGATAAACTCTGACCCAAAATGCCGTAGTTGGTTATGGCCATGAAAAAATTATTTTTCCGGAGAGATGTCCAATCGTAGATTTTATTATCTTGCGGAAGCACTTCTTTGGGACGGGCCCAAACCGTATTTACTGAGCTGGACAACAGAGCCAAAACAACCGCCAACATCATCAGCCCCAGGCCAGCTGGTCTCCCTTTGTTTAACCTCATTTAATTTTCCTCCTAAAAGCGGATTATCATTATTGTAAAATGTCTTAGTGGCCCCGGCGAATTGAACCATTTACTTTTGTTACAAAGGCGCCGGGGAACAAGGGTTAGAAGCTGATGCTCATCCCGAATTTAACCCGGCGGGATGTTTCGTAGGGGAAGGTATTTACGCCGTCCCGCTGTAATTCATCATGAGCCTTGACCACCGCCAGATAATGCTCCTCCGCCGAAATGTAATCGTTGCGGTCCAGGTCGGCTTTGGTGCTATATAGCGGGTTGGGGCTGCCATCCTCGTAATACCTGGGGATGGCCGTGGCATAGATTAACAGCTCACCGTTCTCATACCAGCCGTCGCTAACCGGATCGCCGGTGAACGAATAAACCGCGGCCACATTCTGGTTGTTGAACAGGTTGTCTACCTCCAGGAACAAGCTGGGGTTCAGTCTCCATACTTTGAAGTCGCGGCTGACCCTCATGTCGGTGCTGAAGGTCCAGGGCAAACGGGAACTGTTATTAAGCTCCAGCGGCTTGTTTTTTATATCGGTCTTGGTATAAGGATATCCGCTGCCGGCATTAGTGCTGATATTGGCGCTGAACATTTCCAGCGGCCTGATGCCGAATACCTTGGGTCCGTCGCCTTGTTCCAGGCCCACCGAAAGCGAGGCCGAAATACTGTGCCTTTGGTCGTATTCCAGATTATAGTCCTGCTTGGGTATCCAGTCGCCGCTCCCGGCGTTATAGTTGGTGGAATAGACCTCCCAAACATAGGAGCTGCTGCCCCGGGCCATGGACAGGGCGTAGGAAGCCCGGCCGGTAAGCCACCGGGTAAGCTGGGCATCTAGCTGAACCTCGGCGCCCTTGACATTGCCATAGTCGGAGTCTATGTACAGATAATAAGAGCGGGGCGAGGCAGGAATGGAGCGCATTCCCAACAAATGGTAAATATCCTTGTAATAGGCGGTAACGTTGGCCAAAAGGGTGGCCGAAAACTGGTGCTGCAGGCCCAATTCAAACGTGGTGGTCTGCTGGGCATTCAGATCGGGATTGCCCAAAGACGAAACGTTGTTGGAAGAGGCGCCGCCAATGCTCTCATAAAGGTACTGCATATCCGGCTGTTGGAAGAACTGGCCATAGGAAAAACGCAGGGCCGTCACTTCGGAAATGGGGAAGGATATTCCCAGCCGGGGCGATACCTTGTATTTCATGGCGGTTTTTACCCAGACCATGTTCTGGAGGTCGGTAACATCGGCCAGATGCTCGGCCTTGGTATTGAGCATATCCAGCCGGAGGCCGGCGTTGACCACCAAACCCTGGAACTCCATTTTATCCTGGAGGTAAAAACTGCTGCTAAAAGGATAATAGGTATAATCATCCCCCTGATAGGTATAGTTGACCTCTCCGGTGGAATCATTGTAAATACTGCTGGCCGCATAGCCTATGCTATGATACTGGACGGTATTGAATTTTATTTCCAAACCGCTTTTCAGCTGATGAGCCTGGGTAACCTGGGCGGTCATGTCCATCCGGCCCAGGGTATATTTGGATTCTCTTTGATCGTAGTGGGGATAGTCTCCGACGTAGTAAAATCCAGCCACGCCGTAGGGGTTGGAATCCGGGCTCCCTTTGTTAAAGTCACGGTATCCTTCCAGGGTATCCCCGGTATAGAACGGATTGGTGGGATCTTTGAACCAGTTATTGGAGTATGGCAGTTTAAAATCGTAGTCTTCAAACCAGCCTTCGTAGCCGCTGGCATTGTGCTTGCGGACCCCGACGGTTTGGCTGGTTGTAAAATAGGCTACGTTGGCGTTATAAAAAATGTCCTTGGAAAGCATATGGGTAATGGAGGTCTGCAGCTGCTGGCTTTTTTGAACCCGGGAAGCGTTGCCGTTTACAGTATAACGGAAATCTCCATTCATTTCCCGGCCGAAAAAGCTTCCGTACTGGAGGCGGGACATGAACCCGCCCACCGAAGCCTTGAACATCCTTTTGTCCATGGTCAGCTTGGCCTGGCCCGAATAAAATTCCCGCTCGGTATGGGGAAGGGCCTCCCAGGCCTCGGCATACTGGCGGCGGTATATTTCTCCGGAAAGAAAGAATTTAAAGTCCGTCAATTTATAGATGGGGCCTCCCAGATTGGCCTCAAAGCCGTTATAGCCTAAATTTAACTCGTTTTCCTTGGGGAAAAGGGCGTCGGTGCGGACCCTTAACATACCTTCCAGCTTGGCGGAACCGCTTTTGGTAACCACGTTGACCACGCCCGACATGGCTGAACCGTATTCGGCGTTAAAGCCGCCGGTAATGACCATCACTTCCTGGATGGCGTTGTTGTTGATGTTGGCCCCGCTTTGCCCGGTTACCTGGTCCTGGGTGGAAAGGCCGTCCACAAAGTAGGCGATTTCGTTGGACCGGCCGCCCCGGATGTGCATCCCGGCGGTGCTCCCCGAGCCGCCGCCCGAGCTTGATACCACACCGGACTGTGCCGCCACCACGTCCTGGTAGCTACGCACTCCGGCCATGTTCTCGATTTCCTTGGTGGAGACGGTCTTGGTGGTGCTGGTGATGTCGGCCCGGACCTGGATGACGCCTCTATCGCCTTTGACCACCGTGCCTTCCATTTCGATGATGGTGGATTTAAGCCGGAAGTTGACCGGGGTGGTCAAATCCATGATTGATTTGATGCCCGTAATGTTCTGGGTTTCGTAACCCATCATCTTGGCCTGCACCGTATAGGTGCCCACCGGCACGTTGCTGATGGTGTACCTGCCATCCAGATCGGTGTTGGCGCCCATGGAGGTACCCAACATGGTGATCACTGCGCCGGGCAACGGCTCCCTGGTTTCGGCATCTATCACCACGCCGTTGATTTTCCCGACTGTGCCGGCCCAAGCCAGATTTCCTATGGCTGCAAGAGCCAGCATCAGAACCAACAGTACCCTTACTGCTTTCATTTAAATTCCCTCCAGTATAAATTTATACTAATTTTGACTTCTTAAAGTAAAAACCCCCTGAGGATAATTCCACCCAAAAAACAATTAACTTTTAGGGCTTATTAAGGGTTTCACCTCCTTGTTGAAATTTTTTACTTATTTATTGTTTATTGTTTTAAAAATAACCGCCGTCATCATATATCTGTATCTGCTGCTTTAAGGATGTTTGAATCCTTGTAAAGCCGGAAAAATTCAAACTTAAAAACCGGGCGCTGTTTTCCCCATAAATAGATTCATGCCGGCCTGATCCCAACCGGAAAATTTAAAAAACCTGAATATTTGAAATATTTTTTAAGCTTATTATCCTTTGGCGGATTTACTCCGTTACACCCTTATGGACAATCCACCCTTGCCTGGCCATAAAATAGTTACACTTTTGCCGGCATCTTTGACATCCAGACGGGATATTGTGCTTAAAATGGCGTGATTAGTTTTTTGCCAAAGTTTAGAAACTTACTTAAACCCCTTCCTCCCCGGCCAAAGGCCGGAGAGGAAGGTAAGTTTACAACTTTTCCCAAAGTTGTGATTTGAAGAAAAACTAGCGGACCACCACTAATTTTTTGGTGGCGCTGTTGCCGAAGGCGTTCAGGTTATACAGATACACGCCATTGGCTACCATGCGGCCGCTGTTGTCCAAGCCGTTCCAGGTAACAGTATTCTGTCCGGCAATGCCCTTGCTGTCCAGAGTGCGGATCACCTGCCCGGCGATGTTGTAGACCTTTAAGCTGTAGTTGCCGGCTTTGGGAAGGCTGAACGAAATGCTGGTGATGCTCCGGGCCGGGTTGGGGGCGCTTTGGTTCAAAGCAAAATTGTGGGTAACCTGAACCGGGCTTCCGCCCTCTACGCCAGTAGGTATGTCATTGTAGTTAACCCAACTGATGAAGCCGTCACTTACCACTTCATAAAACACCGGAATCTTGGAGCCAGTTCCGCCGATGTTCATCGGAAGGTGAGGATAATCGTAGCCGGCTCCGTCAATGGTAACCTGCTTTTTACCGTAGGTGGCGCCATTGTTAACGGTTTTGGCGATCCAGATGTTCATCTTTTTGGTGGAGCCTTCAACATCAGTGGCATAGGTAACCAACAGATTGCCGTAAATATCGCGGCCATAGTTGCAAAACCCCGGCTGTTGATAAACATACTTGGTGGGGGAGGTATGAACGGTGTCGCCGCCATGGATCTTGGTCAGCACCCAGCCGCCTGCGGTTAAGTGATAGTCGTATACGCCGCTGTTGGGTCCGGCCAGATCAACGGTGGTAGTGGTGTCCATCATTAAGAACGAGGCAAAGTGCGGATAACCGTCCTTGTCAAGGGCCAATCCTAGATTGTAGCTTCCCGAAGTCCAGTTGAGCCAGCCGGCGTAGGGAGCCCAGGTGAGCGGGGTCCAGTTCAAACCGCCGTCGTATGACATCCGGTACCAAAAACGCATGGCGCCTCTGTCGGTCTCATAATCCAATGTATCTATGATACCGCAGGAACCGACCATCAGGGTCTCGCCGGTAACCGAGCCGAAAATGCCTAACTGCTCAATATATCCAGCGGTTAGTGAATCGTGGACCACCGGGTTGCCGATGCCAAAGATATTGTTGCTGTCCGAGGTGCCGTCTAAATCGTACATCACCAGGTTGCCCGAGCGGGGACTTACAGTGTCCCAGGTGCCGCCTTCATCAACGGTAAAATCGGTGGAACGGTAATACATGGCAGCGTCCGGGGTATTTACGCCCCAGTAATTGTGCAACCAATTTACCACCCCGTTGGTTCCTTTGTAGGCTTGTCCGCAGTACATTCCATTGGTCGCGCTACCGGCGCCCAGAGAATCCACCCGGGCTTCGGTACTCCACATTCCGGAGTTGTACCCGCCCATATCGTAGGCATAATAAGCGCCCTTGGTGGGATCTACAAATATGCCGGTGTTGTAAACAATCCAGGGCACTTGGTTAGCCAGGTCGGCCATGACCGCAGGATAGCGGATCGTGGTAAAGGTGTTTAACCCCGGGGTTAAGGTATACGTAGCGCCACCGTCAATGCTACCAAGGTAGTTAAGGCTTAATCCATCCTTAGTACGGTAAGCCATAAAGGCCGCTCCGTCCGTGCCGAAATACGGATCAAAATCTATGCAACGAACAGAGGCGATGTAGCACGAATTGACGTGAACGTCGTCAGCTATTACCAAATCGGCTGCGTCTTTGCTGGCCGGAGAAGTCTTGGCCGCCGGGGCGGTAACCGGACCGTCAGTTGCTAATTTGTTGTTGGGCACGGCTCGCACATAAGCCTGGGCCGCCATGGCCAAAGCCATCACCAGAGCCAGACACAAAATCAAACCTTTTTTCATGGGTTGGACTCCTTTTTAAGTTTTAATTGGTTGTTCACCGGCTGGCTTATATTCCGCCGGTTTTTTCTTGGTTCTCGCTTTGCTTAAACAGGATTCTTTGCCGCCACCTCCTTTCTTAATTTTTATTTTTTAAATATAACTTTCTGCAATTTTAAAAGATATCATTTTTTAACAATTTTGTCAATAGCTTGGGTAAAATATTTTAAAATATTTTTGCCGGAACGAAACGTCCGGGGAACGACCCCTCACTTCGACCTTGCGCAATGCAGGCTCACAAACTCTCCCCGAATGCGAAGAGAGGCTCCGGAGATAACTTCAAATCTGCGGGGATCGTTCGGCTGAGGCCCTCGGCTGAGCTCGGTCGAAGCCCTCACGCTTACACCCCGGCTTTTTACCGGCTGGTCCATCGGGTGTACACCAGCCCGGCAATGATGGAGATCAACCCGGCCAAAAACATCCCCGCCGCCTCCAGGCTGCGGCTTTGGCATATCTGCATCAGCTGATCGGTGCGGGAGGGATCCAGCCTGGGGTAGATGGCCATCGGCAAAAAATGGAACAGGGCGCCCAGTCCCAAAAAGATGGCTCCCAACAGCGGCAGTACCCAGATGGCCGAGGGGCGGCGGATGATGGCCAGCAGCCGTTTTAAGATCTGGGAATAATATAAAAACGAAAGGCCGAACAGCGCCACGGCCACGGCAAAAAGCAGTTCGGCAGGAATAGAGACTTCCATGGGGAGCTCCTTGATTGTGATTTAAAAAGGAGTGTGATTTAAAAAACTATCCCAGGCTAATCGGGATCTATAAGGAATGCAGGAAAACAGGAATCAATCAGGGTTCCCACAGTGTAGTATTCATGGTTCGACACACTCACTACAAGTGGCTTCATGCCTGCCCGCCGTAGCTGTAGCGACCGCTTACGCTATTACACTTACTGCCTCGTGCGCCTTAGCTACAGCGGTGGCGCAAGGCGGGGTTTCCTAATAAAAAAGCCAATGGCCTTGGCAATGACTACTTGGCCGCGACGGCAGCCGGGGCCGGCTTCTTGACCGGAGAGACCACCTTCTTGAACTTCATGGCCCCCAGAAAGGATAATACCCCGGATAGCAGAAAAAAGGAGTAGGCTATCCATGACTGGAGGACGTTAAGCTTGACCTGGCTGGCGAAGGCTATGATCTGGATCACCGCGTAAACCAGCACTCCGGAGGGAGCAAAGATCATGTACTGCCAGTCGGTCTTCTTGCGCAGCACTATCTCGTATTTCCGGGCGATCAGCCCGAACAGTACGCAGGCCACCCACAGCAGAATGCTTCCCAGAATGGCGACCAGGTTGGTAACCGTCATATACCACAGATACTCTCCGGGATACAGCAGTTGCTTGAACATCTAACCCTCCTTACAAATCAAAACTATAAAAGCAGAAGGCAAAATAACCGGTCAAATGTTTGGTCTGTTCCGTTTTGCCTTTGCGTTTTTGATCATGGTAACAAAAATGGCGGTCAGCTCATTCGTTTCCTTGATGACGGCATCCATCTCCGGAAAATTAAAGGCTCCGCTTTCAGAAATCAGTTCCAGCCAGTAGCCTGTCTCATCCAGTTCCTGAAGTGAGATATTGGCTTTGGAGCAGAACTCCAGGGTTGACCGGGCCCGGGTGGCTTCCCGGTAATTGGCGCCAACCGATGTCCCGGATCTCAGCACTTGCTTTCCCAGAATTTGGGCCAGATTTGTGGCGGGTAGTTTACAATACAACTGGATTATTTGTAGCGCAAAATTCTTGGTCCTTATTCTTAAGTCCATCATATTCTGCTCTCTTTTCTGCCTTCTGCCTTCTGCCTTCTGCCTTCTGATTTTATTTTAAAAGTGTCAGCATTTTATCGGCCATCTGTTTGGCGGCCGAAGGCCCGATGATCATGGAGGCGTCTTTCTGCAGGCCGTAGCAGAATTTCATCGCCGGATCGCGCAGCAGTTTTTCCCTGGAGATTTTGTGGTCGGTCATCTGGTTCTGGAAGATGTCCGGGCCCAGCTCGCCCAGAAATTCTTCGGCCACCGCCAGGATCTTGTCCAACACCGCAGGCTCCAGCGTAGCGGCAGGCGCCGGCTTGGGCGGAGCCGCCGTTGCCGGCCCCGGGCCGCTGGATTGAGCCGGTCGAAGTCCGGTCTGGGGTGTGGCTGCCGGGGACGGGGAGGGTCTGGCGGGAGCAGGCTGGAGCGAAGCCGGTAGACCTGCCGGAGACGATGCCAGATTTTTGATCTCGACCAAGGCTCCATCCAAAGCGGCATCAATCACCATAACGTCGGCGGTGGTATCGGTCAAAAGGTTCAGGTACCCCTTATCGGTGCGGCGGATGAAAAGCCGGATGCCCCGGGAGTTGACCATCATCTTGTTTATTTTAAACTGCGCCACCTGGTTCAAGGCGTCAAAGGTCTGGGCCAGCACCATCACCGCCCGCTGGGCGTTTTCCTTGACGAAACTTTTGGAGAGGGTCTGGGAAACAAAGCTGCTGTCGTCCCCCACAAAAAAACTGCCGGTTACGCCCTGCAGGCTGGAAAGCTGAATGAGGATTTCTTCTATCTTCACGGCCTTACCTATTTCCCGAAGCCAGCCGTGAGATCACGATCTGGAATTTTTGTTTGACAGCGGCAAACCCTAAACAGGCGATGGCTTTTTTACAGGTTGAATTTACCAGTTTTTCAAAAGCATCGCTCACTTCTTTTTTTGAGATGTCGGTTTTTACCCCTTCGTTATGGGATATCCGGCCCGGGCCGGCGGTCACCATTTTGGCCAAGCGCCCCAAAGGATCAACGTTCTTTAGTTCGTAAGCCAGCATCTCCTGCCATTCTTGGGCCTTTTCGCCCTGGGCCCCGAATTCCTCCAGCAACAAGTTAACCAAAATCAGCTTTTGCTTAAGCAGTTCCTCGGCCTCCGATATTTTGGTGGTCTTGCTTTCCAAAAGCAGATCCAGGGGGCTGGGCTGCAATATCCACCAGGGAGACTGGGCCGGATCGAGATCCACTCCCAGATAAACCGTCTGGTGGGGCAGGATCAGCATTTTGTGATTTTGGCCCTCGGCCAGCACCGAGCTGAGATCCCCCAGTTCCAGATTGGAGGAAATGACCTCGGCCGCCGAACCCAAAAAGGCCACCACTTCGCCCAGATTTCCAGGCGCTCCCTCGGATGCCTTGACCATCGTTCCGTCCTCCTTGGACACCGCCACGGAGTGCCGGACCGCCTCCATCTTTAAAACACTTTCCACTAATAATTCGACCGGGGCTTGGGCCATATTGGCTCCTGCATTAATTAAGCTGCGAGAAAAAGTAGCAGAGTAGGTAACGTAGTACAGTATTCTCTGACCTTCGTTTATTTCAGCGAACGGGCCTGGGCCGTCTGGTACTTATGTTTGCCCAGCATTGGCCCGTATTCCTTTAATCCTTTTTTGTGGATGGCGGCGGCCAGGCGTTCCCAGATATCTATCATCTCTTCTTTGGTAACGTCGGACAGCTGCCCGGGCACTATGTTCAGATGGTCGGCCTCTAATTCCAAATGCCGGGCCATCCGCCCGCCCTTGTCCAGTTCGGTCAGGGTGGCCTTTAAAAGCTCCTGGTATGGCAAAACCCCGGTGCCTTTGACGCCGAACTCGTCCAGCAGCAGATTGACGAAATTAACCCTGTCTTTGAACAGGCGCTCCATTTCCTTGGGATCCATCACCAGGTTCTTGGCCAGCAGCCAGGACACCGTCTTGACCACTTCGAACATCCCCAGCTTGCTGTCGGTTACTATCTGGTTAATGTTCCGCTTGCCGTTGACCAGGGCCATGATGGTCCAGTCGCTGCGGCGAATGGTAACGGCCGATTCCTCGGGAGCCTGGGCGGTGCGGGCCAGCACGGTATCCAGCGGCGGCAGGGATTTTAGGATATCGGCCATCTCGGTGCGCCGCCGCTCTCCCTCTTCCAGGATCTTCCCGGCCCCGTCCTTGATGGTGATCTCGGGGGATTTGGGGCCGGCGGTGTACTTGGCCTCGCCCAAGGGTTCCAGGCACAGGTTAAACACCGCCTCCGGACCCTTGATGTCGCCCAAGATGGCGTGGACGGTGTCGCCCCTGTCAAAATAGACCTCGCCAAAGCTGCTGCCGGCCTTGACCGTCAACACCCCGGTCTTTTTAAAGTGGGATAAAAAATAAATTATCTCCGAAAGGGTGAAATCGGAGAGGTCGGCCTGCAAGCCCATAACGCTCTGCGTTTTTAAATTAGATGGTTTTAGTTTAACTAAAAAAGTGTCTTTTTTTAACCTATTAACCTATCAGTGTAAGCCAAAACAATAAATCTGTCAATAAAAAAATTACGTTTTTATAAAATATTCACCTGGGCTATATATTTTCCTGCTTCCTCTTGCTCGGAGGAAGTTACGTAATCCTGGGAAAACTCCGCCTCCCAGGCCAGCTTAAATCCCTGCAGCATACAACCGGCCGCCTGTTCAAAACCGACCTTCCTGCCCAGCAGTTCTTCGGCCGTGGTGGCGTTGGCTTCGACCCCCTGGCGGTAGAACGGCGCCAGGTTCTGATCCTGAGCCAAAAGCAATGATCCCTGCTGCAGGATCATTCCCTGTATCCGGCGCTGGGCGCTGCCCAGAATTTTTTTGCCCGAGGCCGTTATCTCGTAGCGGCCGGCCGCGGCAAAACACAGCGGCGAATCTTTGACGCTGGCCCCGGCGCTTTGGGAGCGCTGCAGCTCGGATTCTATTCCCAGTTGCTTTAATCCCATCACCAGGGCCTGAGCGATGGTGCGATAGGTATTTAATACCGGCCCACCCAAAAGAGGATCATCTTGTAGCGCGATGACGCTGTAGGTAAATTCGTTATAATGGAATACCGCCCGGCCGCCGGTGGGCCGCCGCACCACTTTGACCCCAGCCTGGCGGCAGGCTTCCAGATCCAGCTGTTCCGCGTCCTGATTGTATCCCAAGGATATGGTAGGCTGCTCCCAGTCGTAAAAACGGAGCACTGGCCCCGAGGTTTTATTCCGGACCGATTCGGCAAGGGCCAGGTCCAAAGCCATATTGTAAGCGCCGTCCGACCGGCCGGTATTTAAAAAACGCCAGATCATTTGATGCTTTCCGGCAGAGCCGCTAAGGCTTGCTGATATTCCGTTAAAAGGAGACTGTCTTCTATCCCGGATTTGACGGCTTTTTTGAAGCATTCCCAGATCAAACCATACGGCTTAAGTTGAAGTTTAATTGCGCTCCAATAACGATATTTTAAAAGATCTGAGCCCCAGGGATTACGTCCGGAAAAAAATGAAGCCACAAACCACAGTACCAGAAGGCCGCCGGACAAAATCAAAGGAATGATGTTCTTCTGTTTTGATAACACGGCAATAGCTTTAATGAATGTGATTCATGGCTGTATGATGATATGTTTGTCAGGGACCCAAAGACGGCGGTAAGTGTTCTTAGTCCTCTATCAGCTCCACGTTGGCCCGGGGAACCACTACCTTGCTTCCGTCATCAAAGGTGACTTCCAGCACCCGGGCGTGGCTTTCCGATTCCAGCTTCTGCAGTTCGGACGGCAGGCCCGAAACTTTTCCGATCAGGCCGAAGTAGGGCTGGCGGATGCAGCGGATGGCCATGCCGATGTCCATCCCGCCCTGCTGTTTCTGGGCCTCGTCGGCCTGGCCGCCGCCGGTCAGCGGAATGATGACCTCGGGCCTCATCACCCCGGCCCGGATCTGGGTGGCGCCGTTGACCGAGGCTTTTAAGCCCTCCTTGGACTTTAAAAGATTAAAGGTCTTCTTGGCCATGTTCATCTGGCCGAAGCCCTCTGTGACCATCAGGGTAAAGCCCTTTTCCTCGGTGCCGGTGATGGCCACGCCGATGTCGTAACCCAGCAGGGCCTTCAGGTCGGCGTCGTTGATGCCGCCCACCACCACCGCGCTGGCCCCCACCTCGGCCGCTTTCTTCATTCCGGCGATCCTGATCAGCGATCCGCCCACCACCACCTTGCCCTTGCAGTCCGGGGTCAGCAGATCGGGAGTCAGTTCCTTGGAAGGATCATCCACCGCCATTTTGACCAGGCCGTGGACCTCGCCCCCGATGCCGAAGATGCCCTGAACGAAGGTGCCGAAGGTCTCCACCACCACCCCCTCGCCCGGGTTGACCTGCACCACCTGGCCGTCCACATAGGCCCTCACCTGGACCGGCAGGGGCGGCTCGCGCAGTATCACCTGTCCGGTGATGGGCGAGATGGATTCGATGGTCCCGGTCACCGGCGAATTGCAGGTGGACTTGAACAGCCCGAAGAAGCCCTTGCTGATGGCCACGGCCTCGTCCTTTTGGACGGAGTCGCCCGGCTTCTTGATCATGTGGGAGCTGACGTCCTCGGGCAGGATGCCTAAGAGCCCGGCCACGTTCAGGGTCTGGACGTTGCCCGGCAGTTCGGTCTTGGCCACCACCTGGTCGGCCGTAACCTTGTCGCCAACCTTGACCAGCACCTGGCCCTTGAGGGGAAGCCGGCGGTCCTTTTTGATCACCGCTTTTTCGGTTACTTTAAGTCCCGGAGTATATGCATGTGCCATATATTTTTTCCTTTTCGTTGGGGCACGATGCATCGTGCCCTTACTGTTCTTTTCGGTTGGGGCCGATATATCGGCCCTTACGTTCCTTTTCGTTGGGGCACGATGCATCGTGCCCTTACTGTTGATTCGTCAGCGGGGAGGGGCAGGGAGGGCTTACTTGGCGGGATATATATCCAGCGCCTTGTTCCACTCGTTGAGCTTTCTGATCCGCTCCTTCTTGTCGGCCGGCAGCAGCAGGGTCCGGCCCCGGCCGTCTATGATCACGCCCACCGTGCCGCCCTCCAGGGTGACTTCCATTTCCTTGCCCTTGCCGGCTCCGATGTCGAACTGCTTGGCCGGGATGATCTGGGCCTTGACCTTTTCCACCCCCAGCGGGATCAGCTTCATCTCGCCCACCTTGATGCTCTCGTCCACCTTGGTGCCGTCGGCCCGGGTGAAGCGCACTGTGACGCAGGGCTGGCCTTCCTTGCCCTGCCCGGAGGGACAGATGGATGAGCCCAGCCTTACCAGGCAGTCCTTGATGAACACCTCGTTGGCGGCCGGAGCGTTGACGGTGGAGAGCACCCCCAGGTGCGGGGCCATGAAGATGGAGTCCACCGCCATGGTGGTGATGCCCTCTGGCATAAAGGAGTCGATCATCATCAGGGCCGACTGGGCCCGGCGCGGGGCGTGGGAAAGCACGCCGCCGGAGCCGATCAGGATGTTCAGGTCCATCATGTTTATCAGAGTGTCGCCGGAGCCGGTCTGCTCGAAGGCGTCGGAGATGGTCCGCTCCTGCTGCACGCCCTTTAAGCCCACCGCCATTTCCTTGTGCTGCTTAAAGGCCAGGCGCAGGGCCTCGCGGCTGATGGCCTGCTCTATCTGCAGTTCCTCCAGACTTTGGGGAATGGTGGTCGGCCGGATCATCTTGTTGCGGATCCGGTTGCGCAGGTCGGCCTCGTCCAGTTCAAACGGCACCCAGCGCATGATGTTATCCAGGCCGGCCTCGGCCAGCACGTTGGAGATGGAATAGCTCATGCCCAGGTTGGCGGAGACGGTGCGGTTGAAGGTGGCCTCGCGCTCCTTCTTGTCGTTGAGCCCGTAGAAGACCGAGAAGACGTCGGTGGTGGCCCCACCGATGTCGACGCCCACCGCCGCGATGTCGTCGGCCTTGGCCAAGGACTGGATCATCAGCCCCACCGCGCCCGGGGTGGGCATGATGGGAACTTCGTGGGCCATGGCCATCAGTTTCTTGTAGCCGGGGGCGTGGGCCATCACGTGTTCCATGAAGACGTCATGGATGGCGTCCCGGGCGGGCTTAAGGTTCTCGCGCTCCAGCACCGGCCGCAGGTTGTCCTTGATCAGCAGGGCGGTCTTTTCGCCCAAGGTCTTGGTGACTATCTCCCGGGCGTCCTTGTTCCCGGCGTAGATCACCGGCAGCATGTAGCTGGTGCCGAACCGGGGCTTGGGGTCGGCCGCCCCGATCAGCTCGGCCATCTCGGCCACGTGGGTCACGGTGCCGCCGTCGATGCCGCCGGACAGCAGGATCATGTCGGGGCGCAGGTGGCGGATCCGCTCGATCCGCTGGTGGGGCAGGCGGCCGTCGTTGGAGGCCAGCACGTCCATTACGATGGCCCCGGCGCCCAGGGCGGCCCGGGCGGCGCTCTCGCCGGTCATGGTTTTCACCACTCCGGCCACCATCATCTGCAGTCCGCCGCCGGCCGAGCTGGTGGACATGTAGATGTCCACGCCGTTCATGCCGTCGGCCGGGGTCATGATATCGTCGCCTTTCAGGATCTTGCGCCCGGAAAGCTCCTCCACCTCGCGCACCGCGTTGAGCACGCCCTTGGTGACGTCCTCGAAGGGCTTCTCCACCGTGGTGGGGGCCTCGCCCCGGGTGGTCTGGCGGTACTCGCCGTTCTTGTATTCGATGAGGATGGCCTTGGTGGTGGTGCTGCCGCAGTCGGTGACCAGAATTACCTTCAGCTTGTTGGGATCAACTGCCATTATGAGTCTCCTGAATGTTTATGTGATCTATTTTTTGTTTACTTAACTACTTTAAGATGCCGTTTCATCCACGGCCTTTAAAATTTGCTTGACGATTTTGGGGTGCAATATCCGGTTGCCATGAAAAGGGATCACCAGTCTTTTGCCGTTTCTAAAGTAAATGCGATGACTGCCCTTGGATCTGAGCAATTCAAACCCGTTTTTTAAAAGCGTCTTTTCCGCTTCAGCTGCCGTCAACCTTGCCGCTTTAGGCAACTTTAACCTCTAAGGAGGTGGAAAATATTTCTTTGCTTAACAATGACTTCTTCTCGGACCTGGTCAGAGTTTCCAGGTAAAGCTCCACGGCTTCTTTGATGTTTTTTACCACTTCCTCCAATGTATCGCCCTGACTCTGGCAGCCCTCGAGTTCGGGAGTGTAAGCGTAAAACCCGTTTTCGTCTTTTTCTATTATGACGCTGATTTTATAGGACATGGTTTGCTCCTTCAATTTCAAAAATCCTAATATTCCATTGAACCAACCTTGGGCGAATCACGATTCGCCCCTACAGGGTTCCCCCTCTCCCGCCGGGGGGTGCTGGGCGGATCATGATCCGCCCCTACACGGTTTGATGAATCAAACCCCTACCGGATGCCTATGAAACTTTTGAACCTCTGGAACCAGGTCTTCTTGCCTTCCGCACTTCTCAACTTCTTAGCCTCATCCCGCTCCGCCTTCTCCCTCTGCTGCCACCGGGCCTCCTGGTTTTCTATCTCCAACAGCAGTTTCTCCACGTTTTCCCGCTCCTCCATCATTAATACGATCTCATCGTACTCCCGGCGGTTGAGGAAGGCCTGGATGATGGGCTGCAGAAAGACCAGGGCCTGGCTGCCCACGAAGGACAACGGCTTGACCGACTCGAAGAACAGGATGGCCGGAGTGGTCAGCTTGCGCTTGACGATCTGGTCGGCGATCTTGGTTAAGAGTTCCTTCTGCCGCTCGGGCGAGGGCATCTGGCCGTCTATGTAAATAGAATCTCTCATCATCAAACCAAAGGCATGTTTTTAAAAATAAAATCCTTGACCGACTCGGCGATCCGGTAAGCTTCCGCAGCTTCTTCCTCCGATGGCTCAAAGGCGCTGTCCGGATACCGCACCGCCACCGAGTAGCCTTCTAATTTCTCAAGCTGGCCGTAAAAATCATCCTGCACTTTTTGCTTTTCGCCGATCAAGTCCAGCAGATAGCCAATGCTGTGGGTCTTGGCAAAATCCAAATCCAGATAAACCAGATAGGCTTTAAGATATTTTTCGGCCGCCTGCTGACAATGAAAGCAAATGGAGTCATTGTATCCGCTTTTGGCGTCCAATGCCAGTCTGGCCATGCCCAGGTCATGTTTGGCCTTGTAAAGCCACCCTTTGACCAGTTCTTCCTTTTCACCCATAAACCACCCTGCCTCTTTTTAATATTTCATTGGCAAAAGTGGTTTTGACCCCCCGCCATTTTTCCAGCTCGCCTTTGGTGCAGACCACCAGATCAATGGGAATTTTAAGGCCTCTTAAGTATTTTTTGACCTGGGGACTCCGTTGATGGCTGGGCAGGTTCATGTCCTTGACCACCAATATATCCAGGTCGCTGTCCGGAGAAATTCCTTGACCACCAATATATCCAGTCGCTGTCCGGAGAAGGCGAACCTGCGGCGTAAGACCCGAAAAGAATTACCTGATCGGGGTGAACATTTTTCACTATGATGTCCACTACATTATTTATTTGTTCCTGGGATATCATATTAAACAGTTTAAAAGGTTTGAACCGTTGGTGGTCAGTTACAAACACTCCCCGCGGTAGCACAGCTTCTGGTCCTTGGCCGCCTTGGCATCGTCCAGCCGCCCGATGGGCGTGTTGTTGGGCGCGCTCTTAACGATCTCCGGGGTCTTCTCTATCTCTTCGGCTATCTTCTTCATGGCCGAGATGAACTCGTCCAGCGTCTCCTGGCTCTCGGTCTCGGTGGGCTCGATCATGATGGCCTCGGGCACTATTAGCGGGAAGTAGACGGTGGGCGCGTGGTAGCCGTAGTCCAAAAGCCTTTTGGCGATGTCCAGGGTCTTGATGCCCTTGTCCCGGAACTTGAGGCCGGAGAACACGCACTCGTGCTTGCAGTGGGCCTTGAACGGCAGGTCGTATATCCCCTCCAGCGACCGCATGATGTAATTGGCGTTGATGATGGCATTCTCCGAGACCCGGCGCAGGCCCTTGCCCCCCAGCATCCGGATGTAGGTGTAGGCCTTGACCATCACCCCGAAGTTGCCGAAGAAACTGTGAACCTTGCCGATGCTGTCCGGTCTCTCATAATCAAGATAGTACTCTAACTGTTTCAAACCGTTTGAAACGTTCGAACCGTTTGAAACGTTCCGTGTGGCAATAGTTGGAAGAGGAAGGAACGGCTCCAGCGCCTTGGTGCAGGCCACTCCGCCGCCTCCCGGCCCGCCGCCGCCGTGGGGGGTGGCGAAGGTCTTGTGGAGGTTGAAGTGCATGGCGTCGATCCCGAAATCCCCGGGCCGGACGATGCCCATCATGGCGTTGAGGTTGGCCCCGTCCATGAACACCAGCCCGCCTATGTCGTGCACCATCTTGGTGACCTGGACGATGTTCTTTTCGAACAGCCCCACGGTGTTGGGGTTGGTCAGCATCAGGCCGGCCACTTCGTCGTCCAGGTGGGCCTTAAGGTCCTCGGGGTCCACCAGGCCGTCGGCGTTGGATTTCACGGTCACCGCCGTGTAACCGGAAAGGGTGGTGGTGGCCGGGTTGGTGCCGTGGGCCGAATCGGGAACCAGTATCTTGCTGCGGACCCTGCCCTTCTTAAGATGGTAGGCCCGGATCATCATGATGGCGGTATATTCGCCGTGGGCCCCGGCCACCGGCTGCAGGGTGACGGCGTCCAGGCCGGAGATCTGGCAGAGCGAGTCGCCCAGCTCCTTCATCAACCGCAGGCCGCCCTGCAGATCAGTTGGGTCCTGGAGCGGGTGGGTGCCGGTGAAACCCGGCAGGCGCGACAGGTCCTCGTTGACCTTGGGATTGTACTTCATGGTGCAGGAGCCCAAAGGATAAAAACCCTTGTCCACGTGATGGTTCAAAGTGGACAGCCGGACAAAATGCCGGAAGGCGTCGATCTCCGCCACCTGGGGCAGTCCGGGCTCCTGGGCTCGCAACTGACCCTTGGGGATCAGGGAGCCGGTGGGTTTCTCCGGCACGTCGCACTGGGGTAAAGCGTGGCCTTGCCGGCCGGAAGAAGACAGTTCAAAGATGGTTTTTTCTAACATTGGCCGCTATTTATATAAGATTTTTAGTGGTTATTCTTCCCAAATCAAACACGTTTAACGTTATTACGTAGTAACGTTATAACGGTTTATGTGCTTTCTGTGGTCAACTCTGTGGAAAATAAAAAAACATTACTTAAGTTGTAGGATACAACAGATTAGAATACCATTAAAGGGTCCCTAAAGTCAAGCAAAAAAAGCAAGCTGCGCCCCCTGTCCGGGATAAGCTAAGATGATTATAATTTTTTGACAGCGCTTTGAAAATATTCTCCCATCATCCCTGCTTGATAAAAATGGAATGCCTCTCTTTTGGGATAAACTTTCTGGTGTTCCTCATTTGTCCGGTATCTCATGGTTGGCAGGCAGACAGTATTTCGCGGGCCGGCCCGGTTGATTTTACTTGACTTTTTGCCTTAATATGTTGTATTATAATATGTTTATCCCTGAAACAATCAACCTTTTAACAATAAAATTCAATAAGCCCACGAAGGAAGAAGAGGAGTAATGAAGAGGACCTATCAGCCCAGCCGGGTCAAACGTGCCCGCACCCACGGATTCCGCAAACGGATGTCCACCGCCGACGGCCGCAAAGTGCTGGCCCGCCGCAGAGCCAAAGGCCGCAAGAAGCTGACCGTGGCCGACGAGCGCCATCTGATCTGAACGGTCTGACGGTTCGGACCTTAAGGCAGTAAGAGAATTGGATAAGATCAGGCATACTTTTAAAAAAGAGGAACGGCTGAAATCCGAGGGCGATATCTCCGGGCTTTTCGAGCAGGGCTTGCGGGTCCGCCATCAGGGATTAAATCTTATTTACCGGTCCAATCCCCAAAGAACGGGATGCCGGGCCGGTTTTGCCACCAAGCGCCAGAAGGGCTTCGGATCGGTGGAGCGCAACCTTAACAAGCGCCGGATGCGCGAAGCCTACCGCCGGACCAAGCACCTGATAAAACCCGGCTTCGATCTTTTTATAGTGGCCCAGCGTCCCTTAACTTATGCCCAGATACAATCGGGCCTGCCCCAGCTTTTGGAAAAAGCCGGGCTTTTAAGGGTACCGGCCGGCCCGGACCAGCCATGCTGAACCGGGCGCTGACCAAGGCGGTCTTGTTCTTCATCCGGGCCTATCAGCTGACACTGGGCGCCGTGCTTCCCAGATCGTGCCGCTTT
The DNA here is from genome assembly GCA_963780225.1 of uncultured bacterium. Lineage (GTDB taxonomy): Bacteria > Edwardsbacteria > AC1 > AC1 > EtOH8 > UBA5202. The sequence continues at coordinate 145,867 of CAWAAX010000003.1, read as the reverse complement.
CACCCATCCTGCTCACAGTATGCCCTGGAGGCGGTGACCATTCACGGACCGGGCCGGGGAACCCTTTTGGCGGTAAAAAGGATACTGCGCTGCCACCCCTTCAACCCCGGAGGGTACGACCCGGTGCCCGATCCCAAACTGCCCCACAATAAAACAAAGTGATTTAGCAAACTTATGGATTCCAATAAAAGGTTATTGCTGGCCATCATCCTGATCCTGGCGGTGTTCCTGGGCTTCCAGTTCCTGATGCCCAAACCGGCCCCCCAGCCTGCTGTCCAGCAGACTGCTCCGGCCGCCTCAGAACCGGCAGTCGTTCAGGCCGTTTTGGCCCAGCCCTCGGCCGCGCCGGCCAAAAGCCCCAAACTCAAGACCCCCGGACTGCCCGTCACCCAAAAGATCCTTAAGGGAAAAGGCTTTGAAGCCGTGCTGACCAGCCAGGGAGCCGCCCTGTCCGGTTACCGGCTTTTGGATTATATGGGACCCGACGGCCAGCCGGTGCAGATGATCCCCGACAGCGGCCGGGCCCTGACCATGAACCTTTCCGTGGCCGGGCAGCCGGTTGACCTTTCGGACGTGGTGTTCGAGACGGGCCAGGAATTCGACGGCAGCATCACCTATCAGGCCAGGCTGGCCGACGGAGTGGTGATCCAAAAGACCTATGGACTGCTGGAGAACGCCCCGGGATTAAGTTTGAAGATCAAGATCACGGCGCCTGAAAACGTTTACTTAAGCTCCAAGTATAACCTGGCCTGGGACTGCGGCCTGAACGCCACCGAAAAGAACAAGGACCTGGACCATAAGGAATTCTCAGCCCTGGCCATGCTGGGCAAGGATGTAGTGTTAGACAATCTGAGCAAGCTGGCCAAGAACAAGGAACTGCCGATCATCGAGGGCAACATCGCCTACTGCGGGGTGCGGACCAAGTATTTCGTGGCCGCCCTGGTCCCCAAAAGCCGGAAGGGCGCCTCGGTCCAACAGGGCTTAAAGGGCCAGTACCGTCTGACCACCTCGCTGGGCCTGCCCCTGACCGCCAATACCGGGGACGAGATCGCAGTCTACCTGGGTCCCATCGACCACGGCATGCTGGCCAAGGTGGACCCGTCGCTGGACAAGATCGCCGACACCGGCTGGAAGTGGATCCAGCCCATCTCCCGGGGCATCCTTTGGTTCCTGCGCTCCCTGCATAATTTCATCCCCAACTACGGGGTGGTGATCATCATCTTCTCGGTGCTGATGAAACTGGTCTTCTTTCCCCTGACCTACACCGGCATGCGGTCGATGAAGAAGATGCAGCACCTTCAACCCCATTTAAAGAAGGTCCAGGAACAGCATAAGAACGACCCCGGCAAGCTGAATCAGGAGACCATGGCCCTTTACAAGAAGCACGGGGTCAACCCCTTCTCCGGCTGCATTCCCCTGGTGTTGCAGATGCCGGTGTTCTTTGCCCTGTACAGCGTGCTGATCAACACCATAGAACTGCGCCAGGCGCCCTTCATGCTGTGGATCACCGACCTGAGCCTGCCCGACAGCATCGTCAGCTTCGGAGGCAAGCTGCCCTTCGTAGGCTGGGAATCATTAAGCCTGCTGCCGGTCCTGATGGGCGTGGCTATGTTCTTCCAGCAGAAGATGACCACGGTGGATCCCAAGCAGAAGATGATGGTCTACATGATGCCGGTGTTTATGGTGTTCATTTTCATGAGCCTGCCGGCCGGCCTGAACCTTTACTGGCTGATCAACAACATCCTGTCCATCGGCGAGCAGTACTTGATCCAGATCAGGACCCAGCCTCCGGCCGAAGCCTGAACCTGCTCCGTACCTGAAAACCTGCCCACTAAAAGACACTAAAATAAAAAAGGTTTCGGATCGTTTCGTGTTTTTAGTGGGGAACTTGTGGTAAAATTTTAAGCGACAACCAAACATCGGATGAGATCAAAATGAGCCTAATCATCGAAAAAGAGGGAAAGACAGTAGAGCAGGCCCTGGAAAAGGGTCTGCTGGAACTGGGAGTGCGCCGCGAAGACACCGAAGTGGAGATCGTCTCGCTGGGCTCCTCCGGATTCCTGGGGATCTTCGGGGCCAAGCCGGCCAAGGTCCGCATCAAACTCATGCCCCGCCCCAAGGTCAAGAGCATGGTGGAGACCCTGCTGGAGAAGATGGGCATGCCCGGTGAAGTTAAAAGCTTTAGAGAAGAGGGCAATCTGCTGATCGCCAGCATCGACTGCCCCACCGGCGACAAATACCTGAAGGCCAACCGGGGCGCGGCCATCGAAGCCATGGACTATCTGGTCAACAAAATTTTCCGGGAATCGGAGTATGACATACGGCTGGATATCGGCGGTTTTCTGGAATCGCAGAACGACGATCTTAAGACCCGGGCTCTGGAGTTGGCCGAAAAAGTTAAGCAAAGCGGCAAGGAATACGAGATGGAGCCCATGCCGCCCCACAAGCGCAAACTGGTGCACCAGGCCCTGGAGAAGCACGCCGACGTCAAGACCCTGGCGGTGGGAAACGGAGACCGGCGCCGGGTGATCATCTCCCTTAAAGGCGCTCCCGGGGCTCCGGTTGCCACCCGGCGGCCTGACCGCAACGACCGGCGCCCGGCAGAGCAGCAGCGCGGCCCACGCCGCGACGGACCGAGGCCCGGCGGCAAACCTGCGGCCCAGGCTCCGGCCAGACCGGCCCCCCGGCCCGCTACTAGACCAGCCGCTCCCATGGGCCCCAAGCCGGCCCCCAGACCGGCTCCGGCAGCGCCCAGACCAGCGGCACCGATGGCTCCCAGGCCGGCAGCCCCCAAGCCTGCCGCCATGCCGGAAAGAACCTTCCAGGATCGCAGCCGGCGCCCGGCCCCCAAGGCAGTCCCGCCCAGGCCTGCTACCCCAGAACTCCGGTCGGATAATACCAGACCACAGGCCCCGGTGGATATGTCCTCTTTCGCTCCCAGGTCCAAGAAAAGAAATACCAGGTAATGTCAGAATCTTTTAAAATAAAAAAGGCTCTCTAAAACTGGGAGAGCCTTTTTTATTTGCCTTGATTTTAGTTGTTTTTTGTAGTATTCTTTTATTTTATTCCGCCTGTTCCGCCGGACCGAATAAGACCTTGTTTTCAAAAAACATCCTAAATAAATATTAAGGTATCCGTCATGAAACCTATCACTGTTCTGGTGGCCGATGACGAGATCAACATCGCCAGGATTATCGAATACGAGCTGAAAAAAGAAGGCTACCAAGTACTAAAGGCCCACAACGGCAAGGATGCCCTGGAGGCCGCCCGCCAGCACCGGCCCCAGCTTATTCTGACCGATGTCATGATGCCCATCATGGATGGCTACGAATTTTGCCGCCAGGTAAAGGGAGACCCCGAACTCAAGAACATCCCCTTCATCTTCCTGACCGCCAAAGCCGATGAGGAGAGCCGGATATACGGATATTCAATCGGGGCCACCAAGTATCTAACTAAGCCTGTCAACAAGTCCGACCTGCTTAAGGCCGTCAATCTCCGGTTGAAGCAGGCCGAACAGGCTAAAAAACTTTTTTCCCAGAAAGCCAAAAAATTCGAGAACCAGCTGTCCGTGGTCTCCATCTTCAGCCTGCTGGACATGTTCTCCATCGGGGGCTGGACCGGGGTCATCGAGCTGACTTCACCCCATGGCTGCAACGGAAGAATCGAGATCAAGGACGGCGAGCTCCAGCATTGCACCATCAACGGCCGGGACGACCAGGAAGCCTGGATCAAAGCCCTCAACTGCAAGGAGGGAACCTTTGTGGCCGTGCACCAGTGAGGACCACCCATCGTCGTCATTTTTTGTTTTTCATTTTTTATTTTTAGATCTTCGATGCCCCAACAAGACACCATAGCCGCCATTTCCACCGCCAGCGGCCCGGCCGCCTTGAGCATGATACGGGTCTCCGGCCCAAGGTCGCTGGAGATCGCCGATGCCGTCTTTAAAGGCAAACTGCTCCCCAGCCAAATGCCCTCCCGCACCCTGCATCTGGGAAAGATCACCGGAGACAAAAGTTTGTCCGCCGACCAGGCCATGCTGGCCGTAATGAAGGCCCCTCATTCCTTCACCGGCGAGGACATGGCGGAAATAACCTGCCACGGCGGCGCGCGCCGCTCCCCAGGCAGTTTTGCAGGTCTGTTTGAACGCCGGGGCCCGTCAGGCCCAGCCCGGGGAGTTCACCCTGCGGGCCTATTTGAACGGACGGCTGGACCTGGCCCAGGCCGAGGCGGTCTGCGACATCATCAACGCCAGGACCCAGACTGCGGCCCAGGCCGCGCTGGAGAGGCTGGAGGGCGGGCTTTCCCGCAAAGTAAGCGATGTCCGGGAAAAACTGATCTCCCTGCTGGCCCTGCTGGAAGCCTGGGTGGATTTTCCCGAAGAGGACATTCCGACCGCCGAATTCAAACAGATAAAAGACGACATAGACCAAGCCTTGGAAAAGACCCAACGTCTGCTGGACGACAGCCGGGCCTCGCTGATACTGAAGGACGGCGCCCGGGTGGTGATCGCCGGACGGCCCAACGCCGGAAAGTCCAGCCTGTTCAATATGCTGTTGAAGGAGGAGCGGGCCATAGTAACCCCCTCGCCCGGCACCACCCGCGACGTGCTGGAGGGCTGGATAGAGATCGGGGGCATCCCGCTGAGGCTGTTCGACACCGCCGGCCTGCGGGAGACCAGCGACGCCATAGAACTGATAGGGGTGGAACGGGCCAAAGGCAAGATGGAGCAGGCCGACCTGGTGCTGCTGGTGCTGGATGCCGGATGCGCCTTGACTGATGAGGACAAAAGACTGCTTGAGCTGACCTCAGCGTTCAACCGGATCGTGCTGGCCAACAAGTGCGACCTGCCGGTAAAGCTTGAAATAGAAAACAAATGGCTGAAGATATCCTCCATCACCGAGGACGGCCTTAAGGAACTTGAGAAAAGCATTGTAAACACCCTGACCGGCGGACATAACTGGGAAGCCGGGGCGACCGGGGCCGCCAACAACCGGCAGATGGAGGCGTTGAAACAGGCAGCCCGGTTCCTGAATAATGCCAGTGATGGTTTGGAGAAAAAAGCCTCCTGGGAGTTCCTGGCCCAGGACATCAAGGAAGCGGTCAACAGCCTGGGGCAGATAACCGGGCAGAGCATAGGTGATGAGGTGCTGAATAGGATCTTCGAGCAGTTCTGCATCGGAAAATAGACCATGCTTTTCTATCCACAGATTTCGCAGATTTTCACAGATCATTCCATGTAATTTAAATTGTTGTGTAAAAAGAGCGGATTATGACATACCAGATCACCTGATCTTTAGTTGATAATAAACCATGTTAATCCTGTCTACCCCGAAAAGTATATGAGCGATAAGTATCTTAAGACCAACAAAGCCCTGTGGGAGGAGCTGACCGAGATCAACATCGGCTCGGCCATGTACGACCTGGAAGGCTTCAAACAAGGCGCCGAGACCCTGGATCCGATAGAGCTCGAGGAACTGGGAGACATCAAGGGAAAATCAATCCTCCATCTGCAATGCCAGTTCGGGCAGGACGCCATTTCCCTGGCCCGCAAAGGTGCGATCGTAACCGGGGTGGATTTCTCGGAAAAGGCCATCGCCCTGGCCAAGTCTTTGAGCTCCGAGCTGAAGGTCCCGGCCGAGTTCATCTGCTGTAATGTCTACGACCTGCCGCAGCATCTGGACAAGAAATTCGACATAGTCTTCACCTCGGGCGGGGTGCTGTGCTGGCTGCCGGACCTGACAAAGTGGGCCGAGTTGATCAGCAGATACTTGAAACCCGGCGGTTTCTTTTACATCCGCGAGTTCCACCCGGTGGCCACGGTATTCAGCAACGATTCAGCCGACACCGAGCTAAAGGCCAGATACTCCTACTTTCACCAGGACCAGCCCCAAAAGTGGGACGACGGCTACGCCTACGCCGACCACAGCAAAAAGACACAGAACCCTTCGTTTGAATGGCAGCACCCTCTGGCCGAAGTGGTCTCCACCCTGCTGGCTGCGGGATTGAAGATCGATTTCCTGCACGAGTTCCCCTATTGCAGTTATGACTGTTTTCCGTTTTTGGAAAAGGGGAAGGACGGGCGCTGGAGATTCCCCGGAGGAAAAGACCTGATACCGCTGATGTTCTCGTTGAAAGCAGTAAAAATATAAACTTTTGAGGCGGTATGAAAAAACACTCCTTTATCATCGTCTTACTGTTCTTGGCGCCTTCCGGCTATTGCGCCTTGAGCAAATCAGTGACCGTTAATTACACAAAGTCGGAATTGAAAATAAAACAGGTCGCTGGCGGTTACGATAAAGTTTATCTTTCTGGACTTGGACTTATGGATTCCCCCGGCTCCCCCCAACTCCCGGTGGATAAGAAATATGTTTCGCTTCCCAGAGAAGCCGTTGTAGACAGTGTAAACGTAAAATCTTATAAAAAGGAGGCCGTTGACAGCAGTTATAATGTTTTTCCGGCCCAACTCCAGGTTGCACTTTCCAAGGCAGCTAATAATATTCATTTTACGCTCCCTAATGAGTCTATTTATAAATCTAGCCGTCAATATCCGGGAAAGCTCATCGAGAATAAAGGCTCCGGTTTTTTAAGCTCAAATCACTTGATAGATATTCTGATCTATCCATTGCAATATTATCCCGGAATTAAGAAACTTGACTTTTATTCACAAATTGATTTTGAAATATTCTACCATTACGACAACTCCCAGACTAACAAGGCAGTAACTTTCCCGGACAATCGCCAGAGAATTTACGAAAAATCAATCTCCTCGCTTACTGGTAGCGTTCCGCTTACGATAACTGCCAAGGATATCGGATTTTCACCCTTAGAATATCTGATCATCACCAAATCCCCTTTTGATACAGTTTTTCAGCGATTAGCCGATTGGAAAACAAGCAAGGGCGTCCCTGCCGCAATCAGAAGCGTTGAGTGGGTGTCAGCCAATTATCCCGGAACCGACATTCAGGAGAAAATCCGGAACTACGTTAAAATTGTTCACAGAGACTCGGGCCTTACTTATCTGCTATTGGGAGGAGATGTTAACGTTGTTCCGGTAAGAAACGCCTATGCCATGGATTGTGAAATGAGCACGGAAGAAAGCCGGGACAATATCTTTCCGTGTGACTTATACTATTCCGATCTTGACGGCACCTGGAATGCAAACGGAAACACGATTTACGGAGAAGTGGCTGACGGCGTAGACTTGTATCCCGACATATTTGTGGGAAGGGCCTCGGTAGATAACCTTTATAAGGCCAGGGCCTTCGTAGATAAGATCTTGACCTATGAAAAGTATCCCCCAACCGATTACCAGCTTAAAGCTCTTTTTGATGCCGATATTCTTTGGACCTACCCTTATACTGACGAGGGAATCGCCAAGAACATGATTGACGATGAATCTATTCCCGGCAGGTACTTTATAACCAAAAATTATCAGTCCCTGGGATTGGGAGGCAGCAGCTTTGATTCTGTTAATTCGGGCCAAAACCTTATCAATCATAACGGTCATGGGTGGTACACCATAGGGCTTTTCGATATTCCCCAGATGGATGCTTTTACCAATAACCCCAGAAACGGCATTCTTTATTCCATAGGGTGCTGGACCAATGCTTTTGATTATGATGCGGTATCCGAGCATTTTGTAAACAACCCTAACGGCGGCGGAGTGGCCTATATCGGAAATACCTCTTATGGCTGGGGCTCACCGGGAAACCCGGGATACGGTTATTCCGACCTGTTTGATGCCGCGTTCTTCAGAGAGCTTTTTAATAATAATTTTTACCGGATCGGCATAACCCTAGCCCAGGCTAAAGCCTCGTACATCGCCCAATCGCGGGAGGAAAATGTCTACCGTTGGCATCAATACGATGTCAACTTGATCGGTGACCCCGAGATGCCGATATGGACCGATACCCCGAAAACGTTGACTGTTTTGTGTCCTCAAATCATACCTCTCGGCCCCGGCCAGGTACGAGTGAGCATAAGCAATGGAACACTGCCCATAGAAAACGCACTGGTCTGTCTGCAAAAGGGAACTGAAGTATACCTGCGGGAATTTTCATCTGCCGGCGGGGAAGCATTGTTTGACGTGGCGCCGGCCTCGGCAGGAAAATTGACCATTACGGTGACTGCCCAAAACCACCTCCCCTACCAGGCCGATATTTTGGTTGGCGACAGTCTGGCCTATCTGGATATCATCCGTTATACTATTGACGATTCCACCGGGGGAAACGGAGACGGTCTGATAAATCCCGGAGAAACCGTTTATTTGCCGGTTATGTTGAAAAACTTCGGAAATTTGGGTGCGTCAATGGTTTCGGCAAAAATGCAATGCGGGGATTCCTTGGTTTCGATTCTTGATTCCCAGCAAGTTTACGGAAACATTCCAGCGGGAGACTCCAGCTCAGGTCCCGGCGAGTATAGTTTCACTGTATCGAAAAACGCCACCAATAAACACGCCCTGGTTTTCGACTTCCAAATCTCCGATAGTTTTAACAACACCTGGCCAACTTCAATATCGATGCTGGTGGCTACACCCGTTCTTTCCTATTACAACCATGAAATAACCGATACCGCAGGCAACAATAATGGCGTAGCCGAGCCCGGAGAAACCATCGGTTTAAACCTCAACATAAAAAACAAAGGCTTGGGAATCGCAAAAGAAGTTGCTTGCGGTCTTAGCACCGCGGATACTTCTTTAATTCTTATTGATACCATAAAAATATTGGGAAATGTTTCCCCAGATTCGGTTGCCGCATCTAATTTCAAGATTTACATATCTCCCGGATCCTCCAACCCGCATGTCGGAGTGATAAACCTAAGGCTTCGCTCCGGGGCCGGATATTCGTTTGACGACAGCCTAGCCTTTGTGGTGGGTCAAACCGGGTTAATAGACAGCATGGAGACAGAAACCGGGGGATGGTCGCACGGCGGCACAAATGACCTCTGGCACATTACCAGCCACCGTAAATATTTAGGGGTTAACTCATGGTATTGCGGCCAGGAAACTACCTGGCAATATATAAACAATATGCAATCTCTGTTGGTATCCCCGCCATTTATCCTTGGCCCTAATTCCAAATTGTCTTTTTGGCGGGCCTACGGTCTGGCGCTTTATGGCACCGATGGCTTATTTACTGAAATATTCTATAACGGCCGGTGGGATACTTTGGGTTTTATCGGTTCCGGAGGAGCGCTAAACTCATTGCTTGGGATTTCCGGAAACTGGACTGAAGAGATATATGATCTTTCACAGTACGGTTATGGTGATACCGCCCGGATAAGATTTACTTTCATCAGCGACGGGTCTGAGACCTACGAGGGATTTTATATCGATGGCTTTAGAGTGGCATCAACAAAAAGCACCTGGTTCGGTGCTACCGTGGATTTATTGGACCCCAATGGTGGCGAAACCTGGTCCGGTTCAAATCAGATCCGCTGGCGTTTGGGAGAGTCAGAAACTGACTCCCGTAAAATTCTTCTGGATTATACCCGCAACGAAGGCAGCAGTTGGGACACGATCAAATCCCTGACAGCTCAATCACCGGAATGGGCTACTTCTTCTTATTCCTGGAATACCTCTACCTCACCTAATGATTGTAATTACAAATTAAGAATACGGTTATCTGAGGGGCCGGACACTGTCTCTGATATCTCCCTGGGGACGTTCACCGTTTACAATCTGCACGATACCATCTCTTCCCGGGAACACGTATCGGGAGGATCCAATACAGTTTTTTTAAACCCTTATATAGTCGACCAGTCTCTATTGAATGGGCACCGTTATGAACTGAGATTCCGGGAAATCCTAAAAGACACCACCGCGGCCAATGATTATACTCCCATTTACGGCTTTGATTTTTGGGATGCAACCACATCTGTTTTGCTAATTCCAAACATAATATTTTACTGCCCGCAAACTGCGAATCCTTTGTCATGGGTACCGGACCCTATTGACGGGGTGGTGGCAGAGATAAAAATCGCCGTTGACCGCAATACCTTTAGCCCTTATTCATTTAAGATTAAAAACGATGTAAACATATTAAGGCCTCCTTCAACCGACACCCTAAGGGCCAATGCCAACATAGACCAATACTGGCCTTGGCGTGGATCCGAGTATGAGATCAGATGGCAGGTTAAGGAGGGCCCCCATGATACCTTGGATACTCTGTGGGCTGAAGTATGGGATATTACTAACGGGGTCAAGGTTCCACTGGATACCTCCAACAGTTGGTCCAGCATGAAAAAGAGTGCCTGGGCCATAAGCCCAACGGCAAGCAGTAAGGGTGTAGGCTATGTTTCCTATCATTGGCCAACGGATGTTTATAGCTATATTTATATCTGTGGATCACGTTTTTATTTCAACCGGGGCGCCGTTACCCCCAGGATAATAACCTGGTCAACCAAACCGGAGGAAGGCGAGATCTGGGTTGCCTCCACCCTAGGACAAAGGCCTCCCCATGACGGTGACGTTTACAGCTACACAGCGTCTGCTGAGACAACAGGTCCGATCCAGGAAATACCTTTATTCCAAAATCGACCCAATCCTTTCAATGAAGAAACTGTCATAAGTTATCAACTTCCTCAAGAGACTATAGTTAAAATCAAAATCTATAACATAAACGGGCAACTGGTAAAAATTTTAGTTGATCAACCCCAGAAATCCGGTTATTATACTGTAGCATGGCAGGGAACAAATGAGAGCGGGAATGCTGTCTCTAACGGGTTATATTTTTACCGGTTGGAAACAACTACCTTCAGCAATACCAAAAAAATGCTACTACTGAAATAATAGATACTTATTACCTACCGGCGATGTAAAACTGTCCTATAGATGTTCTCGTTGAAAGCAGTAAAACCAAAAGATGTCAATTAAACAAACCATGACCATTATACCAACCATAACCACTGAACGCCTGATCCTCCGCCCCTTCACTTTGGCTGACGCCCCCGAGGTCCAGAAACTGGCCGGACGCTTCGAGGTCGCCGACACCACCATGAACATGCCCCACCCCTATCCCGACGGGGCGGCGGAATCCTGGATCGGCACCCACCAGAAGACCTGGGAGCTGGGCTCGGGCCTGACCCTGGCCATCACCCTGAAAGAGTCGGGACAGTTGATCGGGGCCATCGGCCTGACCATCAGCAAGGATCACCACCGGGCCGAGATGGGTTACTGGGTGGCCGTGCCTTATTGGGGCAGGGGCTTCTGCACCGAGGCCGCCCGGGCCCTGCTGGATTACGGGTTCACCGGACCCAAGCTCAATAAGATCTACGCCACTCATCTTGCCCGCAACCCGGCCTCGGGAAAAGTGATGCAGAAAATAGGAATGAAGTACGAAGGCTGCCTGCGCCAGCACGTAAAGAAGTGGGACAAGTTCGAGGACCTTGCCTATTACGGGACACTACGAAGTGAATATCATAATTAGCCACAGAAAGCAAAAATAAATCGTTATAACGTTACTACGTATTAACGTTAAACGTAAAAGATAAACTGTGAGTACGGCAGATAGCAGAAAAACCATGAAAGGTCTTTATCTATGCCCAAAAACAAATTCGGCCTGACCCTTTTGGGCCGCAAGGTGCTCAAGCCCTCGGGAAAGTTGGAAGCCTTCCCCAACCAGAACCGCGGGCGCGATTACCGGGTGATCCTGGAGACCGAAGAATTCACCTCCCTCTGCCCAATCACCGGGCAGCCGGACTTCGGCGCCATCACCGTCAGCTACATCCCGGACCGGCTGGTGGTGGAATCCAAATCGCTCAAGCTTTACCTGTGGACCTACCGCAATAAGGGCGTATTCCACGAGGCGGTGGTCAACCAGATCCTGGACGACTTGGTGAAGGCTGTCCAGCCCCGTCAAATGCTGGTGACGGGCAATTTTAGAGTGCGGGGCGGCATCGCCATAACCGTGGCGGCCGAATACCCAGACCAAAACAATTAACCATTAGCAATTAACAACGGACAGATCATTGATCATTGTCCATGTTAATTGGAGAGAGAGATTATGCCATTACGCAAACTTTTAAGCCTTTTCAAACGCAAAAAGAAGACCCCGGCCCCGCCGGTTCAACACCATGCTGCGGCCCCGGCCAGACACCAGGCCGAGCCCCACCGAAAACCGGCCGCAACTGCGGCCCATGCCCCGGTCAGGACCCAGAATCATCAAACCGCCCGCCCGGCCAGGCCCCAGGGAGCCCCGGCTCAGGGACAGCGGTCCCAGCCTCACCAGCCGAACAGGCCTCCCCAAACCCCAAGGCCGGCTTCCAAGCCTGGAACGGCCCAGGCTCAACCGGGACGGCAGCATCCCCAGCAGGCAAACCGGCCTGCGGTGCAGCACCCGGCCAGGCCGGTTCAGCATGTTCCGGTCCGTCCCCAGTATATTCCACCGGTTCAAACCCCGCTGCCCCGGGCCCCCAAAGCCGTTTCCACCGAACCCACCCTGCGCTTCGACCAGCTGGGACTGAACCCAAATCTGCTGGAAGCATTGATCACCGAGGGCTACACCGAGCCCACTCCCATTCAGCAGCAGGCCATCCCGGTGGCCCTGGCCGGCAAGGATATTTTGGGCTGCGCCCAGACCGGCACCGGTAAGACCGCGGCCTTTGCCCTGCCGATACTGCAGAGGCTGGACCGTCCGGAGATCACCAAGGAACAGTACCGGACAATAAGAGCATTGATCGTCACCCCCACCCGGGAGCTGGCGGCCCAGGTGGGCCAGAGCTTCGCGGCCTACGGCCGGAACATCAACCTGCGCTCGGCCGTGGTCTACGGCGGCGTTTACCAGGGCACCCAGGCTAAGGCCATGCGGGGCGGAGTGGACATTTTGGTGGCCACCCCCGGGCGTCTGCTGGACCTGATGGACCAGAAAATGGTGCTGCTGCACAAAGTGGAGATCCTGGTGCTGGACGAGGCCGACCGGATGCTGGACATGGGCTTCATCAATGACATCAAGAAGATAGTGGCCAAGGTGCCCAGCCGGCGCCAGACCCTGTTCTTCTCGGCCACCATGCCCCCCGAGATCCGCACGCTGGCCGGGGGCATCCTGGACCAGCCGGTCTCCATCTCCATCATGGCCGAGTATGCGGCCGCCGATACGGTGGAACAGTCGGTCTACTTTGTGGAGAAGGACGACAAGCCGGACCTGCTGCGCCATCTGCTTTCCCAGAAAGGCATGGAGCGGACCCTGGTCTTTACCCGCACCAAGGTGCGGGCCGACCGGCTGTCCCGGCGCCTGACCACCTGGGGCATTCCGGCCCAGGCCATCCACGGCGACAAATCCCAGAACACCCGGGAGCGGGTGCTGCAGGGCTTCAAGACCGGATCCATCCGGGTGCTGGTGGCATCGGACGTGGTCTCCCGGGGAATAGACATCGATAATATCTCCCATGTGGTGAACTTTGACCTGCCGCACGAAGCCGAAGCCTACGTCCACCGCATCGGCCGCACCGGCCGGGCCGGCGCCTTGGGCACAGCCGTCTCCTTCTGCGACAGCGAGGAGCGTCAGGACCTGGCCCAGGTGGAACGCCTGCTGGGCCGGCCGATCCCGGTGGCCACGGGTCATCCCTATCAATCCACCGTTCCGGTCAGGACCCACACCGCGCCGGCCCGCAATAGCCGGGGATCGGGATCCAAGCCTTACCGCCGGCGGTAGTATTTTTGATTTTCTGAACTCATCCCCCGTCCCCTTCTCTTGGGCTCGTGCTGAGCGTGTCGAAGCAAAGAGAAGGGGAGAAAGGGGTTGAGTTTTACAATTGTTTTTTTCAAGGAGAGACCATGCACTTTGTTTCGGTTTACAAGAATTTCTCGGCCGCCCACCACTTACGGGACTATGCCGGGAAGTGTGAAAAGGTCCACGGCCACAATTATCAGGTGGAAGTGGAGCTTAAGTCCAAGGAGCTTAACAAGACCGGGATGGTGGCCGATTTCGGCGACATCAAGGATGCGCTGGAAAACCTGCTGGGCCGCTTTGACCACCAGGACCTGAACGAGGTAAAACCCTTCGACAAGATCAACCCCACCGCCGAGAACATCGCCAGGGTGGTCTTCGAGGAGATGGCCCTGAAGTTCAACTCGCCCAAGGTCAAGATCAACAAGGTTTCGGTTTGGGAGACCGAACATGCCAAGGCCACCTATGGCCCGTTCTAAAAAGGCCGTGGTGCTGCTCTCCGGCGGGCTGGATTCGGCTACCGTGCTTTACTGGGCCCTGGCCCAGGGCTGGCAGTCCCGGGCCCTGATCTTTGACTACGGACAAAGGCACAGCCGGGAGATAGCTTCGGCCAAGGCAATATGCAAAAAGACCGGGGTGGCGTATGACGTCATCCCGGTAAAATTACCCTGGCGGGGCAGTAGCCTGCTGGACAAGACCTCCGCTCTTCCCAGCGCTAAGAATGCCGGAGAAATTGGATCCAATATCCCCTCCACCTACGTGCCGGGCCGGAACACGCTGTTCCTGAGCTATGGGCTTTCCTGCGCCGAGGCCATAGACGCCGAAGCGGTGATGATCGGGACCAACGCACTGGACTACTCCGGCTATCCCGACTGCCGACCGGATTTCATTTCGGCCATGGCCAAAGTCTTTACGCTAGGAACCAAGGCCGGGCGCCAGGGAAAACCGATCAAGATCATTGCCCCGTTGTTAAAACTATCCAAATCCCAGATCGTAAAATTGGGAATTCGGTTGGGAGTGCCTCATCAGATGACCTGGTCCTGCTACCGGGGGGGAAAGAAACCCTGCGGGACTTGTGATTCCTGCCTTTTGCGGGCCAAGGGATTCAAGGAAGCGGAAATAGTAGACCCAACGATATAGTAGACCCAACGATATAAGAACATTGAAATTGACTGCTATGCGTTATTTACTCACTATTTTCATAATAGCCATTTCTCAGCTATCAGCAGTTGCCCAGGATTCCGTGCTCAACCAGGTCCAACAGCAATTGGACCGGCAGAAAGAGATCAAGAAGAATCTGGTCTACAGCTTCACCACCCTCAGCTATGTCCACAAACTGGACAAACAGGGATTGGTCGAAAAGACCGACACCGTAATCTCCTGGCACAAGTACAAAGGGGATTCCTTGCTGGAATTCCACATAATAAGCACCACCGACAAGGATCAGTATAAAGAACCGGAAAAGAACAAACGTCAGGAAAAATTAAAGCTTCCCAAGTTCAATGACCCAAAATACGAGTTCTCCGTCAAACAGACCGAGTTCAGCATAAAGTTCAAGCCGATAAAACCCAAAGGCGGCGACCTGGCCGGCACGGTGAGCTATGACCCGCAGGATATGTCCCTGAAAGAGATCGATGTTACCATGCCAAAGTTAAAATGGCCGTTGAACGAGTTTGCCGCAAAAACAGAATTCGCCATGTTTGAGGAGTTCATGTTACCCACCCATACATGGATGCAGGCCGGCTGGAACGCCCTGATCAGCAAGGGAAGGATCCGGGTGGAGAGCAGTAATTCAGATTATAAGATATATAAATGACCGTGAACGCCAGGATCACCGAAATATTCCACTCCCTGCAGGGCGAGGGCATGTACCTGGGCGAGCCCACCACCTTCGTCCGCTTTGCCGGGTGCAACCTGGACTGCAGCTATTGCGACACTCCGCTGGCCAAAGCCGGGAACAAGGCGGTTGAGATGGATCTCCTGGAAGCGGTGGCTAAAATAACCGGCTTGACTGCTCCGGGCGATTTCGTTTCCTTCACCGGCGGCGAGCCATTGTTGCAAACAGAGTTCATTGCGGCCCTGATCCCGGAATTGAAAAAGCACGGTCACCGGCTGTACCTGGAGACCAACGGCACCTTGCCTAAAGATCTGGCAACCGTAATCTCTGGTATGGACGTGGTGGCCATGGACATCAAGCCTCCCTCAGCCTGCGGGAAAGACATCTGGGACGCACAGCAACAGTTCCTGGAGACCGCCAGGGACAGGGTTTTCGTCAAGATGGTGATCTGTGACAAAACCACGATAGAAGAAGTTGAACAGGCCGCCCGCATGATTGCCGCTGTTGACCAGAAGATAGTTTTTATCCTTCAGCCTGCCGAAGGGCCGAATGCCCCGGAAATGCAGACGGTCCGCAGATACCAGGCCCTGGCCGGGGAGCTGCTGCTGAATGTCAGCATTATCCGGCAGATGCACAAGATATGGAACATACCTTGAAATAATATTTATAAGGAAGGCAGGAATCCCAGGAATCAATATTTCCCGTATATAGTTTTCCTGTTTTCATGGATTCCTAATAAAATCCCAATATTTACAATCACCTTTAATAATATTAGATACTGCTTGATGTTCGACAAAGAATTCAAGACCGCGGTGCTGGCCGCAAAAAAGGCCGGGCGCTTGCTCAAGGCCATGTCCCAGGGAGACCTGAAGGTGGAATACAAGGGCGAGATAGACCTGGTGACCCAGGCCGACCGCGCGGCCGAGGCCCTGGTAGTTAAAATGCTTCGCCGGAATTTCCCCGGCGATGACATTATGACCGAAGAAACGAACCGGGATCGCACCCAATCGGACCGGCGTTGGATCATAGACCCCCTGGACGGCACCACTAACTATGCCCACCGCTTCCCCTTCTGGTGCGTGTCCATCGCTTTTGAATTTAAGGGACAAGTCGTGCTGGGCGTCATATACAATCCCAATCTGAACGAATTGTTCACCGTCCGGAAAGGCCTGGGCGCCTGGATGAACGGAAACAAGATAAAAGTATCCTCCCAGACTTCTTTGAAAAAAAGCCTGCTGGCCACCGGCTTCCCCTACGATGTCCACTATTCCAAACAGGACAATCTGGACAACTTCAAACGGTTCATCAAGCGGGCCCAAGCGGTTAGACGTCCCGGCTCGGCGGCTTTGGATCTGGCCTACGTGGCCTGCGGCCGGTTCGACGGGTTCTGGGAGATGAAGCTGAAGACCTGGGACATGGCGGCCGCTTCTTTGATGGTGACCGAAGCCGGGGGAAAGCTGAGCGGTTTCAAGGGACAGAAGTTCAGCATCTACGTACCGGAGTGCCTGGCCACAAACGGGAAGATACACCGGGAAATGATCGAAGTATTAAAATAGAGAATTACGGCATCACGGCAAAAGGGCTGGAAGCAAAGCTTCCAGCCCTTTATGTTTTCTTTTAAGCCTGAATTTCAGAAATAATATCTGGCTCCCAGACCGCCCTGTAGCCAAAGACCGGTGGCAGGCGCAAGGTCCAGGGTCGGAGCCAGTTCCAGGAATAGATCGAACGGAGCACCCTTGAAGATATACTCCAGCCCGCAAACGCCCCTAACACCTATGTTGGCTCCGCCATGATCATCCCTGACCCGGCCGGCCCACAGCGTAACGCCGGGACCGTAATATAGTGGCAGGGATCCCTTTTCCACGGTTATTAGATCATAGTCATGCCATAGATAATCGGCATTGGCCCGAAGATACCCGTTCTTCAAAAAAGACCAAGCCAGGCTCCCCTGGATGGCGTTGGTCGACCCCTTCCAGTATTTCAGGGACAGCCCGGTAGGATCTCCGGCCACCAGCCCCAGCCCGAAATTCCGGCCCGGCTGAATGGGGCTACCCCAGGCGGCAACGGTTATGGCCAAAACAGTTAAAAACAGAAGGCCCGCTTTTTTCATTCGGATGATCACCTCGTTAGATTGTATCATTCTTTCGTATCCCCTCTATGTCCCCCGGCATCACGCCGCCTTAAAACCCTGGAAATAACCGGTATCGTCTTGACCTTCGTAGTGTCCCCGGGCAATTCCACTATAGAAATTTAACTTCCTTCACCGAACTATTGACCACGAATACTTTTTCGGTATTCGATTTGGGGTCGGCCGGAAAGAACATAAAACCCTTGCGGTTAGGCATATAAATCTCGGCCCGTCCAGTCAGGACTTCTCCGTCATTAAAAGTGACTTGTATTTTTTTCCCGATCATCGGACTGCTGCCGTTGAATTCCTTGCGTTCGTCATACTCCCGGTTGCCGATGAAGTCCTTGACAAAGAATACAGCTTTAACTTGCCCCAGTCTGATCTCAATCGGATTTTTGGGGTCGTCATCCGCCAGGATGTGAAAGCTGTCCTTGGTCGAGGAAAAATCCAGGGTCCTGCCTTTGGACACCCGGCCGGTTAAATAACGGACTACCAGCTTGCTTTCCTTCATGGTAGTTTCTCCAATTTTTGTTCGTGGTATTTGCGCCTGGACTGCTGCCGCCGGTTCTTCTGCCGGCGCTCGTTTCCGCTTTCCGGTCCGTATCCAGCCCGTTGTTCCTGCCGCCGATCGGCCCGGCGGCGTTCGGTAATTCTGCGTTCGGTCAGTTTTGGCATCTGGCTGCTCCCGATAATTTTTTCTGCTTTCTGTTTACCCTGGATGATCTTCAGCCAACAAATAATGTCATCAAAATATCCCAGTATCTATAGGCCTGAGATCTCTTATTTTTATGTCCCTCAGTATCAATCAGTGTCCTGAAATATTTCCCCGGGGGTCACCCCAGCTTTTGTCTTTTATGCAGATATTTGAGCAGGGCCTGGTCAAAAGGCTGGTCGGTCACGATAGGCTGGTAGTCTATCAGATGGCGGCGGCATTCCCGTCCCAGATGATCTGTTCTCTGTTTTAAAGCTGCCAGATATTTTTGTTTGATGTCGGCCGGGTTTATCTGCAGCTCCTGGCCGGTCTCCATGTCGGCAAACACCGCTTCGGATTTGAAGGGAAAAGAGGCTTCGTCCGGGTCCAACAGGTGGAACACCAGCACCTCGTGCTTAAGGTGGCGGAGATTTTTCAGGGAATTGATTATCTCGTCATCGTCGCCCCACAGGTCGGAGATCAGCACCAGCAGGCCCCGGCGCTTCAGGTGCCCGGCCAGTTCCTGAAAGATCTTTTTGTATCCGGTGCGGCCCTGGGGTTTGGCCTGGTTCAGTTCCTGCAAAATGGAGTGCCAGTGGCTGCGCCGGGAGCGGGGCGGCAGGTATCTCTGCAGCCGGCTGTTGAACAGGGCCAGGCCCGCCGCGTCGTTCTGGGAAAGCAGCAAAAATGAAAGGGCCGCGGCCAGGTAGGAACCGTACTCCAGTTTGCTGTCCACATTTGGACTATGGTAACCCATGGAGGCCGAACTGTCAAGCAGAATATAGGCCTTAAGGTTGGTCTCCTCCTCGAATTCTTTGACGAAATATTTGTCGCTCCGGGCCAGCACCTTCCAGTCGATCCTTTTTACTTCGTCGCCCGGCAGGTAGGGCCGGTATTCGGCGAACTCCACCGAGAACCCGTGATAGGGGCTTTTGTGCAGGCCGGTCAGAAAACCCTCCACCACCATCCGGGCCTTCAGGTCAAGACGCTTGATCTGGGCCAGCAGCCGGGGGGATAGATTTGATTTGATGTCAGACATCTGATCCAGCTTCGGGATTACTGCGCTCGGTCTTTTTCTGCCGGCGCACGATCCTTAAACCCGCCAGGGTCAGAACTGCCAGGGAAACGCCGCTCCAGAAAAGAACGGTCCGTTCCTGGTTGACCGAGCCGAAGGCCGGCAGCACCAGCTGGGCCAGGAATCCCAGAGTCAAAGCGCTGGCCACGAAACCGGCGTCCAGGATGATGTCCCGGGCCGAGAAGATCCGCCCCCAGATGGAACGGTCCACCGACTCGTGGAACAGGGTGTTCTGGGCGGTCATCACCGGCTGCAGGAACACTCCCCCCATGAAGGTAATGGCCAGCAGGTGCCAGTAGCTGGAGCTTTTGGCGAACAGCATCACCATCAGGCTTAAACCGAACAGACCTCCGATGATGATATGGCGGCGGGACAGCCGGTGCAGCAGGAAGCCCGACAGCAGGGCCCCGGTCATCATCCCCCCGCCCAGCAGACCGCCCAGGAAGCCGACCCCGCTGGTCCCGGCCCCCACTTTCAGGTCCTTCTGGGCGATCACGATCACCAGGGGATACAGGCTGCCGCCGAAGATGGAGACCAGCAAAAGGGAAAAGGTGGCAAAGCGCACCTTGTGGTTCACCTGATAGACGTGCTTCAGCTCGGCCAGGTCGGTTCGAATGTTCTTCCAGCGCTTTTGCCACAACCGGCCAAAGCCTTCTTCCTTGGTGCGCTCCGGTAATTTCTCATAGGACTTGATCAGGGCCAGGGTCAGCAAAGAGGCGGCGAAGGACAGGCTGTCCAGGTAGAACCCGGCCTCCCAGGGTTCGATGTGCAAATGCTTCCAGAACTGCCCCACCACTAAAAGACCGCCGCCCACGAACCCCAGCACCCCGGCCAGCTTGTTGATGAAGTCCATCACCGCGTTGGCGGCGAAGATCTTCTCCGGCGGCACCAGGTAGGGGATGTAGGAGACCCGGGCCGAATTGGCGAACAGCACGAACAGGTAGTTCAGGCAGACCAGGGGAAACAGCACGATCACCGTTCCTGTCAGCTTGATCAGTATCGGTATGGCCAGGATGATAAGGGCCCGGGCCCCGTCGGCCAGCATCAGCATGTGACGCTTGGAGCGGCGGTCTATCAGCACCCCGATGAACGGCCCGAACAGCAGGGCCGGCAGGGCGATGGCCACCGGGATCTGGGAATAGGCCAAAGGTGCCCGGGTGGTGAACTCGCCCACCGCCGCGATCAGGGCGATCTGGGCCAGGAAGTCGCCGAACTGGGAGATGAACTGCCCGGCCGAAAACAGGGCGAACTTGGGTTCGGCCAGGGCCGAGGCGAAATGTTTGGAGTGTTCAGACATTTTACGACAAGATTAATAGATAGCTTCAGCGTCTTTGGGTAAGGACTTGATACGGTGGAGATGAGCAGTGACTTTTTTATCATCTTCCAAAGGATATTTATAGCCAAAATGCCCCGCCACCTGGGTAGATACTGTCCTGAAGAGGGTGCACATGATGAATAGTGATTGCCAAATATCCTTGAAGTCAGAAGCGGAATAAGTTTTTGTCAATTGCTGCCACAACTCCGGTTCTAGATAGTTTTTAAAATACTTCCCCATTTTGCCGGGATTTTTAGAGAATCCTGTTTTTATTCCGATATGCCATTCCAACATCTTCACCAGCTGTTCCCTGACCACATTGTCGAGCATATGCTTGGCATATGTCAATTCATCCCGCCACAAACCCTTGGCCACATATGGGCAGACCCACCAATATTCATTGCAGCAATCGGCAAACTGTTTTTCTGATGGCGGCCGCGGGAGATAGTCAGCATCGCTTGGTGGGGGCAGAGTACCAACAATCCCATCTTTGTCCAGCATTGAAAGGCTCTGGCTGTCGTTGGTAACCTTGCAGGCCTGTGAGACAGGACAGATACTAAGATCGATCCGGTTACCATCGGCAAATTGCATCAAGTATGTGTAATTGCCGTCATCAGATGGTTGGGGCTCTTCCATATCTGCGGGTGTCTGTAGGATCATCAGTTCGCCAAAACGCTTGATCCAATCGTAATTGCGTCTGAATGGGGCAACCTCCGTAACAAGATAAACAATGTCATAATCCTGAAAGATATCTCTGGAAGCATTAGGATCAGCGCGTGAGCCGTTCAAGATCACTGCGCGGATGCGTTCGTCTTCCTTGGCAGTGTCCATAATTAGGTCAAATATTTCCTTTTCGGTTTTCATTTTTTGCCATTTATACCAGTATGTCCGAAGCCGCCAGATCCCCGTTTGGTTTTCTTTAGTGTCTTGGTTTCAAGGATATGGACCCTGACCACTGGAGAGATGACCAGCTGGGCTATCCTGTCCCCGGGGTTGATGGTAAAGTTCTTTGCTCCCAGGTTTACCAGGATCACTCCCACCTCGCCCCGGTAGTCGGCGTCAATGGTGCCCGGTGCGTTGACGATGGAGATGCCGTGCTTCAGCGCCAGGCCGCTGCGGGGACGGATCTGGCCTTCGTAGCCCACGGGAATTTCCAGAGCCAGCCCGGTGGGGACCAGTTTGATCTGGCGTGGTTTTAGGGATATTGGTTTTTCCAAAGCTGCGCAAAGGTCCATCCCAGCGGCATGTTTGGTGGCATAGGCTGGTATCAGCGCCAGGGAATTGAGCTTGGTGATCTTGAGCTTGACGGATTTCATTTTTGTTTAATATATGATTAATGATGCCTTTTTTAACATTATAACAACTGTCCTGATTTTTGACAACACTTATTTGCTTAAAAAGCCAAAAGGGCGATTTGTTAAAATCGCCCCTTGCTTTTGTCCAGTAATCTACCTTCTTCCGTTGTAAGCCTTGACCCCCAGGGCCAGCAGCTGCATGGCTTTCTTGAGGTCGGCCCCCTTTAAAACGTAGGCGATCCGGATCTCCTGCTTGCCCTTGCTGGGGTCGGCGTAAAATCCGTCGCCCGGGGCCACCATGGTGGTGGCACCCTGGTGGGAAAAGTCGGTCAGCATCCACTGGGCGAACTTGTTGGAGTCGTCTATCGGCAGCTGGGGCATGATGTAGAAAGCCCCCTTAGGCTTGGTGAACACCGCCCCCTCGATCTTGGCCAGCTCGTCGCAGACGATGTCCCGGCGGTGCTGGTACTCGTTCACCATCTTCTTCAGGTATTTGTGGATGTTCTTGTATCCGGCGATGGCCCCCACCTGCTCAATGGTGGGCGGGCAGAGCCGGGCCTGGCCCAGCTTAAGCGCGGCCTGCATGATATGGGGATTGCGGCTGACCAGGCAGCCCACCCGGGCCCCGCAGGCCGAGAAGCGCTTGGAGACGGAGTCCAGCATGATGGCCCGGTCCTCGGCCCCCTTGATGTGCAGGATGCTGGTATGGTAGCCGCCGTCGTAGATGAATTCCCGGTAGACCTCGTCGGCTAGCAGCCAGAGGTTCTTCTCCCTGGCCAGCCCGGCCAGCATCTCCAGGTCGGAACGGGAAAATACCGCCCCGGTGGGGTTGTTGGGCGAGCAGAACAGGATGGCCTTGGTCTTTTTGGTGATCCGTTTGGCGAACTCGGCCTTGCTGGGCATGCCGAAGCCGTCCTCCACGTCGGTGGGCACCGCCACCAGCTTGATGTCGGCCATGCTGGCGAAGCCGTTGTAATTGGTGTAAAAGGGCTCGGGCACCAGAACCTCGTCCCCGGGGTCGCCCACCGCCATCAGGGCGAATACTATGGCCTCTGACCCGGCCGTGGTCACCATCACGTCGTCCACCGAGAGCATGATGTCCAGTTTCTCAAAATAACGCTTGATCTCCTGGCGCAGCTCCGGCAGGCCCAGGCTGGGGCCGTAGGCCAGCACTTCCTCCCGGAAGTTGCGGATGGCGTCCATGATCTCTTTGGGAGTGATGATGTCGGGCTGGCCGATGTTCAGGTGGTAGACCTTTGTTCCCCTGGACTTGGCCTGGTCGGCCAGCGGCACCAGCCGGCGGATGGGCGAAGCCTGCATGGCCGCCGAGCGTTTGGACGGCATCAGCTCGGCCTTCTTGGCTTTTGACTTGGCAGACATGATGTTTCCCCTTGTATGATTATTTGTATTTATGAAAACCGCGGAATATTGAAGCGCATGCCCCGGCAATGATCAAAGGCCGGCTCTTGTCAATCAGTCACCGCCTGTGCTTCCAAGGATGCCAATAGCTCAGTTAGGCCAATGGACCGTGCCATTGATCGCAGATAATCCATATCCAGATCTTTCCGTTGTATCTCCAAAACAGCCAAGGCGTCTTTGAATTGAACCGTATTTTCTACCCCCTGCCGGTGCCAGTCTAGTTTCAGCAGTATGATGTCTTCGGGCGTGGCGATGAATGTTTTCTGACCCAGTACCACAGCCTGACGGCGGCGGAGGAAAGCCGAACGTTTCAGGGCATCATCTTCATCATAAATCCAGAAATCGGCCTTAAGCCCTGTCTCCGAGTCGATCAGATTGAACATGGCCCTGGTTTTGACCGCTTCGGCCGCCGCATCTTCGCTGAGATAATATCGGGGCGCGGGATATTTCGAAGCCAGTACTTTTATCTGCCCAAACGTAAGCACCACCGCCAGGTCCACGTCATGGGTCAGCCGCGGCTGGCCGTAGAAATTCGAGGCCACCGAGCCTGTCAGCATGTACTGGACGCCGATCTCGTTAAGCGCCCTTATCACCGAAGTAAAAAATTCTATCTGTTGCATCGCAATAGACGCTTGGCAGTTTCCTGCTGGATTTGCCTGTCATCGTATTCGGGATGCCGGTCGCGGATCCCGTCCTGCATCAGACGCAGGGCCAGGTCGTGAAGTTCAAAACCCAGCACCACCCGTTGCTCGCCGGTCATTTTCCGCAAGACTTCCAAATATTCCCGGCGCTGCAGTTTGTCTTTAAGCTTTGGTAATTCTGGTGTATTGGTCATTGAAATTTATTTTTGGTTATCGTTGGGTGCCCGTCGATAATATTCACTGTTCACCGTAAGTTGTTTACAATTGTTCCTGCAGTCTGGCCAGGGAATATTTCTTCTGGTTCAACGGCCCCAGGATGGCCGCCCCCAGCTTTTGGGGCACCAG
Source organism: uncultured bacterium (assembly GCA_963780225.1). Taxonomy (GTDB): domain Bacteria; phylum Edwardsbacteria; class AC1; order AC1; family EtOH8; genus UBA5202. The sequence goes on along the minus strand of CAWAAX010000003.1, from coordinate 121,457 downwards.
CAGGCTTTGGGCCATCTGCCGCACCTGGTCTATCGTTACCCGGTCTATCAGGACCGCGGTCTCCTCAGGGGTCAGATAGGGTTCGTGGTGCAGGGCCATCTTGGCCAGGCGCATCATCCGGTTGGAGGTGCTCTCCATTCCCAGGAACAGGCCGCCCTTAAGCTGCTCCTTGGCGTTGTCCAGTTCGGCCCGGGAAACGGGATTCCTGGACATTTGCCTGATCTCTTTGAGCGCCATGGCCAGGGCCTGGTCCGTCTTGTCGGGAGACACCCCCAGATAGACTCCCAGCACTCCGGTATCCCGGTAAAGATCGGTGAAGGAGAAGACCGAATAGGCCAGCCCGCTTTGTTCCCGGATCTTCTGGAACAACCGGGAGCTCATGCCCCCGCCCAGGATGGTATTCAGGACCAGAAGGACATAGCGCCGGGGATCGTTGGTGGCCAGGGCCGGCACCCCCAGGCAGATGTGGGCCTGGGATATCTTGCGGGACAGCATCTTTAACGAAGGCTTGAAATCCGGGACAAAGGGCTTGACCGCCAGCTCCTGCTTTTGGGCCGGGCCGGGAAAATACTTTTCCAGCATCCGGCAAAAACCCCGGTGATCCACCTGGCCGGCCAGGGACACCATCATGTGGGGCGGCCGGTAGCAATCCCGCCAAAAGTTTTTGACCTTGGGGGCGGTGAAATCCCGGCAATTTTTCCTTGAACCCAGGATGGGAAAGCTCAAGGGGTGCCCGTCGAACATGGCCTCGGCAAAAAGTTCATACACCAGGTCGTCCGGGGTGTCTTCCACGCTCTTGATCTCCTCGGCGATCACCATTTTCTCCCGGGCCACGTCCCGGGGATCGAACTTCAGGTTGGTGACTATGTCGGCTATCAGCTCCAGGGCCAGGGCCTGGTGGCGCTGCTGGACCCGGGCGTAAAAACAGGTCTCCTCCTTGGAGGTAAAGGCGTCCAGGTGCCCGCCCACCGATTCCAGGCACAGGGCGATGTCCCGGGCGCTCCGGGTCTTGGTGCCCTTGAAGGCCATGTGCTCTATAAAGTGGCACATCCCCCGGGAGGCCTGGGATTCGTCGCGCGAGCCCCGGGCCAGCCACAGCCCCACGGCGATGGAGGCGGCCCCGGGGATGTTCTCGCTGACCGCGGTCAGCCCGGTAGAAAGGACGGTTTTATGGTGCTGCGTTTTGATCTTCTGCATCCTAACCCAGATAAGCCAAAACTATAAGGAAGCCAGGAAAGGCAGGAAAATATATTTTTGTTATCTGTTTACTTGCTGTAAAAAAGGCAAAAGCCAGGATTTTAATAAAATTTTTATTTTGCATGGGAAATTATCTTTTAATTTTTGTTAACTGGTGTACTTGAATAATCGCGCAAGGATCAAAGGTACTCAACTTGATTTTATTGGGAAGTTAGTTATTAACCAAATTTCTCTACGGTTTCGTTTTCATGGTTTCCTGGATTCCTAATAAAATAAATCTGCTAAATACTGGCTACCGCACCTTGATATCCTTGACCCGCAGCTGCAGCTTCTTGCGGCCCTGCCACTCGTTCTCCTCCAGCACAAAGGCCAGGTCCAGGCTGCAGTCCCGGTCCTCCAGTTCGTCCAAGAGGTCGCCGAAGGAAAAACCGATGGTGTCGAATATCTTCTGGTTCTGCTTGACCTTGAATTTCAAATGATTCTTGCCCACTATGTAGGGCGTTCCCACCACCCGCAGTTGGTCCGATACCAGCACCGGATGGCGGTTGCCCGGGCCGAAGGGGGCGAACAGGGAAAAGCTTTGGGCCGTTTCCAGATCGATGGAGTCCAGGTCCACCTCGGCGTCCAGGGTCTGGCTGGGGATCATGTCCTCGGGGCTCAATACCTCATCGGCATACTTGTTGATGTCGGTCCGGAACTGGGGGATGCTCCCGGCGTCGATCGACAGGCCGGCCGCGTATTTGTGCCCGCCGTATCCCAGCAGGTGCTGCTGGCATTCCTTGAGGGCCTGGTGCAGGTGAAAGGCGGTGATGGAGCGGGCCGAACCCTTGCCTTTGTCGCCGTCCACAGCTATCAGGATGGTGGGCCGGTAAAAGGCCTCCACCAGCCGCGAGGCCACTATCCCGATCACTCCCTGGTGCCAGGTGTCGGAGGACAGCACTATCACCCGCTCCTTGTTCAGGTTGACCTGCTGCGCCACCATGTCCATGGCTTCGCTCAGGATCAGCTCGTCGATCTCCTTGCGCTTGCGGTTCTCCTCGTCCAGCGACCTGGCGATGGTAAAGGCCTCGTCCTGGTTCTCGGTCACCAAAAGCCTTAAGGCCAGGTCGGCCGTGCCTATCCGGCCGGCGGCGTTTATCCGGGGGGCCACCACAAAGACTATCTGGCCGGAATCCATCGGCTTGCCGGACAACCCGGTCACCTCCAGCAGGGCCCTGATGCCGGGCTTGCTGCTGTTCTTGATCCGCTCTATCCCGAACTTGGCCAGCACCCGGTTCTCCCCGGTCAGGGGGACGATGTCGGCAATGGTGCCCAGGGCCACCAGGTCCAGGTGCTGCTCCAGCGCAGCGTCCTCCATTCCCAGCCGGCGGTACAGGGCCTGCATCAGCTTGTAGGCCACCCCCACCCCGGCCAGTTCCTGGTAGGGGTAGGTGCTGTCGCCCCGCTTGGGATCCAGCACGGAGACCGCTTCCGGCAGGCTGTCCTTGGTCTCGTGGTGGTCGGTAATGATGCAGTCTATCCCAAGACTTTTGGCCAAAAGGACCTCCGGGTGGGCGGTGATGCCGCAGTCCACCGAGATGATCAGTTTCACCCCCCGGCGCTGGGCCTCCTCCACCCCCGAAGCCGAGATGCCGTAGCCCTCCTGGATCCGGTTGGGAAGGTACCAGGAGGCCTCGGCCCCCAGGGCGAACAGGCTGCGCCACAGCAGGGCGGTGCCGGTGATGCCGTCCACGTCATAGTCGCCGTAGATCATTATCTTCTGCCGGCCGGCCAAAGCCTCTTCTATCCGGACCACGGTCTTTTCCATGTCGTTCATCAGATACGGGTCATGAAGATCCTTCAGGGTGGGGCGCAAGAATTGCCGGGCCTCGGGCCCGGTGGTGATCCCCCGGGCCACCAGCAACCGGGCAATGATGGCCGGTACTTCCAGTGAAGCAGCTATTTTATTGACCAGTCCGGCTTCCACCGGCTGGGGGTAGATCCAGTTTTTTTCCATCAGGTAAAATACTTTTTGTGCAGTTTGATTTAATTTTGTGATACCCGGATGTTAACCCTAAGCCAGGACAAAAACGGACAGGATCTGTAAGCCGAGTTCTGTATCCCGCCAGAGGCGGGACGATGATCATCTATCTGCCCCCCGCCATTACAGCGGGAGATCAAGCGACCTACCCTTCCGCTTTACGGCCGGACCGGCCTTCTTAAAGCCCTGCCACAAGGACAAGGCTTTGGCGGCGGAATCTATTTGGTCTTGCTCCGGCAGGGGTTTGCCTTGCTCCCGCCGTTGCCGGCGGGACGGTGAGCTCTTACCTCGCCATTTCACCCTTACCCCGCCAAAGGCGGGGCGGTATATTTTCTGTGGCACTTTCCGTCTCCGCCGCATTACCGGCGAAGCCCCCGGTATTCCCGGGGCTGCCTGTCCTCCGGAGCTCGGACTTTCCTCCCCCCGCCAGAGGCGGGGAGCGATCACCCGATCCTGCCCGTTTTTCTCCCGTATATTGTGATTGCTTAGGATCCCTCTGGATACTGGATACTGACTACAGCATACCCATATGGGCCCTCATGCGGAGATGCCCAACCTTTAATTATAAGTCTTCCTTTGCGACTTTGTCAATGGCGATATTGGACAGCCTGTCGGCCAGGCGGTTCTCGGCCCGGGGCACGGCTTTGATCTCCCATTTCTGGAACTTTTCCAGCAGAGCGTGGGCTTGGGTAAAATACTTTTTCAGGCGGGGTTCCTTGATCTTATACTCCCCTGTGATCTGTTTGGCCATAAGCTCGCTGTCGGTCTGGATCAGGATCCGGGGATGGTCCCGCTCCAGGGCCAAGGCCAGGCCCATCACCAGCGCCTGGTATTCGGCCTCGTTGTTGGTGGCCTTGCCCAGGTACATGGTCTTTTCGGCCAAGGAACGCCCCTGGCTGTCCAGCAGGGCTGCCCCGGCCCCGGCCGGTCCGGGGTTGCCCCGGGCCGCCCCGTCCACCGCCAGGGTCACAATGTCCACCCCGGTCTCCTGTTCTATCTTGTCGGCCAGGGCCACCAGAGCCTCTTTCAGGTCGGTGCGGCTGCAGCCTTCATCCTCGGCCACCTGCGACAGGTGGTGGTCGTTAGCGATCTTTCGCAGAACTACTGAAAGCCTGGCCGACATCTTGTTGTGCTTCTTGATCATATCCCCTCCTTAGCCTGTTGGTAAATATTTTTTAAATGCGATGAGAATCTCTTATTTATAAGGAAACCAGGAATGACAGGAATTTGTTGAGTTTAGATGGATTTCAATAAAGTAATGAGTTTTTTGGGCAACAATCAATTTAATTCGCTAAATCTGCGTAAATCGCGCGGCTGAGCCAGTGTCGAAGCCTTCGTCCTGTAATGTTCCCTGTCAAATCCCTTCCTGGGACCACACCAGGATCCGGCCGCAGGTTTCGCATGTTATCAGCTTCTCCATTTTCTTGATCTCGTTGATGAACTGGGGCGGCAGGTTGGCAAAGCAGCCTCCGCAGGAGGCCCCGCTGACCGGGACCACCGCGGTCCCGGGCCGCCCCTGCATGATCCGGTGATAGACCGAGGCGATCTCCGGCGGCAGGGTTTTGACCACCGTTTCCCTCTGGGTCAGCAGGCCGGTCAGCCGGGATTCCATCATGGCCAGTTCTTCCAGCAGCGTTTTTCTTTTGCCGTCCAGGTCTTTTTTAAGGAGATCATATTGCCGGGAGAATTCCTTTTCCTGCAGGGCCAGGGCGTCCAAATGTTCCATCTCCAGCAGGATCTTCTCCTCGATATCCGATATCTTTACCTTGCCCTGCTCTATCTCCTGCTGCATGGCGGTGTATTCCTTGTTGGTCTTTACCTGGGGAAGCTGGGCGTGCAGTTTTCGTAAAGCGGCCGTGGCGGACTCCAGGTCAAGCTCCCCGGCCTTTTTGACCTTGGCGCTCCCGGCCAGTTTTTGCCCGACCTCACGCATGGCCCCGGCGCCCTCCTGCTCGCGAATATTGATCTCGTTCAGCTCCTGGGGGATGGTCTCCAGCCTCTGCCGGGTCGCATAGACATCGGCATCCAGCACCTGGATCCGGCAAATGATCTTGAGTTCTTCTTTCATGGTCCGCCGTAAGTTGTAAATTAAAAAGGTGCGCCTGGCAAACTACACCAAAACGCACCTGTTATAAGGCACCGGCCCCGGTTTCCCTGCCTGCCGGAACTGCTTTTAAAGACCTGATTATGTTAGGTTTCATCTGCATTTTGCATCATTTTATCCATTCCATTTTAGCACCAACAGCCTGGTTTGTCAAATTAAAAGATGCTTGATTGTTTGGTTAGCTTTTCCATCCAGCCCTTACTAGCTTTCCATGTTTTTAGGTAAGGCTTTTCGTTTAAAAGTGCCGCTACCAGGGGCATCAATAATCTCCTTAAAATAACAATAATATCTTTTAAGGGTGGTGTCATTTCCGGGACATCGATTCTTTTTAGAAATGCCGTCCATTGCTTTTGCTTAAGATGATCTCCGGCAAATTGTTCATCTAAAGATAGTGGAATATCTGTTGGAATGAGGGTACCTCTTTTCTTAAAAGTAGCTTCTATGGCCTGGGATAGAAGTTTCCCGTCAATATCCGAATGCTGGGATATTACCCAAAGATCATAGTAATCTTTCATCCGGCTATTAGTTATGCCCATTTTTACCATGATTTGGAATTTCTCAGATATCATTGAATAAAGAGGATACACTAACATCTGGGGAATGGGGAAATCCAGCAATACCGGATATCCAACTTTTTGGGAACTATGTTCAACTGCGTCTCCAAAGCCAATATCCACCTGTACTGGGATATCTGTTCTATCGATCCTGGCACGAAATACTATCTTAATACCGTTATAATCTTCTTCTTCCCTGTTTTCTTCACCTTTAACTGTTTCGGGCAAAAACACTATACCGTCTTCTGCAACTTTAGTATCGCAGATCTTTTTGAATATTTCAATTATTTCATTTAAATCGTTCTTGGTTTTTCCCTCAAGATCAATATCCCTGGTAGGACGAAAAGGCGTTTTATACCAAAGCCTGAATAAGAGCGCACCCTTTAATAAAAACCTGTCACTCCATTGTGATCGGCTTAGCCGGTATAAAAAACGCTCCAAAACATAGTTATTTAGAACCAGATTGAAATCTACCTGATCCCTTTTTGCTATATGGAGCAACCTTGCCTTGACCGACTCGGCAATATTTATTACGGCCTTTTGCGCCATTACAGTGACTCCATATAGGGCCGCATTACATTGGCCACCCGGCAGATCTTGGCATATTTCCAAAGCTCGTCCATGGTAAATTTCTTTTTCCGGTAACCCTCCTTAAGGGCCTCCAGTGCCACATCCAGGCCTATTTTGTGGCGATATTTGAAGCAGTCGGCTACGGTCTTGGCGGGGTTGTAGACTTTGACGTTGACCCCTTCGATTATATATTCTACAATACCCTGGGTAAGAGCTTTTCCCGAAAATCTTACAATTTTAATTTTAAGCTCTCCTTTCCGGGGAAGCCGGGCCTTAAAATCTATCGCCAGCCAAACCTGACGAGGCATTTGAACTGTAAATTTATGAAAACTCAGTGCAGATAGAAGACAAATTACACCTTGTGGTATTCTTTTTGATGCTTGGATATATGAATGGTTTTCTGTTATTAGCGAACTGGGTTGGCGATACATCCCACGCTCAATTCGTTCAAGCTTACCACTACTCACAAGACGCCGAAGAGATTCGTGATGTATTCCCTCCTTTTCAGCATCACATGCTCGCATAACTCCATATTTATTAAATATGGAGTTAATTTTATGATTTTTTATCTTGGTCATTATCTTATGTGCGCATTCGTCGGTATATATTTATTTATACCGACATTATCGCACATTCATATTTTATTGTCAAGCACTATTTTTACAAAATACGTCTGCCCACTATAACCTTAGTCGTATTTGGTGGAAGGGGAAGAACCGTAGGAGGCCACCACCATCAAGGGCGTTTTTGAATAGATTGAACCTGGTGCATCCCATAAATACGAAGGGGTTATGGATAAATCCATAACCCCTATTCCTATATGGTGGGCGATACAGGACTCGAACCTGTGACCTCATACATGTCAAGCATGCGCTCTAACCAAAACTGAGCTAATCGCCCTACTCCAGAGAATTGCTGCGTCATCCTGAGAAGACCCGCTTGTTTTGCTACCGAAGGACGCCCCAAACTGAATTACGAATTAAGAATGCCGAATTACGAAAACCACCGTGACCTATTGCCCGCTAAAAGCACGAAAATTGGTTGCCAATTGAAGTCCTTTAGTGTATTTAGTGGGATGGTCCTTTTCTGCACACCTATAGGTAATTATACAATATCTCTTGCAATATTGTAAAGCAAATTTTTACAACGGCTTTTTGACTTTGGCCTTACGGGAGATGAAACTTTCCAGGGTTTTCAGGTCCTCGGAATAGACCTGCAGGAACTCCACCCCCACGTTGTATCCTGTCTTGGCCTTCTGGCAGCGGGCCACCCGGGCAATGGCGGCCATTTCCACCGGCTTGCCGGCCCGGATGAAATTGATTCTCATCTGCAGCACCTGGTTGGCCGCCATTTTTTTTGGTGCGGAAAACAGCACCCCGCCGGTGCTTAGGTCCTTGACCCGGGCCAGCTTTAACCCCTTGACGTCCAAAACCCCCTCCTTGAGGGCCTTGAAATGAACCTTGATCTCCAACGGCAGACGCAGAAACCTCCGTCTTTCGGACCCACTTTGGCTTTGGATCATATTTTTATTCCCTCTATGCTTAATAGTTTTTTCTTTAAACCAATGCCCCCGGTAAACCCGCCCAATTTGCCGATGGAGGAGATCACCCTGTGACAGGGAATGATTATAGGTAATGGGTTGGCCCCTACCGCCTGGCCTACCGCCCGGAAGGACTTGGGCCGTTTGATCTCCCTGGCCAGAGACCCATAGGTGGTAAGTTGGCCCGGCAACAATCCCGATAATTTCTGCCAGACCGCCTTTTGGAACCCGGTGCCGGACAGAAGGTCTGCCTGGTAAACGAACTTGATTGGACGGCCCTTGAAATATGCATCCAGTTGTTTAAGCAGCGATTTGAACTGCCGGTCCGATCTTTCCGGTTTGATCCCTGCAAATTGACTGCCTTTAAGCAGCCTGTCAAAGGACTGCTTGGTGAAACACAGCGCCACCAGCCCTTTGGAACTGGCTACCAGGTGCAGCTGGCCAATGGGTGACCGGTAAACTGTGTAAAAATACTCCGGGGTGGTTTTCTTCATTTTGCAGTCCAAACATTAATTTTTTAATCATATTAGTAAGATGAACTTCCAGCCTGTTACTTGAAACTCATCCCCTGTCCCCTTCTCTTTGAAAGAGAAGGGGAAATAGGGGTTGAGTTCTAAATCCTTTTCAGGAATACCCGGGCCGCGCCCCAGCTGCCCAAAGCCCCCAGCACCAGCCCGAACCCAAACAGCAGGCCCGTTTCCCTCAAAGTGAAAAACCTCAGCATCCCAAACTGGGAGGACACCAGCCGCCAGCCGGCATAAAGCATAACCAGCCCAATCAGGCTGCCCAGAGCCCCCTGCAGAAAGCCCTCCAGCAGGAAGGGCCGGCGGATGAAGCCGTCGGTGGCCCCCACCAGCCGCATGATCTCGATGGCCGGGCGCCGGGCGTAAAGGGTCAGCCGGATGGTGTTGAAGACGACTATCAGCACCGCAGCGCTGACTATGATCAGCAATGAAAAATCTATGGCCACCAGCAGGCTGCCGATGCGGTAAAGCTTGACCAGCCAGGATTTGCCGTATTCCACCTCTTCCACCCCGGGCAGTTTGGCGATGTCCTCGGAGATCCGGGCGATGGCCTGGGGATTCTGATGGTCGGGGTTGAGCGATATCTTGAAGGACCGGGGCAAAGGGTTGTTCTCCAATACTTCCAGAAAATCGCTGGCCGCCCCCATTTCCTGCCGGAACTCTTCCAGGGCCTCCTGTTTGGAGATGTAGCGGACCTGGCTGATCCCTTGCACCTCTTCTATCAGCCGCTTAGTTCCATTGATCTCCTGCATTTCCGCTCCGTCGCTGATAAAGGCTTGAATTTGGAACTTGCCCTTGAGGCTATTGACGGCACCCATGAAATTGAGGGTCACCAGCAAAAAGGTCCCCAGCAGGAACAGGGCTGCGGTGATGCTGGAGACGGAAAGCAGGCTTAACAGCTTGGCCCGCCTCATGCCGGAGATGGCTTCCCGCCAGTAGTAACTAATATTCAAGATTTAACACCTTTTGTTGACTTGGTTTTTATTTTACCGCTTTTCGTCCCTTAAAGCAAGTCCAAACTATCGGAGCATTGTTCTGGTCTACCGCAGAAAAAAGTCTGACATAAATTATCTGCGAAAATCTGCAGGAATAGTTCGGCTAACGCTCACTACAACGTCTGCGGATCGTGTCCCCCGCTCACTTCATAGGACGGATGCGGAGCTCGGTCTGTTTCTGGTCTTTCAACAACCCCGGCAGGATCGTGAGGTCCGTCTCCCCGTAATGGTAGGGGTAGACAATCCCGGGCTTGAAATCATTGACCGCCCGGGCCAGCTGTTCCGGAGTCATGGTATAGGGCTGGTTCATGGGAAGGAAGGCGATGTCGATGTCCTTGAGCTGTGACATCTCCGGCGTGTTCTCGGTGTCCCCGGCGATGTAGATGTTCCTGCCGCCGATGGTAAGCACGTAGCCGTTGTCCCGGCCCTGGGGATGGAACTTGTCCCGGCCGGCAGTGGTGTTGTAGGCCGGTATCGCTCTGATATTGATGCCATGGATGATGGCGCTGTCGCCCTGCTCCAGCGCCTGCCCGGACTTGAGCAGATTGCGGGCAGAATTGTTCAGCACCACCGCCGTGCCCTTCTTGGTCAGGGCCGCAATGGCCGCGGCGTCAAAGTGATCGTGGTGTTCGTGGGTGACCAGTATCAGGTCGGCTTTGGGCATCTTCTTGTAATCAGCAAACTCGTTCACCGGATCCACGTGGATGACCAGGTTCTTGTACTTCATCATTATTGTGGCATGGCCGATGAAGTAGATGGTCAGCGAACCGTCGTTGGTCTCGATGGTGTCGCTGGAAAACTGGGCCAACGGGTCGGCGGAGATGGTGCTTGCCAAAACTAACAGCAAATAGGATGCGATCGCGGTTTTCATGATGGCCTCCTTTTATGTTTTAATTTCACGGATCATTAAGCGGTTGGGATTTTCATCATCTTGTGGCCAACACAGGGGGTTATCAACGATATAACGTCTTATTTTATTGTATGATTTATCATTGCGGATGACGTGCTCGTAAAACCGGCTTTGCCAAATTGCTGGTTTGTTTTTTACCCGAACAACATTGATTTGTCTGGTTACCGCAGATTTGTATGAACGAACAATTGTTGACAATGACCCTGTCTGCGGTTTCCCAAACGATACGCCTGATGGTAGGGACACGGCATGCCGTGTCCCTGAAGGTGGGTTCGGTAATTATAATAGTGCCATGAATGTGATTAGGCATTATGATATATTCGCCCAATAGAACATTTGTAAAATGTTGTGGGATTTCTTGCCAGCATTGATCCGCGATCTCTCCATATCCGTTCAATTCCATCCGGCTGTTGATGATTTTACCAAAAAGACACGATCTATCTTGGGTGCAGACGGTTATGAAATATGCGCCTTCCTGGGAATAATCGTATTCCGGCAGGCGGATGGATTTTCTTTGGTATTTGGGGCTGTTAATAGACATAACGTTGTATTTGGCGATACCTCGTAGGACACGGCATGCCGTGTCCCTACAATTACCGGATATCTTCCTCTCTACATATCCTGTCCCGGGCAATGGCATACGAGGCCTGCTGGATATAGGCCCGCAGATACTCAAACAGTTTCCCGGCTTCTTCCGGCCTTGCTGTTTGCAGGTCATTCTTAAAACCGCTGTCTTTCCGGTGATCATACAAGCCGTTGATCTTCTCCAGGTCGCTGACCAAAACCAATCGGTTGTCGAAAACGGCGAACTCCGCCCCGTGCCGCACCACCGCATAATGCTCCTTTTTGCCGGAGAGCAGCGAACTGCCCATGGAGGCGTGGGTGGTGGAGAGGCTGAGCAGGTCCAAAACCGTGGGCAGGATGTCCACCTGGGAACCGATGCCGTCATCCCGGCCCGGCGCCAGGCCTTTAGGACGGTAGATCAACAGCGGCACCTGGAAGATGGAGGCAAAGTTATTGCGCATCGAGTGGTAAGGATGGTCGCCGGTTATTATGAATACGGTGTTTTCGTACCAGTCCTGGTTCCGGGCTTTTTCGAAAAATGCCTTCAGGCTGAGATCAGAATACCTCAAAGCCCGCCGGAACTTGTCGTCATCCTTGTATTCAGCGAACAGGGACTCGCGGTATCTTGGTATCTTGAGGGGATCGTGCGGCGACAAAGAGAAGATCACCGAGGCGAATGGTTTATTAAAACTGTTCATCCGCGACAGGGCGTCGCCAAAGAATTCCTCGTCGTAAACCCCCCAGGTGCCGTCCTGCAGGGAATCGGCCAGTCCGGGAAAGTCCTCCTTGCCGTAGTATTTCAGAAATCCGGCGGTGCGGGCGTAGGCGTCAAAGCCCATGGAACCCACCTTGGCCCCGTGGTGGAACGAGGTGGTGTATCCCCGTTTTAACAGGATGTGCCCCAGACCCATCACCCGGTTCATCTCGGCCTGCGAGTTTATGAAGGAGTGATTGTTGTAGAAGGCCGGGATGGAGGTGAGAATGGCCGGCACCGCCTCCAGCGAACGCTGGGAGTTAGCCATGAAGTTTGTATATAAGATGCCCTGGCGGGACAGGCTGTCGAAGAACGGCGTGGCCGAAGGCCCTTCGCTTAAAGCACCGATCTGCCCGGCCGACCAGCTTTCCATGATGAAAATCACTACGTTCAGTTTTTTTTCGGCATCAGGAAACTGCTTTTGCCTTAAGAAGGGATACTCCCGGTTCGCCATGGTCTCGTTGGGATCGAGGAGCATCGCCTCGACCAAATCCTGGGCCTGCTCCCGGGGCATGAACTGGAATTCCGCCAGCTTAGGCTGGCTAAGGCTGCGCAGCACGGTGAAGGTGGAGTTGAGGGCCAGGTACCCCGCTGCCCTGCTTTCGCTGAAGAAGGCGTGGTTCTGCCGGATGGGCTTGGACTGCAGGCCTCCCCGGATCCCCAGCACCGCCAACCCGATGATCAGAATCAGGCTTAGCAATTCGGTGAATGGGTTGAATTTGTAGGCGGTCTTTTTATCCAACCGGGAAAATAATTTAAGGCTGGAATATATGAACAGACCCGTCAGCACTGCCAAAAGCAGGAAAAGAGGCCAGTAACCCCGGACTAGGCTGGGAACCATGTCCATCGTTTCCCTGGGCATGGCAAACAATTCGAACATCAGGCGTCGCTGGGTGAAGCCGTAGTAGCCGTAATCTGTCAGGTTGACGATGAAGCCCGGTATGTTCACCAGCCAGAAGAGCGCCAGCATTGTTTTGGAATACCATTGAAACCGCCCGGGAAAGCCCGGCAGGTTGTACAACAGCAAAATGACCCCGTTCAGCATCAACAAGGCCGAGAGGTCGAAGCGAAGACCGTAGACAAAGGCCCACAGCACCTGCCCGGCTGGCACGCCGGCAAAATACTGGCGGTTGGCGACCAGGAAGCCCAGCCGGAGGAGTTCATAGCAGAACAACAGATAGACCAGGCCCGCAACGCTGATCAGCAAAGGTTTGGGAATTAGGTCCCAATAATATGTTTTTAAGTTCTTCATCTATATAGTAGCTGAACCTTTAAAGATATCGTGGTACTTCATAGCGATGCCATTCCGCCAAAGGCGGACAGGGAACAACATCGCTGGATATCATCAAGCCCGATAAATCGGGCTATTGAGTAGGCCTATCCAGTATAAAGGAAAATCATGTAAATCCTGTCTTCCCCGGTAAACCCCGTTATTTCTTATACTCTTCCGCCAGCTCCACATAGTGCCGGGCGCTGGCCCGGATCTTCTCCACCGCCTCTTCCGGCAGCTGTCGCTTGACCTCGGCCGGCATGCCCATCACCATGGAGCGGGGCGGGATCTGCTGGCCTTCCTTGACCAGGGCCCCGGCCGCGATGACTGAACCGGCTCCTATCTTTGCCCCGGACAGCACCGTGGCCCCCATGCCTATCAAACAGTCGTCCTCTATCTTGCAGCCGTGCAGTATGGCCCCGTGCCCGACAGTGACCCGGTCGCCGATGATGGTGGCGCAGTCGCCCAGCCCCCGGTCGTTCAGGTCCACGTGGATCACCGTGTTCTCCTGGATGTTGGTCTCCTTGCCGATGCGAACGTGGTTGATGTCCGCCCGGATGGCCACCCCGTACCAGATGCTGGACTTCTCCCCTATCTCTACGTCGCCGATGATGACCGCTGTCTCGGCCACGAAGACGGCGGGGCTGATCTTGGGAGTTTTGTTTTTATAGGATTTGATCATTTTGTTTATCTCGTATATTTCTATTTGTCTATTGTTCTAACGTTTTTTAACCTTTCCAACATTTCAAACGTTTCAAACTTAGTTAGAGCCCCAGCTCGTCCGATATCCCCTGCATCGCCTTCAAGCACTTCCCCACAAAATCCTCCAAACTCAGCCCCAGCCGGTCGCAGGTTTGGATCTGCTCCCGGTTGGCCCCGGCCGCAAAGCGCTTTTCCTTGTAGCGCTTCATGATGAACGGCAGGTCCACGTTGGCCAGCTTCTTGCTGGGGTGCATCAGGGCTGCGGCGACTATGAGGCCGGTCAGGGAATCCGCCGCATACAGGGCGTAATCCATTTTTGACTTGGCCTCCACATGCCCGGGATGGGCCTGGATGGCGTGGATAACATCGTCCGGAATGCCCTTGCCCTCCAGCATTTGGGCGGTGACCTTGCCGTGGTTGGGGAAATCGTTCACCGTCTGGTCGTAGTCCAGGTCGTGCAGCAGCCCGGCCAGGCCCCACTGGTCTGCGTCCTCGTTGAAATGGGTGGCCAGCTCCCGCATGCAGGCCTCGGCCGCCAGCATGTGCTTTTGAAGATTTTTGTTGGGAATGGTCTGTTCCAGTAGCGCTTTGGCCTCGTTCCGTTCCATAAGATCTCCTATAGTTGTTTTAAATCAAAGGTACTTGTCCCGGTACCGGAGTTCCTTGCGCGGCTACGGTCAACGTATTTATTCTTGGCGGATATGCAGATAGCGTAAGGTTATTGCGTCAGCCTCTTGGAGAAGCCGTCTATAGCTCCCTTGAGGTCTATGTCACCCACCGGATACTCAAAGGTTTTCTGCATGAATGGTTTCAGCTTCTGGTGGGCCTCGGCGAAGCCCTGCGACGATTCCCGCGCCTCCCACCGCCACTTGTCGGCAATATCAACCTTTTTGTCATAGTCCTTGATGGCGGAGGCCTGCTCCTCACAGTCCAGCAGCTCGGTGCCGAAGGTAAACCCGGTCTTTTTTGCCTCCTTCAGCAGGTTTATGAAATCGTCATTGAACCGGCGCAGCTTCCTGGAGGACGGCGGATAGACCAGGATCGCCTGCTTGCGCAGGATTTCGATGTTTTCCGAGAATTTGGCAAAATCCTCGGGCAGACAGTTGCTGAAGTCGTTGGCCAGCTCGGCGTACTGAACCACCAGCGGCCTTATGGCGCGGAGATACTCCTGATCACGCTGATTAGACCCGCAGCCGCCGATAAAAAACACTGCACAACAACATACCGCGGCAATGAGGAAGTATCGCATCTTTCATCTCCTGGTTTAAAGTTATATTTGGATATAGCTTGACTTCTTAAACCCGATATCGGATAATTCACCCATGCGCAAACTGACGGATAAAATAAAACGTTTGACTATCTGGGGCTTGGTCATCCTGACTACCTATGTCTTGGCTTCGGTGGCCTGGGATATGCTCCATCTGCCGCAGATAGAGGAGTTAAAGACCAGGAACCCCAAGACCACCGCCCTGATGGAGCAGCGCCGGAAAGAGGCCCAGTCCAGAGGACAGTCTTTTTCGCCCAACCAGGAGTTCGTGCCCTATGGGCAGATCTCCCCGTATCTAAAAAACGCAGTGCTGGTGGCCGAGGACGCCGCCTTCTTTTCCCATCAGGGGATCGACTATGGCGAGATCAAGGAGGCCATCAAGACCGACTGGAAGAAAAAGCGTTGGGCCCGGGGTGCTTCCACCATCACCATGCAGTTGGCTAAAAACCTTTACCTGTCCACTTCCAAGAGCCTGACCCGGAAGATCTCCGAAGCGGTGCTGGCCCGGCGGATGGACGACCGGCTAAGCAAGGCCCGGATCTTCGAGCTCTACCTGAATTACATCGAATGGGGGCCGGGCCTGTTCGGATGCCAGGCGGCCTCGCACTTTTACTTCGGTTGTGAGGTTTCGCAACTATCCTCTGAGCAGGCCATCAGAATGGCTTCGATCATCATCAATCCCCGGAGATACGGGCCCTTTGCCGAGAGCAAACGAATGTCCACCCGCCGGAAATGGATTGCAGATAAAATGCTGCAATATGGGCATCTGACGGAAGCTGACTATGATTCATTAAAATTTTAATCAAAGAATGATTCTTCAACAGGTAAGATGCAAAGCCGCTATCACCAGCGGCTTTTTGTTTGCCAGTTGGTTGTACTTTTCAACGGCCTCCGGGGTGGGTAGGCTGATCAGTTCGATCTTTTGGTCCCGGCAGTACTCTTCCACCTTCTTGTCAACTGCCATCAGGCCCGGTAGGCCCCGGCCCACTATCAGCAATTCAGGTTTGAGAGAAAAGGCCCCGGACAGGTCCTCCCTCTGCAACAGGTGGCCTTCCCGGCGCCACCACTGGTCGTCGATGTGGTCGGGATAAATGATCAGATCGGAACGGTATTCCCTGCCGTCGATCATTATCGCTCCAAAGGCATAGCTTTCGATCTTCATGGCTTTTTGATCTTATCCCTGTTCAAAAGATAAAATTCCCCCAGCAGTTTCATGGCGCACGAGCATGAATAGAAAAGGATGAAACAGGCGGCCCACGGCCCGATAAAGGGAACCGGCCACAACTGCAGCCCGGCCAAAGGCAGCAGCATCATGGCCCAGAACGGGAAAAGGAAACCGGCATAGCTTCCGGCTGTTCTGGTCATCGGCTCCAGCACATTGGAGACCAGCAGCGAGGACATGGTCTTGCCGCTGACGGCCAATAAAAGCAGAGACATGGGAAAATAGATCAGTCCCAGCAAAAGCAGTACCCCCGTCAGCCCGAAGGACGGAACAGATTTGCTTTTTACCAGAAGAGCAAAATATATCTCCAGGGGAAGGAAAGACCAGATTGATATGACGGCCGCTTTTAAGGTAGCCATCACAATTTTTTCCGCCTGGCCGGCCAGGCCTTTTAAAGACAAATCCGGATCGCCTCTTTGGGTAGTTCGTGAAATTATTTCCACCAAAATACCGGGGGCCATCAGCAGGATCAAAAACCCGGCCATGCCGCCTAAAACCTGAGCCAATCCGTAGATTTGAGCCGGCATCTTAGGCAACAGACTGAAAAACGACTGGATGAACTGCCAAAACGAAAGCCCCAGGGAGGCTATGACCAACGGTTTAAGCAGCCTGGCCTCTATGGGGTATTTCAGGCAGTTTTTAAAAGATCGCCAGTAGGCGGAAAATCGGATGTCCTGGGATTTGGCGTTGGTTTCGCTCATCATATCCTATATTTTCCGGGGTTTGCAGATTATCTCGTGAACCTTCAGGTCAAAGAAATCCTGGGCGTTGACCGGGGTCAGCACCACCGCGGTATCGGCCCCGCTGCCGGTGCCCCCGATGCACACCGCCTCTTCCTTGACCGAGGCCAGTCCGGCGTCGGCCGCCATCATGGCGATCTCCAGGCAGACCTTAAATCCCTGGCCCATGATCCGCAGGGTGTAGGCGATGATCTCGTCCAGCTGGTAGGTCTTTAGCTTGAAACGCACCGCCCGGTTCACCCCGCCCAAAGCGTGCTGGCAGGTGAGGACCTTGACTCCCAGCTTCTCCAACTGAACCCGGTTCTCCGGCAGCAGCTCCTGGAAGTCCTTGGCCGAGAAGCCGGTAGAGTGGGTTACTGCAATGACATTAAATCCCTTGAGTATTCCGGCCGCCTCCAGGGCCGTAGCCCCGGAAGTGGTAGCCACGAGGATATTCTTTATCCCCAGTTCCTTTGCCCTTTGCCCGGCCAGCTCCAGGGTTTGCCGGGTGTTGCCGGGACCCGGATTTATGCAATATACTGCCATCGTTAATTTTATCCTTTAAGACTTATGATGGAAAATTGGTTTTCATCACCACCCGGTCTTTCGCAAAGGAGGCAGGCCTATGATGTCATCCATGTTATTTATTATCATTCCTTCCGTGTTCAATCAGTTTTCAAATTTTGCCGATCTCAGCTTTTTTGCCTTTTCCTGCTCGGTAATCTGCTCCGGCTCTATCTCTGAAATTATGGAGGCCGATTTGGCCAGCACTTCATCCAACAATTTGTTATAAAGAGCCTGGTCCTTGATCTTGGCGGCATAGCTCTCGGCCATCAGCACCGAGGTGGCAAAATAATCAGGATAGAGCGACAGGGCCTCATCATAACATTGCTTCGACTTCTTCATGTCCCCGCCGAACATCCCCGGGGCCACCGCATAATAGGTGGCCAGCCAGCGGGGCGCCCCGCCGTAGTAATAGGTCTTGTCTATCTGGTAGAGGTGTTCGACCATTTTCCTGGCCTGTTTGGAATATTTGACCGTTTTCAATATCCCCTTCATCTTCGCCCACTTGCCTATTGAGGTGGCTGTCCAGAATATGCCCCCGGAGTAGTCCTTGCCCAGCCCGGCCGCGGCCTCGCCCATGGACTTGTCTTCCTGCTCGGTTAGTTTTTTGAAAGTAGCATCATACTTCAGGGCTTTCAAACCCCACTCATAGCCCTTGTAATACCCGGCGGCCTTGGCCTCGCCCTGTTCAAAGGCGTCGGCCAGGAAATAATTGGCATAGGCTAGGCGCTCGGCCAGGGCATAGCTGGGCTCCGACTCGTAGGCCTTCTGGTAGGCCTCAATGGCTTGTTTAAGCGAAGCCTTGTCGCCTCTTTTATCCCAGTATTGTTTGGCTTCGTCAAAGCCAGGCTGGGCTTGCAGCACCGAAGCACACAAAGCCAGGATCGCCAGGGCAATGGTCATTTTTCTCATGATATTACCTCTCTAGTTGATCTGGTTTAATTCTCATTTTAAGGGCCGGTCAAATAGAACTTCTGTTTTATCATCCGCACCATAAAGACATCTTTGCGCGAAGGATCGTGTTCGAAACCAATTGACAGGAGCGCCTTTTGTCCGGCGGTGTTTTCCAGCGCGATCGGATCGGCCATCACCTCGCCGCCAAAGCCGCTGAAAAAGTATTCCAGGATGAGCCTGGCCGCCTCAGGGCCGTATCCCTTGTATCTGTGACGCGCCTCGATCTTGAGGTTGAATTCAGCCGTTTTAGTGCCGGGGTCAAAACGATGGAAGCTGGCCTCGCCCACCGGCAGGTTCTCCCGGTTGATGATCAGAAAATAGCGGTCCCCGGGCGAACCGGGATCGACCATTTTTTCGAACCAGCGCCTAGCCCTTTCCCCGTCGATCACTATCGGCCCGCCCACATCCTTCATGGTATCAGCATCGGCCCACAGCTTTTGGATATATGGCAGGTTTCCCGGGCCAGGGTGCCGCAGGCAGACATTGCGTGATTTGAGTTCTAAATCCTTTTCCACCGGATCCACCTCCTATGATAATAATATCCTAATAAAACCCCTTTGTAAAGCAAAAAAAGCCCCCGGAGCGCGGGAGCTTTTCGTTCGGAACAGAGGGCTTAGGCTTTGTACTTATCGATGTAACAAAATTCAGCAAAAGGCAGCCTGGGAGGCCGGACGGCCTCGCCCGCGGCCTGGTCCGGGCTCAGTTTGGGGTTTATTTTCTCATCGTGCTTCCCCACATTGATCAGAGTGATGACCGTCATATCCTCCGGGATGCCCAGCACCTCCCGGGCTTTTACCGGATCGAACCCGGCGATGGGATGGGCCACCAACCCCAGTTCGGTGGCTCGCAGGGTCAGCGACATCACCCCCAGACCGGCGTCGAACGAAAAGTACTCCCGGCCGTCCTTCATCACGCAGTCCAGCTCCTTTTTGCTGAACACTGCAATGATCATTGAGGCTTCCTGCGCCCAATCATTTCCTTTGGAAAGGGCCGGATACAGTTGGGACAAAGCTTCTTGGCCGTAAACGAAGACGAACCGCCAGGGCTGCTTGTTAAAGCAGGATGGGGCCAGGGAAGCGGCGGAGGCCAGGTCCTCCACCATTTCTTTTGTTATCTGAACCGGAGCCAGCGAGCGGTAGGCCCGCCGGGTCTGGATCGCGGTTTTAACGTCCATGGTTTTATCCTTTTTGAATGGTGGGACTGTTGTTGACCCGGATACCAATATACCCCCGATCCGTTATTATTTCAAGCCCGGATGATGCTTTTTTGTTGACAGCACCGGACAGTTGCTATAAAATTAGACGTTAATCATTTAAGTACAGGAATGGATGAGATCCTGTTAATCCTGTCAAAAGAAATAGGAGCCCAACATGTCCATCTGGCAATTACTGCTGACCCTTCTTCCCATCGCTGTGATCCTGGTGATGCTGATAGCCTTCAAGCGCCCGGCCGACCAGAGCGGCCTGGCCGGCTGGCTGGCCATTTCCCTGGCGGCCTTCTTTTTTTTCAACACCTCGTGGGAGGTCATCCTGCGCTCCACCGGGGCCGGCATAATCCGCTCGTTCTCGGTCTCGCTGATCGTGGCCGCCTCTTTGCTGCAGATGGCGGTGATGGAGAAGACCGGAGCATTGAAAAGGGTGATCATCTTCATTAAGACCCTGGCCGGGGGAAACCAGGCGGTGCAGATCATGATGATAAACATCGGCTTCGGCACCCTGATGGTGGCGGTGGGAGCCACCCCGGTCTCCATCCTGCCTCCGATACTGCTGGCCATGGGCTATTCCTCCTACGTGGCCATCGCCCTGCCGTCCATAGGCTACGACTCGCTCTGCACCTACGCCCTGCTGGGAGCGCCCATCGTGGTGTTCGTGGACATCGCCAACAGCTTTCTGGGAAAAGGGAACGAGATCGGGCTGCGCCAGGCCGGACAGGTCTTCTTCATGTTCCTGCCGGTGGTATCAACGATGATCGGGTTCTGCATGCTGTGGATCGTAGGCAAATGGCAGGCGGTGCGCCGGGGCTGGCTGCCCTGCCTGCTGACCGGAGGGGTGATCGGGGTTGTGGCCTATTTCACCAACCGCTTCGAGAACCTGGTGGTGCTGACCGGGGTGCTGTGCGGGCTGGCGGTTATCGCCGCCATGGCCCTCTACCTTAAGGCTTCCGGGAAAAAGATCATCGACCGTAGCCGTCTGAATGCGGAGGAGCTGGAGTTCGAAAAGACCTATCCCCTGTGGAAGGCCTTTTTGCCCTGGCTGATACTGATCGTGCTGATCCTGGTCCTGAACATCCCCAAGGACAGTTTCAATTTCCTTTACCGTACGCTGAAACTGCCCATCAACGGCCTGACCGCCGATGGCAAGCCCCTGGACACCCGGGCCCTGTGGCAGGCCTATACCTGGATCCTGGTCAGCACCGCTTTGGCCCTGCCGTTCCTCAAGCCCACCAGGACCCAGTTGAAGGATTCTATGAGGGTCTGGCTCAAACGGGCTCCCCGGCCGGTGTTCGCCGCCGCCATCTTCTTCGCCATCGGCGAGATCATGAACATGTCGGGTTATGACATGGGCCTGGGGCAGTTCGCCGTGCCCAGCATGATAAAGGTGCTGGCCGACTATTCCACCCAGGTCTTCCGGGGCGGCTACGGCGCGGTGGTGTCCTTCATCGGGCTGTTCGGAGGTTTTTTGACCGGCAGCGAGGCCTCGGCCATCGCCATGTTCGCCAAGTACACCATGACCACCGCTCAGAACCTGGGCCTTTCTCTGAAGGGCCTGATCATCGTTACCGCCGGGCTGGCCTTCGGCGGCGGGCTGGCCAGCGTGGTCTCGCCGGCCAAGCTCCAGAACGCGGCGGCTTCAATAGACAAGATCGGCGAGGAGACCAAGGTCTTCAAGGTGGCCTTCGTATTTTCGCTGATACTGACCGCAGTCACTTCCTTGTTTGTAGTGCTTTTGCTGAAAATATACGGATAGCACTGATGCCCTGTCAGTATTTATTCCTTACTCAATGTCAAAAGCCCTCCTGTTTTCAGGAGGGCTTTGTATTTCACAATCGTGATGGTCTCATTGAACCACCGCCGGGCCCGGGCATCCTTGCGGCGCAGGTCGGCCGGATACTTATTGTTTGTGTCAAATAAAACAATGCCGTGGAGGCCGGTCTCAGACCGGCCTCCACGGCGTAATGGGACTTCAGGTCGCCGTTATTGCTGCCCAGTACTGTCCTGCGGGGCATCGATCTGCCCAGGGATCGTTGCCGGGGCGGCCTTCTCGCCGGACGCCTTGACGCTGCTGCTCCCGAAAAGCACAGTCAGGCTGACATAGAACGTTGGCTTGTTCGCCGTGGCCGGACCCTTGAACATGTTGTCCCGCTCTCCAAATTCCCCGAAATCCCAGAATGTCCAGTCGCACCGCGCCACCGGGTAGAACATGCCCATCCGGACGTTGCCGCCGACCTTGCAAGTCTTGATCTCATCGTCCTCCAGCTTGTCGCGGACATTGAAGGAAAAATGATTGTTCAGCCCCAGCTCAAGAGCGATGTATCCTGCGGTCATGCTGGTGGTACGCCGGGGGTCGGTCAGGAGATCATTGACCGTAGGCGAGCCCTGGTCGATGGGTCGCAGGTTGAGGACATAGCCGCCGCCGCCCGCGCCGACGAACGGGATGAGTTTGTAGTGTTTGGCGTTTATCGCCGCGTACCCGGCGTTGGCGAAACCGGTCCCGTAGTACATCTTGGCCTTGTTGAGCTGGCTCTCCACGGACTGCTCGTTGAATCCGGTCCAATAGCCCAGCATCACCCTATTGTTAACGATCCTGTAGCCCAGCCATCCGAAAAACGGCTTTGTGCGTTTGAACGAACCGTAGCCGGCGTCGTTCATGGCGCTATTGAGGGCGCCCAGATCGCTATTCATAACCCCGACGGTGAATCCGCTGTACCCATCTTCTTTGACTTTGTGGTTCCTTGGTTGCGATTGCCCCGTGACGCTGAATGTCGAGATAATTAAAATTGCAATACAGATTTGACTGAATAACCGTGGCATTTACGGATCTCCTTAAATTACTTAACTGATTGGTGGTTGTTGTCTGCGAATGTGTACGTGCGTGTTGTCTGCTATAATTGGCGTTTCATTGAATATCCTCCATAAGCTTATATTTTATTAACTGTTAGATTTTTTTATTTCACGGCCTTGATGGTCTCATTGAACCACCGCCGGGCCCGGGCATCCTTGCGGCGCAGATCAGCCGGATCCTTTACATAGAACAAGGCCTGCAGCTTGGCCACCTCCCGGTGAGGAAGTTCATAGTGCAGATAACGCCCCCGGAAATCATAATGGAACGGGCCGTGCTTCATCCTCAAGGCTTCCACCAGCATGTTCAAGGTCATGAAATAGTTGTACTGGGCCTCGATATAATTCTTGCGGTTAAGTTCCTTGGCCACGTAATTGGAGAACAGCTCAAACATGTTGATCAACCTGGCCTTTCGCTCTTTCATGCCGGCCAGGAACTTTTTCCGGTCCAGCCGGGGCGGCACGCAGACCCCGGCCTTGTCGAAGTGGACCAGGGCTTTCCCGTGGATCTCGGTCTCCAGCAGCTTGTCTTTGCTGCTTTGGGGCATCACCCCCACGTCCACCAGCAGAAATTCATCGGCCAGGGCCAGTTTGTAAAAAGTGTGGATCATGTCCGGCCAGTTGGGGTGGCTGGCGGACAGCCTGGCGGTGATGGGGGATAGTTTTTTCAGGATCGCTTCCACCTCTGCGGCGGCCTGGGCGGCCTGTCCGTCCTTGGAGGCCACCATCAGGTCAATGTCCGACCAACGGTCCACCCGGTCAAAGGCGGCGGCACCGCCCTCCCACATGGCCAGGATGTGTTTTTGCGGCTCCAGGGCCCGTCTTAAAGATTGCAGGATCATCGCCCGGTTAAGTTTATTTTTTGTTTTCATTGAACCTCGAGATAAATATATTTGTTGCCGGGTGCAGCCGGAAAGTCCCTTCCCCGATCACTATGCCTTGGTTGTAACCGACACCCCGTCGCACAGCAATGGGGGAACCCAGGCCCCTTCGAACGACGGGGAAAGTGCGTCCCCCACCTCCACCACGTTTTCCAGCGTTTCGTAGATATTGCCGGCTGCCATGGCATCCTTGACCTGGCCTACTATCTCGCCGTTCTCCACGTAAAGCCCCGGGCTGATCCCGACGCAATAGTCCCCATTGGGAATATTGCCACTGTGGGCGCCCATCGCCCCTTCCATGATGATCCCGCGGTCCATCAGGGATATCAGTTTTGCCAAAGAAGCTGTGCCCGGCTCTATGAACAGGTGCCCCAGGTACGGCACGGGCTTTACGGTGACTGGGTCACCGCCCCAGATGTCGCCCCGGTAACCGTGGCCGGTGGAGAAGGCGCCCAGTTTCTTTGCATATTTTAGATCGTAGAAGAAGGCTTTCAGCACGCCCTGTTCGACCAGGGGAAGTTTCTTACAAGGCACCCCCTCGTCATCCCAGGCCCGGGCGCCGGGATAGGCATCGTTAAGAGGGTCGTCGAAGATGGTTAGCTTCGGGCTGAATATCCTCTGCCCCAGCCGGGCGGCATTAGGAGAGATCTTTTCGTAAACGCTGCGGCTATTGAGCCCGCTGGAGATGCGCCACAGCAGGGTGATCATGCTGTCCGGCATGAACAACACCTTCATCCGGCCGCCCTTGGGTTGTACGGTCTTTTGGCACTTCCCGAACAGGTCGGCCATCTCGGCAATCAAGGCTTCCGGCATTTTTTCCATCCCCTTACCCTGGACCTGCCGGCCTATGCCGCTGCCCGATCCGGGGAAGGTGATGGAACCGTAGGCCCCGGCCAGGGAACTACGATTGCCCAGGTCAGCGCCCTGGCTGTTCATCAACCGAAGCCGGCCGAAGCCGGCGTAGGCGCCGGCCGATATCTCTCCGGTGGTACTGGTTTTGAGGGCATCGCAGATCCGCTTGGCCTCGTCCACCAGCTCTTTGTTGGTCAGTTTGGCGGTCTCCGGATTGTAAGCGTTCAGGTCCTTGCCGCTTCGGGTGTCCGGCAGATCATAATCCGCCTCCACCCCTCCCTGGAGCGAATGCAGGGCATTGTCCAAAAGCCCTTGCCGGTCCTTTAGGTTGCGGGTGTAGGCAAAACCCAGTTTCCCGTCCTTTATGATCCGCAACGAGACCCCCGACAGAAAATTGGTCTTTATGTCGTAGAGCTTGGCGTCCTGAAAGCTCACCGAATTGGATGACTGCTCGATCGAGAATACCTCGGCCTGGTCGGCGGCCTTTCCGGCCATTTCTAAAAGCTTTTCCATCAGATGCCCCCCACTATCAGGTTATCGATTATGATGTGCGGTCCGCCGTTACAGGAACGGATGTTGCTCTGCCCCTTGCCGCAGCCGCCGACCTGTGAAAGCCTCAGGTCGCTGCCCACGGCGCTGATGTCCATCAATGTCTGGTACAGGTTGCCGGAGATGTTTATGTCCCGGACCATCCGGCCGATCTTGCCCTGCCTGACCTCGTAGCCGTAGTTGGCGCCGAAGGTGAAATTCTCCCCGGACGTTTGGCCGCCCTTGGCATCCAACAGATACAATCCATCCCCCAGCGACTGGAGCAGTTCGTCAAATCCTTTTTCCCCGGGCTGGATGTAGATGGTTCCCATCCGCACTATCGGCGCATAGCGGTAATCCTCGGCCACGCAGTGGCCGCTCAAGGGCTCTCCAAACTCGGCCGCCGTCCGCCGTGAATGCAGCCGTCCGGTCAGGACCCCGTCCTTTATCAGTTGAACCGGCCGAACCGCCACCCCTTCGTCGTCGTATTTGTAGAAACCGAGCTGTCCGGGCTGGGTGGCGTCATCGATTATATTCAATATCCCATTCCCCAATTTGGTCCCCAGCGTCATTCTCTTCCGCATGGCCGGCAGGGTCTCCACGATGTCAGCCTCCGAGAAATGGCCGAAGGCTTCGTGGGCAAAGACCCCGGCCAGGTTGGGATTGAGGATGCAGCTGTAGGAGCCGCTTTTCACCGGTTCTGCGGACAGCAGGTCCAGGACCAGTTTGGTCTTTTCTTCAAAATGCCTTTCCTGCCCCCTGATGGCGCCGAAGCCGTCGCTGCCGCCTATGCCCACCCTGATGTTCTGGGTCAGGCTACCTTCCTTGGCGGTGATCAATCCCCGGATGCTGGTGGTAAGCAGATCCTCCTGGATCCGGCTGCCCTCGCTGTTCAGGTAATATTTTTTCCGGTATACCTCGCTATAGGCGATGCTGGTGTTGACAACCTTTGGTTGATCCAGCGGGATGTTGTTGTAAGTTCTTACTAATTGCAGCTTTTCCTCCATCGGGACCTGCCGCGGATCTTCTCCCAGCTTTGGGGAAAAAGTATCCCGTACCACTTTGGCTTTGGCCATCCGGACCGGTTTTTCCATGTTCCGGGAAAACAATGATGCATTCTCCGCCGCCGCTCTGATCGCAGCTTCGGCCTCCTCCGGCCTGGTGAAGGTCACCGAAGCCATGCCCCCCTTGTCCAGGACTTGGACCACAAAACCGTCGCTGGAATTGGCAGACAAGGTGGTCAGCTCCTTTCCGCTGAAGCCGATGGCGGTCTCCTTCACCTCTTCATAGCGGATGTCAATATAATCTGCCTTGGCTCCGGCCAGCATTTTCTCCATTTTATCGAACATCGTGTCTCCCGTTTAAAAGTTTGGTGATAAAATATTCCGGGCGCATTGGAAGCTAGAAATACAGCAGGTATTTGGCCTTGAAGGCGCTGATGGTGTACTGCGGCTTCATAAACCCGTAATTGTCCTGGGACTGGTAATCATTCAATGCTACGTATATCCAGCTTTTGGGGGCAAAGTTCCAGGAAAACAGCGCCCCCACCCGGTTGGAGAGATGGGTCGAAGACGCCAGGTCCGTCCCGGGGGCCGCAAATACCATCTCATCGAAAGCCGAAAGCGTCATGGTGGGCGTGACCCTGAGGTCAAACCGGGGCCGGACCACCGACCAGCTGGCCAAAACGGTGTTGGTGGTGTCCCATTCCATCCAAATGTTGGATGTCAGGGTCATGCTCAACGGAGAAATGATGGAATAGCTGGCCACCAGATAATTAGAGCCGTTATAAGCTAAAAATCCCCGCTGATAGTTGTATTCATAGGCGTAACGGAATCCGGCGTTGACGTTGTTCCCGAACAGCAGGCCATAAGTACTGAAATTCAAGCTCCGGAAAAAATAGCTGGTGTCGGCTTCGTAGCCGCTTCCGGCATTAAGCTCCAGGCTGGCTCCCCAGTTGTTGCGCAATGTCGGACTGACCAATATTCCGCCGGTCTTTGACCATTGATCGGCCCCCGGTTCCTTTTGAGCCGTACCGCCGGCGCCCAAATAGAGATTGCGCAAATACCCGCTGCGGTAGCTCCAGAACGGCCCGGTCATCACCATGGCCTTGCGGCGGCCGGACCAGGGCAAAAAGCCGATATCGGAGACATCGAAGGAATCATTCACCGATTCCAGAGCGGCAATCGTCAAAAGCGGTCCGGTGAATCCCCGGAAACCGGCGGTTCCGGCCCAGCCCCTTTTGCCGCTGCGGTCGGAAAAGGCCCCTTGCAGGATCAGCTGGTTGGAACCTTTCCTCAGCACGGTCTCTAATGCAGTGGCATAATTGTAGTTGCCGGCGTCGGCCCTGGTGCCGCTGGCCAGGAATCCGACATCGGAATTGGAAAAGATACGGCGCTTGGCCCGGACCACCCCGAACCGCCGCTTCGGCTCATTCAGTCCCTCGTTAAGGTCCACATAATCATCGGTAAAGGCCGTAAGCAGTCCCAGATTCCAGTCCGTGGTCTTGTGGGTCAGCTTGGCACCGCCCATTATCTGGACCGCTTCGCCGTCGATGGAACGGCCGGCCATCCGGGAATAAAAGATGTTGAGTGGGCTGAACCATCCGTCATTCCCGAAACCGGAAAGGCTGAATATCTCCTGGCCATCTACAAAGAACGGCCTCTGTTCCTGGAGATAACGGGGATAGCGGGAAAGATTGAGGGAGAACTGATCCGACTCTATCTGGGCAAAGTCGGGGTAAGCCGTGGCGTTGACCGTGGTCTGCGGGGTCATATCCCATTTAAGGGTCAGGCTTCCCCGGGGTTTGGCCTCGGTCTTTTCTCCGGAGAATTTATCGTTGCGCATGAAGCCTTCGGGGTAAAGCTCAAAATAGTAGCCGGTGGACCGGGGCTCAATGCCTGCTAATTTCCCCCACCGGGAGATCAGGTCGTTGTCCCGCTGGAGGACAGGGACCCAGTAATCGTCCTCGAAATTACTGGCGATATGCCGCCGGAACTGTAGTCCCCAATCGCTCAACCCCTTCTTGTAGCGAATGGTCTTGAAGGGGATCCGGAATTCCACCTCCATCCGGTCGGGACAGACCTTGACCGCCTGATTCCACACCCCCTCCCAGGCCAGATCCATGTTGCGGCCGTCATCGGTGAACATCCCGTCCCAGAAGATCCCGCTGGCGTATTGCCAGAAGAAATATCCGTTGGTCTTGCTGCCCATGGGGTCTATGCCGATCATCACGTAATCCTCGTCCTTGGTGTAGCTGGCGGTGGTGGGATGCTTCTGGGAGTAGCAACGGAAGGCCACGTAAAGATTTTCTTCGTCCTGCAGCAGGTAGACCACTGTCCGCTCGCTGGGCTCGGTATTTTCGTATGGCTGGCTCTGGACGAGATCGGTTATCGAGTCCGCCTGCTGCCAGATGTCTTCGATCATCCCGTCAATCTCCGGGGCTTTCTGGACCTGCCGCACGCTGAATACCTTTGGGATGGCAGTATCGGCCATCTTATCCCCGGCGGGTTCCTGGGCCTGTAGCAGGCCTGGGATTATCCCCAGCGCCAAAACCAGGACCAGGGCTCTGAAATTGCGATCTGATTTCATGGTAGTTCTCCAGTTATTCAATGTATTGTAATTTGTGAAACGAACCCCAACGATCTAGTTCCTCTCAAATCGGGACGTATCCCCGGATGGTCTTGTGTAATCCATTCCCGTGATCTTTCCCTCAGGGCTTTGAATGAAGTCCATTTTCCCGCCGATAACGTCGATCATGAAGCTGGCGTCAGATACCGGCAGCAGCTTGACCCTGGGACGCTGGGGGCGGAGCAGGAATAATTGACCCTGCTCATAAACAATGGTCCTGGCTCCGTAATTACCGGCATAACTGCGAAGCTTTTCCTCCGGAACTTTATAGTTGCTGAACTCCGCCTGCTTGAGCAGGCGGATGTTTTTCAGATCTTGTTTGTCCTGCTGAGCGGAAGCTGATTTCAACAGTGTGTCCAGGGCCATCAGGTAAGCGGTATTGAAGGCGCTGTCGGCCGGAACCTTGACATGCGGTATCACCCCGGTCCCCTCCCAGTTGGACTTGGAGACGGGGTTGATGGCCCGGCCAAACGGCAGGGAGAGGGTGAACAGATCGTTGACGATCTTGAAATCAACCGGATGGGCACCGCCCCCGGTGTTCTCGCCCACTATGGTGGCCCGCTTGAGCTCCTTAAGGTTGTTGCTGAATTCCTCGGCCGCGGAAAAAGTATAGTTGCTGGTCAGTATGTAGACCGGCACATCCGGCCTGCGGGAACCGGGAATGTAAGGCAGGGACCAGTATTGCTGGGTGGTGTTGCCGGGACGCTCATATATATCGTTAAGATGGGTGGGCTCGGCGAAAAGAAAACTGGATAACAGCTGGATCATCTCGGGATGTCCGCCCCCGTTCTTTCTCAGGTCAAAGATGAGGGCTTGGGCGTTGGCCAGATAGTTCATGGCCGATATCGCAGCCTGTCCTGCTTCGTGAAGTTTGGGATCGGTGAAGGCCTTCAGTTCCAGATAACCTACATTACCCGGCAGGTATTCCTCCTTGGCAAATCCGTAATTTATCCTCTGCCAGCTCTTGATCAACTCCGGCGGAACCTGATTACTTTGGGTATCAGCCCGCATGGCCGCTATCTGCCCCGGTTCGTATCTTACATTTAGATGCAGGTCATGGCTGACCGACCTCAGGTCCTCGGTCAACCGCCCGGCCAGCTCATCCGGGTCGGTGATCTGATTGTACTTGCCGGAACGAAGGTTTTTCAGCACCAATTGATTCATTTTCTTTGCCGTTTCCGGGAAAACGTAGTTGCTGTCCAGCAGGATGGTGATCGCTTCTATTGTTTGTTTTTTTAGGGTCTTATCCAAATCAACTTTGGCCGGGGTCTGGGCCTGCGCCGATCCGGCCAGTAAGACGGCCAATATGATTTCGGCTAAAAACGCTTTCGGTTTCATGAAAATACTCCCTTTTTGATCTTCGTTTGTTTTAGTTGTAAACTGTCCGCATGTTGCACGTTTTAAAATCATTGCGTTTTATAAGCCGCCCGGCTTTTTCTTTATGGGCTTGGCTTAAACTTTTGGCAATATTATATTCTTTTTCACCCTGCTGCTGGGGCGGCATTTTCTGGCGTATCTCCAGGGTTGGATTCTGCCACAAAACATCGGCCAAGATGACTCCTTCGCTTAAGTACATATTATAATAAGCTTCGGAAAATTTTGAATTTATGATATTCTGCGTGGCGGTCTGGGCTGCGGCCAGTAAAGCCAAACCCAAAATGAAGATTAGGACCATTATTTTCTTTTCCATGATAACCTCATTTTTAAGATTTGATTTTATACAAAGTTGCAAAAGCACAAACGTTTGTTTATTGTTTTTGTCAAAAAATATGCCGTTTTAACGGCTTTCTCCTTCTCACAATGAGAAAATGATGGCTTGAACCTAAATATTACATATATAATACGTAAAAAGCGATCTTTTGTTTCATTTATTCTCTCCTTTATGGAGTTTCATTTTATCTTTCTGTGTGGCGTAGATCACGCCGTGGAAATATTGATGCACTAAAAGATCAATGTACCTTTCATAAAAAGCGTCGTCATATTCATGCTTCTTCTGCCAATTGTCATCCTTGCTTTCCGAACACTTTTCCTCTATTATGCCGGCCGGTAAATGTTCAATGGTGTATCTGAATTGAAAATGGCTTTTTATCATGTTTCCCAAAAAACCATTATAAATACTGTTGTGAACCGGATCCATAAGGTCCACGCCTATTTGTTTGAAAAACCCTCCCATCACTGCATAATTCATCTTGCCCCATTTTTCCTGCAAACACAACACGTCCGGGATATCAAACAGCATGGTATTGAATGTGACCAGCGCTATTTCCGTGTTTTCCCTGAAGAATCTGACCACATTTGTCACCATGTTCCTGGCCCTCTCTTCCGGCGGCGTGGTATCATCTCCGGCTGAACTTTGGGCATTATAATACTTCTGGTAGGTCTCCTCCAATATCGCTTTTAAAATACCGACTTTACCGCCGAAGTAATAATTGATCATGGCAATATTGACCTTGGCCTCTTTGGCTATTTCACGGACGCCTACGGCTTCAAAACCCTTGTTGACGAACAGGGCGGCGGCGGCATTGAAGATGCGGCTCTTTGGTTCCGGCAGGGAATAGTCTTTGGGAGACATTTTATCATCCTTTAATTAAACAAACGTTTGTATTATATCATTAAATGTTTAATTTGTCAAGCCCCTGTTTAAAATATTTTCTTATTTGTCGGTTAAATATGCGAATTGAAATATATAACAATAAGTATTGCATTTAGTTGAGAATTTAAAGAAATTTTTGTGTTTCCCCATAAAAAATAGCCCTGCTTTTGAAAGCAGGGCTAAAAATTAAAGAGGATCAACTTATAAAATCAAAAACTTTAATACTTCCTTTATGTCTGGCAGCTCTTTGATGGGATAAACTTTCACCCAAATAACTTTTCCAAACTCGTCAACCAGGATATTGGCCCGCTCCGAAAAACCCTGCTCCTTGCGGAATATCCCGTAGTCTTTAGCCACTTTGCCGTGCGGCCAAAAGTCTGAAAGCATCCTGAGGTTTTTAATCTTGATCTCCCTGGCCCAGGCATGCTTGCTGGGAACGGTATCCACGCTTATGCCCACCGGGACCGTGTTCAAAAGATCGAAGGTTTTAAGATTCTTCTCCAGCGCCTGCATCTGCCGGGCGCAGACTTTGGTGAAGGCCAGGGGATGAAAGGAAAGCAGTACTTTACGCCCCTTAAGGCCGGACAACTTGAATTCCTGGTTGTGCTGGTCTTTCAGAACTAAGTCCGGCGCCTTTTGGCCGAGCTTGATCACATTCCCTCCTTTTTCTTTTGCGGTTCCGTTTGACCCTATAAGTGAATCATGTAAATCCTGTCAAAAAGTGGTCCTATTCCAGTCCTATGCAGGAATAGCAAATGGCCATGGCGTTGATGTAAAGCTTCTTGTGCTCCCGGCGC
This sequence comes from uncultured bacterium, assembly GCA_963780225.1. Lineage (GTDB taxonomy): Bacteria > Edwardsbacteria > AC1 > AC1 > EtOH8 > UBA5202. The sequence goes on along the minus strand of CAWAAX010000003.1, from coordinate 89,692 downwards.
ACATATCCGGATCCGATGGCGGCCAGAGCCAGCAGCACAACAGCAATTGACAGCGCCCGCCGCATTTACTTTTTCTCCGAAAGGTATTGGTCCAGGCTCATGCTTTTATGTGAGCCGGAAGTGAGGTATTCCAGTATTTTTTTGAACACCGGGGCCTCGATGTATCCCGGGATCTTGCCGATGACCGTACCGTCGCTGGCCAGGAACATGGTGGTGGGAAAACCGCTGACGTCAAAATTGCGGGCCAGGTCCATTTCGGTGTAGGCCTTTCCCTTGAAGTTCACGGTATTGGCCCGCTCGGCATTCAGCTTGACCGCCACAAAGCTCTCCTTCATCAGCCCCGCCACCGCCGGGTCTACATAGGTTTTCTCGTCCATCACCTTGCACCAATGGCACCAGTCGGTGTAGACATCGACCACTATGAACTTGCCTTCTTCCTGGGCCGTGGTCATGGCCTGGTCCCAGGCCATCCAGGCAACCGAACCGGCCGCGGCCTTGGGGGTTTCTTTTTTACTGCCGGCGCAGGAAATGCTGCTCAGCACTGCCAAAGACATAAGAACCATCATGATGTATTTTTTCATTTAACGCTCCGATTATGATTGATCTTTAGATTTTAATGGTCAGGGTGCGGGAGGAAATTTACCACCGTACATGAGGATACCCCCGATCATGGCCCACCAAAAGGTGGATATCCAGGGATTTCCCACTATGGGGCAGGTTCCTCCGCGGCAGCCGATGAATTTATAGGAAAGGAAGCCCACCACGCCGCCGATGACAGCTCCCAGCACTATCTTTAAGATATAGATGATCATGACACCACTCTGCTTTCGATATTCATCTGGACCCCCTGCTGGATGGTGGCCGAGACCGAGCAGTACTTTTCCTTGGAGAGTTTGATGGCCTCATCCACCGCCGCCTTGGGGATGTCGCCTTTGACCTCGTAGACAAAATTCATCTCGGTGAACCTTTTGGGATGCTCTTCGGCCCGCTTCCCGTCCATCAGCACCCTGAAGCCCTTGATGTCCAGTTTTTTCTTCTGCAGGATGGAGACCACGTCCATGGCCATGCACCCGGCCGCCGCCAGCAGGATCAGCTGCATGGGGGTGAACCCTGCCGAAACCCCTTCCTTTCTCGATTCCAATACTATGCCGTGGCCCTTTTCATCCTCGGCCACGAATTGCAGGTCCTTTACCCATTGTAATGTCAACGGCATCTGACTTCCTTTTGTTTAATGGTGAAAACAGGAACGCATGAAAGAATTCCTGGATTCATGGTTTCCTTATAGATCCCTAGTAGTTTTCCGCCAGGAGCTCGTAGTATGCCTGGGGATGCTTACAGGCCGGGCATTGGTTTGGCGCTTCCGGGCCTTCGTGGACATATCCGCAGTTGATACAGTGCCATTTGACGGATGTTTTCTTTTGGAAGGCCTCCCCGTTGGCCAGATTGCCGGCCAGCTTGCGGTAGCGCGACTCGTGAAACTTCTCCACCTTGGCGATCTGTTCAAAGGCCACCGCCGCGTCCTCAAAGCCCTCGTCCCGGGCGGTCTTGGCGAAGTCGGCGTAGATGGTGGTCCATTCCATGTTCTCTCCGGCCGCTGCTGCCTCCAGATTCTCCTTGGTGCTGCCGATCTTTCCGGCCGGGTAGGCGGCGGTGATATCCAGTTCTCCGCCCTCCAGGAATTTAAAGAACACCTTGGCATGTTCCTTCTCGTTCTCCGCCGTTTCCATGAAGAAGTTGGCTATCTGCTCAAAACCCTCCTTGCGGGCGGCGCTGGCGAAATAGGTGTAGCGGTTGCGGGCCTGGGACTCCCCGGCGAATGATTTAAGCAGGTTCTTCTCAGTCTTGGACCCTTTGATGCTTTTCATTTTGTCTCCTTGGTTTGATATTTCATAAGGAAGCCAGGAAAACATGAACTTGTTGTATTCAAGAATTCCTGATATTGACAATTTTTTACCCGACAATACATTGGATTGTGATTATTTGAGAAACCACGTACGCAAAATTAGTATCTCCTGCATTCCTGGTTTCCTAATAGGGTCATTCTTTGGCCGACCACAGGCCGTGAAGGTTGCAGAATTCCTTGGCGGTGATCTCCTTGGCCGGGCACTGGAACTCGGCTTCCGGGGCCTCGCCGGGCTTAAGGTACTTGCGGTGGACCCGGTCCCCGCCGTAGATGGCGATCCACTCGATGTGGTGCTTGTCCTCCATGGGGTGCGCCACCGAGCCGACCTTGACCTTCCAGCCGCCGGCCATTTTTTCTATCACCGGAACGTGTTTTTCCTTGGCGGCATCCACGGTGTTCTCGGTGAAAAGCTTCATAGGCTTGCCGCAGCAGACCAGCTCGCCCTTGCCGCCGTGCAGCACTTCCACGATATTGCCGCAGATCTCGCATTTGTATACCTGGTTTCTTTCGGCCATGACGGTTCTCCTTAGGTTGGGGCCGATATATCGGCCGTTACTGTTGGAGCACGACGAATCGTGCCCTTACTTTATGATCTCTGCGGCAGTCCCGAGTTGCTTACTTGAATTCCAGATACTGCTGGGCGGCTATGGCGGCGGTGGCGCCGTCCCCCACCGCGCTGGAGACCTGCCGGACCAGCTTCTGCCGGACGTCCCCGCAGGCATAGATGCCGGGAACAGAGGTGGCCATGCGGTCGTCGGTGATGATGTATCCCTGTTCGTCTGTTTTAAGAATGTCTTTGACCAGATCGCTGCTGGGTTTGTAGCCCACGTAGATGAAGGCCCCGGTGGCCGGGATCACCTCTTCCTTAAGCGTTTGTTTGTCCATGACCTTGATGCCAGTCACCCCGGCGCTGCCTTCTATGGCCAGGATCTCCTTGTTCCAGGCAAAAGCTATCTTATCGTTGGCAAAGGCCACCTTTTGGATGGAATCGGCCGCCCTCAAGACATTGCGCCGGTGGATCACCGTCACCTTGGAGGCCAGGCCAGCCAGGTAAACCGCCTCCTGGACCGCGGAATCGCCGCCGCCCAGCACCGCCACCGCCTGGTTCTTGAAGAAGGCCCCGTCGCAGATGGCGCAATAGGAGACCCCCTTGCCCAGCAGTTCCTTTTCGCCCCGCACCCCCAGGGTCTTGGGAAAGGCGCCGGTGGCAATGATCAGGGCCTTTGATTTTATGGTTGTTCCGTCGGAGAGTTTTATCAGCTGGTATTTGTCTTCCGGCACCACGGACTCCGCCTGGGCGGAGATGATCTCGGCCCCGAACTTCTTGGCCTGCTGTTCCATTTTCTGGGCCAGCTCAAAGCCTGATATGCCTTCGGGGAAGCCGGGGTAATTGTCTATCTTCTCGGTGTTGGCCACCAGGCCTCCGGGCATCATCTTTTCTATGATCACGGCCTTAAGGCCGCCCCGCCCGGCATATAGCCCGGCGGTCATCCCGGCCGGACCGGCCCCCAGAATGGCTATGTCGTAATTTTTGATATCGCTCATTTATTGACCGGCGAAGGGGTGGCAACCTGCTGGAAGACCCGGCAGCTTTGGACGCAGAGTCCGCAATCGGTGCATTTTTTCTGGTCGATGTACGGGGCCTTGACCCCGTCTTGCTTGATGGCCCCGGCCGGGCAGACCCTCAGGGAGGGGCAGTGGTGGTTCTGGGGGCAGTATTCTGATCTGATGACTATCATGTGTTTTTAACGCCTATTTTGTTTTTACCCTTCAGGTATTTTCACCGGCACGGCCCGGAAACGCTGCATTGTGAGGCAGTGCCGTGAATGATCCCCAGGAGGATCTGGGACCCGAAGCCCGCCAGGGCGATCAGGGAGATGATGAACAGAAGGTATCTTCTGATCCGGTGTTTGTTCATGGCAGTATTCCAGGACCTCAGCCGCAGCTGCAGCCTCCGCCGGAGCAGCAGCTTCCCCCGCCGTCATGGCCGTGGCTGCCCGATCCTCCGTCCACCGAGGCGGCAAAGGTGGACATCAGCTTTTCGGTGTCCGCCTGGCACTTGGGGCACTTGGGGCTGGGGGCGCAGCAGGAGTTGGTCAGGTTTTCGAACTTGTTGCCGCACTTGGTGCACTGGTATTCGTATATGGGCATGTTTATCCTTTCGCGGGAACAGGGTTTTGATTTTGGTGGTTATTTCTGGGGCGGGGCCTGCTCTTTATAGGTGCTGATGCCCAGGAGTTTGTACAGCCCGCAGAACCCGGTGATGGCCGTGAATACCGCCAGTATCCCTGCGGCCAGCAATACCCATTGCAGGGTTCCGGTTACTATGAATCCAAATACCAGCAGGGCTATTCCGATTATGGCCCGTATTATCCGGTCGGCTGTGCTCTCGTTCCTTTTCATGATGAACCTCCATTTTAAGGGTTACCTGGTGTTACCGGGGATCGGTTCCGTGATCACTTGGTGATGGCCGCATCCAGCCGGGCGGCAATGGCCGCCTTGGGCATGGCGCCGATCAGCGTGTCTATGACCTGGCCGTTCTTGAAGATCAGCATGGTGGGAATGCTGCGGATGCCGAACTGGCCGGACTTTCCCGGGTTGGCATCCACGTCCAGCTTAGTGATCTTGACCTTGCCCTGGTAGTCGTTGGACAATTCCTCTATCACCGGTCCCACCATCCGGCAGGGTCCGCACCATGAAGCCCAAAAGTCAACCAGCACCGGAGTGTTGGATTTTAAAACCTCCTGATCGAAGGTGCCGTCAGTTAAATGGATTGCCGCCATTGTATCTCTCCTGTTCATATATTGAATTTTTTTGTTATCTGTATTTTAGATGCCGGGGCCGCCGCCGGGGATTCATTTTTTTGCGCCTTTTTTCCCGGCTTCCAGCCTGATGACCTTGTACAGCCTGCGCTGGGCGTCCGGCGGGACCTTTTGTGATCCCAGGCCCCGGTATAGGGTGACAGTTTTCTTTAGGGTGTCAAAATAGGTCTGGCAGTCGGGGCAATCCTTAAGGTGCTTCTCCAGCTTGCGGCAGACCTGCTGGGCCAGCTCCTTGTCAAGGTATTGGGAGAATACCGCCCCCATCCCCCGGCAATGATGTTTTTCTGCGTTTTTCTTTATTGTGCTCATTTGGGTCAGCCCCTGATATAGGGTGTTAATTTTTCCTTTAAGACATTCCGGGCCCGGTGCAACCTGGACTTCATGGCCGGCAGGCTGATCTTTAAGACTTTGGCCACTTCTTCCCCCGGCAGATCCTCCACGTCCCGGAGGATGAACACCGCCCTCTCCTTTTCCGGCAGTTGCATCAGAGCCTGGTCCAGCTTTTTCTTGAGTTCCAGGTTCAGGGTGCTCTGCATGGGGTCCGGTTTCCTGTCCGGCTCTTCAAAGGCTTCCTCCAGATTTACCGTGTGGTGCTCGGGCCGCCGGGTTCTCTTCTGCCTCAGTTTCATCAGGCTGAAGTTGGTGGCCATCCGGTAGAAATAGGTGGAAAGGGTGGACAGCCCCTTGAACCGGGGCAGGCTTTTGTGAAAGGCCAGGAAGGTCTCCTGCAGCACGTCCTCGGCGTCCTCCCGGTTGCCCATCATCCGCAGAGCCAGGGAATAGACCCCGTTCTGGTGGTGCTTCACTATCTGGGACAGGGCCCTCTGGCTTCCGGCCCGGGCCTGTGCTATGAGGATGTTTTCGTCGTAGATCAAGTTGTTATTAATTTAGATGCTTAATGATTAAAAAGGATTTATGATTACTCATGAATGGCAACCAAGCAAGCCTGGGTGCCGTTTTAACGTCAATTGTTAAGTTTAGAACAGCTTTTAAACAAAGTCAAGGCAAATCATTAAAAAATCATTTTACCCTATTGGATAGTCTGGGCAGTCATGAGATTATTGCAAAAACATATTGACTTAGCCTTAAGTTTATGTTATCTTAAACTTTCAATAATGGAGAAATTTTGCCGATGAACAAGTGTCCGTTCCTAACATCCAAGCAGGTGGTCAAAGAACTTAAGTACGACGCCGACGGCAAGCTGCTGGAGGAAAAAGAACTCCCCTTGGCCGAGCTGCGGGACTGTCTGGGCGCCGAGTGCGAGATATTCGACGCCGATGCCCAAAGGTGCTCGCTGCCGGTGATAGACCGGAAGATGCGGAAGACCGATGAGCATCCGGAAGATGGCGGCAAAGCCGGTTCGGTGGTGGCCGAGCTCAAGGAGATCAAGGAGAACACCGCCGCCACCCTGCTCCATATACTGAAGAAGACCGACGCCACCAACGAGGCCATCGACCGGCTGGCCGAGGCCGTCAAAAACGCCCCGGCCGCCAAGGGAGGCGAAGGCCAGGCTTTGGACCTCTCGGAGTTGAAACAACCCCTGGCCCAGATCAGCGACAAGCTGGCGGAACTGCCCAAGGCCGACCTGACCCAGGTCCATCAGTTATTGGCCGGGCTGACCGAGGAACTTAAGATGTCCCAGGCCAAGTTCAGCGACATCCTGGAGCTGACCTTGGAGGAACAGCAGAAAAGATCGTCCCAGGAGGTTCTGCAGGCCCAGGACGGAGACAAGCTGGGCGCCAAGCTGGATGCCATCAAGGAGGCTCTGACGGGCCGCCCGGAAAGCGGCGGTTCGGAAGCGCAATTGACGGCCATCAAGGAGGCCCTGGTCCAAAGCCAGGAAAAATTCACCGGCATCCTGGAGCTGATGCTGGAGGACACCCAGCGCCAGACGGAACAGAATTTGAGCCTGACCCAGGCCGTGACCAGCCTGGCCAAGGGCCAGCAGGAGCTTAAGGAACAGCAGGCCATCCTGGCCGAGAAATCTCTGGCCCTGCAGTCGGATCAAACCAACAAACTGTCTTTGACTTTAGATCAAATGAGCTCCGGTTTAAAAAATCTGTCCGAAGGCAAGCCAGCTGGCGGCGGCAATCTGGAGGCAGTGGAACAGCGGCTGGCCCAGGCCCAGGAGGCCTTGCTGGCTGTCTTGGAAGCTCAACGCAACGAACAGCGCCAGGCCGGCAACGAGCGCCGCCTACGGCAGGCCGAGGAGAACAACGACCGGGGCGTGATGCTTTATTACCGGCGGGAGCTCTCCGGGGCCGAAGCTCAATTCAAGAAAGCTATAGATCTCCGGCCGGATTTTTACGAGGCTTACAACAACCTGGGCCTGGCCATCAGCGATCAGGGACGGCGGGAAGAGGCCGTGGCCGCCTTCAAAAAAGCGGTGGAGCTTTCGCCCGAAGCCCCCGAGGCCTACAACAACCTGGGCTGCCTTTACAAGGGGAAAAAGGATTACCAGCAGGCGGTGGAGTATTTCAACCAGGCCATAGCCCGGCAGGCCGATTATTCTCTGGCTTACCTGAACCTGGGAACGGCCTACGAGGAAATGGAAAAATTTGACCTGGCCATCAAGTCTTGGGAAAAGGTGCTGGCGGTTCAGCCCACTAATGATGAAGCCAGGCGTAAAATATCCATATACCGGGCCAAGCGGACATAATAATGGACGAAGCATTAAAAAAAATAGAACAGGCCCTGAATGCGGAACGGCCGGTCAGCCGGCTCAAGGAACTCCTGCCGCAATCAAAGGAACTGGACAAATCTCCAGAGCAAGCCATGGGCATCACCCACTACACCAAAGCTCCAGCCGAGCCGGCTGCCCAAAACCAGCCCCAGGTTCAGGTGGAGGCCCCCCGCCGCTTTGAGCCGCCGGTCGAGATCGATCCAGCCTCCAAGATCGGAGTGGGAGCCCGGATGTTCACGTTGGATGAGCTGGGAGCGCCATCAAAAATCGAAAAAGACCCGCTGATGGGACAGGTGTTAAAATCCACTTTCCGGGAAATGACCCTGGATGACCTGGGATCCAATGGTGAAGAAAGCCATTGATTCCTTAAACGTTCATAAGATATTAGTCAATAAAAAGACAGGCTCCACATTAATGCGGAGCCTGTCCTTTCTTTTTACTGCGAAGTTCCCGGGCAAATCACCCGGTTCTATTTTTTTTCTATCGCCAATCCCGGAACGTTAATTTTGGTCAGAGACGTATCTGTGGCCATAGTAACAATGTAGTTCTGGGGCTTCAATAGACGTTGGGCGGCCTGTAGAAGATCCTCTTTGGTAATCTTTTGTATCGCTTCCATATCCTTTATGACCTGGTCGGAGCTTAACCCGTAAAGTTCGGCCCCCAATATTTGTCCTGCGATCTGTCCGTTTGTCTCATAGCGGAAGGGATAGCTGCCCCGGAAATAGGCTTTGGCCTCCGACAACTCCTGGTCAGAAACCGGTTCTTTTTTGATACGATCCATTTCCACCAGCATGGTTTTAATGGCGGTATCAGCGGTCTGGCATTTGGTCTGAACGGTAAAGGTGTATGGTCCGTAGTCCAACCGGGGAGAAAAATAAGAATAAACATCGTAAGCCAGTCCCTGCTGCACCCTGATCTTAGCAACCAAGCGGGAAACAAATCCTCCGCCGCCCAAAATATAATTCATTACCCGGGCCGCCTGATAATCGGGATCAAGACGTTTGGGGCCCAGAAAGCCCAGCACCACATAGGCCTGAGTGATGGGCCGGTGGATCATCTGCAGGCCCGGACCGGCTATTTTGGGGATCTGGCCAAAGACCGTGGACGGAGTTTCTGATTTAAACCAGGTTTTGGTCAGCTTTTTTAAGAGCCCTGCGATTTTGGCCGGATGCACATCTCCCACTATGGCGATCACGGCATTATTGGGAACAAAATATTTTTTGTGGTAGGAGATCAGGTCCCCTGATCTTATGGCGCTGACCGTGGCTTCTTCCCCTTCCACCGGGTGGTTGTATTGGTGCTGGCCGTACAGCAATTTTTCATAAGCCAATTGGCTGACGGTCTGGGGCTGGTCTTGCTGTGCCTGAATGGAAGTGATCAATTGATCCCTCAGTCTTTCGGCTTCCGAGGAATCCATCCTGGGATTTTGCAGCAGATCCATAAAGACCGGCAGCAGTTTATCCAGATCCTGGCTCAGGCAGGTCAGGGAAAAATACGAGGCGTCGTTATCGCAGTTAACTGAGAACTGGGCCCCGGACTGGTCGAAACTCTGGGCTATCTGCTGGGCGGTGCGCGATGTGGTCCCCTTGGAAAGCATCCCGGCGGTAAAATTCGCCAGCCCGCTTAGATCCTTGGGATCGGAGGCGCTGCCGCCTTTGACCATGGCGCTTACGGTGACCAACGGCAGGCTGATCTTTGGAACCACCAGTAAAACCAAGCCGTTCCCCAGCGTCACCCTTTGGGGCCGGGGCGGCTGCCAGCCAGACTGGGCGGCGGCAAAAGATATCAGCATCAGAACCGAAAGAATGGTAAAAATAAATATTTTTTTCATTTTATTTCTCCTGGCCCTTTATTGTCTGAGGAACAAGTGTGGTCACGGTTCTGTTTTCCGGGGACAGGTATTTGACCGCGGCCTGTTTGATGTCTTCAGCCTTTATTTTATCCAGATATTTGAGATAATTGTTGATGTCCCGCCAGTCGTGCCGAGTAGCAGCCGATCCCAGCTGCTCGCCTAAACGATAATTATTCTGCCGGGAAAAAATATATTGGGCCTTAAGCTGGCTCTTGGCCTTGGCCAACTCCGCCGGGGTAACCCCCTGGGTTTTTACCAGGTCCAGCTCGGCGTAAAGGGCCTGTTCCAGTTCGGCGGTGGTCCGCCCGGCTATGGGAGCGGCGTAAAAGCTTATCAGACCAGGATCGGTCCGGGCATCGTTGTAAGCCTCGGCGTAAAGGGCCAGTTTTTGCCGGTAGATCAGGCTTTGATAAAGCCTGGCACTTTCCCCTCCGGAGAGAATGGTTGACAGTAGATCCAGCGCCACCTCGTCGTATTCCCCGGCCAGGCAGCCGTGATAGGCTATAAGCATCAGGGGCATCTGGGCCTGGCGCACCACGCTGGCTCTGCGTTCTCCCACCTGAATCGGCTCCACCGTAGCCACCAGGGGAGGGGCCTGCTGGCCCCGTGGTATTTGGCCGAAATACTGATTGACCGATTTGACCATCTCTTTTGGATTCACATCTCCTACCACCACCACCGTGGCGTTATTGGGAGCATAGTAGGTGGAATAATGCTGGCGCATGTCTTTCAGGGTAATGGTCCTCAGGTTCGACGGCCAACCCAAGATCGGCCAGCCATAGGGATGCGCCATAAAGGCTGCAGCGTCCGATTCCTCGGCCAGCCGCCCCCAGGGGGAGTTCTCCCTCAGCCGCCGTTCTTCTATTACTACGTTGCGTTCCGACTCGAATTCCAAAGAATCCAGTTTAAGCTGGTACATCCGGCCGGCCTCCAATTCCATCATCTGGGGCAAAAACTCCACTGCAATATTTTCGTAATAGGCGGTGTAGTCCTTGGAAGTAAAGGCGTTATTATGGCCTCCGTATTTCTGCACTATCCGGGTAAAATCATCCGGGCCTATCTTTCCTGAAGCTTTGAACATCATGTGTTCCAATAAATGGGAGATCCCGGTGATGCCCGGACGTTCATTTCGCGAACCCACCCGGTACCAAACCTGGAAACTGGCGATGGGCAGATCGTGTTTTTCCAGCACCAGTATCCTCAGGCCGTTGGCCAGGCTGTCCTCATGGACCGCCAGAGTGTCCAGGGCCAGGACATTGCTCAGGCTAAAACCCAAAAAAAATATTACCAGGATCAATTTCTTCGACATTTATCCTCCTTAAGTGATGTAAGGTGCGCCAATGGCACCGGAAGTTGATAGGACTTCATATGGGGAAGTACCCCTTTGATAATTATAATTCCCGAATCCCAAAAAATCAAGGGCCAGACCCCTAAGCGGTTTCCCCTGCGGCATCAATTGTAAAAAACGAACAATTTCTGCCATAAGACCTACCGGAAAAGCGTGATCATCAGGCAAACGATCATGTATGATATTGGCACCGCATAGCGGCAGAAATGATCCAGGGTTCCGGATCTTTGCTCCCGGCCTGAGTTGAACAACCACAGGGAAATGGTAGACTCGGCGATGGACAGAAAGATAAAGATAAATGTGGCTATGTGCAGTTGGTCTGCTATGGTCATGATATTGGTGTCCGGCAGGGACGAGGTTATCACGTACTGGCTGGCCACCGCCGCAAAGATCCCGCCCACTCCCAGTCCAAATCTGGGATCCAGATCGGTGGGCTTGATGAAGAAGGCCAGAAAGGCTATAAAAGCGGCGATGAACATCCCGAACAGTAGTTTTATAAAATAGCCTGCGCCCGCCCGGATCACCCTGACCGAACAGTAAAACCGGGAAAATACCGACTGGTTTTCCGCCGGCAGTAAAGGATCGCCGTAATTGGTGGCATAGGTATAGGGCACCACCCCGAAATAAAATTTGTCCAAAGCCCAGCCGGGGATCTTTATTTCCGGGCTTTTGCCGACGTTTCCGGCGTCCAGGACATAGACCAGGGTCCCGGCCTCGCTCTCCCCGTCCTCGATCTGCACGGTCAACACGTGATCGTCAAAGGGAAAGGCGGAGACCTCCCAGTGCTGAGTCATCACCGCCGTCACCCGGCTGAAGGCGTAGTTGATATCATTGTCTTTAGACCGGTAAGGCTCGGACTGAAAGGTCTTCTCCCCGCCCACGATCTCAAAGCTTTTGATGGGATCCAAGTCCTTGTTTTTCCAGCGGAACCACAGGTAGAAGTCGGCCGAGAATTTATTATCCCTTAAGGAGACGTCATAAATCCTGTTGACATACATACCGGCATAGACCGAATCCGGTCCCTCCGGCGGGACAGCGGCCGCAGCCAGGCCAGCCCATAGTGCCATTAGGGTCAGGAATAAAATGATCGTTTTCTTCATGATCGCGGTTAGTTTGCGGTTTTGCTGATTTTACGACTTTTTGTCATTGTAACCCCTGTCGCCGTAGGGCTGAAGCTTTTCCAGCCAGATCTCTTCCAGCGCTTTCAGATCTCGGCTGTAATCATAACCCTGGCCCTCCTTGGGCTCCAGCCTGTCCACCACTTCGAAGGCAAAATTAGATTCTCCGTACTGCTTAAAATCCTTCTGCAGGCCTTCATTCATATGCAAACCGCCCCGGAGTTGGAACAGACTCCGGTTGAATATGGCGTTGAGGTTCTTGCTGCTTTCCAGAAATACCTTCCCGTTGGCTAGGTTGGTTATCTGGTAGACCCCCATGGGCTGGATGGTCTCTTTGTATTGCCGCCGGATCTCTTTTTTATCGATCATTTTTTGATTAGTGCAAAGGCCGTGTTTAACTATTAGTGAAACTGTCGCTTTTTAAGAACGGCCTATTTGAAAGCCCTTTCAAATGGGTTCATTTCAACAGCATCATTTTTTTAGTGGCGGTAAATTCTCCCGATACTAATTTATAGAAATAGACGCCGTTGGCCACTGCCCTCCCGTTATTGTCTTTGCCGTCCCAGGTTACCATATAGGCATTGGCATCCTGCCTGGAATTGACCAGGGTTTTGACCTCTGCACCCAAAATGTTATAAACCTTCACGCTGGTTTGGCCCGTGGTGCTAAGTGTATATTTGATGCTAACCTTTCCGGAAGCGGGATTGGGATAGGCTTGTCCCAAGCTGAATATTTTGGGTGTGGTTCTGTCATTGTCGGATGTTACAACGCCGGTAGCCGCCATATATCCGGGTCTGCCCATTTCAATGTCAATCAGGACCGGATTGGCGCTTGATTTACTTAAAGGACGGCACATCAGCACCACGGCTCTCAATGTATCGTATACCAACGTATCCAGGCCGTTTAAGCTTAAGCTGTCTGTTGCGGAATTCATATCCCAATAGCCTTCGGAATTTCCCGGCAATACAGCCTCTGGTACTGGCGCCCAAACATTGTTATTAAGATAATCGATCCTGACCCCTATGGAATCGGAGATAAGTTTTTTGTGCCACATAACCTTGCCCCAGCCATATGAAACCCTGTCGGTTACGGTGGAGTTTGCTAAGGAACTATACACAACCGGGCTGGTTATCAGGGATCCGTCCGTATTGGGAAGAGAATAATCACAGCTGATCAGCACATTATCTATAGCAACATATTCTCCAGCTCTTCCGCCGGGAGATGAAAAACGCCACATAACCTGAACGCTGTCTTTTGGCAAATAGCCGGTTAAATTAATGGAATCTGTCGCACTGGTTTGACTTGAAGTTCTACTGGATACCACCTGCCACGATTCTCCCTGGGAAAATCTTACCCAAGTGCTTAGGCTATCGCCAAATTGAGCATAATTGTATCCTATGCCATATTTTAACACCAAGCCTGATGCCCCATTTACTAAAGACACAAGCGGCGTAATCAATTCATCGGCATCGCTGGTTGTGCCTGGCCCGGAGGACGGATAGCTTACATAGGCATAATAAGTTCCGTAATTGGGTGGTTGGCTTAGAATGCTGGCGCTGGTACCTATGGTCCAGTCATATTCATTATTGTATACTTCATTTCTGCTCCATCCGTTGGGCAGACTTGTTCCGGCATCAAAGTTTTCGTTTAATAGCACCACTGTCCCCGATGAGGGCTCGGCCAAAATCACGCTGTCTGCTTTGATTGTCACGGCTCCGGTGCAATTATCGGAAGCAAATTGATATCCCTTGGCATGGAACCAGCTGACAGAACCGGCCGGCAGCTCTGTTCCTATGGTGAATGACCTGATGTCGCTTTCCAACCCAAAAAGGTTGGTTCCGGACGGGTCTCGCCCCTTTACCTTCCACCAATACGTTCTGCCATCAACCAGGTTAACGGGAAAGATAAAATTAACGGTTTCTCCACTGCTGAAAGCAGCCGTAGTTATGCTGTCTTTTACCGGCGAATTAAAATTGGCCGTGGTATCCCAGATAACGCGGTAATCAATCGGGTTTTTCAAGGAATCTATAGAATAAAATGATACTGCCGGTTTTAATTCCGGCACCCTGGCCCCGTCAAGCAATTTGACCAAGGTGGGCTTTGACGGCGTCCCGGAATTGACCGTGGCATAAGTTTCATGGCGCACAAAATTGGATTTGGTGGCGGTAACATACAACGGGCCGCTTACCTGGGGATTGATGCTGAACGTTATGTTGCCGTTCTCGTCAGCGATATTTGAAGTTATGATCTCGGGAGAATTGGTCGGCATATAAAGGCCTATCAAAGCGCCCGGCACGTTCTGCCCGCTTTGATTTTTCACGTTGACTGAAAACGCCTGGCTGCCGCAGGGTATGCTGCTATAAAACGTCAGCACAAAAGTATCGGGAATCTGGGAACAAAACGTCATAAAGGGATCGCCAAACAGGTGAAAGAGTTGACAGGTAAATCCCTTGTAAGCCAAGGGAATAACGGGATTGGTATAGGTCTGGCTCATCAAATGCCATTTCCCTGAGGCCAATGCAAACCCTGGGCGTAGGTCTTCGGAATACTTTTCATAGGTTTGGCCGGCGCCGGCATTAGGAATGTCATAATTATTGCTGGTATTGAAATTTGGCCATAAGCCGTCCATCACGCCGATGATCAAAGCGTCGTTAACAAACGAATACGATACTTCGGTGGCGCAAACCACGCCCAGCGCTCCGTATTGGATGCGATGAAATCTCTCGGAAAAGGTTTCTGCGTCCGGGTACTGAAATGCACCTGTTTGGCAATTCATGGAAAAAACAAAGGTAAGGTCGGTATTAGTTAGGCTGAGTATATTTGTCCTAGTGAAAGCCGGCTCTCCCCAGCCGTAATAATTACCGTGATCCCGGTGCATAATCATAAAACAGCCGTTATTGACGGCGCTTACTACCCCATCAGCAGTACCGGAGCTCCAATCCATTCCAGCCGGCACGGCGGCGGCAATGTAGCCTTCGCCGCTGGGGCCGTAGGCCGCCACTACGGCGCTGGGATCGGTAGTAGACCAGGGATCGCCTTCTGCCGGGCCATTGGCATCCACCAAGGCATATTGCTGTTGAGTGGTCTTTCCCAGTTTGTTTTTAAGAAAGCCGCGGACGATCTCGGAGCACATACCAAACCACCGTTCATCCTGCCATCCGGCGGCCGAAAGCGGCAAACTGTAAAAACTACTGCCGGACGGCGGATGGGATTCATAATTTATGATCTTCTTGACCATGATGGAACACTGGGATGCTGTCTGGGCGGTCATCCTGGCAAATACCAGCTCCGGCGCTCCGCCGTTATCCCAAGTGGTGGCGGCATCGGTGATATCAACATCTCCGAACACATTGTCGGACACATAGTCGGGGTAGGAGCTGGGATGTGGAATCGGGGTTGAGGAGGTAAGGCCGTAGGCCTTGCTGGTGGATTCCAGATCGGAAAACATCAACACGCCCAAGGGTTTTATCGTCCAATTGTTATAAGCGTTGTCGATAAAGGCTTCCACCATCGCCGGAGTATTGCCGCCTATCTCGGTAATAGTAAAAATGCCGGTCTTGATCCCCTGCTTTTTACGAAATTCCTTTAAGGTATCTGCCCAAGCAATAAAACTGGGGTCATCCGGAACAATGATGATATATTCGACCTCTTCGGATCCCTTTGCAGTAGCGGTGGCTTGAGCCAATTCGACATATTTAGTCGGCTGAATGGAGCCGTAATTAATTATATTTTGTCTAAGCACTCCTTCGAATAAGGGATGCCGGTATAAATCGTCCCCAAATTCTCCGGTGCCACCGTCGAAAGAGATTTCGACTTTCATATCCCTTCTGACTACCAGATCCTTGGTAACCGGATTGTATCTGAACGGCGAAAAGGATATAATAAAAACATCCATACCCCTCATTTTCTGAAGCGGAGATTGCATGACAAAATCATTGGGGAAAAATTCGTTCTTGTCATAAATTTCGGTCTTCTTTGCCAGAGGTTTGATTTCTTGGTCCGTATCAAAAGGCAGTTCCATGCAGGGAGCAATGTTTATCCCGCTGTATTTTTCCTCCCGGTATGAAATTATTTTCACCTTGGGAGTGGCGCCTTTGGGAAGTGCCACATAATGGCTGATGACCGGCAAATCCGGGTATCCCGCCCCTATGGGCAATAGAGAACCGGCCGTTTTTACCGCCACGGCCTTGCCACCTTCAACATCTTTTTCTTCAAAGAAAAACTCCTTTAAGGAAAAAGTCAAATCCATGCCGGCCCGGCTGCTTTTATCAATGCTGATGCCCTGCTTGGCCCAGGAATCCCTGTATTCGACTTTTTCAATATTTAAAGCCCAAGATGCATTGCTGATAATGGCCGATAAAGCAGCCATTATCACGAACATTTTAAATCTTGCCATTTTCCCTCCCTGATTTACTTTTTGGATACTGTCTTTTAGCGATTGTTTTTTAATGGTTTCTTTTTAAACTTAATGACTATCTAACTTGATCAGGAAAAGTAGAAAGAATATAGTAGATGTTATAAAAACGCAGATTTTATCCGGTTATGCACAAATATTGCGTGAGCATTACCGCAATTACCTTATTAGTTTATCACTTCAAAAATCAAGTGTCAAGTGATATATTTGGGATAAAGCTAAAGAACCCCGGACCTGATATTCCAGGCTCCGGGGTTCCTGCTAATTGTTAATTGCTTGTCCGACGAAGCTATGCTTGTCTGCCAAAGCCTTGGCATAGGCAGAGCGTAGTAGGATTAATTGTTCATTGTATGGTTGGTTCCTCGGGCACTATCAGCCAGGCGATGATGTATATCAGTATCCCTCCGCCCAGCACCATCAGTACCGCCATTCCCAGCCGGACCAAAGTGGGGTCCAGTTCAAAGTACTTAGCCAGTCCGGCGCAGACCCCTCCTGCCATTTTATTGTCCCGGGAACGGTAAAGTTTCTTGATCATGGCGTTCCCTTTACTGCGGCTTTGTTTCGGGGACGGCCGGCGGCAAAGCCGGGGAGCGATAGGTTTTGACCGTGCCGAACCGGGACAGCCAGACTCCGCCCAGACCCAGGGAGATGCCTATCCAGCAGGCTATCCAGCTGATGATCACCAGTATCCAGCCCAGGATGTTGAAGGGGCTGCCGGCCACGTTGATCAGCATCCCGGCCACCATCACCGCCATCAGCAGCAGGAAACCGGTCATTGCGGTCAGCACGATGCCCGGCTGGGGTTTGTTGGTGATCTGGAAGAACCTTTGACCCAGGATCATTCCAAAGACGGCCAGGGAGACCAGCAGGGCCGCGGCGTAGGCCAGCGGCACCGCGAAGATGCCGACTATGGTTATGATCAGCATTATCCAGACCGGCATGAAGGCCACTATCACCAGCAGGCCTATGCCGAAGGACTTCCAGGCGTCCTGCAGGGTGGCGTTCTTCACCGCTTCTATATGACGGGGAAAGAGGGCCGTGATCAGAAGGATTATCAGGCTGAAGCCCAGGGCCACGAAGAACCAGACCCCGAAGACCAGGAACCTTGACTTTACGGGATGCTCATGTACCACCCTGGCATGGCCGATCATCCCCGGCAGCATGTTGTTGAGCATTCCCAGGTCCAGCTTCTGGATCTCGCCGCCGATCTGGGCGCTGTCGGATTTCTCCACCGTGCCGCCCATCACCGATACGTCGCCGCCCACCGATGACTTGGGCCCCAGCGTGACCGTGCCGCCAAAGCAGGCCAGCTCTTCGCCCACGCTGCCGGTAATGTCCGCCGAGCCTCCAAAGCAGGCCAGTCCGCCGCCCACGGTGCCGGCCACATCGGCCGAACCGCCGAAGCAGGCCACGTCGCCCTGCACCTCGCCGTTGACAAAGACCGATCCGCCCATGGCTGCGCAGTCGCCGGTGACCACTCCGTCCACCGTGATGCTGCCGCCCTTGGTGGCCAGATCGTCATCTATGGTGTCGCCAGCCGCAATGTGCACATCCCCGACCCGGGAGTCCTTGGCGTTGATCTCGATGTCCTTGCCGGCCATCTTCAGCTTGTAGATCTCGCCGGCCTTGGGCGCCGGCTCGCTTAGCCCCTGAACCTTGATGGCCGTGGTCTTCTCCAGCAGCTTGGTCTTTATGACCATCGTATCCTTCTGGGCCAGCAGGGTGGCTGCGGCCAGCATCAGGACCAGCGTCCCAATCGTCAGGGCCAGAGCCAGTCCGAGCATGAACTTACGGTTTGTGTTCATTTTAGTTCTCCTTGTGTTTATTTTGTTTTTTATGAATGGTTCCATGATCTACCCTGAGGCTGGTATCTCATCTTCATCCCTGCCAGCATCACCACTCCGGCCGCCGCCAGGAATGTTAATAATATCTGTAGCGGCAGGTTTGAACCTTTGAACAGCCAGGCCATCAGGGCCTGGGCATTGTTAACGATATCGGAGAGAACGAACCAGGTTTTGACCAGGGCAAACTGCAGGGCGGTGAAGATTTTTTGGGGGTTCTTCAGGTATAAGTAGGTCTGGGCCAGTCCCAGCCTGCTGACGGCATAGATCCCTGCCAGCATTGCTCCTCCGGCCCACATCAGGGCCAGGCTGGCCAGGCCGACGGCCCACTTGGACCAGGCCGGGAAAAGCGATGGTTTGTACTCCAACCCTAGGGCCGAAAAGACCTTGGAATTGAAATCCGGAGAGGGCGAAAGCAGCGGCAAGCCGGCCACCGAGGCCACGGCCAAGGAATACAGCCGGTATTCCTTCTGGCAGGACCGGCAGGTCCTTAAATGGTCTTTTACCGACTTAACTTCTTGCTTATCAAGCAGTTGGTCGATATAGTCCGGCAGCTTATGTTTAAGTTCTATGCAGTTCATTTTTTTATCCTCTGTGGTGAATACGCAATGGGTGGGCATTTTGTTTCGCCGGTTTGGCAGGTTATTAGAACTATTAGATATTATTGCTTTTACCACAGAAACACGGAATGACTGAATCACAGAATTGATCTTTATGTTGCGCCCCAGGTTCCGTGTTTTCCAGACTTCGGTGTTTCCGTGGTTAGTTTCGTAGTCCTTCGTTATTCGGTGCATGAAATTTACAGGCTATCCGTAACCGGCCGCTTCCAGCTTGGTTTTAAGGATCTCCCGGGCCCGGAACAGGCGGACCTTGACCGTGCCCATGGGGATCTGAACGGCTTCGGCGATCTCTTCGTAGGACAGCTCCTGCTGGTGGCGCAGGATCAGGACCTCGCGGTAAGGCGCCGGGACCGAGTCCACCATTCTCTCTATCAGCTCCTTTTCCGATGACTGCTCCATCTTTTCCTCCAGGGAGGAACTCGTATCTTCCAGGTCTATCGGATTCTCCTCGTCATGGATGGTCACGGTCTCGCCCTTGTTGGCCCTTAAGAAATCTATGGAGGTGTTGTGGGCTATTTTGAAAAGCCAGGTCAGCAGGGGGTACTGGGCGTCAAACGAGGACAGGTTGCGGTAGGCCTTGATGAAGGTGTCCTGCAGGATGTCCTCGGCATCGGCCGGGCTTTTGACCAGCCGGAAAATAAGGCTGAAGACCTGGCGCTTGTATTTGTTCATCAGGTCGTTAAAAGCCCTGGAATCTCCGTCCAGGCAGCGCTGGACCAGTATTATGTCCTGTTTGTCGGCGGGCATTGGCGATGCTTGGCTTTTCCCTGGTGTGTCTTGATGTTGCTTAAGTCGGTGGAGCGGCTGGAAGGCCGGAAATAACGTAAAAAGCCCTGCCAATTACGGGTTGGAGGGCTTTTTATTAGCGGCCTGTATATTGTTCAGTCATTTAGATGCTGACTATTGTCATCACGATCATGCTGACCAGAAAGGCCACCGGGATCAAGCCGTCCCACTCAAACTGGGGGTTGCTGGTTTTCATTGACGTTCTCCTTTTGATGGTTGGTTGTTTCCCTGTTCAAAGGAGAATACGCCGGAGGGTTCAAATTTGTTTCACCGAACGCAAAATATTTTTCAAAACTTCCCTGGCCGGGCAGTATTCCGGCCGCCGGAAGCCCGGAACCTAATGCATTATGGCAAAATAGATCACATAGAACCATCCGAAGATCCCGTGCAGTATGGCCCACAGGATGGAATGGTTGATGGACCAGGACAGGATCATGGCCAGGGCGGACCCCATCCCGATCCCGTTGGAGGCGGCGGTGATTGTCTTAGACATGATATCCTTCTTTAAATTTTGTTAAATAATCATCCAATCAACTCAGGAAGCATGGAGAACAAAAGGTGCCAACCCCGGTTGTCGCGTTAAATACTATCAGTGAGCATCGCAGTTGACGGCGGTTAAAAGCTTGTCTGCGCCTGTTTGAGGGCTTGGCAAAAGCCCGAGTTCAGACAAGCCCGCCGTCAGCGAGAAGCGCAGCGCCCGGATAGTATTTTGCGACGAGCTTTTTTCTTTTTGGTTCTTTTTCTTAGTTGGCGGTACAAAAAAGAAAAAGAACATAATTGTAATAGATACGAAAACTATTTTCTGTATAAATACAGGCTACTCGTTTTCAATATGGCTGCCCCGGCGGTAATGACTCTTGCCCGGCATGTCCCGGATGATGGCCCCGGCCTCCAGCTCTATCACCCGGTGGGGCATCTTCTTCACCAGCTCGTGCTCGTGGGTGGCCATCAGCACCGCCGTGCCCTTGGCGTTGATGTTCTTCAGTATCTGAATGATCTCCAAAGTCCCGGCCGGGTCCACGTTGCCGGTGGGCTCGTCGGCTAAAAGGATGAAGGGATCGTTGACCAGGGCCCGGGCGATGGCCGACTTCTGCTGTTCCCCGCCGGAGAGCTGGTAGGGAAAGGAATGCCTTTTGTGGGACATACCCACTTCGTTCAAGGCCGCCATGGATTTTTTGTGGATGGCCTTAACAGCGGTCCCGGTTACTTCCAAAGCAAAGGCCACATTTTCGTAAACAGTTTTTTCGGGCAACAGTTTGAAGTCCTGAAAGATGACCCCCAGCTTGCGCCGCAGTTTGGGGATATCCCTGGCCTTGATGCAGTCCGAGCCGAAGCCCGCCACCTTCACCAGCCCCTCGTCCGGCAGGATCTCCATCATGATGGTCTTAAGGATGGTGCTTTTGCCAGAGCCCGAAGGCCCGATCAGAAAAACGAACTCGCCCTTCTCCAGTTCAAAACTGATGTCCTTGAGGGCGGTCCAGCTGTTCTGAAAGGTCTTGGTGACGTGCACGAGTTCTATCATTTTCTCATATCCTGTTCTGTTTTGGCTGGTGAAAAATTGACCGGAAGTATTTTTTGCCTCCCAGAATGGATGCCAGCAGAATGGCCTTCTTCATGGGAAGGTGGTCGGCCTTGTTTTGCCAGGCAATATCCAAAGCCGTGCCGTGATCGGGCGAGGTGCGGATGATGGGAAGGCCCAGAGTGATGTTGATGGTCCCGCCCAAAACCTTCAGCGGCAGCAGGCCCTGATCGTGGTACATGGCTATCAAGGCGTCTAATTTTCCCTGGCGGATTAGACTGAAGCCCGATTCCGAAGACAATGGCCCCGTTACTGCACCGCCCAATCTCTGGAATGATTTTACCGCAGGAAGGATCACTTCTTTTTCCTCGGAACCGAACAGCCCGTCCTCCCCGGCATGGGGGTTAAGCCCCAATACTCCGATCCTGGGGTCCTTGATGCCCCACCAGTTCATCAAGGCCTTTTGGGTCAGTTCAATCTTTTCCTTGATCACCGCCGTGGTCAGGGTTTTTGGGACCCCTGAATAAGGCTGATGGATGGTGGCCAAAGTGACCTTGATGTTCTCGGAGGCGAACATCATTCCGAAATCCTTTACCCCGCAGATCTCCGCCAATAGTTCGGTGTGGCCCGGCTGTTCGTAGCCGGCTTGACGCAGTGCCAGCTTGGAGATGGGC
Organism: uncultured bacterium; assembly: GCA_963780225.1. Lineage (GTDB taxonomy): Bacteria > Edwardsbacteria > AC1 > AC1 > EtOH8 > UBA5202. The sequence continues at coordinate 68,112 of CAWAAX010000003.1, read as the reverse complement.
GCAGTGGTCATGGCTGATACCTGATTATCCAGCGCCAAGAGAGCCCCGGCTATGATTGCGTGAGCCGCAATGCCTCCGCTTTGGGCCGAGGTCTTGCCAGGGATCAGGGAGAATTTTTCATAATAGATATCATGCATCTCCAGCCCTGTGATTTTGATTTCCATTGCCCGGGCCGCCTGTTCCCATATCTCCTGCGGCCCTACCAGCACTGGACGGCAACGCTGCAAGACTTCCTGGTCTGTCGCAGCCTTAATGGCGATCTCCGGGCCGATCCCGGCCGGGTCGCCGATGGTTATGGCTATGAATGGTTTCATTTGTCAGCTTTCAATTGTTGCCACAGAGACACAGAGACACAGAGTTTTTAACCATTGAATAAAATATCATTTTAGAAGAATCATCTTGTGGGTCAGGCATTGGCTATCGCTTTGTAGGCGGTAGACGTATACACCGTTGCTGACCCGATTATTATTGTCGTCCCGGTCGTCCACCACCGACCCCACCCTTCCCTCCCCTCGAGGGGAGGAATAAGAGGGAGAGGTCTTCCATCATTGCCGGTCTTCCTTGTTTGGCTCCTCCAACGTTTCCCCCGTTGCCCGGCCCCTTTGCCGGACCCCTCCAGCGTTTCCATCATCGCTCAGCCCCTTGCCAGACCCCTCCTGCATTTCCAACGTTGCCCGGTCCCTTACCGGACCACTCCAACGTTTCCATCGTTGCCAGCCTCCCTGTTCGGCTACTCAAACGATTCTTCCGTGCTGTCGCTTTTATGGATATCCTGCTCTATGGTCTGGTCTACCATCTCGTCAAACCCTTCGCCCGCCTCATCCCCCAGCTCCTTGCCCATCTTCTTGGCCCATTTGGCGACGGAAGCCGGGTCGTTCTCGTCCACCCCGGAAAAAGAGGAAGGGTCGGCCAGCCGTTCCATCCTTGACTCCTCGGACCGGAGGGTCCGGAACCGGGACATCAGCCGCTCCAGTCTTTGGCTGCTGCAGTTGGGACACTTGGGGATTCCATAGGTGGAGGGATTAAGGATCAGCAGGCTGACCCGCTTTTTGCAGTCCTGGCAGATGTATTCGTAAATAGGCATATTACAAACTTTCCTTCATCTTTTCCCCGTCAGCAATGGTGGTGCGGCCATCTATCATGTTTATTTCGCCAGTATCATCTTGACCGCAATGGCCAGCAGGAAGACCCCGAACGAGCGCTGCAGCCAGACCCCGGAGATCTTCTCGGCCAGCACCGCCCCCAGCAGGCCGCCGAAGAAGAAGCATACCGCCATCACCCCGGCCGCCCTGACGTTGACGTGTCCGGCCGAATAATAGCGCCAGGCCGCCAGCAGCCCGATGGGCAGAAGCAGTGTGGCCAGCGAGGTGCCCTGTGCCTGATGCTGGGAGAACTTGAACAGCAGCACCAGGACCGGCACGATCACCACCGCCCCGCCGATGCCGAACAATCCGCTGACCACTCCGGCCAAAGCCCCCAGCAATCCGTATCCCAGCCAAACCATCATAAAACCTCCATCAGTTTTTTGTAAGCCGCAGGGAGATTATCTAAGATATCCCCCGCCAGCAGGCAGTACTCGGTCTTGTTTTCCCTGGCCAGGTCCCCGGCCAGACCGTGCAGCCAGACCCCCAGCGCCGCCGCATTTTCCGGAAGAAGGCCCTGGGCCAGCAACCCGGCTATCAGCCCGGCCAGCACGTCGCCCGAGCCGGCCGTGGCCATGCCGCTGTTTCCGGTGGTGTTGATCCAGATGTTTCCCGATGGCCCGGCGATGACGGTGGGGGCGCCCTTCAGCACCATCGTTTTATTGTATTCACGTTGCGAATTCCCCGGCCGCCCGCATGGGGTCGGCTTTTATTTCGGCGATGGTCTTTCCGGTCAGCCGGGCCATTTCCCCGTAATGGGGGGTCAATACCAGCGGGACCTGGGTCTTAAGCAACTGGACATTGCCGGACAGGGCGGTCAAGGCGTCGGCATCCAGCACGGCCGGGGCCTTCAGGCTTTTGACCGCCGCCTGAACCAGCTCCAATGTTTCCGGATGGGTGGAAAGCCCCGGGCCGATCAGGACCGCATCGGACTTGGTCATCAGGGCCCTGATCCTGTCCAACGACTGCAAAGAAAGGGTCCTGGTGCGGGTCTCCGGCAGGGGCTTGATGATGGCCTCGGTCAGCTTGGACTCCATCACATCGCTCAGGCTCTCCGGGATCCCCAGGTACACCAGCCCGGCCCCGGAGCGCAAAGCCGAAAGCGAGGCCAGCCGGGCCGCCCCGGTCATCCCCGCCGAGCCGGCCAGTACTAAGACGGTTCCGCAGCTTCCCTTGTAGGCGTCGGGCGGCCGGCTGGGCAGTAACTGCCGGACGTATTCCTGGTCGATGGTATTTGTTCCGGTCTTTTGCTCGGCTATGGCTTTTGGAGGAAAGCCTATGTCGGCCACGGATATTTCCCCGGCCAGGGATCTTCCGGGATAGAACAATAATCCGGTTTTCAGCAATCCCATGGTTACCGTGGCATCGGCCTTGACCGCCGGGCCCGCCACCTGGCCGGTCTCGCCGTTGACCCCGGAGGGAATGTCGGCCGACAGCACCGGACGCCCGGAGGAGTTGATGGCTTCTATCACCTGACCCGCCAGCTTGCTTGCCCCGCTTAGGCGGTGGCCGGCAGTTCCCTTGAACCCGGTGCCGAAGATGGCGTCTATGACCATGCCTGATCTTTTGAAGCCGGCCTTCAACGCCGTCAGGCCCGCCCCGCTCTTGATCTCATTTATTTTTATTTTGGCGGCCTTAAGCTTTTTGGCGTTTGTTCTGGCGTCGCCTTTAAGATCGGAAATTGAACCAAGCAGGAAGACCTGCACCTCGCAGCCCTGTTCCTTCAGCAGCCGGGCCGCGGCCAGGCCGTCGCCGCCGTTGTTGCCCGGCCCGCAGACTATGCAGACCGTGGCCGGAGAATTTAGGGCAGGCATCTCCAGCGCCTTTTCGGCCAGGGCCCGGGCGGCGTTCTCCATCAGGGTCAGGCCCGGCACCTTGTACTTCTTGATGGCCCGGGCGTCTATCTCCTGCATCTGCTGGGGGGTGACGACTAGCATTTCAGTTCCTCCTTTTTACTGCCCACTGGGATTATAATAGACAGGTTTACATGCTAATGGTCAGTATCTTCTGAGCACGGCTTATTAAGCAACGGCTGCGTATCATTGTTAGTTGGTATTCTTCGCGCCCCTGTTCGCTTGGTATGTCTTTGTCTCAAACAGGAAGTCGGCCAACGTCTTTGAAGCGTTTACGGCTAGTTTTGCATGATGACGTGCTGCTCGGGAAGTCGAAACATGAGCATCGCCCATCTTATTCCGAAGAGACGCTAAGCCATTAACGATACTTGTGAGTCCAGTAAGCACCTGCTTAAGCGAGTCAGATACATCTTTGCGTGATGGTTCCAGATTGAGGAGCTTCTGTACACGACGGTAAAGCTTTACGAGGTCACCATCGTATTCCTCGGGTGACGGAGATAACTCACGCTCAAGCGACACGAGTACGGCTTCAAGAAGGGATCGCGCATTGGTGATGGCGCCGTCAAAGTCACTCTCCCCGATCTTTCGTTCACATTTCTGAATCTGTTCATCTATGAAAAGATGTGTGAGTTCAGCTGATTCCTTGTAAGGTTGAACCAGTTCAACTGTCGCACCCTTCAAATTACGAATCTTTATCAAATCGGCTTCGATGACCACTTCATAATCATCAAATCGGAGATACTTGTTGATATATTCAACAGCCAAGGATTGTTGACCTTCGAAGTCCAAGAAGGCACGCGGGTCGAGTGTCTGTGATATGACTGCACGGATCGCATCTTTACCGTTCAGTTCTCGAAGCTTGTCTTCGGCGAACTTCCAGCGCGAGGGGAACCCCCCACCTTCAGGGTAGTGGTCGTTACACCCAAGCTCATTGAAAAATGTTACGAGTTTAGGCCCAGATCGGTAGGGGGTGAGCTTCTCATCACCCGTCACCAACTTCCCCAGCGCTTGTATAGTTCTTTCGGACAGTCGCATATGTACCTGCAATGCCAGCTTATAATTACTTTAATTATTCATCCGTTTAACCAATTACTTATCATATTTAACATACGATGCACAATAATTAAGACATAATGCTTACACATCTTTCAGAAACGAATATTGCATTTTTTTGCGTCATTTAGTGTATTTCGCGGGAAATCTGGAACTTCTGGTTTCTCCATCACCGCCACCGCTATCACATACTCCCTCTCGTGCGACAGCGACAGATGAAAGATGTAATCCTTCCCGAACTCCTGAGCCTTCCCGTGCAGTTTGACCGTGGGCCGGCTCTTCTCGTTGTCCACAATCTCGATCAGGTTGGGATAGACCCCGCGCCGGAATCCGGTCCCCAGACACTTGGAGACGGCCTCCTTGGCGGCGAACCGGGCGGCCAGGGCCGGGGCAGGGTGCTTGCGGGTAAGGCAGAACCGGGCCTCCTCCTCGGTGAATACTTTCTGCAGAAAGCGCCGGCCGTAGGTTTCGTAGGCCTGTGCTATGCGCTCCACCTTGGCGATGTCTGTGCCGATGGCGATGATCATGATGGTCTATTCAGCATTTGTGGATTGTTTTTACGGCCGCTTATCCTGAGCCTTCAAACCTTATAATTTAACACAAAACGCATAAATGTCAAGCATTATTTAGCTGTTTTTGGGACCATAAATCGTAACGGAACGGGACATACAATTTATATTGACAGACCGGGACCTTTTACCTTAAACTTGTATCTATGCCAGACAATTCAATTCCCGCCATAAGACCGCTGGCTTTGATTACCGGCGCCACCGGGTTCATCGGCAGCCACCTGGCCGAATCCCTGCTGAAACAGGGCTTTCGGGTGAGGGCTTTGGTCCGTCCCACCAGCGACCTGAGATGGATCAAGGGCCTGGATATTGAGTTTGTGTCCGGCAGCCTGCAAGACAACAGTTTTTTGGAGCAGGCCGTCTCCGGAGTGGATTACATCTTTCATTTGGCAGGAGCGGTCAAAGCAAAGGACCCGAAGGATTTTTATCTTCATAACACCCGGGCCACGATGAACCTGGCCAGGGCCGCCATGACAGCCGCTCCGGGTTTAAAGCGCTTTCTCTTTGCCTCCAGCCAGGCGGCGGCCGGACCGGCGGAATGTTTGGAGAAACCGGTCTGCGAGCGGGATGAATGCCGGCCTTTGTCCGACTATGGCCGGAGCAAACTGCAGGCCGAGCGGGAGCTGATGGAGATTTCGGGCAGACTGCCGGTTACCATTGTGCGCCCCCCATCGGTCTACGGCCCCCGGGATACCGAAGTGCTGGCGTATTTCAAGTGGGTCAACCGGGGCCTGGCACTGCTGCCGGGTTTTGGGACCCGCCACGCCCATCTAATTTACGTAAAGGACCTGGTTGATGGAATGATGCTGGCCGCCGCTTCGAAAAGTTCCCTGGGAAAAACATACTTTCCTGGCTGAAGATGGATCATATTCCTGGGACGAGATATCGGAGACCATTGCCGGATGTCTGAAAAAAAGATCCTCAAACTCCACCTCCCGCTGCAACTGGCCCACCTCTCGGCCCTGTTCAACGAGGCTGGGGCTTATCTTTGGACAAACCGGCCATGGTAACCACGGCAGAAGGTGCGGGAGATGTCGCAAAGATACTGGACCGTTTCCTCCCAAGCCGCAAAGGAGGATTTCGGCTTCCAGTGCCGGTACGATCTGGCCCGGGGGATCGCCGAGACCGCCAAGTGGTACAAGGAACAAGGCTGGATATAAACAGTTGGAAACGGTTTGAACTGGTTTGATCAGTTTGAACCGTTTCAAACAATTTCAAACATATTGAACATTTCAAACTTTTTATGCCTAAAAATCGTCTGTACCAAGACCTGAGCTGGCTGTGGCCGCTGTGGGAAAAGGTGGAGGACTATGAGCCCGAAAGCGCCCGGTTCATCAGCCTAATAAAAAAGCACTGCCCAAAGGCCGGGACCATTTTGGACATCGCCTGCGGCGGCGGCAAGAACGACTACTGGCTGAAAAAGCGCTTTGCCGTGACCGGTGTGGACCTCAGCCCGCAGATGATCGCCCAGGCCAAAAAGCTTAACCCCAAGGCCGATTATCACGTTGGCGACATGCGGTCATTTGACCTGAAGAAAAAATTCGACGCGGTCTTCTTCAACGACGGCATCATCTACATGCAGACCGAAAAGGACCTGCTTAAGGCCCTTAAGAACGCCCGCCGCCACCTTAAGCCCGGCGGAGTGATGGCGCTTTATGTGGAGGACTGCAAGGAGCGCTTTGAGCAGAGCAAGACCTCGGTCTGGCGCTCAAGGTCCGGGGGATACGACATCACCTACATAGAGAACGACTACGATCCCAACCCCGGGGACAGCAATTACGAAATGGCCTTCGTCTACCTGATCCGCCGGGGCAGGAATTTGAGGATCGAGCACGACACCCACACCGCCGGGCTGTTCACTTTGGCCCAGTGGCGGAAAGCCTTGAAACAGGCGGGTTTCAAGATCATAGAGGATCGGCCGGAAAAGCTGGGAGATGAGTTGGTGCAGTTGATGGTGGGGAAAACGCCCGCGGGTAGAGGCAAAAAGATTTAAAAAGATAAAAGACGGCGCAATAGTTATGCTGCCGCCTTTATGGTTGATTTTTATCGGGGTTTAATGGTAATATAAAAGCAATGAAATACCGCATTTATATCGATGAAGTGGGTAATCCCGATTTGGACAGTTCGGACAATCCCAATCATAGATATCTTAGTTTAACCGGTATAATTACCGAGCTTAGATACTCCGATTCTATCATTCACCCGCAGATGGAAAGTCTAAAACGGAAATACTTTAGTTATCACTCTGATGACCCTATTATATTCCATCGTAAAGAAATGGTAAGGAGACTTTCCCCTTTTGAATGTTTGAAAGACCCGGAGAAAAGGCAAGCCTTTGACGAAGAACTGCTCAATTTATTAAATAGCTGGCAATATACAGTAATTACCGTTTGTATCGACAAAAAGAGGCACAAAGAAACTTATAGCACCTGGAGATATGATACATACCATTATTGTCTGGCTGTTTTGCTGGAAAGGTTTGTATTCTTTTTGGAACAAAGCGGAAGCAACGGCGATGTAATGGCTGAATCAAGGGGCGGAAAAGCTGATATGCGGTTAAAAGCGTCTTATAGAAGGCTTTTAGAAAATGGAACTTCCTATGTTGATCCGGATAGATTTAAGACGTTTTTAACAAGCAGGGAACTTAAGGTAAAACCAAAACTCAATAATATCAGCGGTTTGCAGATCGCTGATTTATTGGCTCATGAAAGCCGGAATGAAATACTTGCCGAACAAGATATTCCAAATAATCTTTCTGCTTTTGCTCAAAAGACTGTGGAAATATTGCAGTTAAAGTATTATAGGAGAACTGGCGTGATTTATGGAAAGAAATTTATATAAATAGAAAAGGGACTCTTGCGAGTCCCAATTCCGATAGCACTAGGCCATCCACCTCCGCATAAGCGGATTATTTGAATTATAATGCCGAAGGGCCAGTTTGTCAAGATAAATTTTAAAATATTTGTTCTCTTACAATTTAGTAAAAGCTCATCAAAACGATGAGCTTTTACTTCTTCTCCCTTGTAAAAAATGCCTCATTATTGTATAATTAAAAACAGCGTTTAATCTTTTTAAAGGTTTTTTTAATGGATATCTTCAAAAAATGCGTTGACTTCACCGATGCCCGGGACGCCCGGGATGCCGGTCTTTACCCCTATTTCCACCCCCTGTCCTCGGCCCAGGAGCCGGAGGTGATCATCGACGGCAAGAAGATGATCATGATCGGTTCCAACAACTACCTGGGCCTGACCACCCATCCCCGGGTCAAGGAGGCGGCCATCAAGGCCATCGAGAAATTCGGCACCGGCTGCACCGGCTCCCGCTTTTTAACCGGAACCTTGGACATGCACAACCAGCTGGAGGCCAAACTGGCCAAATTTTTGAACAAGCAGGCGGCCCTGGTCTTCTCCACCGGGATGCAGACCAACCTGGGGGTCATCTCCTGCCTGGGAACAAAAGACGACATCCTGATCACCGACAAATACGACCACGCCTCCATCCTGGACGGCTGCCGCCTTTCCTATTCACCGATGCGCCGCTTCCAGCACAACGACGCCCAGAGCCTGGACCGGGTGCTGCAGGGCCTGGACCACGGCAAGGGAAAGATGGTGATCGTGGACGGAGTATACAGCATGGAGGGCGACATCGCCGACCTGCCCGGCATCATCAAGGTCTGCCAAAAGCACGGAGCCCGGCTGCTGGTGGACGACGCCCACGCCCTGGGGGTTCTGGGAGCCCACGGCCGGGGCACCGCCGAGCATTTTGGCCTGGAGAAGGAGACCGACCTGATCATGGGCACTTTCTCCAAGAGCTTCGCCGCCATCGGCGGTGTGGTGGCCGGGGATTTTGAGGTGATCGACTACGTCAAGCATTTTGCCCGGAGCATGATCTTCTCGGCCGCCCTGCCCCCGGCCCTGACCGCGGCCGTCTCGGCGGCGGTGGACGTGCTGCAGGACGAGCCGGAACTGCTCAAGAAACTCTGGCACAACACCGACAAGATGCTGAAGGGCTTCAAGGACCTGGGTTACGACACCGGATCGGCCTGCACCCCCATCATCCCGCTGATGATCGGCTCGCGGGAAAAGGCCTTCGCCTTCTGGAAGCATCTGATGGACCACGGCATCTTCGCCAACCCGGTGATGTCCCCGGCCGTCCCCGAGGGCAGGGAGATGATCCGCACCAGTTTTTCGGCCGCCCACACCGATGCCCAGCTGGACCGGGTGCTGGAAGAATTCCGGGCCGCCGGAAAAGAGCTGGGGTTGATCTGACCGGATAAGTTTGATTTTCAGGTAAGGAAGCCCGAAATACCTTTCGGGCTTCCTTTTTTACTTTATGGTTTGGACTACAGCGAAGGAATCATTTATAACTCATCCCCCGCCCCTTCTCTTATCAAGAGAAGGGGAAGTGAAAGCCAGCACTGAGAAAGGCTTGCATTAGGCTGACGAAGTAGGGTTGAGTTCACTCCCTTTTTTATTTTAATAAATTCTCGATTTATCCTTGACTTTAAAATAGGCTTGTGTTAAGTTTAAATGTTAGACATAGGCTTGAAGGCCGATGATCAAATGATAAATTCCACCCTTTACGGAGCTTTTGTACCATGTCTCCCTTAGCCGATTTTTTCCTGCTTTCCAAAGAGCAGATACTACAGAAAGCCGACAAGCTGAGGACCGAAGGCAAGCCCGGCAAGGCGGCTGAGCTGCTGGCCTCGGGACTCAAGAACAATACCGAGGACTTTGAGCTGCTTTTGGCCCTGGCCGGGGCCCATCAGGCCGACGAAAAAGGCCGGGATGCCGCCTCCGTCCTTAAGAACGCCATCAGCCTGGCTCCGGCCCGTTCCAAGGAAGTGCTGGAAACGGCCGAAGATCTTTTTTATAACGGAAACCGCTCCTCCGATCTGGGGGATCTGGCCTTCGAGATGAATGTCTCCCGGCGTAATATCGAACCGGCTACTAAAATTCTTAAGGTTTTGGCCGACCGGGATATCGACAGCATGCTTTCCCGCTACGGGAAGATCAAAGAATCCTTAGATCGCTATCAGGGGCCGGCCAAGCCGGCCGGAACCAGGGCCAAGGACATGGGTGTGCTTCTGAGTTTGTCCCTTTTATACTACCGCAAGGAACAGCCCCTGCCGGCCTTCGATCTGCTGGACTCGGTGGCGGTCCAGTCTCCGGATGAGCATCCCAATGTGAACGAAGCTGCTTTCCAGATCGCCGCCTCCGGGACCGGGGTGACCGAAGTGGCCATGCGGTACGGCGACGTGCTGATCAAGACCGGCCAGACAGAAAAAGCCTTGGAGCTTTATTCCGAAGCGGCCAAAGGTCAGAACCCCCAGCCGGTGATAGACCGGTTGAAGGACTTCTTGGAAAAAGAACCTGCAAACATAGACGCCCTGGCTCTGATTATCCAGCTCTACCTAAAAATACAGCAGGCATTGCCGGGACTGGCGGCGGCTAAAAAACTGTGGAAGCTTGACCAGAGACATCGGGAGACCATCCTGGCGCATTTGCGGGAGATTCTGAAACTGGATCCCCAAAACACCGATGGCTACATGTTCCTGGGAGATTGCGCCCTGGAGGCCGCCAAACCCGATCTGGCCATGAGTTCCTTTGCCCGGGTGGCCGAAATGGCCCCGGAAATGTTGGATCAAGTCCTTGACCGCTATCACCAGATATTAGGCAAATCCCCTGGAAATCTGGAGGCCGCCACCCGGATCATAGATGCCTATTCCGCGGCCGGCCAGGCCGATCAGGTCGTAAAATCGCTTAAGGAGATGGTTTCCAAGGACGCCACTATGGTGGATCTAGCCCTGGAAAAACTCAACGGTCTTCTGGACAAAAACCTGGACCAGCCTTTAGCTTTGGAATATCTGGCCGAATGTTATCTCTTGAGGCGGGAAAAACTGAAGGGGGCCAGGGTTTACCAGTACCTGGCCGGCCTGGGGAGTGAATGGCGGGAAAGATCCTTGTCCAAAATACAGGGCCTGCTGGCCAAAGAGTTTGACCAGTCCCTGGCCATCCCGCTGCTGGAGGTTTTCATAAAAAACAAAAAGCTGGCGGAAGTGGCGATGCTGGGCGCCGAGCTGGCAAAAAGAAACCCCGCCGGCTGGCCGGAATTCCTGCCATTGCTGGATTCTGTTTCGCCCCAGGCCGGCCCCCAATTCAACCAGAACCTGGCCATGCTCTGCCAAAGCCTGGAACAACAGGGGCAGGACCAGCCTGCCGTCCAGCTGGTCAAAGCCGCGGCCTGGACCAGGTCGGATGATCAGCCGGCGGCATACGCCTTGTTTCTCAAGCTCCACCAGCAGTCGGAAGTTTCCTCTGCCGCCAAAAATTCCCTGCTGGAATTGTCCCGCGATTTTCCCCAATCCGGACCGCTGCAGCTGGCCCTGGCGGAAATGCACCAGCGCGACGCCGAACCGGCGCCCATGGCCGCCGCCCTGCTGGCGGCTGCTTCCAGCGACAGATCCCTGCTGCCCCAGGTCAGCCTTAAACTGCAGGAGCTCCTGCGGCAGCAACCCGATGACCTGCAACTGAACCTGTTGCAGATGGAGTTGCTATATCAGCAACGGTTTTTGGAAAAGGCCTTTGATCAGGCAAATATCATAGTAGCCAAGTGGCCCGGGACCGGATCAGCCAAAGCCTACCTGCGTCTGGGACAGATCTATCTGGAAAAAGGCGAGCTGACCAAGGCCGGCGGCGGATTAATGAAAGCTTCGGAGCTGGACGGGGCCCTCTCGGAAGAGGTTTTGCTGAATTTAAAAAAACTGTTGGAGATAGACGACACCAGCCTTCCAGGCCATTATGCCCGGGCCAAGGTTCTGCTGCACCTCGGTCAATATGACCGGTCCCTGGACGAACTGCTGTTTGTGACCCAGCGGGAACCGCGCTGGGCCGAAAAGATATTGGCGGACATCAAGGATATCCAGACCGCCGACCCGGCCAATCATCGGGCCCTGCTGGCCGACGCCCAGATCAATATGGTGTTGCAAAATTTCGGACCCGCCGCCTCCGCCTTAAGCCAGGCCCTGGAACTGGCCCCGGCCATCACCGACCAGGTGATAGCCCTTTACCGGCAGATGCTGGCCAAAAACCCGGACCAACCCCAGGTGAAAATGGCCTTGGCCAAATCACTGGTGTTGAAAAACTCCCTGGAGGAGGTCGTAGATCTTTTGGAACAGGCCTTGGCTCGTGAGGAAGGACTGGCCGAACCGGCCATCGGGCTCCTGCGCCAGGTACTGCAGCGGGATAAGGAAAATATAGCCGGACTCTATCTGCTGTCCCGGATTTATGCCCAGCGGAAGGCCTCCGAGCAGAGCGTGGAAATGCTGCGGCAGATACTGGAGATATCTGAAGAACAATCGGCTGAGGTTTCCGCCAGGCTCCAGGCCATCATTGACCAGTTCCCCCAGATTGCCCCGGCCCGCTACCTCTTGGCCCAACTTCAGGTCCGGGCAGGCCGCTATGACCTGGCCCTGATGGAGTTCGAAGCCGTGGCCAAACTGCGTCCCGAGGACCGGCCTAAAGTGCTGGAATCCTTGAATGGAATCTTGGAGCAAAATCCCAACCAGACGGAAGTTATATTCTTCCGGGCCCGGCTTTTAGCCGAATCGGGCGACATCAAATCATCCATTGCCGGGCTGGTTCGGGTTTCGGAACTTGACCCGGCTCGCCGGGTGGTGGCCGCCGCCGCCATCGAAAGGATGATGACCCAGCATCCTGACCTGCCGGAGATTTACGAAGCCCTGGGGGTTATATATTTTGAGATGGGGAAATTCCCCCAGGCCAGGGACCTGCTTTCCGGGGCCGTCAAAATGGTGGAAGACCCCGAGCGCAAGACGCGGGCCCTTTTTTACCTGGCCGAAAGCCATCTGGCCCTGCGGCAGGAAGAAAAGGCCGAGAAGATCATGGACCAGGTGCGGCAGTTGAATCCAGACTCTAACGAGATTTTCCGGGCCATGCGCCGGTTCAACGTGCGCCGGATGCAGGTAGAGGTGGACAAATCTTATCAGGCCCTGCAGGAGGCCCCGGACGACGAATTCCGCAAATTGGATCTGGCCGGAAAACTTTTAGGGGTGGGCAAGCACGACACCGCCCTCAATCTGCTGGCCTTTAAGCCTCAGGACAAGGAGACCGCCGGCCGCCGGTTGCTTTTGATGGCCCGGGCTTTTTTGGGCCGGGGCGAGGCGGTTTCGGCCCTGGAGGTCTTGCGGGCAGTTCCCCTTTCAGAACACCCCTTCAGCCGTTTTCAGATGGACGTCTGCTATCTGCTGGGGCAGTGCTATGAGTCTTTGGGGAACTACGCCGCCGCGGTGGCGGCCTACCGGATGATCTACCTGGACCAGACTGATTTCCGGGAGGTCAAGCGCCGGATGGAGCAGGCTTCGGGCTTGGCAGTGTTAAAAGAACTGGGGCAGCGTTCTACCGCGCTGGAGGCTTCGGCATAAAATAGTTACTATGTCTTTAAGAGGAATACAAAAAAGGTGCGTTGTTGATCGCACCTTTTTTGTTTCCGCCGGGAGGATTATGGTTACAGCACTTCGTTCTGTGCTGTAACCCGCAGACACCGGATGCGCGAACTGATGAACTATGCTCTACCCGTTGCCGAACCGCACTATGTTTCCCGGCGCCATTCATCACGTAGCAGGCCATACACGTATTCATCCTCGTACCGGCCATTCTTCATCACGCTCTGCCGAATGATCCCCTCACGGCTGAATCCCGCCCTCTCGAATAAGCGGATAGAACGTTCATTAAACGCATATATCTCGGCTCCGATGCGGTTCATATCAAGAGTTTTGAAACAATGGGATATCATCGCTTCAAGAACTTCCCTGCCGTAACCCTTGCCCCAGGCCGTCTTCTCCCCGATGGTCAACCCTATTTTGCATCTCCGATTATGCCGGTCGATGTAAGCAATCATGCAAAAGCCGATGAGCATCTCGTCCTCCGCGCGGTGGATGCCCCAGCGGATAATATTGTTGCCCGGCCTGGTTGTAACCCGCTCAAGGTAGCGCCGGGTTTCCTCAATTGTTTCAGGCACGGACGAACCGGGCTGGTCGTCACTGCAATAGCACAGCTCCTGATCGTTGGCCCAACGGTTCATCGCTTCGGCATCAGCCAAGTTATGCGGCTTAATGATGAGCCGCCCGGTAGTCAGGGTCGGTTCCATGGATAGTATTTTAGAATATTTATGTTTTTTAGAGGAACTCTCTTCCCTTCCACTCCAAAGACAGTTCATTTTCCTAATAAAGAAAGTGCCTCAGATATTTTACCCGTTGGACTTGCTGTCCACGCACAGCACCTCGTTCTGGTTATTGTATATCGGACATCCCCCTCCGCACAGCGGCAGTTTCTGGCACCCCTTGCACTTGTCCATCAGATATGCCTTATTACGGAGATCCACCGCCGGCTTGGCGTTCCAGATCTTCTCCCACTTGTCGGTCAGGAGGTTCCCCAGCGGGGCAAAGTAGCTCTGGCAGGGGATGACCGAGCCGTCCGGCTCCACGCACATGTTGTAACGGGCGGCGGTGCAGGTCTTGACCCCCAGCTCCAGGTTCACCGGGTCCAGCTGGCAGTACTGGGTGGGCGTGTACCAGATGAGTTTGAGGTCCAGTTTCCGGGCCTTTTCCCGGATCCGTTCCATCAGCGGCACCAGCTCCGCTTCGGTGAAGCCCAGGCCGCAGGAGGCGCCCTGGCCGGAGTAGATCAGCCCGTTGCAGGCCATGGTGGTGATCCCCAGTTTTTTGAGGAATTCCATGGTCTTCTCCATGCCCTTGGCGTTGAGCCTGGTCAGGGTGGTATTGGTGATGGTGTAGACCGGCGAAGCCACAGCATTCTTTATCCCCTTGACCGTGTCCTCAAAAGCTTCCTTGCTGCCCACCATCTTGTCGTGAACCGAGGCCAGGTGCGATTCCAATGTGATCTGGAAATGGTCCAGCCCGGCTTCGGTCATCTGTTTGACCAGTTTTTTGTCCTTCAGTTTCCGGCCGTTGGTCAAAAGCCCTGTCACCAGGCCGGTCTCCTCGGCATAGGCGATCAGGTCAACCAGGTCCGGCCTTAGGGTGGCCTCGCCACCGGTGAAGCAGACGTGGGGGATCCCGGTATCCCACAATTTCGACAGGATCTGTTTCCACTGCTGGGCGGTGAGTTCCTGGGGCATCCGGTCCTTGGGCAGGTAGCAGTGGCTGCAGGCGTCGTTGCATTTGTAGGTCAGGGCCAGGTCCATCCGGTAGGGCGCGCTGACCGGGGTCTCGAAGGGCTCGATCCGGTTGATGTCCAGATAGGTCACCGGGCAGATATCATCGGTGGAGGCCAGGGCAAAGATCTTCTGCTTCAGCTGGTTGAAATCGTTCTCCAGCGCCGCCGGCTTGACCCCCCGGTAGCGCTGTTTCATCTGCTCCGCCGCTGTTTTGGCGTCGTCGCCTTCTATGATGTGCTTGGCTAGCTCGGCCGCTGTCTGGTTAAGGTGCAGGATCTTGGAGGCGTTGATCACCAGCACCCCCCGGGCATCGGGCTCTATCCGCAGGTGCAGCCGGAAGAACCGGCCACCCTCCTGTCCCCGGTAGTGGTACAGCCCGGGGGCCAGGGGTCTGGCCCTTTGGAAGATGTTTTTCAGCCAAGCCATTTTTTCACCTTTCTTTTCCCAAACAATATCACCGGAATGTTAAGCACGAATTCTGCGGTTTCCGGACCAGAAGACAATTGTGAGGCCAGTTTATCACGATTATAAAAGAAAGTTCTGTCCAGCAGCCGGGGCAGACGCTTCCGCAGAAGATCAATCAAAAGACCGGCCAAAATGAACATCGGCCCCACCGGGTACACTATAATCTTGTGTCCGGTTACTTTGAGCCTTAAGCATTTTGGTTTTTGTCCGGTAATTTGTTTCTCTGTTACCCTGCCCCGCAGTTCCCAGTTGTTCCATTGCACGATGACCTCATCATCCTGTAACTGGACCTGAGAAGGGCGCACCCACTCCCGGCTGATCAGGGCAGCGCCCATGGTGGCGGCAAACAGAACTATGATCCCCAGAAGCTTGATCAGCAGGACCGGGCTTTGCATGATGAACCCGCTGAGCAGGATGAAGCCTGCATCCATCAGGGTCAAGCCGGTCAATATGATCCGGGAATACTTGATGGTCTTCATTCGGTTTTTATCTCCACCACTTTCAGCCGCGAGGTCTGGCCCCTTAGGATGGTGACGGCTGTTTTTCTGACCTTGAAATGCCCGGCCAGGAACTCCACCAGTCTTTGATTGGCCTTGCCGTCCACCGCCGGGGCGGTTACGTAGACCTTGTAGCGGTCGGCTTCTTTTACCAGCTTTTCGGCCTTGGCATTGGGAACGATCTTTATGTTTAAGAGCATAACATTTATTTCTGTCTGCATTTTTTAGTAACCCCACCCTGCCCTCCCCTCGAGGGGAGGGGAAGGGAGAGGTTAAAAAGTATTAGGAATGAAATAGCCTCGTGTGTTTTGGCTCATGCTTGACCAGATCTTTTTTTAGCGGCTGGGGGACTTTGCCGATCAGTTTTTGGGCCGGCTTGATCTTCTTGTCCCACCAGGCCCGCACCCCTTTGGGCAGAGGGTGCTGGCAGCGGAAGGTGCCGCAACAGTTCTTGGAGCCGCAGGCGCACTGGAAGCCCCAGTCCTGGTCATAAAAGACCCGGTAGTCGTAGGTGGCCTCCTCGCCTTTTTTGATGTCCCGGACCACGATGTCGTATCCCTTCCCGGTATCCAGGATGTTGGAGTCACAGCAGTGGTTCATGTACTTGGAGTCGCCACAGGGCATCACCACCGAGCCGTCCTTGACGGTGTAGGCATGGAATAGCAGCTTCTCCTTTTGGGCGGGGGAAAGTTTTTGGAAAGTGGCTTTGGACGTCGCTTTGCAATTATGGCATTCAAAGAACACTATGGTTCCCCGGGGAATGAATTCCCTGGCGAAAAGACCCTGGCCTTTGTTCTTTATTTTTTTCACTGCGAATAGCGGAGCTAACATCAGTACTGCTTTCGATTGGTAGTGGTTTGAATGTTGCTGCAATTGTATATAATTTAAGCCCTAATTACAAGCAAAAAGAAAAGCCAAAACAGCATTTCAATCATTACTGTTTTGGCCTAAAACCAGATCCGAATCCAAAGAACCCTCTAAAAGAAAGTTAATTCCCGGAAAAACCAATGCCGGGATGTTTCATCCTCGCTGGATCATCCGCTAAATGCTGGCCTTGATATAGGCATCAACCTTTTTCTCCAGAACATCCAACGGCAGGCTGCCGTTCTCCAGCACTATCCTGTGAAATTCCTTCAGGTCAAATTCATTCCCCAGCTTTGCCCTGGTCCTTTCCCGCAATTCCTTGATCTTTATCTTACCCAAGGTATACGAGCAGGCCTGGCCCGGCCAGACCACATAGCGGTCGACCTCATTCTTGGAGGCCCAGCCCAGGTTCTCCTTCATATAGGTCAGGGCTTGCTGTTTGTCCCATTTCTTCAGATGGATCCCTGTATCTAAAACTATCCGCACCGCCCGGAACAGCTGGGAATTTATTTCTGCTATCCGGGAATGAATGTCCGGCAGCCAGCCCAGCTCGCAGGCCAAATCCTGGGCATACATGGCCCATCCTTCACCGAAACCGGATATCCAGAAGATGTTACGGTACATCCGGTTCTGGCATAGCTCCTGTTGCAGCGCAATCTGGTAATGGTGGCCCGGAACGGTTTCGTGAAAAGTCAATGGAGCCATATCCGGTTTGTCCGGCAACCAGGAAAGATTCACATCGAACGATGCCTTTCTCGTGCCATCCAACGGGGCGGGGCTGTATGTTGTCAATCCGCCTTTTTCCTTATGTGGTGGCACTGGTAACGCCATCACTTTCGTTTTGGGAATGTAGGAAAATGCCTGGGGCAGCAACAAAAAGGCGTTGTCGATCAGAGCCTGGTAATCCTTGAGCACCACCGCCCGGCTGGAGCTGTCCTGGGGATAGCTGATCTTTTCTTTTATCTCCGGCTTGCCCAGAAAATCCCAGTATTCTTCCATCAGCTTGCCGAAACTTTTATCCCCCCTGATCCCCAGGGAATCTAGCAGGACCAGGCACCTTTGCTGCAGGACCTTGACCTCGTTCAGCCCCAGTTGGTGAACCTGTTCCGGGGACAGTTTCACCGACGTTTCGTATGTCAGGCAATGGTTGTAATAAGTACTTCCCTTGGGCAGTTTCCACACGCCAGCCCGGTTATCGGCTTTTTGTCTTGATTCTTCCACCCTGGTTCTGAACTTTCGGTAGGCCGGGTAGATGCTGTCGCCGATCAGTTGTTCCGCTTTCCGGCACAGGTCGGCCGCCGTTGCCGGGTCAATACTTTTTACCGTTGATATCTTGTCCCTGAAATCGTTATATAACAGATTTTGATTGGGGGCAGGACCTGTGAATTCATCGATCCCCGCTATCACCCGTTCGGCGATGAAGGCCGGGGCAGAGATACCTTTCTTTTCCTGCCGGGTCAGGTTCGACATTGCCTGATCAATTTTGGCCGGGATCCTTTCCATCCGGGCCAGATAGTCTTCGGCATCCCGAAGCTCGTTTATCGGGTGGTAGTCTTTAAGGGTATTGATGGTCGCGTTCTGCACGCCGTTAAGGTGATTTACCACGTATCTGTTGTCGATATTTTCATACAGCCGGACTTCCACCGTAAGCTGCCATTTTAAATTTTCAACATCTATTTTCTGCTGCGCAGTAATCCGGCCTTTGTATGCCTGGCCAAGTTTTTTTATATACCCCTTCAGCAGGTTGAGGTAAGCTCTGTCGCCATCCGGGGAAATGTCATCCAGCCGGGACCGGTCAAAAGCATAGCCCATCTGCCGGGAGAGGCCCAGATAGGAACCTATCTCGGGCCTAAGGGCAATGTAGTCACGGAAGAACTGATCGAATGTTTTCTCCAGCGCCAGCGAATCCTGATTAGCTGCGTTTTGGGCGGGACCCGGCTGGGCCAGACAAAGAATTAGACCGGCTAGGATTATAACGTTTTTCATGTACCAACCTCCCTGAGTTGTTTTATTCCTCTAAAGTTAAAAGATTGTCCAAAATCAGTAAAGTCTGATGTCCGGTAGCCTGTTGTAAATGCCCGCCGGCAGTATAGCCTGACGTTAATCGGCGGAAAGTGTGGTTAGTTCAACGTCTCTTTCACATAGGCCATCAGCAGGTCCCTGCTCGCGTTCAGCCCCTTCAAATGGGTCCGCTCCATCCCGTGGCTGGCTGAGACCCCAGCCCGATCAGCTTCACCCTTGCCGTACAGGGAAAATTCCTCCAGCCGGTGGGCGATGCCCGGCTTTTTAATTTTAGGTCAATGTTTTGAAAGCGGTTAAAAGTTAGATTGATTTAAGCATAATTCACGGACTGATACTGCTTTGGCATTTGGTCCCATACCTTCCCATCCAGCAAACGGCCCGCCTTTTTCTTGTTGAACCCGCCCCATTGCTTAAAGAAAAATGGCACTTCCGCTTTAAGGCATTGATCCCGTATCTCTTCCACCCATTCTGGGTCAACCGGCCTGGCCCCTGGTCCGGATTCCCCCCCGGCAATAACCCAATCTATTCCGTTGAGATCCAGCTTGCCAAGACTACCAAGCAAAGGCTCACATGATAAAAACTTTACTTTGGCGCCACACCGTTTTAGCATCTCTATGCGGTTTTTATATTCGCTTGTTTCTACGCTGACCCCCATCCATACATTGTCCGGCCAGTCCATGAAAGCATCCATTTCAATAAGACGGTCCGCCCGTTTGGTTAGTATCTGGTAGGTGTGCCAAAATGCCTTGTCCATTACTTCGAAAACCCGGAGAATGAACTCCGACGGCACCTTATCGTGGAAAAGGTCGCTCATGGAATTCACGAATATCATCTGCGGCTTTTTTAATACCAATGGCTGCTGCAGGGAACGGCTGTGAACCGCCACGTTAAACCCGTGCTTATAATTGGGCTGGCCCATGGCCTGCAAGCGCCTGGTCATTCTTTCGGCGTAGCAGTTCAGACACCCTGGGCTGACCTTGGTGCACCCGGTCACAGGGTTCCAGGTTGATTCGGTCCATTCGATTTTACTAAGTGCCATTGCTGCCTTTTCTATCTTTATATTTTGTAAAGATATGATTAACTATTTTTGAAGCCGTTGGATTTTGAGATGCAAAAAATAGATAGTATACAATTGCATTGTTTTTATTACGCATTGGAATGGGGTTTGGTACGTACTTGAAACCAGCGATGGTTTTTAGCCGTTTTTGGAAAGCTTTGGCAATTGCTTCATTTCCTTGCTTCTCTTCGTAACCTAAAAAATTTCCTTCTGTGGAATATGCAACTTTGCGCCAGCTATCATCACCCCAATAAGCATTCATTCTCTCTAATTGGCTGCTTTCTACTTTAGTGGGATCACCCCACAGGACATTGCGATTCATATCTGCTACCGGGAAATTAAGGAATATTTCAATACTTTTCATCTGCCCTGCAGTATATATTATATCCCAATTCAAATGAAGTCCGTAGGGGTCAAGAATACACAATGCCCTGCGATAATTTTCCCATTTTGCCTTAGGGAATACGCTGCCTTTAAGAATTTTATTACAATCGCCTTCGTGAATAAATACATCTTTCCTGCCTTGGGCTAATTCTTTCAAATTATCAGTTTTATCTTGATCGAGGTCAATTAAATAATATTCATTAAAAGGTGGGGTGACGAGGAGTGCATTCATTGGGCTACCAAGAATATATTCGCCCGTTTTTTTAGATACATGAATACCGGAACCAGCGAATGCATCAATATAGATGTAGCTCAATTTTTGCTTGCTTAATATTTTTGTGTATTCTTGAGCATAGTCTTTAATAATGTCCAGCTTTATTTCAGACCAGTACCCAACTTCATCATGTATACTTTTAGCCATAATATATCTCCTTAATATCGAGTTTATTCTACACCGTAAGCCTGACAAAATCAAGATAAAAAGCCGGGCAATGCCCGGCTTTTTCATTTCAGTTTGCGCTGTTCTATTTCAACGTATCATTGATATACGCCATCAGCAGGTCCCGGGCCGCGTTCAACCCCTTCAAATGGGTCCGCTCCATCCCGTGGCTGGCGCTCACCCCGGGGCCTATCAGCCCCACCCTTATATCGTGCCCGGCCGCCAGGGCCGCGCTCCCGTCCGAGCCGTACAGGGGAAACACGTCCAGCCGGTGGGCAATGCCGTGGGCCGTGGCCAGCCGGGAGAGCTTCTGCCTGATGGCATAGTCGTATGGCCCGTTGGAATCCTTGACGCAGATGGAGACCGCCGTCTCCACCCCGTCCACCTTCTCGCCCACCACTCCCATGTCCACCACCAGCATCTCGGTTGCGCTTGGGGGCACCCCGGCCGAGGCCCCGTGGCCCACCTCCTCGTAATTGGAGAAGAAGAAGGTCACCGGCAGTTTTTCCAGCTCCTTGGAACCCAGCGCCAGCAGGGCATCCAGCATGGCGGCCGAGCCGGCCTTGTCGTCCAGGAACCGGCACTTGATGAACCCGGAATCGGTGTACTCAAAGCGGGGGTCAAAGCAGATGAAATCCCCGGTGCGGATCCCCAGCTTCTCGGTCTCCTCTTTCTTGCTGGTCTCGGCGTCCAGCCGGATGTGCATGCTGTCGGCTTTGCGCTCTGCCTTGTCCGCCTCCTTATTAACGTGGGCCGCCGGGTTGTTCAACAGCAGGGTGCCCCGGAACTTCTTGTCCTCGGAGGTGATGATGGTGACGTACTCGCCCTCGAACGAGGCCAGCACCGGCGAGCCGATCTTGGTGAAGGCCAGGCTGCCGTCGCTGTTGATGCCGCTGACCATCAGGCCCAGGGTATCCACATGGCCCGATACCACCAGCTTGGGGGCATTGTGGTTCCCGCACAAAAGTGCCGCCCTTGTTGGTGAGCCTGGTCTTTATCCCGTTCTTCTGGCATAGCTCGGCGATGTGACTGTGACTTCGTCGGTATAGCCGGAGGGCGAATGGATGGCCTCCAGGTCCTTCAGCAATTGGACGATGCGTTCCATGGCTGCTCCTTTTTAGCTAAAGATTACTGGTGTAATGTCTATCTATCTTGCTCGGAAAAAGTATAAAGAATATAGCGATTTTGGTGAAAACGTAACTATAGACGCAATTGTGTTCTTTTTCTTTTTTGTACCGCCAACTAAGAAAAAGAACCAAAAAGAAAAAAGCTCGTCGCTTAAAACTCTCCGGGCGCTGCGCTTCTCGTCGCCGGCGGGCTTGTCTGAACTCGGGCTTTGGCCAAGCCCTCAAACATGCAGACAAGCTTTTAACCGCCGTCAACTGCGATGCTCACTGATCGTTTTAACGCGACAACCGGGGTTGGTGCCTATTGTCTACAAGTTTTCCGAGCTGGCTGGATGATCATTACTGATGTTCTTCCAAGGCAGGAAAGCCAGTATGGTTTCTTTCTTGGCCCTAACCCCGTCTGCTGTCCGTTCTATCAGGTTCATTTTTTCCATGGCATTCAGATCGCGTTGGATCGTTTTATATGTTTTGCCGGCGTAGTCCCTGGCCAGCCGGGGCGAAAGTTCGGCGATCTTTGGGGGCGGCACTGGCTTTTGGGAATGGGAAATATCCAGGACCAGGTTTCTCTGCCGGATATCGGAACGGCTGATCCTGCTGTGAAACATGTCATGGACGTAATTTTCCCAGGTAACATCCCATTGCTGATTTCGGATGCGTTCCAGCTGTTCCCTCAGACCGTCAACAAACCCCTGCGCAGCATACGACAAGAAAGGAATTATCTCGCCGCCGGTCTTGCTGGCCGAATCAAGCTGGCGGTAGTATTCGGTGCGGGTCTGGTTATAGTGATTGCTCAGCAGATGGGCCGCCGGGGTGGGCACTCCGGCGGACAATAGTATCTGAAATTCCACCAGGCGGGCGGTGCGTCCGTTGCCGTCGCCGAAAGGATGTATCCAGGCCAGGTAAACATGAGCCACTACGGCCTTGATGATGGCATAGACCGTCTCCATGCCTGCTACAGGTTTAAAGTCATCGCTGTTTAACCACTGACATAAACGTTCCAGCAGATGCCCGCAATCCTCGGCCGGCGCCCCCCGGTAAACATTACCCACCACCACCGAGTGCGTCCGGATCTCCCCCAGCACAACATCCTTCTCCAGCGTAAGTTTATTCAGCACCTGCCGGTTGAATTCTTTTATTCGTTCCGGAGTAAGCTCAACACCACCGTTGTGCAAACCTTCGCCTATCTGATTGCAGGCCGTAATTATATTTTCCACTTCCTGGGCCAGATATTCCTTTGACGGCGGCAGCTTAAGCGTGCCATCCATATGCTGAAGGACCTGCTCTTCCGACAGGGAATTGCCTTCTATGGCAGTAGTGGCGGCCACGCCCTTGGCCAGGTAGATCAGATGCATTTCCCTGGCTGTTTGGGGGCGCAATGGCACACCGGCAATATGTTCGCACTTTGATGAGGCCTCGCCTAGCGACATCCATAATTGCGGCGGGGTTGGGCGGAGGTCTATGTTGAATTTTATCCAAGGATGTGTCGAATTATATGTCCTCATACATGTCCTTTAATATGTCCGCTGTAAACATAATATTATCATATTGTTATATTGATGTCAATACATATTTTGTCCATATATATGTCTATATATTTAAGCCTCTTTTCGACCCAAAACATAGTAAGATCAAAGATGAAAAACTTGCTTTTAAATATACTCTAAGCATACTACCAAAGAAGGACAAAATCAAGCAAAATAACCCCATGATGAGTATAAAAAAAACAAAGCCGCCCCGGTGCCTTGTCCGCCGCATTCTGAACGAAGCCAGAAAGCAAACGGAGGAGGATTCCGGAGGCGGCTGTTAATGAAAAGGAGGGTCCTATAAACAACTAAACGCGTTCACAATGTAATTACACAACTAATTTGATTTTTGCCTTTTGATTTTTTATTTTCTATATCCCAGAGTGATCATATGGGTCGACCCGATCTCGTCCCCCGGGATCATGGCATAATCCACCGAGATGCCGCTGACATTGATCCCCAGCCCGAACCTTAGCATGGAGACGAAGCCCTGGTCGCGGTCGGTCTTAAGCCCGGCCCTTAAGGCCAGATATTTGGGCAGGCTGTATTCCAGTCCCAGTCCGGCCGAGGGCACGTCGTCCAAAGGCATGTCCAACGAGAACACCGGCAGCAGGGGCATATTGTAAAAGTAATAGCTGCATCCCAAACTGAAGGTGATGGGCAGGCCGGCCGACTCGTCCACGAATTTGGGGCCCGGCCCCAAATTTCTCACCGCCGCTCCCAGAGTCAGCCGGTTAAATTTTTTGATGGCGCCCAGATCCATCATTACCGAGGTGGCCGATTCTTCCTCTATGGACTGGCTGGCGATCTTGAGCGAAGCGCCCAGATGCAGCTTCTGCCGGGCGAAGCGCCGGGCATAGGTAGCGGCGATTCCCAGATCCGAGCCATTGAAGGTGATCTCATTGCGGGCATACTGGTCCAGGCCCACCATGTCGCCGTAATTGAAATGGGTGATGGACAGGGCCACCGCGTTCTGGCCGAAGCTCATTCCCCCGGCCAGGTAGCCGTAATACATGTCCAGATAAGTGGGCGCCATGCTGGCGGTGAAGGCCATCGGCCCCAGATCGGCCACCCCGGCCGGGTTCCAGAAACTCCCGTAGATATCCCCGGAGATGGCGGTGTAGGCCTCGCCCATGGCAGTGGGCCGGGCTCCCTGGGGCAGGGTCAGAAATACCGCTGACTTGTCGCCCGGGGTCAAAGCCCAGAGCTGGGTGGCGAAAAGCAGTAGCACGGTTGAATAAAATATTTTTTTCATGATCTTCATTCTCCATTTATTTTCTGATGAAACTTACGGATCCGCAGATTTCACAGATTTTGCAGATTCAACTATATGATTTACCCCTTTATTTTATATCTGCGTAATCTGCGGATAGAAATATCTTCGGTTATCGGATTATGGCTATCTTGCCGGTCTTTTTTGCCCCCTGGGGATTGGTCACGGAATATATGTACACCCCGCTGGCGGCTTTGGCGGCCCAAGTGGCCAAACCGTCGCCGTTGGTCTCGGCGATCTCTTCCACCAAGCGGCCCTTGATGTCGTATATCCTGATGGTGGCCGAAGACGTCAGCCCCTCGAAGTTGACACAGGTGTGTCCGATGTAGGGCTTAAAGGGGTTGGGGAATACCCTTAAGTTCTCCAGGTCCGTGGCTGCGGTTGGGCCCTGGACTACGATCCTGATGGAATCGGTGTCCACCGTCAGGTCATTTCCCACCGCCCGCAGTTTGGCATAGCCCACGTAACGCCCGGCCGGGGTTCCTTCGGGAACGTACAAGGTGATGGTCACGTCCAAGGTCTGGCCGATGTTCAGGGCGGGGAAAGAGGCCGGAGATTCTATGAAGCCAACGCTTAAGGTCAGCAAGGAGTTGTCAACATTGTGCAAAGTGATGCCGTTGGCCGTCAGGCTGTCGATCACCGCAGTGCTGGGGCCGTCCAAGGAATCGGGATTAAGCGAGTCCCGGGTATTTACGATCCGGAAACTGCGGGAGACGTAAGCCGGGCCGGCCGGCAGCACTCCAAAATCCAGGCTGTCGCCTGCGGCATCCAGCAGGTCGGGGAAGATGTCCAAATCCACCTGGCTGATCACCACATGCCCGTGCCGGGAATAGATGTTGCCGGTGGTGTCCTCGATTAGATCCCGCCAGACCAGGAAGAAGTTGGCCACCGAGTCGATGTTGGTGATGGCCACCGCCGGGGGATAGAAGATGTTGCCGAAATTGGCCCCGCTGTTGCCGGTGTAAGTATCGAACATCTTATAGGACGGAGTGAACTCGTTGACGGTATCGTTGAAGGCGCACAGCCTCAGTTCAAAAAGCGAGTCGGTCAGGCCCAGGTTGGAGTGCCAGACCACGATCATGTTGCCGGTTGTCTGGTCGATGGCCATCCGGGGCCGGTAGTTCCAGGTGCCGGAAAGGGTGTCGCTGACCCGGACGTTGGCCGAGAAGGCGGCCGAAGTGTCGGACTTCTGGCTGAAGAACAGCACCGGCTGGGCGTTGGAGGCCGCCACCCCGGTCCGGGTATCCTCCCAGATCACCATGGTCTTATTTTTGATACGGTCGATGGTGGGGTTCTGCATCCGGGCTACGTCGCCGTTGTCGTTGATCATCAGGTCGGCCGCCCCGAAGGACAGCCCATAGTCGTTGGACTGGTTGAAGAAGATGTCGCACTGCGGGTCGTTGGTGTTCCCGCCGTCGCTCTGTTCGTAGGTCACATAGACTTGTCCGCTGTCATCGGTGGCGATGGCCGGGTGCTTGGCAGCCTTCAGCGAGTCCACGTTGACCCGGACCATCCCGGAAAAGTTGTTGTCCTTGGTCAGGGACCGGGAGCAACGGATCTTGGTGGCCAGGGCCCCAGTGGCCTCGGTCCAGACCAGGTAAAGGATGCTGTCCCTGGGGTCCACCGCGATCCGGGGCAGCAGGCCGTAGTTATTGGCGTCTTCCTTATTGTTCAGGATGGACGGCCCTTTGATGGTGTCGGGCAGGCTGAAGGTGGCCCCGCCGTCGGTGGACTTGGAGAGGTAGATCCTCCAGTAGGTGTCGGGGTAGTTCACCTGCCAGACGATGTAGATAGCTCCCGAAGCCCCCTTGACCATCCAGGGGTAGACGTTGTCCAGGCTGTCGTTGCAAACCACCACATTAGGCCGGGAATAAGTGGCTGCCAAGTCTGTGGATTTAGCAAAATAGATGGCGTGACGCCCATTGCCATCCCGGTCGTCCTCCCAAACGGTGTAGACCCTGGGGCTGGCAGCCAGGCTGTCATCGATGATGGTGTAGGGATGAATGGCCTCATGAGGAACGGGATCCAAGGCATCATCCACCCTTACTCTTGGCCCCCAGCTGATCCCCTGGGACCAGGCCAGGGCCGGGAATAACAGCAGAACCCACAGCAACTTCTTAAAATGCATGGTAAAACTCCTTATTAGACAGTTAGTGATAATTGATTAGAGTAAAAATGGTAGCTGTCCGGTTCCCGAAAAGTAAAGATTTTTTAAGTATATTATGGCATTTAAGGCCACATTGGCAATAAGTTACCGGCCCCAGGCGTATAGATAGGGTTATTACCGGTAAAATACTGATTTTATGATTGACTTATAGCATTTAAATCTGTTAGACTAATAACATAGCTTATTCTACCCGTAAATAAGCTATGCAAATCCTAAATGATAATATCTAAATCCTAAAGTCTTTGTTTTGTTTTGAGTTTTATTTTTAGAAATTGGATATTGTTTAGGTTTTATGATTTAGCATTTAGCATTTTGAAAGGCCTGATATTTTGGACAAAAAGAATGACCTGCAGGCGGTAGAAAGCCTGTCTAAGGCCAAGGAACAGATCAAAGCCGAACTTTCCAAGGTCATCGTGGGCCAGCAGGCGGTGATCGACGAATTGTTGACCGCCCTGCTCTGCGGCGGCCATGTACTGCTGGTGGGCGTGCCCGGCCTGGCCAAGACCCTGATGATCAACACCCTGGCCCAGAGCCTTAACCTGAGCTTCAACCGCATCCAGTTCACCCCGGACCTGATGCCCTCGGACATCACCGGCACGGACATCATCGAGGAGGAACAGGGCAGCCGCAAGCGGTTCTTCAAATTCCTCAAAGGCCCGGTGTTCGCCAACATCGTGCTGGCCGACGAGATCAACCGCACCCCGCCCAAGACCCAGGCCGCCCTGCTTCAGGCCATGCAGGAGCGCAAGGTGACGGCCGGGGGCAACACCTTTATACTGGACGAGCCCTTCTTCGTGC
The DNA here is from genome assembly GCA_963780225.1 of uncultured bacterium. Lineage (GTDB taxonomy): Bacteria > Edwardsbacteria > AC1 > AC1 > EtOH8 > UBA5202. Next base: position 40,682 of record CAWAAX010000003.1, on the reverse strand, counting down.
TGGCCACCCAGAACCCCATCGAGCAGGAGGGCACCTATCCCCTGCCGGAGGCGCAATTGGACCGCTTCATGTTCAACACTTTGGTGGACTACCCCTCGTCCGACGAAGAAGTGCAGATAGTGAAAAGCACCACCTCGGCCTACCAGGCCAGCATCCAGCCGGTGCTGTCAGGCCCGGAGATCGTGGCCCTGCAGCAGCTGGTGCGCCGGGTGCCGGTGGCCGACAGCGTGGTGGAGTTCGCGGTCAGCCTGTGCCGCCGCACCCGCCCCAAGGCTGCCGAGTCCCCGGATTTTGTGAAGGAATATGTGGCCTGGGGGGCCGGCCCCCGCGCCTCGCAGTATCTGATCCTGGGCGCCAAGGCCCGGGCCATTCTGGACGGCCGGCTGGCCCCGGGGATAGAGGATGTAAGGGCTTTGGCCCTGCCGGTGCTGAGGCACAGGATCATCACCAACTTCAACGCCGAGGCCGCCGGGGTGGATTCGGTGGAGATAGTGAACCGACTGTTGGGCTAATTCAACCACAAAATAGCACGAAAAAACGCAAAATCAAAATACACGCAAAACATAATCTTGCTTCCATCTTCAGTCTTCTGCGGTCTTGAATAATAAAATTAAATTGAACATAGGAAAATGTAACATGAAAACTTCTAGTGGTCTATTACAGCCGCACCGGGTTCACCAAAAAGCTGGCCCTGGCCCTGGCGGCCAAACTGCAGGCCGACACGGAAGAATTAGTGGACAACACCAGCCGCAAGGGCATCATGGGCTGGCTCAAGGGCGGCCGGGACGCCGTCAAAAAATTCATGACCGTGATCTCCCCGGCCCAAAAGGACCCGGCCCAGTACGACCTGGTGGTGGTGGGCTCGCCGGTCTGGGCCGGCACCATGGCTCCGGCGTTGCGGACCTACCTGACCCAGCAGAAAAGCAAGATCAAAAAGTCAGCCTGCTTCTGCACCATGGGCGGCTCCGGCGACCAGGGGCTTTTCTCCCATGTGGAGGATATCCTGGGGCAAAAGCCTTTAGCCACGCTGACGGTCAAGACCAAGCAGGTGGCCGGAAGCCAGTACGCGGCGGAGCTGGACAAATTTGCGGAGCAGATAACCAAGAGCTGATACGATTAAAACTCGACCCTACTGCACTTCTCTTGACCAGAAGCAGGAAACGGGATGAGTTCTGTGATAAGTTCCCTTAATTCATAATCATAAATGCTAATAGCTAAAGACTATGCCTGCACAAGAAGGTTCCAGACGGGCCTGGGTGGTCTCGGTGGACATGGGCTACGGCCACCAGCGGGCCGCCTATCCCCTTAACGAGATCGCCAACGAGCGGATAATCACCGCCAACAACGACCAGATCATCTCGCCCCGGGAAAAGAACATCTGGGAGTGGAGCCGGATCGGCTACGAGACGGTCTCCCGGCTTAAATCCATCCCCGGCATCGGGCCGTTCATCTTTGGGCTGTACGACAAACTGCAGGCCATAGCCCCCTTCTATCCTTTCAAGGTTGATTTCCGGCCCACCGCCACGGTGCTGAGGACCAAGAAGATGATAGAGAAGTGGGGCCTGTGTTCCAGCCTGATAGACTATGTGAAAAAGGAAAGCCTGCCCTTCATCGCCACCCACTTCATCCCGGCCCTGGCCGCGGACTATCTGGGACTGCAGCGGGTCTACTGCGTCATCACCGACACCGACATGAACCGGGTCTGGGTCAGCAAGAACCCGGCCGAGTCCCGGATCAACTACCTGACCCCCTCCCGCCACGCCTCCATGCGCCTGCGCCAGTACGGGGTGCCCGAGGACCGGATAACCATGACCGGCTTTCCCCTGCCCCGGGAGAACATCGGCGGCCGGGACCAGACCATTTTAAAGAAGGACCTGCTGGAGCGCCTGCCTACCCTGGACCCCAACAACCGGTTCATCTCGGCCTACCGCGAGGTGATCCACAAATACCTGGGCGACGTCAAGGAGAAGAGCAAGCGCCCGGTGACCCTGTGCTACATGGTGGGCGGGGCCGGGGCCCAGACCGAGATCGGCATCACCATCGTCAGATCGCTCAAGAAGAAGATCGAGCAGGGCAAGATCCGGGTGACCCTGGTGGCCGGCACCCGGCTGGACGTGGCCAGTTATTTCAAGAAGGAATTGAGCGCCATGGGCTGCGACTGCGAGAGCCGCTCCGGGGTCAAGGTGGTCTACGGTCTGGACAAGCGGGCCTACTTTGCCGCCTTCAACCAGGAACTGCACGATACCGACATCATCTGGACCAAGCCCTCGGAGATGTCCTTCTACACCGCGCTGGGACTGCCCATCATCATCGCCCCGCCGGTGGGGGCCCACGAGAAGTTCAACCAGGAATGGCTGGAGCACATCGGCTCGGGCTTTTTGCAGGAGGATCCCCGCTACGTGGACCAGTGGCTGTTCTACGTGCTGGAGAGCGGGCGCTACGCCGAGGCCGCCTGGCACGGGTTCATGAATGCGCCGAGTCTGGGAACGTATAAGATAGAGGATGCGTTGTTCGGGGCTTCCTGACACAGCCATAAGCTGTCAGCCGTATGCTGTAAGATTACCGGGTTAAACACAAAGCATACGGAGGAATTTATGCAGGACTTTAAGAATTTGAAGGTCTGGCAGAAAGCTCATAAGCTGACACTTGCCATTTACACGGCTTCGCGCTCGTTCCCAAAAGAAGAAACTTATGGTTTGACCAGTCAGATCAGGCGTGCGGCTTCGTCAATCCCCGCCAATATCGCTGAAGGGTGCTGCCGGTTTGGAGACGCCGAATTGGCCAGGTTTTTATGTATTGCAGCCGGTTCTGCCAGCGAACTTGAATACCATATTTTATTATCTAAGGACCTGCAATATCTAAACGGTTCCACTTACGACAATCTGACGGCTCAAATTATTGAAATTAAATGTATGCTGATCGCCTTCATCAAAAAGCTTAAAGGCTGAAAGCATACAGCTTATAGCTTACAGCAGTAAGGACACAGATGCCCGAAAACGGAAAAAACAATAACTACCCCGTCACCCGGCAGGGCCTGGACAAGAATTCCATCAAGCGCTCCTTCGGCGACAATTTGACCTTTGCCCTGGCCAAGGACAAATACTCGGCCACCGACCGCGACTACTTTACCGGCCTGGCCCTGACAGTGCGGGAGCGGCTGGTGGAGCGCTGGATCAAGACCCAGCAGGCCTATTACCGTGACGACACTAAAAGGGTCTACTACCTTTCGCTGGAATTTTTGATCGGCCGCCTGCTGGGCAACAACTTGCTGAACCTCCAGATGGACGAGGCGGCTCATGACGCCATGACCGATCTGGGCCTGGATATAGAACAACTGGAGGATTTTGAATGGGACGCGGGGCTGGGCAACGGCGGACTGGGCCGGTTGGCCGCCTGCTTTCTGGATTCCATGGCCACCATGGAGCTGCCGGCCTACGGCTATGGCATCCGCTACGAGTACGGGATATTTTCCCAAAAGATACTGAACGGCCAACAGGTGGAGACTCCCGACAACTGGCTGCGCTACGGCAACCCCTGGGAGCTGCCCCGGCCCGAATACCTGTACCCGGTCAAGTTCTACGGCAAGGTGGAGCAGACATTGCGGACAGACGGCCGCCACCGCTTTGAATGGAAGGACGGCCAGGACGTGCTGGCCATGGCCTACGACGTGCCGGTGCCGGGCTTCGGCAACCAGACCGTCAACACCCTCAGACTCTGGTCGGCCAAGTCCACCCGGGAGTTTGACCTCAACTACTTCAACAGCGGCGACTACGTGGCGGCGGTGGAGCAGAAGAACCAGAACGAGAACATCACCCGGGTGCTGTACCCCAGCGACAACGTTTACCAGGGCCGGGAGCTTAGGCTGAAACAGGAATACTTCTTCGTCACCGCCACTTTGCAGGACGCCATCCGGCGCTATAAAAAGACCCATCCCGATTTCGGCGCCTTCGCCCAAAAGACCGCCTTTCAGCTGAACGACACCCACCCGGCCATAGCCATCCCCGAGATGATGCGCCTGCTGATGGACGAGGAGGGCCTGGAGTGGGATGCGGCCTGGGCGTTGACCAATCAGGCATTCGCTTACACCAACCACACCGTAATGCCCGAGGCCCTGGAGCACTGGCCTGTTTCCATGATGACCCATCTGCTGCCCCGCCATATGCAGATAATTGTGGAGATCAACCGCCGCTTTCTGGAAGCGGTGGCCAAAAGATATCCCGGCGACCAGTCCAAACTTAAGGCCATGTCCATCATCGGCGAGGGCTCCGATCCCCAGGTAAAGATGGCCCATCTGGCCATCGTGGGCAGCCATTCGGTGAACGGGGTGGCCGAGCTGCATACCAGCATCCTTAAGGAAAAGGTGTTTCCGGAATTCAACGATTTCTTTCCGGGGAAATTCAACAACAAGACCAACGGCATCACCCCCCGGCGCTGGCTTAACACCTGCAACCGGGACCTGGCCGGCCTGATCAACAAAAAAATAGGCAACGGCTGGATAAAAGACCTGACCCAGCTGAAAAAACTGGAGCCTTTTGCCGGCGACGTGCTGTTCCGGGAGAAATGGCAGGTGGTCAAGCGCTCCAACAAGATCCGGCTGGCCGAATACATCCGCCGCCACAACGGGATCGAGGTCCCGGTAGATTCGCTGTTCGACTGCCAGGTCAAAAGGATCCACGAATACAAGCGGCAGCTGTTGAACATTTTAGGGGTGATCGCCCGGTACAACGAGATCAAGGAGAACCCCAAAGGCGATCACGTAAAGCGCACCGTGATCTTTGCCGGCAAGGCCGCCCCCAGCTATGTCACTGCCAAGCTGGTCATCCGGCTGATCAACGCCGTGGCCGAAAAAGTGAACCACGATCCGGAGGTGGGGCAGAATTTAAAGGTGGTCTTTCTGGCCAATTACGGGGTCAGCCTGGCCGAGCTGATCATCCCGGCTGCCGACCTTTCCCAGCAGATCTCCACCGCCGGGATGGAAGCTTCCGGCACCGGCAATATGAAATTCGCCTTGAACGGGGCGCTGACCATCGGAACTTTGGACGGGGCCAACGTGGAGATCATGGAGGAAGTGGGGGCGGACAACATCTTCATCTTCGGCCTCAAGGCCGACCAAGTCATAGAAAAGCGGCAGCAGGGCTATGACCCTAGGAAGTACTACGATTCCGACCCCCGGCTTAAAAAAGTGGTGGACCTGCTGTCCGCCGGGCATTTTTCCCCGGAAGAGCCCGGACTGTTCCGGCCTCTGGTTGAAAACCTGCTGAATCAGGGAGATCATTACATGCTGCTGGCCGACTTTGCCGATTACCTGCGCTGCCAGCACGAAGTGGACCAGACCTTTTTGCAGCCCGACCTCTGGCTTAAGAAATCCATCTACAACGTAGCCCGGATGGGCAAATTCTCCAGCGACCGCTCCATCGCCCAGTATGCCAGTGAGATCTGGAAGGTGAATCCGGTCAAAGTGACCGAGTAGTTTTAACACTTTATTGTGATACTGCCGTTCCTATCACACCCGATATTTTGCGTTTATTTGAAATGCCTTTATGGTTCCAAATATTTTCAACATAAATATTCCCGATATTTTGCACATAGACACACGTGAGGTTGGCTGTCTTTTATGCCAGCGTAGGGACATTACACCCCTCAATAGTTTTGTGCTTAATGGTCAATTATTTCATACTGTGCGCTGCTTACATGATGGTATGATGTGGCTGGACCCCCAGCCATCTCAATCATTTTACGATTATATTTATTCGGAAATATATCACAATACCAACGCTAACGATCCGCTTTACGAGCAGGCTACTCTTGATGTATTTCATGATCCTAAAGCTTTGCAGGATACTGCAGTATTACGACTAAATGACATAGAACGCTTTGCATCAAAAGGCAGATTTTTTGAAGTAGGCTTCGGTGCTGGATATACACTCAAAGAGGCCAAGCAACGAGGTTGGGAGGCTTTTGGAATAGAAACCGACGAGAAATGTGTACAAGCACTTCACAATTCAGGGATCACCGCCTTAAAAGGCAACTTTTTAGACATTAGCGAATCAGACAAATACGATATAATTGCCATGTATAGCGTAATTGAGCACACCTTAAACCCTGCCGCATATATCCGCAAAGCATTTTCATTACTTGATAAAAATGGTTTATTGATCTTAAGGTTACCGGACACCGAAACCAAAGGCCCAACTGCTTCGTTAATAGCTCATGTTTACCATTTTAATGCTCATACCATTCTTGTATTCCTAAGAAAATGCGGATTTGAACCGATTTGTATCGATGGTTTCGGATTATGGCAACCGCAAAAATATTCCGGAGCTTTGTGGAACATGAACATTTACAGTAAACGATCAGTTTAACTCTGTTCAGATTAAACCTTTAATATTCAGGGAGTAAACATCATGACCAAACAGGAAATGCACTGGAACCTAAACGACATCGTGGCCCGGGGAAAGTTTGATCAGCTTTTCCAGGACACCGAGAAGAATCTCTCAAGGCTGGATGACCATCTAAAGGCCCTGTCCCCGGGAATGACGGAGGAAAGTTTTAAGCAGTTGATGGCTTTCACCGAAAGTCTCAAGGAGGACATCAACCGCCTGAGCTCCTACGGCTCCCTCTGGATGTCGGTGGACGTCAACTCCCAGGATGCCAGGTTCTACAAGTCCAAGGCCCAGGACCTGATGGTCAGCCACAGCCAAGCCCTGATGCCCATCACCCAATGGCTGATGGGCAAGCCGGTGGATGGTCTGAGCAGGCTGGATGACGCCAACGCCCAAAGGCTTTTTAAAGCGGTGCCAGACCTGGAATATGTCCTGGATTATCAGCGCCAGGGCGCGGTCCATACCCTGGAGCCGAATGTGGAAAAAGTAATATCCCGGAAAAAAGTCACCGGGGCTGATCCCCTGAACGAGATTTATAACCTGATCAGCGACGGTTTCGAGTACCGCTTTAAGCCCAAAGGGAAAAAGGAAAAAGTATTCAAAACCCAAAGCCCTATCCGGGCCTGCTTCTACAGCCCCAACCCGGCCGAGCGTCAGGCTGCCTATCAGGCTCTTTTCAAGCCTTATCAGGACAATATCTCCAAATTCTACGTCATCTACCAGGCTCTGGCCAAAGACTGGGACCAGGATGCCAAGGAACGGAATTTCGTCTCTCCAATGGCCATGCGTAACTTTTACAACCAGGTCCCGGACCAGGCTATCGAGACCTTGTTACAGGTCAGCTCGGACAACGCCGGCCTTTATCAGGAGTATTTTAAGCTCAAGGCCAGCCTGCTGGGAATGAAGCAATTGCGGCGCTACGACATTTACGCCCCGCTGGAAAAACAAAAGGCTTCCATGCCCTTTGACCGGGCCAAAGCCCTGGTCTTGGAGACCTTCAATGAATTTTCTCCCGGCCTGGCCCAAAACGCCCGGCAGATTTTCGAGGCCGGCCATATCGATACCCACCCCCGGCCGGGCAAGGAGGCAGGCGCCTTCTGCGCCATGATCACACCAAAAACAACCCCCTACATCCTGCTGAATTATTCCGGCGACAACTCCTCGGTGATGACCCTGGCCCATGAGCTGGGGCACGGGGCCCATGACCTTTATGCCTCGGCCCATTCGGTCACGCCGGCCGAGACCACCCTGCCCCTGGCCGAGACCGCCTCCACCACCGCCGAGATGCTGGTGTTCGAACGGCTGCTGGCCCAGACCAAGTCTGACAGGGAAAAGCGGGCCATGCTGCTGGAGAAGATCGGCGACTCCTACGCCACCGTGATGCGCCAGGCCTACTTTGTTAAATTTGAGATGGCTGCCCACCAGATGCTGCTCCAGGGCGCCAAGGAAAGCCAGCTCTCCGACTTTTACCTGAAAATGCTGAAGGAGCAGTTTGGCTCCTCGGTATCGGTGGCCGAGGAATTTCGTTACGAGTGGGCTTATGTTTCCCACATATTCAAGACGCCATTCTATTGTTATGCCTATAATTTCGGGGAACTGTTGTCCATGGCCCTTTACGCCCGGTATAAAAATGAAGGCCGTTCCTTTGTGCCCAAGATCGAGCAGATCTTGGCCTACGGCGGATCGCAAAACCCGGAGCTGATCCTAAAGCAGGTGGGGATAGACATGTGCTCGGCCTCGTTCTGGCAGGGAAGCTATGACGTGGTGAGAGGCTGGCTGGAAGAATTGAAAAGGTTGAGTAAATAGTAATTTCCGATGAAACGAAAAAAGGCCCTCCCGCATTATGCGGGAGGGCTTTTTTATTTAACGATTATCCCGTTACCTTAGATCAATGGTTACTAAACCCGGTAGTCGCGTTAAAACGATCAGTGAGCATCGCAGTTGATGGCGGAAAAAGCTTGTCTGGCATGTTTGAGGGCTTGGCCAAAGCCCGAGTTCAGACAAGCCCGTCATCAACGAGAAGCGCAACGCGGCCCGCTGAGAGCTTTAGCGTAAGCGTGGCCCGCCAAAGGCGTAGCTTTTGGTTCTTTTTGGAGCCTGCCCTTAGCTAAGCAAGCTTGCCTTCAAATGAAGCGGCGGCACAAAAAGAAAAGAACATAATAGATTCCTGTTATATCTCAGATTGCCCTAAGAAAGACAGGCCATCGTAATCATTTTGGTTTAAACTGACAGTCCTGCGCTTCTCAGTACAAATGCCAGACCCTCGGCGTCCTGCTGGTCAAAAGCCCCCAGCTCCCGGCTGTCCAGGTCCAGCACCGCCCGGCAGCTGCCATCGGGCTCGATCAGCGGAACCACTACCTCGGACAGGTTGGCCGGATCGCAGATGATATGCTTGTCTCCCAGGGCATACACGTCCTTTACTATCTGAGCGGTCTTATCCTTCATCCCTTTTCCGCAGACGCCCTGCAGGCCGATGGGGGAACAGGCCGCCCGGGGCTGGCGGCAGACCAGTTCCATGGCCTCCTGCCCCGGCAGCAGCCGGTAAAATCCCACCCAGTCCAAACCCTTGTCCTTAAGTCCCTCCCAGAGGACATCCGTCGCCATTTTCATTCTATCATCGCTTCCCATGGCCGGGCTCACTTTGCCTTTGAGGATCTCCGCCACCCCGGCATAATCCCGTTTGACGTTCTTGGCCGAGATAGTTTCTATCAGTTCCTTCACTTTCTTTTCGATGTCGTCCCTGACACAGCGGAAGAACTCCACCGGCTGGCCCTTGGGATCCGGAAGTTTCCACTCCACCTGTTTGGTGGTTGGGAAAACCGGACAGACGTCCCGGCAGCCCATGGTCACCAGATAATCCGCCCGGCCGACCGGCAGGTCCTTGAATCCCTTGGGGCGGGCTCCGGAGAGATCAACTCCTTTTTCCTTCATTACGGCAATGGCTTGTGGATTGACCGAATCCGAAGGGCTGGAGCCGGCGCTGTAGGCCTCGATCACCCCGGCCCCCAGTTGCATAGCAAAGGCCTCGGCCATCTGGCTTCGGCAGGAATTTTCGGTACAGAGGAAAAGAACTGTTTTCATTGCGGGGATTATTGATGTTCTGTTAAGTGGATTTTTATATTATATTTGAATATCGTCCAGTTATTTACTAGCATTAATTACAGGGTAAACTTCTCTCCTAAAAATTTTTCCCGGGCTCCGGAGTGGTCCACTATCTCCTGAGGCGTGCCCGAGGCAAACACTTTTCCTTCGTAAATCACATAGGCCCGGTCGGTGATCTCCAGTGTCTCCCGAACGTTATGGTCGGTGATCAGTACCCCGATCCCCCGCTCCTTAAGCTTGACCACCACCTGCTGGATGTCGGCCCGGGCTATGGGGTCGATCCCGGTAAAGGGCTCGTCCAGAAGCAAAAAAGCCGGATTGGTGACCAGGGCCCGGGTCACTTCCACCCTTCTTCTCTCCCCGCCGGAAATGGCGTAGGCCTTCTTCTTGGCCAGGTGCTCTATGTTGAGTTCGCTCAGCAGTGATTTCAATCGTTCCTGCCGCTGCTCCTTGCTCAGCGGCATCATTTCCAGAATGGCCATGATGTTGTCCTCCACCGACAATTTTCTAAAGACCGAAGCTTCCTGGGTCAGGTATCCCAGCCCCAGCCTAGCCCGCTGGTACATGGGCAGCCCGGTAATCTCGGTCTGGTCTAAAAGCACCTTGCCGGAGTCAGGTTTCAAAAGACCGGTGATGATGTTGAAGGTGGTGGTCTTGCCGGCCCCGTTGGGCCCCAGCAGGCCGACCACCTCGCCCTGTTTTACCTCCAGGGAGATCCCGTTCACCGCCCGGTGTTTTTTATAGCTTTTAAAGATGTCCTCAGTCTTTAGGGTCTGCCGTTCTTTTATTTGGTCCACAGTTTTCCGTCCTTCAATTCCAATGTTCTTTGGGCCCTTTGGGCTATTTCCTGATTGTGGGTGACTATTACCAATGCTATTCCGGTGTTTTGGTTGAGGTCCCATAAAAGCTGAGCCACGTTCTGTCCCGTGGCCCGGTCCAGGTTGCCGGTGGGCTCATCGGCCAGCAAGACCAAGGGCCGGGCCGCCATGGCCCGGGCAATGGCCACCCGCTGTTGCTCTCCGCCCGAAAGTTCGTTGGGCTTGTGTTCAGCTCTTTCCTCCAGCCCCAGGTCACGGAGTATCTTCCGGCTTGTTCCCTCAGCCGACCCAAGGGACTGACCCCGCACTAAAAGCGGCAGAGCCACATTTTCCCAGGCGCAGAATTCCGGCAGCAAATGGTGGAACTGAAAGACGAAGCCCATGCTTTTGTTCCTCAGCGACGCCAATTCATGATCCGAAAGGCCGGCGGTTTCCCGTCCGTCTATGGTGAGCTGCCCGGAAGTGGGCCGGTCTAAACATCCCAGGATCTGTAACAGCGTTGATTTGCCGGAACCTGAGGCTCCGGTGATGGCTATGGTCTCCCCTTTTCCGATGGTTAGAGTCAGCCCGGACAAAACCTTGAGATCCCCTTTGGGGGCTTTGAATATCCTGCCGATATTTGTGGCATCAATAGCTGCGGGCATCTATTTTTTCCCTTTGATTAAAAATACGAACATGATCACCGCCAACAGGGCGGCTCCTGCTCCATATAGAAATGGTGCCTTGTATCCAAAGGATTGCCACAGCAGGCCGGCCGCAGCGCTGGCGGCAAAGGTGGCCAGGCCGTTGGACATATGATAGATCCCCATCCCGGTAGCCCGTAATTCTTCCTGCACCAATTTTGAGGCGTAGGCCTTGCCCACCCCGTCGGTGAAGGCAGTGTAGAACCCGTAAACGGCGAACAGGACCCACAGTAAATGCGGACTGTGGTTGAAGGCGAATCCCAGATACACCGCTCCGAAGATCAAGAGTCCCAGGGTAAATACCTTGCGCGGTCCTATCTTGTCTGCCAGCACCCCGGCCGGATAGGAACCCAGGGAATAGGTGAGGTTGTAGAGCATGTATGCCAGCAGAGACATTACCACCGGATTGGCCGAGAACATTTCCTTGGCCCGGATGATCAGAAAAACATCGGATGAATTGCCGATGGCAAATATCAGGTTGATGAAGACGAATATCTTGAAATCACGGTTGAGCGCCTTCCAATGGAATTCGGGTTTTTTGAATTTTGCGGTAAACGGCCTTTCTTTGACGGTAAACAGTAGAAAGACCCCCAACACCGCCGGAACAAAAGCCCATAAGAATACGGTCCGGTAGGCGCTTGCGCCCTGGCCTAGCCGGCTCATGAAGAGCAGGGCCGCCAAAGGTCCCAGCACCGCTCCCAGGGAATCCATGGCCCGGTGCAGTCCAAATGCCCGGCCCCGCAGGGAATCCGGCGTATAATCCGCGATCAAGGCGTCCCGGGCCGAGGTTCTTAGACCTTTTCCGGTGCGGTCCATGATGCGCATTGCCAGGACGAAAGGCCAGCCGATGAACTGGGCGAATACCAATAGAGGCTTGGAAAAAGCGGAAAGCGAGTAGCCGCCAATAACAAAGGGCCGGCGCCGGCCGGTCTGGTCCGACCACCATCCGGAAAATATCTTCAGGATGTTGGATACGCTTTCGGCTAAACCTTCTATCAGTCCCAGGGCGGCCATCGGGGCGCCCAGCACCGTGGTCAAATATATCGGGATCAGGGGATAGAGCATCTCCGAGGAGATGTCTGTCAGAAGACTGACCCAGCCCAGCCGGACTACGTTTGGGGATAACTTGGGTTTCTCGGTATTTTCCATTTATCCGTTCCTGTAATTCATTATCCGTTGACCGTGATCTGGTCAGTAGCTCCGCGGCCGGGAAGGACCGCCGGCAGAACCATCTCTTGAGAGTTTAGCTCTGTTCGCCTGGAGATCTGCCACCGTCCGATTGGCCGGGAAGTAAAAATTAATCGTTAATAAAAGACGGGGAGATTTTAATTCTGCCCCGTCTTTTAAATATTTCCGCTGCCCGGCGTTTATAACTTTTAGACCTTGGTTCGTTTTTCCAGCTCCATAACCTTGCGCCGGATATCCTGGATCTTCCTGGCCAAGGCCAGCTCTTCTTTTTTATGATTGATGATCTTCTGCATCAGATCCCGGTCTTCCTGGGTCAGTTGAGTCTGGCGTTCATCGGGAGCGGCTTCCAGCATCTGGCGCCGCTGTTCCATCTGAACCCCCAGTTCGGTCACTTCCTTCTTCAGCCCTTCCAGCTTATAACCCTCTTCAAACTGTTGCTTGCGCAGGGATTCCACCTCGGCTGCCAACCCACTCTGCTCGGCTTTCAACTCTTCGGCCTTGCCCAACTCCCGGCGCAGGGATTCCAGCCGGGTGTTGATGGAGGACTCTTCGGCCTTCATGGCCTGGGCTTTCCCCGCACCGGCCGGAGCCGCCGAAACTGCTGTCAGTTTCTTGGTCATGGACGGAACGGCCGCAATGGGTATTATTAAGCCAAGCAGCATGGCGGCCAGCCCAATGATTATCACCATATTTTTACTGTTGCCGCCTGAAGCCTTGGGCTGGGGCAGTTCCACCACCATCCGGAGGCCGCCCTTGATCTTGTTGTTATAGACAGCAGGTACGGCCACCAGAAACTGGCCCGGGGCTAGCTCCTGGATCTCCAGCTTGTCCCCGGCCGGAGGTTTGGCTCCATTGGGCGGCCGGTAAGTTTTATCTATCTGATCTTCGATGTCAGAGCCGACTATCAGACCGGCGGGGTCGGTAACTGTAATGGATTTTATGGCCGGCAGTTTTGATTTCAAATCGGACAGCACCGGGCTCATGTAATCTTTGACCTCATCGGGATAGGTGAAAAATATGAAGCCGGTCAGGCGGCTGGCGGTGGCGGCAAACATCTCCAGTTTGGGATCGGCCGCGCCCGGCTGGGCCGGGGCGACGCTTCCGGGCCAGGTGACCAAAGCCACGCCCAGTACCGCTCCCACCGTCAGCAAAGCGGAAAGAGCCAGCACCATTGTCATTCCGCCCAAATTCGGGCCTTTATTGCCAGCCATAAAAATTCTCCCCTTAATTTGTGATTGCTTGAAATATTGTAAATCTGCCGGGCATAATTTTTACTTCGTAATCCTGGAGCACAAGAGGTTGTATTATTGTAGTTTAGGTATTATATATTGGGCAGAAGTTCCTGCCGTGTTTTAATTAAACAAGAAAGCGCCACCTGCCCGGATAAGCTTTTAGACCTCAAGAACATAATTATTAACACATTTTAAGCGTTTTGTCAAATAAATTTTTGTTATTTTTTCATATTTTGGGGATCGCCCGTAGAATCATCTCCAAAATAAGCATTATTCCGGCTAAAAAAAAGAACAATTTGGCTGCGGGGGTTTGTGACGGCAATGCTCCGGGGCCTGCTCCGGCATACTGCCACGAAATTTTTTGCAGGAGGCCCTTGAGCTCAAGGCCGGATAACGGCGTCAGATCTGTCTCCGCCGCCGAAAGGTTCACCGCTTCAAAGCCCCCGCCCTTAATCTGGGCCCAGCCTGATCTTTGATTCGTTTCCGGCGGCCCGGCGGAGTTGGTTCCGTCTGATCCGGTCACCGACTGCCGGCCGGTTTTTTGGGTCAGGTGGTCTGCGGTTTGCAGCAACAGCACCAGAAAGGCTGGTTTAAAAATCAGATCTCCAAAACCGGTTTGCCCTCCGGTCAGAAGAACCGCCGTTTTAAATTTCGGACCGGAGCCAAAGATCAGCGCCGGGTCGGACCGGTTGATGGCCAAAACTGCCTTTTGCCGGGTAAAGGCTTTCCAATATGTTTTTATCCTGACCCCCTCCAGCTCGACCGGACTGAGATCGCTTAAGAGATCTTCTTCGCTGCCTGTTTTGTTCAGACGGTAGATATTATGGGATAACGAATCGGCCAGGCCCAAAAGGGTGATGTCGGAAAACTGCTTCAGCAGTTCCTGGTACTGTTCCCGGTCTGAATTGACTGGTGGTGCTGTCAGCAAACCCGCACCGTTATGCGTTGATTTTATGATGGCGGCCATTGAAATGGCGTCTATTGAGGCTTTGGAGACCACGACCAGATCTATCCCCTTAAAATACTGATATCCCCGGGGATCCAGCTTTATTATTTTATACCCGGCCGGGCCCATGGCCGCAAAGGCCCGAAAAAGGTAATCCGGCTGGCCGCCGGGTTCATCCAAGATCAGCAGAACATTCTTTTCCGTCCGGTCAACCGGAGCCAGATAGTATCTGTCATCCAAAGGCAGGTCGTCGCCGGAAGCATGAAGGGACAGGGAGTCCAGCTCCGGCAGTCCGAAGCTCAGGGTGACTATCCCATCTTTTTCCGGACGGGCGGCCGTTTGGTATAAGATTTTGCTTCCGGCGGACAGGCCGATCCGAGGAACATATTCGCCTACCACCTTGCCCCTGATGATGATCTTTTTGATCAGAGGCTTTACCTCAACCTTCTGCCAGATCAGATTGTTCAAAGGCCGGAATGGCTTTATTTGGGATACCGTGACCGGAGGATCTCCGGGGAGTTTATTGAGGGGTGAACTTTGGGGGCCAAAGGCCGTTTTTTGCAGGTCTGAAATAAGAAAGATCCGTCCGCCGGAGGCTTGGGTATTATCCAGAATGACTGCCGCGGTTTGGAGCGCGCCCTCCAGGTCGGTGGATAGTTCGGTCTGGGGCAGCGCGGTTACCGCGCGTTCGGCCGTCAGGACAGAAGACAGTCCGCAGACCACCGGACTGCCCGGCACGGCCGAAACCACCGCCGCTCTGGCGTTGGGCCCCAGCTCTTTTAAAATTTGCCGGGCGCTCTGTTTGGCCCTTTCCAGCATAGTGGTATCCTGGCTGACGGCCGCCATGCTGGCCGAGTTGTCGATGATGATTACGCAGGTCTGCGCAGCGCCGGCAAGCCAGCCCGGCAGGTTTAGGTTGACTGCGGGCCGGGCCAGTGACAGTACCAGAAGAAGGATGATCAACGTGCGCACCGCCAGAAGAAGGTATTCCTTGATCCGGCTGGGCCGGACCGCAGCGTTCTGAACCTGCTGCAGCAGCCGGATATCGGGGAAAGGGATTACTCCGGCCCGCCGTCTCCGAAACAGGTGGATCAAAAGCGGCAGCCCGGCCAAAGGCAGGAACCAAAGTCCGGCGGGATTGGCGAAGGAGAGCAAGGGCATTGTTTGTAAAATTGAAAAGTGTGAGCTGATTTTAAAATAACCTGGGTTTGGGGCTTCTATACGGCCTTACAGCCTACTCAGCCCCCGGCTGTAAACTGAAAGGTGGCTGAGTGACCGCCTCTGGCGGTTGTATCGAAGCCACCTTCTCCTACCTCACAAACATCAACATGCTCACCGCCATCACCGCCATGCCGGCCAGCAGTCCGTAGATGGCCAAATGGTGCTGGCCGCACTCCCGGGCGGTGGGAAACAGTTCGTCGAACGAGATGAACACCATTATCCCAGCTACAACCGCCAGAATTATCCCGAAGACCCCTTCGGTCAGATACTCATGAAACAGCAGATAGGCCGCCACCGCTCCCAGAGGCTCAGCCACACCTGAAAGAAGGGAATACCACAAGGCCTTGCGTTTGCTGCCGGTGGCGTGGTAAATGGGCACCGCCACAGCGATCCCTTCCGGCACGTTGTGAATGGCGATGGCCAGGGCGATGAAAAGCCCCAGGGTGGGATCCTTGAGCGTGGCGGTGAAAGTGGCCATGCCTTCGGGGAAGTTGTGGATGGCGATGGCCAAAGCGGTGAAGGTGCCCATCCGCAGCAGGTCTATATTCTTCTTGTCCTTCAGTTCTTTGGCGGCGTGGGTCTCGTGGGGGTTTTCGATGGCCGGCACCAGCTTGTCTATGATCCCGATCAGCAGCACCCCGCCGAAGAAGGCGGCCACCGCATACCAGTTTCCGGCCTGGCTCCCGAAGTGAGAGACCAGCCTTAAGCGGGCCTCGGGCAGCAATTCCATGAACGAGACATAGACCATCACCCCGGCCGAAAAACCCAGGGAGACAGAAAGTACCCTGTTGCTGGTCTTTTTGGTGAAAAGAACCAGAAAACTGCCGACCATGGTGGAAAGACCGGCCAGCGTGGTCAGGATGAAGGCCATTAAAAATGAAGGTGAGTGCATAACGCCTTTACATAAATTGTTGGAAACAAGAACGGCGGAATTATTTTATTTCGTTCTCCCAGAAATGATCCAGCGGGCCGTGGCCGTGGCCGATGGACAGGGAGTTCTTTATCCCCCCGGTTACATAGCGCTTGGCCTTGGCCACGGCGCTTTCTATCTTTTCGCCTTTGGCCAAAAAGGCGGTGATGGCCGCCGAATAGGTGCAGCCGGTGCCGTGGGTGTTGGAGGTGTTGATGCGCGGAGCTTCCAGCACGGTGAACTTCTTGCCGTCGAAAAGCAGGTCGGTGGCGCTGCCCGTCAGGTGTCCGCCCTTGATCAGCACGTGGTGCGGCCCCAGCACCGAGATCTTGAAGGCCGCTTCCTTCATCTGGTCCAGGTTGACGATGGCCTTCATCTTGGTGATCCGCCTGGCCTCGTCCAGGTTGGGGGTTACCAGAAAGGCCAGGGGAAAAAGACAGGACACCAGGGCCGTCTTCGGCCTCGGGCTGCAGCAGGGAATGGCCGCCCTTGGCCACCATCACCGGGTCCACCACCAGGGGCCCTATCTTGTGCTTGCGGATGTCATGGGCCACGGATTCTATCACCTGGCGGCTGAAAAGCATCCCGGTTTTGGCGGCCTGGCAACCCATGTCCTTCATCAGCACCATCAGCTGCTTGCTGATGAACTCGGGTTTGACCGGCATGACCCCGAAAACTCCCTGGGTGTTCTGAGCGGTCAGGGCGGTGATGACGTTGATGCCGTATACCCCGCATGCGGCAAAGGTTTTGAGATCGGCCTGGATCCCGGCCCCGGCCCCGCTGTCGGAACCAGCGATGGTCAATGCGATTTTCATTTGCGTTTTATTTTGTTGAGTTGGGGTATGTCGTGCAACACTGTCCCGAAATCATGGCCTATGTCCTGGACCCGGTGGGCGTCGCTGCCCAGGGTCAGCTTGGTACCGCCCATCTTCAGGTATTCCAGCACCGCCGGATATGGGGGAAAGGTCTCTTTCACTTGCTGACGCAGGCCAGAGGTGTTGATCTCCAGCATCATCTCGGCTTGTATCAGGTGCTTTAATGTTTTCTTATAGCTCTTCTCGTACTTTTTGTAGACCAGCGGACCGTAATGCAGATGTCCGTACCTTTTGCAGAGGTCCAGGTGGCCCAGGCAGTCGAACAGCCGGCTGTCTATCAACTTCTCCACCTCCTGAAAATATTCGCCGTAGGCCTGTTCCTCTTCGATGGTAGAGTAATGCTTTTTAGCAATCTCCGGGCGGGAGATGTCCTGGGGGCCTACTATATGCACCGAACCGATGGTGAAGTCAAACTGATGCTGGTGGATGAAGTCCAGGATCTGCTGGCGCCGCAGGGGCTGGTAGGTGATCTCTATGCCCTTGTAGATCTTAAGCGCGCGGCCCATGGCCACCCGGGCCTCGGCCAGCTCTTCATTGTACTTCCGGTCATCATAAAAACCGCACCCCTGGTCGGAAGGGTCAAAGTCCGCGTGCTCGGTAAAGACCAGGGCCTTCAGCCCCAGCTTAAGAGCCTGGCGGCAGGCGGCCTGCAGGCCCATCTCGGAATCGCAGGAGATCCGGCTGTGCAGGTGGGTGTCAATGGATCCCAGGGGATATTTAAGGATATCTAAGTTCACTTGCTTTCTGCTGTTTTCCCGTTTTTGCCGAAATCAAAACTCAGCCCCAAGTTGAACAGGAACGGCTGCCAGAACATTTCCACATCCTGCCCCAGCGGCAGGGAATAACCCATCTGGGCCAAAAACTTGACGTGTTTGTAACCCAGCCGAGCGGTAACGGTCGGTTCTATAAATACTCCGTCCACACTGTGATCCAGGGACAGATCGCCGCTTTTAATGCGGTAAAAGTTAACATAACAGGTTCTAAGACTCAGGGCTGCGTCGAAGAAATCGGTGGCAGTGCCGATACTGGGCTGGATGAAGAACCGCCGGTAGTCCCCGGTAGCTATGACCTCCTGGGAACCGAACAGCTCGTAACTGTTGCGGTAAGTGGAAGTTCCCTGGCCGTATCCTCCGTAAGTCTCGAACCGGCCGGCCCCTCCGAAAACCTTGTAATACCCGGCTCCGCCTTCCCAGAAGTTCCGTTTGGAATAATCTCCGGTGGAATCTTCAGTGTTGCTGTAGAACGAACCGTTGGCCATCAGGCCCAGATTGCCGGTCAGGGCGTAACTGGTCTGAATGTCGTAACCGCTGGTGCCGGAATAGACCGAACCTTGGAACTGGCCCTGATTGCTGAGCAGCGGCACGTTGACCGCATTGGGGATATAGGCCGGGGCGCAGCCCAGCATGGCCGCCGCTGTAACGACACAAAAAGGCATGAGATACTTTTTCACTTATAACCCCCTCTTTTAAAATTATTATAAATTCTTACTTAGCCTGTAAACAACCGTTCTATCCGGCCTCGGCTCCGGGCCGCCAACAATGGCGTAACCAATATCTCCCCAAAAATGTATGGCGCGTTCGTTGTTTGTTTGAACTGCAGAAAGAATGACCTTTACTTGCCGATCTTCTCTTATTTTGTTTTCAATAGCTTCTATGACGTTTTTCCCGAAACCCTTGTTTCTGTGAGGTTTTGCGATCATGATCAAAGAGATGAAAGCATTGCCCGGCTTACCTTCAAACATATTAGGCACAAAATCAACAATTCCCATCAAGCTTTCTTTATGGTCAAATATTCCGCAAAACAATCCGTTCTCTTCTTTGGAATGCTCAATGTCCGCTTTTACCATTTCAATCGAGGCTTTGGGTATGGGCCCCAAAGCTAGAAAATCCTCGCATTGCTGATAAACCGCCAATACATGCGGGAATTGTGATTTAGCTATTGGAGCAATTTTAAAGGATTCGCACATGTAAAACATAGTTTTTTGAACTATTGTATTGTTATGTGCTGCGTTTCTCATCTTTAAAGGCACAAATTACCCAACCAATTGTTGACACCTGTTCTTCTATGGTCAAATATCCAATTTCAGAAAACCAATGCTTTAGTTTTTGTATATTTGAGAAATTTTCTTCTTCCATCTCTTCTATCATATCTGATCGATTTTCATTTTTGAATTTTCTAATCATTTCGTATTTTGCGATATCGTTCAGATACATAAAATCACCGATTACTATTCTCCCGTTTACCTTCAATACACGACTCATTTCCTTTAGGGCAAGCATTTTTTCTTCATCTGTTAAATGATGAAAAGCAAAAGCACTGATGATTCTATCAAAACTACCATTGTCATACGGCAGATCACAAAAATGCCCTATTTTTAGGTTAGCGCTTAAGCTTTTTGTCTGCAACTTGGCTAACATTTTATCGGAAATGTCTATCCCATGTATTTCAACATTAGCCTCGATCTTTTCTTCTAATAAACCTGTGCCAATACCTATATCAAGCAATTTCTGCCCATTGTATAACTGTGTTAATTCAATAATTTTATCATGTACTTCAAAGTATTTTTCCCTTATGTAGTTGCATTTTTTAGCTGAATCTCTCTTTACTTTATCATCATATGTTTCAGCTTGTGAATTGTGGCATCCTATAGCCTTATCCTTACCCCGTATCACCTGCAGCAGCTCTTTCACCTTTTCATCCAGCAAAACCTGCGACTCCGCCTCCACGTTCAGCCTCAGCAGCGGCTCGGTGTTGGAAGGCCGGATGTTGGCCCACCAATCCGGGATAGGAAATGGTCAGACCGTCCAGATGGTCCAGCTGGGCGCCTTTGGCGGAATATATCTTCTCCAGCTCGGCCAGTTTGCCCTGGATGTCCTGCACGGTGGTGTTGGTCTCGGGAATGCGGACGTAGCGGTCTATCTCGTCCACCAGCTGGGACAGCGGCTTGTTCTCCTCCGAGATCAGCTGCCAGCAGACCAGAAAGGCTATCAGCCCGGAATCGGCGAACCAGTTATCGCGGAAGTAGAAATGCCCGGAGTGCTCGCCGCCGAACACCGCGTTGTGCTCCCGCATCAGCGGTTTGATCAAAGCGTGGCCCACCTTGCTGCGAATGGCCTGGCCGCCGTACTTCTCTATGGTCTCCTTGACACAGCGAGAGCAGATGGCATTGTAAATGATGGAGGAACCGGGGTTCTTCTTCAGCAGCATTTTGGCGACCAAAGCCGCCACGTCCGAGCCGGCCAGGGCCCGGCCCTTCTCGTCCACTAAGAACATCCGGTCGGCGTCGCCGTCGAAGGCCGCGCCAAAGTCGCAGTGTTCCTTGACCACCGTCTCCTGCAGGGCCGCGATGTTCTCCGGCTCTATGGGGCTGGCCGGGTGGTTGGGAAATGTCCCGTCCAGGTCAAAGTACATCGGCACCAAAGTGCCCGGCAGCTGGCGGAAGATGGGCGGGACAGTGCGCCCGGCCATGCCGTTGCCGGCGTCCACCGCGATCTTGTAACCCCAGATCTTCTTGTGATCCACGAACGACAGACAGTGGTTGATGTAATCCAGGTCTATATCCTGGGACCTTATGGTTCCCTTGGAGGACGATGTCTTGAGTTTGCCCTGGTTGATCAGGTCCCGCATCTGGTTCAGGCCCTCGTCCCCGGAAAGCGGGATGGCGTTGGCCTTGCAGATCTTCAGGCCGTTGTATTGGGCAGGATTGTGGCTGGCTGTGATCATCACCCCGGCCTCGTACCCGAATTTGCCCACCGCGAAATACAGACCGTCGGTGGAGACCAGCCCCACGTCGATCACCTGGGCCCCCTGCATAGTGATGCCCTCGGCCAGGGCCGTGAACAAAGGCTGGGACGAGATCCGCATGTCCCGCCCGACGGCCACGGTCTTGCAGTTAAGATAGTCCACCAGGGCCCGGCCGATCTCTTTGGCCTGAGCCTCGTCCAACTCCGCCGGGTAGATCCCGCGGATGTCGTAGGCTTTGAATATCTTTGGATTGACCGGCATATTGCTCCTTGCTATATGATGGTTAAGAATTATTGTCGGGATTCATCGGGGACCTGCCACTGAAACACTGAAGTATTGAAAACACGGAATAAATTGATGATATACCTTTCGTAAGTTCCGTGTTTCTGTGGTAAAAGAGGCCTTGTTATAACCCCTTTGCCATAACTTGTAAGTTTAACCCCGCCATATTTTAAAGTCAACAAAAAAATTATGCAAAAAAGGCCTCTTCCATAACGGAAGGGCCTTTTCCATTGATTCCCGCATTTTCTTCGGAACGGTTCTTATTTAAGCTTGTCTTTAGCCAACGCGGCTTCGGGGCTTTTGGGGTATTTTTTTATCAGCATTTGCCAGTATTTTCTGGCCTTTGTCTTATCGCCCAACTCCTGTTGGCACAGGCCTATCTTGTACAGAGAGGCCGGCTCCTTGTCTTTTCCCGGATATTTTTCCAGAACTTTCTCGAATTCGGGCAGGGCCAGGTTATATTTCTTTTGGGCGTAATAACCCTGGCCAATCCAGTACTGGGCATTGTCGGTCAGGTCATTCGCGGGGAACCGCTTGATGAACTCGTTGAAACCGGCCAAAGCCAGGTCGTAGTTGCCCTTGGTGATGTCGAGATACGAGGCATCGTAAAGTTTCTTGGGGTTGGTCTCGGCGGGGATCTCAGCTTTCGGTTCCGGGGCCGGCCCCTTGGGATCCGGCTGGCTGGGGCCGATGGGCAGGGGGCGGTATTTGTTGTCCTCCTGCTGCTGTTCGGCTATGCTCCATTTCTCCCCGGCCGAGGCCGACAGGCTTTTCAGTTCGGCCCGCAGTTCGTAGATCAGCCCCATCTGGACCTGATTCAGGCTGTCCAAATGGGCCGTCCGGCGTTCGATCCTTTTCTCCCGCACTTCCATGGAATCAAGCTGGTCGGTAATCCTGATATATTCCCGATTGACCCCGCAGCCGGGCAGGACGGCCAAGACAGATAAAGCACAGAAGATCAAGAGCAGTGTTTTTTTCATGATATTCTTTATATACTTTTTGGGGCAATTCATCCGACTACGCCACCTTTAGCAGCTACGTCGGACGAGCGAATTGCCCTTACGTTGATGGTCGCTTCTTTACTTTGCTGCCGGAACTATCTCCACCCTGCGGTTTTTAGCCCAACTGGCTTCATCATTGCCGGAGACCGCAGGTTTCTCCTTGCCGAAGCTGACAGTGGAAAGCCGGGAACGGCTGACCCCCAGGTTCTCCAGATATTCCCGGACGGCATTGGCCCGTTTTTCGCCCAGGGCCAGGTTGTATTCGGCCGTGCCCCGCTCGTCGCAATGACCTTCCAGCCGCAGGGCAACATCGGGATAACTGCGCAGCAGGCCGCCGGCCTGATTCAGCAGGGCTTTGCCCTCCTCGCTCAGGGAGTAGGAGTCGAAGGCGAAGTATATGGTCTTGAACTCGATCTTGGGAACCACCGGCTGGGCTTCGGCCGGCGGAATGGCCACCGGGGCCGGAACTGCTACCTCCGGCTGTTTTACGGGCTCTTCCTGTTTCACCGTCTGTTTTTTGGCGCAGCCAAAGCCAATCGCCAGGATTAGCAACAAAACAATGCTGGTAAAATATTTTTTCATGATCTGCTCTCTTAAAATTTAAAAATGCGGTTTGTACCAAACCAACCACTAAAACACGGAAGTTTTAGAAAATCGATCAACATTCATTGCACCTTCTGGTTTTCAGTGGTTTCCCTTCCAGTAATTCTGTGTTCCGTGGTAAGGATATTTTATTGGTCTTTATTGTTCATTATACAACAAATCGCTTTTTTAATCAACCGCAAACGGTTTACTGCACCGGGCCCCAGGTTGGCATGTATGACCCCCCGTTGTTGGTGATGGCCTGCTGGGCGCTGCCGTCCCAGTGCATCCGCCAGATCTGGTGGCTGCCGGTGCGGCTGGAGGAGAAGCAGAGGTGCAGGCCGTCCGGGGACCAGCTGGGGTCCTCGTTATCGCCTTCGTAGGTCAGCTGGACGAAGTTGTCCCCGGTGATGTCGATGGTACAAACCTGGAAATTTCCGTCGATCCGGGCCACGAAGGCGATCTTGTCGCCCCGGGGCGACCAGCAAGGAGAGGTGTTGTAGCCGCCCTGATAGGTCAGCCGCCTGATGTTGGCGCCTTCCGAATCCATGATATAAAGCTGGGGCGAGCCGGGCCGGTCGGAGTTGAAGACCAGCTCCCGGCCATTGGGCGACCAGGAAGGCGAGCAGTCTATGGCCCAGGAGTTGGTCAGCCTGCGCAGTTCCTTGGTCTCCGGGGACATCAGGTAGATCTCGGCGTTGCCGTCCTTGGACAGGGTCAATGCCAAATATTTTCCGTCCGGGGACCAGGCCGGAGAGGTGTTCAGTCCCTCGGTCTGGGAGATGATGGCGGTTTTGCCGCTGGCCAGGTTCAGGGAAACGATGTCGGTGCGGTTGCGGTAGAAGGAGACGAAGGCCAGCGCCCCTCCGCCCGGCTGCCAGTCGGGCGTTATGTTGATGGAATTGAAATTGGTGAGAGCCCGGAAAGACCCGCCGTCATAGTCGGCCAGCATCAGCTCCTTGTTCTTTCCGCTTTTTAAGCTGAAGGCTATCTTGGTGGAGGAGACGCCGTTCTCGCCGCTCAGGTTCTTGATGATCAGATCGCTGGCGGCGTGGGCAGTGCTTCTTGAGCCATCGGGTTCGATGTCCTTGCTGAAGACCTGGCGCTGGATGCTTAGATCAAAGACCGACAACCTGAGGGTGATCTTCTTCTTCTCCTGCTTCAGCTCCGGGATCAGCACCTGCCTGGCCCCCAGCATCTGCCAGGCCCCGATGTCCAGTTGGCCCTTCTTCAGCCCGTAGCCTTCAAGTAATGACGGAGGATAGACCAGCTTGAAGTAAAGGGAAAAGGCCAGGTCGTCGCCGATGATGTCCAACATCTTCTGGGCGTTAACTGCGGCATCGGGAGAACTCTTGGCCTCCTGGGTCTGCAAGGGCGCGATGCCCAGCTCCAGTTGCCGCCGTTCAGAGGTGGAAAGTTTTAAGTAAACGTCGGCCTGGCCAAATGCGCTCTGGCAAAGCATGATGATCACAGAAAGAAGCAGTAAATGTCTTCGTACCATTTTACTTGAAGTGCCTGATTTATAGTTTCGTGTCTTTTCGTGGGCGGATTACTTAACGTACTCAAACTCAAAATGCACCCCCAAGGTAGCAAGCTTCATCTCCTCGGGCAACGGCGGGAACACCTTGGCCTCGTACACTGCCCTCAGGGCCGACTGGTCGAAGATGGCGTCGCCGGAGGAGTTCTCGATCTTTACTTCCTGCAGTTTTCCGTTCTTGTCTATCCTAAAATATATCTGGGCCCGCACCGTCTCCCTTTTTCCCTGGTATGGGTTGTTCCAGTTCTGGCTGATCTTGGACAGGATCAGCGCCAGGTAATAGGAATCTGACGGCACGCCGCCTTCCGAGGACAGGATCTTCATGCCCTTGGCCAGCCCGGTGGCGTTGGATTTGGGGGAGGAGGCTTTTGCCTGTTTTGTGTCTTTGGCTTTCTTATCGGCCTTGGGCTTGGCCTTTTTCGCCGCAGGCTCCTTCATGGCCTTGTCATCAAGCAACTGCGGCCCCGCCATTTCCCGGGTTTCCGGATCTTCAGATACCTCTGCCGGTAGCGAGACCAGGCTGACCTTGTAGACCTGGGGATAGATGGGCTTGGCCGACGCTTTAAGAATGTAGGAAGCGCCGAAGATACCCAGCAGAAAGGCCAGGTGGATGAAGAATGATATGACAAAGGCTTTTTTCATTTACCACACACAAAGCAAAGAGTCTGACCAGTGTTGTTTTTCTGATCGCTAAAATCATAAAACAATTCCGGCTTGAAACCAGTTTCAGTTAAAAGCGCAAAATATTCTTCTTCCTGCAAAACCGGAGAAACAAAGGGACATTCCTCAAATCTGGTTGTACCCTGCAAATCGGTTATCCTGTAAAGGTATATCCCATTTACCCGCTTTTTGTCATCCCCCAATGTGAATTCCACTTTTCGTGATACCGCATGTCCGCTTGCGGGGTCGGTGATCGGTTTTGACCAAGTGGTTTCTTTTTTGCCGTCCGCATAACCTGAAAGGTCAAAGCGCCTGACAGTCAGCAAAAATGCACCTTTCGGCAACAAGTGGCTGTGAACTGCCTTTAAAAAAGATATCTGTTGTTCTTTGGTGCGAAGCTCACGAAAAGAATTATCAGCAATAAATATCAACCCGTATTTCTGTTCCAGTGCAAAATCCGTTATGTCGCCTTTGACAAGCTTGATCCTGCTCTTTACTGCCGCTGGCAGTTTGCCTATGTTGTCGCCGGCCATTTCAAGCATTTTGGCGGAAAGATCGACCCCGGTAACATCAAAACCATTTTCAGCCAACTTGGTTAACAGACGGCCTGTGCCGCAGGCCAATTCCAAAATCGGGCCTCCGGTCTTGCTGGCATAGTTCTTATACCAGTTCACCTCATTTCCATTCAAGGGGCTGAAATGCTCGTAATCCCAGCCGAACAATTGATATCTTTTAATCTCTGCGTTCAATGTAATAATATTTTTCCTTGGTTTTCCGTGTGGTTCCGTTGTTATTTCCAAAATAAAATTGAATCTGCGTAAATCGTTCGGCTAACGCTCACGACGGCGTCTGTGCAATCGTCCGACGCCATAGCAGGCTTTCATGTTTGCCGGCTTTGGCCGACGGCGTCTGCGGAGGGTTCCTTATTTCCCCAGTTTCGGCTCCGTCACTAATCCCAAATTTGTGACCTTCAGTTCCTTCAGCTGTCCGATCACCTCTACCACCAGGCCGTAGGGCACCGTCTTATCGGCCTTCAGATACACCGGCTGATTAGGGTTGGCCGCCAGCAGGCCGCTGACCACCTTGGGAAACGCGCTCTGGGAAACGGTCTGGTTGGAGACGATGATCTTGCCGCCGGAGGTCAAAGTGATGGTCAGCCCCTCCTCCACCTGGGGCTTGGTGGATTGCGACTTGGGCAGGGCCACGTCCACCCCGGAGCGCATCATGGGGGCGGTGATCATGAAGGTGATCAGCAGCACCATGCAGACGTCGATCAAATTTGTCATGTTGATGGCGGCCAAGGGCTGCAGGCCGGTGCGCTGGCGCCGCATCTTACTTCCCTCCGTAGACCGAATGCATCCTCAGGTCTCCCAAAAATTCCGAGGACAGGTTCTCCATCTCCAGCGCCATCTGGCGGATGTTGGTATTGAAGGCGTTGTAGGCCATGGAGGCCGGAATGGCCACCACCAGCCCGGCGATGGTGGTCACCAGGGCCTCGGCGATGCCCGGGGCCACCACCTGAATGCTGGAGGAGCCGAAGTTCTTGATGTCCACGAAGGCGATCATGATGCCCCAGACCGTTCCCAGCAGGCCCAGCAAAGGCGAGATGCTGGTAATGGAGGCCAGCGAGATCAGCTTGCTGGAAAGGTCCTCCTCCTGCTGGCCGATGGACCGTTCCATGGCCGCCTGGATGTTGGGAAGCACCTCCAGCGGGAAAGAGACCTGCTCGCCTCCGGAGAGGCGGTGGGCCTCGGCCAGGCCCTCGGCCAGCACGGAGAAGCTGGCGGAATCGGGGTTGGCGGACTTGAACGGGTCGTTGAAGTTTTTTCGCCGGCGGAAGGATTCCATGAACATCTTGTTGGCCTGTTTTATTTTCTTGAAATAGCGGTGCTTGTAGATTATCACCGACCAGGAATAGACCGAGAGGTAGACCAGCGAGAACATGATGGCGTTGGTGAATACGTCGTAGCCCAGGATCAGGCCCCAGACGGAGCCCTTGGCAAAAGTATGGAACATATGTTGCCTTTGGAAATTAATGAATTATAGTTTACTGTTTATTTTGGTCCTGCTTAAATCCAAAGAAATACTTAACGGGGGCAACTATCTCAGCTTCATCAGCAGGAAAGTGTATTCCAGGGCCGTCTTCTTGGCCATCTGGGCGTTGGTAGATGAGACAGCATGTCCACCTTCGGAATTTTCGCAATAATAGACCTTACATCCCATGTCGCCCATTCTGGCCGCCATCTTGCGGGCATGCCCGGGATGAGCCCGGTCATCGCGGGTAGAAGTGGTGAATAAAACCTCCGGGTATTTAACACCTTCTTTCAGGTTGTGATATGGCGAGTATTTCTTAATATAGTTCCACTCCTCTGGTAGATCGGGGTTCCCGAATTCTTCCATCAAACTGGCCCCTATTAGCAGTTTGTTGTACCGCTGCATGTCAAGCAAAGGAGCTTGGCAGACCACGGCGCAATAAAGGTCAGGTCTCTGAGTAAAGGCCACCCCCACCAACAGTCCACCATTGCTTCCCCCCATGATCCCCAGATGGCGCGACGAACAGATATTACGGGCAATCAGGTCCTCGGAGACCGCATAGAAATCATCAAATACGTTCTGCCGTTTCTCCTTCATCCCTGCCTGGTGCCAGGATGGCCCGAACTCCCCTCCGCCCCTGATGTTCGCCAGAACAAAGATCCCGCCTTTTTCCAGCCATCCCTTTCCCCAATCTTCAAGGTAATATGGTAGCATGGGGATCTCAAAACCTCCGTAAGCATAAATAACGGTGGGGTTGCTTCCGTTGTATTTTACCGTATCAGGACCAACCACGAAGTACGGGACCATTGTTCCATCCTTGGACCTGGCCATATACTGCCAAATCCTGTACTTGCCGCCGTCATAATACGCCGACATCGACTTCACCAGTTTTGGGACCCTTTTTCGGGCGTCGGTAAAATACAAGGAGGGAGGTGTCAGGAAATCCTCGTAGCAATAAAAAAACTCTTCGGATAATGCATCGGACGAAGAAAGATATATAGTGCCGAAATCGGGTGTTACTACTTTGGATTTCACCCACCGGCCATCCCGGTACGAAAAAATGTACAGGCTGCTTCTGACATTGCTCAACATATTTACCAGCAATTTGCTCCTGGTACCCAGCACGGATTCCACGCTGGATCTGTCATCCGGCTGGACTACCAGTTTCAGGTCATGCTTCCCCTTAAGCAGGGCCTTATAATCGGCGCTGATCACTGAACCCTGTTGGAATGTCCTGGCCCCTACCTCCCAATCTGACCTCAGGGTAATGATGGCCTGGCCTTTCACGAAATCGCTGATATCGGCGTCACGCGGAAGGTCCAGCTTTATGAGCTGCCCCCGCTCATAGCCGTAGCTGGTGTGGGTGTAAAAAGTATAGCCCACGGTGATAATGTTGTAGGTCCTCTCGGCCGTATTAAATGATTGCACCCAGACCCCGGCGTCCGTTGCGGCCGCCTCGATGAGCAACCGGGCATCTTTGAAAAAAGTGCCCCGGCGCCACAGCCTTGCTTGACGGGCATAGCCGGAATTTGTCAGGGTGCCCTCTCCAAAATCCCTGGCTACCAGCAAAGTGTTCTCATCCAGGTATACGGCTTCCCCCCTTGACTCCGGCATGGAGAAGCCTTCTTCTACGAATGCTTTCCTGTCCGGGTCATACTCCCGGATTTCCGTGGCATCGCAGCCTCCCCGCGAAAGATGGACCAGGAAGCGGGAATATGATGGGAACAGACCTTCAGTGCGGTACAGGTTCCAATTGACACCTTCGGACTGGGACAGCTTGTCCATATCCAGAAGTATTTCCCACCGGGGATCGCGGTTTATGTAGCTTTTTGTGGATGCCCGCCGCCAGATGCCACGCTGGTGGTCCTTGTCCTTCCAGAAGTTGTATACGAACTTACCCTTGATGCGGGGGTAGGCGATCTTTTCGGCAGAATCATATATTTCCAGGCAATTACGGAATATTTCCGAGTACTCAGGCTGCTTTGAAATCAACTCCTCCGTGGCCGTACTCCGTTGGTTCACCCATTCCATAGATTGCTTGCTGTCTATGTCCTCCAGCCAGAGGTACGGGTCTTCAGCCTGAGCGGCAACATGTTTGAAGGCCAGAAGAAGGATAATGGTGATTAATGGCTTTTTCATATTGCGTTTGTTTAGTTGTTGCAGTGAAGGCCGGATGTCATTTCACTCCCAGCATCTCTTTGGCATGTTTCACCGTGGTCTCCGTGATCTTGCTCCCCCCCAGCATCCGGGCCAGTTCTTCCACCCGCTGCTTTTCGTCCAGCTGCTGTACATTGGTGATGGTCCGGCCCTTGTTCTCCTGCTTACTGACCACGTAGTGGGAATCGCCCAGGGCCGCGATCTGCGGCAAGTGGGTGATGCACAGCACCTGGCGCTTATTGCCGATCTCCTTCAACTTATGGCCCACCGCCTCGGCTACCCGGCCGCCTATCCCGGCGTCTATCTCGTCGAACACCAGCACCGGCACGGCGTCGGCCTCGGCCAAAATGGTCTTGATGGCCAGCATCACCCGGGAGATCTCGCCGCCCGAGGCGATCTTGGCCAGGGGCTTGGGGTCCTCCCCGGGGTTGGGCGAGATCAGGAACCGCACCTGGTCAATGCCCCACGATTCCGTTTTCTGCCTTTGTTTTTTAACTTCCACCAGCCCATCTGTGTCCGGCGTCTGAGCGACCTCAGTCTTGAACACGGCCTTCTCCATCCCCAGGTCCTTTAACTGCCCGATCACTTCCTTGGAAAGCTTCTTGGCGGCCTCGGTTCTTTTGGAGGAGAGCTCCAGGGCGGACTTTTCCAGTTCCTGCCTTTCGTTTTCCAATTCTGCCCTTAACTTGGCAATGATCTCCTCGCCGTGTTCCACGCTGTCCAGCTCCAGTTTGACACGCTGGGCGTGCTCCAGCACCGCCTCGATGGTCCCCTGTTTTTGGCCGTATTTTTTCTTGAGCGTTTTTATCAGGTCCAGCCTGTCGCGGATCACCTCCAGCCGCTCGGGGTCGAATTGCAGTTTGTCCCGGTATTGGCGCAAAGACCGGGCGGTCTCCTCCAGCTGGGCCAGCGAGCTTTGGACCGCGTCACGGCTTTCGTTCTGGCGTTCGTCTATCGAGGAAAGATCGGTGAACAAGTTTTCCAGCGTCCCCAGCCGTTCGATTATGGAGCCCTCTCCGTCGTACAAAATCTCGTAGGCCTGGCTGGCCGAGGCGAAAAGCTTTTCGGTGTTCTCCAGGATTAACTTTTCCTTCTCCAGCTCCTCCTCCTCGCCTGCATGGAGCCCGGCGTCAGTGATCTCCTTCAGCTGGAACTGGTACAGATCAATCTTTTCCCGGGTCAGCTGTTCCTTGTGAACCAGATCGTCCAATTGTTTTTTGGTCTTGTGGTATTCCGAGAATAACTGAGACACCTGCCTCCGCAATGGTTCCAGGTGCCCGAAGGCGTCCAGGTAATCCAGGTGGCGATCCTCGTAGAGCAGCGACTGGTGCTGGTGCTGGCCGTGCATGTCCAGCAGGGCATCGCCCAGGCGCTTCAGGCCGGCCAGGTTCACCGGGCTGTCGTTGACAAAGGCCCGGCTCTTGCCGGCGGCGTTCACCTCCCGCCGCACTATCAAGGGATCGACCGAAGGCTCTGTCTCCAGCTCCTTCAGCAGTTCCGCCGCCGGGCGGTGGCTCTTGACGCAGAACTCCGCCTCCACCACCGCCGCCTTGGCCCCGGTGCGGACGCTGTCGATGTCGGCCCGCTCGCCCAGGGCCAGACCCAGGGCGCCTATAAGAATGGATTTTCCCGCACCGGTCTCTCCGGTAAGGATGTTGAGGCCGGGGGCAAAATCCACTTCTAAAGATTCTATCAGAGCGTAGTCTTTTACGATTAGTTTGGTGAGCATAATGTCCTAAACAATTAACACCAAGATTTTGTCATAATATTTCATTAGGTAAAGTACCTTCGCGTTCTTTGCGTCTTCGCGGTTTAGTTATCACGGTGTGACCGCGATCCCCCAGGGCCCGGCCCCCACCGTCAGGGTGCTGGAAAGAGTATAGCTGTTCCCGCTGCGGTTGATCACCGTGACCGAACTGCTGCCGGAGTTGGAAACATACAGCTTCTGTCCGTCCGGGCTGTAGCAAAGACCCTTGGGCCTGGTGCCTGCGGCTACGGTAGTAACATATGTCCCGGAGGTGGTGTATATCTTGACAACATTTTCGTCATAGCAGGCCAGGGCTACATGGGCCCCGTCCAGCGATACCGCCAGCCCGAAGGGATGGTTGCTCTGGCTGACCAGAGCAAATGGCACTGTCCCATCCGAGAACTTTATAGCCGTAAGGCTGGTGCCCGAAGCGGCGTACAACGTGTCGCCGGTGCCCTTGACCAGTTCCTCCCCGTTATTGGGGATGGTCACCGTAAGGGGAGCGTTATGAATGTTGGTGGTGTTGTAGATCTCCACCTGGCCCCAGCAAAGCACCGCCAGCAGTCCGCTGCCCTGGTTGAAGCATACTCCTTTGGGGAATACAGCAATGGTCTGGACCGAATCCTCTTTTAGCATGGTAGAAGTGCTGATTATATAGAGCCATTTGTTCAAGGTGTCCGTCACCGCCAGCCGCGATCCGTTGGGTGAAAGGGCCAGCCCATAACAGGTCTGGGGCAGATTGACCGTGCTCACGTTATTATTGTGGTTTTTCAGCTGGATGAATTCCACCCCATTCTGGGTCAGTACATAGGCCATGCTGTCGTTGGAAGAGATCCGGATCTGACGGGGCGATGAATAAGGTCTTAAGTACCCTTCAAACTTCAGGTCGGTTTGTTGGTACGAGTAAATCTCGTTGGCCGTATTGCACAGAACGAACAGCCCGCGTAAAGTGGTGAAGCTGGCCGAGTACGATGAAACCAATTGGTTGCCACTTAGATCCAGAGCAGGGTTGTTAATGCTGATGCGATATTGCTTTTTAAATGAAAGGGTGTCGGCCAGGGTGGCGGTCATTAAAGTATCGCCCTGCCAGCTGTAACCGGAAAAGGCTACTGCCGGGGTCAACGACAGCGCGGCCTGGGCCGTGGTCTTATCCATGGGCTCAGAGAAGCGTACGGTGATGGCGGTATTCACCGTGATGTTGGTATCGCCGGCTGCGGGGGAAGTTGAGACCACCGTGGGTTTGATAGTATCCTTCTCTGTCCGGAACGACCAGGTGTAATAGGCTGCCAGACGATTCCAGCAAAGATCGCGCAGACTGGTGTCTATGGTAACGGTATAAAGAGTGTTGCTCTGCAGGTTGGAGCTGGGGGCGAAAGTAATGGCCGAAGGGCTCTGGGTTAAAACCGTGTTGCCGGCGACCTTGGATCCGGCGGAATCGGTCAGGGTAAGGGAGTTGGTTGACCAATCTATTAACTCCTCCGAAGCATAGGCTATTACATCGGTACCGACGGATATGTTCTCAGAATCGGGCAGGGGCCGGTTAGCCCAGACCGTGGGGGCCGTGGCATCCAGCGAATCGGAGGTCCGGTACCATTTGGAGAAAGCCGGAGAAAGTCCCGTGCCGGCCAGGTCCTGGGCATTGCTGGTGATGGACACCGTCACCGTCGTGTCGGCTGAAAAAGCGGTATCGGGCATGAATATCATCTCATTACCCTGCCAAAAAAAGTTTCCCGGCACGCCGTTGGCCGAGAAAGCGCTCTGCACCGACGACTGGTTCATGGTTTCGCTGAAAACGACGATGATGGCGTGATTGCGAAAAAACTGATGAAGGGTGTCGCCCGGCGGATAGCTGGCGGTCACGAATGGCGGTGTGGGAGGAACGGGAACTGGCGTTGGCTCCGTGCCCTTCTTGCCGCAGCCGCTGAGGACTACCGTAAAAACCAGCAGGGCCATTAAAATTAGACGCTTTTCCATCTTAAGCCTCCTTGTTATTGTTTTGTGCTTTTAAATATTTGTAATAGAAAAGACTATTGAATCAAGTATGTGGAAATACCTGTAGATAAATCTGCGTAATCTGCGGATAAAAACGTCCCAGCTTACTTCCCGTCCTCGCCCCGGGCCCCCCACTTAAGCTTGGTGCGGAGAATGTTGTAGAACGAGGATTTCTGGGTCTTCACTAATTTGGCCTTGATCTCCGCCTTCTCAAACAAGATCTGCTGGCCGGCCTTAAAGGAAAGCCTCTGCTGGCCGTCCACCACCATGATGGCCTCCTCCCGCTTGCCGTGGACCGTTACCTCCACCGTCTTGTCCATGGGCACGATCATCGGCCGGATGGAAAGGGTGTGAGGGCAGATGGGCGTGATCACCATCACCTCCATGGTGGGCTCCACGATGGGCCCGCCGGCCGAAAGGGAATAGGCGGTGGAGCCGGTGGGGGTGGAGATCAGCATCCCGTCGGCGTAATAGCGGCTGAGGAACTCTCCGCCCACCGAGACCGAAAGCTCCACCAGCCGGGTGGGAACCCGGATGTCAAAGTCATTAAGGGCGAAGAATTCCTGGCCCTCCGTCCGGCCCCTGATGATGGCTCGCTCTTCTATCTGGTACTGCCCCCGGGCCACCTGCTCCAGGCTCTGCCACATCTGGTCCTGCGAGGTCTCGGTTAAAAAGCCCAGCGAGCCCAGGTTGATCCCCAGGATGGGCTTTTGCTGAGAGCCCATCAGGTGGACCGAGCGCAGGATGGTGCCGTCGCCGCCCAGGGCCAACAGCAGTTCGCAGTTTTGGGCGACTTCCGTATCAGCCGCGCACTGGAAGCCTTCCAGCTTGATGCCCTGCTCGATGACGGGTGCGATGCCGTGGTCCTTAAGCCAGGATGAAAGCTCCCGGATCACGTTCTCGGCCCCGGGCCGCTGACGGTTGTAGATGATTCCCCAGTTCTTCATGTTACATTCCTTCTTTTCGCCACCAAGACACTAAGACACCAAATTTAATATTTGCATTTTGAAAATCATCTAAGAATCCGCATACTCACTAGTTGTTAGATAGAACGATAACATTGCAGATTATTTATATTTCACAACAAAATCTAAAAATTTAACTTTAAATGATTTCAAAGAATTAAGAATAGCTGCTTCTGTAAAAATATCCTCACCAGTTTGTTTCTTTAACGAATAATCCAATATTGTTTGTAAAATGGTTGCCATTTCTGGTTTAACTACAATATCATCAAATAATACGTCGCAGTTGCATTTTTTAATTCGTCAACTATTGTTTTATAAATATCCCAAATTAATATTGCTTTAAATTCAAGTAAATCTTTTCTGGCGTCGTAAAACATTTGCATATCTTTATGTTTCCATTCAACGGTGAAAGGATGACTTATGGCATGTCTGTGTTTAACTATTTCCGCTTTTTTTTGCAAGCACGACCCCAATGTCTTTTTTAGTTTTAAGCGCTTCCGCTATTTCAACAATTGATACTTTTTCAAGTGCATGCAGGGATTGATATGTAAAAGTATTTGCTGGATTGTTGTAAAAATGATCTTTCTTATGTTTAAATAACTGCTCGCTGTATGCCATAATCAACGCTGCACCCATAGCACTGAGTACCGGGTGAACAATGAATAAATGTACTGTCTTTAAATTATCCAATTGTTCTGTTTTCATTTTTCAACATCATTTACGTTCCTTTTTTCACCACCAAGACACTAAGACACCAAATCTAATACTTGTACTTTAAATTTTACCTTAGTGCCTTTGTGTCTTTGTGGCAAATATTCTTTAGTCCGATGAACTAAGCTCCGCTTCCGCCATCTGCACCACCTTCTGCACCGCGTCATCCAGCGTGGTGTTCAGCCGGGCCCCGGCCGCCGCAATGTGCCCGCCGCCGCCGAACTTGCCGGCCAGCTGGTTTACGTCCACCCGGCCCTTGCCCCGGAAGGAGACCCGGATCACTCCGTCAGCCTGCTCCTTGAACAGGATGGCCACCTCGGCCCCCTTCACCGCCAAAGCGTATTTGACAAACTCCTCGCTCTCGGACAGGTCAAACTGGTATCTTTTGACCATCTCCTGGGTCAGGGACATGTAAGCCAGCTTGCCTTGGGCCCCGGTCTTCAGACCGTCCAGCAGTTCCCCAAGTATCTTAAGCTGGTTGATGGGCTGCTGGTAATAAAGCTGTTCGGCCACGTCCGCAATCTTAGCGCCGTAGTCCGACAGAAGTCCGGCCGCCCTCAGGGCATCGGCCGAAGTGTTGGTATAGCGGAACCCCCCTGTGTCGGCCAGCATCCCGGTCAAAATTATCTGGGCCTGCTCCGGAGTGGGCTTCACCCGAAGCTTCTGGGTCAGCCTTAAGATCAGCTCGCTGGTGGATGAGGCTTCCGGGTCCACGTAATGAAAATGGCCATAAAGATTGTTGGAGACGTGGTGGTCGATGTTGACGATCTCCATGGTGGCCGGGGTGATGATGTCCGACACTTTTCCTATCCGGTCGATGTTCCCGCAGTCCAGCACCACCACGCAACTGGCGTTCTGGGGAACCATCTGGTTGCTTATTGATTCCCAGCCCGGCAGAAAGCGGTAGCGCCCCGGCACCGGGTCCTGGTCCACTATGGCCACCTGCTTGTTAAGCGAGCGGAGAATGGAGGCCAGGGCCAGCTGGCTGGCGATGTTGTCCCCGTCCGGGTTGTAGTGGCTGGTCAGCAGAAAGCGGCGGTGCCTTACCAGCGCCTCGCTTACCTCATTGATCGGCATCGGGCTTCTTTTCCTGGGCGAGCTGGTTAAGCAGATGGTCTATCTTGTCGCCCTGGGCTATGGACTCGTCTATCCGGAAATCGAAATCCGGGCAGTTGCGCAGCTGCAGGCGCTGGCCCAGCTCCCGGCGGATGTAGCCCTTGGCGCTCTTCAGCCCCTTCAGGGTCTGCTTCTGTTTGTCCAGGTCGCCGTAAATGCTGATGAATACCTTGGCATAGCGCAGGTCGTCGTCCAGCTCCACGTCGGTGACCGTAACAAAACCCAGCCGGGGGTCTTTCAGCTGTCCGGCGATTATCTCGGACAGGTCTCGCTTCATCTGCTGGCCCACCTGGCTTGATCGTTTGAATGGCATGTTTGCTCCTTTATTTCCTAACCTCTTATTTTACCACTTTTTAGGGGTAATTCAAGCAAAAAATGTGCCCATAGACTTTATGCAGGGTTGGAGGGGTTTGGTTTGACCACCTGCGGAAAGAACCTTTCCGGCTTATGTGATCATCTAATATAAATCAGCCATACTGGAAGCCGGGGGAAAAACAGATGCCACACTGCCGCAAGAAAGCCATATACTCCCAATTGACAAAGGAGGAACTCACATGAAACCCATCCATGACCTTGCCAAGACTGCTGTTACAGGGATCCTGCTGGTCTTTTCAATTTCCCTGGCAGGATGCAGCAAAAGCACCACTTCCTTGGCTCCCTTCGAGCCGGAGATCATCAACAACCAGGACGCTTTCCAGCTTCAAGCCACTGGCGTAACCAACGTTTCCACCACCTTGGTATATTCCTGGAAGAACTCCGGCGCCCAGGCCACCATCAACCATTCAACCACCACCACCGCAGGTTCTGCATTATTGACCATTAAGGATTCCCTGGGATCAACGCTATATTCAAAAGCCCTGGTTCCAAGCCTTAATGAACCAACTGTTGCAGGTGTTGCCGGCACCTGGTCTGTCACCCTCACCCTGACAAACTATTCAGGCACGCTTAATTTCCGAGCCGAAAAACTTTAACCCTGAAGGCCTCTGGCGAAAGACGGATGGAATTTAATTATGGCCGCTTATAACGAAATATCGTGACGGCACTTTTGGGTGTCATTCACCTCAACCCTTGACTTTGGCCCTTTTCATGGTTACATTGGAATATTAAGGAGGGATCAATGAATGAAGTATTTTTACCTGACCCTGGCCCTGTTTCTAATGGCTGGAGGATCAGCCGTGACTGAGGCCGCTTCCACCAATAAGACAGAAACCGCCGTCTTCGCCGGCGGCTGTTTCTGGTGCATGGAGCACCCCTTTGACTCCCTGCCCGGCGTAAAGGAAGTGATGCCCGGCTACTCCGGCGGCCACATGAAGGACCCCACCTACCGTGACGTCTGCTCCGGCGAGACCGGACACTACGAGGCGGTGCGCATCACCTACGATCCGGCCAAGATCGGCTACGCCCAATTGCTGGAGCACTTCTGGCGGCAGATAGACCCCACCGACCTTACCGGCCAGTTCGCCGACAAGGGCCCCCAGTACCAGACCGCCATCTTCTATCAGAATGAGGAGCAGAAGAAACTGGCCGAACAGTCCAAGGCGGCCCTGCAGAACTCGGGGAAGTTCAAGGAACCAATAGCCACAGCCATTCTGGCCTACAAGAACTTCTATCCGGCCGAGGAATACCATCAGAAGTATTACCAGAAATGCCCGGCCCGCTACAGCACCTACAAGGTGATGTCCGGCCGCGAGGCGGCGCTAAAGAAGCATCTGGAAGGATTCCCCCGCTGTCAAGACCTGGTCCAAGCCCGGCGACAAGGAGCTTAAGAAAAAGCTCTCGTCCCTGGAATACCAGGTCACCCAGAAGAGCGCCACCGAGCCGCCCTTCGCCAATAAGTACTGGGACGAAAAGCGGGACGGCATTTACGTGGACATCACCACCGGCCAGCCCCTGTTCAGTTCAAAGGACAAGTTCGACTCCGACTGCGGCTGGCCCAGCTTTACCAAGCCCTTGGAGACAAGCCTGGTGGTGGAAAAGAAGGACACCGGTTTCGGCCGGGTAAGGACCGAAGTGCGCAGCCAGGCCGGTGACTCCCACCTGGGGCATGTTTTCGAGGACGGCCCCCAGCCGACCGGTCTGCGCTACTGCATTAACTCGGCCTCGCTGAGGTTCATCCCGGTGGAGGAACTGGAGAAGGAAGGTTACGGGGAGTACAAGAAATTGTTTTGACCTAACCAATTCGTATGTAATGCTAGCCAGAAGGCTCATTGCATCGCCTCAATCCCTTCCCCAAAAGGGAAGGGACGCAATAAGCCGTGGCATAACGCCACGGCTTTATTATATTACGTTTATCTAGTAAATATTTCTTTGGCTTATACCACTTGACAATAAATAGGTGGCTATATATAATCAAAACAATAAAGTAGCGGAAATATAACCAATACCTGTTAGACCTTGGAGACTTGCGATGGCCAATGACACTGGCGCTCAATTACGATCACTCTACGAACCCCAAGGTGGCGTTCGGGGAATCTTTTCGTCGAAGGTTGCCGATTACGTGGCGTCGCGTCCAGACTATCCCGCGCCACTATTTGAATCGCTTAAAGTGGAATGCCGTCTGCCTCTGGGTGCCGTAGTCGCCGATATTGGCGCTGGCACCGGCCTGCTTACGCAGGGACTTCTTGTACATGGCTACAACGTAATCGCCATAGAGCCCAACGCTGCCATGCGCGCAGCCGCAGACCATATGCTCAAACGG
Source organism: uncultured bacterium (assembly GCA_963780225.1). Classification (GTDB taxonomy): domain Bacteria; phylum Edwardsbacteria; class AC1; order AC1; family EtOH8; genus UBA5202. The sequence continues at coordinate 2,098 of CAWAAX010000003.1, read as the reverse complement.
TTTCAGGGTTACAGCAGCGTTGATGGTACCGCAGAGTCTATTCCTCTTTCGCCATCGTCCGTCGACTTGATCACCGCCGCACAAGCATTCCATTGGTTCGAGATCGACCGAGCAAAGACCGAGTGCCTTCGCGTCCTTCGCCCCCACGGCCAGGTAGCGCTCATATGGAATGATCGAGTGTCGTCCGACCCGCTTCATATTGCCATAGATGAGGTATTTGCACAATTCGGCGGCGCCAAGCGTGACGCACTCGTCGCCCATGAAAAACGCGGCGATATCCCTAAGTTCTTCGGAGCAACAGTCCCTTCTGAGCGAACCTGGCCGCATGAACACTTCCTGAATGAGGCCGGTCTACTGAGCTTGGTATTTTCCCGATCATACATGCCGGATAGAAATTCCCCGTCTGGAAAGGAAGTGGGCCGTAAAATTCGTCAGGTCTTTCAGCGGTTTGCAACAGATGGTCATCTGGTGGTACGCTACACGACCGTTGCTACCATTGGCAGGCCGCAGTGAAGCCGAGATCTAACCCCTCGGCTCCCTCGGGCATTGGAACAATAGATAATAAGATCAGCAAAAGCCGTGGCCTAAGGCCACGGCTTTTTTTGTTTCATTTCATTTGACAACCAAATGTTTGTAATATATAATGAAATCCTGGTCATGTTAACAACACAACAAAACGGCAGAACGATGTTTTAAACAAGGAGGTAACATGAAAAGATCAATAGCAATCATCTTCAGCCTGTTCCTGGCGCTGTCGGGCTTCAACCTTTCCCTGGCCGCCGACCCGGATGTAAAAGGCGGCAAGGACCACCCCCTGCTGTCGAGGATGCCCGGCTTCCATATCTCGGATTACAAGGAGAGCGAGTTCCTGAGCTACAACTTCATCTTGCAGGGCGGCAAGAAGAACCCGGTCGAGGGCCGTTACTATTACTTCCAATACAATCTCGACAAGGGGGAAAAAGAACCGGGCGAGCTGAAGATCCGCCGCAACATCCAGGAGGCCCTCAAGAAGATCGGCGGCCAGGTTGTGTTCGACGACAATTTCAACCGGGCCTCCACCATTGTGCTTAAGAAGGACGGCCGGGAGACGTGGGTCGGGGTTTCGTCATTCAATAACTGGTACCGACTGACCATCGTCGAAAAGCAGGCCATGGAGCAGGAGATGGTGGCCAATGCCGAGGCCCTGGGCAACGGCATCAATACCGCCGGCCATGTTTCGGTTTACGGCATATATTTTGACACCGGCAAGTCCGAGATAAAACCCGAATCCGACGCCGCCATCTCGGAGATCGCCAAGCTCCTTCAGAACAACCCGGCCCTTAAACTGTATGTTGTCGGCCACACCGACAACGTGGGCTCCTTTGACTCTAACCTCAAGCTGTCGCTGGACCGGGCCGCTGCGGTGGTAACGGCGCTGACCGGCAAATACGGAATAGCCGCATCGCGCTTGAGTCCCCACGGGGTGGCCTCCCTTTCGCCGGTCACCTCCAACGACACGGAGGAGGGAAGGGCCAGGAACCGGCGAGTGGAGTTGGTCAAGCAGTAGTGATTTCTCAGATCACTATAAAATACAATAACTGTTAGCCGCCAATGCCCCGCAACATCGAGATCAAAGCCCACATCGAGAATATTGATGTCCTGGAGCAAAAAGCTGCCGCCCTCGCGACGGAAGGTCCTATTCAAATCGCCCAGGACGACACATTTTTCCGTTGCGGGTCAGGCCGCCTGAAGCTGCGCTCCTTTTCGCCTACAGAGGGTGAACTGATATTCTATCGCCGGGCCAATCAGCAAGGCCCTAAGGAGTCTTTCTACCTCCGCACACCCGCCGCGAACCCTGAAAGCCTGCGCGAGTGCCTAAGCCTGGCCTACGGCCAGGCCGGCAGAGTTCTGAAGCATCGCACCCTGTACCTGGTTGGCAGAACCCGGGTGCACCTTGACCGGGTGGAAGGGCTTGGCCATTTTTTGGAGCTTGAGGTCGTGCTTAAAGAGAATGAACCTGCCGAGGCCGGTGTCCAAGAAGCGCACTCCCTTATGGCCCAACTCGGCGTCGAGCCATCACAACTTGTCGAAACTGCCTATGTCGATCTGCTTGCTCAAT
>CAWAAX010000002.1:0-20446 GCA_963780225.1 uncultured bacterium | reverse complement strand
ACAGGGAAGTTGAAAGCAAGGGGCAGGGGGCGCATGAAAAATAGGCAGGCCATGGGCCAATCAACAATCAACAATATGAATGAACCACATCACATAATAATAGAGCCGGGACGGTCCGAAAGCAACTATTGGCGGGACCTGTGGCGCTACCGGGAGCTTTTCTGGTTTTTGTCCTGGCGCGACATCCTGGTCCGCTACAAGCAGACCGTAATCGGCGTCGCCTGGAGCGTGGTGCGGCCGCTGCTGACCATGGTGGTCTTTACCCTCATCTTCGGCCGGCTGGCCAAGCTGCCGTCGGGCGGGGTGCCCTATCCCTTGCTGGTGTTCGCCGCCATGCTGCCCTGGCAGTTCTTTGCCAATTCGCTTTCCGAAAGCAGCAACAGCCTGATCGGAAACGCCAACATGATCTCCAAGATCTATTTCCCCAGGGTGGTGCTGCCGGCCAGCTCGGTGATCGTCAGCCTGGTGGATTTTGCCATTTCCCTGGTCCTGTTTGCCGCCCTGATGCTGTGGTACCGGTTTGTTCCCGACTGGAGGATTGTTTTTCTGCCGGTCTTTTTGCTGCTGGCCTTCCTGGCAGCGTTCGGTTTCGGTCTGTGGATAGCGGCCCTCAACGTCAAATACCGGGACTTTCGCCATATCGTTCCCTTCATAGTCCAGGTCGGGTTGTACATCTCACCGGTGGGATTCTCTTCCAGCGTGGTCCCGGAGCGCTGGCGGCTGTTGTATTCCCTCAACCCCATGGTGGGGGTGATTGACGGTTTCCGCTATTGCGTCTTCGGGGGCCAAAGCGCAATCTACTGGCCGGGATTTGCTTTGTCGGTAGTGCTTACCATAATGGTGTTCATTACCGGGCTGCTTTATTTCCGCCGCACCGAAAAGACATTTGCCGATATTATATGAGCAACGCCATCATCAAAGTCCAAAACCTTGGCAAAAGGTACCGGATCAGCCATCAACAGACAGGGATGCGTTATGAGGCCCTGAGGGATGTCCTGACCCAGAAGGCAAAGAGCCTTTTCGTCAGGGATAGAACACCGGGCCCGGGCCAGGAGGATTTCTGGGCATTAAAGGATGTCTCCTTTGAAATCAAGCCCGGGGAAAAGGTTGGGGTGATCGGCCGTAACGGGGCGGGAAAATCCACCCTGTTGAAATTGTTGAGCCGCATCACCGAGCCCACTCAGGGACGGATCGAGATCCAAGGCCGGGTGGCCAGTCTGCTGGAAGTGGGGACAGGCTTCCATCCCGAGCTGACCGGGAGAGAGAACATTTTCTTGAACGGCGCCATCCTGGGGATGGGGCGGCAAGAGATCAAAAGCAAGTTCGACGAGATCGTAGCCTTCTCAGAGGTGGAGAAATTTTTAGACACTCCGGTCAAGCGTTATTCATCGGGCATGTACGTCCGGCTGGCTTTTGCGGTGGCTGCACACCTGGAGCCGGAAATCCTGCTGGTGGACGAGGTGCTGGCGGTGGGTGACGCCCAGTTCCAGAAAAAGTGCCTGGGCAAAATGGACGAAGTCTCCAAACAGCAGGGTCGAACCATTATTTTTGTAAGCCATAATATGTCGGCGGTGGAAAACCTTTGTACAAAATGCTATGTCTTGGAAAATAATGGGCTGGTCCTTGAGGATACTCCAAAAAAGGCCATAGATTTTTATCTCAACCAGATCCTTCCCAATCTTACTAACGAACGTCCCTTAGCGGACAGGACCGACAGATCGGGCAGCCAAGCGGTCAAATTCACGGGTTTCTTTCTGGAAGACAGCCAGGGCCGCAGGATAAATTCCGCCCAAAGCGGGATGGACGTTATAATGGTTTTCAGGTATCATTGCCGGGATACCGCTAAAGCAAAATATGTTGACTTTGGTATTTCGTTCAGTGACAACCATAATGTGATGTTATCTGTTCTTTACAGTTCCTATACTGGTGATCTTTTCAAGATAGACAAGAACGACGGAGAAATAAGGTTTAAAATCAATAATTTATTCTACGCTGCTGGCCGCTATAGAATCGGAGCTCGCATTGTAGTCCACGGTGTAGAGTCGGATTGGCCGCAAGATGGCATTGGTTTTATTGATATTGAAGGCGGGGATTTCTACGGGACCGGCAGTTCGGGTTTTGACAATAATGCCCCGGTTTTGCTTAAGGGTGTTTGGGATCTGAATTAATATTTTACAGAGGATGGAAATGGAAAAAGGTCTGGCAATAATAAAAAAGGCTGTGCGGCGATTAACTCCGAAATTCTTTCAGGAAATATTCACCGAGCCTTTCAGGTATGTCAACATGTCTTATTCCCAGGAAGGCGAGGATACGCTTTTGGCCCGTTTTTTTGAGAATAAAAAGGGGTTTGGTTTTTATATTGATGTGGGGGCCCACCATCCCCAAAGATTTTCAAACACCTACTGTTTTTATAAGAAAGGCTGGTCGGGTATAAATATCGATGCGATGCCGGGATGCATGAAGGCCTTTGACCGGGACAGGGAAAGAGACCTAAACCTCGAGGCCGCTGTTTCAGATAAAGAAGAGATTCTTACCTACTACATTTTTAACGAGCCCGCCCTTAACGGGTTCCACAAAGAATTGTCAAGGGGAAGGGACAAAAACGGGGGCTATTTCATAACGGGCACCCGTGAAATTAAAACCGTAAAATTGTCCGACATACTGGACCGCCATAGCCACAGGTTTAAGGAGATAGATTTCCTGAGCGTTGATGTGGAAGGTTTAGATCTTCAGGTCTTGAAATCCAATAATTGGGATAAATACCGGCCGGCTATTGTAATGACCGAAGATCTGGATAATTTCACAATTGATGAAAAGGGGAAAAGCCAGGTTGTCGGCTTTTTAGAAAAAACCGGCTACAGGCTTTATGCCAAGACGGTAAATACCCTGTTCTTTATTGACGCCCAGAGGCAGCGGTAATGCTGAACACGCCGGTGCTATTCCTTATATTCAACCGGGCGGATGTCACCCAAAAGGTCTTTGACCGGATAAAAAAGGCCCAACCGAGGCAGCTGTTTGTGGCCGCCGATGGTCCCAGGGAAAATGTGGCCGGAGAGGACGATATCTGCCGGCAAGTTAGGAGAGTGATCGAAGGGGTCGATTGGGACTGCCAGGTGAAAAAACTTTACCGGGATAAAAACCTGGGATGCAAGAAGGCGGTGAGTTCGGCAATAACCTGGTTCTTCGAAAATGTCGAAGAGGGCATCATTTTAGAAGATGACTGTCTGCCCGATCCCGGTTTTTTCGGCTTTTGCCAGGAGCTGCTGCCTTATTACAGAAACCAGGAAAAAGTGATGATGATTGGGGGGGCAAATTTCCAAGCCGGAAAAAACTTAGGGCCTTACAGTTACTATTTCTCGAAATACTGCCACATCTGGGGCTGGGCCACCTGGAAAAGGGCTTGGCAATCTTATGACCGGGAAATGAAAACCTGGCCGGTCTTTAAGGGGAATGAGGGAATAAAACGGATTTGCAAGAAACCGGAAGAGCAAAGGTACTGGACGGAGACATTTGATAAAGTATTCAACAATGAAATAAATACCTGGGATTACCAATGGCTCTATGCCAGTTGGAGGAACGAGGGGGTTTCCATCATTCCCCGGGTAAACATGGTGTCCAATATCGGTTTTGGCCGGGAGGCCACCCATACTTCTGGTGACTGTTCGTTTGCCAATATGCCCAGCAGAGACGTAGGTGCGATTGTTCATCCCCCGGAAGTAAGAATATCGGAGCCAGCCGATGAATATACATTTATTAACCACTATGCCGGGGGTTATAACGGGAACTGGGTAAAACTTAAAATGCTGAACTTTATTAAGCGGGCAAAGGATCTGATTAAAGCTTAGTGAACATTTGGTAACGAACGGTGTCTGGGACAATTAATTTCCAGGCCGGCTATAATAACATGAAAATGGAATTCTGATATCATGAACACCAGTGCCACCTGCCGTATATGCTCGTCTGTTTCTCCGTTTTGGGCAAAAACCAGGATACTGGGAAAACACGAGGTCAACTATTTCCGTTGTTCCCATTGCGGCTTTATCCAGACCGAAGCGCCTTATTGGTTAAACGAAGCCTATCAGCAAACCATTAATCCAGAAGATACCGGAATACTGGCTCGAAACATCGAATTTTCCCGGACCACAGCGATTGTTATTTCTCAGGTCTTCCATTCCCAGAACTCCTTTGTTGACTATGCCGGAGGCTATGGTATTTTTGTGCGTTTAATGAGGGATATTGGATTTAATTTTTACTGGCACGACCCATTTTCCCAAAATTTGCTGGCCCAGGGGTTCGAATACCGGGCCGAAAATGGAAAAGTGGTGTTGCTGACAGCTTTCGAATGTTTTGAACACTTCGCCGATCCCGTAGGAGAAGTAAAAAAAATGCTGGACATATCCGACGACCTGATGTTTTCCACAATCCTACTGCCCGAACCGCCGCCCAAACCCGAGAAGTGGTGGTATTACGGGAGGTCCCATGGCCAACACATATCATTTTACACCGTTGCTTCTCTGAAAATCCTGGCTGAAATATTTGGGCTTGAATACCATCAGCTATCGGAGAACATGCACCTTATGACCAAGCGTCAAATAAATTCGGGAAAACTGAGGGGTTTGATGCGGCCAAAAGCGCAAGACAGCCTTTTCGCTAAATCGAAAAAGGGCGTAAAAAGCTTGACCCAGGATGATCATTTGAAGATAAGCGAGCAACGCACCTTGGGGAAGGTTGTTTAAAGGCTATGAAAGTATTATTTGATCACCAGATATTTGCCGAACAAAATTACGGCGGGATATCTAGATACTATTTTGAGCTGATACGGCATTTGAACAGCAACCCCGGAATAGAGGCGGAGCTTAGTCTGAAGTATTCCGACAACACGTATCTCAAAGACCAGGGGGGCAAAGGGCTTGAAGTGCTGCCCCTCAATGCTATCCTGGGGAACAAGGACTCCGAAAGACTGCGGAAAAGGGCCGAAAGAACTTTGCTGGCTATGGGGGTATTAAGAAATGAAAACGTCTCTAGGAGGAAAAACCTATCCTCCAGCATCCGGCGTCTGCAAAACTACGATTATGACATTTTCCATCCCACCTACTACGATACTTACTACATCCAAAGTTTGCGGCGTCCTTTGGTAATCACGGTTTATGACATGATCCATGAATTATATCCTGAACACTTCCCCTTGGGTGATGAAATCCGGAAAAAGAAAAAACAGTTGATTCATCGGGCTGATGCTATTATTGCAATATCCAATGAGACCAAAAGGGATATTATAACATTTTATGATGTTGACCCGGGCAAAGTTACCGTGATTTATCTCGGTAATCCCCTGGAAGGATTGGGGGGCGAGATCGCCTTTCCACTGTCGCTGCCGAAACGGTATCTCCTGTATGTGGGCAAACGGAACGGCTATAAAAATTTTTATTTTACCGTGCTGGCCCTTGAAAAGTTGCTAAAAAATGATGACAGCATGACTTTGGTGTGCGCCGGGGGCGGGATTTTTGATCAGCAGGAGGCGAGGCTGCTGGCAGGCCTGGGGCTGGCCAACAAGGTATTCCATCACCGAGCCGATGACGCCGCGCTTAAACAGCTATATACTCAGGCCTGCCTATTTATTCTTCCATCCCTTTATGAGGGGTTTGGCCTGCCCTTGCTGGAGGCGATGAACTGCGGTTGTCCGGTGCTGGCCAGCAACAAGGGAGCCCTGCCGGAAATAGGAGGCGATGCGGTGCTATATTATGAACCCAAGGATGCAGCCGCTCTGGTGTTGGCTGTGAAAAAAATCACCGGCGATGAGCGCTTGAGAACAACACTAAAGGCCAGGGGCTTAAAACAGGCTTTAAAATATTCATGGGCAAACACCGCCCAGCAAACATTAACCTTATACCGGAAATTGGTTTAACATGCCCCGCCTAAGCGTTATAACAGTCTGTCTCAACGAAGAAAAATATATTGCCAAGACCATCGAAAGCGTCACGAATCAAACATTTAAAGACTTGGAATATATAGTAATCGATGGCCAATCGGCAGACCGGACGGTGGAAATCATCAACGGCTATCGGCATCTTATCCAGACGATTGTTTCAGAGAAGGATAGCGGCATTTATGCCGCTATGAACAAAGGGATAGGGCTGGCCTCCGGCGAGTATCTGCTTTTTCTGAACGGAGGCGATTATCTCCAGGACGAGGCCGTACTAGAAAAAGTGTTCTCCGTGCCACCCCAGGCCGATATTTTGTACGGAGATATGCTGTTTGAGCGTCAGGGTCAAAAAACATTATGGAACATGGCCCTGACCAAGGTGAATGGCGATTACATACTTGGCACCAGCCTTCCCCATCCGGCCGCGTTCATAAAACGCCAGCTGTTTTTGGACCATGGCCTGTATGATCAGTCATATAAATTCGTGGCCGACCATGCCTTTTTTATGCGGGAGCTGATCAAATACAAGGCCAAGGTTTGCTACAGGCCGGTGATAGTTTCCGTGGCCAATACCTATGGGATAAGCTGCAATCAGGATAACCTGCCGGAAATCCAAAGGGAGCAAGCCAAAGCCCGGTCGGAATTCATTTCCGGGGTGTTGGCGATAAAGCGATATCTCATTAATAGCGGGCCCTACCAGTTTTACAAAAAGATAAAAAAGACCATCACAAACCGCCATGAATAAAATAAATCCACCAGTGTCATTTGACGTTTCGATGCAGCCGTCAGAGGCCTACGACCAGGCGTTCGCAGGTCAGGACCAAGAATGGCTGTTTCTGAAGAAGTTGTATCAGGACAATTATCTGGACCGTCTTCCGGGTAAGACCGCCCAGGAGACCATCCCCCGGACAATACACCAGATATGGCTGGGTGGGGAGCTCCCTGATCGGTTCAAGGAATACCGGCAAAGTTGGGCCCGGCTCCACCCCGCCTGGGAGCTTAGGCTTTGGGGCGATGCCGATGTGGACGGTTTGAAAATAAGGAACAGGACTCTGTTTGATAAAATGCCCAACTACGGCAACAAGTCCGATCTCCTGCGGTATGAGATACTGTTCCAATACGGCGGCCTGTATGTCGATGTGGACTTCGAGTGCCTGAAACCATTTGATTCCCTGCATTCAGGCTATTCGTTCTATACCGGTGTCGGTTACCAGCGGCATCCCCTGTTGTTCAATGGCCTGATCGGGGCCGCCCCCGGGCATCCAATCATAGGCCGGTGCCTGGACTCGGTCCAGTGTCAGGCTTCGGCCCCAGCTTCCCAAAATGCCGACCAGATCATGGACACCACCGGTCCCGATTATTTCACCCGGTGCTTCATGCGGGCCGCTCCCGGGTTGAAGGGGGAAAAAATAGTTGCCTTGCCGGTCACATATTTTTACCCCTTTCCGGGGTGCCGGCGTTTTGAAAGGGATCACGAAAAAATACGCTCCTATATCCGGTCCGAATCATACTGCCTGCATTATTGGGCCTGCAGCTGGGTTCCCCAGGAAAAGACAGGACCAATAAGAATGGTCCTCCGAAAGTTGCGCTGCCTAATAAAATCCATCGGCGCTGGCCGCAAATGATGCATCCAAAGGTGATTTCCCTGGCGCTCCGGGCGAAACGGTATTGGAATCTTTTCCGGATCAGGCGGTTTGAAGCCGGAATCAACTCCAGCACCAAGGGCAGCCATGCCAAGCTCGGAGAGTGGGCCGACCAATGCGCCGAAAAGGCCGGTGGCCGGATAACGGAAGAACTATATCTTGGTTCAAAGGACCCGGTAGTCTCCCAGGGCTTCAAGCTGCTCCGGCAAACCCTGGCGGACTTCAAAGGCAAGTGCGCTTCCCTGGAAGGCTTGAGGATCCTGGTCCATGTACCGCCGTCCTGCTTTTCGCCCGGGGGGAATTCGCTCTTTTCCAATCTGGTCCAAAGTCTGGACTATTTGGGGATAGCGTCAAAGAGGCTGGATTGGGAAGGCGACGCCACGGAGGCCCTGTCAGAGTTCAAGCCAACGGTGTTGATTACCAGCGACCACCCGATGTATTTAGACCGCATCGACTGGCCGGCCCTGAAAAAATATAAAAACGCCCACGGGCTGGCGGTGGGCTTAACTGCTTCGCTGGAACAATATGGCAATTCGCCGTTGGGGGGCAGGCTGGAGTGGGCAAAAGAAAACGGCATCGATTTTTACTATAGTTTCAGGGACCCCGGTTACCTGAAGAACCGGGAGGAATACCGGCCGTTCCACGACCGGGGATTCAGAATATTGACGGTGGAATTCGGGGCCAATCCGCTGCTCTATTACCCGGTGCCGGGCCTGGCCCGGGACTTGGATTATGTGTTTCTGGCTTCGGTCAATCAGGACAAGTGGCCACGTTATTTTTCCTATTTAAAACCCATCGTGGCGGGGAAATACGGTTATCTCGACGGTCCAGGATGGGGCTTCAGCCGGGGAAAGGAAATCGTTCCTGATCGGGACAGGTTCCTGTACGCCCGGGCAAAAGTGGGGTTGAACCTGCATCTGCAGGAGCAGATCGACTGGCCCTGCGAGCTCAATGAAAGGACCTACCAATTGGCGGCCTGCGGAGTGCCGCAATTGATAGATGCTCCTGCCCTGCTCACTAAAAGATTCGGGCCGGAATGCTTCTTTTCGGGAGGCTCGCCCGAAGAATACTATCAGTTGTTCGACTATATTCTGGCCCATCCCGGAGAGGCTGAGGAAAAAGCCCTGAAAGCCCAGCGCCAAGTGTTTGCCGGCCATACCACCTTTCACCGGGCCGAGCAGTTTGCCCTGCAACTGAAGGAAATGATTTAAATGCCGCTGTTGCTTAACACCGACATAGGATCCAAGGTAAAAGAAAACATCCAGGGGCTGGTGGCCAGGGCGGGGGGGATGGTCAACCAGCTGATTGATTACCGGGGCTGCCGGGTGGTGGACATCAACCTGCTGGACGGGGGTTTTGGGAGGGTGGCCGCTTTTGGCAGCGCCACCAGCCTAATCCACCAATGCCGGAACTTGGCCCGCCATGCCCGGCAGGAGCTGCAGTTCTTGCGGCACGGCCCGGCCGTGCCCCGGGATCGCAAGACCATTATTGCCGATATGCACCAGGCCTTCAAGTTCCCGGAGCTGGAAGGGCGCTACGATGCCTCCGTCTCTTCCAACCTGCTGGAGCATTCCCCCAATCCGGTGCTGCTGCTCTTGAATTTTTATTTGATAACCAGGGAGGGGGGCTGGCAATTTCACGCCATTCCCCATTACCAGTACACCTTCGATAAATTCAGGGCTCCGACTGAGGCGGCGCACATGATCGATGATTTCGTCAAGGGCGCTGACCGGTCCGACCAAAGCCACAACCAGGACTACATCCAGTCGGCCATAGAAAAGCACGGTTGGCAGCGGGAATTCCACCACAAGTACCCGGTGGAGTATCCCTACATGCATTTTCACGTTTTCGACGAGCATAATACCCGGGAACTGATGTCCCTGATGTTCACCGAGGTGACCGCGGACCTGCTGGTGCAACAGGGGTTTTCCGACAACGTGGTGCTGTTCAGAAACCGGCTCAACCCGGTTTTTGTCGAACGGTACCGGGATAGCATCCTAAAAAATCTCCCGGTGCTGGCCCGCAGATTAACAAAAGGCCTGTCAAAAATTTAGCATGGGAAACCAAACCAAAAACATAATGCTCAAGGTTTTGAACCGGCTGTCCTCGCCCTTTAGCCTGGCGCTGGTCAGGGCCGCGGAGCTGGCCAATGGGGCCAGGGAGCTTAAAACCGCCCGGCAGATGCTGCAATTGCACGCCCAGGCCGCCGGGGAGGAATGCGGCCGGAGCTTGGCCGGGGTGGTATTCTCCAAGGACCGGGCCCTGCAGCTGCACGCCCTGTTAAGTTCCTACTACGAGCAGGTGAGCGATCCGGCGCCCTTGACCGTGCTCTATGCCGCTTCCACTGCCGGGCACCAGGCGGCCTACGGCCAGGTTTTCGAAGCTTTCGGGGCCAGGCCGCTGGAGGCGGTGTTCGAGGACGGAACTCTGCCGTTCAGGGAGCAGTTGGTTGGGATCCTCGATAAAACTAAAACCGCCAGGATATTTTTCCTGGTAGATGACATGTTGTTCATCCGGCCGGTGGAGCTTTCCCGCCTCATGGATTTTGATCCCCGGAATTCCATCGCCAGCCTGAGGCTGGGAACCAATTTAAAGATGGCCTACACTACCCAGTCACCCCAACCCCCGCCGGTCTTAAGGGAGGTCTCGGTCGATCTCTTGGAATTCGACTGGCGCCAAGGCAGGCTGGACTGGGCTTATCCGCTGTCGCTGGACGGACACATATTCTGGGCCCCCGAAATCAGGCTGCTGGCCCAAAACCTGGACCACCGCTCGCCCAACACCTTTGAAGCAGCCCTGCAGCAGTACCTCCCGTATTTCCAATGGCGGTCCGGTCTGTGCTATCGGAAGTCGCGCACTCTCAACCTTCCGGTCAACCGGGTGCAACAGGACAATCAGAACCTGCACGGAAACATCCACCAGGACTATCTTTTGGAGCAATGGCAAAAGGGCCGGCAAATGGACTACCGTTCCTGGTACGGTTTCGAGAACATCAGCTGCCATCAGGAGGTGGAAATAAAACTGGTCGAAAGGGCTCCGGCAACGCCGGACCAGAGGGCGGATTGATGGCCGAGGCAGCCCCCCTGATAACCGTCTTCATGCCCGTTTACAACGGCCAGCGCTTTTTGCGGGAGGCGGTGGACAGCGTGCTGAGCCAAAGCTTTTCCGATTTCGAGCTTTTGATAATAGACGACGGATCCACCGACCAAAGCGGGGAGATCATCCGTTCCTACAGTGATCCTCGCATCAGATTGGTGAGCAACCGGGGCAACCTGAAACTTCCTTGCACCCGCAACCGGGGGTTGGAACTGGCCCGGGGGAAGTATCTGGCCAATATGGACTGCGATGACGTCTCCCTCCCTGACCGTTTGCTGATTCAGCTGCGGTATTTGGAATCCCATCCTGACGTGGGAGCTTGCGGCAGCTGGGTAAGCAGGGTCTGCTACCGGGACAAGGCGGCCAGAGGCCGCAGGATCGTAAAGTATCCAACCACTCCCGCCCTCATCAAGGCCGGACTGTTATTTAACCAGCCCCTGGCCAACCCTTCGGTGATGATGCGCCTGGAAGCCGTAAGGTCGGCCGGTTTGAGCTATCAGCCGGAACACCTGGCGGGACTGGAGGACTGGGGATTCTGGCAGAAGGCCAGCTTTTGCTTCGACCTGGCCAATATCCCCGAGGTGTTGCTGGATTACCGGTTCTTCGGGGATAACATCACCAACCGCAGCCAGAATCAGCAAAAAGAGATAATTAAGATAATCAACCGGCAGAGTCTGGAAAAACTGGGGGTGGAATTCTCGCCTTGCGAGACGCTGATGCACTATGTCACCGCCGTTACCGGCGATCGAAGACAGTTGCAGGGCTATCACCAATTGCTGGAAAGCCTGGTCCGGGCCAACCGGATTAAAAATTTATACCCGATAGAGGAATTTGACCAAACAGCGGCCTTTCAGTGGAGGAGTGCCTGCCTGCAGAATACCCGCCTGGGCCCGGCGGCCTGGACTACATATTGGCAGGGCCGTCTTTCCCGAAAATTGGCGCCTGACCCGCTGCAGCTGGCCAAGTTCGCCGCCAAATGCCTGCTCCGGAACGGGCGGGAGTGACGGGCCACCCGAGGACACTGAAAGTAACCCCAATCTGGTTCTTCAACAAGAATCTCAGTAATGCCGGAATATGTAACATACGGAGAAAACGCAATGGATAAAAACGCCAAAATTTATATTGCCGGCCATGCCGGGCTGGTGGGATCGGCCATGCTGAAAAAACTCAAGGAGCAGGGATATTCAAACTTCCTGGTCAGGGACCTGAAAGAGTTGAACCTAAGGGATCAGGCTGCGGTTAATTCGTTCTTCGATCGGGAAAAGCCGGAGTACGTATTCCTGGCGGCGGCCCTGGTGGGAGGCATCCATGCCAATGATACCTATCCGGCCGATTTCATCTACGACAATCTGCTGATAGAATGCAACGTCATCCATGCCTCGTATCGGAACAAGGTCAAAAAGCTGCTGTTTTTGGGATCCTCCTGCATCTATCCCCGGAACTGCCCCCAGCCCATGAAGGAGGAATACCTTCTGACCGGGCGGCTGGAGCCCACCAACGAGCCCTATGCCGTGGCCAAGATCGCCGGGATCAAGATGTGCCAGGCCTACAACAGGCAATACGGCACCAAGTTCATCTCGGTGATGCCCACCAACCTTTACGGTCCCAACGACAACTACCACCCCGACAATTCCCATGTGCTGCCGGCTCTGATCAGCCGTTTTCACCAGGCCAAGCTGGAGCACAAGCCCTGGGTGGAAGCCTGGGGCACCGGTTCGCCCCGCCGGGAGTTCTATTATTCCGAGGACATGGCCGAGGCCTGCATCTATCTGATGCAGAACTATGAAGACAGCCAGATCGTGAACATCGGCTGCGGGCAGGATCTGACCATCAAAGAGCTGACCATATTGGTGGCCAGGGCAGTGGGCTACCAGGGCGAGATCCGGTGGAATCCAGCCAAGCCGGACGGCATGCCGCAGAAGCTTTTGGATGTATCCCGGTTGCACGGCCTGGGCTTCACCAAGCACACCCCATTGGAGGAAGGTTTGAAGCTGGCCTACAGTGACTTTTTAAACAATCCCAATATCCGAAAATAAGGCGGAACGGCGAATATTTACGGGAGAGGAACCTTCACCAAAGCATACGATCAGGATCATCCGGGAAGACCGCCTGCCGATGCAAAAGGAGCGGTAAAATACGCCGTAGGCATGCAGCCGGGCCTTCATCGGCAGGAAACTATCATAGAGAATTAATTATGGACAGTAAAGTTAAAATAGCATTTTGCATAAGAGATAATTATTTATCCAGACCCGGGGGTGATGTTGTCCAATTACTCAAAACAAAAGAGCACTTAGAGAAAAAATATGATTATGAAATATCGGTTGTTACCAAAGCCGAGTTGATCGACCAACGGTTTTCCTTGTGCCACATATTTAACCTTTCATCGAGATACGAAACGTTAAGTTTTGTGGAAAAATGCAAAAAAGAAAACATTAAAACAGCGCTGTCCTCCATAACCTGGGATTATCGGGATGCCCGGGCCTATGATTGGCTGGTAAGATTCAATATATATTATCCTTCTCGCCGTAAAATAGAAATAACAAAATATTTATTGGTTCTTTTGGCAAAAACGCTTAAAAACAGGCCGTTTGACTTTACCGAAGAAAAAAAACATTATCTGAAATATGCGTTAAATAGCGTTGATGTGATTTTGCCAAACTCACGGGAGGAGACGGTGCAATTGGCGGCCCTGTCCGGTATTGATCACAGGGAGATATCAGAAAAGTCGAAAATAATATTTAATGCGGTAAATCCCTGCGAAGATGTCAAAGATGACCATATTGTTAATGACCTGCCGGGGAATTATATTTTGGAAGTGGCCAGGATTGAACCCGGAAAAAACCAGCTGTTATTGATCAAAGCCTTGGAAAATGTTAAACAGACGCCTATTTTGTTCATTGGCAGCCAAACATATAACAGAAAATATTTCAATAAAGTAAAAGCAGCAGGCCTAAAAAGAGGAAACGTATATTTCATAGATCATGTCGACCATGCAATACTGAACAAATATTACCGCCAGGCTTTGTTGCACGCGCTGCCCTCGCTGGCCGAGACAACCGGCCTGGTAAGCTTGGAGGCCTTGGCCAATAAATGTAAAATAGTCGTTTCAGACAGCAAGTATTGTCCCGTAGCCACTTATTTTGGCAATATATCCACGACCATGGACCCGCTTGACCCGGTTTCCATCCGGGAATCCATACATGCCGAGATAAATAAAAAACGCGACATGAATGAAATACAAAATTATGTCCTGACAAAATATAACTGGGATATTACGGCGGAACAGACCCATGCTGCTTACCAAAACTTATTATAAATGGGTAAATTGACGGGAAAAGGATGTTGGCATTAGCAAAGGGCAGAGGATGAAAATAATCGCCGTGGCGGTCTTGCATCAATGCCGGCCGGACCAGTCCCCCGCCATCGTCTCCCTGGCGCGCTCCTGGGAGCAAAGCCCCGTGAAGGGACTGGGCCTGAAACTGATCGTCTATGACAATAGTCCGGAATCCCAGCCGATGCCGGTGCTGCCGCCTTTTGAACATCAATACGTCCACGATGCCGCCAACGGCGGGCTGGCCGCGGCCTACAACTTCGCGTTGGGATCGGACCCCGGCGGCCAGTATCAATGGCTGCTGCTGCTTGACCAGGACTCGGATCTCCCGGCAAATTTTATCTTCCTGACGGCCCAAGCCTTGTCGGAGGCCGGCCGGTCTGGCGAGGTGGCGGCCATAGTGCCAGAGGCGGTTCATGACGGCAGGCCCCTGTCGCCGGCCCTTCTGCAGTGGTGGGGCGGGGTAAAGCCGATCCGCCGCCCGGTGCCGGGGATCTGCCCCGGCCCGGTCACGGCCATTAATTCCGGGGCCCTGCTGCGGAAGACATTCCTATCGGAGATTGGCGGTTTCAATGAACAATTCAGGCTGGACTATCTCGATCATTGGTTGTTCGCCGAGATAAACCGGCGCGGCAAAAAAATATGCCTATCAAAGGCAGTGATCAACCATGACCTTTCGATCTGGCACCGATCGGGTTCAGTGCCGCCGGAGCGGTACCGGTCCATCCTTGAGGCCGAGACATTGTTCTATCGGGCCTGCCTGAAGCGCAGCATTTTCAAGTACCACTTGCTGAACCTGGCCGTCAGGGCCGGCAGACAGTATCTGTCAGGAGAACGGCAACTGAGCCGCCTGACCATCCGGCATCTCAACGAAATTGTCGCCAACCGTTAGGATCCCATGAAACGACCGATTGCTGCCGGGAATAATTCTCCGGTGATGAATTGCATTAATAAATCCCATCAGGCCGGCCAACCGGCCAGAGGGAGCAGGAGCGGAACCACTGCCGGAGCAGCGCCATGAGGGACATAATGCCCGAACCCTTGATCAGCATCATCATAGTCAACTGGAACGGCCGGGCCTTGCTGGAGGAGTGCCTGCAATCCCTGGAGGACCAGACCTTTCAGGACTTTGAGATCATTTTGGTTGACAATGGCTCCACCGACGGTTCGGCGGAATGGGTCCGGAGCCATTACCCCCTGGTAAGGCTGCTGGCCCTGAAAACCAATACCGGCTTCAGCGCCGGGAACAATGCCGGGCTAAAGCTGGCCAGGGGCGAATTCATCGCCCTGCTGAACAACGATACCAAGGCCGAACCGGGCTGGCTGGAGGCCCTCTATCAGTGTATCCTTACCGATCAGAGCATAGCCGCCTGCGACTCAATGGTACTATATTACGACCGGCCGGACCTGATCTGGAGCGCCGGGGGGATCTACACCATCGCCGGATCGGTCTCCCCGCGGTGGTACCGGCAACCGGCCGAGGGAAAAAGCCAGGAGCCACAGGATGTCTTCGTGGCCGTAGCCTGCGCGGCCCTCTACCGGAGAAGCGTGATCCGGGAGATAGGCTTCTTTGACGAAGATTACTTCAATGGCTACGAGGACGTGGACTGGTCTTTCCGGGCCCGCCTATTAGGCCACCGGATAATCAATGTTCCGGCCGCCCGGGTCCGCCACAAGGTTTCCTTCACCCAGGTCCACAACAGTACCAGCTTTGTCTACAACGGCCAGCGCAATGTCAGCGCCACCTTCATCAAGAACATGCCGGAAGGGCTGCTCCCTAAATACCTGCCGCTGCACCTGGCCTACGCGCTGGGAAGCTTCTGGTACTTTTTGAAGGTCGGACGGGCCGGCGCCTTTTTGCGGGCCAAATACCTGGTGCTCCGCACGCTTCCGGCGCTGGCCGTCAAAAGGAGGGCGGTCCAAAAACTGAGGACCGTCACCGAGGCCGAAGTGGAGGAAATGCTGGAGAAAAAATGGCTGGGGGCCAAGATCGGCAAATTCAGGTTGAAGGACCCGGACAAGGGATAGAGGAGCTTTTTACCAAAGACTTCGGCTAACGGGCTTAGACCGAGCTCAACCGAGGACCTCAGTCCAACGACAGACGCTGACCCAATTTAATGCTCTACTCATAGCAATATAAATCAAAAACAAATCTGCGATAATCTGCGGATAGAAACTTTGACGGTAAATGAAGAACCGCGCCATAATGATCCTGGACCGGACGGTCGAACTGTCGCTGGTGGGCTTCGTGGCCTCGCTGCCGGTGTCCATAGCCTTCACCCAGAGCTCGCTCTTCGTGGGCTGGGTGGCCTGGTTGCTGAAGTGCCTGATGGAAAAGCGGTGGAACGGTTTTAAAACCCCGCTGGACCCGGGCTTTGCGCTGTTCCTGCTGTCGGCCCTCCTTTCCACAGTATTTTCGCTGAACCCGATGGAAAGTTTTATTGGCTTAAAAAAGTTCTACCTGCTGACGGCGGTTTACTTCGTGGGTTTCAACGTCAAAACACCGGCCAGGCTGATGGACCTGGCAAAGCTCTTCCTTTTGATCACGGCCCTGACCGGGGTCTACGGTCTGGTGATGTTCGGATTCGGATACCAGCCGCGGCTGCTGGCCGCCCAGGGGATGGCCCTGACCTCCGGCGGGATGTTCATGATGGCCGGGCTGCTGTCCCTGGCCTGGCACCGGCAGCAGGCGCAACTCCCTGGTAAAAGGGGCCGGGCGGAGTTAGTGGTCGCGGCGGTCCTGCTGGTGGCCAGCCTGGCCTGCACCAAGACCATCAGCTCCTGGGCCGGATTCATGGCGGGTTTTCCCGTGTTGATCCGGTCGTGGTGGAAACGGACGGCGATATATTTGCTTTTTGGCCTGCTCTTAACCGGGATTTTTTACAGCGTCAACAACCCCCGCCTGTCATCCAAAATATTCAACGTCGACAAGTCTGTTTCCTGGAATTTAAGGCTGAGTATTTGGCGGATGGGATGGGATCTGGTCAAGGAGCGGCCGGTGCTGGGCACGGGGCTGATAGATCTGGGGGAACTGCTGAAAGCCAAACGGGTGCCGTCCGACGACTGGCTGTGGAACAATGCTCCCATGGCCGGGCACCTGCACAACAATTTCGTCCAAATAACCGCCACCCGCGGCTTCACCGGACTGGCCGCCTTTATCTTCATGTGGTTGTCGGTCTTTATCCTGGCGGCAAAACTGATGAGGTCCCAGACCCGCCTGACCGCTGTTTTTGCCGGGGGGATCGCGGCGGCCCTGGTCGGTTTTCAGGTCAACGGCCTGGCGGAATGGAATTTCAGCGACTCGGAGGTGGTGACCATCGTCTGGTTCCTGGTGGGACTGCTGATGGCGCTGGACCGCTTTGAACGCGGGGGCGGGCGGGAGGCTGGAGACTGAATACTGAATACTGAATACTGGAGATAGAATACTGGATGCTGGACAATGAGCACGGGATGCCGTGAATTGTGAAAAGTGAATTGTGAATCGTGAAAGCAGTTTTATCAAAGTAAAATGAAGATCACCATCATCACCGTGGCCTATAATTCCGCCGGGACCATCGAAGACACCATCCGTTCCGTTTTGTCGCAGACCCATCCGGACATTGAATACATAGTGGTGGACGGCGGGTCGACCGACGGGACACTGGACATCATCGGCAGGTACCGCGCCAGGATCGCCAGGGTCATATCCGAGCCGGATGACGGCATGTATGACGCCATCAACAAGGGAATAGCGCTGTCCACAGGGGATATCGTGGGAATACTGAACTCGGACGACCTGTACCAGGACAGCGGTGTCATCTCAAGGGTCGCGGAGGCATTCCGGAAGGAAAATACCGATTGCGTGTTCGGCGACCTGGTCCAGGTGAGGCGGAACGACACCGACAGGATAACCATGTATTATCCGGCCGATGGTTTTACGGTCAACCGTTTTGCCTGCGGCTGGATGCCGCCCCACCCCGCCTTTTTCGTAAAAAAGGAATGCTACGACAAGTACGGGACATTCAAGACGGACTATAGGATCGGGGCAGACTTCGATCTGGTGGCCAGGTTTCTCTGGAAATACGGCAGGTCCTATCATTACCTTCCCGGGGTGCTGGTGAAGATGCGGGTGGGCGGAATGAGCACCAGGAATGTTAAGAGCAATCTGATCCTGAACAATGAGATCTTAAGGGCTTGCCGCGAAAACGGCATCCCCACTAATATTTTCAAGATATACTCCAAATACCTGACCAAGGTCGGACAGATGTTCCGGAGGCCGAAATGAGAGTGTTGGTGACCGGCGCCAACGGCTTCGTGGGCCGCCGGCTGTGCCCGGCCCTGGCGGAAAGGGGCCATTTGGTCAGGGCCGTCAGCGGGCCCGGGGCAACCAAGGCCGTTTTCCCGGAGACCGTCGAAAAAACATTCATCGACAACATTTGGGCTTTGACCGACTGGACCAAGTACCTCCGGGACATCGATGTTATCATCCATCTGGCGGCCAGGGTCCATGTCATGAGCCGGTCCGGCCGCCACGCCATTTCCCAGTTCAGAAGGATCAACGCCGAGGGCACCAAGAATCTGGCCCTTCAGGCCGGCCGGGCCGGGATAAAACGGCTGGTGTTCCTGAGCACCATCAAGGTCAATGGGGAGCAAACCCTGGAAAAACCGTTCAGCGAGGCGGACCCTTATGACCCCCGGGATGCCTATGCCGTCTCCAAGGCGGAGGCCGAGGAAGCCCTGCGGGAGGTTTCGGCTTCTTCGGGCCTTAAGGCCGTGATCATCCGGTCGCCCCTGGTTTACGGACCCGGCGTCAAGGGCAACCTGCTGAGGATGATGCAGGCCATCAAGCATGATCTGCCCGCTCCCCTGGGTAATATCAACAACCGGCGGAGCCTGATCTCCCTGGACAACCTGGTTGACGTCCTGATCCTGGCCGCCACCAGGGAGGAGGCCCTGGGCCAAACCTTCGCGGTCAGCGACGGAGAGGACTTTTCCACCACCGATCTGGCAAAAATGATGGCGGCCGCCATGGGCAAAAAAGGCCGTTTGATCTCCTGCCCGTCAGGATTGTTGCGGCTGGCGGCCAGGCTGGCGCCCCGGCTGAAGCCGGACATCGACCGTTTGACCGGATCACTGGAGATCGACAGTTCGAAATTCAGAAACACTATGGGGTGGACGCCCCCCCAAAAAGTCCGCCAGGGGATAGAGCTGATGGTTTCCGATTATCTAAGGAGCTTTGGCCATGGCCGGTAAGCGGCTTTTCGACCTGCTGTTCTCGGCGGCGGCCCTGGCGCTGCTGGCCCTGCCGATGCTGCTTTTAGGCCTGATGGTCAAGCTGGGCTCGCCCGGCCCGGTGTTCTACGTCTCGGAGCGGATCGGCCGGGACAACCGGACCTTCAAAATGTACAAATTCCGGACCATGCGCACCGGCACCCCGGCGGTGGCCACCCATCTGCTGGAAAAGCCCGAGAGATACCTGGCCCCCGGCGGGGAATTATTGCGCCGGACCAGCCTGGACGAGCTGCCACAGCTGTTCAACATTTTAAAGGGCCAGATGAGCATGGTCGGGCCGCGGCCGGCCCTGTTCAACCAGAACGACCTGACCGAAATGCGCACCGCCTGGGGGATCCATAAACTGACTCCGGGTCTGACCGGCTGGGCCCAGGTGAACGGACGGGACGGGCTGACCATCCCGGACAAGGTCAGGTTCGACCGGGAATACCTGGAAAAACGGAGCGTCAGGTTCGACCTGAAGATACTGTTCATGACCCTGCAAAAGGTGATCACCAAAGAAGGAGTCAGCCATTGATCAAACCGCCATCCGTCAAGACCTACTGGCCGCAGCACACCAAGCGCCCGCTGTATTTTTTAAGCGGCGACATTCTGATCATGACCCTCTCGCTGTACGCGGCCATCCAATTCCGGTTCGACTTCGCCGTTCCGGAATACTATGCCCCGATGTTCCTGCGGATACTGCCCCTGATGCTGGCCATCAAGCTGGCCTTTCTGGCCTACTTCGGGATCTACCGCGGGGCCTGGCAGTACGCCGGGGTGAACGACCTGGTGCAGATCGTGAAGGCGGTGGCCATCGGCTCGGTGGCGGCCTATGCCACCACCAGGTTCGCGATGCCGGGCTGGATAAGCTACTCCCGCAGCGTGGTGCTGATAGAACTGCTGGGAGACATCATGCTGATCGGGGGCTTAAGGCTTTCGCTTAGGATGTGGAAGCAGCACCGCTCCCAGGCCCAGTACAAGAACGTGGAACGGAAGCGGATGCTGATCATCGGGGCCGGGGACGCCGGCGAGATGGCGGCCCGGCAGCTGATGGCCCATCCCGAGTACGGCAGCCTTCCGGTGGGCTTCATCGACGACGATCCGGCCAAAAAGGGCCAGCGGATCCACGGGCTGCCGGTCTTCGGCGCCCGGCCGGTGATGGGCGGGGTGGTGGCAAACCAGGGGATAGACCAGGTGCTG
>CAWAAX010000001.1:0-49317 GCA_963780225.1 uncultured bacterium | reverse complement strand
GTAATAACTAAATAAATATTTTATTGACGGGAGGTGGTGACATTTAAACGCGGTGAACCCCTGAATATTTTGCTTTAGCAATTTCCGGTAAATCAAATATAAGGAGCATAATTTAAATGTTTAAGAAAACTTTGGCCTTGCTGGCCATACTTGGCTTTGCCTCTCTGGCTTTGGCCCAGGTGGAACAGAACATCCAGGGCGCCGGCATGGTAGACTGGACCGACCAGTCGGTCAAATCCACCGGCATCGGGGCCCTTAATCCCAAGCTTCCGCCCTCGGCCCAGCGCAAGAACGCCCTGCGGGCCGCCCAGCTGGACGCCATGCGCAACATGATCGAGACCCTCAACGGCGTGCTGCTGACCTCCGAGACCACGGTGGAGAACGCCATGATGAGCTCCGACATCATCAAGACCCAGGTGGAAGGCATCGTCAAGAACTTCCGCTTTACCTCCAAGCCCCGTTACATGTCGGATGGCTCGGTGGAAGTGGACATGGAGATGCTTCTAACCGGCAAGGTGGGCGACGTGCTTTATCCCGAGCAGATGGGCGGCAAGACCCCGACCTATGCCAGACCTGCCTTCCAGCTTCAATGCCCAGGAGCCCCAGACCTACACCGGCCTGATCATAGATGGTTCTTCCACTGATGCTATGCCGGCCATGGTGCCCAACATCCTGGATGAATCGGGCGAGGGAATCTACGGGGAAGATTTCGTTCCCCGGGAATCAGCCGTCAAGAACGGCGTGGTGGTCTACGCCAAGACCATGGAAGAAGCCAGGGCCAACGCCGCCCGGGTGGGCAGCAATCCGCTGGTGGTCAAGGCCGTCAAATCATCGGGGCTTAACAAGGCCGACCTGATCATCTCCGACAACGACGTGCAGAATGTGGCGGTGATCGCCGACAACACCGACATCTACGACAACTGCCGGGTGATCATAGTCCTGAAACAGTAACCTCTTTTTTGTCATTCTGAGGTTAGCCCTATTGCTCCGCTTCCGAAGAATCCACAGATTATCCTTCGGCTTGCTAAACAAGAAGCTATTCTCAGGATGACAATGCATAAAAGGGAGAGCGAGCCTTTTAAAAGGAAATTTTTTAAAACGCCGTTCTCCCTTTTGACTGTTGGCTTGTATAACCCCACCCATCCCTCCCACCTCATAGCCACCATAAAAGCGTATCTTGGGGCAGGCTCTCGAGGGGAGGGGGAAAGGGAGAGGTTCATGTGATCAAAAGACATGATATTATTAACTACGAAAGGACTCCATATACAAAATGAAAAAAATATTATACTTTAGCCTGGCTCTTCTGATGTTCTCCGGCCTGGCGGCAGCCCAGGAGGCAACCCAAACCATCACCACCGATGGCACCGCTTCGGTATTGAACGGCGACAAGGCCCAGGCCCGGGATGTGGCCATCCAGGATGCCCTGCGCAACGCGGTGGAGCAGGTGACCGGGGCGGTGATCAGCTCCAGTACCATAGTGGAGAACGCCATGGTGGTGGAGGATAACATCTATTCCAAAGCCAAGGGCTACATCAAGAACTATTCCATAATCAGCGAGGGCGAGGCCGACGGCGGCTTAAGCTACAACGTCAAGGTCAAGGCCCTGGTGCGCTCCGGCGCCATCAAGGAGGACATGGCCGACATCATCCGCGGCGCCGGCAATCCCAAGCTGATGGTGCTGATCACCGAAAGCAACGTGGGGAGTTCGGCCATCGGCGGGATAGACGCCCAGCTGGGCACGGCCGAAAACACCATCATAGAAGCCATGCGCAACAAGGGGTTTGACTTTGTGGATCCCGAGACCGCCGAGAAGAGCATCCGCCGGGACAAGGCCCTGGCGGCTTTGGACGGGGACGCCCAGGCGGCGGCCTTCATTGGGGAACGGGCCGGGGCCGAGGTGATCATCACCGGAAAATCCTTTGCCAAGGAGGCCACGGTGGCCAACGACATGCTGGGCGGGATGAAGTCCATCCAGGCCACGGTCTCGGTCAAAGCCTTTAACACCGACGACGGACGGATCCTGGTGTCCAAGGTGGAGACCGGGCGGGCGGTGCACATCGAGGAGATCACCGGCGGCACCAAGGCCATTGAGCAGGCCTCCGCCAAGCTGGCCGATTATCTGGCCGAAGAGATCGTCAAGAAATTCGCCCGGGGCGGAAACACCGTCACCCTGAACGTTACCGGGGCCTCAAATTACGACCTGTACCAGGAGCTGGTCAACGTCCTGAAATACGAGGTCCGGGGGGTCAAGGCGGTCAATGACCGGGAGATCACCGGCAACACCGGCCTGGTGGAGGTGGAGACCAAATTCAACAGCAGCCAGCTGGCCCAGGAACTGCTTTACAAGAATTTCACCAAATTTTCGGTCAAGATACTCAGCCGGACCGCCAACCGCATCAACCTCAGGCTGACGGCCAAAAAGGTCCGGCCGGCAAACTAACAATAAGGGAGAATGAAGATGTCCGGAATCAATAAAAACAACGCCGGCCTGCTGTGGCTGCTGGCCGCGGTTTTGCTGGTCAGTCTGACGGTCACCACAGTCCAGCTTACCGCCAAGGCCACCCCGGTGGCCAAGGTATCCTTCGTGGTGGGCGACGTCAAGACCCAGAAGCCGGAGAAGAACGACTGGAAAAAAGTAACCTTTGACCAGCCCCTGGCGGCCGGGGAAAAGGTCAAGAGCACCGAGGACGCCCGGGCCGAGATAGCTTTTTCGGACGGCAGCATCATCCGGGTGGACGCCAACACCCAGCTGGCCATTGACGAGCTGAAGAAGGACTCCAAGAAGGGGCTGACGGCCACGGGCAAGGTCTGGAGCGGCAAGGTCTGGGCCAACGTCAACAAGGTCAGCAAGAAGAGCAAATTCGAGTTGGAATCGCCCACTGCGGTGGCCGCGGTCCGGGGCACGATCTACCGGATGTCGGTGATGCCCGACAGCAGCACCAAAGTGGCAGTATACCAGGGCGAGGTCAAGGTGGTGGTCAACCCCGACTTCTTTGCCAACCAGAAGAAGAAGCAGGGCGGCCGGGAAGGGGAGATCGAGGGCCCGCAGGAGATAGCCGGACCGGTGGAGGTCAAGCTGGAGCAGTGGGTTCAGATCGTCAAAGCCCAGATGGAGATCACCATCAATGCCGACGGCACCTATGGCATAGTCAACTTCAATCCTATTATTGACAGCCAGGACGAATGGGTCCGCTGGAACCAGGAACGCGATATGAAACTGGGACGCAAACAGTAGAACTTTGCCACCCGGCACAAAGGCGACCCGCCTATATGAGCCTTCTTGCGGTGGCGGGAATGATACAGAGCTTTTCAACTTTGCGTTCTTTGTGTCTTTGTGGTTAAATAATAACGGAGAGCTTAATGAAGAAATATCTGGCATTGGCTGCAATCATTGTTCTGGCTGTTGTTTCCTGCGGACCGGTGTTGGTGGCCATCCGCCGGACCGAAAAACCCCGGCTGGAGATCCCGGCCATCAAGCGGGTGGCGGTGGTAGACTTCGTCGATCCCTACAACCGCAACCTGGGTCCGGGAGTGGGCAATGTGCTGGTCTCCAAGCTGGCCGAGCAGGGATATTACGAGATGATGGAGAGGGAGAAGATCAATTCGGTGATGTCCGAGCACAAGTTCAACCTGACCGGGGCGGTGGACCCCAATACTGTCAAGGAGCTGGGCGGCCTGCTGGGGGTAGACGCCATCATCACCGGCGAGATACTGGCCTACAGGGTGGAGACCTCCCGGCGGACCGAGAAGGTAGAGCGCAAGGAGGGCACCGGCCGCTACGAAGAGGTGGTCAAAAAGAAACCCTTCAGCGACAAGACCTACAAGGTCAAAGAGGAGATCATGAAAACTGTGCTGGTGGACGAGGAACGGACCACCAAGAGCGGGACGGTTTCCATCAACTACCGCCTGATCGACATAGTATCGGGCAAGGTGGTGGCCAGCAAGTCCCAGTCGGCCAGCTATAACAAGTGGTTCAAGGATAACATTCCCGGAGACGACCAGATATTGAGCGGCCTGCTGAACGAGGTAACCGATGCTTTTGTGAGCGACATCTCCCCACATTATGTCAACGTTGCCAAAAAACTGATCAAGAGCAAGGCCGATCCCAATGACATTGGCAGCAAGTATGCCAAGGCCGGAGAATGGCAACGGGCGGCTGAGATATGGGAGCGTTCGGCCTCATCCCTGCCCGGCGATCCGGGGCTGTGGCACAACATAGGGGTGGCCTACGAAGCCCTGGGCAGCTATGACAAGGCCCTGGAATCCTACAAGAAAGCCTCTGACCTGGACCCTGCCAATGAAACCTATATTCAGGATCAGGCCGGTGTACGCAATGCTTACCGCAGGGGACTGGTGCAATAGATTTATAATGACCTGTTTTCAAACAAAAGGGAGCGTTTTACGCTCCCTTTTGTCATTAAAATTAGCTTGACTTTCTGGATTTATTATGTTATCATAACCCACTTGCATAATTATAGTTATGTCTCTTAGTTAAAACATCTCTTAAAGTAAAGATAAAAACCATGCTGTTCCTGCTCAAGAAAATATTAAGCTATACTCTTAATCCGATGACCCTTATCCTGTTTTTTTTGATCTCGGGGTTAATCTTATTATGGCGGGAAAAACATAAAAAAGCAGGGCTATGGCTCATTTCGGTGGGAGTTATTGTATTTATTTTTACCGGTTACGGATTGATCGGAAACAGCCTGCTCAAAGGGTTGGAGCGTAAATATCCATTGTTTGATGACTCCAACGCCACCGGGGCCAAATGGGTGGTGGTGCTGGGTGCGGGCATGACCAGCGATCTTAAAGTCCCCCTGACCTCACAATTGACCGAGGGCTCGGCCATCCGCACCATAGAAGGCATCAGGATCTGGCGGCAAATTAAGGGATCCAAACTCATCTTCTCCGGAGGCGCGGTATTTGATACCCAGTCCGAGGCCTATGGAATGGCCGGATTGGCTGGACAACTGGGCATCCCAGATTCTGCGATCAGCCTGGAGGATAAATCATTGGATACCGATGATGAGGCCCGATTGGTTAAAGGAATGGTTAAAGGAGATACAGTGGTCCTGGTGACATCGGCCGCCCATATGATGCGTTCGGTTGCCCTGTTCAGAAAGCAGGGGGTGGCATTAATCCCCGCACCCACCCATTTTCTGGTCAAGGATGAACCAAAATTCAAACCTAACCGGGTGTTCCCCAATTCAGACAATATCATAGCGGCCGAGACCCTGTTCCACGAATACCTGGGACTGGCCTGGTCCAAACTCAGAGGAAGGATATGATCTTACAATTCATCGACATTTTCATCCACCTGGACAAGTACCTGACCACTATAATTCAGAACTATGGGACCTGGACCTATCTGATACTTTTCGCCATCATTTTCTGCGAGACCGGGCTGGTGGTGCTGCCGTTCCTGCCGGGGGATTCCCTGATCTTCGCCGCCGGGGCCCTGGCAGCGCTGGGGGCGCTGGACATCAAGTGGCTGATCATCCTGATGTGCCTGGCGGCGGTGGCCGGGGACACGGTCAATTACTGGATAGGATACTGGGTGGGGCCGAAGATATTCCAGAAGGAGAACGTGAAACTGCTCAACAAGAAGCACCTGATGGAGGCCCACGCCTTTTACGAGAAGTACGGGGGGATCACCATCATCCTGGCCCGTTTCATGCCCTTCGTCCGCACCTTTGCCCCGTTCGTGGCCGGCATCGGCACCATGTCCTACTGGCGTTTCATGTCATACAACGTGGTCGGGGGCATTCTCTGGATCAACATCTTCGGCTGGCTGGGTTATTACTTCGGCAATATGCCCTATATCAAGAAGAATTTCAGCCTGGTGATCCTGGCCATCGTCATAATATCGGTGATGCCTGCGGTGATAGAGTACTTTAAACGCAAGCGCCAAGGCGGGGTTCAGGCGAAAGGATAGGTCTTACAATGACTGAGAGAACTTCCATATCCCACCTGGTAAAATACGAGGACCTGAACCACCACGGAACTTTGTTCGCCGGGCGGATGTCCGAATGGATGGTGGAGGCCTGTTTCATCTGCGCGGCCCAGGCGGTGAAGAGGCCGGAGGACGTGGTCTGCGTCCAGGTCCACGGGATGAGCTTCATCAAGCCGGCCCGGCGGGGCGACATCATCCGGGTGGAATCCCAGCTGGCCTACCTGGGACAGAAGAGCCTGACGGTCTACGGACAGGTCTTCGCAAATCAGGAAACCGTGCCCTACGTCACCAGCTTCGCCACCTTCGTCACCATCGACCAGCAGGGCAAGCCCTACGCCCACGGCCTGACGCTGACCCCGGAATACATCGAGCAGAACCAGGCCATATACCAGAAGGCCAGGGAACTGAGAAAATAGCATAGACGACGCTGTTATTTTATAAGGAAACCAGGAAGACAGGAAATATTTTTAAAAGATGCCTTAGTCCCCATTTATGATAATAATCAATACTAATCCGCGTTAATCAGCGTCCTAGATAGATTCAGGATCTGACCATGCATAAACAGACTGGAACCACATGAATTATCCCATCGTAGCCATCATCGGACGCCCCAACGTGGGCAAGTCCACCCTGTTCAACAGGATCCTTAAATCCAAGGAGGCCATCGTTGACGACATGCCCGGGGTGACCCGGGACCGCAACTACGCCATAGCCGACTGGAACGGGAAATATTTTTACCTGATCGATACCGGCGGGCTGGTGCCCAACACCAAGGACCGGATGGAGAACTCCATCAAGCGCCAGGTGGACGCGGCCATGGAAGAGGCGGATCTGCTGCTGTTCCTGGTGGACCGCAAGAGCGGCATGACCGACGCCGACGCCCAGATAGCCAAGATGGTCCGCAAGCAGGGGAAGCCCATTGTGCTGGCGGTCAACAAGGTGGACAAGCCCAAGGACGAGGCCGAGGCGTACGAGTTCATGAAACTGGGGCTGGGCGAACCTTTGTTGATAGCGGCCGGTCCGGGCCTGTCCATCGGCGAACTGCTGGACGATGTGGTCAATAAACTGCCCCCCAGCCCGGAGAAGGACCTTAATGACAAGGCCGTCCATGTGGCCATCGTGGGCAAGCCCAATGTGGGAAAATCCTCGCTGGTCAACGCCATCGTGGGCCGGGAGCGGGTGATAGTGGATTCGGTGCCGGGCACCACCAGGGATTCGGTGGACACCATCTTCAACTGGAACGACCAGGAATTCGTGCTGATAGACACCGCCGGCCTAAGGCGCAAGACCAGCGCCCACGACGACGTGGAATTCTACACCCGGCTGCGGACCGAACGGGCGGTGGAGCGCTGCCAGGTGGGGGTGCTGGTGCTGGACAGCTCCGAGGGGCTGTCCCATCTGGACACCACTTTGGTGGCCATGCTGGAGACCTCCAACAAGGCCCTGGTGGTGGTGATCAACAAATGGGACCTGATGACCGAAGAGAACAAGGCCAATTACCTGGGCTGGCTTAAAGGCCAGCTGGCGTTTGTCAACTTCGCCGAATTCGTCTTCACCTCGGCCATAAACAACGACGGGGTCTTTAACCTGCTGCAGAAGATACTTAACGCCTATCACCACTGGAACAAGGTCTTTGAACCGGCGGTGGTGGTCCAGGCCTTTGAGGATACCATCAAGAAACTGCACCCGCCGGCGGTGAGGGGCAAGGACATCACCCTTTACTCCATCAGACAGGAGGGCCAGGCCCCGCCCCGGTTCGTGATAGAAAGCAACCTGCCGAATCTGATACCCACCAACTATCTCCGTTACCTCCAGAGCAGCCTGCACACCCGGCTGGCCATCACCGGCACGCCCATCAGGCTGATGTTCCAGAAGTCCAAAGCGCCCTCGGGCTGGAAGAAGCGGCAGATGCTGGATTTTGGGAAGAGGCCTAAGTTCCGGGCGGAACTGGAAAACAGCAAGTAAATCATATTTCTGTAAGGAAACCCCTCCTTGCGCCACCGCTGTAGCTAAGGCGCACGAGGCAGTAGGTGTAATAGCGTAAGCGGTCGCTAAAGCTTCCTCCTACGCAACTGCTTCGGCGGACAGGTCGGCGGGCAGGCAGGAATACAAGGAATATCTTGAAAATTCGTAGTACGAATTGATACGACAAGAGAGCAAACATGCCATATAGAATACTATTCATCATAGGCTCTTACCTGTCCGGAGGAATTCCCTTCGGCTACCTGGCCGGAAAGATACTAAAAGGGATCGACATCCGGGAGTACGGCAGCAAGAACGTGGGGGCCACCAATGTTCTAAGGGTCATTGGCAAAGGCCCGGGGATTGCGGTCTACCTGCTGGACGCCGTAAAGGGCCTGCTGCCTGTTCTCTTGGTCCAAATGCTTTGGCCGGTCGCCACGCCCCAGCAGCAATGGTTCCACATTGCCGCCGCCCTGGCTGCCATTCTGGGGCACGTCTTCACTCCGTACTTAAAGTTCAAGGGCGGCAAGGGCGTGGCCACGGCTTCCGGGGCCATGCTGGGGCTGGCGCCACTGCCGCTGGTGGCGGCATTATTGGTCTTTGCCCTGGTCTTTGGTATCACCCGATATGTTTCGCTGGGCTCCATCTGCGCCTCGATAGTCTTTCCCATCGGGGTGGCCGTTCAGTTGATACTGAAGGGCGAAGATCCTTTTACGCCGATGCTGGCGGTGGGCTGGTTCGTGGTTCTGCTGATACTGGTGACCCACAAGGCCAACATCGTGCGGCTGATGCATGGTAAGGAGAACAGGATCTCCTTTACAAAGAAGCCAACTGAAAAGGAAAGCACTAAATCCTAATTACGAAATTCTAAACAATTTCAAAAAAATAAAACTCTAATTGTAAAAATGTCCAAGGTTTTAAGGAATTGGAGAATTTGAATTTGTTTAGAGTTTAGCATTTCGTATTTCGTATTTGGATATTTTACTTATATGCTGACCAATAATAAAAATATTTGTATCCTGGGTGCAGGCAACTGGGGCACCACTTTGGCCGTGATCCTGGCTGAAAATGGCCACCGGGTGCGGCTTTGGGAGTATCTGCCAAAAGCCGCGGAAGAGATCCAGCGAACCCGCCAGAACCGGCAGTTTCTGCCGGGGATAACCATTCCGGACGGGGTCACGGTCAGCCCGGAACTGGGTGCGTCATTGCAGGGGGCCGATATCTGTTTCCTGGCGCTGCCGTCATCCGTGCTCAGGAAGGTCTGCGAACAAGCCTATCCATTGCTTTCCTCGGACACAGTGATAGTCAGCGCCATCAAAGGTCTGGAGGACAAGACCCACCTGCGGATGTCGCAGGTCATCTCTCAGACCCTGAAGGAGAAGGCCGGGAAACTGGTGGTTCTTTCCGGCCCCAATATCGCTTCCGAGATCGCCCGCCACCTGCCGGCCACCACCGTGGCCGCCTCGAATGATAATTCCGCTGCCGAAGAAGTCCAGTCGGCCCTAATGTCCAAGTATCTGCGGGTCTACACCGGCAGCGATGTGGCGGGGGCCGAGTTGGGCGGGAGTTTGAAGAACGTTATCGCCATCGCAGCCGGGATCATAGACGGGATGGAGCTGGGGGCCAACACCAAGGGGGCGCTTTTGACCCGGGGCCTGGCCGAGATCACCCGGCTGGGAACAGCCCTGGGAGCCGATCCGGCCACTTTTGCCGGCCTGACCGGAATGGGGGACCTTATCACCACCTGTTCCAGCCCCCACAGCCGCAACCATATCGTGGGAAGCAGGATCGGCCAGGGACAAAGACTGGACGACATCTTAAAGGAAATGGTGATGGTGGCCGAGGGGGTCAATACCGCCAAGGCGGCCTACGAACTTTCCAAAGAACATAAGATCGAGATGCCCATCACCGAGCAGATGTACCTGGTGCTTTTCCAGGACAAATCTCCCCGCCAGGCGGTGGAGGCCCTGATGACCCGTGATCCCAAGTCCGAAAAATGAACGCAGAACTGATCTTGGAACAGAACGGCCTGAACATCGTGAGCTTTGACATCCTGAACCGTTACGGCATAAAGCACGGGATGGTCATCAAGTCAAACGGCCGGGAAATAGACAAGGAGCAGGTTTACAAGAAACTGGGAAGCGGGGGCAGGCTGGCGGTCACCCATCAGGTCCACGGCGATCACATAGAAACTATCCCGCCGGAATATTCCGGATACTACCCCAGAAAGATCGAGGCTGACGGACTGATGACCGAAGTTCCCGGCATAATAATAACCATTCATACTGCCGACTGCGTCCCCATATTCCTGGCGGACAAGGGAAACAAGGCGGTCTGCCTGATCCATGCCGGATGGAAGGGCACCGCCCTGGGCATCGCCCAAAAGGGACTGCAGCAGTTCATGTCGGGATACGGCCTTGAACCGCGAAGCATAGCGGCGGTGATCGGCCCGGCCATCGAGCAGGACTGCTATCAGGTCGGCCCGGAAGTGGCCGACAGGTTTGATCCGGCGGTCAAAATGCCCGAAGGCGGCGGCAAATGGCGGCTGGACCTGAAGGCCGAGAACCGGCGACAATTGATCACTGCCGGTCTTATGCCTGACGACATTCATCTTTCCAAACTTTGCACCTTCTGCCAGAACAGCCTGCTCCATTCATACCGGAGAGAAAAAGAGCTTAAAGGCCAAATGATCTCATTTATGGAGGCTTAGGAAATGGACGAGCAAACAGCACCGGTGGCGGAAAAGCCGCAGGCCAGACCCAGGATGGACAAATCCGAGCGGATGAAGGTCTACCATAACATCCGGGAGGTTTCCCAGATAGCGGAGCTGGAGCCGTATATCCTGAGATTCTGGGAGAGCGAGTTCTCGGCGCTCAAGCCCAAGACCACCCGGGGCGGCCGCCGCCAGTACCAGGTGGACGATATCAAGATGGTGCTGCTGATCAAAAAACTTTTGTACCAGGACGGCTACACCATCGCCGGGGCCCGCAACCGGCTGAAGGAGATCAAGGAAAAGGAGAGGGACCAGCTGGAAATTCCCTTCAACCAATGGCGCAACCGGTCGGGGGTCAAGGCCATTGCCGCAGAACTCAGGCAGGTATTGGAGATGCTGAACAGGAATGGACTGATCATAAAATAAATAAATACTGCTTGCAATAAATCTTATTTTTTCGTATAATTACAGTTTGTGTCGGGGTGTAGCGCAGTCCGGTTAGCGCACTTGACTGGGGGTCAAGGGGCCGGTGGTTCGAATCCACTCACCCCGACCATTTTTTACATCGGGCAGGGTCAACGGTATGACATGACATTGGGAATGTCTGTAGAAAAGAAATCCTGTAACACCTGTCTATTTTTAAAGGATCAATTAACCAAACGGGGTGTAGCGCAGCCCGGTAGCGCGCTTGGTTCGGGACCAAGAAGTCGGAGGTTCGAATCCTCTCACCCCGACCACTTTAAATGATGGACCAAGAAGTCGCCCCGATGCGATCGGGGTCACCCCGACCACTTTTGTAAAACTAAATAAAATACGGCATGGCCTTGGATCCAGACCAGGGAGTGCCTTTTTCCCTGCCTTTTATTGTAAAAATAAAAGGCTTTAGTTTTAAGGGCCAAGACCAGAGAAAATACCACCATCAACACTATTACAGGAATGATATGCCATTTTCCGAGTCGGAATTCATCACCAAATTAGTGAACAAGTTCCGCCGCACAGTCATCGGCGGCCCCAAGGACGTGGACGATCCCACGATCTTTCACAAGATCTCGCTGGTGGCACTGCTGGCCTGGATAGGGCTGGGGGCCGACGGACTGTCCTCATCTTCCTACGGGCCGGAAGAAGCCTTCCGGGCGCTGGGTTCGCACACCTATCTGGCAATATTTCTGGCTCTGGCCACCGCCCTGACCGTTTTCATAATCTCATACGCCTATTCCCGGATAATCGAGCATTTCCCCCACGGCGGCGGTGGATACATAGTGGCCACCCACACCCTGGGGGAGAAGGCCGGAGTGGTCTCCGGCGCGGCCCTGCTGGTGGATTACATTTTGACCATCACGGTTTCCATTGTTTCCTGCGGAGCAGCGCTGTTTCAGTTTTCTGCCGTTACAGTATCATATTTACAAGATCCCTTTCTGCGCCTTACTCATAATCATCCTCATACTTCTTAACCTGAGGGGTATAAAAGAATCGGTTACAGCGCTGACCCCAATATTTGTGGTATTCTTTCTGACCCATATCTTCATGATTGGTTATGGGATATTCTCGCACACTTTTGATTTTGCCCCCATCATCGGCGATGTCCATAATTCCTTTAAAATCGATATGCAGACCATAGGTTTTATGGGGATCATGGCTATTTTTGTACGGGCCTACTCGCTGGGGGCCGGAACCTATACCGGGATCGAAGCGGTCTCCAACGGCTTGCAGGTGATGCGCGAACCCAGGGTGCAGACCGGCAAACGGACCATGGCCCTGATGGCCGGCTCGCTGGCCCTGACGGCCGGTGGATTGTTCCTGTGTTATCTGCTTGCTGAGGGTCCAGCCGGTGCATGGCAGGACATTGAACGCGGTTTTGGCCGATGCTTTGTTCGGACAGTGGTCTTTCGGTAAAATGCTGGCGTTAATCACGATTCTCTCGGAAGGTGCTTTATTGTTTGTAGCAGCCCAGACCGGGTTCATTGACGGACCGAGAGTGATGTCCAACATGGCGGTGGATTCATGGCTGCCCCACCGGTTCGCTTCGCTGTCGGAACGTTTGACCATGAACAACGGCATCCTTTTAATGGGTATATCTTCGCTGGCGCTGTTATTTTACACCGGAGGTTCGATCTCGGTGTTGGTGATCATGTATTCCATCAACGTTTTTCTGACATTTTCCCTTTCTGAAACCGGGATGATCCGCTATTTTATCGTTAATCGCAAACGGGAAAAAGACTGGAAGAAGCACATTCCGGTTCATATTGTAGGACTTATCCTCTGTTTAACCATCTTGGTTATTGCAATCTACGAAAAATTCCTGCATGGTGGCTGGCTGACCCTGGTGATAACTACCCTGTTGATCCTTTTCTGCTACCGCATCCGCAATCACTATGAGACCGTTAAGAAGGGGTCACGGGAACTGGATGAGATGCTGCTGGATATTCCCACCAGCGGGTCCAAGAACGTGGAACCGCTTAACCCCAAGGAGATGACGGCGGTGGTGTTGGTCAACGACTATAATGGCTTCGGGGTCCACACCCTGCTTTCGGTAATCCGCAATTTCCCCAAGCTTTACAAGAATTTCATTTTCATCTCGGTGGCGGTAGTTGATTCCGGCTCCTTCAAGGGCGCCCAGGAAGTCGATGCCCTTAAGGATTCGGTGGAGGAATCGCTGAAGAAATACGTGGACATAGCCCGGCGCTTCGGCTTCCCGGCCGATTACCGGATGGACGTGGGCACCGAGGTGATCGAGACCGCCAGCCTGCTCTGCCAGGAGGTGGCCAAGGAGTATCCCAGATCCACCATCTTCGCCAGCAAGCTGATATTCACTAGGGAAAGCATCTTCCACCGTTTTCTGCATAACGAAACCCCGTATGCCCTACAGCAGCGGCTTCAATGGCTGGGGATCACCACGGTGGTGCTGCCGATCAGGACCACGATCTAATGGATACTAAATTCTAAACTCTAAAGCCGAAATCCTAAACAAATACGAATATTGAGTTTTCTTAATTCTCAAAACTGTTTTGTGCTTTAAGGTTTAGAACTTCGAAATTATTTAGAAATTAGGAATTAGTATTTAAGAATTTCCAAGCAATTTTTCTTAAGAGGTTAGCATGGACTTATTGATCCAAAAACACGCCCAGGTCATAACCCGGTATTGCCTGGACCTGAAAAAGGGCGAAAAGGTCCTGATCCAGGGAGCTTATGTCACCTATCCTTTGATGAAGGAATGTTTCCGGGCCGCCTTGGAACTGGGCGCTAATCCCCAGGTCAAGATTGCCAATGAGGAACTGAGCGAGATCATGCTCCAGCAGGGCAGCGAGGATCAGATCAAATTCATCCATGAGAACGACCTGACCGCCTACAAGACATTTGATGTCTTTTTGACCCTGATGGGCACCATCAACACCAGGCTGATGTCCAACGTGGACCCAGCCAGGGCCCGGCTGGCCTCGCAGTCCGGGGCTCCGGTGATGCAGCTGATGATGGAGCGGATGGCCAAGGGTGAGGCCCGCTGGTGCGGAACCATGCATCCCAACTGGGCCAATGCCCAGGAAGCCAGCATGTCGCTGGCCGACTACCAGGATTTTGTCTACGGCTCCTGCTATCTGAATGAGGCCGACCCGGTGGCCAGGTGGAAACAGATCCACTCCGAGCAGCAGCGCCTGTGCGACATACTGGATAAAAAGAAGACCCTGCACATTGTTTCCAAAGACACCGACCTGAAGATGTCCATCGCCGGGCGCAAGTGGGTCAACTGTTCGGGGCACCAGAATTTCCCTGACGGCGAGGTTTTCACCGGACCGGTGGAGGACACGGTGGAGGGCCATATCCGCTTCAGCTTTCCCGGCATTTACATGGGCCGGGAGGTGGAGGACATCCAACTGACCTTTGAGAAGGGGAAGGTGGTCAAGGCCGCGGCCGGCAAGGGCCAAGATCTGCTGAACCAGATACTGGAGACCGACCCCGGCGCCCGTTTTGTGGGCGAGATAGCGGTGGGCACCAACTACAACATCAAGAAATTCACCCGCAACATGCTGTTCGACGAGAAGATCGGCGGCACGGTGCACCTGGCCATCGGGCGTTCGCTCCATGAATCCGGCGGCAAGAATGTTTCTTCCGTGCACTGGGACATGTTGTGCGGCATGAAGGAAGGCGGAAAGATATTCGCAGATGACCAGCTGGTTTATGAGAACGGGAAGTTTGTGATCTGATAGTTTACCCGGTGATCGCAGGGATTTGGAACGGCATACTGATTTGACCAGTATGCCGTTTTATTATGGACAAAAGCGCTTAAATTGGTTATAATAAAATCATGCAAATCCGTTTTAAATCATTGGCTTGGCTGGTGCTGGCCGTTATATTTGCACTGCCAATTTATAGTCAAAAGCTCACAGCTCAAAGCTATAGCATAGACCTGGTTCCTCCGGGCCATTCCTGGCTGCAACTGGAGACCCTCCATTTTAAAGTTCTGTTCCAGCCCGCCCACCAGGATCAGGCGGAAAAGTGCGCCCGGCTGGCCGAGCAGACCTATGAGAGGCTGGTTCCGTTCTTAAAATGGAAACCGGACGGCCGGACCGAGATCATACTTACCGACCATCTGGACCAGGCCAACGCCATCACCACGGCCTTTCCCCGGAGGACCATAGTCATTTACCTTAGCCAGCCGGCCGGGCAGCCCGGCAACTATGACGACTGGATGGAGGAATTGATAGTCCACGAATACGCTCACCTGCTGGACATGGACATAGTCAGCGGGTTTCCGGGGTTCCTGTGTTCTGTTTTCGGAAGGCTTTTCCTGCCCAACACCGTCCAACCCTGGAGCCAGATCGAAGGTTTGGCGGTCTACGCCGAAAGCCGCTACACCAGGTTCGGCCGCAACAACGGGGCTTTGTACAACGGGGTGCTTAGGTCGGCGGTCAATGAAGGCAGGTGGGCGGCCATAGATCAGGCGGCCGTCTTCGGCCCCGGCTGGCCGGGCGATGCCCCGTATCTGCTGGGCGGGAAATTTTCCGAATATCTGGCAGATACCTACGGGGAGTCCAAGCTGGCCGAATACCAGCGGCGGCACAGCGGTCTGGTGCTGCCCTTCATGCAGAACCGGCCGGCCAAGAGGACATACGGCAAAAGCCTGCCCCAATTGTGGAAGGAGTGGCGGAGGAACAGCCGGAAATTCTACCGGGCGCAGATCGATTCCATAAAAGCTGCAGGTCTTGATATCACTGAAAAGCTGACCTCAGACGGATTTGACAAGGAGGGGCTGGATGTCTCCCCGGACGGCCGGCATGCCGCCTATGTTCAAAGGGACAGCCGGGGACAACCCCGGATAGTTTTGTACGACCTGTCTATAGGCTCTTCCCGGATACTGGCCAAAGGCGACTTCCAGGGTTCCCTGTGCTTCAGCCCGGACGGCGCGCAGCTGGCTTTTGCCAAAGCCGAACACCTTAATTCCGGCCGTCAATATTACAATGATCTGTATGTCCTGGAAATTGCCAGCGGCCGGACCGCCAGGGTCAGCAAGGGTTTGCGGGCTCAGGATCCGGCCTTTTCAGCCGACGGCAAAAGCCTGTATTTTGCGGCCAGCCGGGGTGGGGCCTATGCCCTGGGACGTTTTGACCTGGCAACCCGAACCAGCGAATATCTGACAGATTTTTCCGATTCCTGCACCTACAGCCATTTGAAGATGTCCCCCGACGGCGGCAAGATAGCACTGGCCGCCTGGACCGGAGAGGGTTTCAGTGATATATATGTCTATGACATTGCCAGCGCCGGGTTCACGCCGCTGTTCTGCGACCAGGCCCAGGAACTTTGGCCCAGCTGGTCCCACGACGGAAAAACCGTTTACTTTTCATCCGACCGTTCCGGAACCTGGAATGCTTACGGTTATGACCTGGAGCAGAGAACAGTCTCCCGGCTGACCAATGCGGTTGGAGGTTCCTTGTCCCCGAGGGTTTTGGACGATAGCACCATTCTATATCTTGATCTCTCGGCCCGGGGATACGACCTGGTAAAGGCAAGAACGGGGAATTATCCGGTTCACGGCCCGGTCGTTCTTGATGCTGAAGCACTTCAGCCAAGCGCATATGCTCAAAGCCCCGAATATCAGATATCAAAATATCAGCTTTTAAGCACTATGCTGCCAGTGCTCTGGTTCCCCGCTTTTTTTGCCGATGACAAGGACAGCGCGCTGGGCGTCAGCCTGTGGGGCTGGGATGCCCTGCTGCAAAGGAATTACTATATATCCGCCGGAGCCAGTCCTGCCAACAAAAGATTTTACTACGTTTTGGAATACGACGATCAGAGTTCGGTTGTACCTTGGAGTCTGATGCTCAAGGATCATCCGGTGGGATATGATGTAAATAGTGATATAGTTTACTGGCAACGGGAGCAGGAACAGAGTTTATCCCTAAGCTGGCCGTTCAAGCGATCTGGCTATAGCCTTACGCCGTACATTGGTTTCAGGCATCAGCGCTTGCAAGGATTGGGCGACCTGGATGCAGGATACTGGACCGGGAACCTTTGCGATATCAGACCGGCAGTAAGTTTCAGCAATTACAGGATATACCGGAATTCCATCAGTCCCAGCGGCGGCCGGAGGATCTACGCCCAAGCCGGATTTTATAATAAACGATGGGGCAGCGACCTTGATCAAACCTATCTGTTCGGTTCCTGGGATGAATACCTGGGCCTGCCGTTTGACCGGCAGGTGCTGAATGCCAGCCTCCGGGCCGATGCTTACTACAGCAACGGCCGGGCCTATCTGGAGACGATCGACCGGTTCAACCTGAGGGGTTACCCGAGTTCCACGATCATAGGCCGCCGCCGGATGGCGGTAACCCTAGAATACCGTTTTCCCCTGGCCGATATCCAGCGGGGCATTTCCACCTGGCCGGTGTACTTCAAGAACATTCATGCTACGGCCTTCTGGGAGGGAGGGGTTGGCGGCGCCAGCTTTTCCGGTTTAAAAGACAAACCTTTCAAACAGAGCCTAGGAGCGGAATTGATCACCGACTGGACGGCGTTTTATGCCCTGCCGTTTTCCCTGAAGCTTGGCCTGGCCAGGCCGCTTAAAAGTTCAAGAGGATTCACCATGTATCTTTCATTAACCCAGGATGTTTTGGGAATATGAGAAATCACCTTTGGTATAGGTTGCTGATACTTTTCTGTCTGTGGGCCGCAGCCGTCGTTCCGGCCCGGGCCGCGGGGGCGGGACGATTTAAGATAACCTTTGCCGGCAACAAATCATTCACTTCTTCGGTGCTAAAAAAGCAACTGAAGTTCAGGCCGGTTGAGGGAAAGATCATTCCCGAAAGTTTGGAAACGGCAATGGGAAGGTTAAGGTCATTCTACAGCCGCCAGGGTAATCTGGATGCCGTCATCAGCTATAAATATTCAGATCCAATGGGGGAACTCCCGGGCCTGGTTGAGGTAACGATTGCCGAAGGCCTGCGCTGCATAGTGGAGACAATAGTCCTTAGGGGTAATACAGTTCTGTCCAGTGAACAACTTACTTTGGTATTAAGGACAAAGCCTGGGGCCGGTCTTGACCTGTCCGCTTTGGGCGAGGATGATTTCAACCTGATGCTGTTCTATGCCGACCTGGGTTACATCTTTGCCGAGGTGGGGCACGAGTTGAATTATAAGAATTCTTATCTGGCGGAACTGGTTTTTACCATAACTGAAGGCCCGATCGCCAGGATAGGCCGAATCAAAATCTATGGCAATGAGCTGACCAAGACCCAGGCCATAGAACGCGAACTGACAATGAAGCCGGGCGACATCTTTTCCCGGCGGGCGCTGTTGAAATCACAACTCCAGTTGTTATCTACCGGCTTGTTCAAAGAGGTCCGGGTCTCCCCCGGAACCACCAGCTCCGACCGTTCACTGATCGACATCGAAGTGGAAATAAAGGAAAAGACCCGCCACGTCTTTGCCACCGGTTTTGGTTATGGCAGCGGAGATGCCTTCCGGATCTCGGCCGGCTGGGCCGACCGCAACATCAGCGGTATGGGAAGAACCCTGGAGCTTAAGGCGCTGACAGCCTTTCAGGTCTGGAGCGGCTTCAATACGGTGAGGCGCCAGGCCAGAGTTTCTTATCTGGAGCCCTGGCTATGGGGAGACCGCACCCAGTCCGAGGTTTCGCTGTATTACGACGACTTCCGGCCGCCCTATACCGATTACCGTCTGCAGACCATCGGGCTGGATCTGATGCTGTCAAAGATCGTGGGACGGTATTCCAATCTGGGAGCCCGCTGGAAGCAGGAATGGCTGAAGCTCTCGCCGGACTGGAGCCGGCAGGGCAGCGCGGCCGACACCATCAGCTACCGGGGTCGGCGGAGCATGCAGTTGTTCGGGGAATACCGCCGGTTCGATGATCCGGTGAACCCCAGGGCGGGATTCGGCTTTGAATGGCAGACCGATTACACCGGAGGGTTGCTGGGCGGGGCCGAGACCTATCAGCGCCTGGTGCACGAGTGGATCTACCATCTGAACCCTTATAAGCCCCTGGGTATCTCCGCCCGGTTGAAATACGGGATCATCGGGGATTGGGCCCTGCATCTTCAAGTGCCGCTGTACGAGAAATTCTATCTGGGCGGACCCGCCACGGTCCGGGGTTACGGCAGCGGTAGGATGGGCCAGGTGGACGCGGCCGGGAACAACATCGGCGGCGACAAGATGGGGCTGCTCAATTTGGAACTCAAGGTATTTTTCCCAAAGCACTGGGTGGGGGTTATCTTTACCGATGCCGGTTTGCTGGAGAATTGTAAGGTATCCAAACTCTCATTTGCCCAGTGGCACGGAACTCCTGGGTTTGGGGCCAGGTACATATTTCCCTTCGGCACCGGCCGGGCGGACTTTGCCTTTCCGTTGGACAAAGTTGATCAGATCAAATATTGGCGGGCGGTACTGGCCTGGGGCGAGGCGTTTTAAACATTCCGGGAGATGACAGGATTTACATGATTAACTGGATTTAATATTAATAATTAACCTATCGGCTCAAGAGACATGGATAACACTTGGTACCAACTCCGGTTGTCGCGTTAAAACGATCAGTGAGCATCGCATTTGACGGCGGAAAAAGCTTGTCTGGCCTGTTTGAGGGCTTGGCCAAAGCCCGAGTTCAGACAAGCCCGCCGGCAACGAGAAGCGCAACGCGGGCCCGCTGAAGCTTTAGCGTAAGCGTGGCCTGGAGAGTTTTAAGCGACGAGCTTTTTCTTTTGGTTCTTTGCTTTTTGGCGGTACAAAAAGAAAAGAACATAACCGTGTAAAATCTGCGTTTTTACCTAACCCGCCATATTCTTTCTACTTTTTCTTATCAAGTTAGATAGACATTTTTATATATTAAGGATAAGAGCATTGGAATTGTCATGCAAGACCAGATAAAAAAAGCCAGGCAATTGCTGGAGAGATACGGTATCCTGATCCCGGAAAATCTGCCAGATGATGCAGTCTGGCAAGAAGTAAAACTTCAGGCCGCAAAGGCGGGAAAGTTTCCGAGTTCTAAAGCCGAGATGGCCGGGTTCATTGACCACACCATCCTTAAACCCGAAGCCAAAAGTTCGGACATTGAAAAACTGTGCGCCGAGGCCAGGCAGTACGGATTCTACTCGGTCTGCATAAATCCGTTCTGGGTGCCGCTGGCAGTAACAGCACTAAAAGGAAGCACGGTCAAGGTCTGCACGGTCTGCGGTTTCCCGCTGGGGGCCAATGCCACTGAAACAAAATCCCATGAAGCCCGCCTGGCGGTGGAACAGGGAGCCTCCGAAGTGGACATGGTGGTCAACATCGGTGCGCTGAAGTCTCAAGACCTTAAAACAGTGCGCCAGGACATCTCCGCCGTGGTCAAGGCTGCTTCCGGCACACTAGTCAAGCTGATCCTAGAAACCTGTCTTCTGACCGATGAAGAGAAGATGCTGGCCTGTCTGATCGCCAAGTCGGCCGGGGCGCATTACGTGAAGACCTCCACCGGCTTTTCCACCGGAGGGGCCACGGCCGCAGACATCGGGCTGATGCGGCTGACGGTCGGACCGCAGATGGGGGTCAAGGCCTCGGGCGGGGTGCGCAGTCTGGAGGAGGCCAGCAAAATGATCCGGGCCGGGGCCAGCCGGATCGGCACTTCATCGGGAGTGAAGATAATACAACAAATAGGTGAATAGTATGGAAAACAAAGAGACGAAACTGACTCAAAAGCTATATTCCTCGGATGTGACCAGAGAATGGGGGCGCCTGACACGGGACCCATTCCATAAACTGGAATTCGAGACCACGCTTAGGTTCCTCAAAAAACACCTGCCCAAAAAGGGTTTGATACTTGACGCTGGCGGTGGTCCCGGACGGTACACCATAGAGCTGGCCAAGCTTGGTTACGATGTGGTGCTCCTGGACCTGGTACCGGAAAACCTGGAACATGCCCAAAAGCAGATAGCCAAAACCAAAGTAGCAAAGCGTATTAAGGGGACCCACCCGGGTACCATTACCGACCTGTCGCGCTTTCCAGCAAAATCATTTGACGCCGTGATCTGCCTGGGCGGCCCTTTGTCCCATGTCCATCCCGCCAAAATGAGGGTCAAAGCCGTTTCCGAGCTGCTACGGGTGGCCAAGAGGGGGGCACCGGTCTTCGTCTCGGTGATGGGCTTCTACGGAGTGATGCTGGCAACGCCGGAAGGCTGGCCCCAGGAGGTTGGCCACAAAAAACATTACCTGAAATTTGTCCAGACCGGTGATGATTATAGGTTTGCCGGTCCGCATTTCTGCCATTTCTTCAAACTGGACGAGTTGGCAGCGCTTTTTCCCAAAGGCAAGGTGCATTTGCTGGAGAAAGTAGGATTGGAAGGGCTTAACACCAGCAATCGCATAACAAACGATTTTGCCGCGAAACATACAAAGGCTTGGAAGAACTGGGTCGAAATACATAATAAAATATGTACAGACCCTGCAGTGGTTGAATCCAGCGGGCATATGATGATCATAGCCCGGAAGAAATAGAACGCGGTATCGGCATTTGATGGATCAGCTTCACCAAAAAATACAAAACTTCCCCCAGCAGCCCGGGGTCTACCTGTTCAAAGATGTAGCAGGAGAATTCATCTACATCGGCAAGGCCAAGAGCATCAAGGACCGGGTGCTGGACCATCTTCGCAACAACACCGATCCCAAGGAAATGCGGATGGTGTCGCTGACCGGGGACATCGAGTACATCCTGACCGACTCCGAGATCGAGGCCCTGATACTGGAGGCCCAGCTGGTGAAGAAGCACCAGCCCAAGTACAACATCAATCTAAAGGACGACAAGAAATTCCCCTGGATCAAGGTGACCAGGGAAGCCTTTCCCCGGATCTATTCCACCCGCGATCTGGACGATGACGGCTCCCGCTTGTTCGGACCGTACATCGACGCCACGGCGGTCAAGCGGACACTGAAACTTCTGAAGACCATCTTTCCCCTGCGCACCTGCGCCCACCAGTTCCCGGGCAAAGGTCCTTC
The DNA here is from genome assembly GCA_963780225.1 of uncultured bacterium. Classification (GTDB taxonomy): domain Bacteria; phylum Edwardsbacteria; class AC1; order AC1; family EtOH8; genus UBA5202. The sequence continues at coordinate 27,223 of CAWAAX010000001.1, read as the reverse complement.
CCGGCCCTGCCTGAACTACCACATCGGAAAATGCTACGGGCCCTGCCAGGGTTACATCTCGGAACATGAATACCAGGCAATGATCAGGTCGGCGGTGAGCTTTTTGACCGGGCGCAGCAAGGAACTGGAGCGGGAGCTGGTGAGGATGCGGGATGAGTCCGCCCAAAAGCTGGATTTTGAGGAGGCCGCCCGCTGGCGCGACCACCTGCAGAATCTCCAGAAAGTGACCGCCCACCGGAAGACCGTCCTGCCAGACGAGGCCGACTGCGACGTGATGGCCATGGGGCGGCTTAAGGTCCAGGCCTTTGTCACCGTGCTCCAGTTCCGGGAGGGCCGGCTGGTGGCCCGGCTGGACCGGGTGCTGGACAACCCGCTGGAACTGGAGGAAAGCAGGCTGTGGCCGGGCTTTCTGGAACAGCATTATCTTAGAGCCTTGACCATACCCCAGAAGATATTGCTGGACGTGCTGCCGGAAGATCTTGATCTGCTGGAAGAATGGCTGAGCCGCCTAAAGGACCAGAAAGTAAGCATCGCCCGGCCTTCCACGAACTTGGAGAAGAAGTTCCTGAACCTGGCCCAAAAGCAGATCGGGTTCAAGCTGGACGAGACGGTGGCCCAGAAGGAGGAGCTCAATTCCAAGACGGTCAAGCCCCTGCTGGAACTTCAGCAGGCCCTGGGCTTGACAACATTGCCCCGCAGCATCACGGCCTTCGACATCTCGCACATCTCGGGCACCGATGCGGTGGGCTCGGCGGTCAGCTTTAAGGACGGCCGGCCCTACAAGACCGGCTACCGGAAGTTCAAGATCAAGACGGTGGAGGGCATCAACGATCCGGCCATGATGCGCGAGACCATAGAGCGGTATTGGGCCGGCCAGGAGGAAAAAAAGGAAACTCACCCCGATTTTCTGCTGGTGGATGGCGGCCTGCCCCAGCTGAATGCGGCCTTGCAATTGGTTGATGAAAAGGGTTATAATGTAATGGTAGCCGGGCTGGCCAAGCGGTTGGAGGAGATATACTTGACCGGGGGCGAGGTGGTAAGTTTGGCCAAAAATTCCTCGGCCCTGCACCTGCTGCAAAGACTGCGGGACGAGTCACACCGCTTTGCCCAAAGCTATCATCACAAATTGAGGCAGAAGGGCATAGACTCGGAGCTGAACAAGATACCGGGGATCGGGCCGCAGAAGGTCAAACTGTTGCTCAAGACATTCGGCTCGGTTGCCAAAGTAAAGGAAGCTAGCCCGGAGAAGCTTGCGGAGATACTGGGCTCCAAAATAGCGGCCAAGGTTATAGAGTATTTGCAGAAGGGGTAAAGTAATTTGTTAGCGATACCCTTCCTCCTTCGCAGATGCTACGGCGGATAAAGAAGGATATCGCTACATAACATCAAGGCTTGTGCTGAGCGGTGCCGAAGTGCCTCGGATGAGGCCTGAGGAATGAAAAGATTATAATCATCTCTGTGTCTCTGTGTCTCTGTGGCAGATAAAAATCACTACGTGCAACAATGAACATATACTACGGACAATACGAATTTCCCATCGGCAAGATATTCATCTCCGCCACCGATGCCGGGCTGTTTAACCTGGCGCTGGGCCAGCACGACCTGGCGCTGAATTTTGCCAATCTCAGCCTTAAGTCCGATTTTACATTCATCGAGGACCCGGACCGGTTCGAGGATCTTTTGGTTGACCTGGCCGGGTACTTCGCCGGGCTGCCCACCGACTTCAACTACCCGCTGGACCTGCGGGGGGCCTCGCCCTTCGAGCGCTCCATCTGGGAAAAGGCCCGGCAGATACCATATGGCCAGGTGCGCAGCTACAAGTGGATGGCGGCCCAGGTCCACAACCCCAATGCCTCCAAGGCGGTGGGCCGGGCGCTGGGCATGAACCCCCTGCCGATCATCATTCCCTGCCATAGGGTGATCATGCACGACATGTCGCTGGGCGGGTTCTCGGCCGGGGCCGGGTGGAAGGAGAAACTGCTGATGCAGGAACGGGGCGAGCTGAGGATATTGTAATATTGATTTTCTTTTTGCCACAAAAAGCACAAAAGCACAAAAATATGTAAGGAATGTGAAATGCCAGATTGGGATTCAAAAGAATTGGCTAAGATAAAACAATTTGTTTTGTTGTTTACAAAGGCTATGAATGAAAAGAAAGCTTCCCAGCTAAGACAGGTGTTTCACAAGGATGCTGTCTTGCACCGGGAGATGCAGAACTTTGTGGGACATGCAGATATCATCAAGTGGTATGAAAAGGTTTGGGATACCCAGGGCTTCCGCCAGGCTGAATTTGTGCTGATGGACGCCACCGCCGGGGTTTTACCCGATGGTTCTGCTAAATGTATTTTGTGGTTTGAAATTAAAGTACCGACTATTAAGCTAAAAAGCGCTGCAAAACCCAATCCCAAACAGATTCATGTTGAAACACTTGATCTAAAACTGTACGGGAAGCAGTGGAAGATAGACAAATGTTTTGGTTTGGGATACGAGCCAAAAGATCATAAGAAATATTTCAAGTAAAATTGAGTTTGTGAATGATTAAAATGGAAAACATTATTTATATATTCCTTTTTGCTTTAGCCATTACTTCTGTTGGCTTTGGACAAGAGATGGAAATAAAGGGTCATGCTGATACCATAAATGTTGATTCAGTTAGTTTTGTTCAGCCTATTAATGTAAGTGAGCAGATTGATACAATAAACAGGCCAAATGTTTTTCCAGATTCTCTAAATAGAAAGATTAAAAGAATTGGTGATGTTAAAATAAGTTTAAACGCATCATATTCATATATAAATCAAAAGAACTCTTATTATGCTTTAAACACTGGGTTTTATGGCACAAATATTGTATTTGAACCGAGTTTTTTCAATGTATCAACCATCAAATACGATAACATCAATTATGTGTCATCGAACACATTAATACCATTTATTATTATGGTTCCGTTAGGTACATTAATGGCATTATTTACACCTTTAGGAGCAGAAAATAGTTTCTTGGCAGCAGGTGCGATAGGTGGCATCCCCGCATCAGTAGCAGGTTTATCAAATATTAAATTTGGATATCCATTAAATAAATACATAGTTTTACTAGCTTGTCAAAGAACAGATTATTATCTGTTTTATCATGTGTCTAAAGTGTGCCCCGTGTCTCAAGTCGGAGTAAGTCTAAACATATCTAGACTTACCACCAATGCGCTCATTAATTTTCCTTGGACAAAAGGGTATTCCGATAAAAAGGAACCATATTTAAGTATAGGTTTAGGAATTAATGTTTATAGTAGTATTGATACTACATATGCAAAAGACTAACAGAGTTAAATTATTTAGCGCATAATGAAAACTGCAGTCATCATACCGGCCTACAACGCCGCCGGCACCCTGTATTTGCTTTTAGCCCGACTGCTGGAATTCGCGTCAAAGCATGATATAATTGTTATTGACGACGGTTCCACTGATAATACTGCGGAGGCCGCAAAATTGTCGGGGGTGGAGCTTATAATCCATCCATATAACAAAGGCAAGGGCGCGGCCTTAAGGAGCGGCTTCGAGCTGGCCTTAAACAAAGGCTACAAGGCCGTAATCACCATTGACGCAGACGGACAGCACGATCCGAAATACATTCCAGCCCTGGCGGATACTATGGACACTGGACATTGGGACATTGTGGTGGGTTCCCGCAGGAACGAGTTCGGCAGAATGTCCTTTGCCCGTTTTCTGAGCAACAGCATTACCACTACTGTGGTTTCGATCCTGGCAGGGCAGAGGATAGCGGACAGCCAGACTGGTTACCGTATCATCAGGGCCAGCGTTCTGAAAAGTGTGAAACTTAAAACCTCTCGTTATCAGATGGAATCCGAACTGCTGATCAAGACCGCCCGGCAGGGATTCAAGATAGGGTCTTTGGACATAACCAACATTCCCGGCGGCACCAGCCATATCAGCCATCTTAAGGATACCCTGCGCTTCGTAAAAATGGCCCTGCAAACGTTGTGGACTTAATCTTCTAACAATAATTAAGGAATCCCCGGAGGGCTCAGTGTCTCTGTGCCTCTGTGGCTAAAATATGACTCAAAAACCTGTGATCCTCATCACCAACGACGACGGCATCAATGCAGAGGGCATCAAGCACCTGCGCCGGGCCATGGACAAGCTGGGAATCACCTATGTCTTTGCCCCCATGTCCGAAAAGAGCGGGGCCAGCCACTCCTTTTCCCTGCGCAAGCCGATGGAAGTGCTGTGGCGCGACCAGCGCACTGCTGCGGTGGACGGCACCCCCACCGACTGCGTGATGCTGGCGGTTAGGGGTCTGTTGAAGGTCCGGCCCGACCTGGTGGTCTCCGGCATCAACCACGGGCCCAACCTGGGCGACGACGTCACCTATTCCGGCACGGTGGCCGGGGCCATGGAGGGCACCCTGCTGGACATTCCGTCCATTTCGGTCTCCTGCGTCTCCTGGAACAAGTGCGATTTCCGGGCTGCGGCCGTTTACGCCCGCCGGGTGGCGGAGGTGGTGCTCAAAAAAGGCCTGCCCAAAAACACATTGCTCAACGTCAACGTCCCCAGCCTGCCGATAGGGAAGATCAAAGGTCTAAAGGTGACCAAGCTGGGCAAGCGGATCTACCGCGACATGATAGTGGAGCATAAAAAGCCCGGCGGAAAGAAATATTTTATGATCGACGGCCTGGACCCGGACTGGAAGAAGGAAGCCGGCACCGACTTTGAGGCCATCGAAAACCAGATGGTCTCGGTCACCCCGTTCCACCTGGACTGGACCAACCACTGCGAGCTTTCCCGGATCAAAAAATGGGAGAAACTGTTCAAATGATCCAGGATAAATTCGTACAGGCCCGGCTGGATATGGTGGAGTACCTGGTCAATTATCCGGTTCAGAAAGATCATCAAAAGATCAAGGATCCCCGGGTCATTACCGCCCTCAAAAAAGTGCCCCGCCAGATGTTCATGCCCGACGCCTTCAAATTCAGGGCGTACGAGGACAATGCCCAGGCCATAGGCGAGGGGCAGACCATCTCCCAGCCCTACATTGTGGCCCTGATGAGCCAGGCCCTGGAACTGAAGGGGAACGAGAAGGTGCTTGAACTGGGAACGGGTTCCGGCTACCAGGCAGCGGTGCTGGCCGAGCTGGCCGCCCGGGTATTTACCGTGGAACGGATAGACAAGCTTTCCCGCAGCGCCGAAGAGGTCATCAGAACCCTTAAGTACCATAACATATTGTTCCATATCGGCGACGGAACCCTGGGCTGGCCCAAGTTCGCCCCTTACGACCGGATCATAGTCACAGCCGGGGCCCCGGAAGTACCCAAGGCCTGCTGGGAACAGCTGGCCGAGGGCGGGCGGATGGTGATCCCGGTGGGTGATATGAGCGTTCAAAAGCTTTTGCTGATAGACAAGGTCAATGGCAGGGAGGTCAAGAAGGAACTGAGCGGCTGCATGTTCGTGCCGCTGATCGGAAAATACGGATGGCAGGCCAATGGCCAGTAAACCACGGATCGGCGTCATCGGCGCCTCGCAGTGCGGCAAGGCTCTCAGTGAAACAGCCTACCAGGCCGGGAAACTGATAGCCCAGGGCGGAGGCATCCTGGTCTGCGGGGGGATGGGCGGGGTGATGGAAGCGGCCTGCAGGGGAGCCTCCGAGGCCGGCGGCCTGACAGTGGGCATCCTGCCCGGATCCTCGGCCCGCGACGCCAACCGTTTCGTGGACGTGCCCATTGTTACCGGAATGGGGTACACCAGGAACTCGCTGGTTGTGCAGTCTTCGCAGGCCGTCATTGCCATCGGCGGCCGTTACGGCACGCTTTCGGAGATCGCCTATGCCATCCAGTACAAGATACCGCTGATTGGCCTGAACACCTGGAAGATAGGAACGGCCATAAAGCACGTCAAGACCCCGGAGGAAGCGGTTAAACTGTCATTTAAGTTGATACAAATTGATGATAAACGCTAATAAGCATATAATTATTCCATTATTACTGCTTTGCGGTTGTGCTTCCCATTTTGAAAATAAAGGACAGTTTACAACGCAACAATCTCCTGATACAAGCACTAGCATAGTAAAAGTAGTTAATCTTGATGCTGTTGATTATAGTTCATTTTGCTTTGTTGAAACGAGCGATGTGATAATCAAAGTGAGCTATTATAATTACTGGTTTAAAATAATTAACCATAGCCAGGAATTATCAGATACATTAAAAAGCTATATTGTAAACCATATTGATTCTTTGGATATATCAAAAAAATATGCTAGGCATTATTTGGTCGGTTTACTGAAAGAGGGTAAAGCTATAGTATACGATAAAAGAAAAAATAATTACGTTAATAGCATATTATTTGAAGATTATTATGATCCTGGTGATTGGGAAACATGCCCCCATTGGGGTAAAGCATTTTACTTTATGGATGGTAAATTATTTTATAGATTTGAAATTGTGTATTAGCACATAAATAAATATTAAATGGTTTTATATTACTATTGTTCGGATGGATAAAAAAATCATAGTCCATATCTCCGGCAGGGTGCAGGGCGTAGGCTACCGATACTTTGTGCTCCACCGGGCTCAAAGCCTGGAACTGGCCGGGTATGTCCGGAACTTAAGGGATGGCCGGGTGGAAGTGGTGGCTGAGGGAGAAGAAGAGGAGTTGAAAATACTATTAGAGGGACTAAAGGAAGGCCCGGCCGGGGCGATAGTTGAAAAGCTGGAAACGAAGTGGCAACTTTATACCGGGGATATTGCCAGTTTTGAGATAATGTTCTGATCTCTCCTAACATTCATGCCGGTATCAACTTAAAGTATTTATTTTAAGCTGAAAGTTAAACCATTCATCAAAAAGAACAGTCTAATATTGGTTAACCGGCGGAGTTTGCCATACCATGGTTTCTTTTAACCCGTTGCAGGTTTTCGGCAAGCCCGTTCATAAACCAACCAAATCCGGAGAAAGACTGTGAAAAAGAACTTTTGGCCCGTTACTTTGATCGCCGCCATTTTGGCCCTGACCTCTTTGGCCGGTTGCCAAAAACTGAGCCTTAACAGCTACCCCTGCGCAAATGCCATGACGGTTGACGGCAGCGATTCCGACTGGCCGGACTCGGCGTTTCATTACTTTGAAAAGAAGGATGTTTCCATCGGTTTTTGCCACAACGATTCCTTTCTTTTTGTGGCCTTAAGAAGCACCAATCAGGAGATAATTCCCCAGGTAATGCAGGGTTTTACCGTTTGGTTCCAAGCCCGGGACGGCAGCACCCCCAAAATGGGCATTCATTTTCCCATGGGCCGGCCGCAGATGGGGCCGGGAATGACGGAACGCTCCGGAAAGATCGATCCCGAGCAGGGAAAACAGAATTTAGCAATGGTTCCGCAGGATTTTGAAGTGCTGGTCCCAAGCAAGGCCCTCAAGCAGAGGATATTGTTCGGACTGGCGGCTTCCTACGGCCTGGGGGCCAAGGTCAGCCTGGACGGCAGCGGTAAGTTTGTGTACGAATTAAAAGTGCCGCTGGTTCAGAGCGACAATCATCTTTTTGCGCTTTGGTACCAAAAGGGTGAAGATACCGGCATTGAGATCTCGCTGGAAAGCGACGGGTTCGAGCCGATGGCCATGAGGGGGAACAACGGTCAAGACAGGCCGGCCGGCGGCGGACCTGGCGGGATGGGCGGAGGGAACCAGCGGCCAGGCGGCATGGATGGCGAAATGCCCAGCCCGCCCAGCGGAGGCCGGGGCCCGGGCATGGGGGCATCAACTAAAAAACTAAGCCAGAAGATAATGCTGAAATTGTAATGCCGACGCTGTTTTCTTCGTCAATTTTAACTGCTACAACTTACTAACAGTAAACGTTAAACAGAACTTTTACAGGAGTCTGCGACATGGCGGTCGATCTTAAAAAGTATATCCGGGAAGTGCCGGGCTTTCCCAAGCCGGGGATCAATTTCAAAGACATCACTACTTTACTGCGGGATAAAAAGGCCTTCAAGGATGCGGTGGACCAGCTTCATCTCCAGGCCAAGAAACTTAAAGTTGACGCCATCGCAGTAATAGAATCGAGGGGTTTTCCCTTCGGCTCGGCCCTGGCTTATCAAATGGGGGTCGGGGTGATCCTGGTGCGCAAGCCCAACAAACTGCCGGCCAAAACCATCAGGCAGACCTACGCCCTGGAATACGGCACCGACTCGCTTGAGATGCACGCCGATGCGGTTAAAAAGGGACAGAATATCCTGATCGTAGACGACCTTTTGGCCACTGGCGGAACCGCGCTGGCGGTGGCAAAATTAGTGGAACGGCTGGGCGGGCAGGTGGCAGGCTTGGCGTTTGTGGTGGAGCTGGACATCCTAAAAGGCAAGGAAAAACTCAAAAAATACAAAGTCATCTCGCTGGTTCATTACGATGATGACTGAGAAGGTAAAAATATTAATTTTTATCCTGGTCTTAAGTCTGTTTCTGGTTCCGGCCCGGGCAACTGCACAAGGTCCAGACCAAGAAACTGCCGACTCCCTATCCGCATACTATCAGGAATATTTCATGCAGCTGATGGAGGAATGGCGGATGGAAAAGTTGGTGGAGTTCGCTCAACAATGGAATGTTAATGTGGCTGGGGGGCGGGAGCTGGGCCTTAACAGGGCCTTTTGGGAGGAGCGTTTTTCCCTGAGTCTTTCTCTGGGTTTTTCCTCTGCCCGGCAGTCCCAGGTTCTGATCATGGAGTACAAGATCAATCCAACCCTGCTGTTAAAAGGGGAAGTGTCGCGGCAGCTGTTCAAAAATGACGCCTGGCTGGATGTTATCTTCAAAGCTGAATATTAAACCTGGCGCCAACTACTGAAGCACGGGAAGTCCGAAATAAATCTTAATGTCTATCCAATTAACTCAGGGATATACTCCAAAAACTTTTCTATCCGCAGATTTAACAGATTTTCACAGATTTTTCTATGCAAAATCATATTGTTAGGCACAAAAAGGTTTGTTATAATCTGCGGTAATCTGTGGATAAAGGTTCCTGAGTAAGTTAGATAATCATTTAAATCTTTACAGGGATTAATCTCTGGAATATTAGTGTTTCCGTAATATCGTATGGTATGGAGTTGCCTTTATTCCACAGTTCCGTGATTCTGCGATAAAATAATTAATTCCTTTAACCTCATTATAATTGTAGGATTGCTGTAATGAAGCGTTTCAAATTGACCCTATGGTGCCTGGTGGCTTTGCTGGTTCTTGCCCCGGCCCTGCTGTGGGCCCAAGACGGCTATTTCGGCAAGAACAAGGTGAATTACAAGAATTTCAAGTGGCAGAAGATCGCCACCAAGAATTTTGACATCTACTTTTACCAGGGTCAAAATACTTTGGCCGCCATCGCCGCCCAGATCGCCGAGACCGAAGGAGAAAAGCTCTCCCGCGATTTTTCCCACAAGCTCAATGCCCGGATCCCGGTGCTGGTCTATTCATCCCACAACGATTTTGAACAGACCAACATCACCCAGGAGATTCTGGAAGAATCAGTGGGCGGCTTCACCACTCAGTTCAAGAACCGGGTGGTGGTGCCCTATACCGGATCCTATGCCGATTTTCAGCATGTGCTGGCCCACGAGATGGTCCACGCCTACATGTTTGACCTGTTCTTTGGCGGGGGGATGGAATCGGTGCTTTCCGGCCAGAACTTCAACCAGGTCTCGCTGTGGTTCATAGAGGGCCTGGCCGAGTACGAGTCCCGGGGCTGGGACCCGGAATCCGAAATGATCATCAAGGACCTGGCCATCAACCAGCGCCTGATCCCCATCAACGAACTGGACAACTACGGCGGCAGCTACCTGGTCTACAAGGAGGGTCAGGCGGTGATGAGATACATCGCCGGCCACTACGGCCAGGCCAAGGTGGGCGAACTGCTGCACCTGGTTCGGGCCAACCGAAATGTGGAAAAAGCCTGCCAGATGGTGCTGGGACAGGGGGTGGAAAAACTTTCCGAGGACTGGATCAAGTCGGTCAAAAAGGAATACTGGCCCTATCTGGCTTCAAAAAAGGAAGCTTCCGACATCGGCAAGCAGCTGACCGAGCACGATAAGAATGAATCCTACTTCAACCTCAGCCCGGCCCTGTCGCCCCGGGGCGACAAGATAGCCTACATCTCCGATCAGGGCGGCTATTCCGGGATCTACGTGATCTCCAGCATCGACGGCCGCCGGATCAGCCACCTGGTCAAGGGCGAAAAGAATTCTCTGTTCGAAGCCATGCACCTGGCCTGGTTCCGTGGCGGGTTGTCCTGGTCGCCGGAAGGGAACCGTCTGGTTTTCGCCGCCAAGTCCACCACCGGCGACAGGCTGTATATAGTTGATGCCAACGACGGCAAACTGATCAAGAAATACAAGTTCGATCTGGACGGGATCTATTATCCCTCCTGGTCGCCCACCGATGAGAGGATAGTCTTCTGCGGCCTTAAGAACGGCCATGCCGACCTGTATCTGCTGAACAATCTCGACGGCAGCATCAAACAGATCACCAGCGACATCTATGACGACCGGGAACCGGCCTGGTCCCCGGACGGTGAAGCTCTGGTCTTTGCCTCGGACCGTCCGGCCTCCGGCGATCCCACTGTTTCCGACAGCCTGCATTTTGGGAGGTACCGTCTGTTCACGGTAAACCCGGACGGAGAAGCCCTGGCCTGCTATACTCCGGATGAACAGTATGCGGTCAGCCCCAGCTGGGGCAAGCCAGGCATAATATACAATTCCTACCAGCAGGGGGTGGCCAATATCCTCTATCGGGCCGGTCCCGACAGCGCTTCGGTTCCCCTGACCGACGTATTGACCGGATGTCTGCAGCCCCGATGGTCGGCTGAAAGCGATAAGATCGTTTTTGTCGGTTACCACAAAACCGGCTGGAACATCTACACCATAAAAAATCCAGTGGAAAAGAAACCGGACATTCAGTCCCTTTTTCCCGATACTGCTGATACCAACAGTTCCAGAAACAAGCTATGGCAATACCCCAAGACTTTCAGCCTGGCGGCCGGCGATACCCTGGCTGATCCGGTTTTGGCCCGGGCAAAATTTTCCCTGGACATGGCCCGGGGCACGGTAGGCTACAATACCCTGAGCGGGCTGGGAGGGCAGGCCCAGATACTGGTCACCGATATCCTGGGCAGCCACTTGTTCTATCTGCAGTCCGACCTGATGGTGGATTTTGAATATTCAGATTATCAGCTGGCCTATTACTATCTGCCCAAGCGCTTTGATTACGGGGTCAGCTATTACCAATATCATAATTATTATCTGGCCCCCAACGATGACATCGTAATAGAAAAGGTCAATGGGGTGCAGGGTTCGGTATCCTACCCTTTGAACCGTTATCAGCGTTTTGACCTGATGGCCAGCTGGAACCACTACAGGCAGGCCTATTATTACTACTCGTATCCCGAGGCCAGCATGGATGTGATCGTGCCGGGATTAAGTTTCGTCCACGACAACACGCTGTGGGGCTACATGGGACCCATCAGCGGCCAGCGGGCCATGCTGGTGGTGGAGAGCAGCCAGAAAGCCCTGGGCAGCGACCTGAACTTCAATACCGGGTACGCCGACATCCGCAATTACTGGAGGATCTCCCGGCGATACCAGATCGCCCTGAGGCTGCTTGGCGGCATCTCCGCTGGCCCGGATGCCCAGCGGTTCTATCTGGGCGGACCCAATAGCCTGCACGGATATGATTATGACAGGTTCTACGGCACCAAAACGGCCCTGGCCAATTTTGAACTGCGCTTTCCGCTTATCGACCGGCTGGAGATGGCCTTCCCGCCGCTTTCTTTCTACGGGATCAGGGGCGCATTCTTTTTTGACGTGGGAGCTGCCTGGGACAATACCGATTCTTTCAATCCTTTGGAAAAGAACAACCGGGCACTGATTAAACTGGACAATCTTAAGGCCGCCATCGGCACCGGAGGCAGGATCAACCTTTATCCCTTCCTGATCCGGGTGGACGTGGGATGGCCCACAGATCTGTCAGTCATCGAAAAAAATCCGGTGGTCTCATTTACCTTGGGCAGCGAGTTCTGATAGTAACCGAATACTTTTTCATCAGGAAACCCAGCCTTGCGCCCCCGCTGTAGCTTCGGCAGGCAGGCAGGAATACAGGAAAATATCAGGGGTAACATAGTTGGATGTTCATGGTCTCCTGGTTTCCTAATAAAAACAAACATATTGACTTATACAGTAACATGCTGAAGATCATCGCCGGCGAATACCGGGGCCGGATATTAAAAACTCCGGAAGGGAAACAGGTCCGGCCTTCCAGCGGATTGTTGCGAGGCGTGATATTCAATGTCCTGGGCGACTTTGTGTCCGGCAAAAATGTGCTGGACATCTACGCCGGCAGCGGGGCCCTGGGAATCGAGGCCTTGTCCCGGGGAGCGGCCGAAGTTACCATGGTGGAGGCGGACCGCGCCACGGCCGTCCTGATCCGCCAGAACCTGGAAATGCTGAAGGTCCAGGATAAAGCCAGGGTGGTCATCCAGGACGCGCTGGACTTCGTGTCTTCCGCCGGCGGCAAATATGACATCGTGCTGGCAGATCCGCCTTATCAGGCCAATGTTTCCTCCCAGATACTGGACATGGTCTCCAAACACGGCCTGCTGGCTCCCGGCGGGATACTGGTGATTCAGCATCACCGGGCAGAGAAGATAGAGGCCCAAACTGTGGGCCTGGCCTTGTGGAAATGCAAGAAACACGGGAAGAGCAGCGTGGAGTTTTATACAATCAACAACGAGCAGTGAACAATTAGCAATTACTGGTTACAGGCTACTGAATACTGAATACTGAATACTTTACGGAGAACTTAAGATGCTTAAAACCGCCATCTATCCCGGCACCTTTGATCCGGTAACCAACGGGCACATTGACCTGATGGTGCGGGCTTTGAAGATATTCGACCGGCTGATCGTAGCCGTGGCCGTCAATGACCGCAAGACCCCGCTTTTCACACTGGAGGAAAGGGTGGAGCTGCTTAAAAAATGCGCCCCCCGTTCGTCCAAAATCAAGATCACCAGCTTCGACGGTCTACTGGTGGATTATGCCCGGAGCCAGAAGGCCACCGCTCTGGTGCGGGGCCTGCGGGCGGTGTCCGACTTTGAATACGAGTTCCAGATGGCCCTGATGAACCGCAAGCTGGACAAGAACATCGAAACCATATACCTGATGCCCTCGGAACAATATACCTGTCTCAATTCCGGACTGGTCAAGGAGGTGGCCAGAATGGGAGGCAGGCTGGACGGCCTGGTGCCGGTCCCGGTATCCCAGATGCTCAAACGGAAATACCAGAACTTAAAAGAACGGAAAACAATCAAATGCCTATAGTAGATCTGGCGGAGATAAAGGTAACGGCCGGCAACGGGGGGAACGGATCGGTCAGCTTTTACCGCGAAAAATACATTCCCAAGGGCGGACCCGACGGCGGGGACGGGGGCCGGGGTGGTTCGGTGGTGTTCCTGGTGGAACCCAATCTGGTTACCCTGCGCGATTTCCGCTACCATCATTTCTTCAAGGCCGGGCACGGGCAGAACGGCGCGTACCGGAAAATGTCCGGCAAAGCCGGTCCGGACTGCGTGATCCCGGTGCCGCCGGGAACTTTGATCTATGACGCTGAAAGCGGAAAATTACTGGCCGACCTGATAGTCCCGGGCACCTCGGTGATCGCCGCCACCGGCGGCAAGGGAGGCAAGGGCAACTTCCATTTTGCCACCTCCACCAACCAGACCCCCCGGGTGGCCGAAAAGGGCGAGATAGGAGAGACCGTATCCCTGCGCCTGGAACTGAAGATGCTGGCCGATGTGGGGCTGGTGGGATTTCCCAATGCCGGAAAATCCACCCTGCTCTCCAAACTGACCCAGGCCCATCCCAAGATCGCCAATTATCCCTTCACCACCCTGATGCCCAACCTGGGCGCCATGTACCTGGACGAGAACTCCACCTGCACCATCGCCGACCTGCCGGGGCTGATAGAGGGAGCCCACCAGGGCAAGGGGCTGGGGACCCAGTTCCTGAGGCACATCGAGCGGACCAGGGTGCTGGTCTTTGTGATAGACGCTTCGGCCGAAAATGCCAAGCAGGAACTGAAGGTTTTGAAGAACGAGCTGGTCTCCTACAACCCGGGCCTGGCCGACAAACCTCAGCTGGTGGTGTACAATAAGATCGACCTGCTCAAGAAAATGCCCAAAGTTGACGGTCTTTATGTTTCGGCCCTGAACGGGGACGGTATGGATGAACTGCGCCGGAGCATTGCCAAACTTTACACCAGGTCCAAAAAGAAAAAATGAACGATCCCAGGGTCACCGAAGCGGTGGAGCTGCTAAAATCCCGCGACCTTAAAAAACGGATCACCGCCCTGGACCTGGCCCAGCACCTGGAGGGGCGGGAGGCCCTGGCTTTGCTGCTGAAGGCCCTGCACGACCAGAGCTGGACCCTGCGGGACCATGCCATACCCAAGATAATCGCCAAGGGTCCCCAGGCCATCGTGCCCATCCTGAGGCACCTGACCTCCGGGGTTTGGTACACCCGGGCTGCCCTGGCCCAGGTGCTGTATTCAACCGGGGATCACCGGGCAGCGGTCCCCTTGTTCCTGCTGCTTGATGACAGCAACAAAAGCGTGGCGGAGGAGGCCCAAAAGGCTTTAAAAGCAATAATACACCGGGCCGATCCCGAAATACTATGGGAGCAGGCTGTGGGCCTGTCGGTATCACAGCGGGAACATTATTTGGATTACCTTAAAAAGGAGCTCCATAACCAGCCGCAAAAGTTATCCCAGATACAGGACCAGGAATTTTTGAATTCAGACGGCGCAGAAGATGACCCCAAGGCCGATGCTGGCGTCATTCTCCAGCAACTTCGCAAAGCCGTAAAGGTCTCCCTCAAACAAAGCAGCGATGTTGAGTATGATGAATTCTGATGAATTACTGTGGTGGCTCAGGCTCAAAGGCGTTCCCCGGGTGGGGCCGATCAAATACCGGATGCTGTTGAAGGAATTCGGCAGTCCCCAAAATGTATTTGAACAAAGCATTGCCGGCTTATGCCGGGTGGAAGGCGTGGTTGAAGCCATTGCCGAGGCCATCATTCGTTCAAGGAACGAAAATAGTTTCGTAGATTCCCAGCTGGAATTGGCCCGTAAGCACGGGGTCAGCATCATCACCGCCGGCGATACGGAATTCCCGGAGAACCTGAAATATTTCGGCGACGCCCCGGCCCTGCTTTATGTCAAAGGAGGTTTTGAACCCCGGGACCAGAAGGCCGTGGCGGTGATCGGCTCCCGCGATCCCAGCCCCTATGGCCGCAACATAGCCGGCAACCTGGCGCTGGAGCTGGGAAAGGCCGGACTGACCATAGTCAGCGGGATGGCCAGGGGCATAGACACCTCGGCCCATCTGGGGGCTTTGGCCGCGCCGGCCCGCACCATCGCGGTGCTGGGCTGCGGGGTGGACATACCATATCCCAAAGAGAACCAAAAACTGCGGGACCGGATAGCGGCCCAGGGAGCGGTGATCTCGGAATTTCCTCTGGGCACCGAGCCGGAGCCGGGGTTTTTCCCCAGCCGCAACCGGATAATAACCGGACTTTCCCTGGGAGTGGTGGCGGTGGAGGCCCGGGCCGACAGCGGGGTCTTCTCCAGCGTGCGCTGGGCGGCCGATCAGGGCCGGGACGTATTTGCGGTGCCGGGGCCGGTCAATTCGGCCACCAGCCAGGGCACCAACCAGCTGATCAAGCAGGGGGCCAAGCTGGTCAGCAATGCCCGGGACATCCTGGAGGAACTGAAACTGGAACCAAGAACATCCAGGAAGACAACGGATATTAATAATGCTCCAATCACACCCACTCCGAAATTGGATGAAGCCGAGGAAACCCTGTATAACACTATGACGCCCGAACCCCGGCACATCGACGATCTGGCAGGGATCGCTAATTTAAAAAGCCCGGAACTTATTAGAACCCTTTTATCCTTGGAATTAAAAGGAATGGTAAAACAACTGCCGGGGAAAATGTTTGTCAGAACATAATATTATTTTCAATTGACCGGGAATTACCAATGACTAAAATATCCCTGATAAAATGCAGCACTTATGATCCCCAGGCCGTTACCGAAGCAGTGCGCCGGTCGATTGACGTTCTGGGCGGAATGTCCGCTTTCGTCAAGCCCGGCAACAAAGTGCTGCTTAAGCCAAATCTGCTTTCGGCCAAGACCCCGGACCGGGCCATCACCACCCATCCGGCGGTGGTGGAGGCGGTGATAATTCTGGTAAAGGAAGCCGGAGGCATTCCCATGGTGGGCGACAGCCCGGCCGGGGCATTTAAAACCCTGGAGGAATTCTGGAACACCACCGGGATGCTGGACATCTGCCGCAAACATTCGGTTGAACTGATAAGCTTTGAAAGATCCGGGGTCCAGCAAAAAGAACGCAACGGCAAAAAGTATCACATTGCCACGCCGGTGCTGGAGGCGGATATCATCATCAACCTGCCCAAATTAAAGACCCACGGCCTGACCCTGATGACCGGAGCGGTCAAGAACATGTACGGGGTGATCCCGGGCCTAAAGAAATCAATGTACCACAAGCAGGCCCCCAAACCCTGGGACTTTTCAAACTTATTGGTTGATATCTATGCCCTGGCCAAACCGCATTTGACCATCATTGACGCCGTGATGGGAATGGAGGGGATGGGGCCTTCGGCCGGGAACCCCAGGAATCTGGGATTCATCATGGCCGGTCAGGACGGGGTGGCCTTAGACAGCTATGCCGCCCATCTGTTGGGCAAAAAGCCGCTGGACATACCCACCACCAGGATCGCCGCACAACAGAATATGGGCATAGCCGACCTCAAACAGATAGAAGTTTTGGGCGACCAGATACCTCCATTGAAAGATTTCAAGTGGCCGCCCAATTGGTTCTACTCTTTGATCCCCAACTTTCTGGCCAAATACGTCGCCAGGCTGTTCTGGGTGCGTCCGGCCATCGATCCCAAACTGTGCATTAACTGCGGTTACTGCGTGGAGAGCTGTCCGGTAAGCGCCCTGACCTCGGTCGGAGCAGTGCCCGAGTTCAACTATAAGCTATGCATCAACTGTCTTTGCTGCAGCGAGGTCTGCCCCCAGCACGCGGTTTACCAGAAACGCAGTCCGGTGGCCAAGCTATTGGGAAGGTGACTTTTAAATGGACACTGATTTTCACAGATTTTTTTTATAAAATAAGCCCCAAATGAAAAATACCGGCTACATACTTCAATACTGGCTGCTGATCTTTCTGGGCTGGTGGGTAAACCTTCTGCCGGAGAAAGCCGCTTTGAATTTTGGGGCGCATTTGGGTGAATTGGCCTTTGTGACGGGGATACGCCGTAAAGTGGCCCTGGAAAATCTGAGGCGGGCCTTCCCCAAAAATGATGACGTTCAAAACCGGGAAATAGCGCTCAGCCTCTACCAAAACCTGGGCAGAAATCTGATGGAGCTTTTGCGTTTCAAAACGTCGGATTGTGCCAGCGTTAAGAACAAGGTGGACCTGAGGAATATCGAATACTTTGACCAGGTCGTAAAAGCGGGCCGGGGAGGGATACTGGTCAGCGGGCATTTCGGGAACTGGGAGGTTCACGCCGCCGCCATCGCCAACAGCGGTTACCATTTTTCGGTGGTGGTCTATCCCCAGCACAATAAATACGTGGACGAAGCGCTCAATTCCCTGAGACGTTCCAAGAACGTCAATATCATCTTTAAAAAAGACGCCACCCGCGAAGTGCTGACCGCTTTGAGGCAAAACCATTTTGTGGCCATGCTTTCCGACCAGGATACCGGCCGGGACGGGGTCTTCGTTGATTTCCTGGGGCAAAAAGCCTCCACCACCAAGGGGCCGGCCATCTTTGCCATCAAGACCGGAGCGGCCATCATCACCGGGGCCATCGTCCGGCAACAGGGAGGAAGGCACATCGGTTATCTCAATCCGCCGTTCCATGCCGATCCCAAGAATGAGAAGGAGGCAGAGATCCTGCGGCTTACCACTCTTTTCACCGCCCAACTGGAGGAATATGTAAGACAGCATCCCGATCACTGGTACTGGGTGCACAAAAGATGGAAGACCAAAGAATGATAGAAATAAAACACAGCTCACCGGTTGATTTTAATCAACTGGCCGATCTATTCGATTCGGTAGGTTTTAATCGTTTGGGTGAACGTAACCGTGATGTCTTGCCTTCATTACTCAAGAACACAGATCATTATATTGCCTGTTATGTTGAAGGGCAACTATCAGGTTTTATCAGGCTACTGACGGATTATCACTCTATCGGTTATATTTTTGATCTATGTGTTTCACCTATCCACAGAAAAAAGGGAATTGGTAAACTTTTGATGCAAGAGATGCTTGTATTTTGTGATTCAAACGGTATCCCCGTTACCCATTTATTAGATACTTCCCAATACGAAAACTATTATTCCCAATATGGCTATAATTCGGAGCAGACAATAAAAGGAATGTACCGCATCAATCCTTCATTTCCTAAGAAAGACAAATGAAAGACATGCAAAACCCGTTATCCACTGAAGCCTATATTCAAAGACTGAGACCACGGGAAGAGGACATCCGCGGGCCGTATTTCCGCGACCAGACGGCCATCATCCATTCCATGCCCTTCCGCCGGCTTAAGCACAAGACCCAGGTGTTCTTCTCTCCCGACAACGACCACGTCTGCACCAGGATGGAGCACACCCTGCACGTGGCCACCATCGCCGCCGCCATCTGCCGGGTGCTGGGCCTGGATGTGGACCTGGCCCAGGCCATCTCTTTGGGCCACGACCTGGGCCATGCCCCCTTCGGCCACCGGGGCGAGGAGGTGCTGGACGACCTGTTAAAGGATCACGGCGGTTTCAACCACGAGCTTTACGCCCTGCGGGTGGTGGACAGTCTGGCCAACGACGGGGCAGGGCTCAACCTGACCTACGGGGTGCGGGACGGGATCATCTGTCATTGCGGGGAGAAATACGAAAAACAGATCCAGCCCCGCCGGGAAAAGATCGATCTGAATAGCATTAAAAAACTTGGGGTCTATCCCGGAACTTATGAGGGATGCATTGTGAGGATGTCCGACAAGATCAGCTATCTGGGCCGTGACATCGAGGACGGCATCCGGGCCGGGATCATCAACGAGGACGAAATCCCAGGAAATATCCGGGAAATACTGGGCCGCAAGAACGGCGAGATCATAGACACTTTGGTCAACGATCTGATCACCGAATCACAGAAGACCGGGGACATTTCTTTTTCCGACCGCAATTACCAGCTGATGCGGGCTTTGTACGATTTTAACATGGGAAACATCTATACTTCAGCTCCACTGGAAGAGTATGGGATGTTTTGCGAAAAAATATTGCGGACCTTGTTCTATGAACTAATTCAAATCCATCATAAATACAGCCTGAATTATCAGAAATACGATAACGATCCGGTGCCGTTGTTCCGCCGGTTTGGAAGGCATGTCCAGAAACTGGCCGTTATTTACGATGAGGAACAGACCCCAGCAGAGGTGATCGTCAGCGATTATATCGCCGGGATGACCGACAGCTATGCGCTGGCCTGCGTTCACGAGGTATTTATCCCCGAGCCAATCAAGTTCGACCTGCCCAGGACTATGGTTTAGCAGTATTTTTATAAGGAAACCAGGAATACAGGAATTGTCTGCAACACTTTGTAATAAATTATATTTGTGAATTGATCTCCAGCTAAATCAATTTTTCTCCGGAAAGCCATTATGACAGTCTCCACGCACTTGATAATTGAACAGGTGGCCAAGATGCTGCTGAAATGCGGCCGGATCACTTCCGGTCAGCACCGGGATATTCTGATTAAGGCCCCGGCCCAGCGGGCCCGACTGCAATGATACCAGTAGCCGGCCTACAGCTGTTGAAGACAGGGTCTCTCTTAAGCAGGTGGCTTTGCAGAAAATGCTGGCGGATCTGACCGCTTATGAAGAAGTGATCTTGGTAAGCGGTTGAAAGTAATAAAGGATGAATAACAACGATCATTTAATAGACGATAACGGTTGTTTTGTCTGCGGAAAAAACAATCCCGACGGCCTGCAATTGAAGTTCACTTATCCCCAGCCGGGAACCTGCCGGGCCGGGTTCGTTCCGGAGCAGAAATATCAGGGATGGAAGGACATTTTGCACGGTGGCATCATCTCCACGCTTTTGGACGAGGCCCTGGCCCATGCTGTAGGGGGAGTTCAAGGCGGGGGCGGAGCGTCCGAAGCGGTGACCGCCGAACTGACGGTCAGGTTTAAAAAGCCGGTCAGGATCGGCAGCAGGATCATCCTGTCCGGCAGGGTGGAAAAAGACAACGGAAAAATAGTTGAAGCCAGTTCTGAGCTCGCTGATGAAACAGGTATGGTTCTGGCCAGCGCCCGGGGCAAACTGGTGAGGCCCCGTAAATGAGTGTTTCCAACGGCCTGGAATTCATTGCCGATATCCAGATATACCAAAAGGTGATACAGGAAGAGATCCCAAAGGCCCGAAAGTTCCTGTGGCTGGCCACCTCGGATCTGAAAGATCTTTATGTGGCCGAAGGCAAGCGGATGGTGCCTTTTTTGAAGGTGTTGTCAGAACTTTACCAAAGCGGAGTGGAGCTGAGGCTGATCCATGCCAAGGAGCCTGGGCCGAACTTCCGGAAGGATTTCGATCGCTATCCCACACTGATAGAGGGTTTGGAGAGACTGCTCTGCCCCAGGGTCCATTTTAAAACGGTGATAGTTGACGGAAAGTTTGCCTATTCCGGCAGCGCCAACCTGACCGGGGCCGGGATGGGGGCCAAATCTGACAATAGAAGAAATTTTGAGTCAGGTTTCATTACTACGGAGAAAGACCTGGTGAACAGGATAATGAAACAGTATGATGAATTATGGATGGGAAAACACTGTGCAGCCTGCCAGCGCAAAGCTTATTGCACCGAATACAAGGACATCCTGAATCAAAGATAAAACATGATTGATTCTGTAAACTCTTTGCCTGACCGCAAAGCATATATCGTTTCGCTGGGCTGCTCCAAGAACAGGGTGGATACCGAGATCATGATCGGCCAGCTCTTTCGGGCCGGGTATCGGATCACCGGAACGCTAAGCCAAGCCGACGCAGTCATTGTTAATACCTGCGGTTTCCTGCAGGAGTCCGTGAACGAGGCACTGTCCGAGCTGGCGGCCCTGGCCGGGCGAAAGAAAAAGACCGGCTTCCGGCTGGTGGCCACGGGCTGTCTGGTGCAAAGGATGGGCAGGGAACTGTTGCGCCAAGTCCCGGAGATCGACGCCCTGGTCGGAGTGCATGGCTACAAGGACATCGTTTCCGCCGTAACCGGGGGAAAAAAACTGTCCGTCTCCAAAGCCGTCTGTGATTATCCATCGGCATTCTACCATGACCGCATTATGACCACTGCTCCGGGCTGGGCCTATCTGCGCATAGCAGACGGCTGCAATAATAATTGCTCCTATTGTCTGATCCCCAAGATAAGGGGGAGGTTCCGCAGCCGAACGATGGCAGATATCGCAGATGAAGCCAGAATATTGGTCAGCAAAGGCGTCAAAGAGATCAACCTGATCGCCCAGGATACCACCAATTACGGCTTAGATCTGTATGGTAAAAGAAAGCTGGGGGATCTGCTGCTGCTGCTGGATAAGGTCAAAGGTTTGGAATGGATCAGGGTGTTGTATACTCATCCGGCCCATTATGATCAAAAGCTGATCCGGGCCCTTAAACACAGCTCCAAGACCGTAAAATATCTGGACATACCCCTGCAGCACAGCGAGAACCGGGTGCTAAAAGCCATGCACCGCGGAACTGATCGGACAAAAACAGAATCACTTATCTTTGTGCTGCGGAAAGAACTGCCCGGTCTGGCAATAAGAACGACATTCATGACCGGCTTTCCGGGTGAGACAAAAACAGAATTCAATTCTCTGCAGGATTTCATTTGCCGGCAGAAATTCGAGAAACTCGGGGCCTTTGCCTTTTCTCCGGAGCCGGGGACCAAGGCTTCCAAATTAAGCAAACAGGTGGGCCTCTCGCTCAAGCAACGCCGGCTCCATGAGTTGATGGCCTTACAGAGTGAGATCTCAGGCAGTTGCAACATGTCCCGGATCGGCCATATCTGCAGGGTATTGGTGGAGGGTCCGGTTATAAAAGGATCCCACGTTCCCTACAAAACGGGATATAGTTATTACGGCCGCAGTTATGCCGAGGCCCCGGAAGTGGACGGCAAGGTGTACATCAAAACAGGCAAAAAACTGATTCCGGGGAGCTTTGTCGAGGTCAGGATCAACAGGGCCTGGGATTACGATCTGGGCGGAAGCATCTATCCACATTAAATTACGGAAGTTAAACCTCATGGCCATTGCATTGATCTTCTTTTTATTCGGACTTGTTTTCGGTTCTTTCGCCAATGTCTGCATCTGGCGGATACCCCGCAAGGAGGAGGTGGCACTTAAGCCATCGCACTGTCCGGACTGCGGCGCCGCCATCAAATGGTATCAGAACATACCAGTCATCAGCTATCTGCTCTTGCGGGGCAAATGCGGTCATTGTCACAAGAAGATCTCCCTGCAATACCCTTTAGTGGAGCTTGCCGGAGGTCTGTTGTTTGCCGCCGCTTACCTGAAATTCGGTTTGGACTGGCGCCTGGCCGGATATCTGCCTTTTTTATTGTCTTTGCTGGTTATTTCGGCAATAGATTTCAGGCATTACATCATTCCCGACCTGCTGAGCCTTCCCGGGATGGTCCTGGGTCTGGTTTTTGGTTTGGTCGGTACATTTTTCCCGTCCTTCAACCTTTCAATATTCGGACACAATGACCCTTTCGCCGTCTGGCCTTGGTTGGACAGTCTGATGGGGGTTCTGCTGGGGGGCGGCCTGATCTGGCTTTCGGCCTGGGGCGGGGAAAAGATATTCAAGCAGGAGGCCATGGGAGGCGGGGACATAAAGCTGGCGGCCTTCATCGGGGCTTTTGTTGGCTGGCAGGCAGTGCTGATGGTCTTGTTCCTGTCATTCCTGCTGGGTACTTTGGCCGGGGTTCCCCTGATGCTTTTGGGCAGATTGAAAAAGACCTCGGAAATATTTGAAGATACCCCCAAGGATCAGCCTGCCAAAGCCATGGTTCCTTTCGGGCCGTTCTTGGCAATGGGGGCTGTGGTCGCGTTGATGGCCGGGAAAACCATCTGGGAAATTTATGCGGCTTTGCTGGTTCGATAACCCGTTAAATTATCATCACAAACTTGACCGCAAACTCTTGACAAACCGCCTGTTTTAGGTTATAGTTATTAAGTTAACAAAAGAAGCTACAAGGAGATATTTGTATTAGAGCCTTTCAATGTCAGGGATTAAACAGGGATTTGGAAAATATCAGAATCGCCTTTTTACCGTACCCTGATATCGGCTCGGCTTTATCTCTTTTGGCAATGAATTTTGCCGTATTAAGCCGGTATCAGTCAATTGATACCGGCTTTTAATTTTATCTTTTATGACAAAAAAACTAATCGTAATCATCGGTACTCTCGGGCTTTTGTCTATTCCAGTCATGGCCCAGATAACGCTTTTGAAGTCTGACGACCGAGGCGCTTTGATATCCTGTCAGTTAGCCCCTGTCAGTCTGTTTCAGAACGCCCAGGGTCAGACCATACCAAAAATCTCCGGTTGCCAAACTGAAGGGGAGCCGGGCCAGCCTATTGGATTATATCAGCAGATGCTGGTGGGAATTCCCCAGAACGCCCGAGTGGAAGTCAAAATGACCTCAGGAGCTTATGAAGAATATTCCGGCATAGACCTGGCTCCAGTCCCATTTTTAGAGGGTAATGGACGGGACGGTCTGGGTGAATACGTGTATCGTAAAAACGATAAATCTTACCACAACAAAGGTTTGTCGCCACAAACTACAGTATCGCTTAACTCGGTGGATATGCTCAGGCGCCACCGGGTAGCGTTGATAAAAGTCTGTCCCACTCAATACGACCCGATTTCCAGGAAATTGAGAGTTTATAGCAAGGTACAGTTGGAGGTAACTTGGGATACTCCCGGACGTTCGGGGTTGAACAGCGATGATGAAGTTTACGGGCCGATCCTGGCCGATCAAATAATCAATTACACACAGTCAAAGAACTGGCTGCCGGAGCCGGCCAAATCCGAGGCCAAAGTCGAAGATCCTTTTGTTCAAGCCCCTGTCTGGTATAAATTATCGGTGGTCAACCAGGGAATATACCGGCTGGATTACAACTACCTGAAACGGAACGGCATCAACCCCGACATAATTGATCCCCGGACCATAAAAATTTACAACGGCGGATCGCGGCCCTTTTCAAAGGCCTACAGCCCGGCGACAGATACCTTAAAGCAGATGAATATTTTTGTTAAAGGGCAGCAGGATGGTAAGTTTGACGCCGGAGACCAGATCATATTTTACGGCCAAAGCCTGGCCGGTTGGGATAAAAACAGTGCCTTACTTAACGGCCATTTTTATAATCCTTATGGCGACACCAATTGCTACTGGCTATGCTGGGGAGGTTCCACAGGTTTAAGGATGGCCGAACGAGACTGCCGGCCGATATCATTAAATTATATCATTCCCAAAAGTTTTACAGATACTTTGCATTTTGAACAGGATTCTTTCAACCCCTTCAATTCAGGAGAACTCTGGTACTGGTTAAGTTTGAAACGGATGACGGTGGAAGATTACCACGACTATAGCCTGTCATTTGATTTATCTTATGCCGTCTCTGGGATAGCCGTAGTAAAAATCAATTACCGTTCTGGTACGGAAAGTAATCATCATTTGAACTGGGGCGTTAACGGCATCCTGTACAATCAAAAGATATGGACCGGCACCCCTTTGTCCGGAGCGTATGATGATTCACTGATTATGACGCAACTACCAGCTTCTTCCAACATTTTGAACCTGCAATTGGACAGAAGTTCTGCCGACACATTGGATATTGTGTATTTAAATTGGTTCGAAGTTTATTATCGCCGTAATTATCAAGCCTTTAATTACAACTTGAAATTCCGGTCCGATTCCCTAATCGGACAACAGTACCGGTACCGCCTGACCGGTTTTGCCAGCGACAGCCTGATGATCCTGGATATCAGCAACCCCGAAAAGCCGGTTACTATTGAGAGCGACCGCATTTATCAATCATATGCTGAATTTGAGGATGCCTGGCAAAAAAGCCGGCTTTACTGGGCCGCCGCCAGTCCCGGATGGCAACGACCGGTAAAAATAGAACCTTATGTACCCCAGTCTCTCAGACAAAAATATTTAACTGCTAATTACCTGATAATAACCGCCGATGAATTTTGGCCCCAGGCCCAGGCGTTGCTGACAATACATGCCGGCGAAACCCGCCTTCAGCCAATGGCAGCGGTAAAACTTTCCTGGATATATAATGAATTCAGTTTCGGTCTTAAAGACCCCTCAGCTATCCGCAAATTTTTGGATTGTATTTATCTGAACTCGAGCGGCAGCAGCCCCAAAAGATGCCTCTTATTCGGTGACGGCAGTTATGATTACAGGGAAATTGATAAAACATGGGGTAGACATAACTTTATACCAACCCATCAAGAGGATGGGTTGTATTATGAACTTGGGGAGTATTTATTCAAATCATTTGATGATTGGTATGTATATCTGGATTCGACCACAATCCCCCAGCTGATACTGGCCAGGATACCTGCTAAAAATGCCGTCGAAGCTTGGACTATAGTTAATAAAGCTTCCTGCTATAAAACTTCGACCAGTAATGCCCAGTGGCACAATCAGGCCATTTTGATGGCTGATGATGAATTTATCACCAGCGGCATCTACGGTGGTGAAACGATTCATACCACCGATTCGGAATATCTGGCTCAATACCTAATCCCAAACAGTTACAACATAACAAAAGTATATGGGGTCATGCGGGAATATCCCATGGCTTCGGACAACCATAAGCCCGATGCCCGCAATGCCCTGATCCGCAACTGGAATCAGGGAGCGGGTATCATCAACTTCTTCGGTCACGGCGCCTATTGGGTCTGGGGCCATGAATGGTATTTTCGCGATACGGACGTAGCCAATCTGGTCAACGGCGACAAATTGCCGCTGGTGCTCATGGGAACTTGCGGAACCTCCAGATTCGACATGAACCGTTACGAGTCCATAGGTACTTCCCTGGTGGTTAAAAACGGAGGGGGAGCCATTGCCACAGTCGGGGCAACCCGGGGAACTTATTCTTCCGGGAATGGTACGCTGGTTAAACTCATATATTACGGTTTGTTTAATAAATCATATGACATCGGGCAGGCAGTGTATAATAGTAAATTTACTTTTGATAATCCGCTTTATATTCTGATGGGCGATCCGGCTTTATATCTATCCAAGCCGGCCGGCACTTGTAGCCTGGAGTTAAGCGAAGACACACTGAAAAGCCGGGGGCTTTATTCGGTAAACGGCAAAATAAACGGATTGCCCAGTTTCTTAAATGGCCAGGCCCTTCTCACGCTTTATGATGCTACCCGAACCGACAGTTCTGATTTTACCCACTCGCTTAAATTTAAAATTCCGGGTCAACCGATAATCAAGTTTAGCGCACTTGTGCAAAGTGACAGCTTAAATGCCAATTTCATTTTGCCAGATATGACTTCAATCATGGACAGCAGCTTGGTTGTCGCTGGTGCCCGTTTGGGTGTTTACGCTTGGGGGCCAAACACAGATGCCAGTGGTGCCTTGGGTGGCAACCTTTGGATAGGAGGGACGGCGGCCCCAGACACGACTGACACGACCAGACCAATCATAGAGGTGTGGAACAATGGCATCAAATTGGTCGACGGGGATATAGTTGGCAAATTATCACAATTGATTGTTAAGATCAGTGATGATAGGGGGCTTAATATAAATCCCTTATCGGCCATCCAAACCGATCAGATACAACTATTTGTTGACAATAAACCACCGTTGTATAATCTCAGCGCCGGTTTTGTATTTGAAAATGGCAGCACCGTTTCCGGGCAAACTTCTTGGGCCGTTGTTTCAGATAGCGGTCATCATAAATATCGTTTTTCCGTTTACGATTTGTCCCAAAATAGTGGTTCTCCAAATAAGGGCACTTTGGAACTGAATTTGCATATATTGTCTCTATCGGGAGAAAATAAAATTGACGGAGTATACAACTACCCCAACCCTTTCAAACAGAGCACTTGCTTTA